>JAZQHT010000016.1:0-231870 GCA_045540715.1 Acutalibacteraceae bacterium | reverse complement strand
ATATAGTGCGAAAGTATCGCAGTTTTTAAAAAAGTCAAAATCTCATTTTTAATTATACATATTTATAATGAGATAATTTGTAAAATATTATTCTTTTAAAGGATTGAAATGTATGATAGAAAAATTAAAATCTGTTGAGCAAAGATTTTTAGAAATTAACGACCAATTATCTTTGCCCGAGGTTGTTTCTGATAACGAGAAATTTAAAAAACTTATGAAGGAACATAAGACTCTAACCCCTATTGTTGAAACCTTCCGCGCTTACTGTGCGGCAGAAAGCAGCATGCAAGAAGCAAAGGAAATGTTAGATGCCGGCGGACTTGATAAAGATTTTAAAGAACTTTGCGAAGAAGAATATACCGAAAGCAAAGCTAAATGTGAAGAACTAACCGAAGAACTTAAAATTTTACTACTTCCACGCGACCCGAACGATGACAGAAACGTTATTATTGAAATTCGTGGTGGGGCCGGTGGTGATGAAGCCGCACTATTTGCCGCAAACCTATTTAGAATGTACTCTATGTATGCAGAGAGCAAGCGTTGGAAAACCGAAGTTATTAACGCTAACGAAACCGAGCTTGGCGGCATTAAAGAAATTAGCTTTATGATTGAGGGTGACGGGGCTTATAGCCGTTTTAAATACGAAAGCGGTGTTCACAGAGTTCAGCGTGTACCCGATACTGAAGCATCCGGTAGAATTCACACTTCAACCGTTACTGTTGCGGTTTTACCCGAAGCCGACGACGTTGAAATTGAAATTAACCCGGCCGACTTACAAATTGATACCTACCGCAGTGGCGGCGCCGGCGGACAGCACGTTAACAAAACCGAAAGTGCTATTCGTATTACCCACTTACCAACAGGGGTTGTTGTTGAGTGTCAGGACGAAAGAAGCCAACACAAAAACAAAGAAAAAGCAATGAAGGTTCTTCGTTCACGCCTATATGAAACAATGCAAAAAGAACAAACCGATGCAATTGCAGGCGAAAGAAAGCAACAGGTTGGAACAGGAGACAGAAGCGAAAGAATTCGTACTTACAACTACCCCCAAGGCCGCGTTACCGACCACCGCATTGGCTTAACACTTTATAAAATTGAACAAATTTTAAACGGCGACCTTGACGAAGTAATTGATTCGTTAATTACCTTCTACCGCGCCGAAATGCTTAAATCTGAAAACTAAGGGCTTTTTATGGAGACAAAAATCTTTACAACTAAAGACGACTATTTAAGCGCTGTTTGTAACCTACTTAAAAACGGCGAGGTGGTTGCTTTGCCTACCGAAACGGTTTATGGTCTTGCAGCCGACGCTTTAAATGAAAACGCCGTTAAAAAGATTTTTGAAGCCAAAAACCGCCCTTGCGATAACCCGTTAATAGTTCATATTTCAAATAAAGAAGATATAAACAAGCTTGTAACAAAAGTGCCCATAGCCGCTCAAAAATGTATTGACGCCTTTTGGCCAGGGCCATTTACTGTAATATTAAATAAAAAAGATATTGTGCCAAGCGTTACTTCGGGCGGACTTAATACTGTGGCAATTAGGATGCCAAGCAATAAAATTATTACAGAAATCATTGCAAAAAGCGGTTTGTTTTTAGCCGCCCCCAGCGCAAATTTATCAGGTAAACCAAGCCCCACAAAACCCGAGCACGTTATTGAAGATATGCAAGGAAAAATCAGCGCCATTTTAAACGGTGGAGAGTGTACGGTGGGACTTGAATCTACCGTTGTATCTTTTGTTGGTGAAAATCCCGTGCTTTTAAGACCCGGTTTTATAACGGCAGAACAAATTAAAGAAATTTGTCCAAACCTTATTATTGATAGCGGCGTTACACAATCGGTTGAAAAAAGCAAGGTGCTTTCTCCCGGTATGAAATATAAGCACTATGCCCCAAAATGCAATCTTACTTTAATAAACGCAAGCAGCGATATGTTTTGTAATTTTGCAAATACACTTAATATTCCCGCTGTTTGCTTTACTCAAGATACAGAAAAGTTAACCGTTCCCTATATTTCTTTAGGAAATGAACCTAATAAAAATCTTTTTTCTTCTCTTAGAAGTTTAGATGAAAAAGGTTATAAAAACGCAGTTATTCACGCCCCAAATAAAGACGGCATTGGTTTAGCCCTTTATAACCGCATGGTGCGCTCTTGTGGCTTTAAAGAAATTAGTTTACCCTTTATTATGGGTCTTACGGGGCCCTCGGGTGTTGGTAAATCCACCCTTTCTACAAAAGCTAAAGAATTAGGCTTTTACGTTATTGACTGCGACAGCGTGGCGCACGATGTTGTGCCAACCTTAAAAAAGGAGCTTATAGAAAGCTTTGGTGCAGATATTTTCGAGGGTGAAGTTTTAAACCGCAAAAAGTTAGCACAAATTGCTTTTAAAACAAAAGAAAACACCGAAAAACTAAACGCTATAACCCTAAACCCAATAATTGATAAAATTAAAGAGATGATTGCAAGTAGCATTAGTCCTTTAGTGCTTCTTGATGGCGCTACAATTATTGAATCGGGCATTAATAAAGAGTGCGGATTAGTTATATCGCTTTTAGCGGACGAAGAAGTTAGAATTAGCCGCTTTAAAGCACGCGATAATTTAAGTGAAGAAGAAGCTAGACTTCGTGCTAAAGCCAAAAAGCCCAACGAATTTTACGAACAAAATTCCGATATTATTTTAACTAATAACGGAAGTGTTGATAAATTAAACAAAGAATTTGAAACTATAATTTATAATATTTTGAAAGGTGAGTAACAATGGCAGATTTTAAAGAACTAAAAGAAAAATTAATGAGAAACCCTAAAAACGCATTTCTAAAATTAGAAGAAAGTGAAATTGAAAAAGCCTACGATTATTGCGAAGGTTATAAAGTATTTTTAGACAGTGCTAAAACCGAACGCGAAGCAGTGGATTATACTATTGAAATGGCAATTGCTAAAGGCTTTAAAGAGTTTGTGCCCGGTGAAAAATATACAGCAGGCGACAAATTATTCATTAACAATCGCGGTAAATCTGCAGCATTTTTAATAATTGGTGAAAGCGATGCCGAAAAAGGCGTTAACATTTTAGCCGCTCATATTGATAGCCCACGCCTAGACCTTAAACCCTGCCCACTTTACGAAGAAGCAGAATTAGGACTACTTAAAAGCCACTACTACGGCGGTATTAAAAACTATCAATGGACCGCAATTCCTCTAGCTTTACACGGCGTTGTTTCTAAAAAAGACGGAGTTAACGTTATTGTAAATATTGGTGAAGACGAAACCGATCCTTGCTTTGTTGTTAACGACCTACTTCCCCACTTAGCACGCGAACAAGAAAAGAGAACCCTAGGCAACGGCATTAAGGGTGAAGAGCTAAACGTTTTAATTGGTAGCCGCCCCTTTAAAGCCGACGAAAAAGGTGAGCTTGTAAAACTTAACCTACTTAACATTTTATTTGAAAAATATGGTATTGTCGAAGACGACTTTTTATCCGCAGAGCTTGAATGCGTTCCTGCATTTAAAGCAAAAGACGTTGGTTTAGACAGAAGCTTAATTGGTGCTTACGGCCACGACGACCGCGTTTGTGCATATCCAATTTTAACAGCCCTTTTTGATGCCGAGAAATTAGAAAAAACCGCTATCGTTGTTTTAGCAGATAAAGAAGAAGTTGGTTCAGATGGCAACACCGGTTTAAATTCGGCCTTCTTAAAATATATTGTTGACGACCTATGCCGTCCTTACGGACTATCTACTACAATTGCACTTCGTAATTCAAGCTGTCTTTCTGCAGACGTTAATGGTGCATTCGACCCCACCTTCCCCGACGTATATGATCCTAAAAACTCTGCTTATATTAACTATGGTGCAGTTATTACAAAATATACAGGCCACGGCGGTAAAGCAGGGACAAGTGATGCTTCAAGCGAATATATGGCAAAGGTTAGAAATATTTTAGATTCTAATAACGTTATTTGGCAAACAGGTGAGCTTGGTAAGGTTGACGCAGGCGGCGGCGGAACAGTTGCAAAATATATTGCAAATTTAGGTGTTGACGTAGTGGATCTTGGTGTTCCGGTTCTTTCAATGCACGCTCCTTTTGAAACCGTTTCTAAGTTAGACGTTTACGAAACCCATAAAGCATCTTTAGCATTTATTAAAAACGCATAAAAAACGGCGAGAGTAAACCCTCGCCCTACATAATAAAAAAGCAGGGTTAAACCCTGCTTTTTTTATTTGCTGCTCATCATTGATTCTGTTTTTGAAGTAATATCTGATACGGTTGATTCTGTGCCTGATACGATATCTGAAACAACGTTATCTTTATTATTGCCTGCACTATAATTGCCATCAGAACCGGTATCGGTATTTCCACCGTTACAGCCGCATAAAACAGCCGCTAAAACGCCAACTAAAACTAAATATCTTAAACTTTTTAACATAATAAAACCATCCTTTTTGTTTTATAGTTTTATTATGCCCCAAAGTTTATATATAAAACAAAATAAGAGTGGAATTTTCTTCCACTCTTTTTTATTATTCTTCTGAAAAATCTTCTTTACCAACGCCACATAGTGGGCAAGTAAAATCTTCGGGTAGGTCTTCAAACTTTGTGCCCGGTGCTATGCCATTATCGGGGTCGCCTAATGCTTCGTCGTAAACCCAACCGCATACGTTACATACATATTTCATAATAAAAACTCCTTTTATTTTTTATATTTCTTCAAAATCACTTGGTCCGTGTTTACACAAAGGGCAAACAAAATCTTCGGGTAAACTATCCCCTTCGTAAACGTAACCGCAGATTTTACAAACAAATCCTTTTTTGCCTTCAGTTTCGGGCTTTGGTTTAACGTTACTTAAATAATAAGTATAAGTCATTGTTTCTTTATCGCTTACAACACGCATTTCAGAAATTGTGCATATAAACATACCGTGTGTATCTAAATCAAGGTAGCTTTCAACCTTTAAAGACATAAATGCGTTAATGTGTCTTGGTAAAACAACAAGCCCGTTTTCTGTTCTTTTTGGTTCGCAATCTTTAAATTTATCGGTATTGCGGCCGCTTTGAAAACCAAAAGTTTCAAACACTTTAAAGGGAGCATCCACCGTTAAGCAGTTAATATTTAAAATACCGGTTTGCTTAATTACGTGATGGGAATAATTTTCTTTATTAATTGTAACGGCAATTTTGTTTGGACTATTTGTAAGTTGAGTTACTGTGTTAACAATTAGTCCGTTATCTTTTTTGCCGTCGTTACAAGTAACAACGTATAAACCGTAACCAATATTAAATAAAGCCGAATTATCATTTTTATTTGCAGTATCTTGTAAGCTTAAATATTCTTTGCAAAGTTCATCTGCTAAAAGATTTAGTTCTTTTTGGCTTTCTTCATTTAAAGCAGAATAAATTGTTACGGTGTGTTCTAAAATATTAAGGTTTTTAGAGCGCTCTAACATTTGACGCATAACCTTTATTGCCATTGGTGCCCAACTGCCGTTTTCAATTAAAGCAACCGTGCGGTTTTTAAAACCGCGTTCAAGTAGTCCCGTTAAAAAGGTGTGCATAAATGGAAAAATTTCTGCATTATAGGTGGTGGTAGCAAGAACTAATTTACTATATTTAAACGCATCGCTTATACATAAAGCCATATCGTCTCTTGCTAAATCGTGAATAACTACCTTAGGACAGCCGTTTGCACGTAATTTATCGGCAAATTTTAATACCGCTTTTTTAGTATTACCGTAAACCGAAGTATAAGCAATAACAATACCATCTTCTTCGGCTTCGTAAGAACTCCAGGTACTATATAAATTTAAATAATAGCCCAAATTTTCTTTTAAAACGGGGCCGTGTAATGGGCAGATAATTTCAATATCAAGTCCACTTGCTTTTTTAAGTAAATTTGTTACTTGTGCGCCATATTTACCAACAATGCCAATATAATAACGACGCGCTTCGTCTATCCAATCTTCTTTAATATCTAACGCACCAAATTTACCAAAACCGTCTGCAGAAAATAAAACCTTATCGGTGCTATCGTAAGTAACAATAACTTCGGGCCAATGCACCATTGGAGCAGTTACAAAGGTTAGGTTATGTTTACCTAAACTTAGTGTATCCATTTCGCCAACAACAATTTGCTTTTCTTTAAAATCTGTTCCAAAAAAGTTTTGCATCATCATAAATGCTTTGCTTGACGATACAATTTTTGCGTTTTTATAGGTTTCTGTAAACTTATAAATATTTGCGCTATGGTCGGGCTCCATGTGTTGAACAATTAGATAGTCGGGCTCTTTGCCGCCTAAGGTTTCGGCTAAATTATCTAACCACTCGTGCGTAAAATTAATGTCAACAGTATCTATAACGGCAATTTTTTCGTCCATAATTACGTAAGAATTATAGCTCATACCGTTTTTAACTAGGTATTGACCTTCAAACAAATCAATTTTATGGTCGTTAACACCAATATATTTTATATCGTTAGTAACAAACATATTGTTCTCCTTTTAGTGTTTATAAACACATTATAACATTTAAAAAGTAATTTGCAATTAATTTAAAAACATTTTTTGTCTTTGCAGTCTTCTGTACCGCACCCTTTAAAGCAAACTTCATTTGGGCACTGACCGTTATTTTTTATATCTATAATATTTTGAATAGTGGTTTCGGCAATATTAGAAAGGGCTTCGTTAGTTAAAAATGCTTGGTGGCTTGTTACTATAACGTTTGGCATTGAAATTAAACGAGCAAGTGTATCGTCTTCCATAATATGACCCGAATTATCCTCAAAGAATAAATCAGATTCTTCTTCGTAAACGTCTAGGCAAGCAGCTCCCACTTTACGTTCTTTAATTCCGTTTAAAAGTGCCTCTGCATCTACAAGTGCGCCACGAGAAGTGTTTAAAATTACTACACCTTTTTTGCAAGTATTTAAAGCTTTTTCGTCAACTATATGATAGGTTTCTTCGGTTAAGGGGCAATGAAGTGAAATAATATCGCTACTAGCAAAAAGTTCTTCTAACGTAACGTATTTTATTGTATCGCCATTATCAAGACCTTCTGCTTTAAATTTATCATAGCAAAGCACCTTCATACCAAAGCCGCGGCAAATGTTAATAAAAACTCTGCCAATTCTACCCGTTCCTATAACACCAACAGTTTTGCCGTGCAAATCAAAGCCGGTCATATTTTGTAAGCTAAAGTTAAAATCGCGCGAGCGTATATATGCTTTATGAATTCTTCTAATAGAAGTAAGTAGCAGCGCCATTGTGTGTTCTGCTACAGCATAAGGCGAATAAGCCGGTACACGCACAACGTGAACCTTACCATAAGCATATTTCATATCAACGTTATTAAAGCCTGCGCAACGAAGGGCAATTAAATTAACACCCATACTTTCCAGTTTATCAATAACTGCGGCATTTATGGTATCGTTAACAAAAACACAAACGCCGTCGTAACCGTTACAAAGTTCAGCCGTGTCTTCGGTTAATTTGGTTTCAAAATATTTTATTTTAATACCGTTTTTTTCGGCATATTCCGAAAAAGCCGGTTTATCATAAGGTTTAGCATCAAAAAAAGCAATTTTCATAAAAACACTCCTTTTAATTATTATAATACAATTATTTAAATAAATAAACAAAAAAATCCGCTAAGTAGCGGATTTTTTTATTATTTGTGTTGTGCTAAAAGCCAATTATAAATTTCTTCGTCTTTATAGGCTAAATCGTTAATATCGTGGTCGTAACCATAAGCAATTTTTATTTTGGCATTTCCGCCCCACTTGTTTATTGCTTTTACCATATTAATACTTTCATATATTGGCACGGTTGTATCGTTATCACCGTGATACGCATAGGTTGGAATATTTTTTAGCGCCCCTGCATACCAATAAATTCCGCTGCCGCAAACCGCAAAAAGTGCGGCAAAACGGCTTGGATCTGCCATAGCAAGCATATAACTACCTGTACCGCCCATACTAAGCCCCGTTATATAAATTCGGGTTTTGTCTATTGGCAAGGTTTCGGTAATATAATCTAAAAATCCAAGCAACGATTCTGTGTAGCAACCCCAATACTTACTTTGAGGGCATTGAGGCGCTACTGCAATAAAGGGGTATTCGGCATTTTCTTCTTTTATAAATTTAAAATAACCATAGCGTGCAATATAATCTAAATCATCGCCGCGTTCGCCTGCCCCATGCATAAAAAACACAAGTGGGTATTTTTTATTTGGGTCAAAATCTTTTGGCAAATACTGCAAATAATTAAAGTTATAATGCTTTTCGCTTTCAAATTTATGTTTTGTGTACATATTTTTTCTACTCGCTTCTTAGTGCGGTTACGGGGTCTTTTTTAGCCGCCTTTTTAGCGGGGATAAGTCCGCCGATAAGTGTTAAAATAACACTTAAAACTATTAATATAATAGCGCCGTCTATTGGTAAAATTGCGTTAATATCGGGCGAGCCGGTTAAGTAGTGAATAAGCGCATTACCGGGTATTAATAATAAAGCAGATACTCCAATACCGATAAGTCCTGAGAATAAACCGATAATAAACGTTTCGGCATTAAATACTTGTGAAATGTTGCGTTTTGAAGCACCAATTGCACGTAATATACCAATTTCTTTTGTTCGCTCAAGTACAGAAATATAGGTAATAATACCAATCATAATTGAAGAAACAACCAGTGATACGGCAACAAAGGCCATAAGCACGTAAGAAATTACGTTAATAATGGTTGTAACCGAGGACATTAAAAGGCCAACGTAATCGGTATAGGTAATTTTGTTTTCTTCAGAAACGGTTTGGTTATATTTATCAATTTCAGCCGAGATGAAATCTTTATCTTCAAATCGGTCGGTATAAATTGAAATGCGAGAAGGGGCTTCTTTTGAAACAACCCCGAATATTTCCATATTCTTTTCGTAAGTGCCGGTTGAAATATAGGCATCATATAATTTTAAAAGGGTATCTCTATCGGGGTCTTTTAAATAATTATCCATAGTAGCGGCAAGCATTGCTTCGTCCATAGACATTATTTGTTGTAACATTTGTGGGTTGTCGGCGTACATACCGGTAGCAATAGATTTAAACATATTTGCTTTATCTGTAACGCCTAAGTTCTTTATAAACTTTTTAGCATCTGCTATTTTTTGATTTTCATCATCGGGCGAAAATCTAAGTCCTGATAAAACGTTTATATCTTGATTTGCCTTTTGGTTAATAACAAGTTCACTTTTGTCGGTTTCTGCCATTACGTATTCAGTAAGTAATCTTGTATAACCAACGTAGCTTGAAATCATAGAATTAACGTTTGTTTTTTCAGTTTTTACAATACCAACTATTTTAAGTTCTAAACCGTTTCTAGCGAGTACTTTAAGATCTTCATCTTCGGTAATTTCTTTATAGGTACCGTTATCTTGTTTTTCGTACATATCACAAGCAGGAACCATATAAAGCGGATGTGCTAAAATTTCTTCATATTCAAACTTTTTAGATTCAACCGTTACTTCTTCGCCTTTGTCAATCTTTTTAAGCATCTCTTTATATTCTTCGCTTGGTAAAAAGCCTAGTTCGTAAAGAACGGTTGCAGGAATTTCGTTATTTTTATCTAATATTAAAACAATTTCGTTATATGCCGTGGGCCAACGTCCGTAAACCGGGGTATAGTTATCTAAAACTGCCGTAGAAATAAGGCTGTTTTTACCGGGGATTAGTTCTTCAAAGTTAGAAAAACTCATCATACTTCCCATATCGCCCATAGCACTCATTTGTTGAATTGTGGCGGCCTTCTTTTCATCTAGCGTTGTGCCATCTGTATTAACTAAAACGCCGTTGGGGTCAAAAGCATATACTTTAAAGTTTGTATCGTAAGAATATACAATGCCGTTTTCACCAACGTATTGATGAATTGAACTGTTAGGATTATCTAAATACTTTTTAAAATCGGTTAAATTGTTTTCGGTAATGCTTGTAGTCATACTTGAAGCTAGTTCAAGTTCACGTCCGCTTAAATAAACGCCGTCTAAAGCATGATCAACCTCGGCATCGCTAGTGCTCTCTCTGCCTGCTTCTAATAACGAAGAAAGGTCAACACTTTTAGCTTCAATAGTAATTGGATAAGAAGCCATTGTTTCTTTTTGAATACTATCAATATATGCGTTAACACCGGTTGAAAGAGATAAAATTAAAGCAATACCAATAATGCCAATACTACCTGCAAAACTTGTAAGGATTGTTCTTCCTAATTTAGATTTTAAGTTGTTAAAACTTAATGCTAATGAGGTGAAAACACTCATTGAGCTTTTACCTAAATTTTTATATTCTATAACCTCTTTAGCCTCTTCTACGTAAGGGTTAGAATCTTCAACGATCTCACCATCTTTAAGTTTTACAATACGGTTTGCGTAGGTATCTGCTAATTCGGGGTTATGGGTAACCATAACAACCAAGCGGTCTTTTGCAACCTCTTTTAACAGTTCCATAACTTGAACGCTGGTTTCACTGTCTAATGCCCCTGTTGGTTCGTCGGCAAGTAAAATATCGGGGTTATTAACAAGGGCTCTGGCAATTGCAACACGTTGCATTTGTCCGCCTGACATTTGGTTTGGCTTTTTATGAAATTGCTTATCTAGACCAACGTCTATTAAAGCCTTTTTGGCCCTTTGTCTTCTTTCTTTTTTAGAAATGCCCGAAATGGTTAACGCTAATTCTACGTTTGAAAGAATTGACTGATGGGGTATTAAATTATAACTTTGAAAAACAAAGCCTATTGTGTGGTTGCGATAACTGTCCCAATCGCGACTTTTATATTTTTTTGTTGAAATACCGTTAATAATAAGGTCGCCGCTATCGTACTTATCAAGGCCACCAATAATATTTAAAAGGGTGGTTTTGCCGCTACCTGAAGGCCCCAAAATAGCAACAAATTCGTTCTCTCTTAAATTTAAAGAAACGTCTTTTAATGCTTGTTGGTGCAAATCGCCCGTAATATATTCTTTATTAATATTTTTAATTTGAAGCATTATTCTACCTACTTTCTATAAAAATTATAGAATATAATTATGTTAATTACAATATTTAATGTTAAAAAATTTATGAACAAATATAAAATAGGCGCGCAAAAATGCCCGCCTAAAAATTATTTTTTACCGGTTGAGCCAAAGCCTTTTTCACCGCGTTTGGTTTGGTCTAGACTATCGGTTTCAACATATTCAAACTGTGGAGCAGCGGCAATTACCATTTGAGCAATTCTTTCGCCGTTTTCAATGGTTCTTACTTCGTTAGATTGATTATATAAAGCCACAATAATTTCGCCCCTATAATCGCTATCAATAACTCCAACCTTATTAGCCGGAGCAAGTCCTTTTTTACAAGCTAGACCGCTTCTGGCATAAATTAAACCAACGTAACCGTCAGGGATTTCTAAAGAAAGGCCGGTTTTTACAAACTGAGTTTCTCCAGGGCGTATATCTAAACTATCAGTTTCTAAAAGGGCAAAAAGATCGGCACCTGCAGCAGCTTCACTACCGTATTTGGGTAAAATTGCTTTTTCGTTTAATTTTTTAACGTAAACTTTATTCATAAATAAACTCCGTAATAATTATTGTGTTTATTATAACACTATTTTTTTCTGTTGTATAGTATTTAATTTGACTTTTTATAGTTTATATGTTATAAATAAAAATTGAACTAGTAATAATAATTATACTATATTTATATATAAAAGGAGTCTTTTTAATGAGCAGAAACATCGAAACAAAATGTGTTCAAGGCGGTTATACACCAAGCAATGGTGAACCCAGACAAATTCCAATTGTTCAAAGCACAACCTTTAAATACAATTCAAGTGCCGATATGGGCAAACTTTTTGATTTAGAGGCTTCGGGTTATTTCTATACACGCCTACAAAACCCAACTAACGATAGCGTTGCCGCAAAGATTTGTGAACTTGAAGGCGGTACTGCTGCTATGCTTACCTCTTCGGGACAAGCCGCAAGTTTCTTCTCAGTTTTTAATATTGCTTCTTCGGGAGATCACGTTGTGTCATCTTCTTCAATTTACGGCGGCACTTATAACCTTTTTGCCGTTACTATGAAAAGGATGGGCATTGACTTTACTTTTGTTTCTCCTGATGCAACAAAAGAAGAGCTTTCTGCCGCATTTAAAGAAAACACAAAAGCAGTTTTTGGCGAAACAATTGCTAACCCTGCTTTAACGGTTTTAGATATTGAAATGTGGGCAGAGGTTGCACACAGCCATGGTGTTCCGCTAATTATTGATAACACCTTTGCAACCCCCGTTAACTGTCGTCCTTTTGAATTTGGTGCTGATATTGTTACACACTCAACCACAAAATATATGGACGGCCACGGTGCTGCTGTTGGCGGTTGCATTGTAGATAGTGGTAAATTTGACTGGACAAAATATCCTGATAAATTCCCTGGCCTTTGCACACCTGACGAAAGCTATCACGGGGTAACCTACACAGAACGTTTTGGCCTAGAAGGTGCATTTATTACAAAAGCCACCGCTCAACTAATGCGCGATTTTGGTTGTATTCAAGCACCACAAAACGCATTTTATTTAAACCTAGGTCTTGAAAGCCTACATTTGAGGATGAAAAAACACTGCGAAAACGGTTTAGCAGTTGCTAAGTTCTTAAAATCTGACGACAGAATTGCTTACGTTACCTACCCCGATTTAGAGGGCGATAAATATTACGACCTAGCTAAAAAATATTTACCTAACGGTTCTTGCGGTGTTGTTAGCTTTGGTGTTAAAGGTGGCAGAGCCGCTGCTGAAAAATTTATGGGTAATCTTCGTCTTGCCGCTATTGAAACACACGTTGCAGATGCACGTACTTGTTGTTTGCACCCTGCAAGCGCAACACATAGACAAATGAACGACGATGAATTACTTGCTTGTGGTGTTGCCCCCGATCTTATTCGTTTTTCTTGCGGTATTGAAAGCGCTGACGATCTTATTGCCGACATTAAGCAAGCACTTGATAATATGTAATTAGAAAGAGAAAATTATGCCAATTAAAATTCCTAATGATTTACCAGCCGTTAAAATTTTGGCGGATGAAAATATTTTTGCAATGACCGAAACCAGAGCAATTACACAGGATATACGTCCTTTAAAAATTCTGGTTTTAAATCTAATGCCCAAAAAGATTGAAACAGAAACACAGTTTTCACGTCTTCTTGGCAATTCACCTTTACAGGTAGAACTTGAGTTTTTGCACACCAAAAGCCACGAATCTAAAAATATTTCCAAAGAGCATTTATTTGCATTTTATAAGGTGTTTGACGATATTAAAGACCAAACCTTTGACGGTATGATTATTACCGGTGCTCCCGTTGAAAAAATGGAGTTTGAAGAGGTTGAATATTGGGAAGAACTAGCAACCATTATGGAGTGGAGTAAAACCCACGTTCATAGCACCTTACACATTTGTTGGGGCGCTCAGGCTGGTCTTTATTACCACCACGGCATTAATAAAGAAATGCTACCCGAAAAGCTTTTTGGTGTTTTTAAAACCAACGTTGATTATAAACAGTCAATGCTTCTTCGCGGTTTTGACGATGTTTTTAACGTTCCGCAAAGCAGATACACCACCGTTTCTACAAAACAAATTGAAGAAAACGAAGATCTTAAAATTTTGGCTTCTTCAAAAGAGACGGGCGTTTACGCAGTATATGCTCCAAAATACCGTCAGTTCTTTGTAACGGGACATAGCGAGTACGACCGCGACACCCTTAAAAACGAATATTTGCGTGATAAAGCGGCAGGTCTTGGCACCGCACTACCACAAAACTACTTCCCAAATGATGATGAAACAAAAGATCCTATTGTTTCTTGGCGCAGTCACGCAAATCTACTTTTCTCTAACTGGCTAAACTACTTTGTTTACCAAACCACACCATATAATATTTCTGATATTAAATAAAAATAGCCCCGAAAAATCGGGGTTATTTTTTTACTTATAAGCTGATTTTAATTTTATTTTTTATAAACTCTAATAATGCCGTTAGTGCAAGTAGTATAAAAGTAAATATTGCCATATTTAATAAATAGCCGTTATCGTATAACGAGAAAATATAATAGGTTGGCGGAAGTAGGTTCCAACCCTTTTCTGAACCAATAAATATGGGGCAAATTGCAAGCATTATCACAATTACAACAGGAAGCGCCGCACCATAAATTTTTACGTTAAATAAAATTTGTTTTAAAAGTAAACAAAACGCCGTACTGCAAACTGAATATAACAAAATGCAGACTATTTCTTTAAAAATATTGGTGCTTAATTTCGAAGCGAATAAGGTAATTAAACTTACCGCTGCAACGTTTAAAGTTGCAATTAAAACGCAGAAAAAGGCAACAAACGGCTTTTTGGTTTCTTTAACTAAAGAGAAGGTTCCGTTTTTATCGTCTTGCATATAAAACATTGTTGCAGCAGCAGAAGCCAGTAATATTAAAACTGCTAAAATGCCTCTAATGGGGGCAGTCATATAATTGCCGGTTGTTTGTTTAAAGGCATCTATATTTTCAATTTTAAAAAGTTCATCGCTAATTGCAACGTCGTTATAATATTTCTTAAAGGTAGCATCGTCTATATCTTTAAGCTCTATAACGTTGTTTTTCATATAGTTTATAAAAGCTTCTTCGGTGCAATATTTATACATAGCCGAACTTAGCTTTTCTTGTGAAAGCCTTGTAAGAACGGTTTGTTCTCTAACAATAACCTGCACCGCCGCATCTTTTTTATTGCGGCTATCTATAAACTTGTCAATTTGTGCTTTTGTGTTTGCATTAAACATCCAAACAGCATCGCACGAGCCGTTTTTAACATTTTCTAAAGCCTTTTGAGGATTTGCCTCATAGGTAAAATGAATTAAAGAGTCTTCCTTTAAAAAGTCGTTTATAACCTCTTTAGAAATTGCATCGTTTGGGTTTTGTTGCGCCAAGCAAATTTTTAAAAAGCCCGACTGTTGTTCGGCCGCAAAATTCAATGCTAAAACGCAAACCGGAACTATAATTAAAATTGCAATAAAGGCTATTTTTTTATAAAGGCGTTTGTTAAGCATAATAAACCATTTTAATAATTTCAGCATAACGTCACCTGCTTTCCCTTAAAACCTTGTGTTTTCTTGTTAAAACTGCTACACAGAAGAAAACTAAGGCAAAGCCCAATAAAACCGCAAGTTTTTCTAACCTTGCTTCTGCTAAAAAACTGCCTTCTAAATATTCTCTTGCAACCCCGCAAGGAAGATAGGAAGATATTTTTTGAATACCAACCGGCAGTGCATATACAGGATAGAAACAACCCGAAACGTAAAGTTGAGCAATACAGCTAAAAAAGTGAAGTAGTATTGCCGTTACGATATTGCTTGAGATTTCGAATACTAAAATATTAAATGCCGAAATCATAAGAACAACGGGTACTAATCTTAATAATAAGCTAATTAGTTCGTTTAAATTAAAGTTAATATTTAAACGCATTGCTGTAGCACCCAAAACAACAACGCCCACTAATGAAATTAAAAGTATAATCATACTTAAAAAGTGCGCCAAATATTCGCTTAAAATTTGCGAGAATATTGACGAGCGTTTAGATATTAAAAGTTTTGGCAGTGCATAATCAGATTTAACGTAAACCGTTGCAAAAGCAACACCAATAAGCGTTAATAATATAACGGCAAAGGCGCAAACATAATATTCAAGTTCATCTACACCGGTAGAAATACCTAGTTCGTCAACAACGTAAACGTTACTGCGCGAAAAAATAATATTGGCATATTCAACCGATAAATTATTTATGTGCTTATATTTGTCTTTTGTAAGGTCGTTTTGTTTATAGGCCTCATCAACGGCATAAACACCCTTTTCGCTATAAACTACCATATTGGTAATAAGGGTGGTAATTTCGTTTTTAAACATTACAACAACGTTTTGTGCGCCAGCTGTTGTAACGTAAGTAGCGGTGTCAACGTCGCCATATATGGCGCGTTCAATAAAATCGGGCGGTAAAATTACAAAAGCGGAAATCTTACCCGCTTTTATCTGACGTCTTGCTTCGTCTTCTGTAAGTTCTATTATTTCAATAGAAAAGCGCGAATCGTCGAAAGTCTGTAATGCAGTAAGTCCTAACTGAACGTACTGACCGCTTGTATCGCCCGTAATGGCAATTTTAAAACGTGTGTTTTCTTCGCTGGTTGCATCTTTTTGTGCTAACCCCGTTGCTATTATAAGCAACGAAAGAAGGGTTACTAACAATATTAAAAACACGTAAGGAAGTATTTTAACAGCACGTTTTAACTGCAAACCAAAATACTTTTTCATATTATAGTTCCTTTACAATGCTTTCAATATTGCCGGTGTATTCAATTTGGTGTAATACACCGTTTCTCATTACAAACCACTCGTCGCAAAGTTCAATTTCAATAATATCGTGGGTGGCCATTAAAACAATGCCGCCTTCTTGTTTGTGTTTTAAAATATAGTTTGAAATATCTTGTTTACAAGCAAGGTCTAATGCAGACATGGGTTCGTCTAAAATAAGAATTGGCGGTTTTTTAGCAAGGGCGCAACCAATAGAAAGTCTTTTTTTCATACCACCCGACATTTTGTTAACGGGTGTTTTTAGAAAGTCGCCAACAGAGAGCATTTTTAAAACGCCGTTATTTAAAGATTCTTTCATTTCTTTTCTGCTATACCATAAAAGCAGATTATCTTTACAAGAAAGTTCTTCTATAAGTGGGGTACCTTGCGGAACGTAACCTATAAGTTTTGAACGTTGTTTTTTATATTTAAAAAGGTTTTTACCTTCATATAAAAATTCTCCGCTATCGGCTGGTTGAATACCTGCAAGAATAGAAAGCAAGGTTGATTTGCCACAACCGTTGCCCCCTAAAATGCCAATACACTTTCCGCTTGTAGCGGTTAGTTCAATATTTTTAAGCACTCGTTTAAAACCGTATTTCTTGCTTATGCCCTTGATATTTATTTCCATAACTTGTCTCCTAAAAACCACAGCGCCGATTTAATATAATCGGCGCCGTGAGAAAGGTTTTAATAATACATATAGTAACTTAATAAGTTTAGATACTCACTAGGAACGCCCGCTTCTTGTAACGCAGTAATAATCTTTGTAATGTCTAATGAAGAAGACCACTCGTAAGAATCAACTGTATTGCTTGGGATATCAATTTCAGAAGATGCAACTGTTTTGCCGCTTGAAGCAATTGTTAATAATGCTGTGTCGTGGGTTAATAATTCAATACTAAAGTCGCCGCCGTTTTCGGTGTTGTTTAGTTCAATGCTAATACCGGGTTCTAATAATGCAACTTGGCTTGCAGTTGAGCTATCAAGAGCTCTTTCTAGAAGGTCTTTTGTAGGTCTAATTGTTACTTTACCGTTAATATAGCCTTCTTTAGCGGTTTTTTCGTTATAGTTTTCAACGCTCATTTCTAAAACGTCAACATCTGCAACTGTAACGGTGTAATCCATATTTAATAGGTCGCCGGCTTTGGTGCCTTCACCATCGATTTCTAGACCATCCATTTCGGCTTTAAATGCAACCTTTTTGCCCTTTGTTAAGGTCATATATTCGATTTCTTCGCCGTCAACTTCTAAATTACGGCCAATAACTTCGTGTTTAGAGTTAACGTAGTCTTTAAGAACGAATAATTCTTCGTCGTCATCATAGTCGATGTCTTTAATATCATCAATGGCTTCATCAACCATATCGTATAGTTCATCTACAACTTCGTCAACGTCAGCACCTGTGTCTAATTCATCAACGATAGCGTTTAAAACGTCTTCTATAATGCCTTTAATTTCTTTATCTTTTTTGAATTCTTTTAAAACAGCTTCAGTCATTTTTACAACAGTTTCTTCAGTAACTGTTACTTTTAATACTGTAACTTTTTGTTTTACGCCGTTAACTTCTAAAGTCTTTGTATCTTTTTTAACGTCGTCAATTTCTTCTAAAGCAATCTTTAGATATTTATTGATGATTTCATTAACCTTTTCTTTATCGGGAGTTTTTTCCCAAAAGCCTTCACTTGTAAAGGCTTTCATCATATTTTGTTGTACGTTTGCATTATAATCGCCGTATTGAGAGCCTTGAACTAGTGGTAATTCAACGTATTTGTTGCTTAGATTGGTTATTGCCATATACATTTTGCTTGCAGCCATATCAGCAATAAGGTCGGCACTTAAAATTGTTTTGTCAGATAATTTTAGGTTTGCGCTTATAGCTTGCTTGCCATCGTTAACGTTGGTTGAACCATCAATGCTAATGCTATTCAACCAACCTAAATCTAAACCAACGTAATCTTTAATTAAATCTTTACCTGTTTCTGATAATGTGACTTTTAGCTCTGTTTCTGAAGCCATATCTTCAGTATATGCCTTTTTAACGTTACCGTATGCTTCAGAAATATCGTCAACGTATTTGCTAAAAGTATTATATTCAACGTATTTAAAGTAATCTTCTGCAGGTGCAAAAGTTGCATAGTAAAAACCAACGATTGCATCAAAGAAAATACCGGCTAAAATACCTAAAACTGCAAGAATTGCAACAACAATAATAAGAATTTTTACGCCTTTTTTGCCTTTTTTAGCCTTTTTAGGAGCATCAAATTCAACTTGTGCAAAACCTTCAGAAACGGTTTCTGCGGGTACTTCTGCAACGGGTTCAGTTACTGCTTCTGCCGGTATTTCAACAACCGGTTCTGCTACTGCTTCAGCAGGGGTTTCTACCGGTGTAGGTTCGGTTTCGTTTAGGTTGTTTTGATTATCAAATTCGCTCATAAAATTCACCCTCGCAAGAATATTCTTGCGCCTTTCCCTTTGATAAATTAATTATATCACAGTAATATTTAAGTTGCAATGCTTTTATTACATAAAAAATCTCCAACCAATTGGTTGGAGATTGCTTTTTAATAATAACTTACAGAAGTAGCAACGCTTTCTAAAACCCATCTGCCGTTTATTTTAAACACTCTTACTTCAATTTCGTCTTCAATAGGTTCGTCTATTTCGCTACCGGTTATTCTTGTTTCAATAGTTACTTCGTAGCCATCTGTAACCTTTGCAGATTTATAAACTTTTTGTAATTTTTCTGCAATTTTAATAAATTGTTTTGCTTTAGATTTATCACCGTCAAAACCAATATCATCTGCAAAATCTTCCCAATCATCAGGATCATAATCTTCGGCTTCTTCAACGGTTTCGTCAATATCATCTGCAAGATCTCTTAATTTGTCTCTAAAATCTTTTAAATCGTCTTTATCTAGTTTGTCTTTATCTGTAACAACGTAATGAACTTCATAATCGTCGCCGTAAGTGGTTTCTCTGTTTTCGATGTATTCTTCGTATAAATCTTCCATATTTTCTATTCTGTCTTCATAGTCTTCGGTCTTTTTGAATAAGTCGGTTAGTTCTTTCATTTCTTTTTGAGCAAAACCATTACGTGCTTTTAATTTAAGTTCTAAAATGTCTTCATAACTTTTTGCATTTGCATTTTCTTCTAAAAATGAAACAGCTTTTTCTGGAGTATTTGTTACAGCATCATAAATAAAATAACCTGCAAGGCCAACAATTACTAAAGATAAAACGATTATTAAAATTGTAATGATGGTTTTAATTGGTTTTTTCTTTGGTTGTGGAGCGGGTTCATAAGCATATTGCAAAGCGGGGTCAATAGAAGGTGCATAAGTTTGTTCAACAGGTGCAACTGGTTCAACAGGTGCAACCGGTTCTGCAACCGGAACTACCGGTGTTGGTTCAACAGGTGCCACTGGTTCTGCAACAGGAGTTGGTTCTACGGGAGCAACCGGTTCTGCAACAGGAGTTGGTTCTACGGGAGCAACCGGTTCTGCAACCGGAGTTGGTTCTACCGGTGTTTCGTTTGGAGTTACTTGGTTTTCAAATTCGTTCATAATTTTCACCATCGCAAGAAAATTCTTGCCCTTTCCATGTATTAAAATGATTATATCATATTAACTTCTATGGTGCAACGGATTTGTAAAATAAAAAGCACCAAAAATTCTTTGGTGCTTTTGTTAAAATTAACCTACCTGGTTAAAAGCAAATGCATTGGATAAAGCTACTGTATCAATAACCCATCTGCCATTTATTTTATAAACGTTAAAACTGGTTTCATTTTCTATGTCTTCGTCTAATTCGTCACCGGTAATTGTTGCTTCAACCTCTACTTCGTAACCATCTGTTACCTTGGCTTTTTTATATACGTCGCGTAAATCTTCTAAACATCTGATAAGTTTTTTAGCTTTAGACATATTGCCATCAAAACCTTCGTCAGCTATATCGTCTAAACCGTCTTCTTCAGCTCTGTCGATAATTTCATCTAAATCATCAGCAAAATCTCTTAGGTCATCTCTAAAATCTTTTAGGTCGTCTTTATCTAATCTATCTTTATCAGTAACTTTTATACTAATTTTAAAATCATCGCCATAATTATCTTCAATACCTTCAGCAAGATATTCTTCTAAATCTTCTAGCTCGTCGTATATTTCAGATTTTTTTATAATTTTAAAAAGTTCTTCTGTTTCTTTTTCGGCAAAGCCGTTACGTATTTTTGCTGTATTATTGATCCAGCCTTCTTCTGATAAATCATTTGCAAAATCTTCTAATAATTCAACAGCTTTTTCAGGGGTGTTGGTAACAGCATCGTAAATAAAATAACCTAATACACCAACTACAACTAAAGATAAAACGATTATTAAAATTGTAATGATGGTTTTAATTGGTTTTTTCTTTGGTTGTGGAGCGGGCTCGTAAGTATATTGTAAAGCAGGGTCCATAACCGGCATGTAGGCTTGTTCAACAGGAACTACTGGTTCTGCAACCGGAACTACCGGTGTTGGTTCAACAGGTGCCACAGGTTCTGCAACTGGAGTTGGTTCTACGGGAGCAACCGGTTCAGTAACTGGAGTTGGTTCAACCGGTGTTTCGTTTGGAGTTACTTGGTTTTCAAATTCGTTCATAATCTTCACCATCGCAAAAAATTCTTGCCCTTTCGATTTATCAATACAATTATATCACGGTATTTTAGGCATTGCAATTATAAATAAAAAAATACCCAACCGTAAGGGTTGGGTATTTAATGGTTTTATTAGCCTTGAATCCATCTGCCGTTTACTTTGTAAACAGTAATTTCTCTTTCTGATTCAATGGGTTCATCTAACTCGCTACCGGTAATGGTAACAGTAACTTCTAGTTTATAACCGTCAGTAACTTTTGCAGTAGCATATTTTTTGCGAATTTTTTCTAAAATTTTGTAATATTTTTTAGCGTTTCCTTTGCTTACGCCCAAGTCATCAGCAATATCTTCCCAATCTTCAGAATCAAAGTCTTTAGATTCTTCAACTTGTTTTTCGTACATGTCGGCCATGTTTCTTAGGTTATCTCTAAAGTCTTTAAGATCGTCTTTGTCTAACTTTTCTTTATCGGTAATTTTATATGTGTATTTATAGTTAGAACCATATTCGTCTTTTAAATCAGCGATACGATCTTTAAAGTCTTCTTTTTCGTCAGCTATGCCTTCTTTATATTCGTCAGTAGTTTTATAGATTTTAGCCATAGCTTTATATTCGCTAGATAAGAAACCGTTGCTTAATTCTGCTTGTCTGTCATAAGTATCGTAATAGCTTTGTTTATTAGCATATTTTTCCATTAGTTTTACAGGTGTTTTATATGTATTGGTAGCTAAATCAACAACTAATACGATAAGAAGAATTACAACTACTAAAGCTGCAAGTGCAATACCTGAAAAGATTAATGCTTTTTTAGTGTCGTTTTTAAAGAAACCTACGATTTTTTGAATTAGGTTTGGTTTTACTTCTACTGCTGGAACTGCTTCTACAACAGTATTTTCAAAATTGTTGTTATCCATGAGAAAATCCCCCTCTTTATTTAATATCTTACAAAATATATGTAAAATATCTTAATTAAATTATACTCTTTTACTAAATAAAAGTCAACAATATATTAGGCTTTAAAGCTCTAAAAGTTTTGGATCAATTGGCTCAATAACAAAGGAATTGGTCCAAAAGCCCATTTTCATATAAACTTTAGTATATGCCACGCGATTTTCGGGTGTTAAGGGCACAAGCATATCGCGGCATCTTCTGTTCATGCCAACGGCACAATGAATATTATAACTGCCGTAAGGAAGTGGAATACATAATAATTCTTTATTACCAATATGACCGTAAGGTACGCCGTTAATGTATATACCAAAACCACTTGCAATACCAACGGGTGAACCCTGACGGTATAAATAAATGCAAGCATCTTGAGAAATTGCTATTGTTTGCTTACACTTTGGGCAAACAGGTGCATTTGGATTAACGTTTGTAACTTCGCCGCAATAAGGACATTTAACTCTATAATTTGGTGTCATTAATATCACTCCTTTAATTAATTATATCACGTACTTAATTATAGTTCAATGTTTATATTAAAAGACCTTATTTTTATATTGTTTTAAATTTTAAAATGTGTTAAACTGTTGATAAAGATTTTTAAAGAAGGCAAAAACAATGCAAAAAACCTTTAGACAAGGCTTAAAAGATGCTATTCCAATAGCGTTAGGCTATTTATCGGTTTCGTTTGGGTTTGGTATTTTAGCAGTAAGCTTAAATATTAAGCCTTTATTTGCAGTGCTTATTTCTTTAACAAATTTAACTTCGGCAGGTCAAGCCGCAGGTGTTGAAGTTATAGCCGCGGGTGGCGCTTTAATTGAAATGGCTCTTACCCAATTTATTATAAATTTACGTTATTCTTTAATGGGTTTAACCCTAACCCAAAAACTAGATAAAAGTTTTACAACCAAAAAAAGACTTTTGCTTTCTTTTGGCATTACCGACGAGATTTTTGCCGTTGCTATTAGTGGCAAAGACAAGATTTCGGCAAGGTATATGGCAGGCCTTATTGTACTTCCCGTTTTGGGTTGGAGTTTTGGCACATTTTTAGGCGCTATATCGGGTGAACTTTTGCCCGATTTTATAACAAACGCTATGGGCATTTTGCTTTACGGTATGTTCATTGCAATTTTTGTGCCCGTTTGCCGCAAAAATTATCGCGTTTTATTTGTGGTGGCTATTGCCTCAATAATCAGCATAATTTTTAAATATCTTTTACCCTTTATTTCAAGCGGTTTTGCCGTTATTATTTGTGCACTTGTTGCAGCAATTTTAGGGGCCATATTCTTCCCCGTAAAAGAAAGCGAGGAAGAATAATGAGTATTTGGCTTTACATTTTAGTTATGGCAGGAGTAACCTATTTGGTTAGGATGATTCCATTTGCGGCATTTAGAAGACAAATAAAATCGAGGTTTATAAAAAGTTTACTTTATTATTTGCCCTACGCCGTACTTGCCGCTATGACAATTCCCGCAATTTTCTATTCAACCGGCAATATTTATACAGCCACTATTGGCACCGCCGTTGCAGTAATACTTGCCTATTTTAACAAGCCTTTAATTGTTGTAGCAATTTGCGCTGCCCTTTCGGCATTGCTTACAGGATTTATAATATAAACGCAAAAAAGCACCTAACAAAAGTTAGGTGCTTTTTTTATTTTAATTCAAATTCGCCAAGGGTAGTAGTTAAAATATAATCGTCTTTAAAAGAACGCAAAATATCCATGTGCGGTGTTGTTAAATGCACCTGCTGATGATTTTTGCTCTCCCATTTTTCAATTAAAAGAAGCAGATTTTTATCTTTTTCAGATAGGTAATAATCATAAGCTATACAGCCGTCTTCGTTTCTAATTGCTTCTAAAACACCGCTAGATTTTACTCTTTCAATAAATTCTTCACGCTTATTGTCTTTGCACTCAAATTTTACGTATATTGTAAACATAATAACTCCTTTAATATTCTTTAAAACAAACGAAAGAAAATTCGCTTTCTCTTATTGTGGCGCCACTCTCGTTTACCCGCTCTATTACCTTGCGTTTACTACAAGAAGCCACGACCTTGACCCCTGCTTCTTTAAGTTTTGAAACTAGTCGAAAGGTAAAAATAAACTCGCCTTGTACCATAATAACGGGGTTATTGTATTTTATAATTTCGGTATAATATTCATTTACAAGGTTATTTATTTCTTCTTCGGTAAAGTTTGGGTCAATATTTGGAAATGCCATATCGCGTACTTCACCGTATTTTTGGGCTTCTTCCAGTTGGGTTTTCGACCATTTTTCTGTGCGATGGTTTGATAGGTTAATAAATATGCTCAAATATTTATCCTTTCTTATTCTTCAATATTTTCTTCTACTACTGTTTCTATTGGTTTGCGCTTTGCTAAGCGTTCTAAAGCAATAGCCGCGTCTTGACTATTTAGTTCAACCGCTAGTTGATATAGTCCAATTACGGTATCGTCGCCTTCTAATAAATCTTCTCTTATTTCGCAACAAGCGGCATTTATATAAGCGGCTTCGGCTTTAACTAAAGCTAAATATTCTGAAATGGCGTTTGAATATTCGGGTACTGTGAATCTTCTTTCCGCTTCGGCCGACTTTTCGTAATTATGCCAAAATTTATCTATATTATCTTTTTCGTAAACAATATCAACGGTATAAGCATAGGCTTCTTCATAATTGCCATTTTGAAAACAGTATTTTGCGGCAAAAAGTCCCGATGCTAAATGCCCGGCCCAAAAGCTACTTGAATATTCCTTTTGGGCGGCTTCTTTATCCGGCTTTATACCAAACCCGTTTTCTAAGCATTTTGCAAGCATAAATCTAGCGGGTAAATAATTTAATTCTTTACCATTTGTAAAAAGTTCTACTGCCTTGTCATAGTCTTGAACGGTGCCTAAACCTTTATAATACATACAGCCCAAATTAAACACCGCAAGCGGAATATTTGCTTTACTTGCCACTTTAAAACTTTCAACTGCTTTTTCGTAGTTTTGTTCTGTTCCAAATCCGCAAAGATAATATACGCCTAAATCGTTATAAGCTTTTTCATAACCACTAGATGCCGCTTTTTCTAACCACTCAAAAGACTTTTGTGGGTCTTTTAAAACCCCAAACCCTTGATTATAATACCAAGCTATTAAATACTGAGTTTTGTTGTCGTCGGTATCTTTATAGGTTTCTTCTAAAAACTCGGTTGAAATTTTAATAATTTCTTTTGGATTATTTATAACGGAACTGCAAAATTCTTTTTGCCTTTCGGTTAAAACGAAAGAAATTAATTTTCCTGCGTCGCGGTCGGTAATAATGAATTTTCTTTCTTTAAGCAGTAAATCCATTGTGGGCACGGCTAAAGTTGCCCCTTCCGCCGCAATATCGAATAAATCAATATCTCTAAGTTCTACGATATAGTTGCCATTTTTATCTAAACTAACGTTTTCTCTAAATCTGTTGCTATCGTTACGTTTAAAACTTTTACCATTGCCGCCAAAATCTTTAAGAAAGATTTTTTTGCGCGGAGAAATATTAAAACCAAGCTCTTTGTTCCAATCGCACTCTGTAAGGTTATCGATTGTATTTCTTAAATATTCGTGCCCATCTGAATTAATATCAAAATCATAACTAACCTGGCCGTTCACAACGTTGCAAAGACGATATACCTTTTGGCCGTCTTCTGTTAAATCAACCGCTAGGTAATGCGGAATATAATAGGTTTCGCAAAAAGGTTCGTCGGCTTCAGTTACAATTTCAATACCGCAAGTGCCGTTTGGCATACCTAGGTTCATCATACGTTCTGCATAGGTTTCGTCATTTTCAACCGCATTATCAAAGTTTTGCTCGTTTATTAAACGCTCGAGTTCTTCGGCGTTATAGCAATATGCGGGTGGGTTAATAAAGGCTATGCGTTCGCGGTTTTGCATTTTCATATCGTTTGCGGTTTTTGCCTTTAAATTTCTAACCTTTTTGCCGCAAAGCTCCATATCAAACGGGTTTACAATTATATGTGTGGCAATTTGCGACACCTTTTTTTCTCTTTTTAACTTGAGATTTTCGGGTGCGTTATCTGCTGACAGCAAACCTTCTTCGGTTTCAAAGAATCTGCCCATATACATAAGGTCGTTATAAAAATAGGTGGCAACGTCGTAAACTTCGTAATCAAGGCCAAGTAGAGAAAGTGCGCTATCTTTGTCTTTAATGAAAATTGTAGATTTATTATTTCCGCTGTATCTTGAAGATTTACCGGCAATTAGATTATCAATGTATTTTTCTATAAGGTGAAATTCCTTATTATCTGAAGCCGTTTTAATATCTACGCGCACCTTTAATACAGGATATGCAATTTTGAAAAAACGAATAGTGTTTTCGTTAATCAATTCTTTACTATAGGCTTGTTCTACCATAGCATGATAGCCCATCTCTACTCCTCCTTTCTATACGTTAAAATAAAAATCGTTGTCTTTACAATACTTAACCAACTGCTTGTAATAATGGGCGGCTTTTTTATCTTTGTTGTGTTCTGCCGCCGCAAAACTTTTGGTTAAAGTGGTAGAATCGCCAAACACAATAAGCATAGATTTTGCTCTTGTCATTGCAACATTTAAGCGTCTTACGTCTCTTAAAAATCCGATAGTGCCTTTTTCGTTACTTCTTGTCATAGAGAATAATATTATTTCGTTATCTCGACCCTGAAATGAGTCAACCGTGCTTATCATAAAGCGTTTCATAATGGCTTCGGTGTCTTTACCCTGCATTGCTTCTTTAATTTTATTAAAGGTTTTTTCTTTTATAAGTTCAACCTGTTTGCCGTACCCCGTAATAACACCAATATCGTATTTAAATTCTTGCTCAACCTTGTCCCAAGGTTTTAAGGTTGCATTTTTTCTTATTGTGTATTTGCCCGATTCAATGGCGGTAATAAGTTCTACTAGGAGGTTTGAACAAAGTTCTGCTTCTATTTCGTTACAAAAGCCCGTATTAGACACAGTTTCAAAACGTTCGGCTTCGGGCAAATTAGCAGTATCATAAAAATAGATGGGTTTATTTTTGCCGGCAATATCAATAATACGGTCTTCTTCTGTTATGCCGCTATAATATTCCCCATTATAAAACTCTTTAGAAATGAAATCCGCAATTTTGGGGTTCATACGATATTGCTTGTTAATCATTGTTTTAACGCCGTCTAAACTGCTTGAATTATATAGTTTTTCAAACAAGCTGATATTATATAATTCTTCAATTTTTTTGTAGGTTTCTTTAAATGCTTCGCTTTCTTTATCGCCGTTTGCCTTTTTAAAGGCGGCGTAAGTAGCAAAGTCGCGCTCGTTCATTGGAGGAAGCTGCATATGGTCGCCAATTAAAATAACCTTTTTACCCTTAATAATAGGAACCAAAATATCAAATATAGGAATTTGGCCGGCTTCGTCAACAATAACCACGTCGAAGGCAATATCTTTAAAATCGTTATCTGATTTAATGCCCATACAAGTAGAGCCAATAACTTTAAGGCTGTTATAAACTATAAGTTGTTCTAAAGAATCGGATTTGCAATTTGTAAGTTCACCTTTCCAATCTTTAATTACAGCGCCAATTTTATCCAGTCTTAATTTTTCGTTTTTGCTAAAATCGGTAACCATTTTAGCTAGATTTTGCAGTGCTGGCACTGTGGTTTTAAAGGAATAACCGCTATTTTCACACTTTTTAAGCGCATTATAGCAATAGGCTAAACCTTCAATTTGTTTTAGTCCGCTAATTTTATATGCAGGCGGTGGCACTAGTTTTTGTAAAAAATAGGCCGCTTTTTGCCTTGCATCGTTAAATTCATCTTTATATTTTTTAAAGATTAATTTCATAACAAAGCCATATTCGGGCTCGGTTAAAATGGCGGCAACTTTTTGGCGCACTTCTAAAATACCGTTATTAATTGATTTAAAATCTTCTTCCGAAATTACGTCGTTATAAATTCCGTTTATAATAACTTTTGTGATTTTTTCAATTAAAACGGCAACCGCATGACCTGCTAATTGTTGCTTATATAAAAGGTTGCCAACGTTAAGTTTTATGCCATATTCTGCAACCTTTATGGGTGTTTTTAAACTTTCGCTTAAAAGGTTATAAATTTTATCTAAATATTCTGCTAGGTTGTTACAATGAATAACGGTGTTTGCAAGAAAAATAACCGAGTTTTTTCTTGATTCTACTATATCAACTTGTTCTTTAATTAGCTTTTCGAGTTGTTCGCGCTCGTTCTCACTTTTTTCGAAAATTTTGTTTTGAACCCTTAAGGTTACCTTTGAAGGAACGTACTCTTTAACTAAATCTAGCTTTATATTCTTTTCTTCACCAAGACGCACACAAACGTGATTATTTGTACTGCCTTCGTTTTCTTCAATCCATTTTTCTAAAACGTTATCAACGGCTAGGTTGTTTTTAGAACACACTAAAACCCTTAAATCTCTTTCAACAAAATTGCGCACCATTTCGGTAATAATGGTGGTTTTGCCGGTACCGGGTGGGCCTTGAATTAACAAAAAGTCTTTGCAATTTAAGGCCTTTTTAATTGCATCTTTTTGATTTTCCGTTAAACGCTTTGAACGAAAAGTTGGTTCTTTAGTATATTCGATTTCTTCTGCTACACGCTCAATAATAACGTCTTCTGCCGCATCCCATTGTTTTTCATCGGTTAAATTGGTCATAGAATCTAACGCGTTTGTATAGTTGCGGTAATCTGACGAGATTTTTTCTGTTATGGTGCCGCTATACGCAATTTCTTTAGCGGTGTTTTCTGATTTATCTTTTAATTCTAAAATTAAAGTGCCTTTTTCTTCATCGCTTTCAAATGAAAAGATTTTTGCGTGAATACTTTTGTAACCGTTTGTGGGTTCTGATGAAAAAGGAATTGCCACCTGAGTATTTTCTTTTAACTTTTTTAAATACTCGTCTTTTAAATCTACTTCGCCGCTATCTTCATCTTCTTCGCAATATTCTTTTCTTAACGGCTCAAAAATGGCTTCGTTTTTTTCAATAATTTCTTGTAGTGGGTCGGTTGTAAAAACGTAAAGGGTGGCTTCACCTTCGCGCTCTAAGGCTTCAAATTTGCTGTAATCAATACTAACAAGCCACTTTTCTGCAAATTCTTTTTTTTGGTCGTTAATTTCGTTAAGCTCGTCCCAGTAATCGTTATATTCCGATAAATCGCCGTTTAAATCTTGATTTGCAATTTTTCTTTTTGCTTTTTGTATTGCCTTTTTTTCTTCTAAAAGGCTTTTCAATTTTGCTAAAGGCCGGTTAACGTCAAAATATCCAAACCTGTCTCTAACAACTCTTTTGGCGCTAACCCCTTTAACCCCGTTTTCTTCATCCGGGTAAACTTCTAAAATAATATCTTCAGTATTTACGTTAGCAATTAATATGCCTTTTGTGGCAATATCAATGGTATGCATTTGTGTAAGGGGATCACAGTTTTGCACCCTTAATCCAACGTTGTTAAAATAAATATCGCATTTAAAACGATATGCTCCGCAATATATTACAAAAACGTCTTTGCCAGTTTTTTTGTTTATACCTTCGTATAAAATATAATAGCCGCCAACGTAATGGTATTGCGACATAAATTTTTCGTACATATCTTCACGGTCAGCACTAAAAATAATTGGTAGTGTTAAACCTTCTTTTTGATAATCTAAAAAACTTGTTGTTTTAATGGTAATTCCCCCTTCCTTTTTTACTTAAATATCTAAAGCCTCTCCTAAAAAATCTTCTCGTGATATTTTACTGCCGGCAAGAATAATCTTTCTGCCCGTACTTTCTGAAAACGCAACCAAAAATCTGCTTTTATTAGAAGATAGGTTATAATCTTCGCTCAAGTTTATATTGGTTTGCAGAATATAGGGTTTACAAAAGTCGGGCACAACCTCGTTAATTTGTTCCACTATAAAGTTGCATTTGTTAATTGTGAGTTTTGTTATATTAAGTTCTTCTTTTAATTTAATAAAAAATCTAAAGTAGCCGTTTTTAAATATTTCAACACCAAACGGGTTTTGGTTATTCGGTAATATTACTTCTCTAAAAGCATTATCGTCTTTATAATCTATATAGCCGTTTTGTATTAAAAGGTTATTTTCTTTATAAAGTTCTATAATTTCAAGCGGCGTTTTTTGTGCTGCAAAATCGGATATAAATTTAGCAGATTTTAGCTTTTTTAAAATCTGATAATCTTGGTTGTTTACAATAAGGTCCATTGTAAAATCTAAGGGTTTATAAGAAAAACCTTGCAAGAACAAATCAGAACAAAGGGCTTTGGTTTTTAAATCCAAGGCCGCTAAAATATCGCTAGCACTCGGTAAAGCCTGCATTTTACAAGAAGCACTGCATCTTAAAAGGACGTCGTAATACTTAAACGGTGAGTTGTTCAATTTCTTTTACATCCTTTCGGCTAAGTAGTGTTTTATTTAACTGTTGGTGCTTTAAGAGTTGGTTTTTAAGCCAACGTAAATCGGCTGTATCTTTTAAGAAAACGCTACTGTTTTTAAATATTTTATTTTGCACCTTTTTATAAATTTCACTTAAAGTTAAAAAGTCGGACCAAGAAATTATGCGCTGCTCTTTATCGGGCAATAAAACGCAAAGACAGTTTTTGCCGCCACCGGTTTTAGCAACTGTTAGAGCATTTTCTGCCGTTTCGCTATAATATAAAAACGAAGCGTTTTCAATCTCGCGAATTACCGAAACACCCGCGCTAATTCCAAAATAATTTTTTGCGTAAACCAATAGACTTTCAGAATTCACAAGAGCGTTTTTAAGTTTTATATAAAAATCTGAAACAGTATTTAACCAATCGTTTAAATTGCATATAAAGAATATATCGTCGCCACCAGAAAAAATGGGGACTAGATTTTCGGTTTTTAAAATACAATCTTTAATAATCTTATCTAGTTCTAAACTAACTCTTTTCTTTTTATCAAATTCTTTTATGCCGCTAAAAAACGCACCAAGATTATCTAAATCAAGTTTAATAGCCCCGTAAACACCGGTTAAATCTTCGTTTATAGTTGTTTTAGTAAGCAAATTCTCTTCTGAAAACTCTATATTATACTCCTTTTGCATATCGGTTAACAAAAGGTTTTCGCAAGAAAATTTTTCTTCTTGCAACAATGCACTAATAGTTATATTTACGGGTTGCATAGTATTGCTTTTAAATGAGGAGGATTTTATACAACTAGCCACACAAAAAGCAAAATAAAAGGTGAGTTTTCCTTTTGTTGTGGCAAAAACACTACGTTGCAAAGAAGATAAATATTCGTTAAGTTTTATTAGGTCAATCTTATTGGAAAAAATAACCGATATTTTACCGCTTGAAATAGAGGCATCTAAAAAACCGTTTTTACCCGAAAACTCTACACTGATTTTTTCCGCGATTTTTTGTGTTAGCTTTTCAACGTATTTAGAACGATTATAAATTTCTTGCTGATTGCTAGTTTTGGTAAGGTCGCCAAAAATGTATTTTTGAATACCCGAAAAATCTAAAACGGCAAATATAATTTTTTTATTAAATAAAAAAGTTTTTGGTAGATTTTCGAAAATTAAAACGCTTTTTATGATAAACACCTCCTAGCAAAAATTTTTAAAATGCGGTAACAAGTATTTTCTGATTTTTGTGAATTGTTCTGATACGGTTGATTTGCTTTGCTTTCTAAAATCTTCAACCGCTTTATTAAGTAGGCGCTCTGTGTCGCCTTCTTTTTTTACGTAGTTACGCTCTCTAACGTAACTTGAAAAATCGGCTTCTACCAGATTTAAATAGTTTAATAGGTCGTTTTGATTTATGGTAGTTGCAAAAAGTACAAATTCGCGGTGAATTGCAACCATTAAAATTTTATTTTCATAAGGTTCTACGCCGTTTTTATACCAACGCGAAAAGTTTATAAGCATTAAAGAATAGAAAAATTCAAGGTCTTTAGCGTTAACGCCGTTTTTATTCTTTTTATCTTGACCCAAATGTTCTTGGTACTTACCCGCTAATACGGTAATATCGGCAAGTTTTACCATAATATCAATACTTGCAAAAGAAAATGCTTCTGCTTGTTCTACGGCTTCTTCAACACTTTCTTCTTTTTCTTTGCTTAAAGCGGCGTACTCTAAAACGGTGGAATTAGTGCGAGTATAATCGCTATTAAGTTCATCGATATAATCTAACATATAGTTATGAACTATGTTACTAAGATGGGTTGTATAAAGAGTGTTTTTGGTGTGGTCGTAAAGGCTGTTTAAGCGGTTACCTTTACTGCTAATGCCATAACCCAAAGTATTATTTACTGCATTATAAAAGGCTTCTTCGGGGTAAATATGCTTTAAAAAACGTATGGGTTTACTTGTGCTGCCCTTAAAGTTAGTTTGCATATTTGTTAAGGCCCTGTTATAATCGCTCTTATTTTTAGAATAATCATATCTAATGATTATTTTATCTAAAATTCGCCAGATGTTTTCTACAGCTATTACACGCTCTGAAGGTTTTTCAGATGATGAAAATTTATATCCCCAGTCGTTTAGTTCGTCTTTAGCTTGTTGCCAAGAAAGATAGCTTTGTTTTTCTTCTTTTAAAAACTGTTCGTTATTATAATCTTCTTCGAAAACATCTTGATCGTCAAAAAAATCAAAATAATTTTCTGCCATTAATTTTCTCCCATATCAAGTAGCATTTTTAAAGCGGCTTCGGGGTCTTCAACCTTCATATTTGCAATTCTGTCAATTAAAAGGTCAATATAAAAAAGCGAGGTTGTATCGTATAGTTCGCACTTGGGTTCTGCGGCGGCGCCCCAATTTTTTTGACCGTAAATTACCGCACCTACCGTTACGTCTTTTTTAATGCGGTATGCATAATGAAGGGCCATTGTTGTAATGGTGGATACGGGTTTTGTTCCATAAGTTAAACAGGCATATAAAGTATCGCCATCTTCAATGTGATTAGAAATCTTTGCAAATAGTTCAATTATAGTATCAATTTTTTCGTTGTTTGGTTTTTCGATTATAGCAATTTCGTATTTAAAACCTATTTTTTCTTTTAGTACCTCTAGTTCATCTAAAAAGGCGGTATAGTTAGAGTTATTTTCTTTTTCTACAACAGTGGCTATAATTTTAATGGTTTCGCCTTTTGTAACTACGTCGCTAATTTGCTGAATAATGGGAAATGCCGTTAAAACCCTTTCGGTGTTTTTGCCCGACATATCAGCGTAATGGTGTTTTTCTGCCCCCATTACTTGTAAGGTTATAGTACAAATGAATTTTTTCATAATTTTCTCCTATAATAAAACTTCTTCTAATAAACAAATTGCTTCTAAAAGGTTTTCTGATAAAACTTCAGGCGAAGCACTGCGGTCGTTAACGTGTAAAACACTGTTGCGTTGCTCTTTTAAATAAAAATACTTTTCTAATAATTGTTGTAGTTTTTCTACACTTAAGCCTTCTTTTACAAAAATATCTTTATTATCTATCGCCGAAGTAATAAGCTTTGCCATCTTATCGGGAGGGGTATCGGCTTCGGGCTTTTCAATGCCGTAAAGGCTTCTTATAATAATATTGTTATTATATATTCTTTTGAAATTGGAGGTGGCCGTTTTGCTTAAAATGTCTTCGCTTTCAATGTCTTGAGCTTCTTTTAAGGCGCTTGCAAACCACAAATATTCTTCTGTTTCTTTTGGCGGTTCTTCTTTGTTTTGTCTATATACGCTTACGTATTCTATTGCGCTTTTTACCTTTTGTGCTGTTTCGCTAAGCTTTATTTCTTCTAATTCTTCACCGCGAGAAACACCCAATAAATAGGTAAGTTCTTCTTTTGCATTTTGAAGTTGAATCTTTTCGGGAAGGTAATGTTCTTTAAAAAAGCTGTTAATAAACGCGTAGTTCCATTGTCTTCTCATTAATAGACGGGTTTTAGTGCCAAAGTAATTGGTTATTGATTCACTGGGATATATAATTTTGTTGCCAACTAATATATCAGGCAAGGTTTCATAGAAAAAGGCAAGGGTTTGCGAAATATAGCCGTGGTCAAAATACCATTTTATATAGTCAAGTTCGCTTAAATCTTCACCAACGCCACCGTATTTATGCTCGGCAACATCTACAACGCTATCAAAAAGCGAGCCGTTTTTTTGGTATTTTTTCAAAAGTTGCGATAACTTTAAAAGGGCGTCTTTACTTTGCTCAACACGGCAAAGTTGCATTTCGGTTGAAATAACCTTTAAGGTTTCTAATATTTCTTTTGAAACGTTATCTAATTTACGATCTCTAAAATATGCCATAACCTTTGTGGGATCGCCAAAGCTTTTTAGTTCTTCAATGCCCGATACAAGATCGTAAACAGAATAAGCGTCTTTACGGCTTATGATTTTATAGGGGGCGGCTAAAGATTTATCGTAAACTGTATATAAAACGTCTTTAACTGCGATTCCCTTTTTAGAAAGAAGTTGCATAATTGCAATAAAGAACATCATAGAATCTCTAAATCCGCCGGTTGAATCAAGATAAACTTTTGGGCTTATATAATCTTTTAATAAATCCGCAATTTCTATGCCGCTTGTGTAAATATCGGCAGAATCGGGCATATCGTTAAGGTGAATAATTACAAACTCAGGCATTTTGTTTTTAAAAAATTCTTGCATTGAATTTTGGAATTTTTGATATGAACTTAATCCGTCAACACCTTTGTTTAAAGCGGCCGCCGTGCAAAGTACAATTATTTTGTTTAGGTCTTGTCCTTTGCTGTTTAAATAAAGCTGTAATGCTTTAGGAACGGGCTCGTTGGTGTGGTTGCCAAAAACCTTAAATTCTTTGTTATCTATATTAAAAATATACTCGTTTTCTTTTGATATACCGTATAAACTTAATGCTGTTATGAGTACGTTCATTTTTCTTTTTCCACCTAATATTTTTAGTAATATATACCTTATTTTATTGTACCATTTTAACAACATATAGTCAATCTGAAATCTTGCCTTCATATTCGGTTAAGAGTGTATAAATTAGGGTGAAACCCCAAAAGGCTACGATACATAAATTTAATACGGTATTAAAGGTGGTGGAGTTACAAAGATAAACGGAATAGCCAAATCCGAATAGGCTAATTGCAGTTTTTATAAGTTTACAAATTTTAAATGATTTTTGAGCGTATTCTAACAAAGATATAATGATATAGCAAAATAGTGCGGCAAAGAAAATATAATCTATAACGTTACGGCCAAAACAAACTCTGGGTAACATTGTAATTAAGCAAACCAGGTATAACAATAATGACATAATTAATTCCTCCTTTTTAATCTAAGATGGTAAAAGTGTAATCGAATTTTTCTTCAAAATGGGCTTTTACGTGGCCTTGCACCTTATCTTTTTCAACAATTTCGCCTTCTATATGTTTTGGTGCTTTACCCGCTTTTGCAGCCGCTACAACGTCTGTTAAATCTAAAAAATACACTGCGTTTAGGTCTTCAGTTAACGGAAATGCAATATAGTTTACAGCGTGGCCTTCGCTAAATGGGGTTTGTCCTAAAACGGCATAACAAGCAACCTTTTCAAAATTGTTGTGTTCACATATTACCGAAAATACGGTTTTTGCAAAAACCGAAAAATCTAAACATACACCGTGAAAATTTTGCTCAAAAACAAACTTGTTAACGTCTATAACCTGCAAGACACCAACAACTCCGCCGTCGTAAACAAAGTTTTTCATTGAAAATGCAGAAACCATAGCCATAAGTTGCGCGGGGCTTTTAGCAGAGCCGAATTCTTTTATAATAAATTCTTCTGTTTTGGCGCTTATATGCCCCGAGATTGAGTTTTCGGTACCTGAAAGTTTGCTCATTTTATCGGTGTGAGCGGCAAACACCATTATTACAACGCATATTATTGCAATTAAACCTCTTAAAAAACGCTTCATTTTTAACCCTCCTATGCTGCAAATTCAAATTCGTAATTGTTAAATGCAAAATAACCGCGAGTGTTAATTTTGCCGTTTTCATAACCATATTTATAAGAACGCTTTAGATTATGGTGCTTGTCCTTTTGCTTTCTGCCAAGATTTTCACTTTGAATACGGGGGCTTAACATTTCTTCAAAAGTTTTTTGTTCCCTACTACTTTTGCAGGTGTTATATGGGTCGTTTTTAAACTTTTCTTGACCAATTAAATATTCTTCAAAACTAATTTCTTTAATATTTCTTATTGCATCTTTATGGTGATGTTTTACTCTTGGGGCTAATCTTACAAATTCCGCCGCTTTTTTGGCATTTTCTGCCGCTGTGTAAAATTCATTTTCTATATATTTTCCTTTTCCTCCAACGTGTCCGCATTTTGCTGTTACTTGATAATATTTCATATTTCATTTCTCCTTTTCATTTGTTTTTAAACCACTTTTTGGTCTTTTCACAATAGTTATAGGAGAAATTTTTCGCAGTTCGGTAAAAATTGAAAAATTTTTTATTTTTTGCAAAAAAATACTCCGGTACATACCGGAGCAAGTAATTGCTGACTTTAGCATTAGTAGAATTTTGGAAGATAAACTGCTAAAATATAATAAATGTATCACTTTGAACCAAATTTGGTACAAGGTCATGTTTATAATAAGTTTATATCGCGAAAGTGATAACAAATTATAAATGAGGTGTAAAAAATGAAAGATGTTTTAGGAAAGAATTTACCCGAAATTACCGAAGTAACCCTTTTGTCTTCAGAAGAGTTAGAGGCTTGTGCTGATATCATCGGTAAAATCGAAGATGATGAAGTAGGTTACTATTATTTGAGAACTGCCTATGAAGACAATCAAATTGGCAATGCGGGCGGCAAATATGAAATGGACCCAACCGACCCTGACTATGAAGACCATCCGCCCACAGGTTCTTGGGGTACTGCGCTACGTCCCATTCTACGTCTTGCAAGTTCAAACTTAAAGGATGGAACAACATTAGAGGCAGGCGATAATGTCATCATTGGTAAAAATACGTTTACCGCCATTTCCGGTACCATTCTTTTCTCGGATAAGGCTGCTTGGTATGATGCAGAAAATGATACCTACGGTTATTTTGACGACACAACTAATGTGTATGAAAACTCACTTGCCAAAAAGCGCGTAGATGCTTGGTTTGAAGAAAAAATCAAACCCAATCTTTAATCCCCCCCTTTTGCTGATAGCAGCAAATATCCTGCTTGTTACGGTATGAGACAAAATGAAAAGGAAGCACGAAAGTTTCGTGCTTCCTTTTCATTTTATCTTATAATATAGCAAACATCATATATTCGATAAATAAGAATTTATCGTTTTTTGTTTTTGCAAATTCTATAAACACCTATGCTGATAAAAACAGCACTCACAAACAAAATTGATAATAAAATTATAAAGAGAATATTGCCGTTAATATGCTGTTCCCAATTTAAAAAATCAATTTCATAATTATTTTCTGATAAGTTAAACAAATAGTTCACTATATGCCCCGAAAAATAATATACTACGGCACTTAGTAACGTACAGACGCCCACCTTGATATACGAATCAAAACGAAACATACATATAAAACTGCAGAGTAACACGGGGATAAATCCAAAGCAGGTCATTTTTATTGCTGAAGTTAGCATAAACGGTTGCCATACATAAATACTTAGCAACAGTGCAATCGTAAGAAAAAACGCAAGCACAAATGAAATCATAAATCTAACAATTTTGATTTTTGATTTAGATAACAGTATTGGAAGAAACAACAGGGTGTATCCCATTAAAACTCCGATACATGCTGTTGGAACCCAAAACAAAGTATTTGTATATGCAGCACAGGTGTATAAAAGCATACAAATCGAAATAAGGCTTGTTGCTATAAAAACAAGCAGTTTTTTTGACTTGAAAAAGGATGTAAACGTTGGGATAAACGAATATGCACAAAACAATGCGGTTAATACGATAAAGAACCAAGATAGCGTGTGGTTTACAGCAAGGTTGCAGATGAAACAAATCAAGAGAGCCGCGGCATACAATATTGTCGGAACCCAAAACCACGCACCGGAAATTACACGAAATTTTCGCGCTTCGTGCTTCATTTTTCTTGTATCCGTGTCAGTTGAGGCGGTAATTAATTCGTGTTCGCTTATATCAAGAACACGGCAGATATCGGCGATTAAGGTAATATCCGGATAGGACACGCCACGTTCCCATTTACTTACTGCGCCTTCGGTAACAAACAGCATTTTCGCCAAGTCTTTTTGTGAGTAGTTTTTTTCGGTTCGTTTGATTTTTATAAACGAACCAAATGTTTTTTTATCAGTCATATTCGACCACCTCCGTCCATCATTCTATGGCAATAAAAGATTACCGTCAATGGACTGTCAAGCCACCCTTTTAGATAAGAGCTTTTTTGTTTTATTTGTTTAATAAATCGTCATCAGCAAAACTTATATAGCCGGTTTTCGGTTTTTCATTGGCGTTAATAAGTTTTACGTCATAGTCTTTAAGCCATGCTTTATTAAAAGCAAATTTAATAACACCAGAGGTTAATTCTTTTTTAACGATTATGGGTTCTTTATTATACGAAAATTCGTTTTCGTCAAAAAAGCAAACCAAACTTTTATAAATTTTACTTCTTGAGTTTTTGGGTGTGGTTGGCTTATTTAAATAGTTAGAAATTACCGCTAGTTTGGCAATTGAATTTTCTTGCCCTTTTGGTACTGATTTAAGGCAAATTGCTACAACTGCAAGAAGTTCTTTTAAATATTCTTTAGCTTCGTTATTGCAGGTAATACCAAAGTTTTGGCTGGTATTTTTAAGGGTTAAAACCATATTTTTAAGTGGGCCCATAAAAAGAGCGTCGGCAATTATGCCCTTAAAATAAATGCTGTTAACAGAGCTTTTTTGAGAAGATGAAAATAATTCGTTACTCCAATCTTTAACCTTGCTTTTTAAATATTTATAGACTTCGGTTTCTTCAGAACTTTTTATTTTTTTAATGGTAATTTGGTTTATTACAATATTATTATATAAGCTATATTTTTGTGCCCTTTTAAATTCTTCAACTATCTTTTTAGGATAGGGCTTATCAAGTGAATATTCCCCAATAATCCAACATTTTAAAAAGTCGCAACAAAGATTGGTTTTATCTGCAATATCTTCTATACCTTCGTTTTGTGCAAGTTCTAAAAATCCGCGAGCAAGTGTTGTTAAAACCTGTCTTATACCCGAAAGGTCTCTTCTTATATTTTCTTTTCTTAAAACACAGTCGAAATTTTCTGTAAATAAAAGTTGGTATTCTCTTTGTTCGTTAAGCATTGTCTTTACCCCCTAGTACTAATAAAACTTGTGATTCGGTAAAGATTTTCCAAAATGCTTCTAATAGTTTTTCGTCTTTTAACGGGTAAAGCCTTGCTATTAACCTGCTTATATTTTCTTCATTATTAGCATCAAGGTTTTCTGCTTCTAATAAGTCGCAAAGCACAATTTTTCTAAGTTTTTGCTCGAACTTAGATATTGTCATTGCAGAAATTTTGCCATATTCGTTAAAGCAAAGTTTAGCATATTTTTTGGTATAATCATCGCCTTCTATGTTTTCGGGTTTTAATTCTGAAATGGTTTTTGTTAAAACCAAATTTTGAAGTAAATAGTAGATAAGTCTATAACCCTCATATTCAAAATTAAGCAATAATTCTGAATTTTCCAGTTGCATAATTTGATTATAAATGGGGTTGGTTTTAAGCCCCTCACCCTTTGCATAAGGCCAAAAACGGTGTGGGTTATAATCTTCGGCTTCACTAAACATTAAAGTTAGTAATTCTTCAATATCTTTTGTGCTTATGTTTTTTGTAATAGAAAATATTTCTTCTTGTAAGGTAAGTAGTTTATCTTTATAAGATGCCGCGTTTTCGCTGTAAGCATAAACGTCGTCGTACTGGCCTTGAATTCTAACGGTAATTTTTGCTTCGTTTTCTTTTATGGTTTGTTCTATTTCTTGGCGGTTTTTCTGTACCTTTGTATAGGCATCGCAAACCCTTTTAAAAGCAGTTAAAATTTGTTCGCATTTTTCTGCATTTTTAGGGCTATCGTCAAAAATGGTATTTAAAGTATTAAAGGCCGCTTGGCTTAATTTTTGTGCGGTATTAGATTTAAAATGCAAAAAGGCATCTGCCCAACGATATAATAACCCTGCCACTGCGTTGCGTTCGCGGTTTTCAGATAACTTTGCAACCGAGCGGTCTTTGGTTGTTAAAATTATAAACTCGCCGTTTTGTTTAACCGACGGAATTTCTCCCTTTTTGCCTTCAATTTCGCGCTTTAATTTTATATATTTATCAATTTCTTCAACTACTTCTTTAGAAGAGGCGTCTAACTTGCGCGAGAAATTAATAACCGTATCAATATGCGGTCTTATACCCTTTTTAGTAGCGTCAATTTCGTTACCGGTTAAAATGGTGCATAACGCGGCTTTAGGGGTGGCTTTATTTATGTTTAAGTTTTTATCATATTCAACCGCCGCAATTTTCATAGCAGCGTTTGAAATGTTGCCTATTCTGTTACTAAATGTATTATAAACTGCTTGAGAAGAAACGTAGTTATATCTTATAATTGGGGCTTGTCCATTTAATTCTTTAATATGAATAAAGGGTAATGGACTTGTAACGCCACGGGCTTCAACGTAACCACTTTTGAAACAAGCATTTATAATGCGCTTATCGTAAATTATAGAAATGTGGTCGCCATCAAAATCGGCTCCACCTAAAGCGCAGTTAATATAAGAGTGGTCGCCAATCATTACAACACCTGTTAGGTGTTTAAAATATTCTTCATATTCTTTTTTAGAAAAAAGTGTTGTGCCAACGTCTTCATTTCTTGATAGGTGGGGACTACGCACTAATGCAACCTTACGGCCGTCTTTAAAGCCGCCCGGTAAATAAACGCCGTTATTATATAAACAATGTTTCTTTAGCTTTAATGATTCTAAATCAAAATCTTTATTAAGTTTTTTATAACGCTCTAACAGGTCAATTAAAAAAACGTATAAATCGCCGGATAAGAAGCGGTTTTCTCCTAAAACTGTAATTTTGCCTAAAGCAATATCGTTATATTTAGAAACGCGGTGGCTTTTAATTGTTTTTTGAATATGGGTGTCTTTTACAAGACGGGGCTCTTTAATTATAAGCCTCATCCACTCGGGGTTTTCTGCAACAACGCTTAACTCTTTTGCAATTTTGGGATCTTCTAAATTCTGGGGACAAAAAGCATCGGCGCGGTCTATATGTTCTTTAATAATAGCATCAATATCATCGCTACTTAAATCAAAGGTGCTTAACTGTTGCGAACTTAAACGCACGTAGTTTGTGTTATGAAAAGATGAGTTTGTTTTAACAACGTATAGGCCGTGATTATATTTAGCCATCTTTTCAAAATAATATTCCATTAAATCAATATTATCTAGTTTGTCTTTAACAAGACTATATAGCTTAAACATTGATGGTCTTATAATGATATTAGCTTTAAATAAATCGCGTTTTTTATTAAAAACGTCTAAAACGTAGGCCTCTTTTTCTATGCCCTTATCTTGTAAAAACTTATGAAAATCTACCGTGTGCAAAACACCCTTTAAAAAGGGCATACGAATTTGAAAAGAATTACCTTGTAAATCTTCTTTTAAATGTTCGTTTATTAATTCACTAGCTTTGGGACTTATTATACCTTCGCCATCAAAACAGTTTATATTAACTGTTGCATAGGAATCTTTTTGATTTAAAACGGCTTCTCCGTTTGCGGTTTGTTCTTTAGTTTCGGCTGTAAAAACCTTAACCGTTTCGGTTTGGTTATATTCCCTTTCGGGTAAAACAATTATATTTTCGCTATTAAAAAAGTTGGGGCCTACTAGCGAACTATACCTAAACGCTTCAACCGAAGAACTAAGATAAAGCGCACGATAAGCATAAAGTTTTGGTAAAAACGAAAGACTCTTCTTTTCAATATCTTTTTCAAAATCAAAATCTAAATCAAGTCTTTGGCGCAAAGGTTTAAAAAGGTCTTCTCTAATAAAAGCGTAGATTAATTTTTTGCTTTGACTTTGACTGCTTAAAAAAGGTAGGTAACGCAAAACTTGACCATCGCCAAAATCAAGGCGAAAGCCATCGTTAAAAAGCATATCAAACCATTTCTTATTTTTTAAAGGAAAGGCCGAGTTAAAATCTACAAAAAAACAAACCCTTGCTAATTGGTTTTTAGAAAAGTTTGCATTTTCTTTAATTAAAAGCTGCTCTAATTGATAATAAAGGGCGCTGTCTTCGTGGTCTTTTAAAGACAAAACAATTTCATCAGAGAAATTTAAAGCAGGAATTTCTTCCTTACTAAAATTAACCTTAATATTATCAAGCAGCGCTTTGCCAATTAGGGTGTAAATTTCGCGCTTCACTTTATCACTCCCAAAACAATAATAATATATTTAAAAATGTTTGTCAAATTATTTAACCCCTTGACATTTCTTTTTTGCTATGCTACAATGCAGGCAGTGGGAGAGTTCACATTTGGTAATAGTATGGGTGGTTTACTGCTCGATACGGCGAATACGACCATGAATTTTTTTATAGTAATTAATAATTTTTGTTGATTCGAAATTATATAATGATGTTTATGAGTCCCACATCTGCTTGAGGTACCCAAAAGGGTCCCTCTTTTTTTATGCCGTTTTTAATTTTGAATATATACGCCCAAAACAAAAAGGTGGGCAAATATTAGACGTTTATATTGGTTCTTTAAAATTGAGAGCCATATAAACGTCTTTTTTATTCTTTGAATATATACACCCCCAACAAAATAGGGGCAATAAAAAATTAAAACAAAAAGGAGAAAAAATTATGAAACATATTGAAATTACAAAACAAACAATCAACTGGGAGAAAAAGATCCAATATAAACAAAAAAGAAACCAACAAAATGTTGTAAAACAACAAAACTTAAAACGCTCATATCGTTACGGCTACACCAAAAACGATAATCTTAAAAAGTACGGCATTATGCAATGCTTAGAAAACTACGAACTAGTAGCATAAGAAAGGAGAAATTATATGAAGACAATATTCAAATTATTTACAGCAGTAATTGCAATTACTATTATAATTAGCATTTATAAAGCACAAGGGCTTGAAAAGAATAAACCTACCACCTTGGATAAAACAACAAGCATAATTTATGAAACCATCTCTAATATCGAAAGCAAAACTCAAACAACTTCAAAAACCAACACCACAAGCAAGAAAGAAAGCACAACAAGTATAGCTAAACCAAATAATCAGCCTTCTTCAAGCAAACCCATAAGTAGCACGGTAGAAAGCACACAAAAAGAAAATCAAAGCACTACAAAACCCGCTGCGCCTACAACAGAGGCCGAAACAAAAGCCATTGAAGAAAAAATTATTGAGCTTGTAAACGTTGAAAGAGAAAAAGCAAGGGTAAAACCGCTAATCGTTATGAACGACTATTATAACGAAGTTCTAACAAGAACCAAGGAGTGCGAAGAATACTGGTCGCACACAAGACCAAATGGTGAAAATTGGTCCACAGTATATGACAACTGTGATATAGATGGACTTAGAAAAGTTGGAGAAAATCTTGGAAAACAATTCACTACGGCAGAAATGATAATGGAAGCGCTTATGAATTCTGAAGGGCATCGCAACAACATATTAGACCCTAGCTACACCCATATATGCGTAGCGGTAAATAAAATGGCACCAATAAAAGAATACCAGTCTTACACTCTTTATGCCGTAACACAACACTTTTATAAAATGGAGGGATAATTATGAACAACGTATATTATTTAGAAAGAACAGTACACGGAAGTAATCAAATATCACTTAAAACCAAACTACTCGAAAGACGAATTATATATTTAGACAGCGAAATTAATTCTGAAAGCGTGAACCAAATAATTCAGCAAATATCACTGCTTTCAATTGAAAACCCGACCGCCGAGATAACAATGCTAATAAATAGTCCCGGCGGCAGTATATTAGAAGGACTAGTGCTTATTGACGTTATGCGTTCTTATAGCGGCATAATTAAAACCGTATCGCTAGGCATTGCCGCAAGTATGGCGGCGGTAATACTTGCGGCCGGTACTAAAGGGCACCGCTATATAACAAATTCTTCACAAGTAATGCTACACCAACCACTAATATCAGGAAGCCTACCCGGCGGAAACTGCAGTGAAATTGAAGGAGTGGCAAAATCTTTACTTGCAAGAAAGAAGCAACTTGATAATCTGCTAGTTGAACTTACGGGTAAACCCAAAAAGGAAATTATGAAGCTAACCGCAAAAGATAGCTATTTAAACGCCGAAGACGCTAAAACGCACGGGCTTATAGACGTAATTGCTTGCGGCAAAGAATTAAACGATTTATTAGGAGGTAATATTATATGATAATTTTAGGTGAAAACGCTTGTTTTAATAATACTCAGGTTGAAAATGCAAATACCATGCTTATTGGGGCGCCCGGCACCGGCAAAACCCGTTCTTACGTTTTACCGAATCTTATGAGCGCCGAAGATGAAAGCATTATCGTATTAGACCCAAAAGGCGAAATATACGATATTAGCGCAAATCTTATGCGCGAAAAAGGGTACGTTACACGCACCCTTGATTTTATTAATACAGAAAACAGCGATATACACTATAACCCTCTTAATTATTGCAACAGCGAAGACGACATTATAAAACTATCGCATATTTTAATGGACGAATCCAGCTATAACACCGTTGATACCTTTTGGCCCTTAACCGCTAAGATTCTATGCAACGGTCTTATTGGCTTTCTAAAAGAATATAGACCACCCGAGCAACAAACCCTTTCTTCTATTTTAAAACTTATGAACGCGGCCACGGTTACAGAAGAAAGTCCCGAAAAGACTCCTTCTAAACTTGACAAAATATTCGATGAAGTGCAAAAGGTAAATCCTTCTTCGTGGGCATTATCACAATATAACATTGTAAGACGTGCTGCAGGCAAAACCCAGAAAAGCGTTATTATAAGCCTTGCGGCCGCCTTCTGCGGATTACTAACACCGCAAATTAACGAGCTTACTTCTTACGACAACCTAAACCTTGCCTCCTTTTGTAATAGAAAAACAATTATATACGTAAAATGCTCCGACAACGATCGTTCAAAAGACAAGCTTATTGCCACCTTCTTTACGCAAGTCTTTCAAGAGCTATATCGCATAGCAGATAAAAACGAAACCCACAGCCTTCAAAGGCCTGTTAAAATAATTCTTGACGACATGGGTGCAAACTTAAAAATACCTAATCTCGATTGCATAATTGCGACTTCTCGCGGCCGAGGGATATCACTTTCACTAATCCTCCAATCTATTGGCCAACTAAAACGCCAATATCATGACTATACCTCCATTTTAAATTCCTGCAACAACGTGGTATTCCTCGGTGGTAGCGACATTGAGACCTGTCAAGAAATGGCACAAAGACTTAATAAACCCCTTGAAAACGTGCTATACAAAGACCTACAAACCATCTTTATATTTAGACAAGGCGAAAAGCCGATAATCACTAAAACCTATAACCTTAAAGGCCATCCAAACTATCAAAAGTTAAATAATCCATATAACAAAGAAATAACCGAAATTGAGGAGGAAATGCATATATGAGTATAATATCTTATTGTTCAAAAGTGTTCGACCCTTATTACACCTATTTACAAGCCTCAAGACAAATAGGTGAACACCACGAATTAAAAGCCATTTTAGATGCAATTGGAAACGACCATCTTATATTAACTCGCGAAGAAGATTTTGAAAAAGTTTACCCCGTTAAAACCTTTTTTCACCACTTTAAAAGAAGGGTTGCAGTAATAACAAACACAGAAGACAGTTATCGTTGCCAAACCTTTATTGACGGAATAATAAATATTAGTTTTGATATATTTGATGATTACAAAATTGCAAAAGATTTCTTTGAAGAAAGTAAAGATAATCTTACTGTAATTGATTACTTTAACGGCAAAGAACTTAAACCCGATTTTGAAAGCGTTATTAATTATGCTAAAGATATGCTTAAAATTGAAAAGGAATTAAACGAGCATAAAACTTTAATTAACGAATATAAAAACACCTTAAACGGTTTAGTAAAAGACTGCGAAGTGCTTTATAGCTGTTCGCCATCAGTGAGTTATAAATCTTTAATTACTCTAATGAACAACTGTACCAATATGGCAAACAACTTATTTTATAGTAAGTACTATAAAGATATTAAAAATTTAGAATCGTATTTAGAATACAAAATGCAATATGAAAGCGAGGTTAAAATGCTTGGCCTTTATATTTACGTAATTAATCACGGCATTAATAACAAGCGCTTTTTAAGGCGCGGGGCATCAACATTATCCTTAAGTTTTAACCGCACTTTAAACGACTGCAGAAAATTTATTGCAAAAAACGAAGGAATTGTTGATAAATATATCGATTATATGCACTTAAATGCAAACGAGCGCGAAAATCTTATTTACCTTTTTACAAAAGAAAACCTATTTAGCAACGGCTCAAAATATATCGGCGACGATTTATTCTGCTAGTTATTAAATAACATAAAAATTTATTTTAGGAGGAATTTATTTATGGAGAAAATTTATATTTCAAAAGAACAACTAACAACCCTTATTAAACTACAATCTGAACTATCAGCCTACGATTTATACAGTGCTGAACCAACCACCGGTGAAAACCTTATGAGAGCCGAAGAAATTGCAAGAAATTCGGCCTTTGATCTTTCAGATCTTCAAGACGCTTTAACCAGCACCGGCTTTGCTATTCGCGATAAAAACATTAATGGTATTATTAAAAATATGGCACAGTACGTAAAACTTATGAAGACTATAAAAGAAGATATGCAAATTATAGAAAATCACCTTGCCGCTTCAGTTTCTAAATTCTTAGAAGTTACCGAACTATATAATGGGCTTGAACTAGTTGCCACCGATGATGAAATTCAAAACGCCCTTGATGACGGTTTTGAGCAGTTCCCCGTTATGTCGGTAGGCTATAAAGACGGAGTATTTGCGTTGCTTTTTGGCGAAGATGAAAACAGCATTGACATTGAACCCTTTGTTTTTGCTAAAGGCACAGAAGAAAATTTTGACGAAGCCGAAGAATATATTGAAAATTTTATAGATATAGACGAAATAATTTATGAAGATGATTTCGAAGATGAAGAATAAAAAAAGTAGGCACTTGCTTTTAAAGTAAGTGCCTTTTTATAAGGGGGGGCACCCCTTTGCGCCCCAAAATAAAAAGCCCCGAAAAACCTAACGTTTTTCGGGGTCTTGGTTTAATTAAAACTTTTCTTCATTTTAGTAACTTGTTCTAACTTTTCGTTTGCAAGGTTTATTTTTACATCGGCAATCTTATAACCACGTTCTTTGGCCTTATTTAAAAACTCAATCGTTCTGCTATGTTGAATTTTGGGACGTCTTGTCCACTCCATAACGTCGGCAAGATATAAAGTAGAAAGTTTTTCAAACCAGTTTTGATTTAAGCAAAGTTCTTCTACTTCATTATATTTATGCGAGTTATATAAATAAGTAATTATACTGTCTTTTGCCCAAACATCCCCTTTTAATGCAAAATCTTTATAATTTGAAAAGTTTTGTTCATTAACGGGGGTTTGTAATAGTTCAATACAATCAAGTCTTAATTTAGCATTTGCAATACTTCCAAATTTGTAAGCAAATTCAAAGTATTTTTTCGCTTCTCCGCGCTTTAATCTATACCTATAATAACATTCACCCAATAAGTATTTGTTGTGCGTAAATATATCGTTTGAGAAAGCCGTACTTTTTTCAATAATCATCCTAAACTTATTGTCGTATTTTCTCATTGTTCCGTAATCATCAAGCGCTTTAAAATACTTTTCTGCTTCTATAAAATCTATTTCGGTGCCTATGCCATAAAAATAACAGTAACCAAGCATATAGTTAGCAAAAGGCTCATCCGGCAAAGTATTTTTAAAGCCATCAATTAAGCCTTGATATTTACCCAATTTTAACAAGCAATAGCATAGAAAGAAATTTACTGTTTTTGCTTCTTTTGAATCGCTGCCGTTTTCTTTAAGATATCTAGCGTATTGTCTTACCGCTTCTGAGTAGTCTTGTTTTACGCCAAAACCAAAACAATAACAATGTCCTAAAGCATAACAAGCTTTAAAGTCATCATTAGCGGCCCTTTGAAATTCTTCTACCGCCTTTTGATAATCGGGGGCAGAAAGACCTCTGCCTTCCAGGTAAATAAGGGCTATCTCATAATGATTATTGGCCATTTCGTAGTATTCAATGGCTTTATTTATATCAAGCGGGTTATTAAATACGGGACGTTTAACGCCGTAATAATCGCCCAGTGCATTAGCGGCATATTTATTGCCATTATCTGCCGCTACTTTATAGTGCTTCATAGCCTTTGTTTCTTCCCCTAACTCAGCATAACAAAGGCCAATGCCATATTCCGCTTCTATAACACCTTTTTGCGCGGCAATTGTGTAATATTTAATTGCGCTGTCATATGCTTTGTTTATTCTTAAATTTTCTGCTAATTCAAAATGGGCGCGGGCGTGTCCTTTTTCTGCCGCTTTTGTAAAAAACGCAACAGCAAGAGTTTGAGATTTTTTGGTGCCTTTACCTTCTTTATAGCATAAGCCAACTTCATAAGTAGATGCTACGTGTCCTTCGTTTGCGGCCGCATTATAATAGTTAAACACTTTAACTGCGTCGTTTTCTAAAATCTCACTATTTTCATAAAGTTTGCCTAAAACATAACCCGCCTTTTTATAATCATCATAGGCTTTTAGCGCATCATCAAGCGATTTTTGATAATCCTTTTCTACGCAATTACCGGTGTAGTAATAAATTGCTCTTTGCCATAACGCAAAACTATCGCCCATTTCGGCGGCCTCGTTATAATATTCAAAGGCTAAAGCTTTATCGGGCTCTCCAAATGTAGAATCTGAATAATACATACCAAGATAAGATTTAGCATCTGCGCTTCCTTTAGAAGCGGCCATTTTAAGTTGTTTAACGGCTTCTTGTGGATTTTTGTCGATATCTTTGTCATAAAGCAAACTATAACCATATTCTGCTTGCATATCTGTAAAGCCTAGTTTTGCACCATTTTTAAGGGTGGTAAAATACTCTTTTTTAAGATCCGCCTCATAATAATAATCGCTTAAATGCGAATAAGCATATAGGTTTTTACTGCTTTTTGCAAGTTCTACAAGTTTACCCAAATGAATAGGGTTTTCTTCGGCTAATAAATATGCTAATTTAACTTTGGCTTCAATACAACCAAGTTCTGCCGCTTTTTCGTAATTTTCTTTTGCTTCTAAAATATTGGGTTTTGCGGTTAAACCTTTTTCGGCACTGTATCCATAAGTAAAATATGCATAACCCGAACCTTTAGCACTTGCTTCTGCAAGTAAATTTGAGGCTTCTATAATTTCTTTTTTGTTGCCTTTTGCCGCATTAAGTTTTTTGTAAGCAAGACGTGCTTTAGCATCGGCACAGCCTTGTCTTACGGCTTTTTCTAAAAGTTCATCTGCTTTTATTGCATCATATTCATCAATTGGTATATTACCATCGTTAATTCTTAAAGACATTTCAAGCATGGCTTCTGCAATATTATCAGAAACCATTTGTTTTAAAGCATTAAAAGGTAAACTTTTTAAGCCTTTTTCTGTGGGAGAATCGTTAATTTCGGCAACTTTATCTCTATATTTTTTTATAAACTTATCTTTTTTATTGTAGTTCCAGTTTGCATTATCAAGATAATCTAAAAATTCTTCAATATGAGCTAAAGAACCATGTATTAATGCGTTTACTTCGTTTATTGCGTTGGGGTTTGAAATGTGGCTAACTAAAGCGTTTTTATCTTTAACCAAATTAAAAACTTGCGTACGAAAACTATTAACCGACCCCACCTTACACTCATTTTCAAAACAGCGTTCAGTATTAGAAGAACCAAGCATTAAGTTTTTTAAGGCGGTTACGTCTAAACTTGTTTCGTTAAAGTTTTCAAAGGTTTTAGTGTCAATTACTCTTTTTATATCGCCATAAGTAGATCTGGGGTTTGCAGCAGAAAGTAACGTTACCTTGCTTTTAACCTCTCTGGTCCAGCCGGCCCCGTACTCTTCTTCCATCTGAATTTTAAAGAATTCTTGCAAAATCATTAATTGAAGATTTTGCACAAGTTCTCTTTCAATTTTTTTGTCCATTTATACTCTCCTAAAAATAGGGTATTTATTATGTATCTTTATTAATAATATTATATTATTACAAATTTTGCAAGTGGTAAAGGTGGCCTTGCAATATATTGACAAGGTTTTATCTTACTATTATAATATCTATAAAAGGATGTGTTGAATTTTGAAACGAACACTATTAACGCTAATAACCATTTTACTTGCTTTTTCTTGTTTTGCTTGCGAAGCTGATAATACAGAATTAAAAGACAAAAACGATAATTCTTCTAACCTTAGTTCTTCAACTGAAAATAATTATGAGGACGCTCAAAAAGCAATAGATGAAGGCGATTTTGAAACCGCCTATAATTTATTGCTTGAAGATAAAGACAATGAAGATTCTAAACTTTTATTGAAAAATTTTATCTTTGTACCAACATCTAGGGGCTCAACCAAAATTAATTTAGAAATTAAAGAAAACGAAGTAACCTTAAAAGAACACTTAAATCATTCATATTCACTTGATAATAACGGCAAAATCATCACAAAGGTTGTTACAGACGACCGCGATGAAAATTGGGGTTATACCGTTAATTATAGTTACGACGATAAGGGCCGTATAATACAAAATAACCATACACCTTTTGAATCTTGGCGCACCCCCGAAAGCAATACATATACTTATAACGATGAACAATCAAAATATACCCACCGCCACGTTGGTAGCGGGGATGGTTTAGGCAACTATACCGACACGTATTATTATGACACAAAAGGCAATTTAACACATAGAGATACCGTTTGCGATAATGGTCTTACCGGCAAAACCACCTTTGCTTATAACGATAAAGACCAACTTGTAAAAATGTCATACGTAGGTTCTGATAAATACTCGTTTGATAGAACAATAGAATACGATGAATATGGCAACGTAATTAAAGTTTATACCGGTTGGTCGGACGGCTCAGCAAGTGAAATTACATTTGATTGGCAATTATGTTATTACCCCGATATAAAACTTGAAAGTGCAGTTCAAGATTATATGGATATATACCTTTTTGAATAAAATAAAATCCTCCTTTAAAAGGAGGATTTTTTTATTTTTGATTTTCAAAGTCTTCGTTTGAAATATTTTTCTCTAAAACCTTATACGCTTTAGTGATTTTTTGAGAATTGCCTTTAAAATAATACCACAAAAGATGGTCAAATTGCGAATATGTAAGTTTTTCTAGACCTTTTCGATCTTTTGCGTTAACTTCTTTTATAATTGCATCAATTAAATCTCTATATTTTTTATAGCTATTATAGCGTTCTTCTGGTTTTGCATTTTTAATTTTTGCTTCAAGATCGCTTTCAATTCTTCTTAATTCTGGTTTATTTTTGTTAACAACCTTGCACCATTTCACCGCTTCGTCTTTACCAAGATAATAATAAGCATATACCGGCAAAATTTTCTGTAAAACGTCATCATAAATACAGTATTTATTTTCATTAACATCCAAAGCATGTTTGCTAACGTAGGTGCAAAACTTGGTTGCAAATGAGTAATTGTATTTTGTTTTTACTGCATCTGCAATTTCGTGCACAAGTTTATAGTCGCCGTTCTCAAGGCGTTTTTTAAGGTCTTTAATTTTTCTGATTGTTTCAGCAGTTTTTACCCTGCCTTTGTTTTTCTTGCCTTCGCCCGTTGCCCCATTACCTTCAGAGGCAAGGTGGGTAGAGTTTACTCTATCAATTGCTTCAATTACTCTATAAAGGTCGGTTTTTAGGTTGCCTTCTTCATCAATATCGTCTTTTTTAGTGCCGTCTGGGGCTTCTCGTGGTTCTTCAAAATCAAAAAAGTCTTCTTTTTTTTCATCAAGAATATTTTCATATTCGCTTGCCGCACTATAACTAGAGTTGTGCTCTATAAACACTTCTATTAATGCAAGATTTTTATTAGTAAACTTTGGAACATTAGTACCATCAATATAGTCAAACTTAAACTCTTTTTTGTAGTCTTTTATTGTTTTGCACACAAAAACCATCCTTTAATATAATTTATTTTATATAATTATAATTTCTCGTTGGTACCGTATTTGGTACAAAACTGTAATTTTACCAAATAAACGGTATTAATTTATACTTAACTTTAAGTTTATATTCTTTATAGCCTTGTAATTCTTTTTCTAATAATTCTTCTTCATTTTTTATTCTTTTAGCAATTATAAATGGGTAGGTTAAAAATATTAAAAATGCGTATATAGACCCCAAAACAATTGGCATTGATAAAAATAAAATCAAGGTTGCGCTATACATTGGATGCCTTACAACACCATATAGGCCGGTATCTATTACCTTTTGGTTTTCTTGCACCTTTATTGTTCTTGAAAGATATGTGTTTTCTCTTAAAACTTCGGCATAAAGAATATAAGAAAGTAAAAACAAAACCGCCCCTACTATTGTAACGGCTTTGGGTAGCATATAAAGGTTAAATCTAAAGCCTAAACCCGCAACAACAAAGCCTAATAAAAACATTAGTCCGCTAAGTTTTACCACCAAATTTTGCTCTTTTTGTTTTTCTCGTGAATCTAATCGCTCCTTTAAAAGGCTTGGGTTTTTAATCATCATAACAATACCCGCAAAAAACATTGGCACAAATAAAATGCCCATTAGCAACCAACCGTTAAAAAAATGCAAACTGCCTGCAGGCAAGAATATTAAAAGGCCCACCAAAACAACGCCCAGTAAAAATTTTATTATTGCACTAAAAAATAATTTTACCGTCATAATGCCTCCCAAAATTACTTTATACCTTATTATAACACAACTGCGCATAAATAAAAAGCCCCCGGCAATATGGGGGAATTTTTATTTATATTTTTTTGTTAGTTTTAAAATTATGCCTATCGGAATATATAAAATGCCAAGCAAAACGGCTAACCCTATTAATTTTTTACCCTTTTTTCTTTTGGTTTCGGATTTTTGTTTTGTATTTGCATATTCTCCGATTTTGCATTTTTTACGTATATTTTTTGGAAAATATCCTGCCGGTTCAACGTATTTTATTGTTTTCTCTTTCATAATCTTCTCCTTAAAAATTATTACAGGCCCAAAAAGTATAAAAGGCCGTATAAAAGACCTAATAAACCAAAGAACGTCAACATTTTTTATAACCTCTTTCTAAAATGAATTTGAGTTTTCTTTCTTTTATGTTTTAATTTTAACATAGGTAGTGTCCTATAAAACGGACTTTGAAAAGAAAAATCCCCTCGGCTTTACTCGAGGGGAAGTTTTATTATAGCTTTATACTATTATGAAATTACTTCGTTTTTTGATAGCCTGTGGTGCTATCAGCAAAATGGGGAAATTATTCAATCCAGAAACGCGATTGGGTTTCTTTATTGGGCAACTCGCCAAAATTATGAGTGAACTTCATTTTCTTACCATTGGTAAGTTCCATAATAATGGTAGGTTGACCATAGTGTGTTTTTTCTTTAATAATATCTTTGTGGCCGAAAGATACAGACTTGATTGTTCTGTTGATGGCATCCTTACCAAATACGGACGAAATATCCACCTTGGGTTGTTCGTTGATTCTATCGTTCATAAATAGGATATTAACCCCTTCGCGCACTACAAACAATTTATTGCCACAAACAAAACCTATATCAGCATTATATTCGGTAAACTCGTTCTTCTCGACCAGTGTGTTAGAATCACTAAAATATATGATTTTGTCAATTGTTAGACCTACAATACCATAGTAGGGTTCGATACTCTTGTAGTCTCGACCTTCCATTTTGGCCTCAACCATTTCGTATATAGCATAGAACAGGTTCTCTAAATCGTGATCGTGTTCGCAGCACCTTTGATAACTTTCTTCGCCACCAACGCCCTCCAAGGTTTTCTCGTATGCCTTGGGGTCGTCAGCAAGGTCATATTGAAGCATAAAACGATATAAGTCAAATGTAAAAAGGTCGTAGGTTGCGAATTTAAACTGGGACATGGTAGAAATACCGAATCGCTTAATATCGAAACCATTATCAATCATCAAAGCAATGATTTCTTTGATTTTTTCAACAGCTTTCGGCAACAGCTTTGCATCATCTCGAACGGCATACAACACTTTAAGGAAGACATCATCAAAAATATTGTCGCCGTATTTATTCAATTGATTTGTGTCAGCACCAGCAACTATCAGTTCCTTGATTTCATCCAAATCAGGTGTTGCTTTATCACAGGCAAGTGCCAGTTTTTCATTCAACTCTATTTTTGTCATATCCTACACCTCTTGATTGTATTATAACACGCCATCTGTCCCATAAAACGGACTTTAAAAAATCAACTATTCGGAAATTTCGAATAGTTGATTTTAGTATTATATTCATATATGCCAACCCCTCGAAAAATTCGAGGGGTTAAACTTTAGAAATAACAGTTTAAGAATTATTTTGTAGATTTTATTCTGCAAATAATCTTTGTAATAATTTTATTACTAGATTTGACGGGATCAAACTCTTTGATTGATTTCATTTGGAAACTAGTGATATATTCTGTTTCATCAAGCCTATGAATCAATTTTAAATTATCTTGAGAATCAGTTAAGATAACTTCATGTCTGCGACTTCTATCAGAAAGCTCTAAATACTGCCCGCCCAACTCAGAAAAGCAACTTTCAAGTTTATCAGCATCGAGTAAATCAAGATGTTCCAACATCAAACGTTCTTTTTCTTTGATTTCCAAAAGTCCCCATGCTATGTCAAAAAGATTTATATTAATGGTAATTCTCAATGAGTTTATGTTGCGTGCTATTTTTGCCGTCATATACTCAACGCCATAATCATCAATCAATTGTTGAACATTAGCTCTCTCGAAACGTTGGTCAAATACTAAAGTTTCAAGAAGTGTTGAATCCATATCAATTTGATTGTAAATAGACATATATTCAGATTGATTATGCATTATAAACTCAACACTCAATGCAGGGAACTCTTCTGATAGTTCATTAAAACGTTCCGCATCAAACTTAAAGTATTTTTGAGATATCATCGTAGATATCTTCTCTTCGCTAAGTGTACTTAACTCCAAATTGAAGTTGTTCCAAGGTAATTTTGGCAGAAGCTTCGCAAAGGAATCTCGATCTATATCGAACTCGATAAATTCCTTGATGAAACTTTCGTCATCTATACAAGTGCTATCATCTTTTGTTAAGGCGTCAATATTTTTGCACATATAGTTGATAGATACATCTGTATGTCCTAAATAGTGCCAATAACTTCTGAAATTTTGCCACGATGGTTTAAGCTTACCATTAGTAATAATCGCGTTCCAAATTTCTGTTACATACCGCTTATGTTCTTGCCATAGGTTTACACAAATCGAAGCAATATCTTCAACATAGAAGTTTTCATTCCCTATAATTTGAATATGTCTACACTTGCTACCGACATTGAGCTCCAAAAGTTTTACAATGGCATCAATATCTTCTTCAGTATTTGTTCCCAATAGGACAATCTCATCGGTATATGTATCAATGTTATTTTTAATATGATTCAACAATGGTACATAATCGAGTTTAAGGAGTGTAGAATAATTCTTTGTTTTTAAGGTCTGAACAAGTTCTTTGTCTTTGTATTCTACAATGCGATTTATCATCTCAAAGTTTACATTGTAGAAATTGTTATCGAATATATAATCAAGAACACGTGCGGAAACATTTTCAATCTGTATATCAATAAATTTGATTTCCAGGGAAGTGATTACATTGATCGTTTTTTCATCATCTACGGATGACAGACGTTGCAGAACATCACCATTGGATACAATAAACGCCGTTAAATTCCAATTGGTATTCATAGCCTTAATTGAATCAATAGATGCATACGAAATTAGCAAGGATAAATAGTAAAACTTACGATCTAATGTAAGAACGGAATTCTCAAAAATACTATCCCACATTTCATCCCATTGCGTTGCTAAAATATTAATAAAGCGTTGCTTGTGCTTAGTAATATCAACAAACTCGTCAATGAATTTCCAACTAGCTTCAATACCGTTAGAAAGTTGCTTGATATACAGATTCAGTTTCTCTTCATATTCATTAGAGGAAAGCAAGCATTCTAACAAATCAAAATTGTAAATTGCTTCTTGCTCGAATTCATATGGTTGCAAACGTTTAACAACCAAATCAGTTCTCGTTAACTTATAATTATATGGTTTCGGCGAGAGATTCTTAACTCCAAGGATATAATTCATGTCATCGGTTGTTATTGTTGTTGCTTTGAAATAGTTGATGTAATCAACATATTTTTCATCAACATATCCTCTGCGGAGAAGAAACACTAGTAAGTCATTAGACTTTACTGTCTCTGACAAAATCATGCTTATGCCATATGTAGATAATAATTCAGATAATGACTTGGATGAAAGTTCATAAATTTGATGTTGCATCATATCTACTAACGCTTTTTCCTCATCAATTTTGTTGTCCTCGATCAAAGAAACAACTCTATAATTGTCAATTAGTTTCGAGTATGCATCAGCAAACGCTGCACAACTAAATCCATAACCACCACTTCCATTCCATCTTACATACGATCCGGAACAATTATTAACGTTTGACCAATCAGGTATATCATAATCGTTTTTTAGAAAGTCATTTGCACTTATAGTACCTTTGCCCGATGGTGTAAAACTACTTGCCATTCCTGCGTCGTTGGTGATTTCACATAAAAATGCGTATTTGATAGATTTTCTTGAGCTAAACACTTCTGTTTGAACTGCTTCTAAAACTTCTGTAGATGCCTCAACCCTTTCTTGTATTTCTTTACGTTTTTCCGAAACGAATTTTTCTTTGTCTTTAAAAGCTTGCTTTACAATTCCCGTTTCCATTTGCAATTCTGCAAATTCACGAGGGTACAAATTCTTGAATATTATCAAAGCAAGCATTGGTTCATCCAATAGCGTTAGCCCTTGTCCCGTTGTTAATGTGGATTTATATACAACAAACTCATTGTAAATATTTTGCAATATTCGCATATCAGAAATATATGGCGAAACATCCATAATGAAACTTTCAGAAATATTATGTTCTTTTTGAAGTTTCTTTGATTCATCAAGTTTCTTCAGCAGGATTTCTCCTGAGTTAGTTGAATTTATAATCGGTACAATAGGAATAATAAAATCGAAAAACTTCGTTCTATCTACTTCTGTGAAAATGTCATCTTTTACAGCATACACAAATATTATTGGATCTTTTATGGCATCATAATTATTGAGAATTATATTGAGTTCTCTCAAGTGTACAAATATAGAAGTATTGCTTAATCTATCAAAGTCTTCGAAAAAGACAATGTTATATTTTGTTTCTTCGAAGAAATAAACAATCTCATCCATATTTTTATTGAATATTGTATCTTGATTTTCATTACTATCTTGTACAGAAACATCTTTTGGTAGTTTAATTTCTTTAACCTTAAATCTTGATAAAATTCTTCTATATAAAGCAGAAATTGCAACTATGCACCCGAATACAAATACACCTGCAGCAGTTAATGAAAGCCATTTGGGAAGTTTTATTGTAGCACCGGCAACCGCAATTTTGGTTATAGCCGATGATAAAGAGGAAGGCCAAAATACGTAACTAACAAGTAAACAAGCGAGAATCAGTGCGGTGATAACCGCAAAAATGCGCCAAAAACTGATTCTGTGCAGTTTTCTATATCGGCTTTGAGGTATTTTCCTATGGTTGACTTTATAAAATAATTGTTTGAGAATGCCTTTCTCAATTTCGCCTTTTTTGAGTTTTATTTTTTGCCTTTCAAAAGCCCCTTTATCGTTTAGCGCTTCTTCCACGAAAGTAGCCATTGAAATTTTAATTGATCGTTTTTCCAGAGAAGGGTTATTTTTTAGAAAAGTCTCTATAACACTGCTTTTTCCTGAACCATACGGGCCTGATAGCGCAATATTTCTTGCTTTTTTGCCATCAATTGCCCATTTTAAAGCATTTAAATATTCTGCCCCGTTTGCAATTTTATCATCCGGAGTCAATGTTACATATTCAATTTTTGATTTTTGTGGAGTTTTTTTGACCTTTCCTTTTTCAATCCACTTTGATATAAATTTAAACATCTTTTTCCTCCGTAAAATATAATTCGCATTAAATACTTAAATCAATATTCCATCACAATGGTCGATTTCGTGTTGGATTATTTGTGCGGGCCAACCGGTGAAGGTTTTTAAGCGAGTTTGAAATTCTGCAGTTTGCCACTGAACTTTGATTGTTTTGTAACGTTTGCACGGACGTGGACCGCCGAGCAGGGAAAGACACCCTTCCTCAGTATCATAAGGCTCCGACTTTTTGATAATCTCAGGGTTAAACATCGTCATATATATACCCTCGTTATCAAATACAATAATGCGCTTGCGCACACCAATCATATTCGCCGCCATACCAACGCAACCGTCTTTGTTCGCAACAAGCGTGTCCAACAAATCCTGTGCCACCTGCAAATCTTCTTTTGTCGCCACCTCCGACTTGACTCCAAGAAAAATCGGATCGTGTATTATTTCTTTAATCATAAAAGTTTTTCCAGCATTTTTAAGGGTATAAATTACACAACACCAGTCTTTAGACTCGAAATCTTCGTCACGATAGTGTGCATATACCACATCATTCTTTTTATTGCCTGTTGCAGTCACCTTGTCTATATGAGCAACAAATAAGTCAATATCGCAAGTCTGTTTTATTCCGCAACCGGTTCTTGACATGTAATCTTTATAATCCACAACAGCCATTTCCGGACGATTTTGAAAAATAGCAATTTGCTCTTTCCTTGCTTCTAATCTATCTTCACGCTTTTCTTTGCGTTTATCAAGCAAGAAAGAAAATATAAAAGTAATAAATGAACCGATTACGGCGCTTACAACTGCTATAATTATCTCTTTTTCCAATTTTTACACCTTGAAATAACGAATTATAGTCCTTGCACCACTTCGGTATCAAGTTGCTTTTTGCGTTCTTGCCAATCTGGCATATGCACGGTTAAAAAATCATAAAACTGCTTGCTATGATTAGGATACAAAAGATGCGTTAGTTCATGCAAGACAACATATTGAATACAACGAATATTTGCCTTAAAAAGATAGTTGTTAAATGTTACTTTGGATTTTGAAGGTGTGCAACTACCCCAAAGTGTTTTCATTTTACGAACATAGATATCCGGCTCTGCGATCTGATATTTTTTGAATATTTTTTTGTACAAAGAATTCAGTTCATTTTGAAAAACATCTTCCGCTGCTTTCTTCCACCATCTCAAAAACATTTTTTGCGCAAATTCTTCATTTGTCACATCTTTTAAATACAAAGTAATGCGCTTTTCATCAACCTCAATATAATTCTTTGAATCTTCCTGAAAGACAATTCGCATATCTTTGCCCAGCATTTGAACAGAAGTGCCATTTTTAATACTATCTAAAGTATTTGTACCGTCAGATAATTTGTATTTCGTGATCTGTTCATCAATCCATTTTATACGTTTGGATAGAAAATTCTCTATCCATTCTTGTGGGACCTGCGTCGGAACGGATAAAACCACTTCTAACGAACGGAACACTTTCAAATGCACGTTTTTAATGTTCTTTCTAACAATTTTTACATCTATCGTTCCGTTAATTTGGCTTAATTCTAAAGTTATATATTCCATTAGTACCTCGCCACTGCCACCTTCATAATCTCATCGATTATTAAGTCAAGAACATCAATGTTGGTTTTGTCAATTGTATAACCGATTTCATCAAACATATCAAACAAACAATCATCCAAAGCACGATGCATTTGCTTGTGAACTACTTCATTGTGCTTCCAGTCACGTTTTGCAATATCGGAAATTGTTTGTCTGATTTTCTTCGCGTTGTTTGCAATAGTTTCTTCTAATTCTTCAGTTACTACAATATCGGTTTTAGAACGAATCAAAGTGATTACGCTACCATAAAACGCTTTCGTATCGCTGTCGTTAGCAATAGATACCGGATAATCGCGAGTCAATCTTCCGTTGTTGAAGTCATCAGCCATAGCTTCCATTGTTGCCAAATACTTATCTTCATCACGAGACTTATCATATTCAGCAATAGTTTCTCTGATTTTTGTGGAGAATTCTTCAAACAGCAATGGGTCATCATACCGAACCTGTTTAAGCTCGGCTTCAATACGAGTTTTAATTTTATCTGCCTTTACATTGCTCGGATCATCGCTATTGAGCATACGTTCCATAGCTTCTTTATCGCCAACAAATACAGGATCAACAACAATCTTGACTTCAGAAGCATGAACAAAAGTATCGAGAAGATTCTTGATGCCAGCTTCGTATTTGGACAAATCAATGGTGTTGTCGAAGCGTTCAATAACACCGCGACGTAACTTATTGAAGAAGATATAATCATTTCTATACTTTTGAATTAAATCAATTCCAAGCTCTGTAAACAAATCACGGCTAGTCAAAGCCAAATTCAAAAGATTAGCATATTCTTTGAGTTTGGCATAGAATTCGTTACGTTTGCCTTCGTCCACAAGAGCTAGTTGCCATTCGTCAGACGAATTACTATCAGTGATATCTTCGAACATATCCCATAAAGCTTTGTTTGCTGCTTCAAGTTTGTTTTTCTCATCAACAGGGCCAAGAATAGCGTCTTCAATATCCGATGAATCGTATTTATTCATTTCAGATTCAGCATCATCGTATAAATCAATTGCAGCTTTTAGTTTTCCAAAGATACCCCAGTAGTCGACAACTAAACCGAAATCTTTACCCTTATAGATACGGTTAACACGCGCAATGGCTTGCAGCAAATTGTGTTCTCTTAAAGACTTGTCGACGTACAATACACCTGCAACAGGAGCATCAAAACCGGTTAACAACATATCCTTAACGATAAGCATATTGATATCGCCATCCGGATTTTTAAAATCTTCACAGACGGATTCATAATACTTTTCATCATTATCGCCAAACAAATGCTTAACCCTACTTGCGCGGTAGTCATTGATTTTCTTAATTGCTGCCGAGGTGGTGTCATCATCATCACCTTCACGCTTATCACCAAAAGTAATAACAACGCGGGCATTGACTTTGCTTCCTGGTAAACCTGAAATAACGTTGTAGATATCAACCGCAGTAGCGCGCGAGGAACAAACCACCATTGCCTTTAATCCTTTAGGCATACAGTAGTTGACAAAATGGTCATAAATATCAAAACCGATTAAATTGATTCTGCTACTAGCTTCCGCAAGTTTGGTGAAACGGCTATATTTTTGCTTTAAGTCGTTCTTGGTTTCATCAGGCAAATTCTCGGTCAAACTATCAAAATATGCATTGATAGTGTCTGACGGATCATTTTGTTTTACTTTTCTGCCCTCATAAACGATCGGAACTGTAATTTTATCCTCAATAGAGCGCTTCATTGTGTAACTATGAATGGGCGCGCCGAACTTTTTATAGGTATTCTTTTTTGCTTTTGCAATAAGGGGAGTACCGGTAAAGGCAATAAAAGTAGCATTAGGTAAAACGGTGCACATATAGTTGTGCATTGCACTGTATTGAGAACGATGTGCCTCATCAATCAATACATAAAAATGATCGCTATCAGGCTCCAAGTATTTGTTCTTGCATACAGTTTCAAACTTGTTGATTAATGTAGTAATAACCAGATTGCTTTTGTCCTTTAGCAAAGCTTTTAGGCCCTTGCCCGTAGCTGCACGGGCGGGAGCCATTTGTGAGTTTGCCAAGTTATCACGAATCTGCTTGTCAAGATTTATACGGTCGGTAACGATAATAAATCTAGGATGTTCGTGGGCTTTTTCAAACTGTATTTTTTTGACCAACATAACCATGGTTAAACTCTTACCACTACCTTGAGTGTGCCAAATAACACCGCCGTGGGAATCAGTATCGTCTTTGCCGTTAATACGGTTCATAGCATTATTAACTGCAAAGAATTGTTGATGTCGAGCAACTTTTTTAATATTGCTATCGTAAAGGATGAAATCGCGAATAATAGAAAGAAGCCTTTTTTTATCAAGGAGTGAAACTGTAATTCTGTCTTGTTCCAATATTCTGCCATCGGGAGTGCATTTTTCACAGATTTCCTTTTGCCAATCGGTGTCGTCTTCACGCCATTCAACAAAGTAATCTGCAGTTGTTCCGCAAGTTCCGTAAACAACCTTGTTAGGATTCATTGCAAGAACTAACTGAGAATATTTGAACAAGTGTGGGATATAATCCGGTCGCATATTGCGAACGTTTTGCAATATGCCTTCTTTAACATCAATACTTGACTTTTTGCACTCGATAACAACAAGGGGGATGCCATTTACCATCAGTACAACATCGGGACGTGCATACTGACCGTTAGGACGTTCGACGCTGAATTCTTCGGTTACTTGCCAGATGTTATTTGCAGGATTTTCAAAATCAATAAAGGAAAGATCAAAGGATTGTTTTACCGGAACATCATTGTCTAGTACAACATTTTCTTCCAAACTGATGCCAAGTGTGAGCAGATTATAGATTTCTTTGCTTGCCATAGAAAGCCCCTGCAAAAGAGAAGCATCTAAGGCGTTTACGGCACGCTGAATAGACTCCCCCGAAAAGTGGAGCTCATATCCTTTGTATTTATATGTTTGGTTTCTCAAAAAGCGGATAAGCTCGTCCGTGAAAATAACCTTAGACAAACTTTCTCGTTTTTGTTCGGCCTCGCTTCTTGAAACATAACTATATCCCATCTTTTGCAAGAAGGATATTAATCTATCTTGACACTCCGGTCTTTCGTTGAATATTGTATGACTTGGCATCGTCATTCTCCTCATTTGTGATTTTGAAATTAAACTCGCACTATTCCATTAAGAAGGTATTGTTGTAGTGTTTTTCGCTGTAAAACTAACTTAGTTAAAATTTCTTTTTGTAAATCCAATTCTTTTTGAAGAACGGTTAAATAATCTGAAATTTTATCTATTGTTTCTATGTCCAAAACATCGTTCTTGAATGGAAAAAAAGCAACAAAATTTTCAACATCTTCATTAGAAAGATTTGCTTGCGCACATCCTTGCGCTATGTTTTGCATTTTTGAAACAAAGCGTCTTGTTTTTAATATCTCATATATAAAAGTTGGATTTATATTTTTTACAACAATTTTTCCAACTCTTTGGTTCAAAAGACAATTTTCGGTGTGGATAACACATGTTCTTCCCACATTGCCTGTTAAAGATATAATAATATCACCAATATTCAAAATTTGATGCGGTTGTATGTTATTCGGCAAGCGATTAATGACAGAGTATTCTGACAAATCCAATTCTCCGCTTTTTACATTTTTTATAGTAATAATTTTATATTTACCATCCTCAACATATGTTTCGCTTTTAAATGCATACCCGTTTTTTAACTCAATAAAATTTGATAATGGTAGAGGTTCCCAATTGATTTTTTCAGACAAAAGTTTGTTAGAATAATTATTATTTTTTATTATAATTCCTTTTATAAGTTTTTCCTGCAACTCAATCGCCTCATCCCATTTCATAAGAATTTCAGCAATTTTAGATTGTTCTTCTGCAGATTGAGGGAAAGCAACATTGAGTTTTTCAAGATTATCACGTTGGATGTGCACAACAGAATGCCCTTGACCGAAACTAGCCTTTTTTCTTAAAGAAAAGTCCTGATACTGTTGATATGCTAAGAATAGAGGCTCTACTTCGTCGCTGACAAAAGTAATAATATCGCCGCCGGCATATATTGTTTCGTCCCCGTTGTAACAGACACATTTTCCTATTTCTTCAGCAGTTTCTCCAGTTCCTGTAAACAGCAATGTACCTTTTTGAATAGGCTGGCTTTCAACTGCCGTTTTCTCTTCAACAAATGTCTTGGCTTCTTCAAAATGAAAATGGTTGTATTTCATGTAAATGTCACCATATCCCACACAAGGCACGCCTTCCGATACCATCTTATCGCCGGGAAGCCCTTTGCCTTTACCAAAGGTGCCTAAATCTTTAAGTTTTTTATCGGTAACCCAATCGCAAGGAAAAACGCCAAACTCGGTCTTTTTATAACCGTTTGGCACTTCGCCGTTATTCAGTTGAGTTATTCGTTGTTTTATCTGTTCGTTCATAATATCACCTACTAACAAGAATCGTTGCAATAGGTCCAGCAATTGCGGCAAGCATTGCAATAATTGCAATGACCATCATCCACCCATTGAATACGCGACTCTTGTGGAGATCTATGCACGCTTCATCGTTAGATTCTTTTTGTGCGCTATACATTTCTTCAAGTTTTTTATAGTTGGCTGAGAGAAGAGCGTTTTGTTCGGTTGTTACTTTTAAATGCTCTTCCAAAACCTCTCGTTGAGCTTGCTCCGCTTTTAATTGCTCTGCAAGTATATCATTTTGCGATTTCAGCTCTATCAACTGTTCTTCCATCAGTTCTTTCTGTGCAACGCTCGCCTCTGCTCCGGCAACCATCTTGGCATCACGGCGAGCATTTTGCTCAGATACAGCGCGAGCTATTCTATATGCTTCCTCGTTTTGTTTAGCAATTTGCGATGCGGCAAAAGCACTGTTTATGCTGTCAAGATTGACTTTTAAAGCATTGAAATCTAAATTTTCCATAAATTATGTCTGTTCTCCTTTTAAACGAATAATTTTACTTTTGGTGAACGTAGATTTTATAGACTCTTTACCATTCAAATCAATGCCTTTTACAATGAAATACAAATTTTTCTTTTCTTTACTTATGGTGCATTCACATTTGTATATCTCATACCCAAGGAGAGTTACGATGGGATTGAGATAAAACATATCACAACGAATAAAGATTATTGCAATAGCACTATAGAATATCAAATACAACGACAATCCCCACCAAAGCGGTACGGAGCCGATGGTTAATCCAGTCATCACGAGCAAAGAGAACTTGCCAAGAAATTCAGTAGAAGTTATGTTTTGTTTGGTTACAAATTTATACTCGATCCCGTTTTCTGATGGTTTGGGATTATAATTGTTTGCCATTATAACAATGGTGTAAATTAAGCCCCAAATTAAAAAGGCACCGGACATACCTATGCATATAAGTAAAAAGATTTCTTTAATGCCACATTGAAACCCTGATTCAGTTGGAAATAATAGGCTAAAATTCTTAATGATGTAAAAGACATTAAAAAGAATCATCGAACTCATGTAATAAGAAATTTTACCCATAAATCAATCCTCCACCGAGTCAGTGGCGATGTTATATTTCATTTTCTTAGCGAGAAGATCCAAGAACAGCGCTCTATTGCTTCGTGTAATAACAAGCTTGTCCTTCTTAAAATCTTTGTCAGTGATTTTCCCTTTGGAAACTCTGATAATTCTTGACTTAAAATCTGTTGATGTCATAGCTTTCAGTTCCGCAGTATATTGCTGATCTCTAAACACTTTAAACAAAGGCTCGTATACATTTTGCTGCTCCATGCAACCCTTGATGACATCTACATTATCAATAAAATTCCAATCATCAAGAATTGCTTCAGATGATTTTACTTCGTTCTTTATTGCTTCACGCAATTTGAAACGGTTGATAACAGGAGTGCTTTTCAAAGTATAGAAACAATTTTGTTCCTCATCAATAATGCACTCGAAATCCTCGCACATTGTAAAAAATTCATTAGGTTTCAACGAAACCAATGTTTCGCCTACAGAATAAATCCTTTTCTTCTTATAAAGTTTTTCCGATGATTCCTGCGTAGCAACGAAATAGTATTCCTTGTTCGATTTTAATACAACTTTTGTAATAGTTAATTCTACCTTATCTGTTGCTTTCTTCTCGCCGCTTTCTTTGATTGATTGAGCACCAGCTATAAGTGACTTAAGTTCATCCCAAACAACTTTTACCAATGAAATATCACCAACTCCATACTCCTTGCTTTGATAACCAGATAAAGAAAATTCTTTGGCATCAAATGCTTTGAACATAGAGATCTTCTGAGTGTATGCTTCTGCAGTTTCTTGATTTATGCTACCTTGCATACAAATTGCTTTACTATTTTTGTTATCTGAATCAATGTGAAGTGCATAAACATCGGTTTTAATATCCGTCGAAACATTCCATGTATCAAAAATTACATCTAATCCATTGTATGGCATATCAGATTCCTCCGAAGTTAATTGAGACCGAGTTCTTCAAGATATTTTGCCATCTGTTTTTCAACTTCAGCAATTTTAACCTTGAGATCGGCAATTTCAGTATTTACTACATCAATATCAATGATTTCCTCTTCTTCAAAGGTATTAACATAACGAGGAATGTTGAGGTTATATTCGTTTTCTTTGATTTCATCAAAGGTTGCAACGTGACTGTATTTTTCTATTTCAGCATTTTCACCGTTTTTGTATGCTTTATAAGTTGCGACAATTTTATCAACGTGCTCCGGAAGAAGCATGTTTTTGGCTTTGTCTTTTTTAAATTTCTTTGAAGCATCTACAAAAAGAATATCAGAAGAAGTGCGCCCTTTTCTGAATACAATAATACAAGCAGGGATAGATGTGCCATAGAAAAGGTTTTCGGGAAGACCGATAACTGCATCGATCAAGTTCTTTTCAAGAATGCTTTGACGGATACGACCTTCGGCAGCACCTCTAAAAAGAACACCGTGAGGGGCAACTGCAGCCACGCGTCCGTTACCACTCATACTTGCAATCATATGCAAAAGGAAAGCCCAGTCACCTTTACTTGCAGGGGGGATACCCATATCAAAGCGGTGCCAACGGTCAAGGCCTGCTTCCATTTTGAATTCTTTTTTCTTGCCTTTTTTACCCTTTGCAGTTTCTTCATCGTCATCAACCGCAACCTCGCCACCTGGGTTGAAGCCAGAAGCCCATTTATCAAGACTGAAAGGCATATTTGCGACAATACAGTCGAATTTCATAAGATTGCCATCGCTATCCAAATGCTGAGGGTTAGCAAGAGTGTCGCCCCACTTGATATCAGCATCCTCAATGCCATGGATAAACATATTCATACGAGCCATGGAGATAGCAGAATTGTTTTTCTCCTGACCGTACATTTGAACTTTATCAAATCCGCCTTTGCGCGCTGCACGAATCAGCAACGAACCGGAACCGCAAGTTGGGTCATACACACGATCGTCTGCCACAGGGCATACGAATTGTGCCATAATTTCAGATACCTGCTGAGGAGTAAAGAAGCTTCCTGCCTTTTTGCCTGCCATTGTAGCAAATTCGCCAATCATATATTCATAGGCATCGCCGATAACGTCGGCAGGGATCTGACCTTCTTTAGTTTCAATACAGCTAGGTCTAAGATTTAAATTCTCAAAATCTCCAAGCAAGTTTCTGAGAAGGGGGTTCTTCTGCTCCTTTTTACCAAGGTTGCTTTCACTGTTAAAATCAATGCCACGGAAAATACCATTAAGTATAGCATTCGAACTTTCGATACCCGTCAATGCTTCACTGATTTTGTTACCAAGGTCGTTTGCAAACTTATTGTCCAGCAGATAATCGAAGGTGTGCTCTTTCTTCAAAGAGAAAGGGAGGTTTTCAATCTGACGTTCCAAACGAATGCCGGAGTACTCCTTTTCAAGTTCTTCAACGCTTTCTTTATATGTATCGCTAAGATATTTTACAAAAAACATTGAAAGCACATAATCTTTATAGTTTGATGCGTCGATATTGTCGCGGAAGGTATTGGCACCTGCCCAAAGCGCTTTCTTAATATCATCAAAGGTTGTCATCTTAGTCATTGTTTTTTCCTCCGGTTAAATTAATATATCGAGTCAACTCGTAATTATTTTTTATGCATTCAAGCTCACAAAGCCTGTTTTTCATTTTCTTGAGTTCTATATTTAAAAACCATACTTCGCCTAATTTTACCTGTTGCTCGTAAGGTGGAAGTGGGATTTTAATTTTCTCTAAATCAGGTCTGCTTACAGATTTCATAACTGCGCCTACCGAAGATGATTCGGAAATTGAAGGAATTTTATCATTTAAAATCATCGCAAGGTATTTAGCATTTACTCCATCGCGAGCAGTTAAGACAATAAGGTTGTTTCCTGCGTATAAGTCATCAGATATATTTGAAATATAATTCACATATCCGGGGGTGATGCGTTTAATAATAATATCCTCTGGGTGTACCGCAAAGCTTTCATCCGGAGCAAAGTTTGTCAGGGTAGGTTCTCCGACTACGCCATTATCTGCTATAAAGTTTGAACAAGACAACCATTTGGTTTTTTCTTCTTGCGTTTTCATTCTCGCCGGCGCTACCGAACAAAATTTAATATCGGCAGCATCGCTCAATTTTAGATATCGCATATTATCTCCTTAATCCAAACTAAGGATGCAGTAAGATAGAATCCTGCATCCTTAAGTTTAATATTCGGGCAAATTCTCAAGGTTATCGGCCTTGATGTAGTTGCTGTCCGTTCTGATATAACGGTTATCAACCACGTGAACATCCTCGCCGACTACCCAAGAGTAGTTTTTACGGTACTTAGTCTTCACTACGTTACCATCGTTAATAAAATCGATAACGGCCTGCTTGGTATATTCTTTGGTGGAATCTTCTGTCAAAACAGTAGTTCCCTTAACCTTAGAAATATACAACTTGTTTCCGTAATAATCTGTAGCATAATGCACCTTATCAATATAAAACACCGTCTATTTCTCCTTTCTTTAGGATTCACAAATAGACGGTTATGCTTGACAACAGACCGGAAATCTGTTAAACTCTAATTACCACATTAAAGGTGTCAAGCACACCGTCGGCGCATTGATGTTCTATCGACATCGATGCGCTTTTTCTTTGCTAAGATTATATTAGCAAATCATCTTGTATTTGTCAAGTCTTTTTTGCAGTAATTCAATTACAACATTCACAAACGAGACTATTTAATCCGACAAATGCAAAAAAATGTTTTTTATTATGTATATATTATTTCGTTGTTTACGATTTTTGTGACTCTGTTACGGATGTTGTTCATGCGGCGGACCCATTCGAGTTGGTTTTGGGCTTTTAGTTGTTCGGTAATGCCTTCGCGATTTTTCGTTTGATTTACCAGCTCAGAAAACAGTTCTTCTGATTGTTTGTTGATTTCGGCGAGGTGAGTGTAGAGGGTGCCGTTTACTATCAATTTAGTATGTAGAAGTTTCTTATGTTCGCGGATGTAGGTGAGGTATCGTTCGCCCCATATACCTATATTTATTTCGGGGAGTTTGAGGCAAGGGATGTAATAATCACCATCGCGTTCGTACCATAAACCATTGCTATCGTCGTAAATATATTGTTCCATAGCTACACCTCCTTTAATAAGTCCGTAAAGGGCGAGTCTTCAGATACAAAGGTGTCGTAAGTGAAGTTGGCGCCGAGGCGGAAGCCCATAATAAAACTATCGAGATTTGATTCGCCGTTGACCACGCTCCAAGCGTTGCAAAATTCGAAGAACTTCTTTTTGTTTTCGCCTGAAAGGCGTTCTGTTAAAAAGTCCTCGTTTAGCATCAACACCTCCATTTGTTTTTGCACCGTTTTGTTTTGCTTGGTACTACGCGCTTGCGAGTCGAGATTGCCGTAATAAAATTCTTCTATAAAATTTGCCATAAAATTACCTCCTTTGCCTATATTGTAAAGGAAGGTAAAATAAAACACCAATGTGCCGATTTCAAATTGGCATATTGGCGTTTCTTTTTATTTGGCTGCAAGCACTTTCTCTACTGCCATATCAAAAACCTCGTTGTGTTGTTTCATCAAATCAATCTCAAAAATGTTTTTGTGAATGGCGATATGAATCCTATCTCTTATTTTTTCGATATTACTAGAACTATTTGCGCAATATTCATCAAACAGATCTATTATAGAATCTTCCTTGTCGAATTTTTCATATGGTGTAAGGGCCTTGTAATCTTTATCGTAAGAAAATATCACTAAATGACGACCTGAACTTGCACTCAACCAAGCAATGAGCTTGGACCACCATTTCTTATCGGTTTTTCCAAATGACATTCCATACACACAAACAATGGTACTGTTATCAATTAAACTCATTGCTTTAGCATCATTATTTGTTTTTAAATTCTGATTCATTGTAGGCTTGACAAACCTTTTAACAAAACGGGGATCGGATGCCAACTCTTTGTTTTTAATTTGAGAAATATCATTAACACCAATAATTGGATACGTAGAAAAATCGCCATGAACATGCACGATGTTTCCTATTTTGTCATTGCGATGAAAGTTAGAATATTTGTTATCACTAATCACGTTTTTGGGAACATATTTCAAACATTTTTTAAGAACGTTAGTATAATTGAAATTGATAAAATTATGCACAAAAGCACCTGCGCTATTTCCTTTATACAAGTTATTCAATGATTCAAAATCACCTAAAGAAAAAGTCTCTGTTGTAACATATCCGAAAAGAGCCGTACACATTACGTTTTCAATTTCTTTTTTGTTTTCTTCAAATGCCAGAAGATTTTCTTGGTCCTTAAGATAAGAAATAAACTCTTCTTCAAAATCCTTAACTTGACTAAGTAAAGTGCCCTTCGTTTTTGTTGTAAATTTCTCGGTATAGTCACCCAACGCACTTTCGAAATCAGCCCATGTTTCATGATCCTCTCCTATGTGCTCCGCAAGCTGACGAATTTCAGGAGCCTTATCGATAGATTTAACTTGGTAGATTGGAAAAAAGTCCTTAAATTTAGAATTCATTCCGACTCCAATGTCGAATCCGTTACCAATTAAAAAAGTGATATTCACAGCCGTACCCCCTGTGGCAAAATATGTATTCTTTTGTAATATTATAGCATATAATGTTACCACATTCAACGACATTTACTGCCATTTTAAAGTGACAAAATCCTGTCGCCTTAACCCAGGCTCAAACTAACGACAATGCAAAACTCCCCAATTACAGAAATGTAATCGGGGAGTCGTTTTAGATAAATAGTTTTACTTTAATATCTTTCCATTTATGCACACATTGTTTGGTTGATTTGGAATATTTATATTCCTTAGCATCCTTTTCGGTGAGCGTAAATTCTGCGAAGTTAAAGTAAGCCAGAAATTTAGACCGAAGGTCGCAAGGTTCTCGGGACCCATTCAAAATCTTTGATTTTGCTAATGGGTGAGGTTCTTACTTCGTTTTTTGATAGCCTGTGGTGCTATCAAAGAAGAGGAAAATTATTTCTTGACCCACATAGCAGGGCGGATACCGTTTGGATGCGAACTATCGGAACGGGCAAATCCGTTTAAAGTGCCATTTGCACAGACGTGAGTTAGGTCATATCCGTCTTTATCTTTATTATATTCTCTTAACCACCAAAAACCATGCGGCTCTTTGTAAGACTCGTGAATTGCCTCGGAATATCTTGCTCTTGCATATTTTGTTAATCCTGCTCGCATATTTTTCACATCAAGCATAAAGAACTCTTCTTTGTTTAATAAAAAGATGTTGTCCTTTGTCGCTTTTTCTTTTCCGTTGCTTACGGTTGTGAGTAATATCCTACTCTTTTCTGCTTCGGAAAAGGTGCTTTCGTAGAATTCGCCGTTTAACCATTTTCGAAGTTCTGATTTTTCCCAATTAGAACTATTTCTACCGTCGTTAAACACACGATAATCTAAACAACTATGGCTAACAACAAAATATTTATCATCGGTTTCGCTAATAACATCCCAAGCAATAGGCTCGGCAATTTCACCATCTGTTTGTATAAATGAGCCGAGCGAAATTTGTTTCCATTCAACTGTTTCTTCAACATTGCCTGTACAGTCGTCTATGGTTTTTTCGGTGTTTATCAATTTAAACGATACAATACACTCTTCGTTGTTGTACACTTCAAAATAATAGTAGTTGTTTTCTTTGTCCATTATATGAACATTGGTTTTTAGACACCAATCATAATTATCTACTAAAATGTATTTATCGTTACAAACAAAGGCAAAATAATGGTCGCCATCATCTGTGAATTGCATTTCAGGGATTTCGAGCGAAAAAGAATTCGGTTGTGTTAACAAGGATTTAACCAAATTTCTTAAGTGAAAAAATTCAAGTGCCTCGTCACTCTCGTCACAAAAGCCCTCAAATAAATGTTCCAACAAAGTTTCGACATTGTCAGCGAACAAATCGCAAATTTCTGAACGCATAAATTTTTTAGCGTCATCAAAAGTTTCAAAAACGCTTGCTTCAAAATTCTGTTTGTATTGATTTTCCCACCACATAGCCGTATCTTTTTCATCGGTACTATTGAAAATTACTAAAAATTTTTTATCCATAAGCAAACCCCTTTATTGTTTTTATATATTATATACTACTGCTTGCACCAAAATTGGTACAGAAATGCGTTTAGCAAAAGGGGGAAATTATGCTTTAATTCTTTTGAAAAATCGATTTTTCATTTCCTCTTCAAAACTATTATCAATCTCTTTGGTGTGAATTGCCAGCCCCTCTAAAAAATCATCTAAATATTTACTTTCGTTTTCGCTTAACACGTCGCTTCCTTTTAACTTATAAAAGAAAGAATGCACTTTCTTATATGTAATTGGTGTATAGTTTTCCTTAAAAAGAGTTTTTTGTAATTGTCCTGTAATGTTGTGCAGTGCATAATTGGGGAATAATACATATCCGTTTATTGTTGCGTTTGTTTTTTGCTGTTCTACTGTTCCGCAGGCATACGCATAATAACGGTCTGTTTGATAATGCGTTTTTGAAGCATTGAAAGTTTCCAATATATCCTTTGCTTTTTGCGATAGTCTTTCAACTTTGCTTACACCAAAATATTCTAACACCTTTTTTGTCATATCTTTTTCTTCTTCAATAAGACCAGAACGAATTTTATTCTCAATGATAATATAATGTTCTGGTGAAGAAATAAACAGGTCTATGTTTTTTTCTTCTCGTGCGATAGAATAAATATTAGCATTAAAATCATTCAGGTTTAGCACATCTTTTGCGAACATCTCCATAATCTGCTTGTTTTTCAAAAAATATGCCAAAAGGTTTGAAAAGGTTAATTCTCTATATTCTTCGTTAATAATTTTAAGAAAAAAATCCTTTTCTTTAGTTATTACTGCGGAACCAACATCTACTTTTGTAGTAGTGTTTTCTTCTTGCCAATCAAAAACTTCGCCGTTAATTATTTGATTGAATAATTTGTATGTTTCTGATTTTTCGTTTTGTTCTTTGGATAAATACATTCGGAGCGATTGATTGGCAAGTCCTTTTAAATTGTTGATATTTATAACCGTTTTCTCGATGTTTTCGGGCGTTTCCACAGGAAGAAAAACGTTATTTGCCTTAAACGTGAAATAAATGTCGATACCGCTTTGGAGTTTTCCGTTAAATAAATTGGCATTGAATATTTCGTTTATAGGTTGGCCGCCATAATAAATTTTTTCTTTTTCTATTTTTTCAAGCTGAAGGTTATGGTTTTTTTGATTATAGTGCGGCACCATGTATTCGCTTAAAACGGATGTATCAATCTCTGCCTTACCTAAAACCTTCCATTGACGATGTCCATACATTCTTACCATGAGCATAACAACATCATCGTAAATCAGGTCACCGTTTTTATCAACAAATTTTGAAACGTCACAATTGCCGTCGGCATTTAACCATAAATAATTATTACCATTATCCGAACGAATCAGGTTAATAATTTCATGACCTATATTTTCGCCAATGGTGAGATATTTGCCTGCATACATTCGATTAATAATAATTAAGCGTTTTTTCACAATATACATCCTTTTTTACATAAACATTTTACAAAACCAACGCACCAAATTGGGTACAATGAAATGCGTTTATTACATTTTAGCGAAATCTTTTTGGGAATTCAACTATTTACAAAAATCCCCACCTATGCTTAGGTGGAGGGAATTTATATATCTAATGGTTTACGATTTACACCAACGAGAATTTGCTCTTGGGTGGGTACCAATTCATCATATTTTTCGCTGAACAAATCATATCCGTTTTCTTCGATGAATTTCATTTCATTTTCATAAACTGGTACAAGTAAAATTATATATAGTGGTTCCCCTGTTACAGCGGTAAAGCCCATATTGTGCAGTTCGAGAATAAAGCCGTCATAACCCAACACATCTTTTGTGGCTTTCAAACTTGGGAAAACAACACCTGTTTCGATATCGAAGAAGGTATCATCATATTCTCTCTCTATCAATTTACATGTAATGTTGGAAATTTCATCTAACATTGCTTTTTCGATAGCATAGTCTAAACGGTTGGGTGTAGCAAACGAAAATTCATACCATCCGTTATCTAAATATTTTTTACACACACCTAATGTAATATACTTCACAAAGCCTTCTTTCGTTGCATCACAATACATATCAACAACAACGTGATTAGAAACAAAATCTTTTGCTATTGGCTCACCTATGCAAAACTTGTCTAAATATTGATTTTTTACCAACATTTCTGTAACTTCGTGCAGTTTTTCTTTTTTCACAAATGTCTCTCCCTTATATTGTTTTTTATATTTTAACATTTATCTTGCACCAAATTTGGTACAAGATATTGAATTTTTATTGTATTTTAGCACTTTTTCTTCCAAAATTCAACTAATTCTGCGGCAAAATTCCGCACACAAAAATCCCCACCGATTTCTCGGTGGGGATAAATTGTTCTATTAGGTTATGACTTATTTCATATCCTTAATAGCAGCCTGTGGTGCTATCAGCAAAAGAGGGAAAACAGCACACCAAACCGTTTCTTTGTCTCTCTGCTAGATAGACTCTGGTATTTTGCTTAACTCCGAAGAAAATCCTGGACGGGAGCGTCGCAACAGCGCTACGGTGATAAAAATAGCAGCATGGAATATAATACACACCAAAATTGACCACCATTGTGAAAAGGAACAGGCGACTGTTATCGGTAGGTCCAAAGCGCAGAGAACTAAAAGGCCTACAGATGCAACCCCCGCACTGGAGCGATTTATAGCCAACATAACAAAGAACACCCAAAAAGCCAGGAATGCTAAACACATTACCGCCAAAGCGACAATGAGAAATGTGCGGCTTTCTGAAAACGCCCCTGCGACCACCAGAGTGAGGGAGGACCCAAAGCCAGTAGAAAAAAAGAAATCTTCACTAATTCCTAACATTCCGATTTCCTGCAACAACGACCAGATAATCATGCTGGTTCCTTTCCAACACAGGAGAATGCAGGCTGTCAGGTGCAATGGCCTACTTTGAAATAGTGGTTTCATTGATGCAACACCTCCTATTTTCATTATAATAATTCATAGGTAGATGTCAATAGTTATAGAAAAATCCCCACCTATGCTTAGGCGGGGATTCATAGTTGATTCGGTTTGACTTATTTCATATCCTTGATAGCAGCTTGCGGTGCTATCAGCAAAAGGGGGAAATTGATGTACTTAATTTGGTACGTAGAACGTGCTATAATTAAATCACAAAAATTATAGGAGGAATTTATTGTGAATTTTATTATTAAAAAAGAGGATTTAGGAGCGTTTGCCCTCTGCGTTTCACAAATAATAGATGAAATTGGATTTTGCGGATTTTCTTATGAGGATGATTTTAAATATATCGTAAATAGTGGGACTACTGAATTTTTAGTTTCGGAAGATGATGATATTAGTGTTGCATTTAGAAATCTCAAAAAACAGATAACTAAAATAGAACCCGCAAAAAACGTATACTTTTTTATATCAACCAAAACAGATGCTGCAAAAGTAAGCATTTACGAGACGTTTTATAGTGAAATATTAGAGGCCGTAAATACCGAAAATATTTTTTGGAACATTTACGATAAAGAGGAAGATGACAAAAACAAATTGTATTTATTTATCAACAAATAAAAATTATCCCCACCGATTTCTCGGTGGGGATTTGATTTGCTTTATAAAATCAGCAATTTAGACCGAAGGTCGCAAGGTTCTCGGGACCCATTCAAAATCTCTGATTTTGCTAATGGGTGAGGTTCTTATTTGCTTTCTTTGATAGCAGCCTGAGCGGCAGCTAGACGAGCGATGGGCACACGGAAGGGTGAGCAAGAAACGTAGTCTAAGCCGATTTTATGGCAGAATTCAACAGAAACGGGGTCGCCACCATGTTCGCCGCAGATACCGCAGTGGATTGTAGGACGAGTAGCTTTACCTTTTTCAACTGCCATTTCCATAAGTTGGCCAACACCTGTTTGGTCAAGCTTTGCAAAAGGATCGTTCTCATAGATCTTGGTATCGTAGTAAGCGCTTAAGAATTTACCAGCGTCATCACGGCTGAAACCGAAGGTCATTTGAGTTAGGTCGTTAGTACCGAAGCAGAAGAATTCAGCTTCTTTAGCAATTTCGTCAGCTGTTAAGCAAGCACGAGGAATTTCCATCATAGTACCAACTTCGTATTTTAGTTCTACACCTGCTTTAGCAATTTCAGCGTCTGCAGTTGCAACAACAACATCTTTAACGAATTTTAATTCTTTAACTTCGCCTGTTAATGGAATCATAATTTCGGGAACTAGGTTCCAGTCTGGATGATTTTTCTTAACGTTGATAGCTGCGCGAATAACAGCTGCGGTTTGCATCTTAGCAATTTCAGGATAAGTAACTGCTAGACGGCAACCACGGTGACCCATCATTGGGTTGAATTCGTGTAAAGAAGAGATGATATTTTTGATATCAGCAACAGTTTTGCCTTGAGCTTTTGCTAAAGCTGCAATATCGTCTTCTTCGGTAGGAACGAACTCATGTAGAGGAGGATCTAAGAAACGGATACATACAGGGTTACCTTCTAAAGCTTCGTAAAGTTTTTCAAAGTCACCTTGTTGATAAGGAAGAATCTTATCTAAAGCTGTTTCTCTTTCTTCTACTGTATCAGCACAGATCATTTCTCTGAATGCTGCGATTCTGTCTTCTTCGAAGAACATATGCTCTGTACGGCATAGACCAATACCTTCAGCACCTAATTCTCTTGCTTTTTTAGCGTCAGCAGGTGTATCAGCGTTTGTTCTAACCTTTAGAGTTCTGTATTTGTCAGCCCAGTCCATAATTCTACCGAATTCGCCAGCGATTTCAGCGTCAACAGTTGGAATAATACCGTCGTAGATATTACCTGTTGAACCGTCGATAGAAATATAGTCGCCTTCTTTATAAACTTTGCCGGCAAGTTCAAATTGTTTGTTTTCTTCGTCCATCTTAATTTCGCCGCAACCGGATACACAGCAAGTACCCATACCACGAGCAACAACGGCAGCGTGGCTTGTCATACCACCACGAACTGTTAAGATACCTTGAGAAGCTTTCATACCTGTAATATCTTCAGGAGAAGTTTCTAGACGAACTAGAACAACCTTTTCGCCTCTTTCGTTCCAAACAACTGCATCGTCAGCAGTAAATACAACCTTACCGCAAGCAGCACCTGGAGATGCGCCAAGTCCTTTACCTGCAGGAGTTGCAGCTTTTAAAGCTTTTGCATCGAATTGAGGGTGAAGTAATGTATCTAAGTTTCTGGGGTCGATCATTGCAACGGCTTGTTTTTCATCAATCATGCCTTCGTCAACTAAGTCGCAAGCGATTTTTAATGCAGCTTTTGCAGTTCTCTTACCGTTACGAGTTTGAAGCATATATAGTTTACCATTTTGAATAGTAAATTCCATATCTTGCATATCTCTGTAGTGGTCTTCTAAGATTGCGCAAACTTTATTGAATTCTTCAAATGCTGCAGGGAATTTGTCTGCCATTTCAGCAATTGGCATTGGTGTACGAACACCGGCAACAACGTCTTCACCTTGTGCGTTAACTAAGAATTCACCCATTAAACCTGGTTCACCAGTAGCAGGGTCACGAGTAAATGCAACACCAGTACCACAATCGTCACCCATGTTACCAAATGCCATCATTTGAACGTTAACTGCGGTACCCCAAGAATAAGGAATATCGTTATCACGTCTGTAAACGTTAGCACGTGGGTTGTCCCAAGAACGGAAAACTGCTTCAACAGCGCCCATTAATTGTACTTTAGGATCGGATGGGAAATCTTTACCGATTTTGTTTTTGTATTCAGCTTTGAATTGTTCAGCTAATACTTTTAGATCTTCAGCTGTTAACTCGATATCTTGAGTAACACCTTTAGCTTCTTTCATTTCGTCGATTAACTGTTCAAAGTATTTTTTACCAACTTCCATAACAACGTCGGAATACATTTGGATAAATCTTCTGTAACAGTCATAAGCCCAACGTGCGTTGCCTGACTTTGCAGCCATAACTTCAACAACTTCTTCGTTAAGACCTAGATTTAAAATGGTATCCATCATACCGGGCATGGATGCACGAGCACCTGAACGAACCGACACTAAAAGAGGATTCTCTTTATCGCCGAATTTCATACCGGTGATGCCTTCCATTTTGTCGATGTATTCCATAATTTCTGCTTGGATATCATCGTTAATTTTTCTGCCATCTTCATAGTATTGAGTACAAGCCTCTGTGGTAACTGTGAAGCCTTGAGGAACAGGAAGACCGATTTTGGTCATTTCTGCAAGGTTAGCACCTTTACCGCCCAAAAGTTCGCGCATGCTTGCGTCGCCTTCTGAGAAAAGATAAACAAATTTTTTGCTCATTAGTGATTGACCTCCTAATTATTTGCATCTATATTTTTACATAGAATTACTTATATATTATAGCACCACAGCCATTAAAAGAAAAGCATTTTTTAATTAAAAATCCCTTTTTTTAGCAAAATTTTTTAAAAAATTTAGTTTATTTCTTTTAAACGTGCAAAATTAGCCATAACTTTCTTTGTTCCTGCTGTTACAAATGCAATTTCAAGCAGAGTATCGTTACCCATAGGTGTTGCATTTATAATGACGCCTTCGCCAAAAACGTTATGTTTAACCATTGTTCCAACCTTATAGGTTTTACCCGAAGCCATCTTTTTTTCAACAGGTTTTACGCTTGTTGTGGTTTTTGGTGCGGAATAATCGTTATAACCGCTAAATTCTTTATTGTAGCCACCGTAAGAACTACCATAAGAACTGCCGTAAGAACCACCCGAATTACCATAACCGCTTGGTGCTGTAAAGGGGCTATACCCTTTTACCTCTAAGCAATCGTCCGGGAGTTCTCTAACAAAGCGAGAAACACGGCCGCGTTTTGTTTGGCCAAACAACATCCTTGTATATGCGTTTGTAATATAAAGTTTACGTTTTGCACGGGTAATTCCAACGTACATTAAGCGGCGTTCTTCTTCCATCTCTGCTTCACCACCGTAAATGCTTTGCGAGCCGGGGAAGATTTCCTCTTCAAGACCCACTAAAAATACGGTATCAAACTCAAGTCCCTTTGCAGAGTGCAAGGTCATTAGCGTAACTGTATCTGATTCGTTATCGTAATTATCAATATCAGAAATTAAAGCAACTTCTTCTAAAAAACCTTGTAAAGATGCTTCTTCGTTGTCTTTCATATACTGCATAATGCTGCTTAAAAGTTCGTTAACGTTTTCTACCCTATCTTTAGAGGCTTCGCCTTCGAGCCTTAACATATCTAAATAACCCGTTGCCTCTAGGGTAAGTTCTAAAAGTTTATCAATGCTTAAAGTTTTAGAGGCTTCAATAAGGTCGTCTATAACCCTGCAAAACTCCTTCATTTTACCGCTTGATCTAGAAAGAGCGGGGAAATTGTCCGAAGTTTTAAGCACCTCATAAAGCGGCATTTTTAGGTTGTCGGCAATTTGTTCAGCCTTATTTATGCTTGTATCTCCAATGCCGCGTTTAGGCTCGTTAATAATGCGTTTAAGTCTAACGCTATCTTTATAGTTATTAATAACCGCTAAATAAGAAATAACGTCTTTAATTTCTTTGCGGTCAAAGAAACGATGTCCGCCTATAACCCTATACGGTATGCCGCTGCGAGTTAACACGTTTTCAATAGCAGCCGATTGGGCGTTCATCCTATATAAAATTGCGTGGTCGGAAAAGTTTTTGCCGTTTGCTACGGCATCGGCAATTTTGTTTGCAACGTAACGGCCTTCACCTTCAGCAGATTCGGTTGTGGCAACAGAAATTACGTCGTCGTAAGAAAGGTCGGTCCAAAGTTCTTTACCTTTACGGCCCTTATTGTTTGCAATAAGGGTATTAGCCGCTTTTAAAATGGTTTTTGTTGAACGATAATTTTGCTCTAGACGAATAACGGTTGTATCTTTAAACTGTTTTTCAAAGTTTAAAATATTTTCTATTGTGGCTCCTCTAAAACTATAAATAGACTGGTCATCGTCCCCTACAACGCATATATTTTTATGCACCGAAGAAAGTAAACTTACAAGTCTAAACTGCGAGTGGTTAGTATCTTGGTATTCGTCAACCATAACGTATTTAAAACGCGAAGCAAACTTTTCTAAAATATCCTGGTTTTCTTCAAAAAGTTTTACGGTATTTGAAATTAGGTCGTCAAAATCCATAGCATCGGCTTCTTTTAGCCTATTATTATATTCTGCAAAAATATCTGCAATTGTTTTTCTGGAATAGTTAAAGGCAGCCGAATTTAAATATTCTTCGGGGGTTAAAAACGCTTCTTTTGCACGACTGATTTCGCTAACTATATGTTTAGGGGAAAGCTCTTTAGAGTCTATGCCTCTTTGTTTTAAAATATCTTTAACAACCCTTTTTTGATCGTCGTCGTCATAAATTGTAAAAGAGGAACTATACCCTAATCTTCCGCCCGAAATGCGTAAAATTTTGGCGCATATACTATGAAAAGTACCTGCCCAAACGTCAGTTTCGCCACCTAAAATATTGGCAATACGGTTTTTTAGTTCGCCGGCCGCTTTATTTGTAAATGTAATTGCTAAAATATTATACGGCTTTACGGGATAACTTTTAAAATAAGGTCCCGGATCGTTTGTTTTGCCTTCTAAATAATCAATGCCCCGTTGCATTTCTGGTTCAGGTGGGCAAGGCATATTATCGTTTAAAAAAGCATTGCCGTATTTAACTAAATATGCAATACGGTTAACAAGTACAGTGGTTTTACCGCTTCCTGCTCCCGCAAGCACTAAAACGGCACCCTCGGTTGTGGTTACCGCTTTAAATTGCATATTGTTCATACGGCTAAAATCTTTTTGAATTATTTTCTTTTTTAAGGTTGAAAAATCCATTTTAATTCCTTTACATATATGGGTTAAATTGTTTTTCGTGTTTTATTGTGGTGGTGTTTTCGTGCCCCGGATACACTATGGTTTCATCGGGCAAAAGTTTTAGTTTTTCCAAACTTTTAATTAAGGTATAATAATCGCCTGTTTTAAAATCGGTTCGGCCTATTGTTTCGCAAAAGAGGGTGTCCCCCGAAAAAAGAGCGTTTTTATATTTATAACAAACAGAGCCTTTAGTGTGCCCCGGTGTTGCAATAACAGATATAAAATCATCGGCAAACGTAAGCTTGTCCCCGTCTTTTACTAAAATATCAGGTGTAACACTAGGCATAAAACCGCCTGTTTCTTTTACTAAAGAAATATCGTTTTCTTCCTTTAAGCCAATGCTATCTTCTAAAGAAATTACCACCTTAGCGCCCGTTTCTTGCCAAAGTTTATATAGGCCTAAAATATGGTCAAAATGGCAGTGAGTTAATAAAATATAACTCTTTTTATATTGCTTTAATATTTCGGCGGCTTTAGCGTAATAAGCGCCGGGGTCTATAACAGCGGCAAAGTCGCCATCTAAAAGCAAATAGCAGTTTGCAGTAAAACCATTATGTTCTAAAAGTTTAATTTCCATTATTTTTTAATCCAAATATCAGTGTTTAATATAATTGTAACGGGTCCGTCGCAGGTATTTTCAATCTGCATATCTGCACCGAAAACCCCTCTTTTAACGGTAATTTCTTTTGCAAGAAAGTCGCAAAAATATTCGTAAAGTTCTTTAGCAGAAATCGGCTCTTTTGCATTTATAAAAGATGGGCGGTTGCCCTTTTTAGTATCAGCGCAAAGTGTAAAATTAGAAACCGCCAAAACCTCTCCGTTAATATCTTTAACAGAAAGGTTCATCTTTTGGTTTTGGTCTTCAAAAATTCTTAAATTAGCAATTTTTTGTGCTAAAAGTTCGGCTTCTTTTGTACTGTCAGAACTATAAACACCAACAAAAACCAAAAGTCCGTTATCTATTTTAGAGGTAAAAACACCATCTGCTGTAAGCGAAGCGCTTTTTACCCTTTCTACTACTGCTATCATAATAACTCCTAAAATAATTTTGCAATTTTTACTTTTTAAAAGGTGCCTTTAGCCGTGCATTCTTTCTACCGAGAACACACCGTCAATGCGTTTTAGTTTGCCTGTAATTGCAGAAATTTGGTCGGCACTTTGAACGCTTATTGTAACACTTACAATCGCTCTGCCACCAGAAACTTGTCTTGCATTAACGTTATGCATTGGAACACCGTTATTAGCAAAGAAAAGTGTAATATCTGCCAAAAATCCCGTTCTGTCGTTACCCGAAATAAGCAAGGTTGCTCTAAACGAAGAACCATCTGCCTTTTCAAAATAGGCATTAACCCAACGTTCGGGCTCTTCACAAGCTTTTAGGTCTTTAGGCACGTTATTACAGTCGCGTTTGTGAATTGAAACACCATGTCCGCGAGTAATAAAGCCGATAATTTGATCACCCGGTAGCGGTGAACAGCAACGTGAAAGTTTAATTAAGCAGTTATCAATACCTTCAACCACAATACCGCTTGTCTTTTTGTTTGGTTTATTAATTACGGGTGTTGTTGTAACAACCGTTTCTTGTGGCTTTTTAGCGGCCATCATAGCGGCATATTCGTCTTTAATGCGTGGCATAATTTTTGAAAGAATAAGTCCGCCGTAACCAATAGCTGCATAAAAATCATCTGCAGAATTTAAGCGTTGCTTTTTAGCAATTTCTAAAATAAATGCGTTAAATTCGCTTTCAGATAATCTAATATTATTGCGCTGAAAATCTTTTTCAATTTGGGCTTTGCCGTTAATAATGTTTTCGGGTCGTTTTTCTTTTTTAAACCAAGCGCGTATTTTTTGACGAGCCGAAGAAGTAACAGCGTAAGACAACCAATCGCGGCTAGGACCGTGTCCTGCTTGATTAGTAGTTAATATCTCTATAACCTCACCGGTTTTAATTTTATAGCTTATTGGCACAATACGACCGTCAACCTTAGCACCTATCATTTTAACGCCAACCGCAGAGTGAATTGCAAAAGCAAAGTCAACAATACTAGCGCCGTTTGGTAATGATATAACATCGCCTTTTGGGGTAACAGCAAAAATATCGTCTAGGCTAAGGTCGGTTTTTATGCTTTGTAAAAGTTCTTCGGGGTTATCGGAATCTTGTTGGTTTTCAAGAATTTGTCTAACCCAAGAAAGTCTATCTTCAAGTCGTGATTCGGTCTTTTTAATGCCTTCTTTATATTTCCAGTGGGCAGCAATACCGTATTCTGCAGTGTGGTGCATATCAAAGGTTCTAATTTGCACTTCAAACGGAATCATATTTCGGCCAAGCAAGGTTGTGTGAAGCGACTGATAACCGTTTGGCTTTGGTGTTGAAATATAATCTTTAAAACGGCCGGGAATTGGACGGTATAGGTCGTGCATAACACCTAAAATATTATAACAGTCGGCTACTGTGTTAGTAATAATTCTAACGGCATAAACGTCGTAAATTTCGTCGAAGTTTTTGCCTGCCATAAACATTTTACGATAAATTCCGTGAATAGATTTTACACGTCCACCTAGTTTTACGGTGGTTTCCGGCATAATTTTTTCTAAATGCCCTTCAATTTTATTGCAAATGTCTTGCAAAGACTTTTGGCTGTCTTCTTTTTTAGAGTTTAAAAGACCTTCAATTTCGGCATAACCTATTGGGTCTAGATGTTTAATTGCTAGGTCTTCTAATTCTTCTTTAACTGCGCGAATACCAAGACGGTGTGCAATTGGAGCGTAAACCTCTAAAGTTTCTAAAGATTTATCTCTTTGTTTTTGTTCCGAAACATAGTCGATAGTTCTCATATTATGAAGTCTATCGGCTAGTTTTATAATAATAACCCTAATATCTTTTGCCATTGCAATTAACATTTTTCTTAGGTTTTCTGCTTGTTGTTGCTCGGTTGTAGATACGGGTAATTTACCTAACTTTGTAACACCGTCAACAAGTTGTGCAATACTTTCAGAAAACGATTTTGTAATGTCTTCGCGTGTGGCGGCCGTATCTTCAACAACGTCGTGAAGTAATGCCGCTGCTATAGATTCGCTATCCATACCCAAAGTTACAAGAATTTTAGCAACCGACAACGGATGGGTATAATATTCTTCACCGGAGGTTCTTTTTTGGCCGTTATGGGCTTTTACTGCATAGAAAAAGGCCTTTTCTACCAACGCGTAATCGTAATTGCCGCTTTGCTTTTTCATAAGCTCTAATAAGCCGTTTAAATCTTGCTCATATACAGTCATTTATATACCTCCTTTTAAATTATTTAATATATTAGAATTTTCTAGATTGGCCTTTACGCCCGTTACGTTTAAAACTTCTTCGCTATTAGATAAAACTCCTATTTCAGTTAGGGCTTCTGTTGCAATTTTAATTTTTGAATTTGAAAGATTAATGCCTTTATTTAAAAGCATTTCTTTTGGAGTGTTTGCTTTAATTTGTTTAAATACTATACCACACTCTTCGCGGCTTGGTAAAAGTAACGATTTTTCTTCTGTTTTTATATTGCCACGTTTATAGCGTTCGTATAAATCCAAATCTGCTAAATATTCGTCTTCGTTTAAAGAAGAAAGTCTAATGTCTTTAACCGATATGCTCGGCATTTTTTTACCTTGCCACTCGTTTATAGATAAATTAACACAAATATCAACAATATTTCCAACGCTAAATGGGAACTGTTTAAGGGGTTGCGAAAAATATACCACCCTATAATATTCGCCGTTTTTACGTAATGATAATTTAACGTGTTTGCCTTCGCTTAAACCGTCAATTCGGCAAATTTCCATATTAGTTAGGGCAAATATGGGGGTGGGGTTGCCAACACCATAGGGTTCTAACATAGAAAGGTTTTCAATAAAATCACAATCAATTGCTTTTGGGTTTAGTTTGCAGTCAATTAAAATTTCGTTGCAGGGTCTATCAAAGCCTTCTGCATATTTATTAATTCTTTTTGAAAACTCGTCTATATCTTCGGTTTTAATGCTTAGTCCCGCGGCAGCGGTGTGTCCACCAAATTTTATAAGTAAATCTTTGGCAGAATTTAAACAATCGTATATTGAAAAACCGCTAACGCTTCGTGAAGAACCCACCGAAATTTCGCCTTTGTTAGCGAGTAAAACAATGGGTTTTCCAAAATGCTCGGCAAGTTTAGAGGCCGCAATACCTACAACCCCTTCATGCCAACCATAACCGGTAACTACAATAACGCGATTATGCTGTAAATTGTTTTTATAAATTTCTTTTTTGGCTTCTTCAATAATATCGCTTTCAATTTGTTGGCGTTCAGTGTTAAATTCGTTAAGGGTTTTGGCGGCATCAGAAATAACCGTTCTATCTTTTTCTAACAATAAAGAAATTGCGTTTTGTGCAGTTGCCATACGGCCCGCCGCATTGAGCCTTGGGGCTATTACAAAACTTAAAGTTTGCGGTGTAATATGATATGGCATAGCGCCGCCCTTTTGTGCTAAAAGGTTAATGGCCGCACTATTTTCGCTTGGAGTATTTAAATATTTTAACCCTGCCTTTACAAAAACACGGTTATCGTTAGTAAGTGAACAAACGTCGGCTACTGTTCCTATGCAAGCAAGATAAGAATAGTCTTCTAAAAGTTCTTCGGGTTCTAATCCTAAAAGTGCGGTTGCTAAAAAATATGCAACCCCTACCCCTGCAAGTTCTTTAAAGGGGTAAATATCATCTTTTCTTTTGGGGTCCACAACCGCATAAGCGTTTGGTAAAACTTCGCCCGGTAAATGGTGGTCGGTTACAACCACTGTAATACCCAAAGAATTTGCATAATCAATTTCTTCTATTGCAGATATACCGTTATCCACAGTAATAATTAGCCTTGTGCCTTTATCGTAAAGAGCTTTTACCGAATCAATATTCATACCATACCCCTCGTCTTTACGGGAAGGAATATAGTAATCTACCTTTGCATTTAGGCTTTTTAGCACCTTGTATAAAAGTGCGGTGGAAGTAATACCGTCGCAATCATAGTCGCCGTAAACTGTAATTTGAGTTTCGTTTTTAATTTCTTCTAATATCTTTTCGGCGGCTTTATTAATATCTGAAAGTAAAATATAATCGTTAGAAAAGAAGGCTTCTTCGCTTAAAAATTCTTCTAATAAATCGGGCTCGTTATAACCGCGAGAAGCAGCAATAAGGCTTATAAATTCGTCCACGTCTAATTCAGCCGCTAAGTTTTTAGCAGCTAGGCGATCGATGTTTCTGAATTTCCACCTTAGAAAGCTCATTTCCTTTCTCCTTATATTTTAAAAAATACTTGCAATAATTTATTTTATATGTTAATATATTTTCTACAAACCACTTATTACTTCTTACCTATTACTTATTACTTAAAATTCGGGGGCGTAGCTCAGCTGGGAGAGCGCTTGAATGGCATTCAAGAGGTCAAGAGTTCGATCCTCTCCGTCTCCACCAACCTTAAACTGCTCGTGGCAATAGCTGCGGGTGGTTTTTTTGTTTGTTTTTTGGTTTTTATACGCGATATTTTTACATTATTACTCATTTTATATTATATCATAACACAGTATAAATGAAAAGATATTTTTAATAAAATAAAAGACCACCCTAACAAATTTTAGAGTGGTCTTTAAATATAAGAAATTATTTTGAAAGAGCGGGTAAAGTGTATTTTGTTTGATATTCTGCAAAGCGTTTATCAAATTCTTCACCCGTTTTAAGTGAGGTAGAAGCAAGTTTGTGGGTTTCGTAGTTACTGCTTTCTTTTGCGCTTATTAAACAAGCCGCAATATTAGAGCAGTGGTCGCTTACCCTTTCCATATTAATAAGCATATCCGAGAATATAAAGCCTAAAGTTACGGTGCACTCGCCATTTTGCAAACGTAAAATATGTCTTGAACGGACCTCTGAAATAAGACCGTCTATAACCTGTTCTAAAGGTTCAACCTGGTGCGCTAAAATATGGTCTTCTTTTTCGAAGGAGGTTTCGGTTAAATCTAAAATTTCTTTTAGGGCGTTTCTTATAACGTCCAGCTCTTTAATAGCAAGTTCCGAGAAGGTAATTTGCTTGTCTTTCATTTCTTGAGAAAGACTTGCAATGTTTTGTGCGTGGTCGCCTATTCTTTCAAAATCGCCAATGTTGTGTAAAAGCATTGAAACCTCGTTAGAATCTTTTAAATCAAGTTCATAAGAAGAAAGTTTTACTAAATAAGAACCCAATTTATCTTCATATTTGTCGGTTTCAGTTTCGTAATCGTCAATTTTTTCGGCAATCTTGGAATTATAATTGCAAATTAAATCCAACGATTCTTTAAAACCTATTGCCGCAACACTAAACATTTGCTTTGAAATTTCTAAAGACTGGCTAACTGCAACTGCAGGGGTGTTAAATAGTCTTTCGTCTAGTTCGTCAATGGTTTCTTTTTTATCTCCCCTAACGGAAATGGTTGCAAGTTTTTCTAAAACTTTAATAAAGGGGAAGAAAATTATAGTGCAAGTAACGTTAAATATTGTGTGAACTACCGCAATATCAACAGCACTTATACTTTTGGTAACAAAGTCGAAATTGAAAATTGCGTTTGCACCATAAAATACCAGCATAAACAAAATTGAACCTATGAAGTTAAAATATAGGTGGGCCATAGATGCACGTTTTGCATTTTTACTTGCCCCCATGGATGATAAAAGAGCGGTAATGCAGGTACCTATATTTTGACCCATAATTATTGGAAAAGCTCCGCCGAAGGTAATGCCACCGGTCATTGCAATAGACTGCAAAATACCAACAGAAGCTGAAGAAGACTGAATAACCGCAGTTAACACCGCACCTGTAATAAGACCTAAAATGGGGTTATTAGAGAAGGTTAAGAAAATGTTTTTCAAAAATTCTTCGGGTACTGCTTTCATAGCTGCACTCATATTTTGCATACCAAACATAAGTATTCCAAAACCTAAGCAAATTCTGCCAATATGCATTTTTTTGCTTAGCTTTTTAGATGTCATAATAAACAAAATACCAATAATGGCAAAAAATACCCAAAATACTTTTGGTGTAAATATTTGAACGTACCACTCGTCTCCCGATAAAGATGCAGTTGATAAAATCCAAGCAGTAGCGGTTGTACCAATATTAGCGCCAAGTATTACGCTAATTGCTTGAGATAAGCTCATAATACCACTACTTACAAAGCCAACCACCATAACGGTTGTAGCAGAAGATGATTGAATAACAGCCGTTACTAAAATTCCAAGTAAAACACCCTTTATTGGGCTGTTTGTAAGTTTTGCTAAAATACGTTCTAGGCTTCCACCTGCAACCTTTTCAAGTCCACCGCCCATTTCATCCATACCGAATAAAAATAGTGCTAGACCGCCAAGCAGTGGGAGCAAAATGTTAAAAACAATTTCGTCGAATCTCATATATTCCTCCTTACGCTATGCCTTGTTTTTCTTTGCAGCAAGCATTCTCATCCTTACTGCGTGGTCTAAAAATCTTTTTCTAATTCTAATGCTTTTTGGGGTTACTTCAAGCATTTCATCTTCACCTAAAAACTCTATTGCTTCATCTAGCGACATTGTTTTGGGTGTTGTTAAACGAAGTGCTTCATCGCTACCCGCCGCGCGCATATTTGTAACGTGTTTTTTCTTGCAAACGTTAACCGTTATATCTTCATTTTTAGGGCTAACACCAACGACCATACCTGCATAAACAGGTGTTGCAGGGCCAATAAACAAGGTGCCTCTGTCTTGCGCGTTATATAAACCGTAAGTTACGGCTTCACCCGTTTCAAAAGCCACTAAAGAACCTGTTTGGCGACTTTGAATTTCGCCTTTAAAGGCACCGTAGCCATGGAATATGGTGTTTAATATACCTTCGCCACGGGTATCGGTTAAAAATTCGCTTCTGTAACCCAAGAGTCCGCGTGAAGGAATTAAAAATTCTAATCTCATACGGCTTCCTTGAGGTGTCATTTTGGTAAGTTCGCCTTTTCTAAGTCCTATTTTCTCCATTACAACGCCAACAGAATTTTCGTTAACGTCAATAACAAGGTCTTCAAAGGGTTCTTGTAATACACCGTCAACAGTTTTAAATAAAACTTTTGGTGTGCTAACCTGAAATTCGTAACCTTCGCGGCGCATATTTTCAATTAAAATGCTTAAATGCATTTCTCCTCTGCCTGCAACCTGAAAACTTTCGGCAGTTTCGCCTTCTGTTACGCGCAATGAAACGTCGCGAAGAAGTTCTTTATTAAGTCTTTCAGATATTTGACGGCTTGTTACAAACTTGCCTTCGCGACCTGCAAAGGGACTATCGTTAACAGAAAAGGTCATTTCAACGGTGGGTTCTGAAATTTTAACAAATTCAATGGGCTCAACGTTATTAGTATCACAAATTGTATTGCCAATGTTAATAGATTCAACACCTGCAAAAGCAACAATATCACCTGCTTTTGCGGTTTCAACCTTAGTTCTTTGAATACCGTCGAACTGATAAATTGCGGTAATTTTAGATTTGCCTTTAACGTCGGGGTTATAGTAGTCGCATTTTGCAACTTCCATACCAACCTTCATTTCGCCGCTTTCAATTCTGCCAATACCAATGCGGCCAACGTACTCGTTATAGTCAATACAAGAAACAAGGGTTTTAAGTGGAGCCGTTTCGTCAGCTTCTTTTGGTTCGATATAGTTAATAATTGTTTCAAAAAGCTGTGTTAAGTCTTTACCTTGTTCGTAAGCAGATAAACTTGCGGTGCCATCTCTGCCCGAGCAATAAATAATAGGACTATCTAATTGCTCGTCGGTAGCGTCAAGTTCTAAGAATAATTCTAAAACTTCGTCGGCAATTTCATCTGTTCTGGCATCAGGTCTATCAATTTTATTAACAACAATAATAACTTTATGGTTAAGTTCTAATGCGCGTTCAAGCACGAAGCGTGTTTGAGGCATAGGACCTTCAAATGCATCTACTAATAAAAGTACGCCGTCAACCATTTTAAGAACGCGTTCAACCTCGCCACCAAAATCGGCATGTCCCGGGGTATCAACAAGGTTAATTTTAACGTCTTTATAATAGGTACTTGCGTTTTTAGCTAAAATTGTAATACCGCGTTCGCGTTCAATGTCGTTAGAGTCCATAACTCTGTCTTCAACAACCTGATTATCACGAAAAGAACCGCCTTGTTTTAACATTTCATCAACAAGGGTGGTTTTGCCGTGGTCAACGTGGGCAATAATTGCAATATTTCTTAAATCTTTTCTAATCATAAAATACTTCCTAAACTTAAAAATTCCCAAATTTCTTCATTTTAAGTGTAACAAAAATATTTAAAAAATTCAATATGTAAAAAGCGACAAATCAACTTAACATTGATTTATCGCTTTTGTTTAGATTAAATTAATTTTTTAGTCTTTATAACGAGATTTTTCGGGAATTGTGGCTTCGCTTGTTGCGTGTAGCCCTAATTTTCTTAAAGTACCGGCATCTCCCGTATAAATTATTCTGGAATTATGAATTTCACAACCGTTTAATTTTGGTAGTTGTTCAACAGCCTTTTTTGCAACCTCGTCGTGTGTTGAACAAATATATAAAGCAATTAAAACGTCGTCTAGTTTTAACATGCTGCTACGGCTTTTTAAAAGTTTTGTTTTCATTTCAAGTACGGGTTCTAAAACTTCGGGAGAAATAAGGAGTTTATCATCGTCAATACCTGCAAGTGCTTTAATACTATTAAGTATAACACTACTTGTTGCGCTCATTAAAGTTGAAGCTTTACCCGTAATAATGCGGCCATCAGGTAATTCAACAGCGGCGGCGGCCACACCGTTCTTTTCTTCTTTTTCTAAAGCAGGTAAAACGGTGGAACGCATTGTGGTTTTAAGGCTTAAACTACCCATTATAGCTTCTAATTTTTCTAATGTTTGTGCCGTTTCTTTGCCTTGACGATAATCTACTAGCGCTTTATAATATCTTCTTATAATTTCATCTGCACTAGCTTTTCTGCAGGCTTCATCATCAACGATTGCATAACCTGCCATATTAACGCCCATATCGGTTGGACTGCAATAGCATTTATCATCGTCAGTAATTTTAGATAAAATTTTATGAACAATAGGAAATGCCTCTATATCGCGGTTGTAGTTTACGGTTGTAACGCCATATTCTTCTAAATGATATGGATCAATCATATTAACGTCTTGTAAATCGGCAGTGGCGGCTTCATAAGCTAAATTAACGGGATGTTTTAAAGCAAGATTCCAAACAGGGAAGGTTTCGTACTTGCCATAACCCGAATTTAAGCCACGCTTATGCTCGTGATAAAGTTGCGAAAGACAGGTTGCAAGTTTACCGCTACCGGGTCCAGGCGCTGTTACAACAACCAAAGGTTTTGTGGTTTCAATATATGGGTTAGAACCAAAGCCTTCATCACTAACAATATAATCCACGTCGTTAGGATAACCTTTTATTGGGCGGTGCATATAACTTTTAATGCCGCGTCCTTCTAGTCTTCTGGCAAAACCATCTGCTGCGGGTTGGCCCATATACTGTGTTATTACAACACTGTTAACGGCAATACCCATTGCTTTTAGGTCTTCAATTTTTTGAAGCACGTCTAGGTCGTAACTAATACCTAAATCTGCACGAATTTTTGTTGTTTCGATACTGCTTGCAGAAATACAAAAAACAACCTCTGTTTTTTCTTTTAAGTTTTGTAAAAGTTTAATTTTAGCGTCGGGTTCAAAGCCAGGTAAAACCCTAGCTGCGTGATAATCGTCAAACAGTTTACCACCAAATTCCAAATAAAGTTTGCCCGAAAACATAGAAATTCTTTTTAATATTTCTGCCGTTTGTCTGCGCATATAAATATTGCTGTCAAAACCTTGCTCTACCATATATACCCTCCCAACTAAAAAAACTATAAATTATTTTATCATAATATTTTATGGCTTTCAAGCGAAAAAGAAAGCTTTTTATATTTTTTTGCAAAATAAAAGAGATGCAACCCAAGTTGCATCTCTTAAAATTTTTAGTTAACGAATAAATTATTCGTTGATAGCGGTAACAACGCCGGAACCAACAGTTCTGCCGCCTTCACGGATAGCAAAACGTAGGCCTTCTTCGATAGCGATAGGAGTGATTAATTCAACGTCCATATCAACGTTATCACCAGGCATACACATTTCAACACCAGCTGGTAGAGAAATAACACCAGTAACGTCGGTAGTTCTGAAATAGAATTGAGGACGATAGTTGTTGAAGAAAGGAGTATGACGGCCGCCTTCATCTTTACTTAAAACGTAAACTTGACCGCGGAATTTTGTATGAGGATTGATTGAACCGGGTTTGCAAAGAACTTGACCACGTTCGATTTCTGTTCTTTGGACACCACGTAATAAAGCACCAATGTTATCGCCAGCTTCTGCGTAGTCTAGTAATTTACGGAACATTTCAATACCTGTAACAACAGTTTTGTTTGTTTCGCGAATACCAACGATTTCAACTTCTTCAGAAATTCTTAATTGACCACGTTCAACTCTACCAGTAGCAACAGTACCACGACCAGTGATGGTGAATACGTCTTCAACAGGCATTAAGAAAGGTAGGTCAGCTTTTCTGTCAGGAGTAGGAATATAGCTGTCAACAGCATCCATTAATTCTTGGATAGGAGCATATACAGGATCAGAAGGATCTTTAGAATCGCTATCTAATGCTTTAAATGCAGAACCTTTGATGATAGGAGTATCGTCGCCAGGGAATTCGTAAGTATCTAATGTTTCACGAATTTCCATTTCAACTAATTCTAATTATTCTTCGTCATCAACTAAGTCAGTTTTGTTCATAAATACTACGATGTAAGGAACGCCAACTTGACGAGCAAGTAGTAAGTGTTCTTTAGTTTGAGCCATAGGGCCATCAGTAGAAGCGATAACTAAGATAGCGCCGTCCATTTGAGCAGCACCGGTGATCATGTTTTTAACATAGTCAGCGTGTCCGGGGCAGTCAACGTGTGCATAGTGACGTGCATCTGTTTCGTACTCAACGTGAGCAGTGTTAATTGTAATACCGCGTTCTCTTTCTTCAGGAGCTTTATCGATGTTTGCATAATCTTCAAAAGCTGCTTGACCTTTTAAAGAAAGGTATTTTGTGATAGCTGCAGTAAGAGTGGTTTTACCATGGTCAACGTGGCCGATGGTACCAATGTTAACGTGGGGTTTATTTCTTTCAAATTTTTCCTTTGCCATTGGGATTTGCCTCCTTATAATAGGTAATTTATTTAATAGGTTTTGTCCAAAAATAATTTTATCAAAAAAGCCTTTAAATTTCAAGCCTTTTTTGAAAATAACTTTTTAAAGATTAGTCCTTCTTACGAGAAGTAATAATCTGTTCTGCAATGCTCTTAGGAACTTCTGTATAATGACTTGGTTCCATTACGTATTGACCACGGCCTTGTGTTTTAGAACGAAGGTCGGTAGCATAACCGAACATTGAAGATAGTGGCACGAACGCATTAATTTGTTGTGCACCAAATGCTGCTTCCATACCTTGAATTGTACCACGACGAGAGTTAATGTCGCCAATAACGTCGCCCATGTATTCTTCAGGAACAGTTACAACAACCTTCATAATAGGTTCTTGTAATACGGGGTCAGCTCTTCTGCAAGCTTCTTTAAATGCCATAGAACCGGCAATCTTAAATGCCATTTCAGAAGAGTCAACTTCGTGGTAAGAACCATCGTATAAGGTTACCTTAACGTCAACAACGTTGTATCCGGCAAGAACACCTGATTGCATTGCACCTTGAATACCGGCATCAACAGCAGGGATGTATTCTTTAGGAATAGCACCACCAACGATATTATTGATAAATTCGTAGCCTTTGCCGCTTTCGTTAGGTTCAACTTTAATCTTAACGTGACCGTATTGACCTTTACCACCCGATTGACGAGCATATTTATGGTCAACGTCTGCAGGTTTTCTAATGGTTTCTTTGTAAGCAACCTGAGGTTTACCTACGTTTGCTTCAACGCGGAATTCACGAAGAAGACGGTCAACGATAATTTCTAAGTGTAATTCGCCCATACCGGCAATGATTGTTTGACCGGTTTCTTCATCTGTATATGCACGGAAAGTAGGATCTTCTTCAGCAAGTTTTGCTAAAGCTAAGCCCATCTTTTCTTGACCAGCCTTTGTTTTAGGCTCGATAGCAACACGGATAACGGGTTCGGGGAATTCCATTTTTTCTAATATTACAGGGTTTTTGGCATCACAAAGAGTATCACCTGTGGTGGTATTCTTTAGACCAACAGCAGCTGCAATATCACCGCAATAACAGGTTTCAATATCTTTTCTGTCATTTGCGTGCATTTGTAAAATTCTACCTAAACGTTCATTATTGTCTTTGGTAGCATTATATACGGTAGCACCTGCATCTACCTTACCGGAGTAAACTCTAAAGAAGCAGATTTTACCAACGAAGGGGTCAGTTGCAATCTTAAATGCAAGAGCACTGAAAGGTTCGTTGTCGCCTGCTTTTCTTTCGGTTTCTTCTTCGGTACCTGGAACTATACCCTTAATAGCAGGGATGTCCAAAGGAGAAGGCATATATTCTACAACAGCGTCTAATAATTTTTGAACACCTTTGTTACGATAGCTTGTACCGCAGCAAACCGGAACCATTTTATTAGCAATTGTAGATTTTCTAATGCAACCTTTAATTTCTTCAATGGTAAGTTCTTCGCCATTGAAGTATTTTTCTAAAAGCTCATCGTCTTGTTCTGCAACGTGTTCAATAAGCTCATCATGATATTTTTGTGATATTTCCTTCATTTCTTCAGGAATTTCAATAACAGAAATATCTTTGCCTTTATCATCATTATAGATGTAGGCCTTCATTTCAACTAGGTCAACAAGACCCTTGAAAAGGTTTTCAGAACCGATGGGTAATTGAATCGGAACTGCATTACATTTAAGTCTGTCTCTCATCATTTGTAAACAACGATAAAAGTCAGCGCCCATAATGTCCATTTTATTAACGTAAGCCATTCTTGGAACATGATATTTGTCAGCTTGACGCCAAACTGTTTCAGATTGAGGCTCAACGCCACCCTTAGCACAGAAAACTGTTACCGAGCCGTCTAGAACTCTTAATGAACGTTCAACTTCAACAGTAAAGTCAACGTGTCCGGGTGTATCAATAATATTGATTCTATGGCCGTTCCAGAAACAAGTGGTAGCAGCAGAAGTAATTGTAATACCTCTTTCTTGCTCTTGTTCCATCCAGTCCATTGTTGCAGCACCCTCGTGGGTTTCACCAATTTTATAGTTAACACCTGTATAGTATAAAATACGTTCAGATGTTGTGGTTTTACCTGCGTCAATGTGGGCCATTATGCCAATATTACGAGTAAGTTCAAGTGGAACTTGTCTAGGCATAATATCCTCCTAAAATTCTTTTCTAAGTTTGTAAGATGGTATTTTAAAAAATTACCATCTGTAGTGAGCGAATGCCTTATTGGCTTCTGCCATCTTATGAGTATCTTCACGCTTTTTAAATGCGCCGCCCATTTCGTTGACAGCATCCATAATTTCGCCTGCTAAACGTTCTTTCATTGTTCTTTCAGAACGGTTGCGGCTATAAGTTGTTAACCAACGTAGTCCTAAAGTTTGCTTTCTTTCAGGTCTAACTTCAAAAGGAACCTGATAAGTAGCACCACCTTTACGTACTGCTTTAACCTCTAATAAAGGCATAACATTTTCCATTGCATTTTCAAAAACCTCTAGTGGGTCTTTACCTGTCTTTTCGGAAATAATGTCAAAAGCGCCGTAAACGATTTTTTGGGCTACACCTCTCTTACCATCATACATAACGTTATTGATAAGACGAGTTACCAACTTGGAATTATAAAGCGGATCGGGCAAAACATCACGTTTTGCTACAAAGCCTCTTCTTGGCACTTCACTTCCCTCCTTCACAATTTATTAATGATATCATAGGTACTCGAGCGACTTGTCTTCCCGTGGAACCAAGCAGAAGCGTTTACATATATATAAACACTGCACTGCTTTAGTTGCATGCAGAAATTCCAGTCATTTTTGTTTTTGCGGATAACGCTTATTTAGCTTTTTTAGCTTTCTTAGCGCCATACTTACTTCTACTTTGCATTCTTCCGTTAACGCCCTGTGCGTCTAATGTACCACGGATAATATGGTAACGAACACCAGGTAAGTCTTTAACTCTTCCGCCACGGATTAGAACAACGCTGTGTTCTTGTAGGTTATGACCTACACCGGGAATGTAAGCAGAAACTTCTATACCGTTGCTTAGTCTAACTCTGGCAATCTTTCTTAAAGCTGAGTTAGGCTTTTTAGGTGTAGATGTTTTAACCGCTGTGCAGACACCGCGTTTTTGTGGAGAATCAACGTCGGTAACCTTGCGCTTCATAGAGTTATAACCCTTATTAAGTGCAGGAGCCTTAGCCTTTTTCTCGATAGTAGCGCGACCTGTACGTACTAACTGGTTAAATGTTGGCATTAATCCACCTCCCAAATTCATATTATATATTAAGCACATTTTTAATAAAAATACGCTGTAATATCTAAACATAACAATATGGGCGAAAAGAATTTCTTCTTTTCACGCAAAAAACATTTTAACATTTAGAATATGCCTTGTCAAGCATTATTTTAAGTGTTTTAGCGACTTTCTTCGCTCTAGTTTAGCGAAGAAAGTCGTTTAATTTTATTGATTGTTATTTTTGGTTTTCATCATACCTGTACCTGCGGGTACGAGTTTACCAATAATAACGTTTTCTTTTAGACCGAATAGTGGATCTTCTTTACCACGAATTGCAGCTTCTGTTAAAACTCTTGTGGTTTCTTGGAAGGATGCAGCAGATAAGAAGCTATCGGTTGCAAGTGATGCTTTTGTAATACCTAAAAGAACAGGGCTATAGGTTGCCTTTTTAAGTCCTTCTTCACCTGCAGCAATACGTGCTTTAATGTCGCGGTTTGCGGCATAAACGTCGGCAGCAGAAATTTTGGTTTGTGGTAATAGGCCTGTATCACCCGGATCTTCAACCATTACTTTTCTCATCATTTGGTGAATAATAACTTCAATGTGCTTGTCGTTAATATCAACACCTTGTGAACGGTAGGTTGATTGAATTTCTTTGATGATATAGTTTTCAACTGCTTCTTTACCAAGAACTTCTAAGATATCGTGAGGATATAAAATACCATCAACTAACTTATCGCCCTTGCGAACAGTATCGCCATCGTGTACTTTAATAAGATTCTTTTGAGGAGCAACAACCTTATCTTCAATTGCTTCACCGTTTTCATCGATGCCAACAACTTGAACATAAGTATTTTTTCTCTCTTCTAGAATTCTTACAGTACCATCAATTTTACTAATTAAGCCGCAACGTTTTGGACGTCTTGCTTCGAATAGTTCTTCAACACGTGGTAAACCTTGTGTAATATCTTCTGCCGAAGCAATACCACCGGTGTGGAAAGTACGCATGGTAAGCTGTGTACCGGGTTCACCGATAGACTGAGCAGCAACGATACCAACTGCTTCACCAACTGTTACAGTAGAACCTGTTGCAAGGTTAGAACCGTAGCACTTACGACATACGCCGTGATGTGAGTGACAACCCAAGATTGAACGAATCTTAACGGATGGTTTTTCATCATCGGTAAGGTCGGAAAATTCAGTTTTGCCTGCCTTTTTAAGTGCAGCTTCGTTTAATATTTTTTCGATGCGTTTTGCATCGTTAACGTCAAGCATCTTATCGGTTGTAGCAATAACGTCGCCTGTTGCTTCATCAACTAGGTCGTTTAGTAGATATCTACCAACTAATCTTTCGCTTAACGGTTCAATCATTTGACGGCCTTCTGTAATAGCAGTAATTGCTAAGCCCTCATCGGTGCAACAATCGTCTTCGCGAACGATAACGTCTTGAGCTACGTCAACTAAACGACGTGTTAAGTAACCCGAGTCAGCAGTTCTTAAAGCGGTATCTGCAAGACCTTTACGCGCACCACGTGAAGAAATGAAGTATTCTTGTACGTTTAAGCCTTCACGGTAGTTAGAACGAATTGGAACTTCGATAACTCGACCGGCTGTATTGGCAACTAGACCACGCATACCTGCAAGCTGACGGATCTGGCTCATAGAACCACGAGCGCCCGAATCGGCCATCATAAAGATTGGGTTAAATTCTTCAAGGTTGTTTTTAAGGGCGCCTGCAACGTCTTCAGTAGCTTTATTCCAAATTGTAATAATGTTTTGAGAACGTTCGTCGTCACTTAATAAACCATCGTTATATGCTTCAGTAACTTCGTCAATAAGTGCTTCTGCATTTTTAAGAATTTCTGCCTTCTTAGGAGGAATAACGGCATCGTCAACAGCAACGGTGATAGCACCCTTGGTTGAATATTTAAAGCCTGTTGCTTTAATTTTGTCTAAAACAATTGCAGCTTCACTTGTGCCGTGAACTCTAATGCAGTCGTCAATAATTGCGCCAAGTTTCTTTTTGTCAATCTTGTTTACCTTGCCGTTTTTATCGAATACAGAAATTTCAAGGTCTAATTCATGACCTTCTACTGTTCTATCGATACGACCTAGGTCTTGTGGGATTGAACTATTAAATATAATGAAACCAACTGTTGCAACAATTACGCGAGAAATTTTATTTCCGTTTGTATCGTTACCGGTAACTCTAACTTTAATTAAGCTATGAAGACCTAATTTGCCGGTTTCATAAGCCATAATGGCTTCTTCTTTATCACGGTAAGCTTTATATCTTAGTTCACCGTTTTCATCTTTAACAGGAGCACCAGGTTCATCGTCTTTAACAATTGTTAAGTAATATGAACCTAATACCATGTCCTGAGTAGGAACGGTAACGGGTTTACCGTCAGATGGTTTTAAAAGGTTGTTTGCAGCAAGCATTAAGAATCTTGCTTCTGCTTGAGCTTCTGCAGAAAGTGGTACGTGAACAGCCATTTGGTCGCCGTCGAAGTCAGCATTATATGCAGTACAAACTAATGGATGTAGTTTTAATGCTCTGCCTTCTACTAAAACGGGTTCGAAAGCTTGAATACCAAGTCTGTGAAGTGTTGGAGCACGGTTTAGAAGTACGGGGTGGTCTTTAATAACAACATCAAGTGCATCCCAAACTTCAGGTTCTGCTCTATCAACCATTTTTCTTGCTTTTTTAATGTTATTAGCAACTTCAGTTTTAACTAAGCGCTTCATAACGAAAGGTTTAAATAATTCAAGTGCCATTTCTTTTGGTAGGCCGCATTGATACATTTTTAGTTCGGGACCAACAACGATAACCGAACGACCTGAATAGTCAACACGTTTACCAAGTAGGTTTTGTCTGAAACGACCTTGTTTACCCTTTAACATATCAGAAAGAGATTTAAGTGGACGGTTGTTTGGTCCTGTTACGGGTTTGCCGCGACGGCCGTTATCAATAAGGGCGTCAACAGCTTCTTGTAACATTCTCTTTTCGTTACGAACGATAATGTCAGGAGCGTTTAAATCAAGTAATCTCTTTAAACGGTTGTTACGGTTGATAACTCTACGATATAGGTCGTTAAGGTCGCTTGTAGCGAAACGGCCACCGTCAAGTTGAACCATAGGACGTAAATCCGGTGGAATTACGGGAATAACGTCTAGAATCATCCAAGAAGGCTTATTGCCGGATAGGCGGAAAGCATCTAAAACTTCTAAACGTTTAACAATTCTTGCAGCTCTTTGATTTGAAGCAGTTTTAAGTTCTTCGCGAAGATCTTTGCATTCTTGTTCAAGATCGATTTCTTCTAGAAGTTCTTTAATTGCTTCTGCACCGATACCTGCTCTAAAATCATCTTCATATTTTTCACGATAATCTCTGTAAGCGCTTTCGGTTAATAGTTCCTTCTTTTTAAGTGGAGTATCGCCCGGATCGATTACAACGTATTGTGAGAAATAAATAACTTGTTCTAATTCTTTTGGTGTCATTTCTAGAACTAAACCTAAACGAGAAGGAATAGTTTTAAAATACCAAATGTGTGAAACGGGGGCAGCTAGTTCAATAACGCCCATTCTTTCACGACGAACCTTGCTTCTTGTTACTTCAACACCGCAACGTTCGCAAACCTTGCCCTTAAAACGAATTCTCTTGTATTTACCACAATGACATTCCCAGTCCTTAGTTGGTCCAAAAATGCGTTCGCAGAATAAACCGTCTTGTTCGGGTTTTAAGGTGCGGTAGTTGATGGTCTCAGGCTTTTTAACTTCGCCTGAGGACCAACTTCTTATTTGATCGGGGGATGCAAGCCCAATTCTAATTGATTCGAATTCAATATTTGCCATAGCTTTTAGTCCCTCCTATTATAGATTTTCTTCATCAGAATAATTATCTTCTGATGTTTCTACGATTGCTTCACCGTTTTCGTCTTCTAAACCGAAGCCTTCTAAAGTATCTGCAACCATTTGTTCATTAAATAATTCTTCTTCGCCTGATACTGGTACAAAACCTGGTTCTTCGTCTTCTTCATAGGTTTGTTTTAAATCAATTTCTTCCTTATTTTCATCTAAAACTTGAACGTTTAGTGATAAGGATTGTAATTCTTTAATTAAAACCTTGAAGGATTCGGGAACGCCGGGTTCTGGTACGTTTTGGCCTTTAACGATAGCTTCGTAAGTTTTTACACGACCTACGATATCGTCAGATTTAACTGTTAAGATTTCTTGTAAGCTGTAAGCAGCGCCGTAAGCTTCAAGTGCCCAAACTTCCATTTCACCGAAACGTTGACCACCAAATTGAGCTTTACCGCCTAATGGTTGTTGTGTAACTAATGAATATGGACCAGTGGATCTAGCGTGAATCTTATCGTCAACTAAGTGATGGAGTTTTAGGTAATACATATAACCAACTGTTACGGGGTTATCGAATTTTTCACCTGTACGGCCATCATATAAAGTAAACTTACCGTCAATCTTGCTTTCGTCAATTTCGTGTTCGCCTTCTTGTCTATCAACGTATTCACCGTTAATAATCTTGGCTTTTTTGAAACACTCGTGAATATCGGCTTCGTGAGCACCGTCAAATACAGGGGTGCAAACCTTCCAGCCTAATGCTTTTGCAGCATAACCTAAGTGAACTTCTAATACCTGACCGATGTTCATACGTGAAGGAACACCTAGTGGGTTTAGAACGATATCAAGCGGTGTGCCGTCTTTTAAGAAAGGCATATCTTCGCTAGGTAAAATACGGGAAACAACACCCTTATTACCGTGACGACCGGCCATTTTATCGCCGACAGAGATTTTTCTCTTTTGTGCAATATAAACGCGTACTACCATATTTACGCCGGGAGATAATTCGCTTGAATTTTCGCGTGTAAATATTTTAACGTCAACAACTGTGCCGTATTCACCGTGAGGTACGCGTAAAGAAGTATCTCTAACTTCTCTTGCTTTTTCGCCAAAGATTGCACGAAGTAATCTTTCTTCAGCAGTAAGTTCGGTTTCACCCTTTGGTGTAACCTTACCAATTAGAATATCGCCCGAGCGAACCTCTGCACCGATACGGATAATTCCGCGTTCGTCAAGGTCTTTTAATGCATCTTCACCAACGTTTGGAATATCTCTTGTAATTTCTTCGGCACCAAGTTTGGTATCTCTTGCTTCTAATTCGTGTTCTTCAATATGAATTGAAGTATATACGTCATCGCGAACTAGTCTTTCGTTAATTAAAACAGCGTCTTCGTAGTTGTAACCTTCCCAGGTCATAAAGCCGATTAAAGCGTTTTTACCTAGAGAGATTTCACCGTTAGAAGTTGCAGGACCGTCAGCAATAACCTGTCCTTTTACAACCTTTTCGCCTTCTTTAACAATTGGGCGTTGGTTGATACAAGTACCATGGTTAGAACGTAAGAACTTAATTAGTTCGTACTCTCTTAAATCGCCGCCTTTTTCGCGGATAACAATTTTGTTAGCGTCAACACGTCTAACTTCACCGTCAGCTTCAGCAAGAACTACAACGCCACTATCAACTGCGGCTTTATATTCCATACCTGTACCAACGATTGGGTTTTCGGTTTTAAGTAGAGGAACAGCTTGCTTCTGCATGTTCGAACCCATTAGAGCACGGTTGGTATCGTCGTTTTCTAAGAAAGGAATCATAGCTGTTGCAACAGATACAACCATTTTTGGAGAAACGTCCATATAATCTGCTTTTTCAGCAGGAACTTCCATAAATCTGTCTTGATATCTTACGTTAACTTTACTATTTTTAAATTTACCGTTTTTATCAAGTGGTTCGTTAGCCTGAGCAATTACAAATTCGTCTTCTTCATCAGCAGTCATATATACTACTTCGTCTAAAACGCGGCCTGTTGCTTTGTCAACCTTTCTGTAAGGTGCTTCAATAAAGCCGTATTCATTAATTTTTGCGTAGGTAGATAAATATGAGATAAGACCGATGTTAGGACCTTCAGGAGTCTCAATAGGACACATACGACCATAGTGTGTATAGTGAACGTCACGCACTTCGAAGGATGCACGATCGCGGGATAAACCACCGGGACCTAAAGCAGATAAACGACGTTTGTGTGTTAGTTCAGAAAGAGGGTTGGTTTGGTCCATAAATTGTGATAATGGGCTTGAACCAAAGAACTCTTTAATTGCTGCGCCAACAGGGCGTGCGTTTATAAGTGCTAAAGGAGTAATATTGTCGGGGTCTTGAGCCATTAGAGTCATTTTTTCGCGAATAGTTCTTTCCATTCTTGAAAAACCGATTCTAAATTGGTTTTGTAATAATTCGCCTACAGAACGGATACGACGGTTGCCTAAGTGGTCGATATCATCGTTTTTGCCAATTCCGTAAGGAATACCAACAAAGTAGTTAATACTTGCAATAATGTCAGAAACTGTAATGTGTTTGGGCATTAAGTTATCTGCATTTTCGATAATCATATTAATTAAATCTTTGTCGTTTTCGCAAGAATTTAAAATATCTTCTAAAACGGGGAAAGATACCATTTCGTTAATAACGTCTTTAGTTGCGTTATAAACCTTTTCAGAAACAAAAGCATCTAGTGGTACCATACCGTTAGAAATTACTTTAAATTCTTTATCGTTAAGCTCGGGAATTACAACGTAAACTTCTTTAACACCGTGGCGTTGTAATAAAAGTGCGGATTCTTTATCCATTTTATCGCCCGCTTTAAATAGGGGTTCACCTGTGTAAAGCGAGTTAACGTCGCGTGATAAAGTATAGCCGATAATTCTATCAACTATTGAAAGTTTTTTATTGTATTTATAACGGCCAACGCGAGAAATCTCATAGCGACGGCTATCAAATAATAATTGTCTTAAGTAGTTTGCAGAACCTTCAACAGTTGCAGGTTCGCCCGGGCGAAGCTTTTTATAAACTTCAACAATAGCGTCAACAGCTGTTTTGGTTGTGTCTTTTTCAAATGTAGCAGAGATTCTTTCATCAAAGCCTAAAACGTTTTCAATATCGCCGTTTAGGTCTAAAGAATCATCAACATAGGTTCCCTTTGCCCATAAGTAACGGTTAGGTAGCCCTGCTTCCATAGCCTTCTTTTCTTCTTCAATTTGAGAAGAAAATGCGCCTAAAGCCCTTACAAATGTTGTAAGAGGAAAACGTCTGTTTTTATCAATTTTTACATAAATAGGCTCATGGTCAACAGCTTCAGTAACGTCTGCTTCGCATTCAATCCAAGCACCGCGGTTAGGAATAATAGTGCTGCGTAAGAATACTCTTGGAGGACGAGTTTTATCGTCTAACTCATAGTAGCAGCTTGGTGAACGTACTAACTGAGAAACAACTGCACGTTCTGCACCATTGATAACAAAGGTGCCGCTATCTGTCATTAGCGGAATTTCGCCTAAGAAAACTTCGCTTTCTTTAATTTCGCCGGTTTCCTTATTTATGAGCTGTACTCTTACACGTAATGCAACAGAATATGTGGCATCTCTTGCTTTACATTCAATAACGCTGTATTTAGGAGTATCATCCAGCTTGTAATCTGTTGTAAATTTAAGCTCTAAATTCTCGCTAAAATCTTTGATTGAGGACATTTCCTCAAAAACTTCCCTAAGCCCCTTGTCAATAAACCATTTGTAAGAATCTTTTTGAACCTCTATAAGGTTGGGCATTTCAATAACTTCATCAATTTTTGAAAAGCTCATTCTTTCGTTATTGCCAAGTTTAACCTTCTTTGGCGCCATAGGCTTTAATCACTCCTTATTTTTTTACGGTATAAATACTGTATTTTGCCTAAAAATTACGCATTTTTCGGTGGGTTTTTTGGCCTAAAATCATTACTAAAATGACTGTTTGGCGTATATGCACCCATCATTATTGCAGTTTATAATTATACTTTAAAAAAATCAAGATGTCAAGTGAATTTTTCCAAATATTTTGTAAAAATTTTTACAATAAAAAACGAGCACCCAACTTTATGGGTGCCCCTGTCTTTTTTAATTAATAACTATTTACTGTTTTTATCGCTCTTATTTTTAGAATTCTTGGAATTTTTATTGTTTTGATTTTTAGAATTCTTGTTTTTGTTTTGTTCGCTCACGAATTTCACTCTCCTTTAAGTTTTGATGGCAAAAAGATTAAAATAAGTAAAAACTAAAACCTTTGTTTTAATTTTATATTACCTTCTCCTTCTTGCCATCTGATAATATTTTGTCTTGTTTTTGAATTTATATACTGCAAAGCCACAAGCAAATATTAACAATTTACAAAGTGTTCACACTTTTAAAACAAATTTGTTTGACTATAATAAACTTAATTGTTATAATAAAATATAATTAGTACATATAAAAGGGTGATTACCATTAACAAATACGTTAAATTAGGGTTTTTGGTTTTTGTAAAAACCATTTTGCTTATTATAATGGTTTGGATTATTAACGTTTCTCTTACTGCTATGGCTGTAGGCTGGGTAAACCCACAACCCGAAAACTATACCGTTTACACTACAGAAGATGGCGAAACGCTAAAAGATAAGGTTTTTGTAACCAACCTAAAAGACGATCCAAAATTAGAAGAATATAAAAACAACAACGATTATTTAATTGTTCCAAAACCAGGCAAGCTTTCGGTTAACGTTACCAACGCGCTTCACATTGTAACGATGGTTTGCGGCGCTTTGCTTGGTATTGCAACCTATTATACTGAGTTTTGGAATTTGGGAGACGTGGATGCGAACAATCACGAACTGCTTGGCAAAAAGCCAAATAAAAAGGCACCGCTTATTACGGCGCTTTTAGGATATTCTCCCTTTATTTTAAGTTATTTAGCCTTGTTGGTTTGCAAAATATTTAATATTTTCCCCACATTTGGTAAGATTTTTTATTTTATAAATTATTACGCTTTTTATTTTATTGACCTATTAATACCCAATTACGATTTGGCAAAAGACGGTTTATTAAATGTAATTTTAGTTGGATTGATTTTAATTCCTATTCCGCTTATTTGCTATGCCGCTTATATTTTGGGCACCAAGCATATTGATATTAGAAGAAAAATAATGTATAAGAAGGAAAATAATAATGGCTAAACTTTTTCAGCTTTACGACCCGCTTAAAGATGGCAAGGGTGTAAAAAAGAACGAGCCTAAAAAGAAGGCGTTTTTTGAGTTCTTTGAAATTTACTTTTCTAACTTTGGCAAACTTTTTACCGTAGGCGCTATTTCAATTCCATTTGCACTACTAATTTTAACAAGTGGACTAGGTAATTGCGGTCTTACGTTTGTTACGCGTAATGCAACCCGCCGCAGACCTTACTTTGCCGTTACCGACTTTTTTGATACTATTAAAAAGAATTGGAAGCAAGGATTATTAGTTGGTATTATTAATGCAGTTTTAACCGCACTTATATTTTTTGACCTTTATTTCTTTTTCTTCTTAAAAGGCAACGAAACCTTTGCAATAATTGGTTTAGCATTAGCATTTTTAGGATTAATAATTTTTAGCGGTATGAAATATTATATGTATATGCTTATGATTACCTTTGATTTTTCCGTTAAAAAATTATATAAAAATGCTTTTAACCTAACCTTTATTAACTTTGCAAAAACACTTTTGGTTGAATTTATTTTAGCCGTGCTTTACGTTTTACCTTTAGCTTTATATTATTTATTGGGTGCAACCGACCAATTTGCACAAATTATGGTTATTATTTATTTGGTTGGGGCCTTTACCTTCTTCCCCGGCTTTAAATCATTTTTAACAAGTTGGCTTTCCTTCCCTGTTATTAAAAAGGTTATGATTGATCCATATTACGAAAAAAATCCCGATAAAGATATTGAAAAGCGCCGCGAACTTGGCATTTTAGAAGAAGACGAAGACGCGCTAGCCGAAGAAAGAATATTTAACGACTAATTATAGACAAACAAATTTTGTTGTGTTATACTAAAACCAGTAAAAACTTAGCTTAAAAGGAGAATATATATGAAAACTGAAAAAGCTTATTTACTTGCTAAAGAACAATACGCTAAAATCGGTGTTGATACCGATAAAGCTTTAGAACAGTTAAAAAACATTAAAATTTCTATGCACTGCTGGCAGGGCGACGACGTTTTAGGTTTCTTATCTGATGGCGAACTAACAGGTGGTATTCAAACAACCGGTAACTATCCCGGTCGTGCAACTAACCCAACAGAACTTAGAGCCGACTTAGACAAGGCTTTATCTTTAATTCCCGGTAAACATAAATTAAACCTACACGCAATTTATGCCGATACTGATGAAAAGGTTGAACTTGACGAGTTAGAACCTAAACACTTTGCAAAATGGGTAGATTGGGCAAAAGAAAAGGGTATGGGTCTTGATTTTAACCCTACCTGCTTCTCTCATCCAATGGCAGAAACCGGCTTTACAATCAGTTCTGCAGACGATAATATTAGAAATTTCTGGATTCGCCACTGCAAAGCTTGTAGAAAAATTGCCGAATATTTTGGTAAAGAGCTTGGTCAAAAGGCAGTTACAAACTTCTGGTTCCCCGATGGTTATAAAGATATCCCTGTTGACAGAGAAGCTCCAAGACGCAGAATGATGGAAGCACTTGACGAAGTATTCTCTGAACAAATCGACGAAAAATACACTGTTGATGCTCTTGAAAGCAAGGTTTTTGGTATTGGTGTTGAAAGCTATACCGTTGGTTCTAATGAATTCTGCATTGGTTATGCGGTTTCTCGTAATAAGCTTCCTTGCTTAGATGCAGGACATTATCATCCAACAGAAGTTATTTCTGATAAAATTCCTTCAGTTTTATTATTCTCTAAAGAATTATTATTGCACGTTAGCCGCCCTGTTCGTTGGGATAGCGACCACGTTGTAATTTTAGACGACGAACTTCAAGCAATTGCTCAAAGCTTGGTAAGAACCGGTTTAGTTGAACGCACTCACATTGGTTTAGACTTCTTTGATGCTTCAATTAACAGAATTGCCGCTTGGGTAATTGGTACAAGAAATATGCAAAAAGCATTACTTAAAGCACTACTAGAACCCACAGCCGATCTTATGAAGGCAGAACTAGAAGGCGATTATACAAGCCGCCTAGCTTTAACCGAAGAATATAAAACATATCCCTTTGGTGCAGTTTGGGATTACTTCTGCGAAATTAACGGCGTTCCTGTTGGCACAGAGTGGTTAGACGAAGTTAAAAAATACGAACAAGAAGTTCTATTAAAAAGATAAGTAAAAAAATAAAGCCCGAGAAAATCTCGGGCTTTTATTATTTTATTTTAACAAAAGTTTACTTTGTAGTTTTCAATTGCATCTGCAATAACCTTTAAGGCGGCCTCTCTATCGCTAACGTCATCAACTGCGGTTTCTTTGTTTTCTAGGTTTTTATATACTTCAAAGAAGTGGCGCATTTCGTCAAAAATATGTTTAGGCAAATCATCAATATTTTTATAGCAATTATAGTTAGGGTCAGAAAAAGGAATTGCAATAATCTTTTCGTCGTTACGGCCGTTATCAATCATTGTAATAACACCAATAGGGTATGCCCTAACTAAAGTCATTGGCTCTAGTTTTTCAGAGCATAGTAATAGCACGTCTAACGGGTCGTTATCGTCGCCATAAGTGCGGGGAATAAAACCGTAGTTTGCGGGATAACGGGTTGAGGTATATAAAATACGGTCTAACATAATAAAACCGGTTTCTTTATCTAATTCATATTTCTTTTTGCTACCCTTTTGAATTTCAACAACACATATAAAATCTTCGGGTTTAATTCTTTTTGGTGAAATATCGTGCCATATATTTGACATATAAATTACTCCTTAACAAAAGCAGTTTAGCCGCTTTTTTATTACTATAACACACCTTTTTTATTATTGCAAGAAAAAACCTGTCGAGAGTTCGACAGGTTTTGTTTATTAATAGTTAACGTTTGTTCTTCCGGTAATGGTTTGAGTTCTGCTAACACCATATAATCTAATATAACCGGCAGGGCAATAAATTTCGAACACAACCTTAACGGTGCCTTCTCTTAGCTCAATTACGTTACCGTTATATGTCCAGTTTGTGGGAGTTTCGGTCCAAGATGGTTTTGTTAAAGATCTTTTTCCTTCGCCGCCAATAACCTTGCCGTTTTTGTCGTAACAAGTATATCTAAACATTGAGAAAGGAATTGTTTGGCTACCACTTGTTACGGGGTCGAATGCTACGTGTAAATATGCCTTATTTGTTTTTGTTACTTCAGGCATATTAATAATAATAGGAGCCGATTCTTTAATGTCTGCATCTGCTGCAGAAAGTAAAGGACGGAAAGCCTGGAAGAATTGGCTGGTACCATTATGGTCGGCCGCTTTTGACCATTGTGCCAAAGATGCGCCTTTTAGATTTTCTAAAGAATAACCGGCGTTATTTTTTAGTTTGCCCATACCTACAACATCAGTAGAATAGTAAATGTCCATAACATCCATATAGTCAAAATTCATATAAGAGTTGTTCTTATATAAATATGTATTAACGTTTGTTTTGCTACCGTAAGATGGTTTTGCATCTGTTTTTGTTTCTGCTTTAACGTTTTCAATTAAAGCTATTAATGCTTCAGATAGGTTTTTATGACCAACGTCTGAAAGGTCGGTATTGGATTCACCAAAAATTGGCCAGCTACAAACAGGAATTTGACCATAAGGTTTTTTATCAACTAACAAAGAAACGATATCCCAAGTTGCGTTATGGAAATCAACGTAAGCTACGTCATAATGTTCAGCAATTGCCTTATGATATTCAGCTGCTGTAATCATGGGGTCGGGGTTAGAGTTATTTTGTCTATAAGAGTTAACTTCTGCTGCAGCATTAGAAATAATAACAACTGCGGCATCGGTTTCTTCTAAAACTTTTCTAACCATATTTTCAAAATATACAGCTCTGTTTTTAGCACCGCCGCCAAAAGCATCTTGAACGGTCATATCTAAAAATACGATATCGGGATCTCTGTCAACAATGTCGTGTTTTACTCTAAAAATAGCATCATCAGAAGTAATGCCGGGGAAGGATGCTTCGTAAGAGCTAATGTAACCTGTTGTTTCAGAATCTAACCATGCAATAAATTTATCTGTATAACCGCCGTCAACACCAACGTTTTGACCGCCGAAGAAAACAACGTTTACGTCTTTATTAGCATAAACTTTTTTGATGAATTGTTTTAGTCTGTAGTTGTTGCCCGAAACCTTACCATTTTTATCTTTAACAAGGCAGGCTTGAATATATTCTTGGTCTTCACCCATTTGAATATTATTTGCACGAAGTTGAACCGCGCTTAAATTAGATTCAGGAATTTCTTCTTCAGGAATTTCTTCCCAAGGTTCTTCTATGTATGGATCTTCCTCAGGTTCAGAAGAAATAATATCGCTAGACACGTCTGCAGGTACTTCTTTACAAGCAGTAAAAACAAGTGCCAACATGGTTAAAGCGAGTAATATTGCTAACAACTTTTTCATAATATATCTCCTATTTTAATTTAAAGGTATTATCACATACTAATTTTATAACATTTATATAAATAAATAAAGTCTAAAAATATTCTATTTAATAGCAAAAATTTAGACCTTTTTTATTTATAAAGGTCTAAAAATTGCTTTTTTGTTATTAGTTTTCCAAAATATAGCATTATTCCGTAAAAACCGCCCGATAGCAAAGAAAAAACTACAAGGTAAAAAATATTTGAGATATGTGAAAAAGGCATTAAAATTAAATGACTAATAAAAAGCGAGACCGCCGCAAAAAACAAGGGTTTTATAAACATATCTTGAAATAAAAATTTCACTTTTACGTCTTTTAAAAGTCTTCCAACATTTAAAAAACAGGTTAAAAAATTGCTTATATACATAATGCACAAAAAACCCAAAAGACCAAACTTTGGAACAACAACCAAAATTAAAATTATTCTTAAAACCGAATCTATAAAGCTATGAAAAAGCGTGTTATTCTGGCGGTCGATACCTTTTAAAAGACCGTCCGCCATGCTGTCTAAATACATAACAGGCACAAGCGGCGCTATTGCTTTTATTAAAAATCCAACTTCTTCACTTTTATAAATTAAAACCCCTAAACTTTTAGCACAGGTTAAAAAAATTCCGCCCAAAATATAGGCCGAATATAACGTTATTTTAAAGCTTTTAATTACCGCTTTTTTAATTGCAATATTGTTGCCTTTTGCTTTAGCTTCACTAACTTCGGGAATAAGCAAAGTTGTAATAGAACTAAGTAACGATGCCGGAAAAAATAATATAGGTAGCGCCATGCCTTTTATCATACCAAACTGTTCTAAACTTGTTTTATAAGAAGAAGTGTATTTTGCTAAATTTTGCGGCATTAAAAGGTTTTCAACCGTTCTTAAAAATGAGGATAAATATTTACCTGCCGTTATTGGCACAGATATACGCAAATTTTCTTTTATTAAGATTTTAAATTTTATTTGTTTGCCTTTTCTTACAATGTTTTTCTTATCTTTTAAATAACCAAAGTATAAATATATGCAGGACGCTCCTTCAGAAAGGCCATCACAAAAAAGTACTGTAGCGCAAGCATAAGAAAGAGATATTTTTGCCGCATCACTAACAAAAATAAAAACTAAAATCATCCTAACGGTTTGCTCTAATATAAGTGCAAAAGATGGGCTAGATGCCTTTCTTCGCGCTAAAAAATAGCCTTTAAAACAGCTTGCTACACCCATAAACGGAAGCCCCAAACAAAGTGTCTTTAAGGCCGCTACCGCTCTAATATCTTTAATGAAAAATTTAGCAATTTGATTAGAAAAACCATATATTAAGATTATAGAAAGTACAGCCACAATTAAGGTTAAAATTACCGATACTAAAACCGCCCTTTTTGCCCCCTTGCCATCGTTAAATGAAAGGCGGTCGGATACCTGTCTTGTAACGGCGGTTGTAAGCCCGCCCGAAGCAAATGCAGAAGCTAGTACATAAACCGAAATTACGAGTTGATATAGTCCCATCCCCTCTGCTCCCAAAGTGCGTGAAAGCCACACCCTGAAAAATACGCCAACAAACCGCAAAATTAAGCTTGTAACGGTTAAAAACACAGCATTTTTTATAAAGGTTTTTTTGCGCAAAAAAATTCCCCCACACATATTTCTTCATTATAATATGTATGGGAGTTTTTTATTCTATATTCTCTATAATTGCTTTATGATAATTGCTTGGACTTTTACCGGTTTCGCGTTTGAAAACGGCGCTAAAATAGTTTTGATTTTCAAATCCTAAACGCTTTGAAACCTCTTTTGAAGCAAGGCCGCTAGAAAGCATTTCTTTTGCCTTTTCAATTTTTACCGCAAGCATGAATTTATGAATACTTAGTGCTGAATATTTTGCGAAAACACGCTTTAATTTTGACGAACTCACGCAAAGATAAGAAGCCATATTGTTTATTGAAATGTCTTTATCTAAATTCTCTTTTATATGGCGAACGGCCTCTGTAAAAATGCCGTAATCATCACTTTTAATTTTGGTAGTTGACTGCTGATTAATAAGAGTATTAAGCAAATATTCTAAAGTGGAAATTATAAGGGCAATTTCGCGTTCTTTAAAGGCTTCTTTGTTTTCAAATTTTAAAATAAGTTCTTTATAAATACTGCCGCTTAACGCCGAAAGATTAATTATTTTATTAATAATTCTACTACTCTTTATGCTGCCTTCAAAACCAATGATTTTATAAACTTCACTATCGTTAGGCTTTATTATACATCTGCTGTTAGGACCAATAACAACTATTTGATTTTTTGAAAGCTTTTCTTCTTTACCCGTTACGTTTATATAACTTGTGCCCTCTTTGCCCACAACCATATAAAACCTTGATTTCTTGGTTTGTAAAAGCATTGTGCCGTTAAAAGTTGGCTCGTTATATAAAAACACTGACGATACTTTTAATGCATTTTTAGGTCTGAGTAGTTTGTTCATAATTTCACCTTGTGAACTGTTTTTATATATTGTTGGTCTTTTTTTGTATAGTAAAAAATTTTTAATATACTAAAATTATATTACCATTGTTATTTTTATAAGTAAAGAATTTTTTTAATATTTTTATAATTTTTAGAAAAAGGTGATTATTTGTTATCAGAAGTTCTAGCACATTTCGCTGTAATGAACACTACAACTCCATATGGTAACGGACATATCAACAGCACCTTCCACGTGGGCGACCATGGGGAGATGCTTTTACAACGCATAAACAAAAACGTTTTCAAAAGTCCTGAAAACGTTATGGAAAATATTGCAAAGGTTACTGCCTTTATGCGTGACGAAATTATTAAAGCAGGCGGCGACCCCGAAAGAGAAACTTTAAACGTTATGCCAACCGTTGACGGTAAAGATTTTTATAAAACTCCCGATGGCGAGTATTATAGAATGTATCGTTTTATTGGCAACACCGTTTCTTACGATTTACCTGAATGCCCCAAAGATTTTGAAAACGCAGGTAAAGGTTACGGCAAATTTGCCCGCCTTTTAGATAAGTTTGATATTAACTCTTTACACGTAACAATTAAAGATTTTCATAACACAGCAAAAAGATATCAAACCTTTTTAAAATCTTTAGAAGCAGATGCTTTTTCAAGAAAAGACGAAGTTAAAGATTTAATTGATTTTGTAATTGCTCGCGCAAACTATACTAACGTTATTATGAAAGAACTTGAAAGTGGAGCAATCCCTTACAGAGTTACACATAACGATACAAAGTTAAATAACATTTTATTAGATGCTAAAACTAAAGAAACTGTTTGCGTAATCGACCTTGATACCGTAATGCCCGGTTCTTTACTATTTGACTTTGGCGATGCTATTCGTTCGGGTGCTAACCACGGTCAAGAAGACGATCCTAATTTAGATAACGTTTATATTGATATGGAGCTTTACGAAGCATTTAAAAAAGGTTATTTATCTGAAACAGAGTGCATTATGAACGAGCGTGAAAAAGAACTTTTACCATTTGGTGCAATTTTAATGACCTTTGAGTGCGGTATGAGATTTTTAACCGACTATTTAGACGGAGACGTTTATTTTAAAACTCATAGAGATAAGCACAATATCGACAGAGCCGCTTCTCAATTCAAACTTGTTGAATCTATGGAAAAGGCATTTGGCATTAGTGCAGAACAATTTAAATAAAATTTTAAAGCAGATGTTGACAAACGTCTGCTTTTGTTTTATACTTAACACGACAACTTAATGGGGTGCTGAAAAGATTCGGCTGAGATAGGTAGTAACCTGAACCCTTATACCTGATGCGGATAATGCCGCCGTAGGAAAAAAGTAATAGTGCTTTTATCGGCGGTTCCGTATTGGAACCGCCGTTTTTTGGTATATGCTGTCAAGAAAGGATATTTATGAAAAAGCAAGATTTAAAAAAGTTGTGCGTTTCGGCTTTGTTTTTAAGTCTAGGTTTAGTGCTTAGCGAATTTGTGCCGAATATTCCAATTCCGCTTATTCACGGCGGTTCTGCCACCATTTTTTCAATGGTTCCAGTTTGTTTAATTGGTATTGCCTTTGGTTTTAACTGGGGTATTTCAACCGGCCTTGTTTATGGCGTTATTCAATTAATTTTTGGTATTAGCAACGTTACCTATGCAGGCGCTATTTCTGATCAAGGCGCAATAATGGTTGTACTTTTCGACTATATTATCGCTTATGCAGTTTTAGGTTTTTCGGGAATATTTAATAAGGTAATTAAAAACCGCACCTTATCGGCTGTGTTAGGCGTTATACTCGCCCTAATACTACGTTACGCTTGCCACTTTATTACAGGCGTTACCATTTGGCGCGAACTTTCTAACACTTGGGATGCCGTTTGGTTCTCTTTAACATATAACGGTGCTTATATGATACCCGAAATTATTTTAACTTCTTTGGGTATTGGCTTATTAATGAAGGCCAACATTTTAAAGGTTTTAGAAAAATAAATAAAATATAAAGTGCAGGGACCTACGCTCTGCACTTTTTATTTTTTATATTGACTAATAAACCTATATAATGTTAAAATATATATAATATATAGTTTTTGAAAGAAGGAATTTTTTGTGGCAGAAATTAGACCCTTTAACGCTGTAAGATATCAGTTAAAAGCAGGTGATATTAAAGACCTTACTTGCCCACCCTACGACATTATTTCTGAGGAAGAAAGAATTGTTTATTTAAGAACAAATTTAAACAACGTTATCCGTTTGGAACTTCCTAAAGAAGGCGAAGACGTTTATAAAAACGCGGGCGATTATTATAGAAGCTGGGTTGATAGCGGCATTTTAGCAAAGGATGAAACTGCCGGTATTTATATTTACGAAGAAAAATTCACTTTTGATAATAAAGAATATTCTTTAAAGGGCTTAATTGCAAGAGTAAAATTAGAAGAATTTGAAAAAGGGGTTGTTCTTCCACACGAAAACACCCTTTCTAAAGCAAAAGAAGACCGCTTTAATTTAATGAAGGAGTGCCACACAAACTTCTCTTTAGTTTATAGCTTATATTTTGACGAGGGCAAAAACACACTTAAAAAAGCTGAAGATAACATTAAAGAACAGCTTTATAAGTTCACTGCCGACGATGGTATTACCCACACACTTTGGAAGGTTGAAGACACTGACGAAATTGTTAAAGACTTTGTTTCAAGAAAACTTTACATTGCCGACGGCCACCACCGTTACGAAACTGCATTAAGATATAAAAATGCTAAAATTTCTGATGATAGCGATTATATTATGATGATGCTTGTTCCCATGGAATCGGACGGTCTTGTGGTGCTTCCAACACACAGGGTTGTGCATAGTTTAGATAATTTCTCGGGCTTTAGAATGCTTTCTTGGTGCGACAAGTATTTTGACGTATTAGGCGTTAACAAGGAAGATATGGAACACCTATTAAAAGAAATTTACGATGCCGGCGGCATTGGTTTTGGTTTTTATTTTGAATATAAATATTTTGTTATGGCCCTTAAAGCCGACGTTAAATTAGACGAGGTATTCCCCGGTGTTAAAGAATCGTTATATTCTTTAGACGTTACGGTTTTACACTCTTTAATTTTAGAACAAATTTTAAAAATTGATGCCGAAGCACTTAAAAACCAAACAAACCTAACCTACGAAAAAGATTTAAACAAGGCTTGCGAAATGGTTGACCACGGGGCAAACTGCTGCTTTATTTTAAATCCAACAAAGGTTGAACAAATTGCTGCAGTGGCTGCAGATGGCGAAAAAATGCCACAAAAATCAACCTATTTTTATCCTAAACTAATTACAGGTTTAGTTATTAACGATCTATAAAAAATAAGCCCTAACAAAAAGTTGGGGCTTAAAATATAAAAGGGTAAAATTTATGGAAATACTTTCTCCTGCAGGTAATATGGAAGCACTAACCGCCGCGCTCAGAACAGGTGCCGATGCGGTTTATTTTGGTGCGGGCAATTTTAACGCAAGAAGAAACGCCGATAATTTTACCGATGAAAATTTACTTAATGCTATTAACTTATGCAAAATTTTTGGTGCAAAAAGTTATTTAACATTAAACACCGTTATTAAGAATAACGAGCTTGAAGATGCCTTTAATTTGGCCCAACAGGCCTATAATTTTGGTATTGACGCCGTTATTTTGCAAGATATTGGACTTAGCAAACTACTGCACGAAAAAATACCCATGCTTACTCTACACGCTTCAACACAAATGACGGTGCACACCCCTGCCGCTCTTGAATTTTTAAAGGAGCTTGGATTTAAAAGGGTTGTGCTTTCGCGCGAGTGCAGTAAAGAAATGATTATAAATATTTGCAAAAAAGCAAAGGAACTAGGCCTTGAAACCGAGGTTTTTGTGCATGGCGCACTTTGTATGAGCGTATCGGGTCAATGCTTTTTAAGTGCTTCACTTGGTGGCAGAAGTGCCAACCGCGGACTTTGTGCCGGCTCTTGCAGATTGCCCTTTAAAGCAAAAGGCGGCACGGGGTACGACCTAAGCTTAAAAGACCTTTCATTACTAGAATATATTGACGAATTAGAAAAAATGGGTGTTGACTCTTTAAAAATTGAGGGACGTATGAAAACGGCAGAATACGTTGCCGCCGCAACCTACGCTTTTAAAACCAAGTTAAACGGCAATATGCCAAAAGATATGCCCGAAATTTTAAGAAACTCTTTTTCTCGTGGCGGTTTTACAGATGGTTATTACACAGAAAATTTAGGCAAAAATATGTTTGGTATAAGAAGTGAAGAAGACAAGGCCCTTTCTAAACAAAGTGAAGGGGTTATACACAACCTTTACCGCAAAGACCCTTCTATTATACCGCTTGATTTTAGTTTATTAGTTAAAGAAAACTGTAATACCATATTAACCGCTACGGCAGATAATAAAAAAGTAACCGTAAAAGGCGAAGTGCCAAACTTAGCGCAAAACCTCCCCTTAACAAAAGAAAAGGCAAAAGAACAACTTTCAAAACTTGGCTTTAGCGTTTATTATTTAAATAATTTTACTTGCGAAATTTCAGATGGTCTTTTTGTTAAAGATTTAAATAATTTAAAACGAAAGGCCGTTGAGCTTTTAAACAAAGAACGCACGGCGGTTAATAATCATAGCGACGTAAAACTACAACTTGAAACAAACAATAAAGCTAATAAAACACCAAAAGTTATTATCGAGCTTAAAGACGAAATGTTAATTCCTAAAAATTTAAATGGTGTTAGCGGTATAATTTTACCCGTTTCGGCTTTGGCGGTGTTAGAAAAAGGCATAGAAAAAATTGCCCCACTCTCACGGTTTGCAGATAACGAAGACATTTGGCAAAACGAAATTATTAAAGCAAAAGAAAATGGCTTTACAGCGTTGCTTATAACAAATCTTGGACAAATTCCGCTTGCAATTAATAGTGGGCTTAAACTTATGGGCGGCTTTGGTTTAAACGTTATAAATTCTTACAGCTTAAACGTGTTAAAAGACTTTTGGTGCGTTACACTTTCTCCCGAAATTAAAGAGCAAGAAGTGTTTGAGGGAGAAATAAAAACCGCAATTTTTGCTTATGGCAAACTGCCGCTAATGTTAACCAAAAACTGCCCTCTAAAAAACGGTGCAGGTTGCAAAAACTGTGAACATAAACTGTACGACCGCAAAAATAAAACCTTTTACGTTACTTGCAATAAAGGGTATAGCGAAATTTTAAACGGCAACACAACACATATTGCAGTATTACCAAACACCGATTTTGTGATGCTTAGCTTTTATAACGAAACGAAAGAAGAAATTGAAGATATAATAAATCAATATGCAACGGGGCAATTTAAAGTAACCCAAAACCACACAAAAGCCCTTTATAAAAACGGTGTAAAATAATTAAAAACTCCTTACTTTTAGGTTAAACTAAAGATAAGGAGTTTTATTTTTATGGATTTTAACACGCTTTATGAAAAACTTTTGGAAAAAGAAATTTTAAAAACAGAACCCAATTTAGAGGGCTCAAACAAAGACCATTTAAGTTGCCTATTAGAGCCCGAAAAACACCCTGCCGTTATAAAGCCCGAAGCCTGCACGGAGGGTAAATGCGGCGGCTGTAAGGCGGCTTGTATTTTTAACGCAATTGAAATAAAAAACGGTGAACTTAAAATAAATAAAGAGCTTTGCGTTGGGTGTAGTGAGTGCATAAAGGTTTGCAAAGAAAACAAAATTTTACCAAGCGTTGATATTATTGCCGCTCTTAAAAAAGTAAATAGCGGCGGAATTTCTTACGCCTTAGTTGCCCCTGCAATTATTGGGCAATTTAAAGGTGCAACTATGGGTCAAATTAGAAACGCCCTTAAAAAGCTAGGGTTTTCGGGGGTTATTGAGGTTTCGCTTTTTGCAGACATTTTAACCCTTAAAGAAGCATTGGAATTTAAGCACCAAATTAAAACTAAAAAAGATTATATGCTTACTTCTTGTTGTTGCCCCGTGTGGATTTCTTTAATTAAAAAACAGTATAGCGGTTTATTAGACCACCTTAATTTATCGGTAAGCCCCATGATTGCGGCAGGGCGGTTTGTAAAGGCAATAAATAAAGAAGCAACCACCGTTTTTATTGGTCCTTGCCTTGCCAAAAAGGCCGAAATTAAAGACCCTTTGTTTTTAGGGGCAATTGACTACTGCATTACCTTTAAAGAGCTTTTAGATGCCTTTAAAATTGCAGATATAAACCCACAAAAAGAAGAGAACGAAATTAAAGAGCACTCTAGTAAATTAGGTAGAATTTATGCGGTATCGGGCGGAGTTTCAAAAGCGGTTAAAAACACCGTTAAGCAACTAGATTATAAAAATAAAATACCCCTAAAAACCAAAAAGGCAGATGGGGTAATTAATTTAAAAAATATGTTAGAAGAAATAAAAAAGGGTAAAATTGATGCTAACTTTTATGAAGGTATGGGGTGTATAGGCGGTTGCGTTGGCGGACCCAAAATAATTGAGGCGCAAGAAAAAGGCAAGGTTAACGCCACTATTTATGCAAATTCTTCCGCTTATTTAACGCCGCTTGAAAACCCATTTGTAATTGAACTATTAAAAAAATTGCAAATTACCAGCGAAGAAGAGCTAATAAATTGCAATTTTTTAAAACCTAATTAAAGGGTGGCGTAAAGCACCGCTTTTATTGTGTGCATACGGTTTTCGGCTTCGTCGAAAACTATTGATTTTTCGCTTTCAAAAACCTCGTTGGTAACCTCCATATCGGTTATGCCAAATTCTTCAAAAATTTGTTTACCGGTGGTGGTTTTAAGGTCGTGAAAAGCGGGTAGGCAGTGCATAAACACTGCAGTTTCTTTTGCGTTGTCCATTAATTTTTTAGTAACCTTATAAGGTGAAAGTTCTTTTATTCTTTCTGCCCAAACAGCACTGTCTTCACCCATAGAAACCCAAACGTCCGTATAAATAACGTCGGCATTTTTGGTAGCTAATATTGGGTCTTCTATAAACTCTAATTTAGCGCCGCTTGTTTTAGCAATTTCTAAACAAGTATCTACAAGCTCTTTATTTGGAAAATACTTTTTAGGGCTTACGGCCACAAAGTGCATACCCATAATGGCGCAACCAACCATTAAGCTGTTGCCCATATTATAACGGGCATCTCCCATATAGCAAAGTTTAATATTATCTAATGAGCCGAATTTTTCTTTTATAGTTAAAAAGTCGGCTAAAATTTGCGTTGGATGAAATTCGTTAGTAAGGCCGTTATAAACGGGTACGCCCGCATATTTTGCAAGTTCTTCAACAAGTTCCTGTCCAAAGCCACGATATTCAATACCATCAAACATACGGCCAAGTACCCTTGCGGTATCTGCAATGCTTTCTTTTTTGCCAATTTGACTGCCGTTTGAATCAATATAAACGGGATGAGCGCCAAGGTCGGCACAAGCAACCTCGAAAGCACAACGGGTGCGTGTACTTGTTTTTTCAAAAATTAAAGCAACGTTTTTGCCCACCTTTTCTTTATGGGCAATACCCTTTTTCTTTTGGTCTTTTAATTCTGCCGCAAGATTAATTAAATATTCAATTTCTTCTTTGGAAAAATCTAAAAGTTTTAAAAAACTTTTGCCTTTTAAATTCATAAATATCTCCTATAAACAGGTTTTAATAATATCGATTGCCTTTAATAAAACTTCGGTTTTTATGTTAAGGGCAGGTAAAAGACGTAATTTGTTTTTTGCTGTTAAGCATAACACACCTTTTTCTAAAAGAATTGGCATAATTTCTTTAACGTCTTTTTCGGTTTCAATGCCCACCATAAGACCTTTACCGCTTACACTTTTAACACCTTTAAAACCATTAAATGCATTAAAAATAATTTCGCCTTTTTTAGAAACTTCATCTAAAAATGCATCGTCTAAACGGCTAATAATACTAAGTGCCGCTGCCGCACAAACAGGGTTTGCACCAAAGGTTGAGCCATGATCTGAAAAGCCTAAAACGTTTTCTACTTTTTCTCCTAAAAGCGTTGCCCCTATTGGAAGGCCCCCACCAAGGCCCTTTGCGGTTGAAACAATATCGGGCATAATGCCAAAATGCTGATAAGAATAAAGTTTACCCGTTCTGCCGTTACCCGTTTGAACCTCGTCAACAATAAGCAAAATATCGTTTTTATTGCAATATTCTGCTACTTCTTTTAGATAATCGGCATTAAGTGGGTTAACACCGCCTTCGCCTTGAATTGTTTCAAGCATAATAGCGGCAATTTCGTCTTTATTTTGGCTTTTTATTGCCTTAATATCGTTAGCCGGCAAGTTTATAAAACCATCTGTTAATGGTAAAAAGTCTTTATGAAAGACCTCTTGACCGGTGGCCGCTAAAGTGGTAATGGTTCTTCCGTGAAAACTATTAATTAAGGTAATAATTTTATAGCAGTTTTTACCGCGTTTTTCTGCCGCATATTTACGAGCAACCTTAATGGCGCACTCGTTACTTTCGGCCCCAGAGTTTGAAAAGAAAATCTTTTTGAAACCGGTTTTTGTACATAAAAGTTCGGCAAGTTTTACAGCAGGTTCTGTATAATAAAGGTTTGAGGTGTGTTGGTAAAGGTTTAACTGATTTATAATTGCGTTTTTATAAATTTCATCGTTAAAGCCAAATGCCGTAACACCAATACCCGAGCCAAGATCTATATATTCTTTGCCGTTTTCATCATAAACGTAAGAGCCGTTTGCCTTTACAATATTAAGATTAAAGCGGTTATAGGTATTGGCTATATATTTTTTATCTAATTCTTTAAGGTTATTCATTTTTATCTCCTACAACCATTGTACCTGCACCTTCGTCGGTTAAAAGTTCCATTAAAATAGAGTGCGGCACGGTGCCGTCCATAATAATAACGTTTTTAACCCCCTCGTTAATTGCTTCAATACAGCAATCAACTTTTGGAATCATACCACCCGAAATAACACCGTTTTTGTAAAGCTTTTTGGCTTCGCTAACGGTTAAGTGCGGAATAATTGTTTTTGGATCATCTTTATCTTTTAAAATTCCGGCAATATCGGTCATCATAATTAAACGCTTTGCCTTTAAAGCACCTGCAATAAAAGCGGCGGCCGTATCGCCGTTAATGTTATATGCGTTACCCTTTTTATCGCAACCAATGGTTGAAATAACGGGTATATAATTTTTTTCTAATAAATCTTCAACGGGGGCAATATTAACCTTTTTAATGTTGCCAACGTAACCTAAGCGTTCATCTTTAGCTTCGGCTTCTATTAAGCGTCCGTCAAGGCCCGAAATACCCATCGCCTTGCCACCCTTCATTTCTAAAAGGTTAACCAAGGTTTTATTAACTTTACCTGCAAGCACCATTTGCACAATATCAACGGTTTCTTTATCGGTTACGCGAAGTCCGTCAACAAATTTTGGCTCTTTGCCAAAGCGCTCCATAACTTCGTTAATTTCAGGACCGCCGCCATGAACAAGCACGATTTTTACACCAATAAGCCATAGTAAAACTATGTCTTCCATAACCTGTTGCTTTAGATTTTCATCTATCATTGCGTTGCCGCCGTATTTAACAACAACCGTTTTGCCGGTATATCTTTTTATGTAAGGCAGTGCTTCGGTTAAAACCTCAGCGCGCTCCATATTAGAAAAATCGTTATGCATACTTTTCTCCTTTAGGTTCTGTAATCCCCGTTAATTTTTACGTAATCGTAGGTTAAATCGCAACCAAATGCCGTGGCAGTTTCAGTTCCGCTATTAAGTTCAACCAAAATTTCAATTTCTTCGCAAAGTAAAATTTCTTTAGCAATATCTTCAGAAAAATCAACACCAAAGCCGTCTTTACAAACCAGAATTTTACCTTTTTCGCTTTTAAAATATAGGTCAATTTTATTTACGTCAACCTTAGCGCCGCTATATCCAATTGCACAAAGCACTCTGCCCCAGTTAGCATCTGCACCAAACATTGCGGCTTTAAGAAGACTTGAACAAATAACGCTTTTTGCAACAGTTTTTGCGGTTTCTTTAGTATCTGCCCCACTTACAACGCACTCAAGTAGTTTTGTAGCGCCTTCGCCATCGCCTGCAATTTTGCGGCAAAGCTCAACGTTAACGCTGTTAAGTGCTTTCATAAATTCTTTAAAATCGTCGTTGTCTTCGGTAATAATTTCATTTTCTGCCATACCGTTACAAAGCACCGTTACCATATCGTTAGTAGAAGTATCTCCGTCAACGCTTATCATATTAAAGGTGTTTTGTATATCTCCCTTTAAGGCCTTTTGTAACATATTAGGGCTAATAGCTACGTCGCTGGTAATAAACACAAGCATTGTTGCCATATTAGGATGAATCATACCGCTGCCCTTTGCAATACCGCCAATTTTACAGGTTTTGCCACCGCAGGTAAATTCAACCGCAACCTCTTTTAATTTTGTATCGGTTGTCATAATTCCTTCTGCCGCAAGGTTACTGCCATTATTAGTAAGTCCTTCAATTAAAGACGGAATACCGTTTTTAATTGGTGTAATATCTAGCTTTTGACCAATAACACCGGTTGAAGCTACAACAACGTCGGTTTTATCAATATTTAAACTTTCTGCTAAAATTTCGCAGGTGGTTTTTGCAATTTCTATACCGTTAGAGTTGCAGGTGTTAGCGTTACCACTATTGCAAATTATTGCTTTAGCATAACCGTTACTTATGTTTTCTTGTGTAACAAGTAAGGGGGCACCCTTAACTAAGTTTTGAGTATAGGTTGCCGCCGCAGAACAAAGACTTTCACTATAAATTAGTGCCAAATCTCTTTTTGAGCGGTTTTTTCTAATACCACAATGAATTCCGTTTGCTTTAAAACCTTTTGCGGCACACACGCCGCCTGGGATAAATTTCATAAACTTCTCCTAAAAATAAACTATATATCTAAACCAATTGTTTCGTCTTTACCTAAAACAATGTTCATATTTTGTATTGCAGAGCCCGATGCTCCCTTGCCCAAATTATCGTAACGTGCGGTTAATAAAATCTTTTCCTCGTTACCCGAAAGGGTTATTTGCATTGAATCTTTATTAGAAAATGCCGCTGCAGACATAAAGCCCGCTTCATCTGCATTTTCAAAAAATTTAACAACCGCACCATTATAACACTCTTTATAAATTTCTGCAATATCTTTCATATTGCCTTTTATTTTGTTTGTAAAAATGGGAACGGTTACCTGCATACCGCTATAAAAGTTTGAAACGATGGGTAAAAATAGCGGAGGGGTTTCAAGCCCTGTATAAAAAGCCATTTCTTTTAAATGCTTATGGTTTTGTGTTAAGCCGTAAAGACGGGGCGCTAGGTTTAATGGATTATTGCCTTCTTCATAATCGGCAATCATCTTTTTGCCACCGCCCGAATAACCCGTAATGCTTGTGCAAGAAAGCTTTGTATCTTTTGCAATTATACCACTTTTTACAAGTGGGGCTATAAGTGCAATAAAACCACTTGCATGGCAACCCGGATTTGCAATTTTTTTAGCGTTTTTAACCTTTTCATATCCTACAATTTCGGGAAAACCATAGGTAAAATCGTCGTTTACGCGGTGGGCTGTTGAAGTATCAATAATAACTGTGTTTGTGTTATTTAGTAGCGCAACCGATTCTCTTGCGGCATCATCAGGTAAGCATAAAAAGGTTATATCTGAACTGTTTATTGCTTCTTTTTTTGCCGCATTGTCTTTTCTTAATTCATCGGGCAAAATAATAAGCTTTAGATCGTTTCTAGAAAGCAAACGCTCTTTAATTTTAAGCCCCGTAGTACCCGCACTACCGTCTATAAAAACTTTAGTCATTTTTTAGTTGTTCCTCGATAAATTCAATTTGTTTAATTTGTGATTCTTCGCTAACTGCACCCAAAGAAATACGCTTTGATACGCAGGTAAATAAATCAATTTCGTTATATAAATCTTCTTCAAAAATTTCAGAAAATTCTTTATATTCTTCTAAACTTAATTCTTCTAAAACCTTATTGTTTTTAATGCAATAAGAAACAAGTTCGCCCGAAATTTTATAGCTTTCTCTAAAAGGCACACCCTTTTTGGTTAAATAATCGGCTAAATCGGTGGCGTTTATAAAGCCTTCTTTTGCCGCACGAAGCATATTTTCTTTTTTAACCGTCATACTTTCTATCATAGGGGCATAAACCTCTAAACAAATTTTAACGGTGTCAACTGCATCAAAAATAGCTTCTTTATCTTCTTGCATATCTTTGTTATATGCAAGGGGTAAACCCTTGAGAGTGGTAAGAAGGGCCATAAGGTCGCCATAAACCCTACCGGTTTTACCACGAACTAACTCTGCCATATCGGAATTTTTCTTTTGTGGCATTATTGAAGAACCGGTTGTAAAATCGTCAGATAATTCAACAAAATTAAATTCTAAACTGGTCCACAAAATGATTTCTTCGGAAAGACGAGAAAGGTGCATCATTATAATGCTTAAACTAGAAAGTAGTTCTAAGGCAAAATCGCGATCACTTACGCCATCTAAACTGTTTAAAGAAACAGCATCAAAACCTAATAAATCTGCTTCATACTCGCGGTCGGTATTATAAGTAGTACCTGCCAGTGCACAAGACCCTATTGGCGAAACGTCGGTACGTTTTGCGCAATCGTTTAATCTTTCTAAATCTCTTAAAAGCATAAAGCAGTAAGAAAGCAAGTGGTGAGAAAATACAATGGGTTGCGCTCTTTGTAAGTGTGTGTAACCCGGCATAATGGTTTTGGTGTTTTCTTTTGCCACCTTAATTAATGCCTTAATTAAATTTCTAACAAGTATTCTAATATTGCGATTTTCGTTTAGTAAATATAATCTTAAATCTAATGCCACTTGGTCGTTACGGCTTCTTGCAGTGTGTAATTTTTTACCCGAAACAGGGTATTTTTTAGTAAGCTCTGCCTCTATAAACATGTGTATATCTTCGGCAGTTTCATCGATTTTTAGTTCGCCTTTTTTTAAAGCAGACATAATTTCAGAAAGACCCGATACAATTTCTTCTTTTTCGGGTTCAGAAATAATGCCGCATTTGCACAGCATTTTTGCGTGGGCAATACTGCCTAAAATATCTTCTTTAAACATACGACTATCAAAAGAAATCGACGAATTAAAGTCATCAGCAATTTTATTTGTAAGGCCATCTGTTCTGCCTTGCCACATTTTTGCCATAAGAAACGTCCCTTCTATAATAAAGGCAATTCCGCCCTGCTAAAAAGCAGAACGGACTGCATAAAATTTATTACTTTTTATTGTTTTTTGCATCTACCATTGCTTGAACCTTAATGGGTAGGCCATATAGGTTAATAAAGCCTGCAGAATCTTTTTGATCGTAATCGCTTTCGCCAAAGGTTGCAATCTCTTCGCTGTAAAGTGAATAATCACTCCACACGCCTGCGTTAATAATGTTGCCTTTGTAAAGTTTTAGTTTAACTTTACCTGTAACGTTTTCTTGAGTTTTATCAACGAAAGCAGAAAGTGCTTCACGAAGTGGAGTAAACCATTGACCGTTATATACAAGTTCAGCAAATGTAATTGAAAGCTTTTGTTTTTCGTGCATAGTCATTTTATCTAAACATAAGGTTTCTAAAACGCTATGTGCTTTGTAAAGAATTGTACCGCCGGGGGTTTCGTAAACACCGCGACATTTCATACCAACAAGACGGTTTTCAACAATGTCAATTATACCAATACCGTTTGCGCCGCCAATTTCGTTAAGTTTTAAAATGATGTTTTTAGCGCTCATTTTTTCTTCGTTTAATGCTACGGGCACGCCTTTTTCAAAATCAATTGTAATATAGGTTGGCTTATCGGGTGCTTTAAGTGGGCTAACACCCATTTCTAAAAAGCCCTCTTTTTCGTATAAAGGTTCGTTACCGGTATCTTCTAAATCCATACCTTCGTGAGATAGATGCCAAAGGTTTTTGTCTTTGCTGTAATTGGTTTCGCGATTAATTTTTAGTGGAATATTATGGCTTTCTGCATATTCAATTTCTTCTTCACGAGATTTAATGTCCCACTCACGCCAAGGAGCAATAATTGGCATATTGGGTGCAAAATGTTTAACGGCAAGTTCAAAACGAACTTGGTCGTTACCTTTACCGGTACAGCCGTGACAAATTGCATCAGCACCTTCTTTAATTGCAATTTCAACAAGGCCTTTTGCAATACAAGGACGTGCGTGGCTTGTACCTAGTAAATATTCTTCGTAAACAGCACCTGCTTTAACGCAAGGAATAATATATTCGTCAACGTATTCTTCAGTTAAATCTAAAACGTATAACTTACTGGCACCTGTTTTAAGCGCCTTTTCTTCTAATCCTTCAAGTTCGTCAGCTTGGCCAACGTTACCCGAAACTGCAACAACTTCGCAATTGTTGTAATTTTCTTTTAACCAAGGAATAATGATTGACGTATCAAGTCCGCCCGAATAGGCTAAAACTACCTTTTTAATATCTTGCTTGTTCATAAATGTTTGCTCCTTTAAATATCTTGAATAATTATGCATTATTATACCCTTGTTTTGCATAAATGTCAAGCAAAAACCCCTAATTTTAACAGTTTTTTAACATTTTTATGCAAAATAGTTGCATATTTATTTATTTTTACAGGTCTTTTGTGCATAAATACAAAAATATGCAAAAAAGAGCCGAACTATACGGCCCTTTTTAAGTTAATACTTTTAATATAAAACTATGCCATCAGAAAAAAGCATAACCAAAAGTGTGAAAATTCCGGTTGCAACCGCAACAAGATTACAATTAATTTTATAACTTCTAATTAAAATGAAGTTTATTAAAATTAATGAAACTGCAAATAAAATGCCAAATACACCGCTAAAGGTAATGCTCATTAAATTAACAAAGCTTGAAACCAAAGATATAATGGTTACAAACGCAGCCCCCATAATAGCGGCTGTAACGTAACGTTTAACGGTTACCATTGTTTTGGTGTTTGCCCCTGCTTTAATAAATTCGATATATAAACTTATAACGCTTAAAACAAGGCCAACCGTTACAATAAAGCCAATTGCTGCATATAAAATACCAATAACCGTGCCGTTTTCACCTTTAGCCCCCATATCAAAGCCTGCAAGTGTTAACGCGTTAACTAAAAATGAACCTGGCATTATGTAAGAAATTGCACCGATAACACCGTATAAAATGTTGTTATTGGTAATGGTGCCGCCACCAACTGTGTTTTCAAGTAAGGCAACCGACGTAACGTCGCCACCAAAAACACCGGCAAAAGCGGTATTTAAAATAAATTTAACTTGGTGAATATCGCCAAATACAAATGCTAAAACCAAAGCTAAAGCAATTGTTAAAACCGCAGTAATTCCAAAAATAATTAAAGGCTTTTTAAAATTAATTTTAAGTCCCTTATTTTCTTTAATTATGCTTAAAACCATTAAAACTATTAACGCTAAAAGTAAGGCTAATTTTACATAAACAATGTAAGGAATATATGCAAGTCCCTTAACGTTGCTTGCAACGAATAATAAACTTATTACACCGGCAACAATGGTTTTTGGGATTAACTTAACCTCTCCGCCGCTAATAACGGCAAAGCTAATTAAGGCAAAAATAATGGGTAACGCAGAAATATTAAAAATTGAAGATGGCAAATATTCTTTTGCTATAATATTATAAATTTCTCTAATAGCGGTACCCGAAGTTAAAACAAAAGTAACCGCAGCTATTATTAAGGTTGAAGATAAAATTTTATGTTTTTTTGCGTGGCGAAAGCTGTTAATAATAAGTTCAACCAATACAAATGCAAAGTAACAAATAATGCCTGCCCCAAAGAATTTTGTGTAGGTTAAAACTTCGCCATTTAAGAAATTAATAAGCGCAAACACTAAAACCGAAAGCACGGCAAAAGGTAAAGTGTTAACTAAACTGCTTAAAATTAAATCTTTAGTATTTTTACAAGCAAGTGAAGATTTTACAACACTTGGTCCATAACTAAATTTAGTGGCAAGTTTGTAATCTTCGTTATCGTGGTCTTTAACCGTTAAACTTTCGCCAAAAGACAGAAAGCTTAAAAGTGTATCTTTTATTTTCACAAGAATTACTCCTTAATTATTAATAAAAGTATTATACTATTAATTTAATATAAGTGCAAGTAAAAAAGGAACAAACAGAGTATTTTCTGCTTGTTCCTTTAATTATTTCATAAGAGTTTGAATTCCGTCAGCAAAACTTGAAACGGCCTTTACTGCTTTTGTGGTTTTTTTAGAAATTGCTTTTTTGTTATCCATCGCCTTTTTACCGGCAGCCGCCGCTACTGCACCTACCGCAAGGCCTACTCCCATACCTTTTATAAATTTACCTTTTTGTTGCATAAAAAACATCTCCTTTCAATTATTATTGTTAGTAATAATTTGTTCTTTACCCTTGTAAAGATTTTCTAAAAATGGTATAATTTTTAAAAATAAAAAGGAAGGGGAATAATATGGTAGAATTTACACTTAACAAAAACGATGCTAATATGCGTTTAGACAAACTTATTAAAAAACTTATGCCCACTTTACCCCCTTCTTTAATGTATAAAGCCTTTAGAAAAAAGGACGTAAAAATTAACGGCAAATGGGTAAATGCTGAATTTAAGGCCAAAGAAAACGATATTTTAACGGTTTACGTAAGCGACGAGTTTTTAAAAGAGGTCCCAAAAAATTACGACTTTTTATCGGCTAGTAATTTTCTTACGGTTGTATATGAAGATGAAAATATTATTTTAATGAATAAGCCGCAAGGTGTTTTATGCCACCCCGATAAAAACGAGTATAGGGATACGTTGCTATCGCGTATGCAACGTTATTTATATAATAAGGGTGAATATAGCCCAGAAAAAGACGGCAGTTTTGCACCAAGTTTATGTAATAGAATTGACCGCAACACCGAAGGTATTGTTATTGGCGCCAAAAATGCCGAAAGTCTAAAAATTATTTGCGAAAAAATTAAACTTAGAGAAATTGATAAAATTTATAAAGCGGTAATAATTGGCACCCCAAAGAAAAAAGAGGCAATTTTAGAAGGCTTTTTATTTAAAGACGAAACAAAAAATCAGGTCTTTATTGATAATAAAAAGACCGAGCGCAACCGCACCATTAAAACGCAGTATAAAGTATTAAAAACTAAGGGTGATTTATCTTTAATTGAGGTTAAGCTTTTAACCGGCAGAACCCACCAAATACGCGCACACATGGCCCATATTGGCCATCCGCTTTTGGGAGATGGTAAATACGGCAAGTATTCGCACGGCTTTAAAAAACAAGCGCTATGCTCTTATAAACTAACCTTTAATTTTACAACCGATGCCGGTATTTTAAACTATTTAAACGGCCAAAGTTTTAGCGTTAAAGAGGTTTGGTTTGAAAAAGAACTTTTTTAAATATAAATAAAAAGCACTCAACCTTCGTTGAGTGCTTTTTGATTTATGGTGTTACCCAGCCCGTAACGTTTCCGCCGTAATTATTAGAATAAGGTACAATAATGCGAGAAACGTCATCGTCTATTTTTTCGTCTTTACCATTATCGTAAATACGAAGTTCACCAGTATAAAGCGTTCTGCTGTAATCACATAAATATACTATTCTGCCATCCGGAAGAATTTCGCAATCGTAAACATCTTCTGCAACTTCTTTTGTTTTTCCGTCTTTGTAAATATGTATAGTTTCAGTATGATCTTCCTTAGAATAATCAGTACCATAAATAATCACTTTTTTATCTAAATCAGTCGAGCAAATATCGCATACGTCTTCTGCTACAAGTTCTTTGTTTAGATATAAATCTGTATCTTCTCCGGAATACTCTTTAAAATAACAAACGTTCTTGTCGTCTGCGGCAGAAATATAACTAGCCTCATCATATTCTTCGGTTTTGCTTATTTTATTGTTTTTAATTGTGGCTTTATATAGTTCGCCTTCATCTGTATAATCTGCACCATCATCTTTAACTATATAATAAACTGTATTGCCGGAAGTTGTTACTTTCATAGAATATATATTATCGTGTTCTAGCTCTAATTCTTTTTCTTTTGAGGCTACGCCATAAGAAACAGTTCGTGCTCCTGAGTAACTAAGTCGATTTTCTAGATCGCTAACACTTGTAATGCTTGTAAGTTTTGTTTTAGCAATCTCTGTTATTTCATATATTGCAACCGGTTTATCTTCTGCACAATTAACATAACAGCTAATATCTTTAGAAGATACTTTGTGTTCTTCTTTGCCGTCGTAATAATAAAGGCTATAGGTTGTAACTTTTATATTAGAACTTTGAAGTTCTTCACGCAAATAATCACGCTGAGATTTGCTTTGATATAATTCGTAAGCTTCCCAATATTTATCATATTCTTCGTAATATTTATCTAACGCTGCTTGATAACCTTCAGAATCAAAATAGCTGTAATAATAGCTAGAGGTATAGTAGTCGTAATAATCGGGGTATTCGGGGTAAGAAGGTATTGTAATATTGGCATCATATTCCGCCATATCGTCTTCAACATAGTCCCACGCATTTACGGTTTTTGTGTTATATTTAACGTAATACATTTCGCCCGAATCATAAAGTTTGCCAATACCATATAAATTATCGTCTATTTTTTCTTTATCTTTACCAATAACTTGTTTATATAAAACGTCGTCTTTAGTATAATAAACGGTATCAAACTTTTCGTTAACAGCTTCTATATCTGTAACGTCAGCAGAAAGTTTTTCTTTATCTTTGCCCGATTTTTTAGCGTAAAGTGTTTTGTCATTGTTTATATATAAAACTGTTTTACCATCGTTAGAAACGTTAAATCTTATAACGTCGTTTGCAATTTTTTCTTCTTTATCTTTACCAATAAAATATTGATAAACTTGTTTATCTTTATTTAAATAGGTAACAATGGTAGCGTCGTCGTTAACAAAGTAACCACGCACTTCTTCTGCAACCTTTTTAGCATCTGCATTTGGGTTTTTAGCATCTCTATAATAAAGGTTAACGTAGGATGTTCCTTTCTCCATTTTATCAGGATAAAAGATATATTTGCCATTTTTGCTCATTAATGTAAAATCAGCAACGGACCATCCAACAGTTGAATATTCATCGTTTTCAACCGTATATTCCAAAAGGCTCTTACTTAACTGCCACTCACCCTTGTTTATGTCAAGGTTATTAAACATAAGTTCGCCATCTTTTAGGTATAAAACAAAGTTATATTGTTTTTCTTTTTTAGGCAAAAAGAAAAATAAACCAACAACTATTGCCGCAACTAAAAACAGGCTTATTGAACTTATAATTATTGCCTTTTTAGAAAGTTTTTTCTTTTTAGGCTTTTCTACTATTTCAATATTAGTGGTATCAATTTCTATATACTCGTCATTAGCGCTGTCAACAACCTCTGCAAGTTCTACTTCTTCGGTTGCTTCTACGGGTGTTTCAACCGTTTCTGCTACTGCTACTGCCACGGGTATTTCTTCTACTGCTTCTGTTGTGGGCTCTGCAACAGATTCTATAACGGGTTCAACAGTTGGCTCTGCAACTGTTTCAACAATAGGCTCTGCTACAACAGGTTCTACTACAGGTTCTGCAATAGGTTCTTTTGCAGGTGCTACCGGGCGAGCTACAAATTCGCCATCTTCGGTTCTTACTGCGCCGCAATATTGGCAAAACTGGTGTTTAAGTGGGGTTATTTTGCCACAGTTGGTGCAAAATGCCGCATCTTCTACTGCTGTACCGCAATTTTGGCAGAAGACGGCATCGGTAAATTGTGCATTACATTTAGGACAAAGTTTCATTTTTTTGCCTCCCCAAAATATGTTGATAACATTTTACCATAGTTTTGTAAAAACAACAAGTATTTTGTAGATTTTGGGCATATAAAAACCACCTAACAGCCTTGTTAGGTGGTTTAATTTATACAACTAAATTTTCAGGGTAACCCGTTACGCTACCCATTGAATAAACCTTTGTGTAACCAAACGCAATTAAATGTCTTGCGGTTAGTAAAGCGGTTTCTTCACTTCTTGCATATACAACAAGGGTTGCGTTTTTGTTAGGTAATGCCGTTTTATAATGCTTTTCCATAGTTTTATAGGTTAAGCAAACGGCATTTTTTATATGCCCCATATTATATTCGTCTAGGCTTCGTGCATCAACCGGTGTAGCGCCGCTACTTATTAGTTCTTGGGCTTTTTTATGGTCAATTTCGTTTACTTTATATTCTATAAGTTCTACTTTGTGCGGAACGATGGTTACAGTATTAAATTCGTTAGTGCCACGTTCTTTAATTGTAATTTTTATTGACCTGCCAATTTCGGGTTTAAAGCCAAGTTCTGCAACGTTAACAATTATATCGGCATCGTAAAAATCAACACGTTCGTCTAGGGTTGAAACGGTGATATAATTATTATAACCGCCCTGAATTACACCGACAAACTCAGTGCCTTCGGGCGCACAAGAACAAAAAGCCGTTATTACAATTATTAAAGATATTAATAATGATATTATTCTTTTCATATATACTCCTAATAATAAATACTTTAAGTTGGCCTATAAGCCGAGTTCTGTTAAAAACGGTCATCTATCTCGACGTACTATCGCTAATACGCTCTAGCCACCTTTTGAAACAGGCCGAGCAGACCTATGGTTTCGGTTGGTGTTGCTTCGAATAGAGTTTACAGGAGCCCTTAGTTACCTAAAAGCCCGGTGAGCTCTTACCTCACCTTTCCACCCTTACCGTAAAAACGGCGGTATATTTCTGTTGCACTCGTCCGAGGGTCGCCCCTGGCAGCCGTTAGCTGCTATTCTGCTCTGTGAAGCTCGGACTTTCCTCAGGGAATTTACCCCGCGACCGTTCAGCCAACTTAAAGTTATAAATATTTTAACACACTTTTTTGCTTTTAACAAGATAAAAAAGCGGATGCAATTCTTGCATCCGCTTTTAATTATATTTCGTAATCTACTGCCGTTCTGCCCTTAATTACCTCATGTACATATTTTTTAACAACAAGGTGGTCGGGGTGGTTAGCGTAAACGGCAAGTGCTTCTTTATTTTCGAAAACCGAATATAAAGCAATATCATATTCGCCGCCGTTATAGTTAAAGCCAACCTCCATAGATTTTAAACCATCTATTTTACCAACTAGTGATAAAAGCATTTCTTTCATTTTGGGCATTACAATTTGCTTTCCGAGATCGTCTTTAATTTGCCAAAAAACTATATGCTTTATCATAGAACTATACCTACTGTTCCGCCTTCATATAAATTTGAATCAAAAGGTACACCTTCGTTATTGGTTATTTCGTCAACAGTTAAAGTAAATTCTGCGGTACCACTAGCACCATCTTTAACTGTGAATTTAACGCAGTTTAAAAGCATATCTGTGTTAATGCTAGATGAAGAATAGCAAACTATTTTTAATTCGCCGTTTGCTACAACGTTAGCGTCTCCTAAAAAGTTAGCAGGTAAGCTAATTGAATTATATTCAACCTTTGTAGCATCGTATTTTAAGGTTAGTTCATAACCCGAAACAACACCGTTTAATTTAGCGGCATCCTTTAAAGATAGATTAACCTCTAAATCTGTACCCGAAACTGTTGCTTCTGGAGTAATGCTTGTTTTAACCACTGCAGGGGGAACAACCGAAGGAATTTCTTCGTAACCGTTCCAGTCGGCTAAATATCTTGCTAAATAAGTTGCGTCTTTACCACTTACTTCGTTATCTGCGTTAACGTCTAAAGCGGCTTCGTTTACTTCAATGTCCCAGTCGGCTAAGTAGCGGCGTAAAGCAGTTAAGTCTTTACTTGTAACTTCGCCATCGCCATTAATATCGCCGGGTATATATGCGGCAGGTTCAACGTAGGTTGTAGCCGCAATTAAAGTTTGAGCGTAAATTCTATTAGCAAAGTCGTTACCGTGGTTAATGTTTTGGCTTAAATAATCAGATACGTTTTTAGATTTTACAATTTCTTTAAAGTAGCTTGTAACTGTTGCAACACCAACTAGACTATCGGTTGCGGCAATTTCTAATAAAGCATTTTCGTAACCTGTGAAGGTATCAACGCTAAAGCGTGAGCAGTTAATGTTTGGTAAGAAGGGAGATACTAATAAAATTTCGGTATCGTCGCCACAAACTGCACGAACGTTTGTAATAATGCTTTCAATGTTTGCTTTATAAGCTGAAACTGAAGTGTAATTATCTAATGAATCGTTTAAACCAAATGCAATAACAACTAAATCGGGTGTTTCTGAAAGTAAACCTAAACGAGCAACGATGTTGTTTTTGCCCCAAGCCGAATCTTTACCGCTTAATGCAAGGTTATATGCATCAATATTAGCTGATGGATATCTGCCTTTTAGGTTTTCAACAAACATATTTGCCCAAGTTGAAGCATAGGGCTTAACGTTTAGTGAATCAACCTTAGTTGTTGAGTTGTCTGCATTATAAACAGTTTGATTTAAGCCACTAGAAGACCAACCAACCGTTACGCTATCGCCAAAGAAAACAATATTAACGTCGTTACCGTTTTGTAGTTTTTGGTAGGTTGTTGGCATTTTTGCGGTTTGGTCTTTTTGAGTAAAGCCCTTAAATCCGCCGTTCCAAGTGGTTGTGTGTTTATAGGTTACTGCAATACCGTAAGCAGGAATTACGTCGTCGCCCCAAGTAGAGATATGTTGTGTTTCACTAACAGGCCAGGATTTTTCCCAATCTGAAGAAGAACTTGTAATATCTTTAATTGGTGCGTTTTGATATTGTGGAATACCGCCGTTTTCTAAAATCTTTAGTTTACCGTCTGCAGTAATTTCGTAGTCAACACCTAAAACGTAGTGCTTATCTAAACCGTAATTACGAACAGAAATAATTTCTGAAATGGGGTATAATAATTGAATTTCATTTCTGCCAACGTAGTTTAATGCTACTTCGTGATAAACTGTATCGCCTTTAGAAATGTCTGCAGTATAAAGAGCGGTATCATATTTAGTTAGGTCTTTACCGTCTGCGGTTTTGCCAGCCGCAGGAAGATTTTCATCGCCTGTAACTTTTACTGCAATTGTTGTGTTACCGTCAACAGTAAAGCTGTAAATGCCGTTTGCATCGGGTGTTACTAAAGTGCCGTTTTGTGTTACTGAAACAATTTCTTTTGCGGCAATAACCTTAAAGGTAAATATTGATCCATCTGCTACGGGAGCATCTTCAATGCCGTCGATAATTTCAATTCTTGCAGATTCTTTTAAATCATAGGTAATTTCCACAGGAACCATTTCCTTTAATTCAATATTATCAATAAACATTAAACCGTTTTGATGGTCAAATGGAATTAAAACCTTTTCGCTATTACCGCTATTAAATATAACGGTGCGTTTTACCCATCTGCCAAAGGCAGCAGTATCGGAATAATAACCTTCAATTGCAACTTGACCTTCAACGTTGGTATTAACGTATGAATCAGGACCACCTGCAGCGTTTTGTGCGTAAATTGTGCTTACGTCTTCAATACCAATTAGTTTTGGTTGGCTAACGTTTAGGTTGTGGTTTTCTACTGTTGCGTAATAATAATAGGTTAAAATATAATCTTTATTATTTTTAACGTTTGCAACTTTACATAATGCTTGCCAACGGTTTCTAATCATTAGCATATTTTCGCCGTAAGGAGTTTCGGGGGTTGTGGGATTTTCGTTTTGGCTATTTGCAGTAAAGGCGTAGGTTGTGTTTTCTTTAACTACCCAACCGCCTGCGTAAACACCGCCAACAAAATCGGCCGCGTTCATAACCTGTGTTGGGCTTGTATAGTTAGCGCCTGTTGCCCAAATTTGCTTATTGTTATCTAAAGTGCCACCAGGTTGTGCAGTTGTATTTTCAAACGAACCATCGGTTATAACTTCTTTAGGAACTGCTTTTAAGGATAGGTTATCTACTAAAACTGTTTGATAAGCACCGTCAACCTTTGCGTTAGAAGCATAGAAAGGCAATGCAACGGTTGAAAATTCGCCGGAGTTAAATTGAAGCTTAACGGTAGTCCAGGTATTTAATTTACCATGTTCGCCTAAAACGTTTGTGATTTCGGTTGTTGTTATATTTGTTACTGCAGGATATGGGTCGGTTTCACTTTCTCCTATACCTGTGCCGCCTGCCGAAATATAAACCTTATTAGCGTTTAAAATTGGTAGGCGTGTAACGTCATCAGCAAAACCAATTACACCATAAGCGGATGGATTAGATAGTGCTAGTTTTGTTTGATAATAACTATAAGTAAATTCGTAAAGGGTGTTGGGCTCTACCTTTACAACCTTATATGTTACGTGGTCGGGACTATTTAATTGTAATGCTTTTGTGCCGCCATAAGGAGAAGCGTCAACAACAACACCACTACCATAAGCCGACATTGTCCAGCCATTGTCTTTAATATCAACCCAAGTTAGCTTATTAACGCCGTTGCCCGAGATATAGTGGTAAGCGCCTGCGTTTACGCCGGTACCAACTGCATAATCTTCAAAAGTACCGTCGTCAATTAGGTTGTCTGTATCGTCTTCAATTTCGTCATCATCGGGTTTTTCGGGTTCTACTGCTGGGGTTGAAGCTAATAAATTCTTTTCGTTAATAAAGTTTACTAGTGCTTCACTTGCGGCTACGTGTGCTGCAGCGTCGGGGTGGCCGGCGTGAGCTGATTGGTTGCCTGTCATACCAATTGAATAGAATTTACATGCTTCGCCGCCAACCTCTTCAATTGCGTTTTGAATAACGGTATTCATTTCGCTTTGGGCAGAAAGCATCATACCATATACCCAAATAATGTTTGCGGCAGGGTTCTTTTCGCGAACATAATATAAGAAATTTTTAAACTTTTCTTTGACTTCGGTAGTTGTCATTGTGCCGTGTGTTAAAGCGTAATTATCGTTAGTACCGATATTGATAATAACAATATCTGGTTGACGAGCATGATTATAGGTATCTTTATAACCATGTGAATAGTTTACAACGGGATATACCATATCCATTGTATCGTCGGTGTTACCGTTTGCGTGGCAAGCAATACCAATACCGCTTTGTGAAATAACGCTAATATCAGTATCTAATGCTTCTTTTGTTAAGAAGGCATAGGTTTTTGTGCCGTCTTCACGAAGAGAAGTTGCGGTTTCTGAACCGCTATATGGCACAATACCCCAACCGGAAGTAATACTATCGCCAATTACTTCAATATATTTATCTTTATTTGCGGGGGCGGCCAGTGCAGTTGCACCTTCGGGTAAAATAACGCCGCGAACGTACATTTTACCTTGATAGTTTTCAGAAGCACGATAAATTGAAATTGTGTGATCGCCTGCTTCTAAATCTTCAGCGACTGTTACGTTAACGCTACCTGCTTTGTCAATAACTAATCTTTCGGGGTTTCTTACGCCATCAACGTAAACTGTTAAGTAATGTTCTTCACCAAAAGCATCTTTTAGTGAATCTACTTGGAAGTTAACAATTGCATCGCCCGCAAAGTTTGCAGAAAATTCAAAAGCAGATGCTGTGTAGAATAAAGATGGCATACCGTCTTTATAAACTGTTCTACCTTGTGTTTTATATTGGTTATTAATTTGCGAGAAGTTTGCGGCGCTACCTTTTTCGATTAAATAAATATCATCGTAATAAATAAAGGTATCGGCAGCAATTGTGTTTCCTGCAAAGAAAATACCAATTTGTTCGGTTGTGCTGTTAGTTGCAATATCAATGCTTACTGTTGTCCACTCGTCGTTAACAACCGAAGCTGCGTGAGTATATTGATAAAAACTTGTAAATTTTGTGTCGTTACCGTAATAGCTGTTTTCAAATGGGAATTCGGTAACGCCTGTTAAATCTCTAACACCAACGTGAGAAATTTTATTACCTGAAGGTGCATAGTATTTAAAGCTTAAAGTATAATTTTTGTTGCCTTCAACCTTAACTACCTTACCAACAGAGTTTCCGCCTTGTAAGGAGAAGCTCTTTGTACCCGAAACTGCTTTTTCGTCGGTAACAAACATTTTCATCCAGTTACCTGCCGAAATCCAACCGGATTCACCCGGTGTTGCGTAGTTACCTTTAATGCCTTCGCCGTCCCAACGGTTTGTGGCGTCACCCTGTAAATTATGGCCAACGGCATAATTTTCAAAGTTAGAGTCGTTAATCATATTTTTAACTGTGGAAGAAAATCTTGCTTCTAAAACTTCATAGGTTGCAGAATTATAATTTTCTGTAAAGGTTAAATCGGTTTTATAGGGTGTGCTTTCACCTGGTTTAAACCAACCTAAAAATGTTGAATAATCGTGAGTTACAGTTGCTTTATATGTTAAAGCAAGGCCGTCTTCAAGTGGCTGATTGTTTGGTGTAACGCTTGCCACACCACCAATGCCGCCTGCTCCCACTGTATTTGTGGTAACACTTGCTGTTGGAACAACTCTTAAAGTTAGATTGTCAACAACAACCAATTCTTTAGAACTGTTAGAAGCATAGAAAGGTAGTGCAACGTGGGTAAATATGCCCGAATTAAAGCGTAGTTTTGCTTTAGTCCAGTTATTAACCACACCATTTTCGCCTAAAACGTTTGTTACTTCGGTTAAAGTAATGTTGCTTACTGCAGGGTAAGTATCGGTTTCGCTTGTGCCAATACCTGTGCCGCCACCCGAAATATAAACCTTATTACTATTTAAAATTGGCAAACGTGTAACGTCATCTGCAAAGCCAATTACACCATAAGCAGATGGATTAGAGATTGCCTGTTTTACTTGATAATAATCATAAGTGAATTCGTAAAGAGTGTTTGGCTCAACCCTTACCACCTTATATGTTACGTGGTCGGGGCTGTTTAATTGCAAAGCTTTGCTACCGCCAATTGATGAAACGTCGATAACCGATGCTTTACCGTAAGCCGACATTGTCCAACCATTATCTTTAATATCTACCCAAGATAATTTGTTAATACCGTTGCCGCTTACCCAATGAAATGCGCCGCTAGTAAGTTCGGTATTAACTGCGTAGCTTTCAAAGTCGCCATCGGTAATAAGGTTTGGATTTTCTGCTTTTACGCTAATATTAGAAAGGCAGGGAATTATGCCTACAACTACTAACACTAACGAAAGCAGAATTGAAAGATGTTTTTTCATAATTTTTCCTCCACAAGAAATAAATATATTTAAAATATATATACACACTTAATTATATAATTTTAAAATCGTCTATTCAAGGCTAAAAAAATACTAACGGCTAACATTTTTTTAAACCTATTAACTTAAAATGGCAATAAAAAGCACCCAATTTTTAGGGTGCTTTTATTTAGCCTGTTATGTAATTTTCAATTCGTGTAATTTTATTTTGCTTAAAGTATATTCTTGGTATTCTTCTTGACACCGCACAAACAAGCTCGTAATTAATGGTATCGTTTAAAGCGGCAAGTTCATCTGCAGGTAGATTTTTACCGAAAATTTCAACAACGTCGCCCTCTTTTGCTTTAATGCCGGTTATATCAACCATCGTTTGATCCATACAAACACGGCCAATTATTTTTGCTTTTTGACCGTTTACAAGCACGCAACCTTTGTTAGAAAAGCCGCGTAAAATTCCATCTGCATAACCAACAGGGAGTGTGGCTACTGTAATATCATTTTCTGCTTTAAAGGTTCTGCCGTAGCTTACGGTTTGGTCTTTTGTAATGGTTTTAATTTGGCTAATAACCGTTTTAAAGCTCATAACCGGCTCTAATTTTATGGGCAAATTTAAAGAAGGATCGGGCGTTAAGCCGTACATTGCAATACCTATGCGGCTATAATTTAGTTGCATATCGGGGTAATATAATGCGCCTGCAGAATTATTACAATGAATTTTTAAATCTTTGCCTGTTTTTGCCTTAATTTCTGCAACAGCAGATAAAAATAGGTTTGCTTGAACGTTTGTAAAAGCCACGTTATTGTCTTCTTCACTATCTGCTACAGCAAAGTGAGTAAAGCAACCTGTAATATTTAAATTGTTAAGTTTTGCTACCTCGGCAATTTCTAAGCTAGAACTTTCAATTGCATCTTTATTTCTGCAGTTAAAACCTATGCGGCTCATACCTGTATCTAGTTTTATTGTTACCGAAATTTTTATGCCGCGTTTTTTTGCAACTGCATTTAATTCTTTAGCATAATTTAAAGAAAATACCGTTTGATTAATATTGTTTTCGTATAAAGAAAAGGCCAAATCTGTGTCTGTATAACCCAAAATTAAAATATTGCCAAGCACACCCACACGGCGTAGTTCTTCGGCTTCTTCAATGGTGGCTACCGCAAAGTTATTTATACCCCATTTTTCTAAAAGTGGAGTAATAACTGCAGCACCATGCCCATAGGCATCGGCCTTTACAACCGCCATATATTCGCCGCTTTTTATGGTGGCTTTTATTTTTTCAACGTTTTGCTTTAAAGCGTCTAAATCAATTTCTGCCCAGGAACGTTTTCCTTGCATAAATTCACCTTCTTAATAGTTAAAAGTTGATGTATTTTCTAATATTTTCAAATAACTTTCGGCTTCTAGTTTTGCTTTTTCTAAGTTTAAGGTTTTATGATTACCGCACTCAACCGCGCTATTGCCAAAAACCTCTCCGTTGTGGTTTATTGTATCTTTAAGTGCCTTTATTAAAACCCTTTTAGTTTCTTCGTTATTTGCATTTTTTATAAGTAAATAAAAACCCGTTTGGCAACCCATTGGACCAAAATAAATAACCTTATTCTTAATTTCGCCGTTTCTTAAAAAGGTGGCTAACATATGTTCAAGAGTGTGCATGGTTTCGTTGTCCATAAGAACATTAGTGTTTGGCTTTTTAGTTCTTAAATCATAGGTAGTAATATCGCCATCTATTCTTGAAACGTATAGCCCCGGCTCTAATTTTGTGTGGTCAATTGTAAAAGAGGTTATTTTTTGCATTAAATTTCACCCTTGCTTTTTGCAATTAAATAAGAGTTTATAAAATGGTCAATATCGCCATCCATAACGGCGTTTATATTGCCGTTTTCGGCGTTTGTTCTATGGTCTTTTGCTAAAGTATAAGGCATAAAAACGTAAGAACGAATTTGACTGCCCCAAGCAATTTCGGTTTTAACACCTTTAATGTCTTCAATTTTATCTAAATGCTCGCGCTCTTTAATTTCAACGAGCTTACTTTTAAGCATTTTTAAGGCAACCTCGCGGTTTTGGTGTTGGCTTCTTTCGTTTTGGCAAGCAACAATAATACCGGTTGGTATATGGGTAATACGCACGGCACTTTCGGTTTTGTTAACGTGCTGACCGCCAGCCCCGCCACTACGATAGGTATCAACCTTTAAATCTTCTTCGCGTATTTCAATATTAGCGTCGTCGTCAATTTCGGGCATAACTTCTAAAGATGCAAAAGAGGTGTGTCTTCTGCCCGAAGCATCGAAAGGAGAAATTCTAACAAGGCGGTGAACCCCGTTTTCGCCCTTTAAATAACCGTAAGCGTTAAGGCCTTCAACCGTTAGCACGCAAGATTTTAACCCTGCTTCTTCACCATCTAAAAAGTCTATAGTTTTAACCTTAAAACCATGCCTTTCACCCCAACGAGTGTACATACGAACAAGCATTTCGTTCCAGTCTTGGGCTTCGGTACCGCCAGCCCCTGCGTGAAAGGTTAAAATAGCATTTTTGCTATCATATTCACCTGAAAGAAGGGTGGAAAGGGTAATTGTTTCTAAATCGGTGTAAAATTTATTAAAGCCTTCTTCAATTTCGGGAAGTAAACTTTCGTCATCTTCTTCATCGGCCATTTCAATAAGCACCAAAAGGTCTTCATAAGAAGATTTTAAAGCGGTATAACTATTAATTTTTGCTTTTTTTGCGCTTATTTCTTTTAGCACCTTTTGACTTTCTTCGGGGTCGTCCCAAAAGCCGGAAGAAGCAGTTTTTTCTTCTAAAATGTTAACCGAATTTTTTAAACTTTCAATTTCTAAGGTGTTATAAAGCTCTAATAATTCTTTTTCTTTTGATTTTAATTCAAGCGCTTTTTCGCTAAGCTCTATCATAGCTTCCTCCAAATGCGTACCAATTATCTATGTTGCAATACTTAGTTATAACCATCCCACTTTGTTCTAAGGCTTCTTTTACTTCTAGTTCGCGGCCTTCAATAATGCCCGAACAAATAAAAATGCCGCCTTCTTTAAGCAATGGTTTAATTTTATCACTTAAATATATTATAACATCTGCAACTATATTGGCAACTATAATATCAAATTTGCCGTTTACTTCTTTTATTGCATCACCAACAAAAAACTCTGTGTTTTTAGTAACACCGTTTAATGCGGCCGTTTCTTTTGAAACCTTAACGGCGGTTTCATCAATATCTACACCAAGCGCTTTTTTAGCACCAAGCAGTGCAGAAGCAACAGAAAGTATGCCGCTACCGCAACCAATATCTAAAACTTCCATATCTTTTTTAACGCAGTTATCAAGTAACTCTAAACACATTGAGGTTGTTGCGTGTGTGCCTGTGCCAAAAGCAGCACCGGGATCAATTTTTAATATTGTTCTATTGGTGTTTTCTTCCTTTTCCCAAGAGGGTAAAATAAGCAATTTTTCGCCGATTTCTTTTTTCTTAAAGTATTTTTTCCAGTTGTTTAAATAGTCTTTAGAATATACTTCGCCGCTTGTAACCGTAAAGGCAATTTTTTCGGCATTTAGGCGTTCTTCTAAATATGAAATTGCTTCTAAAGGGCTTTCTTCAAGCGGTAAATAGATATGAATAACGGCGGTGGTTTTATCGCGTTCTAAAAGTTCTTCATCAATTAAGTCTATATGAGCAATTGCTACGGCTTCGGTTTCTAAATCGGAATAATCTTCTATGTAAATGCCGTAAGGCACCGTCATATTAGCAATTGCCGATGCAATTTCTAAATCTTCAGTTTTAACCTTTAAGGTAATTTCAGTAAAATCCATTTTTCAATCCCTCCACCGCAAGCGGTCCCCCTCCCTTTAACAAGGGAGGCTTTTTTAGAGTTTAAATTTTTATGCTTTTTTAATTTTTTATTCTATATTTTTAAAAAAATTGTTTGGTGTTTAAAAAAATTGTTTAGTGTTTGAAAAACTATTTTTGTGTAATAGTTTTGTAATCCTCCCACGAGGAACCACAAAACATAGCCAAGCATAAGATTTTTATGCAGATTTTTGCAATGCAATGTGGCGGTAAGGTTGTAACGCTCTAAACCACACAGCAAAATATTTTAAGCGTAAGATTTTTGAGGAAATTTGCGTTATGTGGTGGGAAGAAAGGGTTGTAACCCATCAAGCAATATAAAACACAGTTTCACCAAACCACATAATTTTTTCTTGTAAATCTTAAATGATTTTTGTGGGAATTTTTACAATGTGGAGTGTCGGTAAGGTTGTAACCTACCACGCGACACAGTGTGAAAATTCACCAAAAAGCATTAAGATTTTGCTTCTAGCCAGGTGGTGCCGCTCTTTACTTCCGTGCTCATTTCTACTGCTAGGTTTACCGCATTTTTCATTTCGTGCTCTAAAATTATAGCGGCCTTTTCTTTATCGGCTAAACTTGATTCAATAATAAGTTCGTCGTGAACCTGTAAAATAAGTTTTGCGTCAAGTTTTTCTTGCTTTAGGCGGTTATAAACCTTAATCATGGCAATTTTGATAATATCGGCAGCTGTTCCTTGAATTGGCATATTGCGTGCAACTCGTTCACCAAATGCGCGAAGCATACCGTTAGAAGCGGTAATTTCGGGCAGATATCTTCTGCGGCCGAAAAGTGTAGTAACAAAGCCGTCAGCTTTGGCTTTTTCAACCACTTCTTCCATATATTTTGCAACACCCGGATAGGTGTTAAAATAACCGTTTATCATTTCTTTTGCCTCGGCAACCGTTACGCCAATGTCTTTTGAAAGCGAAAATGCGCCAATGCCGTAAACAATACCAAAGTTAACCGCCTTTGCTTTAGAACGCAAATCGGGGGTAATAAATAGGGGTGGCAAATTAAACACTTCACTTGCAGTAAGAGTGTGTATATCAACGTTTTCTTTAAATGCCTTAATCATTGGCTTATCGTTAGCAACTGCGGCTAAAACTCGCAACTCAATTTGAGAATAGTCGGCATCTAATAAAACCCTGCCTTCTCTTGCAATAAAGTATTTTCTTAATTTTTTACCTTCGGGGCGGCGGACCGGAATATTTTGTAAATTTGGCTCTAGCGAACTAATACGGCCGGTTCTAGCTTCGGTTTGGTTAAAGGTTGTGTGCACAACACCGCTAGTATCTGCCGCTTTTTGAAGTCCGTCGCAATAGGTGGCTTTTAGCTTTGAAAGGGTGCGGTACTCTAAAATTTTAGGCACAATTTCGTGCACGTCTTTTAAACTTTCAAGCACCTCTGCGTTTGTGGAATAACCCGATTTTGTCTTTTTCTTATGCGGTAAATCGAGTTTTTCAAAAAGTATAACACCAAGCTGTTTTGGTGAATTTATATTAAATTTTTCATCTGCTAAAACATAAATTTCTTCTTCTAAAAGAGTAAGCTTTTCGGTTAATTCTTCGCCCTCTTGTTTAAGGCCTTGTATATCTAATAAAAAGCCCTCGTGCTCCATATCTGCAAGCACTAATGCAAGTGGCATTTCAATTTCTTTAAATAGCTTATCTTCGCCGGTTTTAATAAGCTCTTCCTCTAGTTTTTTGTAAAGAATAAAGCCCTTAATTGCAAGTTTTTCGGTATTATTACAATCGGCATTTATATCTTTTAAAACGTAGCCCGAATAAAGTTTTTCAATATCGTAAGAGGCGGCAGAAGGGTTTAATAAATAACCTGCAAGTAAGGTATCAAACTTAAAGCAGTTTAAATTTTTGCCGCTATTTAAAAGTATATGATAAAGCTCTTTAGAATTATGGCAAATTATGTCGGAGGGTCTGTTTTCTAATAAATCTAAAAGCTCGTCTTCTGATATGGTTTTAAAGTTTTTGGCATTAGCAACTGCAATACCTTCTTCGGTTTTTATAACAAAAACTTCGCCCAAAATTTCGCCGTTAGTTTTATTTAAAACGGCGGCTTCTTCGGTCTTTTTAGGTGTGGAATCTGCCCCTAACTTTTCAAGCATTTTAAAAAACTCTAGTTTTTGAAGCAGAGGTATTAATTTTTCGCGGTCGATTTCTTTTTGTTTGTAATCTTCTAAATTTAAATTAATGGGCGCTTCTAAACAAATTGTACCTAAAAAGCGGCTTAAATAAGCGTTGTCTTTATCGGCAATAAGTTTTTGGCGCACACTTTCTTTAATAAGTTCGCTATCAATATTTTCGTATAAATTTTCTAGGTTGCCAAATTTTTGCACTAAATCAATAGCGGTTTTTTCGCCAACGCCGCTAACCCCCGGTATTTTATCGGAAGTATCGCCCATTAGCGCTTTAAGTTCAATAAGAAGCTTTGGCTCAAAACCGTATTTTTCTATAATGGCGGCTTTGTCCATAGTTAAAACTTCAGGTCGGCCATTTTTTGTGGCGGCTAAAAGAACCTTGGTTTTATCACTAATAAGCTGTAAAGAGTCGCGGTCGCCCGTACTAATTACGCACTCAACCCCTTGTGCTTCACAAGTGGCGGCAATGGTACCCAAAATATCATCAGCTTCGTAACCCTCGCACTCTACTACTGTATGTCCTAAATAGGTTAAAAGCTCTTTTAGTAGAGGCATTTGCATTAATAGTTCAGGTGGGGTGGGTTTGCGGCCTGCTTTATAACCATCATACTTTAAGTGTCTAAAGGTTTTTGCCTTTAAGTCAAAAGCAACCATAACACCATCGGGCTTTTCGGCTTCTATAAGGTGGTTTAAAATATTTACAAAACCATAAATGCCGTTTGTAAATATACCACTTTTTGTGCTAAGCACTCTTATACCATAAAATGCGCGGTTAATAATGCTATTGCCGTCTATACACAAAAGCTTCAAAAAAATGCCCCCTTAAAACACATATATAATAATTTTACCACAAAAGTTTGTAATTTAAAAGATAATTTGTTATAATTTATTTAATATATAAAAAGGATCTGTTATGAAGCTTATAAATTCCTTTAAAAAACCCATTATTGCTTTAGCGCCAATGGCCGGTTGTGCCGATAGGGCGTTTAGAGAAATATGTATAAAAAACGGCGCCAGCTTTACTGTTGGCGAGCTTTGTTCTGCAAAAGGCGTTTCTATGGGGGACCAAAAAAGCCAAACCCTTTTATATATTAGCGATAAAGAAAGACCAATGGCTTCGCAATTGTTTGGCAGCGATATTAACGCCCTTAAAGAAGCTGCGATTTCTGCCGCAAAATATTGCCCCGATTTTTTAGATATTAATATGGGTTGCCCTGCTCCAAAAGTAGCAGGTAACGGCGGCGGCAGTGCGTTACTTAAAGACCCTATTTTAGCGCGTGATATTATAAAGGCAGTTAAAAGCGTTACAGATATACCTGTTACTGCAAAAATGCGCATTGGCTGGGATGAAGACAGCATTAACGGTATTGAATTTGCAAAATATTTGTGCGACGGCGGAGCCGATATGATAACCGTTCACGGCAGAACAAGAAAACAAATGTACAGCGGCAAAGCCGACCGCGAATATATTGCAAAAATAAAAGCAGTTGTTAACACCCCAATAATTGCAAACGGCGATATTGATAGTATTGATTCTGCTAAAGATATGTTTAATGTTACAAAAGCCGATGGTATTATGATAGGCCGCGCAGCTTTAGGTAACCCCTTTATATTTAAAAAACTAAAAACATATTTTGAAACGGGGGAAGTTTTAAGCGACCCCACGTTAGAAGAAAAACTCAATACTTTACTTTTGCAGTGTGAATTGATGCTTGAATATAAAGATCCGCACAACGCGGTTTTAGAAAGCCGCAAGCACGCCGCATGGTATTTAAAGGGTATGAAAAATGCCGCAAAATACAGGCGTTATTGCAACGAGATAAATTCACTCAGCGATATAAAATTTTTAATCGAAACAGTTTTAAAGGAAAACGAGGTGTAAAAAATGGGTAAATTATATTTGGTTGGCACCCCCATTGGCAATTTAGGTGATTTTTCGCCACGCGCTAAAGAAATTTTGCAAACGGTGGACTATATTGCCGCGGAAGACACCCGTGTTACACAAAAATTATTAAACCATTTTGAAATTAAAAATAAATCGGTTAGCTTTCATCAACATAACGAGCACGAAAAAGCACCCGAAATTATTGAAGATATATTAAAGGGCAAAAACGTGGCACTAGTAACCGATGCGGGTATGCCCGCAATTTCTGACCCGGGGGAGCATTTAGTAAGCTTAGCACACCAAAACGGTGTGAAAATTGAAAGTGCGCCGGGCCCTACTGCCATGGCCACCGCCGTTGCTTTAAGTGGGCTATATACCGGCAGATTCTCGTTCCAAGGCTTTTTATCAACCAATAAACACAACCGTTTTGAGCATTTGGAAGAAATTAAAAACCACCGCGAAACCCTCGTTTTTTACGAAGCCCCCCACAAGTTGCTTTCAAGCTTAAAAGATATGCTAAAGGTGTTAGGAGACCGCAAAATCTCGATAATTAAAGAGCTTACCAAAATTCACGAAACGGTCTTTTTAACCACCCTTTCTGATGCCGTTAATTATTTTACCGAAAACGCCCCAAAAGGCGAATACGTTTTGGTTATTGAAGGCGCAAAAACAGAAGAAATTAAAGAAAGTTTTAGTTTGGAAGACGCCATCAAACTTGCAAAAGAATTAAAAGCAGAAGGATTAAAAACTGCCGACGCCGCAAAAGAAGCCGCCAACATTAGCGGCCACAAAAAAAGCGAAATTTATAAAGAATTAATATAAAACAAAAAAGCAGAGTTCATTTTGAACTCTGCTTTATATTTTTGTTTAATATTTATTGAACAGTTACATTGCCCGCTTTTGCTGTTAATGCTAATTTCTGTAAAACATTCACAGGGGTTGTTCCAGTTAAAACAATTGGCTTTACGGTTCCACTAAAAGTTTGTCCATATTGAACAACCGAAGTAGGACCTGAAGGAGTGTAGTTTATTGTTATTGTGCCGGTTAAGGATTCACAATTCATAAAAGTGTAACTTAAGTATGTTACCGATGATGGTATAATAGGTGCGGTTGTTAGCTTTTTACAGTTTTCAAATGCATATGTCATGTCGGTTACTGAAGATGGAATAACCGGAGACGAGGTTATATTAGTGCTACGAAATGCACCAAAGATATTGTTAACTCCATTTGGTAGTGTTGGTGCAACCTTTAGGGAAGTTTCAGCATACGTGTTAACCATATTGGTAATATGTTTTGGGATTTCTGGGGCTATTTCCAATTTATCAAAGGTTACAAAGGTTTGATACATTGAAATTACAGGTTTGCCATAAATGGCTTCATAGATTCCCTCATAATCGGCCTTATTTTCTTTTGCTCTTACATTCCAGCCGCCTTCGGTATAATAGTTCTCTGTAGGATCATATACAGAATCAAGCTCATAAAGTCGCCATTCGTAAGTATAAATGTAATCATCGGTTTCATAAACGTCACCGGGTTTGGGGGCAGTGTGATTAGGATTAGGGTCACTTTTAACGACCCCCGGCTTTATAGTGGGTGGTGTGGTTGAAGTTGTTGGCTTTGAGGAACTTGTAGGATTTGAGGAGGACGATGGTCTAGAAGTGTTTGTAGTAATACTTGTGTTATTATTTGAGGTTGTATTATTAGAACTTGTGTTTGTTGGTTCCGAAGAGTTCGTAACTTCTGAAGAACCGTCTAAGATAATGTTTGAAGTTGGATTGCATGCAGCAAATATAAAAACACAAACAAGCATTATACTTATAATAGATGTTATGTACCCTTTATTCATTTTGTTCACTCACTTTCTTTTCTAATTATACCATATTTTTTAGATAGAGCAATACCCCAAACCCTATATTATTGACCGATTTTGCTGTGAATATTCAATTTTTTAGTGAAAATATTCAATAAACTGACTAATTTTTTTACTTTTTGACTATAAAAAATTGGTTGTAATAACCAAATATATATGATATACTTATTTTAAAGCTTTAGTGTGGTAAAGATTTTTACCGCGTTAAATATAAAAGGAGTCCTTTTTATGAAACAATTTACTAGTGAAAACATCAAAAATTTAGCTGTGCTAGGGCACGCAGGTAGCGGTAAGACTACTCTGTGTGATGCTATTCTTTACGCAGCAGGACAAACCGATAGAATTGGCAAAAACGCTGATTCTTCATTAACTTTAGACTTTGACCCCGAAGAAAAGAAAAGAAAGGTATCTGTTTCTACCGCAGCATACCCTATCGAGTGGAAAGACACTAAAATTAATTTACTTGATGCACCGGGTCTATTTGACTTTGCAGCAGGCGGCCGCGAAGCATTAACAGCGGCTGAAAGCGCAATGGTTGTGCTTTCGGGTAAATCGGGTCTTACTGTTGGTGCTGAACAAGCAGTTGACCTTGCAGCAAAAGCGAAAAAACCCGTTTGCTTCTTTATTTCTAAATTAGATTCTTCACACGCAGTTTTCTACCGCGTTATTTCAATATTAACAGGTAAATACGGCGCAAAAATTTGCCCAATTTTCGTACCTTTTGTTAAAAACGATACGACCGAAAGCTACGTTGATTTAACCACCAACAAGGGTTACACCTTTGACGGTATTAAAGCTAACGAAACAAAGGCCGAAACCGACGATAATATTGAATCTATGAAGGCCATTATGAAAGAAGCTATTGCTTCTCAAAGCGATGAACTTATGGATAAATATTTTGCAGAAGAAGAATTTACTAACGAAGAAATTATTTCTGCGCTAAAAACCGGTTTCTTACAAGGCGATTTATATCCCGTATTTTGCGGTGTTGGTCAAACAGGCGCAGGCGTTACACCCGCCCTTGACATTTTAAGCGAAATTTTACCTTCACTTTCTGACACACACGTTTTCTGCAAAAAGGGAGACGACATGGAAGAAATTAACCAAAAAGGTAACGAAAATATTGCTTTAGTATTTAAAACAATTGCCGACCCATTTGTTGGTAAACTTTCTTACTTTAAGGTACTTGCCGGCGAAATTAAACAAGACACAAAGGTTGTGAACGCAAGAACCGGCTCTGAAGAAAAATTCGGTAAGGTTATGTATATTAAAGGCGGCAAACAAGAAGATGCCACAAGCATTGTTTCCGGTGATATTGGTGCCGTTGCAAAAATGTCTAACGTATTAACGGGCGACACACTTTCTACCGGCGGCAGATACGAAGCTGAAGCTGTAGAATTCCCACTCCCAACACTTTCTGTTGCTATTTACCCCAAGAATAAGGGTGAAGAAGAAAAAATTGCGGCAGGACTTAAACGCTTATGCGAAGAAGACCCAACCTTAAAATCTCAAAACAACGTTGAAACCAAAGAAACCGTGCTTTCGGGTCTTGGTGAGCAACAATTAGACGTTGTTGTTTCTAAATTAAAGAGCAAATTTGGTGTTGACGTAATAACTCAAGAACCAAAAATTGCATATCGTGAAACAATTAGAAGCTTTATTAAGGTTCAAGGAAGACACAAAAAGCAATCAGGCGGACACGGACAATTTGGTGACGTTTGGATTGAATTCTCGCCTTGTGATGAAGACTTTATCTTTGAAGAAAAAATCTTTGGTGGCTCTGTTCCCAAAAACTTCCACCCTGCAGTTGAAAAAGGTCTTCGCGAGTGCTTAACAAAAGGCGTGCTTGCAGGATATCCAATGGTTGGCGTTAAGGCCGTTTTAGTTGACGGTTCTTACCACCCTGTTGACTCTTCTGAAATGTCCTTTAAACTTGCCGCTGCTGAAGCTTATAAAGAGGGTATTCCAAAAGCTAACCCCGTTTTATTAGAACCCATTGGCACCTTAACCGCTCTTGTTCCTGACGACAACCTTGGCGACGTTATTGGCGACGTTAACAAACGTCGTGGCAGAGTTATTGGTATGAATCCAAAAGAAAACCACATGCAAGAAGTTGTTGCCGAAGTTCCTATGGGCGAAATGGCTGATTTCTCAACCGCAATGCGTTCTATTACACAAGGCCGTGCCACCTTCACACTTGAATTTGCAAGATATGAAGATGCGCCAGCCCACATTGCCCAAAAGGTTAAACAATAATATTCACCGCCTACAATTTTGTAGGCGGTTTTATTTTGCACAAAAAAGCACCCTTAGAATTAACTAAGGGTGTTTTACTATTTGTATATTTTTATTACTATGCGTTATTAGATTCCACTTCTATTGTGGTGGTGTAGAATCTGCCTGCGCGGTAAAGTTTAACGCTAACCTTTTCGCCAACTTTGCACTCTGCTATTGCAGTTTCTAAATCGCTATAACTACTAATGGTTTTACCGTTAAATGAAGTAATAATATCGCCACGTTCAATGCCTGCTTCATCGGCCGGGCTATCTTCTACTACGCTATTTACAACCGCGCCCTTTGGATAACCCAAGTATTCCAAAATTTCCGGGGTATATTGAGTGTTAATTTCAATACCAACGTAAGCGGTGTCTTCGCCTTGATTATTAATAATTTTATCGCAAATTTCTTTAGCGTGATTTACGGGTATTGCAAAACCCATACCTTCAAAACTTGTATCAACCAATTTCGAACTGTTAATGCCAATAAGTTGTCCGTTCGCGTTTAACAAAGCGCCGCCCGAGTTACCCGGGTTAATTGCGGCATCGGTTTGAATAAGTTTTGTGGCATTACCCGTGCCAGTTGAAAGGCTACGGTTTAAGCCGCTAATAATACCAAAACTTACCGAGTTCATAAATTCCATACCACCGGGACTTCCTATTGCAATAGCGTACTGACCAACCTTTAGTTCATCAGAATCTCCTAATTCAATTTCCGGAAGACCGGTTTTTTGAATTTTAATAACCGCTAAATCTGATGCGATATTATAACCTATAACGCTAGCGGTAACGGGTGTTTCGGGGTCAGAAGAAAGATAAACCGAAATTACGGTTTTTTTGTTATTAACTGCGGAAGAAATTACGTGGTAGTTTGTAATAATATAACCGTCTTGCGAATATATAATGCCACTACCGGAAGAAGAATCTGCAAAAAAGCTTGAAGAGTTAGAGGTTACGCCAATGCCAACGACACTAGGGCCTGCTTTTGTTGTAACGGCTTCTACAAGATTGGTTGCATTTTCTGAAACGTTAATTGTGGTGTTTGTAATATTATCTTTTTCTTTATAAATAAAGTTATCTTCGCCGTTAGCCGTTGGTTGATTTAAAGCAACGTAAACACCGAAACCGCTTGCGGTTCCTGCAACAATTGATAGCACTACCGAAATAATTACCGTTAAAAGCGAAAACTTTGGTTTTTGCTTTTTTGGGGGTGTGAAACGTGGTGGAGTACTACCCACAAAAGCCGCATCAATATCATTTGCGCTGGTTTCTTTTACAACGTTTATGGGTGTTGGGTCTAAATTTACCGGTTCTGCATTATATATGGTTTCGCCATTATAATAGCCGCCGTTTGGGGTTACGGTATAACCACCCAAATCTTCCTTTTTGTTGTTATTATTAAATTCGTCCATAAAAAACTCCTTTATTTTTATGAAAAAATTTTATTTCAATTTTATTGCGTCAAATATTTTAAAATGTAAATTGTTTTTGAACAAATATTAAAATTTTCTGCGCTTAATTTTAAATTCGCCTTCAGCGTCTTCTTTGCGTTTGCGCTTTATATCTTTTATAAAAGAAATTACAACAAGAACTATAAATACTAAAGCCGCAATCAGTAAAATTACAAGTAAAATCATAGTGGAGATTTCTGTAAAGGTCCAAACAGATTTTGCGCTTGTATCTGTAATTTTAAAGTTTTTCATATTGTTAAAAGAATCGTCCAAAAATTCGGTACCCGTTCCGTTATAATTAAACACTACGGTGTATAACATACCGTTTTTAACGGTTATATATGTAACCGAGGTAAACTTACCACCGCTATCTTTAGCAGATAACAACGTTTGTAAATAAACGGTACCGTTGGTTTGTACCTTTGCATAAGGGGCGTCTTTAGGTAAAAACAAGGTTGCAATTTCTTTAATTTGGTCGTCGTTTACTTTGGACATATTATTTAGGGCCTCTGTAAATTCGGTTTTAGCCGTTCTTACCATAATTTGAGCAGAATTGTCCCCTTTGAGTGCGAAATATTCTACGCCGTTATCTTGAAAATACTTTTTAAAAGATTCTTCGCTATGACCTAAAAGAGTTAAAAACATTTCGTTTTCTTCTTTTTCTATTTCTTTAAGGTCTAGCTCGGTAAAACCTTTTGGGGTGTCAAAACTAAAGGCCGCATCTTTATTGCTATAGGCAAAAACGTTTACGGTAAGTAGTGCTATAACAACCAAAATAGTAATTAATCTTTTCAATATTTATTCTTCCTTTTTTAGCTTTTTCTTTGCGCTAATTAAAGTGTTTTGCATTAACATTGTAACGGTCATAAGGCCAACGCCACCGGGAACCGGAGAAATTGCCGCCGCCTTTTTTTCCACGGCGTCAAAATCAACGTCGCCACAAAGTTTGCCGTTTTCATCTCTGTTAATTCCAACGTCTATTACAACGGCGCCTTCTTTTACCATATCGGCAGTAACAAACTTTGCTTTACCAATGGCCGCAACCAAAATATCGGCCGTTTTTGTAATTTCTTTTAGGTTTTTGGTTTTGCTGTGGCAAACTGTAACGGTTCCGTTTTCTTGTAAAAGTAAAAGAGCCATTGGTTTACCAACAATATTGCTTCTGCCTAGCACCACGCAGTTTTTGCCTGCAATTTCTATGCCGCTGCGTTTTAGCATTTCAATAACACCAGCTGGGGTGCAAGGTTTAAAACCATCTTCGCCTATTAGCACTTTACCAACGTTTTGGGGATGAAAACAGTCCACGTCTTTTTCGGGTGCTATTGCGTTAATAACCGCCTTTTCGTCAAGATGCTTTGGAAGTGGCAACTGACATAAAATGCCGTTTATATCTTCACGAGTATTTAATTCTTCAATTAAATCTAAAAGATCTTTTTGGCTAGTCTCGGTTGGTAAAGAATATTCTTCTGAATAAATGCCCAGTTCTTCACAAGCGCGTTTTTTATTTCTAACGTAAACGGCAGAAGCCGGATCGTCGCCCACCTTTATAACGACAAGGCCGGGTGTTATGCCGTTTTTCTTTAGTTTTGTAATTTCATTTTTAATTTCTTCTTTAACGCTTAAAGAAATTACTTTGCCATCAATTATCATTTTCTGATTCCTCTAAAACTTCATTTTCTACTAACGGGCCATTAGGCAAAAGCGCATCTTTTTTTGCTTTATAAATTTGAATATATTTATAAATTAAAACAGAGGCCGCCGCAATAACTAAAACTACCGATAATAGTTGAGATACTCTAAAGTTGCCTAGATATAAGCTATCGGTTCTAAGCCCTTCAACAACCGCTCTTTCGGCGCCATACCAAACGCAATAAAGTAAAGCAATTTCGCCTTTAAATTTACGTTTATTAATGTAAAACATTAAAATTGCAAAGCCAAGCAAGCACCAAAGCGATTCGTATAAAAAGCAAGGGTGCACAAGTTCTTCACCCATTTTATAGGCAATTCTATCGCCTGTCATACCAAACCAGGTGCTATTTGTATAAGTGCCGTAAGCCTCTTGGTTTACAAAGTTACCCCAACGTCCAATGCCTTGGCCAACTAAAAAGCCAATGGCGGTAATATCTGCAATGTTTTTTACATCCATTTTAAGTATTAAGCACATAACAGTCGCCGAAATTGCCGCACCTATTACGCCGCCGTAAATTGCAAGACCCGAAAAACCGTGCCCCGAAAAATTGAAGAAGTTTGAAATGTTTTTTTCTTCAAACACAACGTAATAAAGTCTTGCAGAAAGCACTGCAACCGGAAGCACCACGTAAATTGCGGTGATAACCTTTTCAAAATCTATGTTTAACTTTTTGCTGTTAATATAACCCGAAATCAATGCACACAAAAAGCCTGTTGCAATTAAAATTCCGTACCAATAAACACTCCAGTTAATGCCGGGAATTGTAAAGGCAACGGGGTCTATATTAAAGGTTATTCCAAAAAGAACAATTGTATTATCTGCCATAATTATTCCTCACTTTTTACAATTGATAAAGCCGAGTTTTCTTGTTTTAAAAGTTCTAGACTTTGCATTAAATCTTTTGTGGTTATTTCTTTATAGGTCTTTAAAATGGTAAATGGTTCTTCATTTTTTAAAGCAAGTTCTAAAAGCATATTGTTAACAGAGCCGGGTGAGTTAAAATCGCGATAAGTTGAACCTATTGCATCTTTTTTAATACCCAAAAATAGTTTTTCATCAATACCATTTTGCTTAATATTTTCAATTTCTGCAAATATTTCGTCTTTTACGGTATCGGGGTCAAAACCCGAACCCTCAATAACTACGGTTGTATAACCGCGCCCGTACATCATATCGCCTTCAAAACTATCGTCTATAAGCTCTTTTTCTAAAAGCCTTTTATAAAGCGGTGAAGCATCCCCTAAAATAACTTTTAAAAGCAGTTCCATGCTTAAAACCTCTTTTAAGGTGGGGGCTTGGGGCAACTTAAAGCCTAACGCATATAAAGGTTTTGCAACCTGCATTATTTGAGTAATTCTAGGCTTATTTGCCTTTAATTCTTCCTCTTTAAATATTGCTTTGCCTTTTGGTTTTTCTTCTTTTTCTATAATGCTATTTACAATTTCAATAACCTTATCTTCGTCAAAATCGCCCGTTAAGGTTAAAAACATATTGCTTGGTGTGTAAAAGGTATTATATAAAGAATAAAGCAGTTCGGGTGTAATTTGAGCAATTGTATCTTTAGTACCCGGTATATCAATATTAATTGGATGGTTTTTATACAAGGCCACTAATAAATTATGAAAGACCCTCCAAGACGGCATATCGTCGTACATGGTAATTTCTTGCCCAATAATACCTTGCTCTTTATCTACCGTTTCTTTGGTAAAATAAGGTTCAGAAACAAATTCTAATAAAATCTTAAGGTTTTCGTAAAAATTATTACTGCAAGAAAAAATGTAACAAGTTTTATCAAAAGAAGTATATGCGTTTGAATATGCTCCCGTTTTTGCAAATTTCATAAAAGCGTCGCCATCAGAACACTCAAACATTTTGTGTTCTAAAAAGTGAGCAATACCAGCAGGCACCGTAATTTTTTGGCCGTTATAGATATATTCGTTATCAATACTGCCGTAATTTGTGCCAAAGGTTGCTTTATAAGTGCTAAAGCCGGGCATTTTAAACATATATACTTTTAACCCTGAGGAGTGGGTGTAAATTGTATATTCTTTATTTAAAAGATTATCTTTTATAACGGTTTTCATTAATTTTCCTCCGGCATAAGGGTAAATACGGTATCTAACTTAAATTTCTTTGCAACATTTATAACGTCTTCTTTTGTAACGGCCGCAATTTCTTTTTCTATTTTCTCAATAGATTTTATATCATCATCTACTCTTGCGGCGTACCAACCGTCAAGCGATAGGTCGTTATCTGAGCGTGATTTTAAAGATTCAAGCAAGGTTTTTTTGCTTGTTTCAATAAGTTCATCAGAAATCTCGCCATTGGCAATTTTATCTTTTTCTATAAGAATTTGGTTTTTAGCCTTTTCGATATTTTCTTTTTCAACACCGCTATCAACAATTATTAAGCCCTTTTTCTTTTGTAACCTTGCGGCACAATAATAACAAAGACTTAGCTTTTCGCGAACGTTGCTAAATAAATACGAATATGGGCCGCCACCAAAAATATCTGCAAAAACGTTAACCGCCATAGAGTCGATAACCTCTTCGGCGGTAAAGCCTAGGCAAAGTTTTGCTTGATTAATTTGCGATTTTTCGGAAAATTCTAATACGCCGCTGCTTATTTTTGCTTTTGATTTTGGCGGAATATAATTCTTTTCTTCTCTAAATGGGGCAATTGCTTTTGTAAAAGCCTTATCAAAACCACCATTATATTCTTTTGCAATAACCTGAATTCTTATATATGCGTTTTTAAGCATATAAATATAGGCATCGTAAAGTTCTTTGCCGGAAAGTCCTTCTAAATCAGAACTTTCGCCATAGCCAAGTGTTGCATAAGGGGTGTTTTCAAACATTTTTTCAACAAGTTTTGAAACGCTGTAAGAACGCTTTTCGTTATAAAGGCTTTTAATTTTTTCTAAAATTAAGCGTTTTTCACGCACAATTTCGCTACTTAAAAACTCGCCGTTTTCTACAAGCGGATTAAATATAAGTTCTAAAAGCAAATCGTTACACTCTTTTTCAATGCTTTCTTCTAAAATACCGTCGTTTAAATATGAGGTATAAAACTTTACCATTTGAATATCGCCGGTTTTATCTGCCATAGCGTTTAAATCAATTGAATAAAGTTCTTTTTGTCTTAAATTTAAAGAAGAAAAATCGGGATATTTTTTACAAGAAGCTGCCATAAGTGAAGTGAGCAGGCTATAGGCTGCTAGCCCTCTTTTAGTTAGCGGCATATAAAAGTTAACGCTTATAAGAGTGGTTGTAAAGCGTGGATTTTCTATAAAAAGGCGGTCAACGCCATGTGTCAAATTTTGTAGATTTATCAATGTTTTTTGCCTCCCGGACATATATATTTTATTGTAACATAAATATAAGTAAAATAAAAGATTATTTTGCAGAAAAAAAGTTATTGATTTTTTTAAATTGTGGTATTATAATATATATGTATAATTTTATGCGAATCTTTTTGAAAGAGGGTCTTTATATGAAATTAAAGCACGTTTTAGCAGCACTTGCAGCTATTGTTAGTATTGCATCTATTGCTGTTGCGGCAACACTTATTGTTAATAAACTTTTAGGCGGCAACGCAAAAAGTTTAGGTTATATTGAATGCGGCTGCAAAGACGATGAAGACGAAGATACAGAAGATACCGCAGATATTGAAGAATAATTTATAATATAAAACGAGGTAATACGAAATGAAAAAGTTATTAAGCGCAGTTTTAGTTATTATGCTAGTTATGATTTCTGTTTTTAGCGTTTCTGCCGCAGGCGACATTAACGATAACGAACAAGAAATCTTAGACCTACTTTCTACTAAAGTAGAAGTAGGCGAAAGCCATGCAGAAATTCCTGCAGAATACATTGCACAAGCAAAATCTTATTTTATGACAATTGACATTAGCGACACTCAAGCAGATGAAATTATTGCTATTTTAAAAGACGGTATTGAAACCGGTAAAAAAGCTTTAGAAGATGCTGAACATCACGGTAAACACATTATTTCTTTAAAAGATTTTACTCAAGCAGAAAAAGAACACATTTTAGAATGCGGCCAAAAAGCTTGTGAAGTTATTGATTTAACTTTAACCTACGTTCCTGCTGACAACCACGTTGAAATCGTTGAAAACAGCACAGGCAAACCCGTCTTCGTTGATGATGCCATTATTAAAACAACCGGTTCTGACAGCGTTCTTCCTTTAGCAATTGTTGGTGCTTCTGTTGTTATCTTAATGGTTGCAGCTTTTGTAATAAAAAAGAGAGAAGCTTAATTAATGCTTAAAAAACTTAAAAGTATTTTAAAAAATAAACTAACGGCATTTATAACTATGCCGTTAGTTTTTGCTTTTTTAGGCTACAGCCTTATTTATTTTGCCGGTAGCCCCATAATTAACCCTGTATTAGATATTATTAGTTTAATTTCTGCCGATTTTACTGTGGGCGAAATTTATAACGTTGACCTATTAGACCTTAACACCCTACCACAATATTCGGGCGAGATTAAGGCTTCTACCATTACCTTTCCTTCTGTTGGGGACAAATACGGTATTTTAACCATTGAAGGCACTGAGGTTAACGCTCCCCTTTATTTTGGCGACGGCAAACGAGAACTTCGTTTAGGGCTTGGCCAATATAACGGCTCGTGTTTTCCGGGTACGGGAGGTACCGTTTTAATTTCGGGGCACAACAACTCTGCTTTTAAAGATTTAAAATCTGTTAAGGTGGGTTCTAAAGTTAACCTTAGAACCAACTATGGTATGTACGTTTATGAAATTACCGGTACCGCTATAAAGAAAAATACCGATAAAACCGCTTACGACCTATTTAAAAACGAAGAAAATTTGGTGTTATACACTTGCTATCCGTTTGATAGGCTAGGCATTACTGCCGACCGCTTTTTTGTTTACGGCAAGATTGTATCGGGGCCAAAAGTTTTAGTAAGGGAGTAATAATATGAAAAAAATAATAAATATTTTGCTCTCGTTTTTTATGGCAATTGTAATTTTTGGCACAGGTGTTTGCTTTACGGGGGCGGTTATCACAAGCAAGCCTTTTGTTAAGGCGGCGGTTAATATTTCGGGTTATTCTAAAAACGTTGAAACCGAAATTGCCGACGATCTTAAAAGCGTGGCAATCCCCAGTGGACTACCCGAAAACTTTTTTGACGATAAAATTAAGACCGATTTTATAAACAAAGTAATCGACGAGTGTATTGACGCGGCCCTATCTAAAAAGGAATATGAAATGCCGCTTGAAGAAATTGAAACTCTTATTTATAACGATATTATAAAATATGCTAAAGACAACGGTACCGAGCTTGATAAAGAAGCAACCGATATGCTTAAAAACACGGCAGAACTTGCCGCAGTACCCTATAAAAACTTTACACACAACATTTTTTATAGAGCATTAAAACATTTGGGCGGACTTTCGGTTAAACTTTTTATTGCAACGCTAATACTTTTAGCCGTTTTAGTATTTATGACCTATTTATTAAAGGGCCACGCCGAATTAACCTATGGTCTTTGCGGCGGCGGATTAATGCTTATTTTACCGCTTATATTTATAATTAACGGTAAGGCGTTTAAATGGGGCATTATGTCTTTAGCGCTACTAAAGTTTTTAAACACCTTTATTGGCCTTGCACTTTTGCTTGTAATTTTATGTGGCGTTATCGCTTTAACTATTGGCATTATTAAAATAATTAGGTTTTATAAAAAGCAAAAATCAATTTTGTAAAAACTGCTAAATTAAAAGGAAACACGAATTTTTTCGTGTTTCCTTTTTTTATTTTCAATTTGCAGTTTTTATTCTAAATCTGCTTCTATTTTAAGTTTTTGTTGTTTATCTTTTTTGTTAATTAATATTATAAACAATACAAGTTCTACTATAAATGTTACTGACCACGAAATTATATATGACATTAAAAGCACGTTATATGTGTGGTATTTTACAAATACTGTATAAATCCATAAAATTCTTAAACCGCAAGTACCAAATATCGTTATAAACATAGGGGCAATTGAAGAACCAAGCCCGCGTAATAGTCCCGAGATTGTATCCATAACGCCGCAAATAAAATACGGAAGGCATATAAAGGTTAGCTTTGTAAAGCCATACTCTACGGCTTTTGGATTATTTACTATATAAATTCCCAAAAGCTCTTTACCAAAAATCCACACCGTAAGTCCGCCTACAATTCCAACCGTTGCAACCGAAGCCAAGCAAAGTACCGCAATCTTTTTAATTCTTTTATAGTTGCCTGCCCCTGCGTTTTGACCTGCAAAGTTAAGGCCGGTTTGATGGAAGGCGTTCATGGCAATATAAACAAAGTTTTCAATACTGCTTGCCGCCGCAGCGCCCGAAACGGCCGCCGCACCAAAGCCATTAACTGCAGACTGAATTATAACGTTGCTTATTGAAAACATTGAGCCTTGAATGCCTGCAGGAAGACCTATTCTAATAATTTTTAAAAGCTGCTTTTTATAAAAACGCATTTTGGTAATATAAAAACGACACTCGTCGTTACGTTTTATAAGACGAATAACAACCAAGGTTGCAGACACCGTTTGGCTTATGGTTGTAGCAAGGGCTACGCCCGCAACGTTTAACCCAAAATAAACCAAAATAAAGTTTAAAATAACGTTAATAATACCCGCAATCGTTAAATATATAAGCGGGCTTTTTGTATCTCCCGATGCACGAAGCATTGCCGCGCCAAAGTTATAAACAAGCATAGCAATAATACCGCCAAAATATATGCGCATATAAATTGCAGAAAGGCGAACAATTTCTTTTGGGGTATCCATTAAATAAAGAAGCGGCTCTGAAGCAAAAACACCAACCAAGGTTAAAACAACGCCGCAGGTTAATGCAAGCGGCATTGCCGTATGAATTGTTTTAAAGGCGTCTTCTTTATTTTTGGCCCCAAGGGAGTTTGCCATAACAACACCCGCCCCTGCAGAAAGACCTAAAAATAAATTTACAAGCAGGTTTGTTAAGGAGTTTGTTGCTCCCACTGCCGCAACAGAGTTGCTGTTACACATTTGACCAACAACAACTAAATCTGCCGCATTAAATAAAAGCTGTAAAGCACCTGTTAAAATAATTGGGATTGTATAGAGGATTATGTTTTTAAGTAATGGCCCCTCTAACATATTAACTTGTGATTTTAAAGATCTTGCCATTATAACCCTTCTTAGTTTACGATATTTCTAACCCAAATACCTTTTTTAACTAAAATATAACCTATAATACATTTTGAAATTTGCGCGAAATGTATTATTGCATAAATTATTAATACATGAACGTTTAATTCTGCTAATATAAATGCAATCGGAACGTTTACAACCCAAACGTAACAGCTATCAAATAATAAAGTTATTAAGGTTTTGCCGCCCGAACGCATTGTAAAATATGCGCCGTGTGCAAAAGCATCAATAGGCATTGCAACCGCCGCAATCTGCATAAGGCGTGTTGCTAAAGTTTTAACCTCTTCGCTAACGTTATAAAACTGCGGAATAAACTCTGCAACAACAGCGTATATAACACCTATAACCGCTGCAACAAAGGTTGAAAGCGCTATTAATTTATAGGCCGTTTCTTTGGCTTCTTTAAATTTGCCAGCTCCTAAAACCTGTCCTAAAATAATACCAATAGCACCGCCTATACTTAAAAACGCAACCGAGAAAACCTGCCAGAAGGTTGTTGCAATATTATTAGCCGATACAACGTCGTAACTAATTTGGCTATAAGCTAAACTAACGGTTGCCATACCAAGCGACCAAACTGTTTCGTTTACCATTAAGGGTAAGCCTTTAATAACAATTTGTTTGACAAGCGCTTTAGGAATTTTTAAGGACTTATACGCCCCTATAATAAAGGGGTTTTTATTTTTTGTTTTTATTGTGTAAATTACAACAATCGCAAGTTCAACAAAACGTGAAATTACCGTTGCAATGGCAGCCCCCATAACACCAAGTTTTGGCGCGCCAAAATGTCCAAAAATTAAAACGTAGTTTAAGCATAAATTTACAAGCACCGCCACAATGCCGGCAATCATAGGAAGCACGGGTTTATCGGTTTCGCGCAAGGTGCTTGAATAACATTGAACCAAAGTATATGGCAAAAGGCCTATAAGCATAACCAAAATATAATTATAACCAGCGTTTAAAGAACCTGCAATATTAGTGGCTTCACCTTCGCCTTCTAAATAAAGCGAAACCAAATTTCTGCCAAAGAAAATTAAAATTAAAATGCCTAAAACGGTTAAAATTGTACCGCAAATTACTTTAAAACGGAAGGTGTGGCGAATACCCTCGTTATCTTTTTTACCAAAGAACTGTGCAGTAAAAATTCCCGCACCCGAAATTGCCCCAAAAATTGCTAGGTTAAACACAAAGATCAGTTGGTTTGCAATAGCAACGCCGGTCATTTCAACCTGGCCAACCTGTCCCACCATAACGTTGTCTAACATATTAACAAAGTTTGTTATGGCGTTTTGTAGCATTATTGGAAGCATAAGTGCAAAGACGCGTCTATAAAATTCTTTTGTTCCTACTAATTTTTTTAACAAACTACACACTCTTTCGCAAAATTACTTTATATTCTAAATTTGGAAGTTGAATATTTTTATTTTCTACCTTTTTAATTATTTTATATGCCGCAGTTTTGCCCAAGTCTAAAAGGGGTAAAGATACGGTGGTTAAACTAGGCTCTAAAAATTCGGCAAATCTTTCGTTATTTGCGGCAATTACTTTAACTTGTTTTGGAATTTTTATGCCCTTTTCTTTTGCGGCTTTTAAAAATTCATAACCCGCTTCAGATTTATTTGCAACAACACCATCAAGCTTTTTAAGGTTAAAAAGTTTATCAATATTTTCAACATTTACAACCCCTGCCGCTTCAAGTCCGTTTTTAGCGGCAGCCGATAAAAAGCCTTTAAGTCTATCATTTTCTGAAACTGAATCTATATCATCTTTAATATAAGCGATATTTTTGCAACCGTTTTTTATTAAATACTCGGTTGCTGTATAAGAGGCTTCAAAAAAGCCGAAATAAAGCGAATCTATACCAAAACTTTGATAATCTTTTTCGCCGTTTATTAAAAGTGAAGAAACCTTTGCCGATTTTAATGCGGCGACTATTCCTTCTTCTTTATCTGAATAACCAAAATAGGGGCTACCCGCCGAAAGCACAATAATTCCGCTAATATTTAACTGCTCAACAAGTGTAGGAAGTTTTGATTTTGTTAAAAACGCAGTATCGCTTAGCACTATATTATAGCCTTTTTTATTAGCGGCCGCAGTAAGACCTGCTAAAAACTTATTATAAGAGCTGTCTTCAACGTTCCAAAAAGCAAAAAATGCAATTGTGTTGCCGCTACCTGTTCTAAGCGCTCTTGCCGCTACGTTTGGCACGTAATTAAGTTCTTTTGCGGCGGCAAAAATTCTTTCTTTTGTAGCCGCTGAAATGCTTTTGCCGGGTGTATTATTTAAAGCATAAGAAACAACAGAAACCGATGTTTCTGCTTTTTTAGCAACGTCTTTAATTGTGGCTCTCTTTTGCATAAGCTACCTATCTCTAATTTCTTTATAAATTTCTAAAACTTCATCTGTTTCTTTGCCATCTTCAAATAAAATTAAGTTTGGCTCTACAATAAGGCCTTCTTTTGCACCCTTTTTGGCTTCAATTAAAACAAGCTTTGGTGAAGCATTTTTGTTTTTGCAAACAAACCTAATTCTTTTAATTGCAAGTGAATTTTCTTTAAAAGCACCTGCTACTTCAAAAAGGCGCTCAGGACGAATACACATACAAAATCTTCCGCCAAAATTAAGAAGATTTTTAACGGCATTACTTAAAGAAAATATGTCTAAAGAAACCTCGTGCCGTTGCATAACGCGGTGGGTTTCTGTAGCTTTAATGCCGTCTTTTTCGGCAAAATATGGGGGATTGCAACTTATTAGGTTATATTCACCCTTATTAAAATATTTATCGTAATTCTTAATATCGCCAAGCACCAAATTTATGTTAAAACCGTTTTTTTCTTTAGTTTTAACCGCTAAATTATAGGCCTCTTCTTGAATTTCAATGGCAGATATATCTAAGTTTTCGTTATCTCTTAACCATAAATAAGGGACTATGCCGTTGCCTGTGCCAATATCTAAACACTTTTCGTGTGGTTTTGGCTTTGCAAAGTAAGAAAGAAGCACGGCGTCGGTTCCAAAAATATGGTTATCGTTAACAAAAATTTCTTTACCTTTACCTAAATATAAAAGTCGGTCGGTCATTTATATTTTTCTCCATTTAACGCCGTCTTTTGTGTCTAGTAGTTCAATACCTTTTGCCTTTAAAATATCTCTAATTTCATCGGCACGGGAAAAGTTTTTATTTTTTCTTGCTTCTGTTCTTTCTGCAATTAATTTTTCAATTTCTTCGTCAACGCTTTCTTCTTTTTCTACGTATAAGAAACCTAGAACGTCGGCAAGGCGCAAGAAGGTATCATTACAAGCGTTAAGTGTATTAATACCTCTGTCTTCTGTAATTAAAATGTTAATTTCTTTAACTAAAGAGAAAAGAGTGCCAAGTGCATCTGCGGTGTTAAGATCGTCTGCTAAGGCAGAAGCAAATTCTTCTTCATATTTTGCTAAAAATTCGGGCACTTCGCCGCCTTCTATTTTGCAATCGGCAATTTTTTCTTTAAGTGTGGTTTTTAATGAATATAATCTATTAAGTGAAGCCACCGCTTGTTCAATTATTTCAACAGAATAGTTAATGGGGCTGCGATAATGTGAAGCCACCATTATATAACGAATTGGCTCGTAACCGAATTTTTCGGCCACTTCGCGTACTGTAAAGAAGTTGCCAAGTGATTTACTCATTTTGCGGTTATCAACGTTTATATAGCCGTTGTGCATCCAAAACTTTGCAAATTCGCAACCATTGGCGCACTCGCTTTGAGCAATTTCGTTTTCGTGGTGTGGGAAAACAAGGTCTTCGCCGCCACAATGTATATCAATGGTTTTACCTAAATAACGGTTTGCCATTGCAGAACACTCAATATGCCAACCGGGACGGCCTTTTGACCAGGGGCTTTGCCAATATGGTTCACCGGGTTTTGCGGCCTTCCATAACGCAAAGTCCATAGGGCTTTCTTTTTGCTCGTTTATATCAATTCTTGCCCCCGATTGAAGCTCATCTAATGGTTGGTGAGAAAGTTTGCCATATTCGTCAAACTTTTCGGCTCTAAAATAAACGTCGCCTTTACTTTCGTAAGCAAAACCTTTTTCTACTAAGGTTGAAATTAATTCAATAATAGCATCAATATTTTCGGTGGCTTTTGGGTGAACGTCGGCCTTTAAAATATTAAGGCCTTTAGAATCAATAAAAAATTCTTCAATATAGCGTTCTGCCACTTCTTTTACGGTAATGCCTTCTTCGTTGGCTTTTTTAATAAGCTTATCGTCAACGTCGGTAAAGTTTTGAACGTATTTAACGTCGTAACCTGCATATTTTAAATAGCGGCGCAAAACGTCAAAAACGCAAAGTGGACGAGCGTTACCAATATGAATAAAATTATATACGGTAGGGCCACAAGCGTAAATTTTAATTTGACCTTTATTTTCTAATTCGTCTTTGTTGCGTGTTAGGGTATTGTAAATTCTCATTATTTTTCTAACCTCTTATATAATTCTTCAATTTTTTGATTTAAGCGACATAGTTCTTGGCTAACAGGGTCTGGAATATGAACCTGATCGAGTGGTACTCTCTCACCGTTAATTTTAACGATTCTTGCCGGAACACCTGTGGCGGTGGAATTTTCAGGCACTTCTGCAAGCACAACGGCCCCTGCGGCAATTCGTGCGTTATCGCCAACCTTAAAAGGTCCTAAAACCTTGGCTCCCGCGCCCACCATAACGTTATTACCTAAAGTGGGGTGGCGTTTACCTAAATCTTTACCCGTACCGCCAAGTGTTACACCTTGGTAAATTAAGCAATCGTCTCCAATTTCGGCAGTTTCGCCAATTACAACGCCAACGCCGTGGTCAATTACTAAACGTTTACCAATGGTAGCAGCAGGGTGAATTTCAATTCCCGTTTTTCTAACACAACTTTGCGAAATTAAACGGGCTAAAAATTTAAAATTGTGGCGGTAAAAGAAATTTGCGCGTCTATACATCCTAAGCGCCTTTACACCGGGGTATAAAAAGAAAATTTCCAAACTGCTTCTAGCTGCAGGGTCGCGTTCTTTAACCGCTTTTATGTCTTCTCTTGCCTTTTTAAAAAACATAATTTCCTCCAAAATAAAAATACCCGAAAGCTTATTTTAAAAAGCTTTCGGGAGGCGGCACAAGGCCGCGGTTCCACTCCGATTTATATCTTTTTTAAGCACTAACGGGGCTTTTCCGCAAGGTGATACTCTTTTTTATATTTCCCACCTCGTGCTATCGGGTGCATTTGGTTTTTGATTTGCAAGGCGGCTTTCAGCTACTGCCACCCTCTCTGTGTGCAAAGAGCAAAAATTACTTCTCCCGAATCAAACGCATTTATATTAAATTGTTATATTAATTTATATTATATATATTATGCACTTTTTATTTAGAGGTGTCAATACATTTTTTATTTTCTAACAAATAGATAACACCCGAAATAACCGCAAATACTGCTGAAGTCCAAAGTAGTAAATCGGTAATTATATCTAAATAGGTAAAAATGCCGAATTGTTCGAAGAATTTAAAATATGTTACGTCTAAATATTTAAAATATTCAAACACCATTGCAGTAATAATGGCCACCATTTGCATTATGGTTTTTAGTTTGCCCCAAATGTTTGCGGCAATAACCGTACCGCCTGAAGATACGGCAGTTAAGCGTAACGATGAAATTAAAAATTCGCGGAATAACACAATAAAGGTAATAATAACCACGCCGCTACCAATATCTAAAGCAATAAAGCCTAAAAAGGCGGTGGTGGTTAACATTTTATCGGCTAGTGGGTCTAAAAACTTACCGAAATTTGTAACTAAATTATGTTTTCTTGCATAGTTACCATCAATTGCATCGGTAATAGAAGCCCCAATAAAAATTAGTGCGGCAACTATCATATGATGCGGAAAATTAACAAGCAAGCATATTAAAAATACAGGTGTTAAAATTATTCTAAGAATTGTAAGTTTGTTGGGTAAATTCATTATTCTTTCTCTCCCAGTAAATCATAATCTAGATAATCGGTAATATTTACGTTAACAATATCGCCCGGGTTTAGTTTTTCGCTTGAAACAAAAAATACTTTGCCATCAATTTCGGGGGCATCGTAAAAGGTTCTGCCATAATAGGATTTTAAACCACCGTCAAAACCTTCCACTATAACCTTAAAGGTTTTGCCAACCTTGTTAGCGTTCTTTTCGGCCGCAATATCAATTTGTTCGTTCATAATATTTTCAGCGCGGTCGTACCTTGTTTGAAGTTCCACCTGATTATCCATTTTAGCGGCAAGAGTGCCTTCTTCTTGTGAATATGCAAAACAACCAAGTTTATCAAACTTTGTTTCAACAACAAATTCCGCAAGGGCGGTAAAGTCTTCTTCGGTTTCTCCGGGGAAGCCTGTAATTAGAGTTGTTCTAATTGTTACGTCGGGAATTTCTTTTCTTAATTTTGCAATTAAAGAAATTAATTCTTTTTTTGTTGTGCGGCGGTTCATCGCCTTTAAAATGTGGTCTTCGCTATGTTGAATAGGTATATCGAAATATTTTGCTAGTTTGCTTTCGGTTTTAACCACTTTAATTAGCTCGTCGTCTATTCTATCGGGATACGTATAGAGGGTTCTTATAATTTCAAGGCCCTCAATTTTACAAAGTTCTTTTAAAAGTAAAGCAAGGGCGGGTTTGCCGTAAAGGTCTTCACCGTAGCGTGTGGTGTCTTGCGCAATTACAACAAGTTCTTTAACACCGTTATCTGCAAGCACCTTTGCTTCATATAAAATTTCCTTCATTTCGCGGCTTCTGAATTTACCGCGAATTGATGGAATTGCACAATAACTGCAACAGTTACTGCAACCTTCGGCAATTTTTAAATATGCCATATAAGAAGGGGTGGTAAGAACGCGGTTGCCACAAAGCGGAAGGTCTAATTTATTGCCAAAACGGTTTTCTTTTTTGCCATCAAGGGCATTTTTGATAATTTCTACAATATCTTTATTAGAGCCTAGTCCTACAACAACGTCAACTTCGGGAATTTCTTCCGAAATATCGTTTTTATAGCGTTCTGCTAAACAGCCCGTTACAACTAAAACCTTTAAAACGCCTGCTTCTTTATAACTTGCGGCCTCTAATATTGTTTCTATTGCTTCTTCTGCGCTAGATTCTAAAAATCCGCAAGTGTTAACAATTATAACGTCGGCATCGTCTTCACGATTTGTTAAAATAAAACCTGCGTCTTCAATTGTTTTTAACATAATTTCGGCATCGACCTGGTTTTTAGGGCAGCCTAACGAAATCATACCAACCTTAATCATATTTTTTCTAGTTCCTGCTTTATAATTTTTTTAACTAAAAATGGCGAAAAGCCACGACGCATTAGCGCGTTGGCCACTTTTTCTTCGCCATTTTCGGTTTTGAGTTTATTTAAATATTTTTTCTCAAGTAATGCTAAAATGTCGGCTTCTTCATCAAACTCTAAAAGCGATACGGCATATTCTATATCGTCTTTTTTACAGCCTTTGTAGTACATTTTATCGATTATTTCTTTTTTACTTCGGCCTTCGTTTAATAGTCTTTCGGCCAAATTAACGGCATAATCGGTATCGTCAATAAAGCCCTGCTCTAACACCTTGTTTATTGCAAAATCAATGGCTTCATCCAAAAACTTTTTATCTAGTTTTCTTCTTAAATAGCCGCTTGACATATTGCTTTTTGAAATATAATAAAGCGCTCTGTGATATGCTCTCTTTTGTTCCGAAAGCATTGTTACACCATAAAGTTCGTCTTCGGTTAATTCAGAACCTACCTTTATTTTACTATCGTACACGACGGCTTTTGAAAGCTCAATCGACTTTGTGCCGTCGTCGAAAACAAGTATTACTCTGCCTTTATTATATTCTTTTTTTATTACTCGCATTAGTCGTCATCCACAGCAACGTCAATGCTAATTTTTCTTCTTGGAGCTTTAACGGGTTCTTCTTTTACAACCGGTGTTTCTTCTACTTCGTCATCGGTTTTATTGTAAAATGCAATAATTTTATCTTCAATTTCTTTAGCAAGGGCGGGGTTTTCAATTAGCACCGCTTTAGAATTTTCTTTACCTTGACCAAGTCTATCACCGTTATAGCTGTAAAATGCGCCGGCACGTTCAACAATACCTGCTTTAAGACCCATTTCAATAAGTTCGCTTTCTCTTTGAATACCTTTACCGTAAATAATATCGAATTCGGCTTCTTTAAATGGAGGAGCAACCTTGTTTTTAACGATTTTTGCACGTGTGTGTGAGCCTATCATTTCGGAGCCGTTCTTTAAGGTTTCGGTTCTTCTAATATCAATTCTAACAGAAGCGTAGAACTTTAATGCGCGACCACCTGTGGTGGTTTCGGGGTTGCCGTACATAACGCCAATTTTTTCACGTAATTGGTTAATGAAGATTGCAACACAATTGGATTTTGAAATAACGCTTGAAAGTTTTCTCATTGCTTGGCTCATAAGTCTTGCTTGAAGACCGGGTAGTGTATCTCCCATTTCGCCTTCAATTTCAGCTTTTGGGGTAAGAGCTGCAACAGAGTCAACAACAATAATATCAATTGCTCCTGAACGAATTAAACTTTCAGCAATTTCTAATGCTTGTTCGCCGCTATCGGGTTGAGATACAAGTAGATTATCAATATCAACGCCTAATGCTCTGGCATAAATGGGGTCTAAAGCGTGTTCTACGTCGATAAAAGCTGCTATACCGCCAATTTTTTGTGCTTCTGCAACGGCGTGTAATGCAACGGTTGTTTTACCCGAGCTTTCAGGACCATACATTTCGGTAATTCTGCCGCGTGGAAGACCGCCAATACCCAATGCAATATTAAGTGCTAATGAACCCGAAGAAATATGTTCAACGTTCATCTTTTTATTTTCGCCGAGTTTCATAACCGTACCCGAACCGAATTTCTTTTCAATTTGAGATAATGCTATCTCTAATGCTTTGCTTCTTTCGTCTGCCATATTTTTATCTCCTTAAAATAAGTTTTGTTTACGTCTATATTTTAATAGCTATTATATACTAAATCAATAAGGCAAAGTACCAATTATTACCCTTTGCACCCCATTTAAGTCTTTGTGCGTTGTGGTAACAAGTCCTTCTGCTTTAAAAAGATTTTCAACCTCTGAAACAATATCGTAGCCCACTTCAACCATAATTTTGCCGCCTTTGTTTAGGTGCTTTTTAAGGGTTGCTATGTGGCGGTAAAACATAAGTCCATCTTCGCCGCCGTCTAAAGCGGTCATTGGTTCAAACTGCACCTCTTTTTGTAAAAAAGCAAGGTCGCCGCTTTTTATATAGGGTGGGTTTGAGGCAATAATATCAAACTTAATATTAGGGTCAAAATTAAAAATATCTTCTTTTATAACATTAACCTTTGCGTTATTTAAAGCAATGTTTTTTTCTAAATATTCTATTGCTTTTGAGTATTTTTCTAAAGCGTAAACATTGGCGCCACTGTTTGTTGCAACGGCAACGGCAATTCCTCCGCTACCACTACACAAATCAATAACGGTTTGGTTTTCTTTTAGGTTTTCTAAAATTAAATCAACCAAAAGCTCAGTTTCGGGTCGTGGAATCAGCACTCCGCTACCAACAAAAAACGGCAAAGAATAAAACTCCCACTCGCCTAAAATATATTGTAACGGCTCGCCCTTAAGTCTTCTGTTTACCGCCTTTTCTAACTCTTCACCGCTAAATGAATTTACAAGTTCTTTAGCTTCAAAACGCGAGTTTTCAATGCCGCCATAGTTTAGTCTTTTTTCTACTTCAAACTTATTAAGCATTTTCGCAGTCTTCCTTCGGTAATACCTCGTTAACTGCCGCAATTGCAATTTCAATCATATCGTCAGTAGGTTCAATTGTGGTAATTCTTTGCATCCATAGTCCCGGAGCCGAAAGAATTTTTACAACTATACCATCGTGTTTGCCGCAAAATTTAATTACTTCGTAACCTACGCCGCAAATAATTGGCAACATTAAAATTTTAATGGGTACCCAAAGCCAAATAATATTTGCAACGTTTGGTAAAAAGGTTTGAACCAAAAATGTAATTAAAATGCCAACAATAAGCATTACAACCATAAAGGAAGTGCCGCATCTTGGATGAAAACGGCTTTGCGGTTTGATGTTTTCAACAGTTAGTTCTAAATTATTTTCGTAACAGAAAATTGTTTTGTGTTCTGCCCCGTGATACATAAATACACGCTTAATATCAGGGGTTCTTGAAACTAAGACAATATAAACTAAAAAGATTATAATTTTTAAAACGCCTTCAAAAAGGGCTCTAAAACCACTTAAACTGTTTTGCACAGCTCCGTTTAAAAGGTTAAATAAAAAGGCCGGTAAAAACATAAATAATAAAACGGCTAACAAAACACCCAAAACGGTTGCTAAAACCATAAGTATATTAAGCAGTGTGCTTTGCTTTTTTTGATCTTTTGGTGCTTCATCTTCTAAATCTGTAAAACCCGAAAGGTCGGCTGAGCGCATTAGTGCTTTATAACCAAAAATCATTGATTCAACAAAGTTTATAACTCCGCGAATAATGGGTATATTTAAAAACTTATGTTTTTGGGTTATTGGCACCTGATTTAAATCTTCTAAAATTATTTCTTTATCTTTTCCGCGGACTGCCATAACGGTTTTTTTGGGGCCCTTCATCATAATTCCTTCAATAAGGGCCTGTCCGCCGATACTTACACATTTTTTCAATTTTCAGAGTCATCCTTTTTTATTGTAATGGTGGGAACAACTACCGAAACGGTTGTTCCTACACCCTCGGTACTGTCTAATAAAAGTAGGCCGTTGTGCTGTTTCATAATTTCATCGGCTACTGCAAGGCCTATACCGCTGCCGCGAACGGTGTGGTTTGCTTTAAAGAATTTTTCTTTAACCCTTACCAAATCGGCTTCTGGAATACCCATACCCGTATCACTAATTTTTACGGTAATACAAGCCTCTTCTTCATAAGCGTTAATTAAAATTTGTCCGCCGCTTTCGGTATATTTAATGGCGTTATCTATGACGTTAATAAATACTTGTTTTAATCTATCGGGGTCGGCTACAACAGGTGAAAAGAATTCGGGCAAGGTTAAAACCAATTCTTTTTCTTGCTGTTTTGCAAGTTCCATATACATATTTGCTGCCGCTTTAATTGTTTCGGTTAAATCAATTTCGCGCATATTAACCGAAAGTTTGCCGGTTTGCATCCTTGAAAAGTCTAATAAATCTTCAACTAAAGAGGAAAGCCTTTCACCCTCAGATAAAATAACGTCTAAAGCTTTTTCTACAAGCTCTTTGTCGCCGGTTTCAATGCTCATTTTAGCGGTTTCACCCCAACCGCGAATTGCCGTTAGTGGTGTTCTAAGTTCGTGCGAAACGCTTGAGATAAAACTATTTTTAATTTCTTCGTTATGCTCAAGTTCGCTTGCCATATAGTTAATACCGTCTATAAGTTCGCCAATTTCGTCATCGCTTTGCTTTTCTATTCTTGCTTTAAAATCGCCCATAGCAATACGCCTTGAAATTGCGCCAACCTCTTGAACGGGACGAACGATTGAATTAATAAAATACATACCCGAAAATACTGCAAAAGCGATAATGCCAAGTCCTACAACAATGGCAATAAGGTTTGTAATAAGCACTCGTCCGTTTACGTCTTCCATAGAAACCACCCAACGAACAGCACCGTTTGAGCCCGAGCCAAAATCCGAAAGAATTTGTGTGCCTGCCATATAACTTTCACCGGTTGAAAGCTTACCGGTATATTCTGCGTAACCACCGGGTGCGGTTTTAGCCGCTTTGTAATCGGGCATATCTTCGCCCGATTCTGTAAAACCGGTTGATGTAATTATTACTCTACCGTTTTCGTCAATAATATCAATTTCTATTTTATCTTTATATTTAAAGTTTTCTATATATTCACGCGCCATGTTCATATAGTCTTCTTTAGCGCAGGTAGATAGTGCGTTATAACCCGTACACATTTCATTAGCGGAAGTTTGAACAAGGGTGGTATAGTATGAAGAAACTAAAAGGCATATTAGAACTTCAACAGCAATAACAATAGCTACAACCACAATTAAAACGTTGAAAAGCCAACGTTTTGTTATACCTTTTGGGTTTAAACGAAATTTCATAATACACCTTCTTTCACGTCCTAACAACCACCGCTACCTTCGTTTTGCCGTAACTGCTTGTTTTATTTGTTTATTATTTTGTGTTCCATTTATAGCCCATACCCCAAACGGTCATTAAATATTTGGGGTCAGATGGGTCGTCTTCAACCTTAATTCTTAATCTTCTAATATTAACGTCAACAATTTTTTCTTCACCAAAATATTCGTCGCCCCAAACTCTATCTAAAATATCTGCGCGTGAGTGTGCAACGTTTGGATTTGTGAATAAAAATTCAATAATTTGAAACTCAACCTGTGTAAGTTCAATGTTTTTGCCGTTTTTAAGTAGCGTTCTTTTTCTAAGATTAAGCGCAAAATCGCCAAGAACGATTTCATCGCCGGAACTGCTTTTGCCCTTAATAATTTCAACTCTACGATAAAGCGAATCTACGCGCGCTAGTAATTCACTTGGAGAAAACGGCTTTGTAATATAGTCGTCGGCGCCGAGCATTAGGCCGCTTATTTTATCCATTTCTTGAGTTCTTGCAGTTAGCATAATAATACCCAAAGTGGTTGAGCGTTTTCTTAATTCTTTACAAAGTGTAAAGCCGTCCATACCGGGCATTGAAATATCTAAAAGTGCAATATCAATATCGTTATTAATTTCGTAAATATCTAGTGCTTCTTCGCCGCTACCTGCTTCTAAAACGTCGTAACCTGCGCGTTTTAAATTAATAACCTCAAACTCACGAATTGGCACTTCATCTTCAACAATTAAAATCTTTTTCATTTTTTTACCCCTTAATTAAATTAAACATTTCTTTAAGTTGTTCTTTTGTAACAAAGGCTTTGTCTTTAACAGGTGGTTCAACCTTGCCTAAATAAACGTAACCTGCTTCATCGCGACCTAATTCAAAATAACCGGTTGAAGTCCCCATTTTGTTCCAGTCGTCCACCGTTACAACCATAATTGTAAACAGTTCGGTTTCGGGTAGGTTTTCTTCGTAATTCCAAATATAGAAGGTGCGCTGTCTTGCTTCTGTTTGACGGTTAATGCCAATGTTTATAACAAACTCTTCGGGAATTGTTAAATAATAACCGTCAACGTAGTTCATAATTGTGTGTGCCACCGTTACCATATCGTTACCATCGTGTGTTACCCAGCTTGTAACGTAAGAACTTGAAACGTCGTTACCGGTTACACCCGAAATAGGTTTTAAGGTGGGTATATCTAAACGGCCGTCGCCATTAATATCTATTGCAGAAACAGAGCTTGTTCTGTGTGTGATTATGTTTTGACCCGAGGCCTCGTTAATAAAGGGAGAATATAGTTTGCCTTCTTTTAAGAAAAGAACCTCTGTAATTAAACCCTTGCCCTTAACGGCATCTATAAATATTGCCGGTTGGTCGTTAGCAAGTTTAGTTTCTACCGGTGTTAAATAAGAAGAAATTGTGCCGTCTAACTTGCAACTTCCCTCTTCTGTTACACCATTACTTTGAAAGGTATATAATCTTGCCACACTTGTTGACGTTGCGGCGTCAAAGTTTAAAACGAATAATTCTTTTTCTCCATCGTCAGATAAGTCGCTAAATAAGAATTGGTCGTAAGATTCTAAAAGTCTTGTAACTAAACGGCCGTCTTCAATACTATAAACCGCAATTTGTTTATCAACACCTGAATAAACGTTAAAGCCAACAATAATTTCTAAAACGCCGTCTCCTGTAAAATCGTAAAAATCAATCATCTCAACGTCGGATGCGGCATAGTAAGTATCGTGTATGCTTTGCCAAGCGCCATCTGTCTTTTTAATTACGTTAATGTGAATATTTTGAGCCATCTCTTCACCAACGGCATATAACGCAACGCAATAATCAGTTTGTCCTTGTTGGTCAAGGTCTTTTAAAATGAAGGCCGAGCGATATTCACCGCTGGTTGGGTATTTTAATTTTACGGTGCTTTTTACGGCACTTTCTAAGGCTTTTTGAATTTGGTTCATTTCGCCACTAAGGTGAGGAGGGGAAAGCAAATTGTTCTCACTTAAAGATGGGGAACTGCAACCGCTAAGCATAAATATAGCAGTTAAAGTTAGCAGTAATGCGATTAATTTTTTAAGCATTTTTCATCCCCCTTAATAAATTTAATTTATATATTTTAATTAATATATAATATACACCTTTAGTATAACAAAAACGCGGCTATTTGTAAAGGCACATTTTCTTGATATTTTCATAAATTAGAGTGGTAATATTTTTAAAGGAGTAAGTTTATGAAATACCGCGATTATTTTTTGGGCAGTAACAGTAAAAACGGCTTTAATTCTTATTTTGAAAATATATTGTCACCAAATAAAAACCACCGTCTTTATATTATTAAGGGTGGTCCCGGCAGTGGTAAAAGCACCCTTATGAAAAAACTGCTAAATTTGTTTTTAGAAGATGGCGATAAGGTTGAAAGATTCTTCTGTTCTTCTGACCCAAACTCTTTAGACGGGGTGCTATCAATTACAAAAGGGGTAGGTATTATAGACGGCACACGTCCTCACGCAGTTGAGCCGCAATATGCCGGAGCCTACGAAATAATTTTAAACACGGGTGAAGGTTTTAACACTTCGGTTTTAAAAGAAAATTTTTATAATATTGAAGCATTAAACATAAAAATAAACGCCCATCACAAAAGGGCGCAAAACCTAATAAAAGCGGCCGCAATTTTGCGTGAACAGAGCTTTTTAAAGGCAGAAAAATACTTAAATTACGACGTTATTTACACTATGGCCGAAATGCTGCCGTTTTGGAGATTTTTAAAAGAAAAAGGCGAAAGCAACAAGCGGCTAATTTCGGCGGTTTCGGTTGATAAAACGGTATTTTTAGGGGGCGGACTTGAAAACAAGCAACTGGTTTACGGCATTTTAGATAATTTTGGCGCGGCTTCACACTATTTAATTAAACGGATAATTGCATTAAGCGAAAAAGAAAATTACAAATACACTTTATCCCCTTGCAGTGTAAATCCCGAACATTTTGAGCATATAATTTTTGGTGATGAAGTAGGCTTTACTACCCTTAATGCTTTTCACCGGTATTTTGGTGAAAATATGCAAACACTTGATGGATTTTATATGCCGATGGGTTTAAACGATATGCGCGAACTTGAGGCCATTTCTTTGCAAGCCGAAAAGATAGTAAATATGGCGGCAAAAGAAATTGCAAAATCGAAAAGTTTGCACGATGAATTAGAAAAAATTTATATTTCTGCAATGGATTTTTCGATTATAGATAAACTTTATGAAAAAATAAAAAAAGACCTAAAAAATTAGGTCTTTTTATGCTTTTTTATTTAAATATTTTAGCAGCTTTTTGCGGTTGTTTTTTAGTTCTCCGCTTAAAATTTTGCGACAAATTTCTTCTCTTTTTTGCGATATTTCTTTACCGCAAAAGCCAAAACTCATTAAATCGTTACCGTCAATTTTTAGGTTATTTATTTGCTTGTAAAGTCGGTTTTTTGTTATAAAATCATAGATTTTTTCTTGTTTTTCATCTATTGTTTTAGTTGCTTTTAAGTACCAAAAACAAAGTTTTACCTCTTCTTCGTTTTTATTTAAAAACAGGTCTATAACGTCTATGTTTTTTGCAGTTTTAAGTGCTATAAAAAGTTGCACCCACTTTTCTTCAAAACCGCTTAAACACACGCTTTTTTGCAAATTGTAAAGCATTACAAAAAGCGGAAATTTTATTGTTTTTGGGGCTTTTTCTATAAGGTTTAGCGAGTAGTCGTTATCTATATCTTCGCCTTCGTTTAACACCTTTAAAAGCGCCGAAAATTCATCTATGCAACTTCTTAAACTTTTAGAGTTTATAATTTGTTTTAGTTCTTCAGAAATTCTTTCTTTTGAAAGAGATTTTAAAGATTCTTTTTGTTCAATTAAAGCAGTCTTTGTGCCGCTTTCGATTGTAAAGCCAAAACGAGAAGCAAACCTTATTGCTCTAAGCATCCTAAGTGCATCTTCTTTAAAACGCACCTTGGGGTCTCCAACCGCTTTTATAACACCGTTTTTAAGGTCGCAAATTCCATCGAACATATCAATAATTTTGCCGTTTTTATCTAGTGCTAATGCGTTAATTGTAAAATCTCTGCGCGAAAGATCTTCTTTTAAGCTGGATACAAATTTTACGGTTTTAGGGTGCCGCCTATCGTTATAATCTTCTTCTGTTCTAAATGGGGTAAGTTCTATAAAAAGGCCCTTATAATTTAGAGTTAGGGTGCCGTATTTTATGCCGATTTCGTATATTTTATGGCCTTTAAAAATTTCTTTTATATCGTTTGGTGTGCCACAGTAACATATATCATAATCGTGGGGTTTAATTTTTAGGCAAAAATCTCTTACAGCACCGCCAACAATATATGCTTCTATGCCATTATTATTTAGTTTTTTAAGCACTGCTTTGGCTTTTCTTGCTATAAGCATTTTATCACCTCTAAAAAAATTATATACTAATTAAATCGGCTTTTCAACAATAAACCGCAAACAAAAAAGAGCAGGGCACAAATACCCTGCTCTTTAAAATTCAATTTTTATTTATAAAATGAATATTGGCCAACAAAAGGAATATTAACGTTTTGTTGTTTTGCAGCATTGATAATGCCCATAACAGTTAAGTAAATTGATGCACCGCTTGCTGCAAGGCCTAATAAATAACCAATTATAATTGCAAAAGTTTCGCTAATTAAGCCAAAGATTAAACCTAAAATTGCACCTGTAATGCCGGCAGCAACGCCAAGACCTGCAGATACGATTGTTAAAATAATACCTTGACCAACGTGGAATTTAACGTTTGCATTGTTTTTATAGCCGTTTAATAATAAACCTAAAAGCCATAGTGGGCCAATATAAGAAATAATACAAAGCAACTTAATCATAGAATCGTCGGTTGCTGCTTGTTCTGAATATGCTTTTTGGCCACAGTTTGGGCAAAACATTGCATCGTCTTGTTGTTGTGCGCCACATTTTACGCAAAATTTCATTATTTTTACCTCTTTTCTAGTAGTTTCTAACTAAATTATATTAAAATTTTTAATACTTGTCAATAGAAAGGCAATTTAAATATTTCTTGACATATAGTATTTATAAGTATAAAATATAATAGATGTAGTATTAAATATATTATATATATGCAATTGCTATGTCTTTTCTTTCCGGGTGAACACACGGCCCGTTTAAAATTCGGTGTGATAATATAAAGGAGGTGTTTTTTTGCCTAGTATTAGTTTATTATGGGCAATCGTAGCCGCCGTAGCCGCCGTGATTATTGGCTTTGTAATTGGTTCAATTTATCGCAAAAAGGCAGATGCAAACGTTATTGGCACTGCCGAAGACCAGGCTAACAAAATTTTAAGCGATGCTATGAACGCCGCAGAGGCAAAAAAGAAAGAGGCTTTAATTGAAGCCAAAGATGAAATCCACAGACTTAGAACCGAAGCAGACATTGAAATTAAAGAACGTCGCAGAGAGGTTCAAAGACAGGAAAACCGCTTCCAACAAAAAGAGGAAGCACTTGACAAAAAGTTAGACAACCTAGAGAAAAAAGAAGAACTTGTTGCTAAAAAGCTAAAAGAAGTTGAAGAAAAAAATCTAGAAGCCGACCAAATTAAGAAAAGTCAGATGGACTTACTTGAAAGAATTTCGGGCTTTACAGCAGCACAAGCAAGAGAGCATTTACTTGAAATGCTTGACGGCGAACTTAACCACGAAAAAGCACTTAAGATTTCTATTGCAACCGAACAACTAAAAGACGAAATCGACGAAAAGGCAAGAGAAATGATTGCAAGCGCAATTCAACGCTGTGCCGCCGACCACTCAAGCGAAGCTACAATTTCTGTAGTTGAGCTTCCCAACGATGAAATGAAGGGCCGTATCATTGGCCGTGAAGGTAGAAACATTAGAGCAATTGAACAAGCAACCGGTGTTGACCTAATTATTGACGACACACCAGAAGCTATTACAGTTTCGAGTTTCGACCCAATTAGACGCGAAATTGCTAGAATTTCGTTAGAAAAATTAATTTTGGATGGACGTATTCATCCTGCAAGAATTGAAGAAACAGTTGCAAAAGCAACTGCAGAAGTTGAAAAGGTTATTAAACAAGAAGGCGAAAAGGCAATGCTTGATGCAGGTATTCACCACCTACATCCCGACCTTGTTCGTTTGCTTGGTAAATTACATTATCGTACTTCTTATGGTCAAAACGTATTAAACCACTCTTTAGAGGTTTGCTATTTAACAGGACTTATGGCAGCAGAGCTTGGTGTTGACGTTACTTTAGCAAAACGTGCAGGTTTACTACACGATATTGGTAAGGCTATTGACCACGAACAAGAAGGCTCACATATTTCTTTAGGTGTTGAAGCCGCTAAGAAATATAAAGAAAGCGAAGAAGTTATTCACGCTATTCACGCTCACCACGGCGAAGTTGAAGCAAAAACCGTTATTGCTTGCTTGGTTCAAGCAGCCGATGCGATTTCTGCTGCAAGACCGGGAGCTAGACGTGAAAACATTGAAAACTACATTAAGCGTTTAGAAAAATTAGAAGAAATTGCTAACAGTTTTAACGGTGTTGACAATTCTTATGCTATTCAAGCAGGACGCGAAGTTAGAATTATTGTTAAACCCGAAGTTATTTCTGATGACCAAATGGTTATTGTTGCACGCGATATTGCACAAAAAATTGAAAATGAAATGGAATATCCGGGTCAAATTAAGGTTTGCTTAATTCGCGAAAATCGCGCTACCGACGTAGCAAAATAAATTATTTAACCGCAAAGGCCCTTTGTCTTTGCGGTTTTTTATTAAAACTTTTAGGAGAAAATTATGCTATCTTTTGAAAACGATTATAACGTTGGCGCACACAAAAAGGTGCTTAATGCCCTTATAAAAACCAATATGCAACAAGAAACGGGCTATGGCTATGATAGTTTTACCGCTTCTGCTAAAGAAAAAATTAAAAAAGCTATTGGCACTAAGTGTGAAGTTTATTTTTTATGTGGTGGTACTGCCACAAACGCAACTATAATTTCTGCCTTTTTGCGTTCTTATGAAGGTGTTATTTCTTGCGATACGGGGCATATTAACGGCCACGAAGCAGGTGCTATTGAATATAGCGGACATAAGGTTTTAAGTGTACCTCATGTTGACGGCAAGGTTACTGCAAAAGCGGTTGAAGAATATATGACAAGCTTTAATAACGATGCTAATAACGAACACGTGGTACGTCCCGGTATGGTTTATATTAGCCACCCAACAGAATATGGCACCATTTATTCTAAAAATGAATTAACAGAGCTTAGTAAAACCTGTAAAAAGTATGGTTTGCCACTATATTTAGACGGCGCCCGTTTAGGTTATGCACTTGCTAGTAAGAAAAACGATTTATCTTTAAAAGATATTGCAAAACTTTGTGACGTTTTTTATATTGGTGGCACAAAGGTTGGAGCCCTTCTTGGTGAAGCCGTTATTTTTACAAAAGATAATATGCCAAAACACTTTTTAGCGGTTGTTAAACAACGCGGCGGTTTACTTGCGAAGGGTAGAGTTTTGGGTGTTCAGTTTGATACACTTTTTACCGATGACCTTTATTTTGAAATTAGCAAAAACGCAATTGACAGAGCCGAAGAGTTAAAAGAGCTTTTACGCAAAAAGGGTTATGAGTTTTATAAAGAGACCGATACCAACCAACAGTTTGTTATTTTAGAAGATAAAAAATATAACGAGCTTATTAAAAAGGTTGCCATTTCTTTTTGGGAGAAGCCCGATGAAAATCACACGGTTGTACGCTTTGCAACAAGCTTTGCCACTACCAAAAAAGATATTAAAGAATTAGAAAAACTTTTATAATTTTAAGCAATAAAAAAGACCACTAAATTTAGTGGTCTTTTATTTTATATTATTTTGACTTTTTCTTTTTGCTAACAACTACAATCACAACAATTACTGCGCCGAGCATTAATGCCCCGCCAACAGAAATCGCTACTATTGTAAGAATACCGCCTGCAAATAAGCCATCTAAAAATGAACCGGTATTGCCATCTTGAGCTACTTCTATTTTTATGCTTAAATCGAGGTTACAATAATCGCAAAGTTTATCATTATCTGCGCTGTGGTGGGTGGTTTTGGGCACTTCTTTGCCTTCTGTTATAAACAAACCGCAACCGTCACAAATAATATCAGGGGTTCGGCCTTCGCTAATGCAGGTGGCTTTAACCTCGTTTTTATGTATTGTAATATCGTGGCGGCACTCATCGGTTTCAAATTCGTAATCTTTGCTTGTATCAACCTTGTTGCCAGACGCATCTGTGCTTGTGGTGGGTTTGCTGTTGTTATTTGGGTTGCTGTTATTACCAGTAACTTGATCTAGCACGTTAGGTGTGCTGCTTGTTGGATTACTATTTACCGGTGGTGTTACAACTGCGCCGCTACCTCCAATGGAGTTTCCAAGACCGGATGGTGAAGAATAGTTTGCAGGTACGCTATAACCAAATAGTTTAAATGCAAGTTCGGGGTAGTCAACATAAACGTTTCGAACCCCTGTAATTGATTGAACGGCATCGTTACGGCCCATTTCCCAAGTATCAACGGGGTCGGCTATCATCCACTCAATTAAAGTATCTAAACTTTCAATAACGCCGTAAGAGCCCCACATTTTACTTGTGTTGCCCCAGCGTGTATAAACATATAAACAAATTCTTGCACAATCTCCCCTAACGTCAACAGCGCCGTTAGATTCGCTATTAGGGTAATAAATATATTGAGTATTTACTTTACCGTAAGCTTTATTTCCTCTACCGCTATTTTCTGAAACGGCGGTTGGGCGAAGCATCATAATATCGTTTTCGTCGTTACCGCCAAGTCCCTTACTATTTGGCCAGGTATGTTCGCGGTTCCAAGTAGCGCCACTATCCCAAGCACCGTTTAAGGTTGTACCCGAATAGAAAGACGAAATTTTTGAAATATCACCATTTTCGCAATCGGTATATTTATACATATCTCTGGTTGCCCCGTATGATGTTTGGGTTCTATGTTTGCTGGTCATCATAGATTTTAAAGCAGAATATAAAGCACTACTTGGTGCATTATTTTGGCTTGTACCCCCCAGCATTTGCCGCTAATTTTGCTATTGTATAGTTACCTGTATAATAAGCGCTTGCATAACTTGAAAGTGAGGTGCAAATAACACCGCGTTTACCCCAGTTTGCAACGTAAGAAGCGGCAGAAGAAGGCATTATTGCCACTGAAATAACAATGCAAAGCGAAATAATTATAGCGCTACTGCGCTTAAATATTGTTTTCATAATAACTCCTTAAATTCGACTTATTTTTACCTTTTTATTATATCATATTACATATAAAAATAAAAGGGTAAAAACAAAAGGACCAAAGAATTTCTTTGGTCCTTAAAATTTATTGTTAATTAAAGAGTGTAGCCGTCCCAATCTGCAAAATATCTTGCTAAATAGGTTACGTCTTTACCTGTAATTTCGCCATCGTTATTAACGTCGGCGGCATCAGGTACAAATTCATCTAAATCCCAGTCGGCTAAATATCTTCTAAGGGCGGTTAGGTCTTTACCTGTTAATTCGTTATCGCCGTTAGCATCGCCTAAAATATATTCGCCCATATCAATATCGGTATCTTCGCCGTCGCCTCTGCCTTCGTTACAGTAGTTACAATTTTTATCGTTCTCGTCATCAAAGGTATGATCTACGTTAGTTTCTCTAATTGCTCCGCAGTCGTTACAACGCTCGTCGCAATCGCTTGAATAACTATGCTTATCTGCAACAACTGAACCTGTTCTTGTTTCGTAATGTTCTGGGTTATGAGAACAATATCTTGTTTCTGTAGAAGGTGTAATGCAGTCGCCCTCAGTAGTTACTGTCCATGCGCCAAAGTCGTGCTTATCTGCTACAACAGAGCCTGTTCTTGTTTCGAAGTGTTCTGGGTTACGAGAGCAATATCTTGTTTCAATGGAAGGAGTACAGCAGTCGCCTTCAGTAGTTACTGTCCATGCGCCAAAGTCGTGAGAAGCTTCTCTTACTTCGCCGCAAAGGTTACAGTCTGCATCGCAGTCATCATCGTAAAGGTGTTCGCAACCTTCATTAGAAGTTGCAACTACGTATTCAATAGAATCAATACAAGCACGTTTACCGCCGGAACCGGTTGCTACAACCAATGTTTTAACGGTTGTTGTATCAATTGTAATAAGGTCATACTCACCATCGTTAGAGTTTTTGGTTAAGGTATATTCTGTGCCGTTAACGTCTAAAACACTTGTGTTTGTTTTATATTTTGCGGCTAAAATTACAACGCTTGTTACGTCGTTTGGCACAGTAAAGGTAAAGCTACCTGTATTTTTGCTGCTACCTAATTTTAAAATTGAATTACCTTTTGCATCATAACCGTCTTTATAAAATTGTGTGCCACCTGTTATATTTAAGGTATAGCTACCCGAAGTAAAACTTGCAGTTGTAGTGCTTGTGCCGTCCACGTGAGCGGCCGAGCCGTTATTACCAAAGGTAAATATAATGCCATCTGGGTTTACGGGTGGGTTTTCAGGGGTTTCTGTACCGCCTTCGCCACCTTCGTTACCGCCGCTTTCTCCGCCGCCTTCGGTGCCGCCTGTATTGCCTCCATTTTCTTCTGTATAATCAACTAGCTTTGCATTTTTTAATTGTGCAACGTTATTAAAAAAGCTAACGGGGGCTTGTACTTTTATTGTATCGCCAACAACAGGTTTTGTTGTAAAGGCATCGTACCTTGTGTTACCTGTTGAATCGTATAAGCCGTAAATTAAAATTTGTTCTTCTGTTGAAGAATCTTTAATATAGAAGTTGCCGTAAGTTGCCCAGTTATCTAAATACGTGCCAACAATTTCGCCTGTAATAATTACGTCGTATCTTGGGGCAATTGTCATTGCCAAAACTTCGGCAACAGTTTTTTCTTGTGGGGTGGTGGGCTCGTTTTCTGAACCCTCTGCAGGTACTATATTTGTAATCCAAGCATTTTTCATTTGTGGACCGTTATAGTTACCAACAACGCCGTAAAGTGTTACGGTATCGCCTGCGTAAGGTTTTGTTGTAAGACCATCATAACGGGTGGTGCCATCTGCACCGTAGGTACCGTAAACGTATAATCTGCTACCGCTTTCATCGGTTATATACATATTACCATAAGTGGAGTTATTAATTTCTGAAATAACGCCTGTAACGTAGTATTTATTTGTTGTTACAGTATCGTGAGTCATGGCGCCGCCAAGTTCTAATGCTTCAGATATGGTTAAGGTGCTATCGGCTTCGGGTTCAACTACCGGTGTATCGGTAGTGCCGCCACCTGTAGAACCGCCTGTGCCGCTACCTTGACCTAAACTTGGTGAACTATAACCTGTCGGTACTTCGCGGCCAAAAAGTTTAAATGCAAGTTCGGGATAGTCAACGTAAACGTTTCTTACGCCTGTAATTGATTGAACAGCATCGTTTTTGCCCATTTCCCAAGTGTCAACAGGGTCAACAGTCATCCACTCAATTAAAACGTCTAAACTTTCCATAACACCGCTTGAGCCCCACATATAACTTGTGTTGCCCCAACGAGTATAAACGTATAGACAAATTCTTGCAACGTCGCCACGCAAATCTAATGCGCCGCCCGATTCACTGTTTGGATTATAAAAACCACTGCTTTTACCGTATGCAGTATTACCGCGAGAGCCGTTTTCTTCATAAGCGGTTGGGCGAATCATCATAATATCGTTTTCGTCGGATCCACCAAGGCCTTTACTATTTGGCCAAGTGTGTTCGCGGTTCCAAGAGCCGTCCCAAGAGCTATTTAAAACAGTACCCGAATAAAAAGACGAAATTTTTGAGGTATCGCCGTTTTGACAGTCGGTGTACTTAATCATTGTTTTATTATCATTATAAGAGTTTATGTTGGTGTGCTTGCTTGTCATCATAGTTTTAAGTGCTGAGTAAAGCGCACTGTTTGGTGCATTGCTTTGACTTGTGCCGCCTGCATAAGACGAAAGGTTAGCATATGTATAGCTACCGGTATAATAGCTATTTGCATAACTTGTAAGAGAGGTGCAAAGTACACCGCGCTGTCCCCAGTTGGCAACGTAAGAGGCCGCAGAGGAAGGAAGAATTATTACCGAAAGAACTATGCAAAGTGAAATAAATGAGGCTGTAAATTTTTTAAATGCTGTTTTCATAATAACTCCTTATTTTAAAAAGATTTTTTATTAATCTAAATCTTTAATATGGTAACGCAGTGTCATCAAGCTATCTGATAAATGCACGTTTTTAACCGCAACGCCTTGGTGGTTAACAGCAATATCGTAATGTGTAAAGTTCCAAAAGCCTTTAATGCCAAAAGAAATTAATTCTTCAACCACGTTTTTGGCTTCTTCCTTTGGAATACATAAAATTGCGGTGGTGGGCTTATTATCTCGACAGAAGTTTTCAAGCCCTTTTATATGGCGAACAGGCATATCGTTAATTATAAGGCCTGTGGCAGATTCCTTTTTATCGAAAACACCAATAAGTTTAAAGCCATATTTATCGAACTTAACGTGTGCGCCTATTGCACGACCCAAGTTGCCGGCTCCTATTAAAATGGCCTTTTCGTATTTATTAATACCTAAAATTTCCGCAATAGAATCTTTAAGTTCAACAACGCTATAACCATAACCCTGCTGACCAAAACCGCCAAAACAGTTTAAGTCTTGCCTTATTTGGCTAGCTGTTAGTCCCATACGCTTTGCAAGTTCTGCAGAAGAAATGCGGCTTTTGCCTTCTTTTAAAAGTTCTTCTAAAAAGCGGTAATAACGGGGAAGCCTTTTAATAACAAGTGGTGAAATTCCAGATGTATTCGCCATTGTGCACCTCGTAAAAAAATTATTATAAAGTTTGCTCTAATGTTTTTCTGATTTCTAAAATAAATTCTTCTGTAGAAACGGCCTTTTTATTTTCGGCTTTAGATAATCTTTCTAAATCGCCTGTCATAATACCGTTTTCAATAGTTTTAATGGTGGCTTGTTCTAACTTTTTAGCAAAGTTTGAAAGTTCTTTGTTGCAGTCAAGTTCACCACGTTTATTTAATGCGCCGGTCCACGCAAAAATGGTGGCTACAGAGTTTGTAGAAGTGGGAAGACCCTTTAAGTGTTTATAATAGTGAGCGGTAACTGTGCCGTGAGCGGCTTCATATTCGTAAACGCCATCAGGAGAAACAAGCACACTACTCATCATACCAAGGGAACCAAAAGCGGTGGCAATCATATCACTCATAACGTCGCCGTCGTAGTTTTTACAAGCCCAAATAAAGCCGCCTTCACTTCTTATAGTTCTTGCTACTGCATCGTCAATAAGGGTGTAAAAATAGGTAATGCCTGCTTCTTCAAATTTTTGCTTATATTCTTTTTCAAAAACTTCTGCAAAAATGTCTTTAAAGCGGTGGTCGTAGGTTTTAGAAATGGTATCTTTAGAAGAAAACCAAATTTCCATTTTTTCTTCTAATGCAAAGTTAAAGCAACTTCTTGCAAAAGAAGCAATACTTTCGTCAATGTTGTGAACGCCTTGCACCACACCATCGGTTTTATATTCGTGAATTAAGCTTCTTCTTTCGTTACCGTCTTTATCGGTAATAACGATTTCGGCTTTTTCGCCGGCTTTTACTTTGGCTTCTGTGTTTTTATAAATATCGCCATAAGCATGACGGGCAATAACGATGGGTTTTTTCCAAGAAGGAATATATGGTTCAATGCCCTTAACGGTTATTGGTTTACGAAAAACCGTTCCGTCTAAAATTGCACGGATTGTACCGTTGGGGCTTTTCCACATTTCTTTTAAATTATATTCTTTAACACGTGCGGCATTAGGAGTAATGGTTGCGCACTTAACTGCAACACCGTATTTTTTTGTAGCAATCGCAGAATCAATTGTTACTTGATCGTTGGTTTCGTTACGGTTAACAAGTCCTAAATCATAATATTCGGTATTAAGTTCAACAAAGGGACAAATTAATTCGTCCTTAATCATTTTCCATAAAATACGGGTCATTTCGTCCCCATCCATCTCAACCAGGGGAGTGTTCATAAGAATTTTGCTCATTGTTTTACTCCTAATTTAATTTTGTGTAATTTAATAAACCGCCAGCGCGCATAATTTTTTCGTCGCGCTCTTGCATATTACAGCAAAGCGTATATTTTTCGTTTTTGGTTTTGTTTTCTAAAACCATTTCGCCGCTAAGTCCTTCTAAAACGCCGTTGATTTCTAACGAATCAAACTGACTGATTTTATCATAATCTTCTGCGTTTTTAAAGGTTAGTGGTAAAATACCTGCGTTAATAAGGTTTGCCGCGTGAATTCTTGCAAAGCTCTTTGCAATTACTGCTTTAATTCCTAAATAAAGTGGAACTAAAGCGGCGTGTTCACGGGAGGAACCTTGACCGTAGTTTTCGCCACCAATAACAATACCGCCGCCAAGACGTTTGCAATTAGTTGCAAAATCTTTATCGCAAACCTCAAAGCAATATTGTGAAAGGTGTGGAATATTACTTCTATATGGTAAAATTTTTGCGCCTGCAGGCATAATATGGTCGGTTGTAATGTTATCGCCAACCTTAAGTACAACGTCGCCCTTTAAAGTGTCAGAAACAGGTTCTGCTTTAGGGAAGGGTTTAATGTTTGGTCCGCGTAAAATTTCAACGTCGTTATTTTCGGGAGCGGGTTCATCAATTAAATTATCGTTAATTAAAAATCTTTCGGGTAAAATAATTTCTTTAATTGGTTCTAATTCTCTTGGGTCGGTAAAACAACCGGTAAGAGCTGCTGCCGCTGCAGTTTCGGGAGAAACTAAATAAACCCCTGCATCTTTAGTTCCGCTTCTTCCTAAAAAGTTGCGGTTAAAGGTTCTAAGTGATATACCTGCGGAATTTGGGCTTTGACCCATACCAATACAAGGGCCGCAAGCACACTCTAGTATTCTTGCACCCGAAGCAATAATTTTACTTAATGCACCGCAATCTGCAAGCATATTAAGAACTTGTTTAGAACCAGGGGCAATACCCACGGAAACGTTGGGGTTTACGGTTTTGCCGTTTAAAATTTCGGCAACCTTTAGCATATCAAGTAAAGATGAGTTTGTGCAGCTGCCAATTAAAACCTGGTCAACCTTTTGACCTTTTAGTTCTGAAACCTTTTTGATATTATCGGGGCTATGGGGTGCCGCTGCAAGTGGCTCTAGTGCCGATAAATCAACAGTGATTTCTTTATCGTAAACTGCATCTATATCAGAAGAAAGAGGGGTATAATCTTGTTCTCTTCCTTGTGCTTTTAAGAAATTATATGTAATTTCATCACTTGGGAAAATTGAGGTGGTAGCGCCTAGCTCTGCGCCCATATTTGTAATGGTGGCACGTTCGGGAACAGAAAGGGTTTTAACACCTTCACCCGCGTATTCAACAATATAGCCAACGCCACCTTTAACGCTTAATACTCTAAGCACTTCCAAAATAACGTCCTTAGCAGAAACAAAGGGGTTTAATTTACCAACAAGGTTAACGCGTAACATTTTTGGCATTGTAATATGATATTCACCGCCGCCCATTGCAACCGCAACGTCCATACCTCCGGCTCCCATTGCAAGCATACCAATGCCGCCGCCTGTTGGGGTGTGAGAGTCGGAACCAATTAAGGTTTTACCGGGAATTCCAAAACGCTCTAGGTGAATTTGGTGGCAAATGCCGTTACCGGGGTGGCTATAATAAATGCCGTGCTTTTTAGCCATTGATTGAATAAAGCGGTGGTCGTCAGCATTTTCAAAACCGGTTTGAAGTGTGTTATGGTCAATATAAGCCACGCTTCTTTCGGTTTTAACGCGAGGAACACCCATTGCTTCAAATTCTAAATAAGCCATTGTTCCTGTGGCGTCTTGTGTTAAGGTTTGGTCAATTTTAAGTCCTACGTCTTCGCCAACAACCATTTCGCCCGAAACAATGTGGTTTTTAATAATTTTTTGTGCTAAGGTAAGTGCCATTTTTGTTCTCCTAAAATTAGTCTTCTTTTTCTTCTTTAATAATTGCAAGCTTAAGGTCTTTTAATTGCTCGTTATCTACGGGAGCAGGTGCGCCGCTCATAGATTCAGAAGCATTTTGTAGTTTTGGAAATGCAATAACGTCGCGAATATTATCGGTGCCAAGCATTAACATACAAAGTCTATCTAAGCCAATACCAAAACCGCCGTGTGGTGGGGGTCCGTATTTAAAGGCATCTGTTAAGAAACCGAATTTTGTGTGAGCTTCTTCGTCGCTTAGTCCTAGTGCTTCAAACATTTTCTTTTGTAAGTCGGGACGGGTTATACGAATTGAGCCGCTAGATAATTCAACACCGTTTAAAACAAGGTCGTAAGCTTTTGCAAACACCTTTTCGGGATTTGTATCTAAATATTGTTCGCACTCGTTAAGCGGTGAAGTAAAGGGGTGGTGCATTGCCACGTATTTGCCGCTTTCTTCGTCGTACTCAAAGAAGGGGAATTCGGTAATCCACAAGAAATTCCACTTATCTTTTGGAATAATGCCAAGCTTGTTTGCAACGCTTAAACGAAGTGCGCCAAGTGTTGATAAAACAACCTTGTTTCTATCTGCAACAAATAGTGCAACGTCGCCTTTTTCAAGTCCTAAACCTTCTTCTAATGCTTTATATTCTTCTTCGGTTAAGAACTTTTTAAAGCTGCAAGAAGCTTCTTCATCTGCCCAACGAATAAAGGCAAGACCCTTTGCTCCAATACCCTTAACGTATTCGGTTAATTTGTCAATTTCTTTTCTGGTTAAAGTTTCGGCCGCATTTTTTGCTACGATTGCTCTAACACTGCCGCCGTTTGCTATAGCGCCCGAAAATACGCCGAAGCCACAATTTGCTACAATATCAGAAAGGTTGATAATTTTCATATCAAAGCGAGTGTCGGGCTTGTCGGAACCGTAGTTTTCCATAGCGTAAGTATAGGTCATACGGGGAAGTGGTGTTGGAATATCTACCTTTAAAATATCTTTGTATAATCTTTTAACGTAACCTTCACCAATTTTTAAAACGTCTTCAACATCTACAAAGCTCATTTCAACGTCAACCTGTGTAAATTCAGGTTGGCGGTCAGCACGCAAGTCTTCATCGCGGTAGCAACGTGCAATTTGCATATATCTGTCAAAGCCCGAAAGCATTAATAACTGCTTATAAATTTGTGGGCTTTGTGGTAATGCGTAAAAACAACCGTCGTGAAGTCTTGAAGGAACCAAATAGTCTCTAGCGCCCTCGGGTGTTGATTTAATAAGGGTTGGGGTTTCAATTTCAATAAAGCCGTTTTCGTCAAAATAATCACGAGTAACCTTGGTTATTTTGTGGCGCATTAAAATATTGTTTTGTAAAGTTGGACGGCGTAAATCTAAATAACGATATTTTAAACGCAATTCTTCTTTAGAGTTGCTGTTATCGGTTACTTCAAAAGGTGGGGTTTCAGAAACGGCTAAAACCGAAAGCTTGTTAACCGCAATTTCAATTTCACCTGTTGGTATTTCTAAATTTTTGTTTGAACGTTCTTTAACAATACCGCTTGCGAGTACAACCGCTTCACTTCTAAGTGCAAATGCCTTTTTAAAAATTTCGCGGTCGGTACTGTCGTCAAACGATAATTGAACAATACCTGTTCTATCTCTTAAATCGGTAAAAATAAGTGAACCTAAGTCGCGGTTTCTTGCAACCCAACCGCAAACGGTAACCTCTTTACCTTCGTCAGATAATCTTAATTCGCCGCAATAGTGGGTGCGGTGTTCGCCCTTAAAAATATCTAGTTCCATTTTTATCTTCCTTTTACAATTTCGCGCCAATCCAAATCGCCGCGTTCTAATCCGTGAATAAGCACTTCTGCAGTTGCTATATTGGTTGCAACCGGAATATTATGAACATCACAAAGGCCAAGTAAAACCTTTTCGTCGGGTTCTGACGGCTTTGGTTTTAGTGGGTCTCTAAATAAAAGTAATAGGTCAACTTCATCACAAGAAATGCGGCTTGCAATTTGTTGTGCGCCGCCTTGTTGACCGCTTAAAAATTTAACAATGTCAAGTCCTGTTGCTTCTGAAACAACCTTGCCGGTAGTGCCCGTTGCAAATAGATTATGGCGAGAAAGCACGCCACAATAGGCAATACAAAATTGAATCATAAGTTCCTTTTTAGCGTCGTGTGCAATTAATGCAATGTTCATATTTTTAACATCTCCTTTTATGTTTAACACAAGGGGGTGTAGTGGGTGTGTTATATCTTTTTAAGTTTTGGTAATGGCATTCTTCTGCCTAAAATTCTTAAAGCTATTCTTTCTACGCTTTTTTTAGCGCGACTGCTTTTTTTGAGGTCTTTACCCGATTGCAAAACTGCAACCTCTTTTTCGTAAGGGACAATACCAAGTAAACGAATTTTTGTTTTGTCAATAATATCATCTATGCTAAAACGCTTAATACCTTTAGCTTTTTGCATATCTTTAAGAGAAAAATTGTTAACAATTAATCTTTTAGATAAATAATCCGGCGAAATATCTCCGCTTAAAATCTCGGCATCGCGAAGCGATACGGGGTCGGGTTTTGAAACCACCAAAAATTCGCAATAAAGGGGCATACCGTTTAATAGGTCGGTATTTTTGCCTGCAGGAAAATCTACAATAACAAAATCGTAGCTTTCGGTTATGTTAAATAAGAAGGTTCTTAAAGCCTTTTCGTCAACCTTTATTTCGGGAGCGGCAATAAGTTCTAAATTATCTTCAACCTTAATTGCCACTTCGTCAACTTCGCGTTCGTTTTTAAGTATATCGTTAATATTAAAAACAACCCTATCGTCAACCTTAAGCATAAGGTCTAAACAGCTAAGCCCCAAGTCCATATCTATAAGCAGAACTTTTCCGTATTTTTTAAGTGTGCGCGAAAGCATTACACAAAAACTGCTTTTGCCAACGCCACCCTTACCGGAGGCCACCGCAAAAAGTCTTCCCATGGGCCGTTCTCCCTTCTTTTTATTTGTTTTTTACACAAAAAAACACTCGTACCCCATTATTTATTTATAATATCATATTTATAATATAGTGTCAATAAATTAGCAATAATTTAAGACCAAAAAAATCGCCCTGTTTTTTGGCGCGTTTTTGTAAAATTATTATTTAGAAAACAAGAGAAAAAACGAGTATTTTAAAGAAAATTAAAGAAAAGGTTTTTAAAATTAATTTTTTTCAAAAAAGTGGTTGACTTGAGTGTTTCTGTATGCTAAAATAATCTAGCTCGAAAAAAACTAGGAGGAAAAAAGCATGAATACATTTATGGCAAAACCTCAAGACGTTCAGCGCAAATGGTATGTAATTGATGCAGCAGGCAAACCATTAGGCCGCGTTGCAGTAAAAGCTGCTGACATTTTAAGAGGTAAAGTTAAGCCCGAATTTACTCCTCACGTTGACTGTGGTGATTTTGTTATCATCATCAACTGCAAAGAGGCAGTATTAACCGGCAACAAATTAACAGATAAAAAATATTATCATCACACAGGTTACATTGGCTCATTAAAAGAAGTTAACTACAAAACTTTAATGGCAACAAAACCTGAATTTGCAATGATGAAAGCAGTAAAAGGTATGATTCCTGATACTACTATCGGCAGAAAAGCATTAACACGTTTAAGAGTATATGCAGGCGCAGAGCACAAACAACAAGCTCAAAAACCTGAAACTCTAGAATTTTAATGAAGGGAGACAGAAAACATGTTTGAAGGAAAGCCTTATTTCTACGGCACCGGCAGAAGAAAGAGTTCTGTCGCCCGTGTAAGAGTTTACAATGGTACAGGTAAAATCACCATTAACGATCGTGATATTGACGATTATTTTGGTCTTGAAACCTTAAAACTTATCGTTCGTCAACCTTTAAATTTAACAGGTACTGAAGGTAAGTTTGACATCGTTGCTAAAGTTGGCGGCGGCGGTGTAACAGGTCAAGCAGGCGCAATTCGCCACGGCTTATCTCGTGCATTATTACTTGCTGATGATTCTTTTAGACCCGTTCTTAAAAAAGCCGGATTACTTACTCGTGATCCAAGAATGAAAGAACGTAAGAAATACGGTCTTAAAGGCGCACGTAGAGCACCTCAATTCTCAAAGAGATAATTTGTTTATATTTCAAAGCTCCCAAAAATTTGGGGGCTTTGTTTTTTGCTTTTATTGTGGTAAAATAACATTAACTCAACCTGTGGTGTGTGTATTTTTGTGTTTTTAAACCCTATAATTATTTTTAGAAAGGAGAGAAAAGTTTATGGACCAAATTAAAATTGGAAATTTTATTGCCGAAAAAAGAAAGGCAGCTTCTTTAACTCAAAGCGCTTTGGCAGAAAAATTGGGCATTACCGACCGCGCCGTTTCTAAATGGGAACGTGGCATTTGTTTGCCCGACGCCGCCATTATGTTAGAGCTTTGCGGTATTTTAAAAATTACGGTCAATGAACTTTTAACCGGAGAAATGATTAACGAAAAAGAAACACAGCAAAAAAACGACCAAATTATTAAAGACCTACTTGAACAAAAACAACAAGCCGACAAGCATTTATTAAATTTAGAAATTGTTGTTGGTATAATTTGTGTATTTATATTTTTAGGCGGAGCGGTATTAGCCGGATATGTAAACGCTTCAGAAACCCTAAGAGTGGTCATTATTTTGGCTTCTTTTTTACCGCTACTAATTGCCACCCCATTTATGTTAAAGGTTGAACAAAAAGCAGGGTATTACGAGTGCAAAAATTGTGGACACAAGTATATTCCCGATTATAAAAGCGTATTTATGGCAATGCACATGGGCAGAACCAGATATTTGCGCTGTCCAAAATGTAACGAAAAAACCTGGAGTAAAAAGGTTATAAAATAAACAAAGGTCCGTGCTTATCACGGACCTTTTGCTTTAATTTGAAAACCTACCTTCTCCCGGCATTTTTGACAGATAAATCTGCATCTACAATTCAAAATTTTATTTAATACCGTAGGGATGGCATTTATGCCATCCGCGTTGTCTGTAATAACGGAACGGATAAATCCGTTCCCTACAAAATATAATTAAATTTTCCGATAAGCCGCAAATAAAAAAGCCGCTTTTAAGCGGCTTTTTGTTATTTTATTTTAATTTTTGACCCACAATAAAAGCACTCTGCTTCTTTAGTTCCCTTTATAAACGACAGGGTTTTATTGCAAACGGGACATTTAACGTCAAAAAATTCTTCTTCAATTTCTATATCTTCTGTCTCGTTATCTGTGCGGCTTAAAATAACGGGATTTAATCTTTCGTTTTGTGAAATTGTAAAGTTTATATCTTCTAAATTTTCAGATTTACTCGGAGTTTTTATTGCAACCTGTTTTTCTTGTGCTTTTGCCGACTTATCTTTTTTAACCAAGTAACTTGTGTTGTGTTCAATTAAGGTTGCCTTATCTATTAATTCGCCAAAACCAAACAACGTTAAGTTGCTAAGCCATGCAAAAAATATTCCTGCCGCAGTTAAAAAAGGGGTGCTCAAGCACAAAACAATTCCGGCTATTCTTGTGTCTTCATCTGCGTTAAGTAAAAATATTCCACCCATTACGCCCATAACAACCGCCGCAACTAAAAATCCGCCAACGATTATCCAGGTCTGAATTTTAGCTAAGGTTTTAATTTTTTTACCAAGATCTTGAAACATTAAATTGTCTAACTTTTTAAACATATTACCACCTCAAATTTCTTGTTTTGATTATAACACAAATGCTCGGTCTTTTCAATTATTTGCTAAATATAGACAACCGCTTTTTATTGTGGTAAAATGAATTATCAAAATTTTTGGAGGCCATTATGGACAAAAATAAAAAAATTGCGGTAGAAATGACAGAAGAACAGTATGAAAAGCTAATAGTTGATGATATGAAAAAGCAACGCACACCCGTGGCTTCTATTGTTTTGACAGCTATTGCTTGTATTATTTTTATAATTGGCTTTTTCGTTGGTTTAGACGGTGGACTTGTAGAAGTGCAAAACGGCAAAGATACCGACTTTTTTTATTCTTGGTATTTAATTTTTGGTAATTGGATAGCCCCTCTCTTTTACGGTATGGCCCTAATTGGTATTGCCGAAATTATCAAAATTTTAAATAAAATGAATAATAAATAACCACTTTTTATTATAAGAAATGAACTATGCTTTTAGGAGAATAATAAAATGAAAGAAAAATTTTCAAACAATAAAAAAGAATATCAATCTATTTGGGGCGAAGATGCACAAACAAGCAGTTCACAAAAAGACGCGCAAATAAACGACAAAGAAATTGTAGAATATTTTTATAGCCACAACGAAAACACCGAGTACGTAAGACCAGAAAGCAACACCATGGCATTAATTTTAACATTTATATCGGCTATCATTTTTGTGGCTGGATTTGCTATTGGTATTGCTTGGACTTATGAAGCTTTCTTTACATGGCCCTCTTTTATTGAAATGTTTATAATATGGTGTGTCTCCTTTGTTGTTGGCATGATGTTTTTAGGATTTGCAGAGATTATTAAGCTATTAAACGATATAAAAAACAAAATTAAATAACAAAACAAAAAGAGAGAAGAAAAATCTTCTCTCTTTATTTATATATAAATTTTTTGAAGTTCTAACTAACTAGAACATGGGTATCAGCCTTTCTTTATGATTCTTTTGTTTTATAAATCATTAAAAAGGTTCTACGTTTAATAAACAACTCCTCTACTAAATAACTTTAAGTTTAAATTTAATTAGTACATTGGTTTAATTCCTTTTTTATATTTTTAAACTTATTATTGTTTTATTTAGTACATTGGTTTTTACCATGTTTGTATATTGGATTTTAACCCAATAGATTGTGGCTAATTTTACATATATATTAAATTTTTAAAAGAGTTATAAAATTAAGATTTTAACTTGCCGAAAATATTTTTTACGGAAACACTTTAACTCTTTTAGTTTTGCCACATACGGTGGCCCTTAAAACATTTTGGTTCATCTACCATGTTCACTGGACTCACCCCTTTCAAATGCTTTAAATTTGTTTTCTCTTTCTCTCTTTCTGTGTCTTTATAATACACTATAATTTTTGATTTGTCAAGCATTTTTTATAAAAAAATTAAAAAAATTTTTTCGTTTTGGTGCAATGTGCACAATAAGTTCACATTTTATTTTGTGAAAACACAAAATATACGATTTTGCTTTTTTACGAAACAATATGTTGTGTACGCTAAGATGCTTCTTGTGTTTGCGCTTTAATTGGTGTATAATATACAAAAAACATTTTTGGAGTATTTTATATGGACGTTAATTTTTTGTTAAAAGGTATTGATTGTAATTGTGGCAAGCCCCACCTTTGCAATATAAAAGAAGTTAATATTGGCAAAAACGCAATTGAAAGTTTAACAACCATTTGCAAAAACTTTAAAAGTCCGCTTATTGTTGCCGACGAAAATACTTTTAAAGCGGCCGGAACACAAACCGAATCCGCACTAAAGGGCAAAGATATAAAAAAGGCCATTTTTTCGGGCGAAAGTGTTTTAATTCCAAACGAACAAGCTGTTTTGTTTGTAGAAGAAAACCTTTATAACGTTGACGTTATTGTTGGTGTTGGCTCTGGCGTTATTCAAGATCTTTGCAAATACGTTGCCCACCAAAACCATCTTCCTTATTTAGTGGTGGCAACTGCGCCATCTATGGATGGCTATGCTTCTAATGGGGCAGCGATGATAATGAACGGCATGAAAATTACATATAACTCAACCCTCCCTATAGCAATTGTTGCAGATACTTTGGTGCTTAAAAACGCGCCGCTCGATATGATAAAGGCGGGTTATGGCGATATTATTGGTAAATATTCGGCTTTAAACGATTGGAAGTTAAGCCACGTTATAAATGGTGAGTATTTTTGCAAAAAAATTTACGATCTCACTTATTCTCAAATACAAAACACCCTCTCCCTTTCTGATAAACTTTTAGAAAGAAACGAACAAGCCGTTAAAACCCTAATGGAGGCGCTAGTTGTTGTTGGAATTTTAATGAGCTTTGTTGGTTCTTCAAGGCCGGCTTCGGGTAGCGAGCATCATTTATCACACTTTTTTGAAATTACCGGTATTATTGATGGCGCCGAATATTTTTCTCACGGGGTTGACGTTGCTTTTTCTACCGTTGTTACGGCAGAAATAAGAGAGAAAATTTTAAACATGAGAAATTTTGGCGTAATTTCTTCGATTTCTACCAAAACACGAGATTCCTTGCTAAACAAAATTTATAAAGATGTTGCTAAAAGCTGTTTAAAGTTACAAGAAAAAGCGGGTTTTTACACTTTTGACCGCAGCAAAATTTATAAAGACAAGAAAAGCGAAATTATTAGCGTTTTAAAAGAAATGCCCCAAAAAGAAGAAATTATAAATATGCTTGCGGCAGTAGAACTTGATATTAACGATTTTTATAGTTTTTACGGACAAGAAAAAATTAATAACGCAAAGCTTTTTGCTAAAGACCTAAAGGACAGATTTTCTGTTCTTTGGCTTTACTATGACTTTTTAGGAGAATTAAATGAACAAGCTTAAGCTATTTTTATTAGATATGGACGGCACACTTTATTTAGAAGATAATTTATTCTGCGGTGTGTTAGAATTTTTGCAATATATTAAAGATATTGGCGGACGCTATATGTTTTTAACAAACAATTCTTCTAAAGGAATTGATACCTATTTACAAAAACTTGAAAAATTGGGTATTCCTGCAAAAAAAGAAGACTTTATGACCTCTACCGACGCCACTGTTTTATACTTAAAAAACAAAGGGTATAAAAAGATTTACGCCTTTGGCACCGAATCTTTTAAAGCGCAACTTAAAAAAGAGGGCTTAAATATTACCGATAAGCGCGAAGACGGCATTGATTGCTTATGTATGGCAAACGACCAAGAACTAACCTTTCAAAAATTAGAAGATTCTTGTATTTTGTTAAAACAAGATATCGCTTACGTTGCAACAAATCCCGATTGGGTTTGCCCTACTTGGTACGGCTACGTACCCGATTGCGGTTCGGTTGCAGAAATGCTTTATAACGCAACCAAAAAGCGTCCCGTTTTTATTGGAAAGCCGCAGCCGGAAATGGCATATTTAGCTATGCAAAAAGCGGGGTTTGAAAAAGACGAAACAGTAATTATTGGCGATAGACTTTATACTGATATTGCTTGTGGGGTAAATGCCGGAATAACCAGCGTTTTTGTGCTTTCTGGTGAAGGAACTTTAAAGGACCTTGAAGAAAGCGACAAAAAACCAACCTATGTATATAAAAACGTAAATGAGTTTTTAAAAGATTTAAAACAAAATTAACTTTTTAATAAAAAATATTATAAACAACAAAGCCGCGATGCAGTTTAGCATCACGGCTTTTTTAATTTGCTATTTTTGAGGGGGCAAACATGCAACAACTGTTAGGGTGCCTGTTATTTTTGTTTCTAAAGCAGAATAAGGAAGTAAGAAATAATCGCCTTTTTTAACAGAAACGGTTTTATTGTCATAAGTAATTTCGCCGCTGCCTTCAGTTATAACGTAAACGCAAGGTTTATATTCTAACGTTAATTCTCCGCCTGATAAAACGTAGCGCGTTACTGCAAAGCAAGGGGTGTCTTCATAAGTAATTAGCGCTTCTTTTTTAACGCCATTTTTTTCGTAAACGGTTTTTGGAATTTTTCTGCCCATATTAACAGCCGTTTCGCCATAAACGTTATAATCAAAAACGTCTAGGGCGGTATCTTTATCTAAACCGATATACATTTCTTTATGGCTTAGCTCATATTCACCACAAAAATATTCGGGTTGAATTGTAAAATCTGATGGCTCTTGAATTTCTAAAATTAAACAGCCAACACCAATCGCGTGCATCATTTTTGCAGGAACAAAAAATACGTCGCCAGCTTTTACAGGCACTTTATTAAGTAATGGCTCCATAACGTCTTTATTGTTTTTTGATTCTTCAACTGCTTTACTAAAATCTTCTTTAGAAATTTTATCTTTAAAGCCAAAGAAAAGCGAAGCGCCCGGTCTTGTGCCAAGCACAATCCAACTTTCTGCCTTGCCGTAATCTGAATTAAAGTGTTTTCTTGAAAAGGCTTTGTCGGGGTGGGCTTGAACCGGCAAACGAATTGCGCTATCAAGCACCTTTGTTAAAACGCCAAATTCTTTTCTATCCCCTAAAACTGCTTCTTTATTTTCGGCAATAAAATCGTCTAAATAAATATCTGTGCCATAAAGCACCGAAACACCGTCTTTAGGGGTACGCATATTTTTATTAAGGGCCGCAACGGTAGATACAACCCACTCTTCAGGAAAATAACCATCGGTTGAATCATCCGAAAAGAAGTCTGCAAAAAGTGCGCCGCCTGTATAAATTCTTTCAACACGGTTTTTGTTAAAGAAAATTGGTCCTTTTAAAATTTCTTCGTACATATTATTCACCTATATATTTTATTAGTTGTTGTGCGGCATCAATATTTTCAAAAACACCGGCCGCAGTAAGTGCATATAGCGAGCCGCCAAAGGCCGCTTCTTCTTTATGCTTTGGAACAACCATAGTAAGTTCAAAAATTTCTTCGAAGCGCCTTTTAAGTGGTGCGTTATTTCTAACGCCGTTACCCGAGCCCACCATAATTTTGCGCTCGTTTTGTAAATATGGCTTCATTTCTGAGAACATATCTTCAAGTTCGTGTGCCATACCACGCATAAAGCCGTCGCACAAGGCCGCCATATTGAAATTATCAATGCCAATACCCAAAATTTCGCCACGAATATTTGGGTTTTTGCGTGTACCCGAAAACTGCGTTTTAACGGTTAAGGGATTATTTATATCTTCATAATTTTCCATTAATTTATCCATTGCAGGATAAGCCGATTTTATTTCTTGACCGGTTACAATTGATGCAACTTCTTTTAAAAAGCTTTCTAAAATGGCGTAACTACGGCCACCACAAAGGGAAGACCCTGCTAAAATATAGCTATTGTCTAATAACGGACGGCAATCAAGTTCTAAAGTGTTTGGCACTTGATTTACAAGCACCGAAATTTGACTGCCCGTACCTACGTTTACAAGTAGGCTTTCTTGCATATTAGAAACAGAACCTATAAAACTTGCCTGATTATCGCCAACAGCAACAGACACCGGAATATTATCTTCTGTTTTGCCAATTAGCGCAAAGCCGCTGCAAACAGCAGGGAACATATCGTAATTAAGTCCTAGCTTTTCAATTGCCGCTTTATCAAAGCAGTTATTTTTAATGTCAAATAGACCTAAAGATGCGGCATCGGATGGGTGAAGAAGGGGTGCTTTTTCATTTGCTAAGGTCATTGCGGCAAGGTCGTGAATTGTGCAAAAGGTTGCGGCGTTTTTAGGTACTAGCCCGTTTACCATATCATAAAAATATGTAACTGCGCCATAACCTGTGGCAAGTGGATAGCCGGTTTGTTTGCTCATATATTCGGCATAAGTAAGGCCGTCTTTATACTCTAAATTACCGCGACCGTCCTGCCAAATTTTTAATTCACTTAAAATTTCACCGTCTTTGCTTAAATAAACGATGCCGTGCATTTGACCGGTTAAGCCAACCGATACAATTTCGCCTTCTTTTTTAAGCTCGTTATAAATTTCTAAAAGTAAAGCAATTAAACTTTTGGGGTCTTGTATTTTCTCCCAAGAGTTGTTTGTTTTAATAAAACCGCTGTTTGCTTTTGTAATGCTTTTTACAATTTCGCCAGTTTTAATATCGTGGGCAATACCGCAAACCGAGGTTGTTCCAACGTCTAAACCAATAGCTAACATAATTTTACCTACATCCCTGTTGAATTTAAGTCTAATCTTTTAATAATATCTTGTTGAATTGCAGGAGATAAATCCAAGAAGTTAACAAAGGTGCCGTGAATTCTCATAATATAAACACCGCTTGGTGCATATTTTTTAGGATCAGCAAGCACTTTGCGTAAAGTATCGGGTGTTGTAACGTTAACGTATAAATAGAAAGGCGATACTCTGTCTTTAATTGCCTCATTAAAGAATAAAGGTTTAATAACGCGTTTAGAGAAATCTAAACCCTTGCCTTCTTTGGTGCTTGCAGTAAAGAATTTGGGGTCAATACCCAAGTGGCTTGCATAGCCGCCACCCATTTTTTCAAAAGGTAGTGCCATATTAGATAACATTCTAAAGCCCATACCTTCACTTGCTTCGCCGTAAAGTGGGTCAACACCGTAGTTTAATTGTTCGCGTGCAACACGACCGTCAGGTGTAGCGCCTACCCAATAACCGTAAGTTAAGTGGGTTGTGGGGGAAGCCCAGTCGGCTCTAAAGGGGTTGCCTAAATAGTTTTTATGAGAAGCAACTAAATCTGAAACCTTGTTTGCAATTTCTGCGGCTTCTTTATCTACAACTTCTATATTATTACCAAACTTTGGTGCGGCCTTTAAAAATGCGTGTAATTCTTCGTAGCCCTCAAAGTTTGCTTTAAGTGCATTTATTAGGTTTTGGGCGTCTTCTGGTCTTTCGGCAAGAAGTTTATCAATTGCAACGAAAGAGTCTGCCATAACAGAAAGACCGTGAATTAAGCAGCCGCTTCCGTTATATTCTGTACCTTGATTTTCGGTGTCGCGCATATCGTAACCGCTTGTTTTACCACCCATAAAGCAGCTTAAAAAGGGAACGGGTAATTCTGCAATTGCGCGTGAAGCACCGTTTGCGGCTTCGCACATAATGTCAACCTGTTCGCTTAGTTCTTTATAGAAAATTTCGCGAATATTTTTTAAAGTAGTTAGTGCATCTTTTTCTTCAACCGCTTTAATTTCTTTGCCGGTAATCATAGATTTACCGCCGTTTAAGCAAAGCTCTAAAATTTTGGGCATATTAAGCCAACTGTTTGTGGTGTTGCCGTTATCTTTACCCATAATAAGTGGTTCTTGGCAACCTGCAACAGAATAATCGGCTAAATCTTCGGTTTTTACGTTTCTGCGTTTTAATATTTCAAAAACAGAATCGTCGTTAAATAACGATGGTGTAAGTACGCCCGGGCTAAAGAAGAATTTACCCATTTCTTCGTAAACCTTATCGGGTGTGTTTTTATGTAATTTAACCGATAAAATAGGTTGTGGTAAGTTCATATCTAAATATGCGTCCATAAGTGCATAAGAAGTATCGTTTGTAAGGTCGTTGCCATTTTCGTCTTTACCCGAAACTATTAGGTTTTGGCTAATTGCCCAGCTTCTATCTCCAACGTTAAAGAAAACCAAGAAATGTTTTAGTAAACTTGCGGCATCTTCGCGGCTCATATTATCCATTGCTCTATATGGCTCAAAAATTCTATCGGCATTACCAACAGAAAATGCAAATGGGTTTGGTGCTTGTTCTAAGCACATAATTTCCCATAGTAGCATAAAGCATTGAATTGCTTCAAATAAGCTTTCAGATGGTTTTGCAGGAACCTTTCTTAAGGTTTTTTCTAAATGTAAAAGTTCTTTTGCGCGTGTAGCGTTTGCAGTTTTTGCCTTTTCTGCGGCAATATCTGCATAGCGGTTTGCTAAAGTTTTTGCAGAATTTAATGCAACGATAAATGCTTTAAAGTTTTCTTTTTTAACTTCATCGGTTTCTGCTTCTAAGTTTTTATTAAGTTCTTCTAAAATTGCGTCAACACCATATTTTAAAGCAGGTCTAAAATCGGGGATGATATGTCCTGTTACCTGCTCAATAAAAAACGCAACTTCTTCTGTAAAGTTTTCGTGTTTATCATAAACTTCGGTTAGTTTTTTAACGTATTCGGTGTTTTTAGAAAATTCACGAACGCGTTCAATTCTTTCTTTTGTAAATTCTTCGTTTGGCTCAATATCGCCGTAAACTGCGGTTGGATCACAATAACCGCTAAAGGTTTCAACCCTAAAAGAAGGGTTAATTAGTGCATAACTTCTTGCAAAGGCATCGCTTTGGCTACCTGCAAAAACGGCGTTATCAGAAATTGTAAGGGGTAGCTTTTCAATAATTGCTTCAAGCTCTTTTGCGGCCTTCATTTCTTTAGAAAGCCCCTTTACTTCGTCTTGCATATCGCAGACGATTTCGCGGGCTATAAACCAGCCGTCAACACGTTTTTTGGCGCGTTCTTCAATAAATAAATCTTTTGCCATACTTGTTACTTTTTCTGCATTAAATAGGTTATACATAATTTTCTCTCCTTTTATGTTCTTACAACGTTTATGCCGTTTTGTTTAAGTTTGTTTTCAAAATTATTTCTAAATTCATCGGTAACAAAGCCGTCTTTAAATTTATATTCCAAGCCGTTTTGTTCCCACTTGTCTTTGCCATATTCGTGGTATTTAAGTAGTTCAACCGTTAAATTACCATAATTAATTGCTTTAAAAAACTCTATAAACTTTTCTACCGTTTTTTCATCTGCGTTAAAACCGTTTATTAATGGAATTCTTAAAGCTAAAGCCTTGTTTTGCTCTTTTGCAAACCTAATATTTTGTTTTATTATATCAAGGTCGGCTCCCGTTATGTTTTTAAGGGTTTCTTTTTCAATATGTTTTATATCCATAATTAAAAAATCAATTAACGGGTAAAGCTCGGCAAGGTTTTTATGGGTGCCGTTTGTTTCAATAGCGGTGTTAATGCCCTTTTCTTTAAGTAAGGTTAAAATTTCTTTCAAAGAGTTAAATTGCAAACTGCACTCGCCACCAGTAAAGGTAACGCCGCCCCCTTCAAAAAACATGGGCGAACTTCTTAATATCTCTTCTAAAAGCGCATTTACCTCTATGCTAAAGCCTACCGCGTTATTTTTATTCATCCCTTCAGGATTAGAGCACCAAGGGCATTTTAAATTGCACCCTTTTAGGTGATACACTAAGCGGTTCCCCGGGCCATCTTGCGAAAAGTTAAAACCCTTTTGAAAAATATGCAGTTCTGCCAAACTTACCACCACCTTTTTAAGACAAAATCACATTAGTTCAAGCCTTAAACTAATTATCAAGTATATTATGCAACATTTTATATCTATATGCAAGAGTTTTTTATCATTTTATTGACAGTTTTTTTAAAAAATGTTATGCTTAAAGGGTAATAAAAATTAAAAGGAGGAAGGGTTATGGAAAATGCCGCTACGGTTTACGAGCTTAAAAATAACAACCGCAAAAGAATTTTAGAAGAATTGCGTTTTGGCGCCCTTTCTCGTGCAGAGCTTTCAAGGCGCGTTTTACTTGCTAAATCTTCGGTTACTGTTCTTACTAACGAGATGATTAAAGAAGGGCTTTTGTTTGAAGCAGGGGTTAGCAAAAAAGAATCGGGAGCAGGACGCAGTTCAATTTTACTTAAAATTAATAAAAACTTTGGCTTTGCAATTGGTATAAACTTGCACCGTAAAAACATAAGCGTTTCTGCAGTTGATTTGCTAAGTAATTCAATTTTTACTTTTAATTTAAATCCTAACGAATTTAAAAGCGATAAAGAAGCAATTTTAGAAATAAAAGAAAAACTACTTGCTTCTTTAAAAGAAAACGGCCTTAATTTAGAAAATTGCGTGGGCATTGGTATTGCAAGTCCGGGTCCATTAAATTACGAAAAGGGCATTATTTTAGAACCGCCCAAATTTTCTTTGTTTAATAATTTTGCTATTGTTAAAGAACTTAAAAAGCAGTTTAATTTGCCTGTGTTTTTAGAAAATAACTCGGTTTCTTTGGCACTTTATGAGCATTATCAAAACGCAAAAAGCGGCAACACACTTTTTGTTATAATTTCTGAAGGTGTGGGCAGTGCTCTGCTTATAAACGGCGAGGTTTATCGCGGTTCGCACGGTCTTCCTTGCGAAATTGGGCACATTTCGGTTGAAAAACGGGGCGAAAAATGTCCTTGCGGCAACCGCGGTTGTTTAGAACTTTACACAACCTTTTCGGCAATTCAAAAACGCTTTAAGGTTAAAGATATTTACTCTTTGGCAGATAAGTGGGAGATTGGCGACAAAAAGGCGCTAAAGGTGTTAGACTTTTTAACCGAAAATATTGGCACCGCCCTTGTTACCGCTACAAATTTGTACGACCTTGACAACGTTGTTTTGTTTGGTGAATATTCTTATAAGGGCGAAATGCTAACCGCCTTTTTAGAAGATTACGTTAAAGAAAATTCTATAACCGCAAGGGCGCACAGTTTTAGCGTTTCAACGGCAATTTCTAAAATGACCGATGCCGCCACCGCTTCGGCCCTATCGGCACTAAATAATTTTTACAACTTTAATACAGAATTTAAAAAATAGAGGTAGTTTATGAAACAGATAACAGGTTTTTTGAATAGACATATATTTCTAACAACCTTAATTTTTGTTTTAAGTTTTACGCTTATATTTTGGACAATAGAAATTATATTTTCACCACCCTTTTTCAGCGTTAGTGTGTTGAATTGGAGTTTTCCACTGTCATTAATAATATTTGGTATTCCTTTAGGACTATCGCTTTTTAATATTTATTCTCTTATAATGTACAAAAAGATTAAGGGTAAAGGCGTAAGAATTATTGAGATTATCGCGCTAGCTTTGGGCGGTTTTTATACCCTTGCTTATTTAGAGGTTTTAGAATCCGTTATGTTTAAAGCTTCTTATGATGAGCAATTATACGACTTATATAAACATCCGCCACTTAATCACGACAACCTTCCAACTTTGTTGGTTGTGATAATAATGGTGGCAATCGCTTATATATTTTTATCCTTTACAAGCGCTAAAAAAGTTCCAATGCTTACAACAATTTTAAGCATTTCTGTTTTATACTTAGGCGGTATTGTTTGCATCCTTTTTATAATTCAAGTGGTTGCAACAAGTTTTATATCTGCTATTTTCCCAATTAACTATTTAATATTATTGGTTAAAATGATTATTATTAAGACTAATGAATATAAAGAAAAAGCCCCCTTGCAAACCAATAAAAAGTTTTTCTGTTTTATAGATAGACTTTTAAGAAAAAATTATGGTTTACCCTTTTTAGCATTAATGTTTTTATTGCCGGTTTTAGTTGTGTTTATTTTAATTTTACTATTGTGCAACCAACAGCCCGATAGCTTAATAAAGTTATTTACCGAAACTAGCGAGTGGCAACTTTCAACTCACGTTGCCCTCGAAAATAGGTGGAATTAATATTTAAAAAATAGAGGTAGTTTATGAAAAGAAATGTTTTATTATTTGTTACAGTTTTGTGTATTTTTGTTGCAGTTTTGCTTATTGTTACTTGTTTTGCGGGTTGCACTCAAGAAGTGCCGCTAACCGAAAGTTACAAAGCAAAATACGTTGAGTTTTTAAAGGCTTATAAAACCGAAAGTAAGGTTTGCACCTACGCTTTAAGGGATTTTGATAATAATGAGATACCCGAACTTATTATAATTAACAGCAACTCTTACGCTTTAGAAACGGTGGTTGAGGTTTACACCTTTACTACGGAGGTTGTAAAGCTTGGTGAATATTCTAACCCAACCGGTAAATCTTTAAACGGATTTAGATTTTCTACTAACCCAAAATACCCGGGCCTTTTTGAACTTTACTGGGGTTACGACGTTGATCACTACGGCTATATTTCTATAAAAGACGGCAAGGTTTCTTACGAACCACTTTGGAACGATTATAAAGCTTTAGACCCCGTTTTTTATGAAAAACTTTCTGATAATGCAGAGTTAATTAAAGAAGCCGAAAGCATTTACGCCGACATAAAATCTGAAAATGCCGCTCCTATAAACCAACTTGTAACCTACAATTTAAGCGAACAAAATTTTGAAGTAGTTATAAACGCCTATACCAAATAATATACAAATAGTAAAACAAGTTTACTAAAAGTAAATATTTTACCCAATAAAAAAGGATGTGTAGAATTCTACACATCCTTTTTATTATATTTCTCCAAAAATTTTATTTTTAGCGCGTTCTGCGGTTGGTTTTTCTTTTTTATAAAAAAGGCGTTTTAACCAATTAACCGAAAGTTTGTGCCAAGCTTTTGCGTCCTTATCTTTTTTAGCAAGTCCTAATCCGTGTGGGCCGTTTGGGTAAATGTGGCTTTCAAAAGGTATATCGTTTTTATCGAGTGCTTCCATAAGTTCAAGCGCATCGCTAACCGGTACTGCGGTATCGTTAAAGGTGTGCCACATAAACACGGGTGGGGTGTGTTTGCCAACGTTTTTTGGGTTATGTAATAGGTTTTTACCCTCTTGTTCGGTTCTGCCTTTTGTTAACACGTCAAAAATCGATCTGTGGAATAACCAAAAACGTGCGCCCGTAACACCATAACAAGAAATTATTGCGTTGGGTTTATTTTCTCCTAGGTAACACTCGGCTGCTTCCATAACTTCTTCGTTATTCCATTGTGTGCCAAGCGAAAGCGCTAAATGTCCGCCTGCAGAAAAACCTAAAACTGCAATTTTTTTAGGGTCGATAAACCAATTATCTGCATTTTCTCTAATTGTTTTTAATGCAATCGATAGATCTACTAACGGGTTTGGGAAGGTTGCCTTTTCGCCAACCGAATATTTAACCGTAAAGGCGTTAAAACCTGCCATATAGTATTTTTTTGCAACAACGTCGCCCTCGTAATCGGCTAATTTTTGATACGCACCACCAGGACACACAACAACCGCTGCGCGCACCTTTTCGCCTCTGTGAACAAAGCAGTTCATATCAATACTTTTATCTTTTTTGCTTAATGAAAGTGTGAATTTTTGCATATTATTTCCTCATTTCATTGAAAAGTAATATTGAATTAAGGGTTTTGCCATCTACAATTTCTCCGCTTTTAATCATTTCTAACGCTTTATTAAAAGGAATTTTTAAAACCTCTAAAAATTCGTCTTCATCTAAATTAAGTTCTGCAAATTCTAAATCGGTTGCAACAAATAAATGTAATTTTTCTTTTAAACAACCGGGGCTTGGGTAGGTAACGGCAAGCTCGGTTATATTTTTAGAAACGGCTCCTGTTTCTTCCTTTAGTTCTCTTGCGGCACATTCATACGGTGTTTCGCCTTCATCAATTTTACCTGCAGGAATTTCAAGTAAAATTTCTGAAAACGGACAGCGGTACTGTCTAACGAATATTATTTCATCATCTTTTGTTATGGGCAAAACCGCACTTGCTCCCGTTAATTCAACAATTTCTCTAAAGGCTTCTTTGCCGTTAGGAAGTGTAACTCTGTCTTTACGCAAATTTAAGATTTTGCCGTTATATAAATATTCGCTATCAAGTATTTTTTCAGATAAATTCATTGTTTTAAATAAATTCCTTTCTGCATATATTTTAATAAAACACAAATACGGAGTTTTATATTATGGACAGTAAAATTGCAATTAAACAAAAAAGCTTTTTCGAAATTAAAAAAGATATGCTTAACCTTTTATCTAACTACCCTTTTATTAATTTAAAGGTGCTCTCTCGTTCAACGCTCGGGCGCGAAATTTATGCCGCCTATTTAGGAAAAGGAGAAGAATATATTTATTATTTACCTTCTTTTTGCGGCAACCAAACCTTAAATAGTATTATAATTTTAAGGTTTTTAGAAGAGGTATGCTTTGCACTGCAAACGGGTGGCGAAATTGCCGGTGTAAATATAAGAAAAGCCACCTGCGGCAAGGGTATAATTTTTGTGCCGCTTATAAACCCCGATGGCCACGAAATTGCAATTAAAGGCTTTAGCGCGGCTTCTTATTTATGCAACACAATAAGTAAAAATGCCGATACAATAAGCGAGAATTTTGAGTATAACTTACGGGGCGTTTATTTAGAAAATAACTTTTATAAAACCAATGCCACAACGCCATATAAAAATTGTTTTGGCGGCTTTGCCCCTTTTTCTGAACCCGAAAGTTTAGCCCTTGCGGAAACCCTTAGAAAATTTGTGCCGCGACATATTTTAAACTTTAACGAAACACAAGAAAATATCTCTTTTTACAACCTAAAAAACGACCAACGGCCTTTAAAAATGGCAGAAATTATCAATGCTATTTACCCACAAAAGCAAACCGAAGAAACTTCTGCTAACACCTTTGGCGCATGGGTAAAAAATGAGTTCTCCGCCCCTACGTTTACGGTTGGTTTAAAGGGCATTTCAGAAGAAAATTTAATTGAATATTACAATAAAATTAAAGAACTTTTGGTTCTTATGTTAATAATGTAATTACCCGTTTTTTCTTACATAATTAAATATGTATTGTTGCACAATTCCCATATAATTTTCTGCTGATTTTGGAAGACCTTGCGGAAAATATTTATCCATTGCTCTATTAATCCAAACGTCTTTAGGAAAGGCAGAAAGCTTATTAAAGCCAAAAAGCAAGGTGCAGTCTGCAACCTTGTTGCCAACACCCAAAATGGTTTTAAGTTTTTCGCGAGCTTTTTCTAACGGCATATTATAAATTTCGTCTAAAACTATTTCGCCGCTATCAACCTTTTTGGCGGCATCAATTATATATTTTGCTCTAAATCCCGCCCGAAGAAGACCTAAATCTTCGGGTGTTTTTGTGCTTAAAGCGTTTGGCTTTGGAAAGGCATAACCGCCATCAATTTTTTCACCAAAATTTTCGCAAAGGCGCTCAACAATTCCTTTAATTCTTGGAATATTATTGTTAGCCGAAATTATAAAAGAAATCAGTGCCTCAAAAGGTTCTTGCTTTAAAATTCTAATACCCTTTTCGCTTTCAATAATAGTAGTTAAAAGCTGGTTACCGGTTATGGAATTATTAATAGCGTTATAATCGCGGTTTAAATCAAAATAATCGCACAAAAAGTTGTCAAATTCCTCTTTTGTGGTGTCAAAAAATACTAGCTTTTCGCCCTCTTCTTTTACCTTTACAAGTTTATTTTTTACTACACCGCAAAAAACACCGTCGGCCCTTTCTTCAAAACGAAAACATTGGCCGCAGTTTAAAGTTTCTTTCAAATTAAATGGTTGTGGTTTTTTTATTTCGTAATTCATAATTTTATTTTATCATATTTTTTAAAAAAATAAACCGTAAATTTGCCTTTTTTAATAAAGTATTGTAAAATATTTAAGAAAGGACTGTTTTTATGAGAGAAAGCATTTGCACACTTCCTGTTGTTGACGTGTTTTTAGAACCCGATGGTTGCCCCATTTGTAAAATGAAAAGCATTATTGAAAAACGCATTACCGATTATATTTTAGGGGCTGCTATGATGGAGCCCGATATTAGAATTGAAACAAATAAAAGCGGTTTTTGTAACCACCATTATGATAAACTTTTGGAACATCGCGGCAAATTACAGCTAGCGCTAATTTTAGAAAGCCATTTTGACGAGGTTGAAAAGCTGATTAAAAAGAACGACCTTAAAAAATTAGACGCTATGCTTAACGACTGCTTCATTTGTAATAAAATAAACTGGGGTCTTTCTTTAATGCTTGAAACAATTCGTATAACCTACGAAAAAGATTCCGATTTTAGAAGACTATTTTCTACTGCAGAATACATTTGCCCCCACCACGCTCTTATGTTAATTGACGGTGTTAGCAAAAAGAATATGAAAAGTTACCGTAGCGAATTTATTAAAGAAGCAAACCAAAAAACCCTTAATAAAGCGGCGGAAATAAAACAAAATATTAACGGCTTTACACGCCTTTTTGACTACCGCAACGCAGATAATAAAGAAGACGAAAAGTTACTTAAAAACGCTCCTTACGAAGCTATAGATTTTGTATCAAAAAAGTAGAAAATTTTTAACAAAATTTTGTGTGAAAAAATTTTTATAAAAATTACAAATTGTAAGTAAAAATTTTTTAAAAAGTTAAAAACTCGGTTTAAAATAGGTAAAAAAAGGCACTATTTATGCGGTTTTTTACACTTTTCCACCGAGTTATCCACATTTATTAACATAATACAAATTGTATAAACTTTTTTATTGACATGTTTTTTAAGAAAAAAACTATATAATTTTACATAAAAATTTTACAAATTTTTCTCCACGTGTTTTGTAAAAAATTTTCACAAAAAATATATGTTTATTCTTTAAAAACACTCAGCAAACCCTACAAGATGAAATTTAATTTCTACGTCGTAGGGATGGCATTTATGCCATCCGCGTAGTCTGCAATAACGGAACGGATAAATCCGTTCCCTACAACGCGCATGCGTACCTATTCACTATTCACTATTCACTTTTCACTATTCACTAATTTTACGGGTGAGCACAAAGACCCATCCGCCGTAATTACACCTCATCCGCGTTTTGCTTAGCAAAACCCACCTTCTCCTCGAGGAGAAGGCATTTTAGAACGGATAAATCTGCATATACAATTCAAAATTTTATTCAATACCGTAGGGATGGCATTTATGCCATCCGCAATAACGGAACGGATAAATCCGTTCCCTACAAGATGAAAATTGTGCCGCAAATAAATTACCCACCGTATAATTTTTATACGGTGGGTTTATTGTTTTCTATGAAAAAATTAATTATTTAATAAATCATTTTACAATTGGTGGGTCGTCAAAAAGCAAAGATGGCTCGCTGCATATGTTGTTTGCAAACACCATTTTTTTGTAAATAAAAATTTTTAAACATTTTATATATTAATCACTATTTTCCCTTTTCGTTCGGCTTTTTCTTTATATTGTTTGGCGCCACCATAAATGCGATGCACAAAAGTTACAACATAATCCGACTTGTTAAGCATATATTCGTTTCTTCTAGAAATTGCAAATTTTGCAGGCCCCATAGCTACTTGTTCCGGATATATTGTGTTATATTCTTTTTCAGTTTCAAACGCCTCTTTTTTAGGTAAATATGCTAATACAACCGTATAGTTAATATCTGGATATTTTTCTTGCAATTCGCATAACACCGTTCTTACGTACGCATCAAAATTACCATGATTCCCAACATAAAAATCTTTTACGCCCTTGTTTTCTATTAAGTCAATTATAACTTCTTTTATATGCGTAATTATGTTGTTGGATGCATCTTTATGCCCAAAAAACGTACAAATCATATCTTTCCCCATTTTTTGACCAATATAGCGGACAATATTTTTACCAATTATAGCATATTATAACCTTAGTTGCAACCAATACTGGTCAATATAGGGGTAAATATTATGGAACAAAAAATTAGAACAGATAGATTTATGGGTGAAAATCTAGGCAAGCTTAGAAATAAATTTGGCATTTCACAAGAAAAATTATGTGCTGAGCTACAAAGAAGAGGAATTGACATAGGTCGTTCTACTTATGCCAAATACGAAGCCGGCGAACTAAATATAAAAGCAAGTGTTTTAATTGAGCTTAAAAAATTTTATAATTGCGAATTTGATGATTTTTTCGAAGGTTTATAAAATAATATTTTTAGGTGATAAAATGTTTAAGATTGATAAAAAATACAAGTCGGCAAATATTTCCCGAACTGTTCGTTTTACCGAAGAACTGTTTGAGAAACTAAATCAAACCGCACAAGAAAACGATATTTCTTTTAATCTTTTAGTTTTGCAATGTTGCAAATATGCCCTTGAAAATATGGATAATGATAAAGAAGGTAAATAAAAAAGCGCCTACAAAAAGTAGGTGCTTTTATTTTTTACTTTGTGCCGAAGATTCTATCGCCTGCATCACCAAGACCCGGTAAAATATATGCGTGGTCGTTTAATTTTTCGTCAAGACCTGCGCAATAAACCTTAACGTCGGGGTGGGCTTTTGTAAAGGCCTCAATACCTTCGGGGGCGGCAATAATACATAAAAACTTAATTGAGCGTGGGTTTGATTTTTTAATTTTTTCAACCGCATCAATAGCAGAACCGCCGGTGGCTAACATTGGGTCAACTACAAAAACGTCGCGCTCGTCTAAATCACTTGGCAATTTGCAATAATAATCAACCGGTTCGTGAGTTTCCGGGTCGCGGTACATACCAATATGGCCAACCTTTGCAGAAGGCACAAGGTTTAACATACCGTCAACCATGCCAAGACCTGCACGCAAAATGGGAATTACGGCAAGTTTTCTGCCTGCAATTACCTTGGTTTCGCATTTTTGCATGGGGGTTTCGGTTATTACTGTTTTTAGTGGTAAATCGCGTGTGGCTTCATAGCACATAAGGTTTGCAATTTCGCCAACAAGCTCGCGGAATTGCTTTGAGCCTGTGCGTTTATCTCTTAAAAATGTTAATTTGTGTTGAATTAGCGGATGATCCATTACAAAAACGTTGTCTTTCATAATTTTGCCTTCCTTTATATATTACTGTTTTTTAGCTTTGCTTCGCGCTCGCGCTCGGCTTGTGGTTTTCTTAAATAATTTACTGCAATTTTTTCTGCAGGCATTTTATAATCTAATCTTTTAAACGCAAGTTTACCAACCGCTACCGCGTTTTGATAAACCTCAGAACAATTAATATCGTTAAATTTACTGCAAAAAAGCTTTGCACCGTCGCCCGCGGCAATAACGTTATTATACTGTTTTATATTTTCATAAATTTCTTCGCCCTTTAGTGCGGCATCCTCCGTTAAGCGTGTAACCTTACCGTTACCTGCTTTAAAGGTGGCGGTATAAAACTGACCTGCCCTTGCATCCATAAGAGATAAAACGGTTACTTCCTTTTCTTCATCTCTGAAATCTTCTGCAATAACCTCTAATGTTGAAAGGGTAATACAGCTTTTATCTAAAAACGCAAAACCTTTAACCGCCGCAAGACCAATTCTAAGTCCCGTAAAAGAGCCGGGGCCATTTGTTATTGCATAAATATCTATATCAGAAAAACTTAATCCCACTTTTTTTAGCAGGTTTTCTGCCGCAGGGCACAAGGTTTCGCTATGGGTTTTGCCATCGGCATTAAATTCTTCTGCTAAAAGTTTGCCGTCTTCAAAAACCGCTGCAGAGGCGGCCTTTGCAGAACATTCTAAACTTAAAATTCGCAACATGGTCCCTCCACAATAAATTTTCTTGTTTCGTTATTATTTTCAATGGTTATTTTAGTGGTATTAGAAGGTAGTTCTTCTAAATTTTCACTCCACTCTAAAAATAAAACACCATTTTCATCTTCTAAATAATCGTAATACCCGGTTGAAAGCAAATCTTCATCGCAAGTTATTCTATACATATCAAAATGGTAACAATTATATTTAATATTATAAACGTTAACAATATTAAAGGTGGGGCTGTTAATATAACCGTTATACCCTAAAGCCTTTATAACCTCTGCAATAAAGGTGGTTTTTCCAACACCCATACCACCGCAAAAAGCAAAAACCTCGCCGCCTTTAATTTCTTGTGCAAGGCGAACGGCTAAACTTTTTGTTTCACTTAAATTGTTGCAAATATATTCCATAAATGTACCTTTATACTAAATTTTGCTAAAAATAGTATAACACAATAATCAAATACTTGCAACCAACATAAAAAAATTATATAATATATAAAAAGATATATAAAGGAGGGTAAAAATTGCTTAAACGCCTTTGGTGGTCTTTTACCGACTACTTTCGTGAAACAGATAAAATTTTATTAGCGCTTTGTACTTTCTGCACCTTGTTTGGCTCGGTTGCGGTTTTATCAACCACCCGTTATTTAGGCAACGAGCGTCAATTTTTCACCCACCTTATTGCAATGGTTTTAGGTCTTATTGTTGCAATGGTTATATCTCATTTTGATTATTCGATTTATAAAAAATGGTGGCCGGTTTTTGCAGGGATTTCAATTATACTTGTTGGCCTTACCTTTTTTATTGGTTTTGCACCTCAAGGAACAGATTCGAAAGCTTGGATTAGAATTGCCGGTAATCTTACCTTCCAACCATCTGAAATTATGAAAATTGCCTTTATTATTAGCTTTTCTGTTCATTTGGGAGCAATTGGCGATAAACTTAATAAAATACCACACCTTGCCCTTGTGCTTTTACACGCGGCTTTTCCGGTTGTTTTCATTGTTATTCAAAAAGACTTTGGTACTGCCCTTGTATTTGCGATAATTGTTATTATAATGCTTGTTGTGGCTGGTCTTAAAAAACGCTATTTTGCTATACTAGGCGGCACATTATTGCTTTCTTCACCGATCATTTATTTCTTTGTTTTAAGTGATTATCATAAAAACCGAATTAATTTAATGTTCAATTTAGAATCTGACCTTTTAGGAACAGGTTATCAACAATGGCGTGGCAGAATCGCTCTTGCAAACGGTGGCATTTTTGGTAAAGGCCTTTTTAACGGCCCCTTAACACAATCCGGCAACGTTCCCGAAAGTTATAACGATTTTATTTTCGTTTCTATTGGTGAAGAATTAGGGCTACTTGGTTGTTTAGCAGTAATTGGTTTACTTGCGGCAGTTTGTGGCAGAATTTTACTTACCGGTAAACGCGCAAGAGATAAAGAAGGTACACTGCTTTGTGCCGGCGTTTTTGCAATGTTCTTAGCTCAAATTTTTATAAATCTTGGTATGTGCCTTTCAATTTTACCCGTTATTGGCGTTACACTTCCCTTCTTTTCTGCGGGTGGTACAAGTTTGGTTTGCTTATATATGGGTATTGGCGTAGTGCTTAGCGTCTTTTTACACAAAGACAGTAATTTAATACGGGTGCTATGATGAACAAGGTTGCTTTTACGGGGTATAGACCCGAAAAATTTGCTTTTCCTTTAATTGAGGGCGATGCCGATTACGACGAGTTTTATAAAAATTTATATAACGCAATAAAAAACGAAGTAAAAGAAAACACCACCTTTTATTGTGGCGGTGCTATGGGTTTTGATATTATTGCAGGCGAAATTGTTTTAAAACTTAAAGAAAAAACACCTTCAATTAATTTTGTAATGGCGGTTCCGTTTTTCGAGCAAAACAAATCTTTCACTCCTATTTGGAGCGAAAGATACAAAGCATTAATAAAACAAGCTAATAAGGTTGTTTATTTAGAAGAAAAATACGTTAACGGCTGTTATCATAAAAGAAACCGTTATTTAGTTGATAATGCCGATACTATTATTACTTACTATAATGGCAAAAGTGGTGGAACAAAATATACTCTTGATTTGGCCACCAAAAAAGGTTTAAAAATTATAAATATATGTAAATAATACCCGTTGTATAAAATATATACAATGGGTATTTTAATATAGTCGTTATTAACTATTTGTATATTATTATAACTTTTAGTATTATTTTAAAGACCTTTTGTTAGGTTTAGAAATAATAGCGGCAATAACCCCTAAAAATAATACTAATGCAATTCCTGCCGCGGTTGCTGTAAGGCCACCCGTAAAAATTCCCATAAAGCCTTGTTCTGCAATGGCTTTTTCGGTTCCCTTTGCAATGCTGTAACCAAACCCCGAAATTGGCACCGTTGCCCCACACGAAGCAAATTTAACTAAAGGCTCGTAAATACCTATTGCTGTTAATATAACACCCGAAACCACAAACCCCACCATAATTCTTGCAGGGGTGAGTTTTGTGCGATCAATTAATATTTGGCCTATTAAACATATTGCGCCGCCAATTAAAAAGGCAAAAATAATTCTATATACGATTTCCATAAATCTTCTCCTAATATATTAATAATACAAATTATCTTGCGGTGTTAATACACCTCATCCGCCGCTATGTGGCACCTTCTCCCGGTGGAGAAGGCTTTTTTTGACGGATAAATCTGCATATAAAATTCATCCGCAATAATGGAACGGATAAATCCGTTCCCTACAATATAAAATTTAATTTCTACATCGTAGGGATGGCATTTATGCCATCCGCATAGCAATAACGGAACGGATGAATCCGTTCCCTACAATATGAAATTTTAATTTCTACATCGTAGGGATGGCATTTATGCCATCCGCAATAACGGAACGGATAAATCCGTTCCCTACAATATAAAATTGTAAAACAAAACCATATAGAATCGTTTTTTAATGCAAAATGCAAAACGGTACGTTTTGCGGGGCCCCCATAAAGCCTGCTTTATGGGGAGAAGGAGGCAGAACGAAGCGCATGAGCTTTTATCCGATAGGATAAAATGATAATAGCGGAGTTTCTGCCGACGCGTTCCACGTGGAACACAACTTCAATTTTATTACTTTTCTTTATACCACTCGGTTATTTTATCTATTTGTTTTGTTTTTAAAAAGGGTATAAATATTTTTAAGTTGGGTGCTATTATAATTAACGACCTTGCTTTTATTATTTTAAATACAACCGTTTTTATACAAATTATCTTTTCTTTTGGTGTTAAAAAGCTTTGTTTTATAAATTTACCCTTAAAAACCACCAAAAAATTATCTTTTATTTTAATTTTGATGCTTTTTAAGTAAAAATAGGTATATATAAGCAAACTGATAGAAAACATAATTAGCGTTATGCCAAGCCCTATGCTATCTACAAAAAATGCCGCAACCGCAGAAAGCACCGGTAAAAGCCACACCAAAATATAATATAATAAACTTTTAAACTGCATATTAACACCTTAATTAGTATAACCCGTAAAATAAAAAACACCCTAAATTTGTTTAATTAGGGTGTTTTATTATGTTTTTACTTGTTTTATTTAATGCCGCGTATTTTTTTATAATACTCTAAAAATGCTTGTTCGTTCTTATTATCGCCAAAATTATAGTATTTTGTACCCTTTAGACTGTCGGGTAAATAATCAAAGGGGTAATAATGGTTTTTATAATTATGTGGATAATGGTAGTTTTGTCCACGAACTTCGGCATCTTTACCATCAAAGTGTTTATTTTGCAATTCTCTTGGTATATTTCCGCTTTTTCCGGCGGCCACGTCTTGCATTGCTTTGTCAATTGCGCCTTCACCCGAATTTGACTTTGGAGAAAGGGCAACAAGCACAACCGCGTCTGCAAGGGGAATTCTAGCTTCGGGAAGTCCTAACATTAGCGCCATATCTACGCAAGATTTAACAATTGGTAGTATTTGTGGGTAGGCAAGTCCCACGTCTTCTGCGGCACAAACCATTAAACGCCTTGTAGCTGAAGGTAAATCGCCTGCATCTAAAAGTCTTGCTAGATAGTGTAATGCGGCATCAGGGTCAGATCCGCGCATAGATTTTTGATAAGCCGAAAGTATATCGTAATGACTATCTCCATCTCTATCATATCTGGCACCGCTGTTTTTTGTTAGCTCTTTAATTAATTCTTCATCTAAATTAGAAATATTGCCTTCTGTTGAAGCAGTAACTGCTAAATCTAAGGTATTTAGCGCTCTGCGTAAATCTCCTGCAGAACCTTCCGCCAATCTTACAAGAGCGTTTTCTTCAAAATTTATGGTAATTTGCTTTTCATTTTCTAAAAATTTAATTGCGCGCTTAATAAACTCAACAATATCGTTAATTTCTAAAAGTTTAAATTCAAACACGTTACTACGACTTAAAATTGCGTTATATACGTAAAAATGTGGGTTTTCTGTGGTAGATGCAATTAGGGTAATATCTCCCGTTTCTATAAACTCTAATAAAATTTGTTGTTGCTTTTTATTAAAATACTGAATTTCATCTAAATATAATAAAATTCCGCCTTCTGCTTCAATTCCGCCCCTAGATGCAATAATTTCTTTTAAATCTGCAGTAGATGCGGTTGTAGCATTAAGTTTATAAAGCTTTTTACCGGTCTTTTTAGCAATAATATTAGCAACGGTGGTTTTTCCAACACCGCTTGGCCCATAAAATATTAAATTGGGTATATCGCCCGAATCAATAATACGGCGCAATATTTTGCCTTCAGATAATAAATGCTTTTGTCCAACAACGTCGGTTATGTTTTCAGGACGCATTCTGTCTGCTAACGGTGTTTTCATATTTTTCTCCTAATATATTAATAATACAAATTATCTTGCGGTGTTAATACAACTCATCCGCATTTTTTGACGGATAAATCTGCATATACAATTCAAAAATTTTATTTAATACCGTAATAACGGAACGGATAAATCCGTTCCCTACAAGATGAAATTTAATTTCTACACCGTAGGGATGGCATTTATGCCATCCGCCGTAATTACACCTCATCCGCCGCTATGCGGCACCTTCTCCCGGCTTTTTTGACGGATAAATCTGCATATAAAATTCAAAATTTTATTTATTACCGCAATAACGGAACGGATAAATCCGTTCCCTACAATATGAAATAATAATAAAAAATAATTTTGCAAAACGGTACGTTTTGCGGGGCCCCCATAAAGCCTACTTTATCGGGGAGAAGGAATTGGTACAAAGCACATAAGTTTTTTCTATAAGATAAAATAATAATAAAAAATAATTTTGCAAAACGGTACGTTTTGCGGGGCCCCCATAAAGCCTGCTTTATAGGGAGAAGGAATAACGACCTTTTAAAATGAAGTTTTGCACCTTTAAATTATCATTTGTAAAACAAAACTGTATAGAATCGTTTTTTTAATGCAAAATGCTTTGCATTTTGCGGGGCCCCCATAAAACCTGTTTTATGGGGAGAAGGAGGAATAACCGAAATGTTTGAGCTTTTGCCGTTTACGGCAAAACGATTATAATGAAGGTTATTCCGACGTGTTCCACGTGGAACATAACAAAACTTTTACAATTAGTAATATTATTTATACTAAAAGTTATAAAATAAATATATTTATTACTTATTGTTATTATTTTATACTAATAGTAATTTATTTTTACTTTTAGTTATCTTTTGGTTTTAAAAAATTCTGTTAAAATATTTGCGCAGTCTTTTTCGTAAATGCCTTCATAAACTGTGGGTTTATGGTTAAAACCTTTATTAAATAAGTCAACCTTACTGTTTACAGCGCCACCCTTTAAATCAAAGGCTCCAAAAACAACTTCATCAACTCGCGAATTTATAATTGCCCCAGCACACATAGGGCAGGGCTCTAAGGTTACGTAAAGTTCACACCCCGAAAGTCTATTAGTGTTTAGCTTTTTTAAAGCCTTTTTAATTGCTAAAATTTCTGCGTGGGCAGTGGGGTCGCCAAATTTTTCGCACTTATTATGTGCGCGAGAAATTATAGCACCATCTTTAACAATAACGGCACCAACCGGCACTTCATCTAAAGCGGCGGCTTTTTTTGCTTCTTTAATTGCAATAAGCATAAATTCTTTATTCATTATGCCACCAACTGAGCCGAAATTATTGAAAGCACGGTTTCAACGTAAAATACAATTAATACAGGGCAGAAGGTAATTAATACAAAAATGCGACCACTTTTGCTTACGTGCGGTGTTTTTTCGTATTTAAAGGCGGTTTCATTATTTTTAGCAAAGTAAATTACCGCAAAAATTATGCCTAATCCTACAAATAACAATAGGTAAATCATAAAAGCTATATTACTTATTTCATCACCAAAGAAAATGCCAACGTAATCAAAAATACAGGCCATTAAGTTATTTAAAAAGTGAACTATTACTGCAGGCCAAACCGAATCGCTTTCTGCGGTAATAAAGCCTAAACCTAAACCAACAATAAAAGCAAATGGAATTTGTATTAAATTGCCGTGCATTAAGCCAAAAAGCATTGAAGAAAGTAAAATTGCTAGTGGCTTACCAAATTTTTTTAGTGTTCCATAAACTGCACCGCGATACATAAACTCTTCAACTAATGCAGGTAAAACTGCAGTTGTTATTATATAAATTGAACCACCGAAAAAGTCAGTAGGGGTATCAATTTCAGGTTGTTTTGGTGTAATCCCAAAAAATTCGGACATAAAGGAAGCAAAAATGCTTGTTACAACGTTTGCAACCATACAAATACCAAGACCTATAAATATTAAAGGAATAATATTTGTTTTTGGCTTTTTAAAATCCATAACGTCTTTACATTTTTGTCTTAAACATTTAAGTAAAACTATGCCGCCAACAATAAAACCCGTAACAGTTACAAATGCGCTATATAAATAATTAAATACTGCATCATCTGTTAATTCATTTAAGGCCGGGTAAAATCTTGCTAAAAATGAATAGGCAAAAGAAACCACAAGGTTAAAGGCCGTAAGTATAAGCATACCAAGGCCAATAAAGTTACCCGTTCTTCTTGCGGCGCGTTTTTCAAATAAAATTGCTTCTCGATTATAATAATAGTCCATTTTTTCTCCTAAAAACAAAGTGCGGCAGAGATTTCTGCCACACTTTTAAAAATTATTCTATAGTTTCGGTGGCTGTTTCTTCTGTTTCTTCAGTTTCATTAAATTCAGAAACTTCTTCTAAATGTTCAGCGCGAGCAACTGAAAGCACCTTTTCACCATCTTTAACGCGCATTACTCTAACGCCCTTTGCCGGACGAGCAAACTCGCTAATTTCGGCTACAGGAATTCTAATAATAATGCCGCCTTCAGAAATCATAATGATATCTTCGGTTTCAACCGCTTTAATAATAGCTGCAACCTTGCCATATTTAGAAGTTTTATAGTTAATTACACCTTTACCACCGCGAGATTGTAATCTGTAATCAAGTATTGGTGTAATTCTACCGTAACCGGTTTCTGTAACGGTTAGAATCTTGGTGTCAAGACCGCCAACCTGCATACCGATAACCTCATCAGTATCATCAATTTTTATTGCTCTAACACCGCGGCTTGTTCTACCACTAGGTCTAACTTGTTCTTCCATAAAGCAGATAGCTTTACCATCTTTAGTTGCAACAAGTAATGCTTCTTTGCCGTCGGTAATATCAACAAAGCAAAGTTCATCGTCTTCGTCGATAGATATAGCAATAACACCGGTTTTTCTGGTATTTTTAAAGGCTTCTAAAGGTGTGCGTTTAATAACACCTTTCTTTGTGCCCATACAAACGTATTTTTCACCTTCAAGGCTTTCAAGAGGTACAATAACCGTTACAACCTCGTTTTCCATTAAAGGAATTAGATTTATAACGTTCATACCTTTACCTGTACGTGTGCCTTCAGGGAATTCATAAGCTTTTAGACGGTAAACACGACCTAAGTTAGTAAATAACATAATATAATCGTGTGCGTGGCAAGTGAACATACTTTCAACGTAATCTTCTTCACGTGTGCCCATACCGATAATACCTTTACCGCCACGGTGTTGAACACCATAAGTATCGGCAGTTAAGCGCTTAACGTAACCTTTTTTGGTTTTGGTTAATACGCACTCGTCGTTAGGAATTAAATCTTCAACGTCAACTTCACCTGTTACTGCAGTAATTTCGGTGCGTCTATCGTCAGAATATTTATCTCTTAGATTTAATGCTTCGGTTTTAACAATATCTAAAACTCTTGCGTGGTTAGATAAAATATCTTTGCAGTCTTCAATAAATGCATATTTTTCTGCTAATTCATCTTCAACCTTTTGTTTTTCCATACCAGCAAGTTTACCTAATTGCATTTGAACAATTGCGGTCGTTTGAAGGTCGTCTAAACCAAAGCGTTCAGATAATTTTTCTTTAGATTCGGGAATTGTTTTGCTAGAACGAATAATTGCCACAACTTCATCAATAAAGTCTAGCGCTACCTTTAAGCCTTCTAAAATATGAGCGCGTTCTTCGGCTTTTTTCATTTCAAAGCGGGTTTTTCTCTCAATAATTTCACACTGGAATTCAATGTTTTCTTGCAACATTTCTTTAAGTGTTAAAATTTGAGGTTTACCCTTAACAATTGCAATTAAGTTTGCACCAAAGGTGGTTTGAAGTTCAGTATAAGAATATAGTTTATTTAAAATTATTTGTGGATTTGCATCGCGTTTTACGTCAACAACAATTCTAATACCGCCGTCGCGTTTAGAAGAATAGTCAACTACGTCAGAAATACCTTCAATGCGTTTTTCAGCAGCAAGGTCGTAGATTTTTTTAACTAAATCTTTCTTTCTAACTTTATAAGGAATTTCAGTAATTACAATTCTAAAGCCGCCGCTTCTGGTTTCTTCAATTTCTGCCTTACCGCGAACTGTAATTTTACCTTTACCGGTTGCATAAGCCGCTCTTATACCGGTTCTGCCCATAATAATACCGCCGGTTGGAAAATCAGGACCTTTGATATATTCGCAAAGATCACTAAGTTCTGCTTCGGGGTTATCAATAAGATGGCACATACCGTCAATAACTTCGCCAAGGTTATGGGGAGGAATTTCGGTAGCCATACCAAAAGCAATACCGCTAGAGCCGTTAACTAATAACTGTGGAAAACGAACCGGTAAAACACTGGGTTCTTTTAAACGGTCATCATAGTTAGGTGTAAAATCAACAGTATCTTTTTCAATATCGTCTAGCATATGTAAAGAAAGACGATTCATTTTGCTTTCTGTATAACGATAAGCAGCGGCAGGGTAACCGTCTATATTACCAAAGTTACCGTGACCGTCAATAAGTGGATAACGAAGTGAAAAGTCTTGCGCCATACGAACCATAGCATCATAAACTGAAGCGTCACCGTGTGGATGGTAACGACCAAGCACACTACCTACGGTATCTGCGCACTTACGATATGCCTTATCGGGTGTTAAGCCGTTTTCGTACATTGTATATAATATTCTGCGGTGAACAGGTTTTAGACCATCTCGAACGTCGGGTAGAGCACGGCCAACTAAAACCGACATACCGTATTGAAGCATACTTTCTTTAACTTCATCAACAATGCCTTTTGGTACAATTTTTGTTTCATGGCTTTCGGGCCAGTAAACTTTTTCTTGTTTTGCCAAATTACTCTCTCCCTTCCTTAAATGTCTAAATCGGTAGCAAATACCGCATTTTCTTCAATAAATTGTTTTCTGGGTTCAACTTCTTCACCCATTAACATAGTAATTGTTTCGTCAGCTAGTTGTGCGTCTTCCATTGTAACTTGTAAAAATGTTCTCTTTTCGGGGTCTAGAGTAGTTTCCCATAACTGATCGGGGTCCATTTCACCAAGACCTTTGTAACGCTGAACGTCGCAGTTGCCGCCAAGACGATCAATATACTCTTGTTTTTCTTCATCGGTAAATGCGTCAAAGTGGGTTTTACCCTTGCTTACACGATAAAGTGGGGGTTGTGCTAAATAAATATGTCCCGTTTCGATAAGCTGTGGCATATATCTAAAGAAAAAGGTTAGTAAAAGTGTTCTAATATGCGAACCGTCAACGTCGGCATCGGCCATAATAACAATTTTATCATATCTTAATTTTTCAATATCAAAGTTTTCACCAATACCGGTGCCAAGAGCAACAATAACGGGTGTTAACTTATCGTTACCGTAAACCTTGTCTTCACGAGCTTTTTCAACGTTAAGCATTTTACCCCAAAGTGGTAAAATTGCTTGATAGGTTGAGTTTCTGCCTTCTACAGCAGAGCCGCCTGCACTATCTCCTTCGACGATAAATATTTCGGTTTTACTTGGATCATCCGAAATACAGTCGGGTAATTTTTCAGGCATTCTTGTTTTGCCGCCAATACCTGCTTTATTACGAGAGGCATCTCTTGCTTTTTGAGCGGCTTCACGTGCGTTTGAAGCAGCAATTGCTTTATCAATAACAATTTTTGCTTCTGCAGGGTGTTCTTCTAAATATTGATATAATTTTTCGTTAATAATACCGCGAACAAGAGTACCAATAGAAGTGTTACCTAGTTTTGCTTTTGTTTGGCTTTCAAACTGTGCGTCAGAAAGTTTAACAGAAACAACAGCAACAAGTCCTTCCATAACGTCGTCGCCTTTTAGGTTATCAGAATCAACCTTTAACTTTTTAAAGTCGTGAGCGTATTTGTTAATAACACGGGCAACTGTTTGACGAAATGCTTGTTCATGAGTACCACCGTCAATTGTGTGCAAGGTGTTAGCAAAAGACATAATTTTGCTGTCATAAGCTGTTGACCAAATAAGAGCAATTTCTGCTTCTTCGTCTTTTTGAGAGCCCGAAAGATAAATTACTTCGCTATTTAGCGGATCTTTTTTAATACCGTTAAGCAAATACTCAACGTAGCTTTTAATACCGCCTTCATAACAGAATTCATCAGTCTTTGGCTCGAAAACGTCGGTACGTTTGTCCATAATTTTAACGCGAATACCTGCATTTAAAAATGCTTGTTCACGTAATCTGTTAACTAAAGTATCGTAATCATAGGTAGTAGTATCGGTAAAAATAGTAGGATCAGGTTTAAAGGTAACTGTTGTACCTGTTTTTGTGGTGGCTTCGCCTTTTTCAAGGTCTTTTTCGGCTTTACCTTTAACAAAGCGTTGACGATAAACGTTGCTGCCATCGTGAACTTCAACTTCAAGCCAACTTGAAAGTGCGTTAACAACAGATGCACCAACACCGTGCAAACCGCCCGAAACCTTATATCCGCCACCGCCGAATTTACCGCCGGCGTGTAAAATTGTAAATACAACTGTAACTGTTGGAATTCCTTTTTGTGGGTTTATACCAACAGGAATACCACGACCATTATCAGCTACGCGAATAACACCGTCGTCTAAAAGTTCAACAGTGATAAGATCGCAATACCCCGCTAATGCTTCGTCAATTGAGTTGTCAACAATTTCGTAAACTAGGTGGTGAAGTCCTCTTTCGCCGGTAGAGCCTATGTACATACCGGGGCGCTTACGAACTGCCTCTAATCCTTCTAAAACCTGAATTGAATTTTCGTCGTAGCTCCCAGTTACCTGAGAAACAACCTTGTTTTCATCCATTTAAGTTTTCTCCTTATTCTTTACTACCTTTATTTTTGTAATCTCTTTTTAGCCGTAGCAGGTGAAATCTGCGATATTATAACCTCGTTATTATCTGTTATAATAAAGCTTTTTGGAAGGTCTTCACCTAAAACAACAGTGGTTTTTTTGTCTTTTTCGGCCCTATTTAAAAAATCGCGTGTAATTTTTGAAACGGTTGAATTATCTAAATCAAAAATTCCAACGATATTTTTAGAGAAATAAGCCTTATCTTGCCCTATATAGAGGTACAAAGCTCTCCCTCCTTAACCAAAAAGACCTTACCTTTTTCAATATCTTTAAAATTTTCTTTTTCACAACAAGTAATAAATACTTGAGTGTTTATTAATTTATTTAAAATGTAACTTTGACGTTTAGAATCAAGTTCACTCATAACGTCATCTAAAAAGGCAACAGGTTCTTCACCCGTAATTCCTTTTAAAATTTCAGCAACAGTTAGTTTTAAAACCAAAGCGGCGCTTCTTCTTTGCCCTTGCGAACCGTAAACTTTTGCTTCTTTACCGTTTATAAGTATCTCTAAATCGTCTTTTTTAGGGCCAATTGTTGTAGCGCCTGCTTTAATATCGGTATTTCTGCTTTCAATAAAGGCTTTTTCTAAAATTGTTGCCGTAACATCTTTTGTAAAACCGCTAATATAACTAATTTCTAATTTTTCTTTTTTATCGCTAATACCATCGTAAAGTTTTGGTGCGTGTTCTTTTAAAAGTTCAACGTATCTGTAACGGTATTTTATAATTTTTTCAGCAGTAATTGCGGCTTTTTTTTCAAAAGGTTGCAACAAATCAGAAACAGCTTCGCCGTCTTTAATTTTTTTAAGCAAAACATTGCGTTGCATTATTGCACGGTTATATTCTTTTAAATATTCAATATACTGCGGTGCTATTTGACCAATGCTTAAATCTAAAAATCTTCTTCTTAATTTTGGTTCACCGTCAATTAAGCTTAAATCACTAGGCGAAAACACCACTGCGTGAAAATTTTCTGCAAGTAAAGATGGTGTACGGAGTTTTTTACCAAAAATTTCGGCACTGCGCTTTTCTTTTATTGTAATTTTTGCATCTTTAACGGTGCCTTTTTCATAAAATTCAACCATAAGTCTTGCGGCATCTGCTTTAAAGTTAACCATTTCTTTATCTTTAGCACCGCGAAAACTCTTTGCCCCCGAAAAAAGCCAAAGTCCCTCTAAAATATTTGTTTTTCCTTGCCCATTTTCGCCGTAAATTACGTTCATACGGCTATGAGGCTCAAAATACAAGTCTTTTAGATTTCTAAAATTTTTAAATTCAACTTTATTTATAATCATTAGTTTTTAGTTTCAACCTTTATTTCGGTATTTTCTACTAAAACGGTATCTGTTGGTCTAATTTTTTTACCACGCGCCGTGCAAACTTCACCATTTACAAGCACCTTGCCATCAAGTATTAGAATTTTTGCGTGGCCACCCGTTGAAGCAACACCTGAAAGTTTTAAAAGACTATCTAATTTTATAAATTCTTCTCTAATTTTTACAGTCATTTACTATATAATCCTTACTGGCATAATTAAATATAAGAAATCGTCGCCTTCTGTGGGACAAATAACGGCAGCAGAGCTTGCACCGTTAAATTTCATAACAACTTCATCGGTTTCACTAGCGCGAAGTGCTTCGGTTAAATATCTTGAATTAAAACCAATATCAAATGCAGGGCCGCTATAGCTTACTTCTAATAAATCAGTTGCGCGTCCTACTGCAGAAATAGATGTAAATAAAATTTGTGTTTCAGAAATTGACATCCTAACGGGTGTTTTTAGTTGATCGTTAATAATTAAAGAAATTCTTTCAATTGTTTCAATAAGTTCGCGTGTTTTAACTTTAAAACTACCTTCACAACCGGCTGGAATTGTTCTTGAATAGTCAATATAATCGCCTTCAATAAGCCTTGAAATCATAAAGTAGCCGTCAACTTCAAAAGAAATATGTTTTCTGCCAACGCGAATTGAAATTTCAAGGGTGTTTTCGTTAATTGTTTTAACGGCTTCACTAATTGCTTTACCCGAAACAATAAAATCGCACTCTTCAACAGAAATTATCGGAGATTTTCTAATTGCTAAACGGTTACCGTCAATAGCAATAAGTTTAATTTCATTATTTGTAATTTCAAACTTAATACCGGTTAAAACAGGTCTAGATGCTTCGTTTTGAGCAACCGCAAAGCCTGTGCCCATAACCATACTTTTTAGAGTTTCGCCACTCATTTTAATAAATTTGTGTTCTGCAACAGAAGGCATTTCGGGAAAATCTTCACTAGCCATACCTGCAATATCGAAATTTGCGTTGCCACCCTTAATTTGACAAAGTAAATTTTCGTTAACAGAAATCTCAATAAAGTCGCTTTTTAGTTTTCTTAAAATTTCTAAAAATAGTTTTGCGTTTAAAACAATATCACCATTTTTAATAACCTTTAAATTTGTAATAACCTTTGTCATACCAATTTCAAGGTTATAAGCCATCATTGTAAGCTTATTTTCTTCAACAGACATTAATATACCTTCAAGTACGGGTATAGCCGCTCTGTTTAAAACTGCACGTGATAAGTTTGATACTGCATCAAGAAGTTCTGCTCTTTCAAGTTGTATTTGCATGATTATTTTACCTCCACACAAAAAATGAATTTTAAACTATGAATTTCTTTAAATTAATTTATAAGTATTAGTAGTATTAGTAGTGGTGTTAATAATGTTAAAAACTCTCTAACACCGCATAAATACTTAAAAAACTCGTCCACAAAGGGAAGGTTAATAAAAAGTTGAAATGTTTATAAAATTTTTGATTTTAACACAATGTGAAAAACTAAAATGTTAATAATGTTAACTTTGTGTAAAACTAAAAAATTATGTAAACCAAAGTAACCTATTTTTCGTTTTTAAGGTTTTTAATAATATCGTCAACCATTTCTTTTTCAAAAGGATGGTCTTTTAAATAATTTTCGGTCTTTTCAACCGAGAAAATAACGGTTGTATGGTCTTTGCCAAAGCATTGACCAATTGCTTTATAGGTAAGCTCGGTCGTTTCGCGAGCAATATACATTGCAATTTGTCTTGCAAAAACAATAGGAGCCGTTTTTCTTTTAGATAAAATATCGTTTTCAGGTATTTGATATTGACTTGAAACCGCCTTAATAATTTCATCAATTTTAATGGGTTCGGGGCGGTGGTCGTTAACAATATCTTTAATAAAGGTTTGAACAACCGAAATAGAAGGTGCTTTATTTTGTAAATCAATATAAGCTTTTAATTTATTAATTACCCCTTCAAGCTGACGGGTGTTAACCTTAATATGTTCTGCAATATAAAAAACAATGTTTTCATCAAGGCTTAAATTAAGCATTTTTGCTTTAGAATTTAAAATACCAACCCTTGTTTCAAAGTCAGGAGGGGTAACGTCAGCCAAAATGCCGGCTTCTAAACGTGAACGAATTCTCTCATCTAAAATTTTAATATCTTTAGGAGGACGGTCACTAGTTACAACAATTTGTTTATCTGCTTGAATTAAGGTATTAAAGGTATTAAAAAATTCTTCCATAGTTGAATTTTTACCCGCAATAAAGTGAATATCGTCCATAAGTAGAACGTCAACGTTTCTAAAGCGGTTTCTAAAGTTTTCAATAGTACCGTCAGAAAGGGCTGCAATAAGATTATTAGTAAAATCTTCACCGCGAATATACTCAATCTTTTTATAAGGGTAAAGTTTTGCAATACGATTTCTAATTGCAAGCATTAGGTGGGTTTTACCAACACCGCTGTTACCATAAATAACAAGTGGGTTGTAAATAATGTGTTGCTTTTCTGCAACTGCCATAGAAGCGGCGTGTGCAAAACGGTTACAAGAACCAACAATAAAGTTTTCAAAAGTAAAGTTATTTTCAAAATTGCCTTCACTGTTAACTGGTGCTTCTAAAACGCTGGATTCCACAAGTTCACCATCAATATCGGCAAAAACAACTTTAAGTGAGGTTGGTACCCCCATAACCTGCAACAAAGCATCTTCTAAAATGCCCTTATAGTTCATTTCAATAATTTGTCTTTTATAATCAGAATAAATAGAAACAACAAATTCACCGGGCTTTAGTTCAACCGGCTTTAAATCTTTAAGCCAAACGTTAAAACCAACCTCAGTCATTTGTTTTTTACTTTCTTCTAAAACAGCAAACCAAACGTCATTAAGTGAATCAATTTGCATAGTGTTTTTCCTTTCGTTTTTAAGGGTAATTTTTACCCCATATTAACACAAATAAATTATAGCATAAAACCTAGTAAAATACAAGAAAAAATCACGATTTTTTTAACATTTTCACCCACAAAATGTTAATAAGTTTTATAAGTTAAAATTTTTAAAAAATTTAACCTTTTTTAAGGCAAAAACGGGTGTTTTTTTACCCAAAAAAATATAGCTTTTTGTGTCAAAATTATAATAACACAAAAAACTATTATTTTTGTTTACAATGTTTAATTTTTAAATACAATTTGTAAAGCCGTAGTTTTAAACTACGGCTTTTTAATTTATCTATTATATTTTGCAAGTGTATCATTTAATCTATAATTTATATTATTATCACGAAGATAAGTTCCAATACC
>JAZQHT010000015.1:0-94564 GCA_045540715.1 Acutalibacteraceae bacterium | reverse complement strand
GTTAAAAACATACTAATGCATAAAATAACCGAAATTATTTTACGCAACGGTTTGTGGCGTCCTAATAAAGCTTTTAACATAATACTCATCCCCTGGTAATTTTTAGGTAAATCTATATTACCATTATGCAACTTTTTGTTTTATATTGCAATAGGCAAAGCAACATAATTTTTCGTCTTAATTCAGGGTGTTTCGACTAACAACAATCCCTCATCCTTTTTTACAAAAAGACAGCTCCCTTAAAAAAGGGAGCTATTTTTTAATATTCACATAAAATTTTATCGTAAACTTCTTTACAGTAGCCGCAAGTATAACAGTCTTTATTACAAGAAGTTACTTTATTAAACCACTCTTTAGGAATTTTTTGGTTGCTTAAATATTTATTTTCGCCCAAAACTTTTGTGTGGTTGGGCTCTAATAAATCAAGTAAATTGCCAAAACAAGCGCCATTTATATAGCTTTTAATAACGTATAATGGGCGGGTGGCCGTTCTTGTTGCAAGTTTAACGGCATCAAAATAATCTTCGTAAAGATTAATTTCTTCGGGACGAACAAAGGTGTTTGTAAGTAATTCCCAACGGTTTTCCGGGCGTTTATAATAAGGAAAACACCTTGCAATTTCAAAATTTGGTTTGTTAATTTTTTCGGCAATTTCTCTTTCATGAGAAAGGGCGTTATCGTGAAAGGTTTGAGCCGAGCAAAAGGCCATACAACCACTATTTGCAAGCATAAAAAGTTTTTTACCTTTTTTATTGCAAAATTCTTTAATTTCTTTAATTTTTTCAAAGTCGCGGTTATATTCGCGTTGCAAATAAAAGCCGTCAAAACAATCGCTTAAATAACTAATACCCTTTTTTGTGCCAATTCTCATATTAATTGAAGCGCGGGTTTCAATTTTAGGAAAATACTGCTTTACAACACTTGCTAGATACGGCGAAGTGGTGGTTACAGAATTTAAAACCGCAAACTCTTCAATATGCGAAATTATACTGCAAACCGTATTTTGTAGTCGCATCGAAATTGCATCATCAGAAAAGCAGGATGCATTAAGTAATAAATTTAGTTTTATTCCGTTTTCGCTTAAAAGCTTAAGGTCGCTTTCTAAATAACTTTGGGCTTCAAAAAACTTTTCGCCGCGATCATCGTTAATAATAGACCTTCCCGAAGGCATATCGGGCCAAGCAAAATAAACCTCTTCAATATGTTCTTTAAGTGGGATTAGCTCTTTTGCAAGACTTTCTCCCGTTTCTGAAGAATATTGATAACCAACACTAAATTTCATTAAAATTCTCCTAAATTGTTAAAATGGGTGCATATTTAATGCACCCATAATTATTATTTATTGCTTTCGCTTCCGCCGTAGTCGGTAACTTTATCTTTATCTGCTTTACCGCCACCGTAAATATCTTCTAATAATTTTTCGGTGTCTAGCTTCCAGGGTTTACGAACTCTAAACTTGTTGTGGAATTTGTTTTTAAGTTTATCTTGGCTTTCTAAGTGAATCATACATTCACGTTGACAAGCGGTACCGCACATACAACCCGGATGGCGGAAGTTATATACACCTGCAGTTGAGGGTGCGTGTTTATGATACATAACTTCACGAGAAGCAAAACGTGCGTGTGCTTGACGTTGTGCTAAATGCTCGCTCTTATCATTATAAACGGCATCCATTAACCAACGAACAACCTCTGTATCGTCGCTTCCGTCCCATAAAAATGGGTTGCGTTCTGGGTTACCAACGTGGAAACCAACTTCGCATTTTTCTTCGTCAAGTTTTGCATAAGAATATGTTTTGCCTTCAATAGTAAAGCTAACAGATTCGTCTTTAGAAATAGCCCCTGAAGAACATTTTGCAACGCAAATGCCGCAACGGTCGCATAAATAGGGTTCCATAATTGGATCGGGTTCAAGTTCTGCATCGGTAAAAATAAATGCTAAACGAACACGAGGACCAAATTCGGGAGTTAAGAAAATGTTACTCCAACCAATTTCGCCCAAACCGCAAATAACGCCGGCAATTCTAAAATGTAAAAAGATGTTTGGTTTGGGATAACCTTCACGAACGGGAACACCCGAGTTTATGTTATAACGAATTGCTGTGTTGTTATAAATAACTGCTTCGTAGCCGTGGTCTTCAATAAAAGAACCAAGCTCACGAAGAACAACAGGCATATGCACGTCGTTAACGTTTGCATAACCTAAAGATGAGTACATGCCCCAATGTGTGCCTTCTTCCATAGGACGATAAAGACCACGATGAACACGGAACGCAAGACCGATAACCGATTTTGCTTCGGGATATAGATAACGAGGGTCGCTCTCTGGTGGAGCGCCTTCAAAACGGTCCATTGAACCAATACCACAAAGGTCAGCACCGCAAGCAAGAGCTGCTTTTTTGACCATTTCAGCAGTAAGTTTTTCCATACTAATTCCTCCAGTCGTTCAATAAAAATTTATAGAAACGATTCTATAAATAAAATAGCACACACTTTTTGTTTTGTCAATATAAATTTATCTATTTATCATAGAATTTATCGTTTAAAAAATTCAAAGGTTCCATTTAATTCCAAAAGAATAAACGTAACTGAAACAACAATTAAAATAGCGCAAATAATAAACACAATTAACGATTTAAACGAGAAGGTATTACCACCTGTTTTTTCAATAAAGCCTATACGTTTTAAACCGGTAGTAAAAGGTTTATATAAAATTAGTACCATAGAGCCGTTAATTACGTATTTACAAATATTAAAGGGTAATAAAAGTTTGGGAATTAAATTAATAACTTCTTTAGTTGTGGTGCCCATATAAAACGGAGTAATAAAAATATTAGCAAGTATCATAACCGCAACAACAGAACAAGCCGCCGTTATAACCGATATTAATGCACCCGTAAAAGTTCTTTTATGTTTATAAATAATTCCAACAATAAAACTAAACACCGCACTAGCTAAAAAGTTCATAATAAAACCATAAAAGCCGGTACCCGAAACGGTTAGCATTTCAATTAGCGCAACCACTAGGGCAATCATCACACCATAAAAAGGGCCTAAAATTAACGAACCAATTGCAATGATTGTATCTTTTAAATCGAAGGTTAAAAACATTACGTGAAATCTAAATACAAAAGTAACTATATAAGCAATTGCACAAAAAAGCGATGCTAACACTACCTTTTTTAGATCTATTGCTTTCTTCATACTGTCCTCCAAAAATAAAAATGCCCCAAAGATTTGGGGCAAAGATTTAAAATATAAATTTTCTTCTCTCATCCGGACTATAACCGTCGGTACGGGAATTGCACCCGTTCGTGCTGAAAAGCTTGCAGACTATACTGCCGGTGGGGAATTGCGCCCCGCCCCGAAGATATTTTGTTTTATTTATTATACTACTTATATTATATGGTGTCAATTACATAGTGGTTAAAAACTCTTCAACCAAAATTTTAATACCTATAATTATTAGAACGGCACCGCCTAAAAGCTCGGCCTTTCTTTGAAGTTTTTCACCAAACTTTTTACCTATTATTACGCCAACACCCGAGAATATAAAAGCAACAACCGCAATAATTATAGCAGAAATATAAACATTTAGGCTTTTTTCGGGATGAAGACCAATTACAACACCCACAGCTAATGCGTCTAGGCTTGTTGCAATTGCAAGAATTATCATTTCAATAAACTTGGTAGAATCGCTAGTAGGCGAAAAATCATCTTTAAGGGCTTCATAAACCATTTTGCCGCCAATAAACAGTAATAAAATAAAAGATATTACACTGCTGTATTTAGTAAGGTTTTTTCCAAAGAAGTTACCAAAATAAAAACCTATTATGGGCATTATACCTTGAAAAATACCAAAGTACGCCGCCACTGTAAGTGTATTTTTCGTATTTATCTTTTTAAAAGAAATGCCTTTACAAATTGCTACCGCAAAGGCGTCCATACTAAGCCCTACCGCCGCAAATAAAACGTCTATAAAACTCAATATTACATCTCCTTTGGAGCATCGATTTTTAGCATATCGAAGCAGTTTTTAAGAGTAATTCGTGTGGCAATACATAAATTTAATCTTGCTTGCATTAAGTCTTCATCATCGCACTTAACCCTGCAAGCATTATAGAATTTATGGAATTTTGTTGCGGTATCGTACATATAACGAGTAATTTTAGATGGGTCGTAAGCTATAGCCGCTGCTTCAATTTCTTCTGTAAAGGAAGAAATGTGTCTAATAAGCTCGCGTTCTTCTAAAGCGGTTAACAAATTAAGTTCTTTTTCTGTAACGGCTTTAGGTTCGATATTTTCTGCTTTAAGATTTCTTAAAATACTACAAATACGAGCGTGTGCATATTGAACGTAAAAAACAGGGTTATTAGAAGATTGCTCAACCGCTAAGTCTAGGTCAAACTCTAGATGTGTATTTGGTTCTTTAGAGTTAAATATAAATCTTGCGGCATCAAGCGGTACTTCGTCAAGTAAAGTTGAAAGTGTTACCGCTTTACCACTTCTTTTTGAAAGCTTATAGGTTTCGCCGTTTTTAACAAGACGAACCATTTGCATAATTACAACGTGTAAGCGCTTTTCGTCAACACCAAGTGCTGTCATAGCAGCCTTTAAACGTGGCACGTAACCGTGATGGTCGGCACCTAAAATATCAATGGCTTTATCAAACTTTCTGCCAACTAATTTTTCATAGTGATATGCAATATCGGGTACAAAATAAGTAGGCATACCGTTATCACGAACAAGCACGCGGTCTTTTTCGTCCCCAAGTTCAGTTGAACGGAACCACAACGCACCATCTTGTTCGTAAGTATAGCCGCTTTCTTTTAGCTTTTCTAAAATTTCGGCTACCTTGCCCGAATTGTGTAGTTCGCTTTCGTGGTACCAATTATCGTAAATAATTCGGTATTTTTCAAGGTCGGTTTTAAGCCCTGCAATGTTTTTGGGTAATGCAAAATCGCAAAGGGCGGTTCTTCTTTCTTCTGAAGAAGCATTTACAAACTTATCGCCAAACTCTTTTGCAAAGTTTTTAGCGTGAACAACAATATCTTCACCCAAATAACAGTCTTCAGGCATTTTGGTAGTGTTATCAAAAAGTTGTAAATAACGCATTTCTAAACTTGTTTTAAACTTTTCAATTTGGTTACCCGCATCGTTAACGTAAAACTCTCTTTTTGCGTTATAACCCGCCGCAGAAAGTACGGAAGTTAGGCAGTCGCCAAGTGCTCCGCCACGAGCATTACCGATATGCATGGGGCCCGTAGGGTTTGCTGAAACAAATTCAACCAAAACGCTTTTACCCTTACCCAAATCGCTTTTGCCGTAATCTTCTTTTTTATCTAAAACGTCTAAAACAATAGAAGAAAAGAAGCCGTCGCCTAAAAAGAAGTTTAAAAAGCCGGGACCTGCAACCTCAACCTTGCAAATTTTATCGTCTAATTCAAAGTTTTCGGCAATTGCGGTTGCAATAGCTCTTGGGTTTTGCTTTAAGCACCTTGCACTTACCATTGCCGCATTGGAAGCATAATCGCCAAAAGAAGTATCTGCAGGAACTTCAATGTTAAAATCAGGAAGTTCTACGCCCGAAAACGCTTTTTGTGCCGCTTTTATTATTCTATTTTTAAGTTCTTCTTTGCTTTTTTTAACTAATACTGACATCTTAATTTTTCGCTGCCTTTACAGAAATTTCAATCTCGTTTTCAGAAATAAGTCCAGAATTAATATCTAAACTGTATTTCATAAATAATTTGCCACCCTTTTCGGTTAGGCTGTTTTCAACTTCAGAACCAAATACGCCAACCGTCATATTGCCATAAGGGGTTGTGTATAAACATAAGTGGCGTTTATCTTTTTCAACTATAAGTTTGTGTTCTAAAACGCCATCGCGTTCAATTGTTACAAGCCCCGAATCAAAGGCTTTTAGTTTTGCCGTAACACCCTTAATACCAACGCTCATACTGTCGTCGTAAATAACAGTAAGGCCATCATCTTCTTTTTTAATTGTGCCAACCGCTTGTAGCTCGGTTATATCGGCCTCGCCACCGTCTATACAACTTTTACCTTTTATGGTTATTAAATATTCGCTCAAAATTATTCGCTCCAGTTTTCTATATCAATTTCTTCAACTGTACCTGCGGCTTCTTCGCCAAGTAATAGCGCAACCTCTGTTTTAAAACTGTCGGGTCTATCACTAACAAAGTAACTAATATTGCCACCGTTTTGGTTTAATAAATCTTTATTTTCTAAATACTCTTTAACGGTTTGGGCTAATGCCACACCGGGATTAATTAAGGTAGTATTTTGTAAATACTCTTCAATTGCTTTAGATAAAATAGGGTAATGTGTGCAACCCAAAATTAAAGTATCGCAGTTAGCATCTTTAATAGGCTTTAAATGTCTTTTAATAACGTCTTTAACAATTTCGTCGTTAGCATCAAAAATGCCGTTTTCAACAAGGGGTACAAATAACGGACAAGCCGCCGCCGTTACAACAAAGTTTTTACCCTTTTTGTCCAGCATATTTTTATGTGCTTTAGATTTTACGGTTGCGTTTGTGCCAATAACACCAATATTGCCGGTTTTTGTTGTTGCTTCTGCCATATTAACCGCAGGAGTTATCATTTCAAAAAACGGTAAATTGTGATTTGGCTTATTTTCTAAAGTTAAAGAAGAAACGGTACCGCAAGCCGCAATTATAATTTTAACGTCTTTGCTAATTAAAAAGGCTTGGTCTTCTTTTGCGTATTTTAAAATTGTATCATCGCTTCTTGTTCCATAAGGTACACGACCGGTATCGCCAAAATAAATGAAATCTTCATTAGGTAAAAGTTTTTTAAGTTCTTTTAAAACCGTAAGGCCGCCAAGTCCCGAATCGAAAACACCGATAGGCTTATTTTTACTCATTTCTTCTTCACCCCTTAAAGTATATATAGTTTAACTAAATTATATTATCATATATTTTAATTTTTTTCAACCCATAAAAACTGCCGCACCTTTTGTTTTGGCGCGGCAAATTTGCTATTTTATTAAATTTCTAACCTCTTTTGGTGTAAAGGTATAAGCCTTGTTGCAAAAATGACATTTAATTTCGGTGTCTCCCTCATCGGCAAGTTTTAAAAGTTCTTCTTTGCCAATAGAAATTAATGCCTTTTCGGTACGTTCTTTTGAACAGTTGCATTTATAGGTTGGGTTATATTCGTCAAGCAGTTCAACCTTAAATTTGCTTAACGCTTTTTTAACCATTTCCAGTGGGGTAACACCCATAGAAATCATTTGTGTAACGCTAGGAAGTCCCTTTAGTCCTTCTTCAACCTTTTCTATTGTTTCTTCATCGGCCGTGGGTAAAAGCTGAATAATATAGCCGCCTGCCGCTTTAACGGTTAAATCGGGGTTAACAAGAACACCTAATGCACAAACCGTTGGTATTTGCTCGCTTATTGCATAGTAAGCGGTAATATCTTCGGCAATTTCACCCGAAACTAAATTAATGTGCCCTACAAAAGGTTCTTTTAAGCCAAGATCTTTTAAAACGTAAAGTGTGCCGTTTTTACCAACAGCACCCCCAACGTCAAGTTTACCTTTTTCGTTTAAAGGTAGTTCAACAATATGGTTTTGCGGATATCCTCGAACGTTACCATCACTATCTGCAACGGCAATCAAACTGCCCGAAGGGCCTCCGCCGTTAACACGTAATGTAATGCTATCGTCTTTGCCCTTTAGCATATTGCCCATCATAGAGGCTGCCGTAATTAATCTGCCAAGAGCGGCAGTGATTACTGCACTTGTATTATGAATTCGCTCCATTTCCGACACCATATCGGTTGAATCAATAGCGGCCGCAAAAACAAGGCCGTCGTCTGTAATTGTTCTAATTAGTTTTGCCATTGCTATTTCCTTCTTGCTACAAAATAAATTCTTTCGCTTTTTGCGTGCGGCTTTTTAAAACTCATATCGTCGAAAATTGCCACCGTTTCAAAACCGGTTTTATTAAGCATATTTTTAATTTCAGAAATTTCGTAACTTCTTTCAAAAAAGTCTTCACTAAAACGCTTATAATTTTCGCCGTCGCGCTTAAAAATGTCAATATAAATGTGTGTGCCGTTGGCTTTCTTTTCGTTTTGCCAAGCAACAAAAAAATCTTCTTCATCAAAATTAAAAGCGTTATTGCTTAAAATTTCTTTGTGCTTATATGGGGTGTTAATATCAAAAATAAAAAGACGTTCGGGCTCTAAAAATAGATGCACTTTTTGAAATGCCTTTTTGAGTTTTCTTTTGCAGGTTATATGATTAATACTGTCTAACATGCAAACCGCACCGTCTACCGTACCAAAAAGCTCTAAATTTTCGGCCTCTTGGCAAATAAACAGTGCAGGTGATTTTTCTTTTGCAATATTTAACATATCGGGGCTAATATCAACACCGATACAATCGATTTTTTTATTATAAAACTCTTTTGTGAAACTGCCGGTTCCACAACATAAATCTAATAAAAGGGTTGGCTTTTTATCAAACTTTTCAAAAAGGGATAAAACGTAATTAGCCCTGTTTTCATAGTCTGCAGAAAAATTAAGCTTTTCATAAACTTCAGCAAAATGTTCGTACACTAAAATCACCTAAGAACATTTTACCAAATCTTTAATTTAAACGCAATGCTTTTTTGCAGTTGCATTGCCACCGCCGTTAATTACTTTTAAACTACGTCTTTTAATGGCTCTTAAAATTTTGCGTTCAAACTTTGCAACCTTTTCTTCGTTAATAAAGCCAAAAATTATTAATGCTAATACTGAAAACTCTAGAATTGTAGGTAGTAAAACTGACATTTTGACCTCCCGAACATTTGTTCTTTTTCTTAATTATACCCTATTTTTGCGATTTGTCAAGTGTTTTTTGCAAAATTTTTGGGTGGTTTTTTAGTTTACAACCTTATTATATCAACACCAAAGTCCCAAAAACACACCTTTGCTTTTAATTTGAGAAAAAATTTAACAGTTGACATTTTTTGTATATATGATAAAATAAAATAGCAAATTAAATAAGTTAGTCCTTATCAAGAGCGGCAGAGGGACAGGCCCTGTGAAGCCCGGCAACCTGATATTTTTAAGGTGCCAAATCCTGCGGATTAATCCGAAAGATGAGGTTTTTATACCGTCATCTAATTGACGGTTTTTTATTTTTTATATGGAGGATTTTTTATGCTATTTACTTCTGAATCGGTAACTGAGGGTCATCCCGATAAGATATGCGATAATATTTCTGACGCGGTTTTAGATGCAATTTTAGCACAAGACAAAAACGCCCACGTTGCTTGTGAAAGTTTTTGCACAACCGGTATTGTTAACGTTATGGGTGAAATTACCACAACCGCAAATATCGACGTTGAAAAAATTGTTCGTGATACCGTTTGCGAAATTGGTTATAACGATTTAAAATACGGTTTTGACGGCAACACTTGTGAAGTGGTTGTTCGTTTAGACGAGCAATCCAGCGATATTGCATTAGGCGTTAATAACTCTTTAGAAAATAAAGAAAGCGACGATGACGAATTTAGTTTAAACGGCGCAGGCGATCAAGGCATGATGTTTGGTTACGCATGCGATGAAACCGAAGAACTAATGCCCCTTTCGGCTTCTTTGGCTAATAAAATGGCACTTCGTTTAACAGAGGTTAGAAAGAAAGGCATTTTACCATATTTATGCGCTGACGGTAAAACTCAAGTAACTGTTGAATATGATGGCGATACAGTTAAAAGAATTGATGCTATTGTTGTTTCAAGCCAACACCTTGATAGTGTTGATATCGAAGAACTTCGTGCTGACATTTTAAGCGAAGTTATTTTACCGGTTGCAGGTCATTTATGTGATGAAGATACAAAAATCTTTATTAACCCAACAGGCCGTTTTGTTATTGGCGGTCCACAAGGCGACACAGGACTTACAGGCAGAAAAATTATTGTTGATACTTATGGTGGCCACGCAAAACACGGTGGCGGCGCTTTTTCTGGTAAAGATCCTAGCAAGGTTGACCGTTCTGCCGCTTATGCCGCACGTTATATTGCTAAAAATATTGTTGCCGCTAAACTTGCTAAAAAAGCTGAGGTTCAAGTGGCTTATGCAATTGGTGTTGCAAAACCCGTTTCTTTATGTGTTAACACCTTTGGAACAGGCAAGGTTGACGACCGCGTTTTAGATAAGGCCGTTAATAAGGTTTTTGATATGAGACCTACTGCAATTATTAAAAATCTTGATTTATTAAGACCTATTTACAAACAAACTGCCGCTTACGGACATTTTGGCAGAAACGACCTTGATCTTCCTTGGGAAAAAACCGATAAGGTTGAGGAACTATTAAAAGCCGTAAAATAAATTATAATTAAAAAGGTCTATCTCACTTAAAGTTGAGATAGACCTTTTATTTTTTTGCATAAATAATAAATTGCTTTTTAGTTTTTATCTTCTATATTAACCTTTTTACCAAGATATACAAATGCTAAAGAAATTGCAAGTCCAATTATTAGCATAATGGCTCCTGCTAAATAAGAGCCGCCTTTTGGCATTGTATAGAAAATGCCGCTAACGGAACCTATTAAAAACCCTAAAACCATAAAGTTTGCCATGCCGCTGAATTTTTCAAAAACGAACTTAATGAGTTTTGACGAAAGTACCATTGCAAGTACGAAAGACACGCCCACAACTGCTATTGTAACTATATCTAAGTTTTTAGCCGCCGCAATAAGATAATCGTAAACGCCCATAACAATTAATATCATGGAAACACTCATACCCGGCACAAGACAAGAACAGCCTGCTAAAAAGCCGCTTATTGCAATATATAATAAGTTGGCATTTTCGCTATTTACTAAGTTTTCGCCGGCGCCTTCACTCATTATTCCAACAACCAAAGCAACCGCAAAGGTTAAGACCGTTCCTAAAACGTAATACCACTTAAACTTACTCTTTTTGGCCTCTTTATAAACCACCGGCAGATTTCCAATTATAAGGCCCGTAAATAGCATATACACTGCTTTTTCGTAGGTTTCAAACAGATAGCTAAATACTAATACAAATAAAACCAAGCTTATTACTGCGCCAATTCCTAACGGGAATAAAAATTTAAGATTTTTCTTAAAGTTTTTAAACGGGTTTGAAACTATATCTAAAAGCTTTTCGTATATACCCATAATAATAGCCATTATGCTGCCGCTAATACCGGGCGCAAACACGCTAATACCTAGGCAAAAGCCACATAAAACACGATAAAAAAATGATTTCACAATGCACCTCAAATTATATTGTTCTTAAATACTTAATTAATGCTTTTGCGGCCGCCGTTTGCCCTTTTATATTTGGGTGCCAACGAAAGCCATCGTTATTTCTTGGTAAATGGAAGGTGTAAAGATTATTTTCTTCGCCGCCCATTTTTAATACAACTGCTTTTATAATATCGTTATATTCGTTACGCATCATACCGTAACACCAAACGATTTTAGAAGAAGGGTTCTTTTCTTTTATAACCTTTAAAAATTCAGTAAAGCCTTCCTTTATTTCACTTAAAGGCTTGTGGTCAAGATCATCGTTTGCGCCAACGTCGTTAGTGCCAAGGTTTATTACAACAAAATCAGGCTTTTTGCTAAAATCGTAAAGCTCATCGCTAAAGCGTTTGCAAAAATAAGGATAAATTTCACGCATATTATATTCACGCACGTAACCCACGTAAACACCAATACCACTTTGCGAAACCAAGCTGTAATCTGCATTTAAGCCTTTTGCAGTTTTATAAGCATATCCACTTGTTGCAGATTCAATGCTTGCTCGGTTATTGTCAAAGGTTTTTTGACCTTTATAAAGAAGACCATAACCACAAGTAATGCTATCGCCAATAAATTCAATAAATAGGTCTTTATCTTGTGGCTTTTCTAAAAGTTTGCCGTTAAAGATTAAATCTTTAACATTAACAGAACCGTAAACAAATTCCGACTCGCGAATTAGTTTAATATTATATTTGCCGTTTAGGTTATTTGCAATTAAATATTCGGTTTCTTTTTCGGTTTTAATATGAATTTTTTTAGTAAATTTATCATTAATAAAAACCTTAAAATAAATGCCGTTGCTTTTAGAATAGTCTATTCTGTTTGCCGATAAATTAATTGCAATATCGCCCATTATTTCGGCATTGAATTCAAACCCTGCGGCAGAATAATAAATGTTTGCGCCTTCATTATTAAAGGTGGTTCTGCCAATAAATTTTATATTTTCTTTGTTTTTTAAAATGCTTTTTTTCATTGTGCTAATTCAATTCCTGCCCAACCTGCTAAATATCTTGCAAAATGCGTTGCGTCTTTGCTATTAACTTCTGTGTCGCCATTAGTATCGCAAGATTTTTCGTTAACAGAAAGTTCCCAACCTGCTAAATAACGGCGCAACATGGTTAAATCTTTACCGTTAATTTCGGTATCGTTATTAACGTCGCCCACAATATAATCTTTATATTCTGAATTATAAGTAAAGGTGTAGGTTTTAGTGTTACCCATTTCACCGCTACTGTTACTTGAAGCAACAATAAGGGTATATTCGCCGTTTGTGTTAACTGTTAATGGTGCAGTATATTCGGTAAAGCTAGTAGGGGTAACATCCCCCGTTTTATAAAGCTTGTAATACATTTTTTTGGTGGCTTTGTCTTTTGCGGTTAAAGTAATAACCGGGCTTTCTGTATATACACCGTTATTTTCTGGTGTAAATGTAACGGTTGGTGCTTTGGGGTTATGTAATTTTTTTGATTTTATAAAGTTTACAAGTTCTTCACTTGCCGTTTCATGAGACGAAAGGCTTGGAAGTCCATTTGTGCCCGAATTATTATAGGTTAACTGCAAACCGTAAAAGCCTTTTTCTTCGCCGCCGCTATTTGCCAAAACTTCGGGAATAACGTTTTTAAGGTCTGTATCGTTAAACCCATAGGTCCAAATAATGTAGGCGTTTGGGTTTTTCTCGCGTAGTAGTGCTAACATATCGTAAAAACCGTCGATAATTTCTTCTTCGGTTTTGGTGGTGTTGTTCCATTTTAAAACGTCGTAATCACAGGCGCCAAGCTCAACCACAATAATATCGGGTTGTTTTGCAAAGTCGTATAAAAGGGTGTTATTAGCCGCGTGCATTGTGTAATTATATGCATCAATCATAGATACCTTTTGCCAGCCGGTTGTTGCTCCTATACCTTGACGAGCTACAACGCTAATATCTGCAGATAGTTTTTCGGCCGTTTTATATGCAAAGGTTATGGTGCCGTCTTGGTAAATTGCAGCGGTTGAATCGTACATTGCAAGTTCTTTATCGTATAAAATTCTTTGACCTGTAATTGCCGCTCCACCAACAAATTCAATAAGCAAGTCGTTATCAGCGGGCTTTTCTAAAAACTTACCGCAAAGGGTAATATCTTTAACGTAAACCAAAGAGGGTTCGAGCTCTGTTGAACGTACAATTTTAATATTATGGTTACCTAAAGAAAGGTTTGTGGCAATAACTGCGGTTTCTTCACCGTAATAGTTTAAATGCCCAACAGAACGGCTTTGTTTAACACCGTCTATATAAACCGTTAAATAGGTGCCGTTACCTAAAGACGAGTTTATTTTTGGTATATCAAAGGTCATATAAATATCGCCTTCGCAGTAGGCGTTAAACTCAAAAGAAGAAGCGGTATATGCTAAAGAGGGCATACCGTCTTTATAATGGGTGCGACCTTCTGTTTTATAATATCCCGATAAATCTGCAACGTTATGGGTCTCCATTTCAAGTTCGCCCATATCAATATCGCCCTCAGGCAAATTTTCGCTTGGCTCAAAAACGTCAATGTCGGTGTCTTCGCCAACTTCTATATAAGCAAAAGAAGGGGTGCTTAAAAAAAGACAAAGCGCAAAAATTAAAAATAACGCAAGGGTCTTTTTCATAGAGCACACCTCCCATAGTAATTTATATTAATATAATAATATAATAAATTTACTATAAAGTCAAATTAAAATATTTTAATAAAAAACTTTACTTTTTTATTTTTATGTGTTATACTAACTAAGCGTCCGTTTCTGGGGGTAGCGATAACTCCTTATCGTGCTTCTCGGATTATGGATTAGAAATATAGAAAAGGAGAAAAAACGATGTTATTAAAAGATCAAAAAGATGCTATCATTGCTGAGTACAAAACTCACGATGGCGACACCGGTTCTGCAGAAGTTCAAATCGCTTTACTTACCAAAAGAATTAACGATTTAACCGAGCACTTAAAGGTTCACAAAAACGACCATCATAGCCGTAGAGGTCTATTAAAAATGGTTGGTCATAGACGTAATCTTTTAGCTTATCTTCAAAAAATTGATATTGAAAGATACAGAAGCATTATCGCACGTTTAGGCATCAGAAAATAGTAAACATTTCCGGCAGACCGAAGATTCTTCGGTTTGCCGGTTTGTGTGTAAAATACGGAGAGTGGCGTTTAAGCTGTGAATCGAGCGGTTAAATTTTAACTGTTGGATTTATAGTTTAATCTCCATAATCCGTTTAAAATATAAAAAATGGAGGAACATAAAATGTACGAAAATTTTAAAGTATTTACTACAGAATTTGCCGGCAGAACCTTAACTGTTGAAACCGGTAAAATGGCACCTTTAGCAAACGGTGCAGTTTTAGTTCGTTATGGCGAAACTGCTGTTTTCTGTGCAGTAACCGCCAGTGCAAAACCAAGAGATGGTATTGACTTTTTACCCCTTTCTGTTGATTTTGAAGAAAAATTATATTCAGTTGGTAAAATTCCCGGCTCATTTACACGCCGTGAAGGTAAACCTACCGACAAAGCAATTTTAGCTTCTCGTGTAATTGACAGACCTATTAGACCATTATTCCCAAAAGATATGAGAAACGACGTTTCTGTTGTTTGTACAGTAATGTCAACCGACCCCGACTGCTCACCTGAAATTACAGGTTTAATTGCAGCTTCTACAGCACTTTCAATTTCTGATATTCCTTGGGAAGGCCCTGTTTCTAGCGTATCGGTTGGTTTAGTTGATGGTAAAATTGTATTAAACCCAAATGCTGCTGACGCTGCAAAAAGCGATATGCAAGTTACCGTTGCTTCCACTTCTGATTTAGTTGCTATGATTGAAGCAGGAGCAAACGAAGTTGATAACGAAACAATGTTTGACGGTATTATGAAAGGCCACGCAGAAAACCAAAAGGTTGTAAGCTTTATTAATGATATCGTTAAAGAAATTGGTAAAGAAAAGTTTACTTACGAAAGCACAACTCCACCTGAAGAAATGTTTGAAGAAGTAAAAGCTTTAGCTATTGACGACGTTAAGGTTGCACTTGATACCGACGATAAAAAGGTTAGAGACGAAAGATTATTACCTATTTACGACAGAGTGCACGCAGCTTTAGACGAAAAATATCCTGAAAAAGAAGGCCAAATTGACGAATGTATGTATAAGCTTCAAAAGTTTATTGTTCGTCGTTGGTTATTAGACGAAAACAAACGTGTTGACGGTCGTGGTATTGACGAAATCCGTCCACTATATAGCGAAGTTGGTTTACTTCCACGTGTTCACGGTAGCGGTTTATTCGGCCGTGGTCAAACTCAAGTTTTAACAATTGCAACTTTAGGCGCAATTCGTGATAGCCAATTACTTGATGGTATTGACAGTGAAGAAACAAAACGTTATATGCACCACTACAATATGCCTTCATATTCTGTTGGCGAAACTCGTCCTTCTCGTGGACCTGGCAGACGTGAAATTGGTCACGGTGCATTAGCAGAAAGAGCATTAGTACCGGTTATTCCTTCTGAAGAAGAATTCCCCTATTCTTTACGTTTAGTATCTGAAGTTCTTTCTTCTAACGGTTCAACCTCTCAAGGTTCAATTTGCGGTTCAACACTTGCCCTTATGGACGCAGGCGTTCCAATTAAAGCCCCCGTTGCAGGTATTTCTTGCGGTTTAATTACAGAGGGCGACCGTTTTATGACAATGGTTGATATTCAAGGATTAGAAGACTTCTTTGGCGATATGGACTTTAAGGTTGCAGGTACTCATAAAGGTATTACCGCAATTCAAATGGACCTTAAAATTCACGGTTTAACACCCGAAATTATTAAAGAAGCTTTAGAAAAAACCTATAAAGCACGTCTATACATTTTAGACGAAATTATGTTAAAAGCAATTCCTGAGCCCAGAAAAGAACTTTCTAAATACGCTCCAAAAATGCTTTCAACAAAAATTCATCCCGATAAAATTCGCGAAGTTATCGGTTCAGGCGGTAAGGTTATTCAAAAAATTCAAGCAGACTGCAACTGCAAAATTGATATTGACGACGACGGTAAAGTATTTATTCAAGCAATCGATATGGAAGACGCAAAACGTGCTTTAATGATTGTTGAAACAATCGCACTTGACCCCGAAGTTGGCGCAATTTATCGTGGTAAGGTTACAAGACTTATGAACTTTGGCGCATTTGTTGAAATTGCTCCCGGTAAAGAAGGTTTAGTTCATATTTCTAAATTAGACGTTAAACGCGTTGAAAAGGTTGAAGACGCCGTTACAGTTGGCGACGAAGTAATCGTTAAGGTTACCGAAATTGACGACCAAGGCAGAATTAATCTTTCTCGTAGAGACGCTTTAGTTGAGGTTGAGGGCTTAACCGTTGAAGACAGCGGCGAAGAAGAAAAACCAAGACAAAAACGCGGCTTTAAAAGAAGATAATAAAGCAAAATAATAAAACAAAAAGAAGGTTCAAACGAACCTTCTTTTTTATTTTTGGGGAATTAACCCCGCCGACATTAAAATTTGATTTTGTGAAAATTATTCACAAATATTTTTTGCCCGAGCAGAGTTCAAAATGAACTCTGCTTTTGTTTTTAAGAAATTTCTTGTTATTGCGGTTGTGGACAAAAGAACCGGCCCCTGTCTTTCAAATCTGAAAAATGTTATTGAGGTAGACGCCCTACTACCACATTAGTTAAAAGATCTCGTTTCATAACTTTATAAACGATATCATTTTCCATTGAAAAATAAATAAGATATCCGTTCTCGGTAATATAGGCAGGAATATAAAAGCCACTACCGATATCGGCATGTACTTCTCCAAATTTTTCTTTTAACTCAGTTAGGCTCTTATCTAGATACTGGTTCATGTCTTCATTCTTCAATAAAACCAATCCTTGAACAGCACGACATTTTCTGTCAGAAGAAAACTCTACTGTCTTTTGAACCACTCCATTTTTCTCCACAACTATTGTATACACATTATTTTCCCGATAAACTGACAAACAATTAAGAGATATAAACGGAACTTGTTGATTGTTTATCATGGTCATTGAATCACCTATTTGTATATTAGCGTTATTTTTGCATCCCGACAAAGTTAATGCTATCAGCAATAATGTAATTATAATTTTTTTCATAACCGTCCCCTCACTTAATTCGGCCCAACTTCATAATATCCTAAAAACCCATCATAAATGCCTCGATTACAAGTTGCAGGATCGGTGATAGTATGTCCTGAAGCATCCCAACTTATTATAGGTGTAGAACCAGGTTTATGTGACCAAGTTCCATCATCATTTCTTCGGTACCAGTGATAGTCCGTACCATCAGTCGCATAAACTAATGCAACAACCCAGTTCCCTGATTTTGCAACATGATCTGCACTATTAACTTCCGTGTAGTTGAGATTTAAAACTTTTGCATCTGCCAAGACTCTTGTGTTAATTGCTTTCTTTACTGTTTCAGAACTTCCCATCAAATCTTTCCCGGTAAGCCCATTTCCGGAAAAATCTCCAGGTTGAGGTTTACTTGTAAATGGACGACCAGTTCTAGGATCATTTTCTAATTTCATTGCATATGCATAACAATTTGCTTGGTTGGAATAGGGGTCGGGTTCCTTTTTAACATTTGCTGAACACCCTGAAAGAATTGCGGTACATATTGTAACAACTATAATTGCTAGAGCTGTAGCCCAAAACTGACCTGTAGTGTCTTTTCTATTAACCGGATTATTGCCGCAATAAGAGAACATATTGTTACCATTTAATCCTTGACCTGTAGAAACAAATCCATCCGCATTAATAAATCTACCGGTTTCGGGATCGTAATATCTACTGTTTAGATAATAAAAGCCGGTTTCTTCGTCGTATAAATAACCGCGATATCTAAATGGGTTAATGTTACCAATAGTTTCATAGCTGTTAATAGAGTAATTATATCCATAAGCATCATAAAGATAGGTAACCACTAAATTAAAGTTACTATCGTAAAGACCTGTAACGTCGCCCTGCAAGTTATATTGGTAATAGTATATATTACCGTTATATTCCATTGCAGTTCTAACGCCGTCAACGTCGTAATAGAACCTATATAAATTATCGCCATCTTGAATTGCAACAATTTGGTTACCGTCTAAAATGTAGTTAACTTCTTTAGAAGTACCGTTAGAGCTATCAACAACCGTCTTTTTAACCCTTATGCCATCTTCGTTATATAAATTAGTGATGGTTTGGCTGCCTTTTGTTATGGTATATAAGCTTCTGCCTTGCCAGGTAAACTGTTCACCGTTTTTATAGGTTAACGGGTTACCAATAGCATCGTAAGTTATTGTATTACCGTTATATGCAGTTAACAGGTCTTTCCAGTTATTGTTGCCGTAAGTATATGTATTAACTACTCTAAAGGTTAGGTCGCTAATATCGTCTTCAAGAGATAGCTCGTTGGCGATTTTATGGCTTATAATATTACCACCGGCATCATATTCGTAAAGCGAGGTTTCAACCGTTTCGGTATCGTCAATGCGAATTAGTTGGCCTAAATCATCATAATGATAACGATACATTAAGTATCCATCGCATTTGATTTCGGTTATATTGCCGTTAGCATCGTAAGTATAGGTATAAACAGAATCGTTAACCGGGTTTGATATGGTGTTATTTGTAGCATCGGTTACAGTGCCAATGCTATATCTATAACTTTCTACTAAGCCATAATTACGAGAAGAATCTTCTTTATAAGTATAGCTAACCTTTAAGCCGCGGTTATTTGTATTTATAACCATTTTACTGTTTGTTGCGGCTAGGTGGTTTAAAGTTTTATTTACTTTAACACCGTTATTAAAGGTTGTTAAGGTGCCAATATTAGAATAAGTATAGGCATATTCTGCGCCGTGGGTTACGCCGTTAATATTATACGCCAAGCTTACAAGTTGGTTTTTATTGTTATAGCCATAGTTATAATAAACCTGACCAAAGCCGGATATGTTTTTATTAGCATTAATTAATCTGCCAAGTATATCATATTCAAAAGAAGTAAATATACTAAAGTTTGGCAAGGTTGTAGTAATGCTACCTAAACGCCCTGCCTCGTTATAGCCATAAGCAATACTTCTTTGTGTGCCTATTTGCTGGGCTATTAATCTACCTTTATTGTCGTAAGAATTAGAAGACTCAAATCCATTACCATAACTTGTTCTTAGTAATCTGCCATAACTATCGTAATAATAGCCGGCTAATTGTTGATTACCAACATAAACCGCAGACTGACGGCCAAAATTATCATAGCTTAAGCTATAATTAAAGCCGTTATGGGTTATTGTGGAAAGTCTTCCAATACTATCGTAACCGTAAGAATTTGCAATAATAGAATTTGCGTTATTAGAATCTCTTAACGCGTTAATATTCGTTACGCGGTTGCCATTATCGTAAGTATAGTTAACAGCAACGCCGTTGGTTGTAACGGTTGACGGTCTATTATACGCATCATAAGTATAGCTTGTATTTGAACCGCTTACACTTTCTGCGCTAAGCAGTTTTTCACCATCGGTTGAATAGGTAGCGCTGCTTTGATAAATAGTGCCGGTTGAGTTAGCCGCGCCTTGTGTAACCTTGGTTGCTTGACCGTGAGAATTATACTCAAAATTATATATTTGATTTAAGCCGGTTTGTGTAGCAGATTTTAATCTATACTTAGTGGCCTCAGATTCGTCATAATAAGTATAGGTGTAATTTCCGTCAATTTCGTCAGAGCTTGTAAGTAGGCGATTGGTTGTAGAATCAAAATCGCTAGTACCTTCTAAACCGCCTGCTGTGTTTGCAGAAATTGGATTACCTTTACTATCGTAACTAAAGGTTGCGGCAGTTTTATCTACCTTAACGCTTAGTCCCGACCACTCGGCATAGTTTCTGTTATTATTATATGTTAAATATACAGTTATTTTACTAATGGTCTTTGCCTTATTTGCGGCAGTTGGCATTGCAAGTATTGACCAATACTGCCAGGCGTCGCTATGTGTATTAAACTGCTGACCACCCGACTGTGATGTATTATCGGTATAGAAAATAGTATATTTAACGCCGAAATAACGTGTAGAATCCTTTTCGGTATTAACAGAATTTGCTCTTGCATATACAGAAATATTTATTGCAAGATTTTCTGCGCTTTGCCCTACGTACGAGGTGTGGGATATATGCTTATAATTTAAGCCATCACCATAAATTTTAGCCGATTTTGTTAAATAGCTTGGGGCACCGGCTGTTGGTGTGCCAATAGAATATATTGCGCCGGAATACCAGTTGTTACTTCTTAAAAATACACTGTTTTCTGCAAGGTTATAGTCGTCTAAAAGACCTTCTTCAAGTTGCAAACAGTCGAAATATACTGTACCGGTGGCATTTTCAAAACCAAGTGTTATATTAACACTGCCTGCGGCAACGTTATCAAGTTTTATATTAACCCTTTGCCAACCGTTAGTGGTTTTAATATATTCACTTTTTACAGTTTGAGAAACACCGTTTGCATCAACATAGGTGGCCTTAATATATCCACCGCCATTACCCACAATATTACTTGCTTTTACGTAAGCCGAATAGGTGTAAGTTCCGGCCGTTAGGTTTTCTACCGTTTGAGTAATACTATCACTTGTTGATGCACTTGTATGATTAACCTTAACGCTTTGGCTTCCATAATATTTTTCTTCGGTTGTTAAAACGTAATGGTTTGTGCCATCGTTAGTTGTGTTAGTCATACCAGCAAGCACGTTAGCTTCAAAACTATGGTTCCAAATATGGTTAGCCGTTAATTTTTCGGCACTATAACTTGCTAAAAGCTTATTGTTTTTATAATTTGCATCATTAATTGTAGCATCCGTGCCAAGACTTTGCCAAGAACTCGAAGAAGCCCCATATTCATTAGAATATGCGGAAATTTGCCTACCTAAATTATCAAACACGTAGGTAGTAGTTTCGTTAAGGCTATTAGTTATATTTGTTGTATTGTCTTTATTATACGCAAAAGTAAGTGAGTTTTGGCTTGTTCTTGCGCCGTTTTCGTCTTTAGCAGAATATTCTGTTACTTGGCTTACTCTATGTTTTTCGTTAGCCTCGCCTGAGGAAATGTAGCTAATACCAATTGCCGTATCGTCGGGAGATACAATTTCGGTCATCTTATAACTGCTATCATAAACCATATTCACGGATGTGCCGTCATAATATGTTATCTTTTTAAGACCGGCATTACTATAACTAAAATATACTTTTCTACCAAATTCATCCGCTATATTTAGTATAGCATTATATTGATTTCTTGTAAAGGTTAATGTGTTACCGGCGCCATCTGTTACGCTTTGCAAAACGTAACCTGTTGAATCATAAGTTAGGGTTATATGATCACTCGATTGGTTGCTATAAATACCAACAAGACGGCCTCTATTATTAAAGTGCCATTTATTATTGTCTTTATCGGTTAACACGTACGGATCGCCGGTTGAACAATATGCAAGCGTCCAACCTAAACCATCTTCGTCTTTATGAGTGCCGCCGGTGTGACCATCTACCGATTTCATATAGTGCACGGTACCGTCGGCATCTTCTATTGTATAGTAATAATCAAGTGCTTGCAGTTCGTCGTTTAGACCAACGCCGGGCGTTAAGTAAGAAACCTTAATATCGTAATTAGTTCTAAATCCTGCACCGCAAATTGAATTTGGAAAATGTCCCGACTGAATACTATTGTACGTTAGCACAACAGATGCCGGCATATTTTCGCTTGTAGTAGAAATTACAGGAACGCTATACACCAAATTGCCGGTATAGTTATTAACGTAAGCTGAACCCGTTCCTGCGGTAAAATTAGTAAACGACCAATAATTTTCTATGCCTTTATGGTTTAAATAATAAATTGCAAATGCCGGAGATTTATAATAATCTCCATTTGAGGTATTAGCAGGATTTGCATACCAAGCAATATTATCGTCGGTTGTTACCATATTGCTTGCTTTTAAAACAAAACCTTTGTTGGTAGCACTATTGCTATACCACTTTTTAACAAGCGCTGTAATATCCCAAGTAGCATGCTTATCTTCTAATGCGGCAGATGCTTTTTGATAATCTATTACTGTGCTACTACTTACCGGTGTATTGCCTTTAACGTAAATGGTTGAAGCACTAAACCCCGACCAAGCGGAAGTAATTTCGTGTAAATCAACGTTTATAAAGCCACCCGAATTGCTAGTGCCATGTTGGAACTCGTTCAAATACAACATAATTTGTGCTTTATAAATCATGTCGCCATTTGATAGCGTTGGCAAGGTGTTTAGTTTTACTGCCGAGCAGTTTGTTCCGGTATATCCTAGTGAATAACCAACGTAAAGTGTACCCGGTGCACTTTCGGTTACACTTGTATTAGTGTAAGAATATTTATACGAAATATTTGTTGCGCCCAACATAAACACCGCAACAGGATCTAACGTTACGGGATAAACCCTATCATCAGAATTTAACCAATCTTCGTTAGCGGTAATTTGAACCTTGAGCTTTTTATTATTTTGCTCAACTAACGTTAGAGTTAAATCGTTAGAACTTTCACCTACACTATCGGTCATAACAGGGGCCGAAAGCGTAAAAACAGGGTTTTCGCCATCATAAAGTGTTATTGTTTTACTATCGGTTTGAACTGCCGTTAAATTATCAATATTATAATTAACAATATACGTACTTTTAGCACCTTTTTGTTTTAATATAATATTTTCTTTAACGCTATTTGTACCGATAATATACTCTAAATCAACGTTATCAAAAGCGTTTTCAAAATAAGCATAACCTTTATTGTTTGTAATGGTTAAGTGCTTTTCATCACCCGTAAGCTCTTTAGTTTCTTTATTCTTAATTTTTGCAGATTTAGTTTTATTTATATCTTCAAAGTTCCAGCTTAACTTATAGCCGCCAATATTCATTTTTACAAGCTTGCTGGAATTAGTATTATTAGAAAGCTTAATATCGTTTTTGCCGTTCTTGGCTTTTAAGTCCGAACCATCATCAATTAAACTGTTATCTATTTCAGAATAGCTTCCATCTTCTTCTAAAACATGCACGTCTTCATCATAGACGGCGGCAGTATATGTGCCGTCACTAAGTAAAAAGTGCTTAACGTTTGGTTCGCGCTTTTCTTCTATCTCCTCTATAATCGTTGCTTCTTTTATTTCGGAGGTTTCAGTAGTGTCCAATATAGGTTCTTCTGTTAAAGTATCTGTTTCAGCAGTAACCGATATTGGCAAAGAAGTTAAAATCATGGAGAAAGTAAGAATGATAGAAATAAGCCGCAAAGTAAACTTATTGTTCTTCATAATTATCCTCCGTTTTTTCTTTAAACACAAACAAAAAAAGCGCATAAGCAATTAAGCTTATGCGCGAGCATTGGATAACTTAAGTTTACCTTGTTTTTTGTACAAGGGTGGCTCACGCATAAGAATTCCGTTAATTGAAATTAAAAGAATTTTCATACATAGCACCTCCCTTGGAGTTCCTAATTTATTTTTACCATATTTTAGGAGAAATTGCAAGGGTTTTTACGCTTTAATTTTATCAATTACCCCTTTTTCAAGCCGGGAAACCTGTGCTTGAGAAATGCCGATTATTTTTGAAACCTCCATTTGAGTTTTGCCCTCGTAAAAACGAAGTTTCACAATGGTTTTTTCTCTTTCGTTTAAAGATTTTAAAATTTCTTTTAAAGATATTTCGTCAAGCCAGTTGCCTTCTTCGTTGCGGTCGCCAATTTGGTCAAGCACATATAAGCTATCGCCATTATCAGAAAAAACCGGCTCGTATAAGCTCATAGGAGCGGTAATGCTTTCAAGCGCTATTACCACGTCAATGCGGTCGGCCTTTAAATATTCGGCAATTTCTGAAATGGTGGGCTCAGCTTTTTTCTCGGCTTGTAAAATTTCTTTGGCTTTCATTGCGTGATATGCCATATCTTTTATTGAGCGGCTAACCCTCATCATACTGTTATCTCTTAAAAAGCGCCGAATTTCGCCGATTATCATGGGCACTGCGTAGGTAGAAAAACGCACGTTTTGGCTTATATCAAAATTATCAATGGCTTTAATAAGGCCTATGCACCCAACCTGAAAAAGATCATCGGGTGCTTCGCCGCGGTTTAAAAAGCGCTGCACCACCGAAAGAACAAGCCGCAAGTTGCCGTTAATTAAATTGTTGCGGGCATTATCATCACCGTTTCTTGCCTTTATTAAAAGCTCCATTTTTTCTTTTTCTTTTAAAACCGTTAGCTTACTTGTATCTACGCCGCAAATACTAACCTTATTATATTGCAAAGTGGCATCCCCCTTATTTTTATAAAATAAGTATTGCCAAAAATATTAAGGTAAAATCACTTTGCGTTTTATTTTTTATGTTTGTTGTAAAAAAACATACTGTGTGATAAAATATAAATGTAATAGTTGTGGGGGTGTTAATTTACAATCCCCCAGTCACCTACGGTGCCAGCCCCCTTTACACAAAGGGGCCTAATTAAAACCATTTATTGCCTTGCGCGAGAACCGCGTTTGCGGTGGAGGAATTATTTTTATGCTAAGTACAAAACACGAAATTTTAAATAAAGATGGGGTAATGCTAATTACCTTTCCAGAGCTTTCTACTTTGGGGGTTAAAGCTTGCTTTACAACACGCATTGGTGGGGTAAGCGAAGGTAAATACAGCACCCTTAATATGTCTTTTTCTAATGGCGACAGTAAAGAAAGGGTTTTGGAAAACTTTAAGCGCGTGTGCTCCGCTTTAGAAATCGACCACGAGAAATTGGTTTTTTCGCATCAAACACACACCGATAATTTAATGGTTATAAAAAATGAAGATATTGGCAAGGGCATTATAAAAGAACGCGATTATAACGATATTGACGGCGTTATTACAAATCTTAAAGGTGTTGGACTTGTAACACAATTTGCCGACTGTGTGCCGCTACTTTTTTACGACCCAAAAAGAAAAGTAATTGCGGCTTCGCACGCTGGGTGGAAAGGCACCGTTTTAGAAATTGGGCTTAAAACGGTTAACAAAATGGCAAAAGAGTTTGGCACTAACCCCAAAGACTTAATTGTTATAATTGCGCCAAGCATTTGCAAAGACTGTTACGAGGTTGACGATACCGTTATAAATGAAATTGATAAAATAAAATATTTAAACAAAGAAAGCATTTATTATAAAAAAGAAAACGGCAAATATCAGTTAGATTTATGGGAAACCAACCGCCAGATTTTACTGCATGCAGGCGTAAAACCGGAAAATATTACAGTTACAGATTTATGCACCAACTGTAACCCGAATATTTTTCACTCTCACCGTGCAACAAAGGGCGAACGCGGAAACAACGCCGCAATTATATGCTTAAAATAAAACCTTTATTATAAATTAAAAGACCACAGTAAACTGTGGTCTTTTGTTATTCTGCACGAGATAATAGTTCGTCTAATTTTTCTAAAAGTTCCTGCTTTTCGTCTTCGTTTAAGAGCCTTGCTTTAATAAGCAAATCTTGTTCGCTACTTGTAAGGGTCGCGAATTCAATTTTGGGTGGTGATATACCACCCTCATCGCGTACAATTATGCCGCCTTCTTCTTTTTCTTCTTCGTTAGGAAACATTATGCGACTTGGTGTTGTGCGGTAAATTTTTGCTAGTTTTTCAATAATTTCAACTGGTGGCATTGTATCGCGTTCATAGTAAGCATAGGTTGAGCGTTTAATGTTTATAGCCTCTGCTACTCTGCTTTGTGTTAAACCCATTGACTTTCTTAAAGCTATTAAATTAAGTGCTAATTTACTTGCATTTTCGGGTGTTTTCATTTTTCTCTCCCCTTGACTAATTTGTTTTTTGTTAGTATAATATCAAAGGACATGCTGATGTGGCTCAATGGCAGAGCAGCTCATTCGTAATGAGCAGGTTGTCGGTTCGATTCCGACCATCAGCTCCAGTCGAGAGCCTCGACACGCAGTTCGCGTAATTGAGGTTCTTTTTTATTTTTTCTCTCGCGTTTTTGTTTTTTTCTAATGGCTAATTTCTTAAACGAAAGTTTGAGGAATTTTTATTTTTTATAGTTAATATCTTCGTCTAATAATAATTCAATAAGGCCTGCGTAAACGTAAGCCGGGTCTTCTAAAATGCGGTCTTTAATAAAGTTTGCCGAAATATCGTCGGCAACGTTTATTGAAAGTTTTAGTAGCGAATTTTCGCCCTCAATAATATTTAAAGAAACGTTGTAGCCACGCTCAACCTTTGTAATTTCAATATCGGTTTCTTTTTCGTGTCTGCGGCGGGCAAGCATACGTGCAACAACCTTAATAGCACGTTCGCGCACGCTTTTTGCAACCGAATTTTTTAAGGTTTCAGCTAAGTCGGCACCCTTTTCAGTTACAACAAAGCCACCGTTATATTCTTTAATGCACTCGTTTTTAATAAGCTCAGAAATGGCTTCGGCACCGTCAAAATAATTTGTAATGCCTTCGTAATGAAGCACCTGCGTAAGCTCGGTTTCGGGTACCGGCTCTTTTAAAGCCGATAAAATATAACATATTAAAATTTTAATTTCGGCGCGGTAGTTTAACGAACCCACACCCTGAAACGTAGTTTCTCTTTCCAAAATGTTCACCTTTTAAAGTTTTATTATATTATGCCATAAAAAGCATATAAAAATGTCAATCTTTTTCACACTATTATAATTATATATGTTATTACCCTTAATTGCAAGAAAAAATAAGTCGGACTTTTGTCCGACTTATTTTGTTATTATTTTGCAACGATGTTTACTAGTTTACCGGGAACGTAAATTTCTTTAAGTACTGTTTTGCCTTCTAAATCAGCTGCTAGTTCTTTTTTAGCTAATAAAATCGCGTCTTCTTTAGAAATATTGGTTGCAACAACCGCACGAGCTTTAATTTTACCCATTAACTGAATAACAATTTCAACTGTGTTTTCTTCGCATAGTGCTTCATCGTATTTTGGCCAAGCGGCGTTATGCAAATATAAACCGGTTTCAATATTATATAGCTCTTCTGTTAAGTGTGGGGCAAATGGGTTAAGCATAATTAAGAAATCTATATATTCTTTTTTATTAATACTACCTTTTGCGTAAATATCGTTAAGAAGGCTCATTAATGTAGCAATAGCGGTATTCATTTTTAGGTTTTCAATATCGCTTGTTACCTTTTTAATGGCTTTATGGAAGGCGGTTTCAAGCTCTTTAGAATATTTGTCGCCATCGGTTAAGATATAACGAAGTCCTTCGGCGCGGTCTAAAAATCTCTTACAACCTTTAATGGAGTCTTTCTTCCAAGGAGCTGCCTTTTCAAAGTCGCCAATAAACATTTCATATAAGCGCATTGTATCTGCGCCGTATTCGTTAACAATATCATCGGGGTTAACAACGTTACCGCGAGATTTGCTCATCTTCTCGTTATTTTCGCCCAAAATCATACCGTGAGAGGTACGCTTTGCATAAGGTTCTTTGCATTTAACAACACCAATATCATAAAGTACCTTATGCCAAAAACGGCTATATAGTAAATGAAGTGTTGTGTGTTCCATACCGCCGTTATACCAGTCAACAGGCATCCAATAATCTAGTGCTTCACTAGAGGCAAGTGCTGTATCGCAGTGTGGGTCGCAATAACGTAAGAAGTACCAAGAAGAACCGGCCCATTGTGGCATAGTATCGGTTTCGCGTTTTGCTTTGCCACCGCAATGAGGACAGGTGGTATTTACCCAGTCGGTTAGTTTTGCAAGTGGGCTTTCGCCTTCTTCGGTGGGTTCAAAACTATCGGTGTGTGGTAAAGTTAATGGTAATTCGCTTTCGGGAACGGGTACCCAGCCACATTTTTCACAGTAAACAAGGGGAATAGGTTCGCCCCAGTAACGTTGACGAGAAAATACCCAGTCACGCAATTTGTAGTTAACCTTTTCGTGTCCAATACCTTTTTCGGTTAAATATTCTTTAATTTTTACCTTTGCTTCTTCAACAGATAAGCCGTTTAAGAAACCGGAATTTACCATAATGCCTGTTTCGCAATCTGTAAAGGCTTCTTTTTCAATATCGCCGCCGGAAACTACTTCAATAATTGGTAAATTAAATTGCTTTGCAAAATCATAGTCTCTGGTATCGTGAGCAGGAACTGCCATAATAGCGCCTGTGCCATAAGAAATTAAAACGTAATCTGAAACAAAGATTGGAATTTCTTTTTGGGTTAGTGGGTTAATTGCCATAACGCCGTCAAGTTTAACACCCGTTTTATCTTTTTGAACTTCGGTTCTTTCAAAGTCGCTCTTTCTTGCTGCTGCTTCACGATATGCTTTAACTTCGTCTATGTTTTTAATATCCCATTTATCAATAAGTGGGTGTTCGGGAGCAATAACCATATAGGTTGCGCCAAAAAGTGTATCGGGACGAGTGGTATAAACGGTTAGTTCATCCCCCGCAGTTGTTTTAAAGTTAACTTCAGCACCTGTTGAACGACCGATCCAGTTGCGTTGTTGAATTTTAACTCTGTCAATAAAATCAAGGTCGTCTAAATCAGAAAGAAGTCTATCTGCATAATCGGTAATTTTAAGCATCCATTGACTTTTTACTTTTCTTACAACTTCGCTTCCGCAACGTTCGCAAACACCGTTAACAACTTCTTCGTTAGCAAGTACGCACTTACAAGAAGTACACCAGTTAACAGCCATTTCTTTTTTATAAGCAAGACCTTTTTCGAAAAGTTTTAAAAAGATCCATTGTGTCCATTTAAAATAGCTTGGGTCGGTAGTATTAACCTCTCTTGACCAGTCGAAAGAGAAGCCTAGCATTTTAAGCTGTCTTTTAAAGTTTTCAACGTTATTTTTAGTTACAATTTCAGGGTGGATATGTGTTTTAATTGCAAAGTTTTCTGTTGGAAGACCAAATGCGTCCCAACCCATTGGATATAAAACGTTAAAACCGTTTAAACGCTTTTGACGTGCAATAATATCTAAGGCTGTATAGCTTCTTGGGTGGCCAACGTGTAGGCCTTGTGCTGATGGATAAGGGAATTCTACAAGCGCAAAATATTTTGGTTTTTTACTATTATTTTCGGCTTTAAAGGGTTCTTTTTCATCCCAAATATCCTGCCACTTTTTTTCAATTTCTTTAAAATCGTAACTCATTATTTATCAGTTCCTTCACTTAAAACTTCTGATAGGTCAACTGCTTTACCGTCGGCCCAAAGTCTGTCTAAATTATAATAATCTTTTTCTTTTCTTGTAAAAATATGAACGATAAAATCGGTATAATCAATTAAAATCCAACCGGTTGATTTACCTTCTCTATGATGGGGCTCAATGCCTATATCGGAAAAAGCCTTTTCAACGGCATCGCCAAGGGCGCGAATATGAGTTGAAGAGGTTGCAGTTGCAAAAACCATAAAATCTGTAATAACCGATAAATCGTTAATTTCTACAGCCGAAACGTCTTCTGCTTTTTTATCGTTTAATGCCTTTGCGGCAAGTAAAACCTTTTCTTTAATTGTCATAATTTCTCCTAGTTTTGATTTTTATCTTTTGCAAGTTGTGCTAAAGTGCCGCCCTTGATTATTTCGCCCGGTTCGTAAGCATCGCCTACGTAGGTGTGCCACTCAAAAGCATAGATATCGTCGGCATCTTTCTTTTCGCCATAAGGATTAAAATATGCATTTAGCATTTCTAAATATGCATCTTTATGGATTGAATAAACGCTTGAACCGTTATAATTGCTATATTGACCCGGCACTGCATATACGCCCATATTTTCCATAGTCATATTTTTAACTTCTAGTGCGTAACCAATAATGCTATCAAGGTCTAAATCAGTTTTAAAGCCTTCTTCTTTGCCTTCTGTAAAATAACAATCGCGTGCGATTTTCCACATTTCAGAAAGGCTCATTTTCTTTAACTCTTTAGCAAGAGCAATATAAACTAATTGTTGTGCTTTAACGCGGTCGGCATCTCCCATAATGTATCCTTCAGAAACGCCTTTACGTTTACGCATATAACCAACCGCTAAACTGCCCTTCAAGTTTACTTTACCGGGACCAACAGTTGAATAAATACCTGTATCGTAATCTCTTAAGGTAACGCCGGTATCTTGCTGAATTGTGATTTCTAAACCGCCTAAAGCATCAATTAATTTGATAAAGGTTTTAATATCAAACATTACGTAATGGTCAATTGGAATACCTAAATGATTATTAATAACACGAGCAAGCTCGCTAACGCCTTCAACCGGGTCGTGTCTACCTTCTTCGTTTCTGCCTTTAGCATAAGCGGCATTAATTTTACCGCCTGAATAGGTACTGCCCGTTTCGTTACCAACAAAGAAATCACGAGGAATTTGTAAGAAGTTTAATTTATCTCTGTCGTGGTCTATACAAGCAACTATAATTGTATCTGTAAGTAGTGCGTGTTCTTCGGGTGGGCATAAACCAACTACTAAAATATAACTTACGCCACTATGTTCGCTACCGGCTACGTCTTCTTTAAAGTTGCCAAAACTTGGGTCTCCTCTAAAGCTTGCGCCTTTGGTTAAATAAATAGCGCCAACAACGTTTATAAGTATAGAAAGTGTTAGCACAATGCTTGCAATAATATTTACTGCAATTTTTATATGCTTTCTTTTCTTTCTTGTTTTACGACTTTTTTGCATTTCACTAAAATTGAACTTTTCGTCCATAAAAATCCCTCTTTATGCTTTATACTCTTTATATGCCTTTAAAGTATCGGGGTGAATTGCCCTTTGCTTTTTGGTTAAATCATTTACTGTAAATTCTGTTGCAATTTGCATTGCTTTGTTTAAATCTACCGCTGCGGCTTTTCGCATTTCTTCAACGCCGTTATAATCGCGATCAACCGAAATATAATCTGCAATATAAATAATCTTTGACAGAAGACTTAAATTTTCTTTTGCGGTTGTATGATAACGAATTGCGTCAAAAATTTCTTCATCTTCTACTTTAAGAATATTTTTAACGTAATGTGCGCCGGTAATTGCGTGCCACAATTTGTTTGAACCTTTTTCAAGGCCACTCATTATTATACCAAAGTCATCACACAATTTCAACTGTGCTTCATCAGATAATTCTTTGGTAATATCATGTAAAAGTCCTGCCGTATATGCCTTATTAATATCTGCTTTGTAAAGAAAAGCTAACTCTTTAGCGGATTCGGCAACGTTTAGGCAATGATTATATCTTTTTTCTTTTAAATTTTCTTGTAATTTTTGTTTGTAAATTTCGTCAAAATCATATAAACTGTGTGATTTTATATAATCTAAAACGGGTTTTGTTATAAGCGACTCGTTTTTGGTGTTTCTATATTCGCTTGAAGAAACGCCATCTGCATTAAAATCTATTACTTCAAAATTTGCATTGGCATTTTTTAAAACGGCTAAATCTAAACTGCCGTTTCTTGAAAACACCAAAATTTTAGCTAACTTTATAATTTCTTCGTATTTGTACCAGGTGTTAAAACTTTCGGCCATATCTGCACCTATTAAAAGTGCTAAATTTTCATATTGTTTGCTAAGTTTTTCAAGGGTGTTATAGGTATAACTTTTGCCGTCAAAAGTCTTTTCAATATCACATATTTCGGCCTTGTTTATATCTTTAAAAGCCGCTTTGCACATATTAACCCTGTCAAAAAAAGAGGTGTTGCCGCCTTGTTTATGAGGAGACAAAAAGGTTGGAATAATTAATATTTTTTCAACCTCTTCTCTTTTTGCAACCTCTTTTGCTAAAGCAATATGAGAAATATGGGGTGGGTTAAACGCACCTCCAAATATAACCGTCATAATAAAACCCTTACTTTAACTTGATTTGTTTGTGTTCTTTAGATTCGCGATACAAAATAAAGCGTGAACCAATAACCTGAACAACGTCGGCATTTAAACTTTCTGCAATGCTATCTGCCGCTTCACGAGAAGTTAGTGGCGCCGTTTCTAAAACGCGAAGTTTTACTAACTCTTTTAATTCTAAAAGTTCATCTGTTTGTTTTAAAAGTTCAGGAGCAATTCCGCCTTTGCCAATTTGAAACACGGTGTTAAGTCCGTTTCCAAGTCCGCGTAAATATGCTCTTTGTTTGCTTGTTAACATAAATTTAGTTCCTCTAATTTTTCTTTGAATTTTTTAAGGGCGCTTCCGCGGTGGCTAACGCTGTCTTTTTGATTATCACTTAGTTCGCCAAAGCAACCGCCCTCGCCAATAAATAGGGGGTCGTAACCAAAGCCGTGTGTTCCGCTTTCATTATAAGCAATTCTACCTTCGCAAGTGCCGCGCACTGTAAACGAAACGTTTTCATCAATGTAAGCAATTGTGCAAACAAATCTTGCGGTACGATCTTTTTCGGGTACCTTTTCTAATTTTTCTAAAAGTTTTTTGTTATTGGCTTTATCGTCGCCATCAATGCCTGCGTATCTTGCAGAATAAACCCCCGGCTCACCGCCTAATGCATCAACCTCTAAGCCGCTATCATCTGCAACAGATGGTAGCCCCGTTACCTCAAAAGCGCTTTTGGCTTTTAACATTGCATTTTCTGCAAAGGTGGTGCCTGTTTCTTCAACCTCGGGTAAATCGGCAGTAATTAGTTCAATACCCATTGGCTCTAATATTCTTGTAAACTCTAAAATTTTGTGTTTGTTGTGGGTTGCAATAACTACTTTTTTCATTAATTTTCCTCAAATAAACTTTCGGCAAATTCATAAGGTACAAAGGGTTGTAAATCTTCAATGCCTTCGCCAACACCGATATATTTAATGGGAAGTCCCAACTCGTTTTTAACCGAAAGCAGTGCGCCGCCCTTTGCGGTGCCGTCTAATTTTGTAACAATAATGCCTGTAATTTTGGTAACCTTAGAAAATTCTCTTGCTTGGTTAACCGCATTTTGACCAGTTGTGCCATCAAGCACTAACAAAACTTCATATTCGCTAGAGCCTAGTTCTCTTGTTGCAACACGGCCAATTTTTTCTAGTTCGTCCATAAGGTTTTTCTTGTTGTGTAATCTTCCTGCGGTATCGCAAATAATAACATCGGCACCTCTTGCTTTGCCAGCCGCTATTGTATCAAATACAACAGAAGCGGGGTCTGTACCTTCTACCGATTTAATAAGGTCGCAACCGGCTCTGTCGGCCCAAACTTCAAGTTGGTCAATTGCTGCCGCACGAAATGTATCTGCAGCACCTAAAATAACCTTTTTGCCACCTTGTTTTAACATTGAGGCCATTTTGCCAATGGTGGTGGTTTTACCTGCCCCATTAACACCAATAACCAAAATTAAAGAAGGTTTATTGTTAATTCTAAGTGCGCTTTCGCCTTCTAAAATTTCCGCTACCGTTTGTTTTAAAAGACCTTTAATTTCTTCGGGCTCGGAAATTCTATTTTCTTTAACCTTTTCTTTGCAAATATCGCAAATTTTCATAGCGGTTGGAGCCCCAACGTCGCACATTATAAGGCTTTCTTCAAGTTCTTCAAAAAATTCTTCATCAATTTTATGAAAACTTTTAATAACGTTATCTACACTGTTTTTAAGTGCCGCACGTGTTTTTTGAAGCCCCGATTTAATTTTTGTAAAAAATCCCATAAACTAATCCTTATAAAGTTTTAAGTTGTTTTTCAAGTTCTGAAACGTTAAGTTCAATTAACTTACTAACGCCCTTTTCTTGCATTGTTACGCCGTAAAGCATATCTGCATTTTCCATAGTGCCTCTACGGTGGGTAATACAAATAAACTGTGTTGGAAGGCTGCTTGACTTAATATATCTTGCAAAACGCTCAACGTTAATATCGTCAAGAGCCGATTCAACCTCGTCAAGAAAACAGAAAGGCGGAGCGTTAACTTCCATAATTGCAAAGTAAATTGAAATTGCAATTAAAGCCTTTTCACCACCCGAAAGCACGTCTAGACTGGGTACCTTTTTACCGGGAAGTAATGCAACAATATCAATACCACTGGTTAGAGGTTCTTCAGGATCGGAAAGTTTTAACTCTGCATGACCGCCGCCAAACATAATACCAAAAGTTTTGGTAAAGTTTTCGCCAATCTTTTTAAAGCCTTCTAGGAACATTTCTTTCATTTGTTTTTGAAGATCGTCTATAAGCTTTAATAGTTCGGTCTTAGAATTTTCAACGTCGGCAATTTGGCCGCTTAAAAATTCGTATCTTTCGCTTACTTCTTTATATTCTTCAATAGCGGCAAGGTTTACGCTACCAAGTGATTTGATTTTTGAACGAATTTCTGATAAGCGTTTTTTTGCTTCAGAAATGTTTTCAATTTTAATACCTAAATTTTCGGCATCGGTTTTTGTGAGTTCGTATTCATCGTAAAGTTTTGCAATAATTTCATCAAGTTCGTTTAGCATAACGTCTTTACGTTCATTTAGTCTTGCAATTTCACCCGAAGCCTTTTCTTTATCGGCTAAAATTTCTTTTTGCTTTTGACGAAGCATTACGTTACTACCTTCGATGCTGTTGCGTTTATTAGCAAGGTCTTCACTTGTGCTCATAAAATTAGAACCTTCGGTTTTGGTGTTAAGAATATCATTTTTATATTCTTCTATTTTTTGTTCTAATTCTAGGTTTTTGTTTTCGAACTCTGCAATTTGACGGTCTAGTTCTGCCTTTTTGGATTTAGCTTCTTCTTCGCCTAGATTTAGGTCTTCGATATATCTGTCTAAAACGGAAATATCTTTTTCAAGTTCAGCCGCTCTTAAACGATAACTTGTTAATTTTTCACCAAGTTCGGTACGTTTTTCGGCAGTTTCTTCACCATCAGTAAAGCTATTGTTTTTATTAATTTCTTCTTGTTTTTCTTCGCACTCTTTAATTAATAGTCTTGCGTTTTCTGCTTCGGTTTTAAGTGAAGCAATACGATTTTGTGCATTATCACGTTCTTCTTCTTGAGAAGTTATTTGTGCTTTTAGGTTTTCTAAAAGTTCGTTAACCCTTTTTAGCTCTCCAAGCACGCGAATTTTATCTTCTTTAAATGTTAATGAAGAAGATTCGTAATTTAAAATATTAGCATCAATTTCTGCAAGGGCTAAAGCCGCTTGTTTTAAAGATTCTTTCTTTTCTTCAATTTGTGCAGATAATTTTTCGGCTTTTTGTTTTAACTTTTCAATATCGTCTTTACGAGATAAAACGCCGCTTGCTTTACTTACAGAACCACCCGTTAACGATCCGCCCGGATTTACAACCTGACCGTCTAATGAAACGGCTTTGAATTTATAATTATATTTTTTAGCAATAGCTACGGCAGAATCAAGGTCTTCTGTAATAACGGTTCTTGCAAGTAACCATTTAAATACGCTGTCGTAACGTTTATCGTAAGTAATCAGTTCACTGGCTTTGCCAACGTAACCGTAATTATCGTCTAGGTTTTCTTCGGAAAGAAGGGTTGGACGTAAAGATTCAATAGGTAAAAAGGTTGCACGTCCAAGACGTTTTTCTTTTAAGTAAGAAATTGCACGTTTAGCGTCTGCATCTTTTTCAACAATGATATTGCTTGCCGCCGCTCCTAAAGCAATTTCAATAGCGGTGGCATATTTTGTATCTACCTTTAAAAGTTTTGATACAACACCTTCAACACCCGAAAGTCTTTTATTATCTTTTGCAGATAAAACCTCTTTAACCGCAAACGAAAAACCTTCTAGGTTTTTATCAAGTTCGGTTAGCATTTCTGCACGACGCACAGCATCGGTAGATTTAAGTTCTAATTCGTTAATTTCTGCATTAATTTTTTCAACGATTTCAGCTCTTGCTTCACGTTTTATTTTATAACCCTTTACAGCGTTTTCGTTAGCAGAAATTTCTGATTCGATATTATCTAAATCGGTGTTTAAAAGGGTTAGCTCTTTTTTGAGTTCTTGTTCTTCTTCTTTTAATTTTAAGATTTTTTCTTTAAAGGTATCTTTGTTCTGTTCAATCTCCGCTGCGGCAGAAATAGCACCCGAATAAACAGCACGTTGTTCGCTAATTTTAATAGCAAGTTCGTTTAAGCGTAAAGAAATGCTTTCTTTTTGTTTAAGTGCATTTTCGCTTTTTAAAGTTAGAGAAGAAAGTTCTAACATTAAATCTTTTTCTTCTGTTAAAACAGTTTCTAATTCTTTTTTAAGTTCTGCTTTGCTTCCTGAATATTCGGCAATTTTTTCGTCGGTAGAAGTAGAAGAAATATTTAGTTTTTCGCTTTCTTCTTTAATTCTAGCAATATTTTCTTGGTTAAATAAAATAGAAGTTTTTAAAACGTTAATATCGCCTTCTATACGAGCAACTCTTTGGTCGGTTTCGCCTGCGTCAACACGAAGGGTGTCAATTTTAGCGGTTAGCTCGTTAAACAGGGCGCTGTTTTCGTCTAAATTATTTTCAATTTCTGTAATTTGGCGGTCAAACTCGTTATATTGTTCGGTGGCTATTGCAATTTTATTTTCTTGCTTGCGTAAAGTTTCTTTAGATTCGTCAAGTGTATGTAGCCAAACGCCAATTTCAAGTTCTTTCTTTTCTTCAGAAAGGGTTAAAAATTCTGTAGCGGCTTCGCTTTGTGCTTTAAGCGGCTCGATTCTACCCTTTAATTCAGATTCAATATCTTTTAATCTTAAAAGGTTTTCTTCTGCAAGCTTTAACTTTCTTTCGCTTTCTTCTTTGCGGTAACGATATCTTGAAATACCAGAGGCCTCTTCAAAAATATCGCGTCTTTCGTGGGATTTACTACTAACGATATTGTCAATCTTACCTTGACCAATCATAGAGTAACCATCACGACCAAGACCGGTATCCATAAATAATTCGTGAACGTCTTTTAAACGCACAAAATTACCGTTTATTAGATACTCACTTTCGTGAGAACGGTAATATCTACGTGTTACAGAAACACTATCGTTATCAAAATTTAAGCCTCTGTCTTTATTATCGAAATTAATGGTTACTTCGCAAAAGCCGTGTCCTTTACGTTTATCTGTACCCGAAAAGATAACGTCTTCCATACTTTGTCCGCGAAGTTGCTTAGTGGATTGCTCACCCAAAACCCAACGAACAGCATCAGAAACGTTACTTTTACCCGAGCCGTTAGGACCAACAACGGCGGTTAAGCCCTTGCTGAAATTAAGCTTGGTTCTATCTGCGAAAGATTTAAAACCTTGAATATCAACAGATTTAATTAACAAGAATTACACATCCTTAATTACTTTTACTTCATAGTCTTTTAAGTTATCTACATATACACTACAATTATAACCCATTTGGTTTAAAATTTCAATGTTTTTGCGGTGTTGACCTATCATTTTTGATACAAAACTTTTATTTACAAAAATTTTGTATTTACCTTTTTCTTTAAACTGCGGCAAAGCTCTGTTTAACATAACCTTTGAAGCCGCAATTTCGCCAAAAGCAGGGTGAAAAGGTCCTGCAATATTATCGGTTACTTCGTGTAGTCCCACCCTTATTACCGCAATATCATTTTGCATAAACATTTCTAATAAAACTGCAGTAAGTTCTGCCGCTTCATCAATACTTAAAGGCTTATATTCACCGCTTAAATATAGTTTTTCAAGCAATGTATTTTTAATTACAACGGTGGGGTAAATTCTAACACAATCGGGACTTAGTTTTATAATTTCTTTTGCGGTATAAATATCTTTTTCGTTATTAGATTTATAAAGTCCCGGCATCATTTGAAGTCCTAATTTAAAGCCGTACTCTTTTATAAGAGCAGAAGCATTTTTTATATCACTTACGGTGTGCCCGCGCTTGTTTGCTAAAAGCACGTCGTCGCACATACTTTGACAACCTAGTTCAATTGTTGTAACGGGGTATTGCTTTATAATATCTAAAATTTCTCTTGTAATGCCATCAGGACGGGTAGAAAAACGAATAGATTTTGCAAGGCCTTTGTTTACAAAGTGGGTAGCGCTTTTAAGTAGCTCAATCATATAATCGCGCTCAATTAGGGTAAAACTGCCGCCAAAAAAAGCAATTTCTGCGTTTGGGTTATTTGCCGTGAGTACTGATTTTTCAATATCGCTTTTTGTAACTACCCCCGTAATTGCCTTTTGATTGCAAAAACTACAACGATTTTTGCAGCCCATATGGGGAATAAATATGGAAATATTGCCGTTTTTCACCTAATTTTCACCTTCCTTAAAAAGCCAAAATCGGCTTTGAGAAAACTCAAAACCGAAAAATAATATTATAGTTTTACACCCATAAGAAGTAGTGCTTCTTTGGCCGCCATTTGTTCGGCGTTTTTCTTGCTGTGCCCAACACCTTTACCAATAACGTTTGAATTAAGATGAACTTCAACCGTAAATTGTTTGTCATGCTCGGGGCCGCTTTCTGCAACCAAGCAATAAGTTAACTGCTCTTCGGGGTTTTTTTGAATTACTTCTTGCAAAACAGTTTTGTAGTCTTTAAAACTGCCGCCAATATGTTGTTTTGAAATAAAGCGTAAAACGAATTTTTTCGCTTCTTCCATGCCACCGTCTAAATAAATTGCGGCAAGTACCGCTTCAAAAGCATCTGAAATAATTGACGGGCGCTTGTTTCCTCCTGCTTGAAGTTCGCCTTTGCCAAGTAAAAGCATATTAGAAAGTCCAATTTCTTCTGCAAAGCCTGCTAAACTTTTTTCGCAAACAAGAGAAGCGCGCATTTTAGTAAGCTCCCCTTCGTCAACGTCAGGGTAGCGACTAAAAAGATATTCGCTTACAATTATACTTAAAATGCTATCTCCTAAAAACTCTAAACGCTCGTTAGACTCTTTTTTATGCTCGTTTGCATAAGACGAGTGAGAAAGCGCAGTATATAAAAGCTCTTCATTGTTAAAGGTGTAACCAAATTCCATTTTTATAACTTACCTTCAATTTTTGTAATAACTTTATTTTCGGCAAAAAGTGCGGCATTATGAATTGCATTTTTAAAAGCAATTTCGTTAGAACTGCCGTGTGCTTTAAATACGGGTTTTCTAGTACCCAGTAAGGGCGCACCGCCAACTTTAGAATAATCCATTTTATCTTTGATTGTGTATAGACCCTTTTTAAGACCTAATGCACAAAGTTTATTTTTAAGTGATGAATACATAACACCCTTTAACATTGAGAAAAAGGTTGAAGCCACACCCTCAACAGTTTTAAGTGCGATATTGCCCGAAAAACCGTCTGCAACAACAACGTCGTAGTCGCCAAGCATAATATCGCGGCCTTCAACGTTGCCCATAAAGTTAATTGGGGCTTCTTTTAGCAGTTTATGGCTTTCAATATGTGTTTCTGTACCTTTGCAGTCTTCTGCACCAATGTTAAGCAAGGCAACGCGTGGGTTTTTTACACCCATTACGTTTTCCATATATGTAGCGCCCATAATACCAAACTGACTTAAATATTCAGGCTTTACTTCTGCGTTTGCGCCAACGTCAAGCAGCATAAAATTTTGTTTTTTGCTTGGCATAATAGCGGCAAGTGCACAGCGTTTAACACCCTTAATTCTTTTAACAATAAAGGTACCACCAACAACTAATGCGCCTGTACTACCGGCAGATACTGCAGCATCTGCTTTTTCTTCTGCCAAAAGTGAAAGAGCTTTTGCCATTGAAGAATTTTTCTTTGATTTTAGTAGTGTTGTGGGGTCATCGTGTATATCAATAACGTCGTCTGTATGGTAAATTTCAATGCCATCTAAAGAAATATTGTTTTCTTTAGCCACAGCTTTAATTTTTTCTTCATCGCCAACAAGAGTAATGTCAATTTTATATTCGTCTCTTGCAAGTGCGGCTCCCTTAATTGGAGCTAGTGGTGCGTTATCGCCGCCAAAAGCGTCAACAGCAACTCTCATTTATTTAACCTTCTTTATTAAAAAATTTTAAGGAACGCTCACTTAAAAGCATATATCTTTTAAGTTTATCTTTTTCTCTAACCTCTAATGGTGGTAAAAGTCCAAAAGCCGCCCCCATTGGTTGAAAATTTTTGCTTTCGGTTGTTATATGGTTTATAAGTCCGCCAAGCATTGTGTAATTTGGTAATTCAAGCGGCGGTTTTTCTAAAATTCGGTTAAGTGCACTAATGCCGCACAAAAGTCCGTGAGCGGCACTTTCCATATAACCTTCAACACCTGAAAGTTGACCCGCAATATAAATATTAGGGTGGTCTTTTAGGCTTAAATCTTTATTTATAAGTTTTGGCGAATTTATAAAACTATTGCGGTGCATAACGCCAAACCTTTCAAATTCGGCGTTTTGAAGTCCCGGTATTAGTGAAAAAATTCGCTTTTGTTCTGAAAACTTTAGGTTGGTTTGAAATCCCACCATATTATACATATTGCCGTCTTTTGTTTCTTTTCTAAGTTGCAAATTGGCATAGGGTCTAGTATTGGTGTGTGGGTTTAAAAGTCCAACAGGTTTTAAGGGGCCAAAACGCATTGTGTCTTTACCCTTTTTAGCAAGTACCTCTATTGGCACACAACCTTCATAAATTTTATCAAAGTCGTGCAAAAGGGCAATTTCACCCTTTATTAATTCATTATAAAAGGTTTCATATTCTTCTTTGTTCATAGGGCAATTAATGTAGTCGCCCTCGTCTTCGCTATATCTTGACGCTACGAATACCTTGTTATAATCCAGGCTATCGGCATTAACTATGGGAGCGGCGGCATCGTAAAAAGAAAGCATATCGCCGCAAAGCTCTTTTAGTTTTTCTGCTAAAAGGCCTTCTGTTAATGGGCCTGTTGCAATAATTGTAATTTCGTTTTTGTCTATTTCGGTTTTTTCTTCATAAACAACCTCAATATTAGGGTTATTTAAAATGGCCTTTGTTACGTCTTTAGAAAAGTTTTCTCTATCAACCGCTAAAGCTCCACCTGCGGGCACTTCGTTTTTATATGCAAGGGGCACGGTTAAAGAACCCAAAAGCTCCATTTCTTTTTTAAGTAGTCCTGAAGCCGAGTTTATTCTTTTTGCTTTTAAAGAATTAGAACAAACAAGTTCACAAAAGCCATCCATTTTATGTGCAGGAGAACGTTTTAGCGGTTTTTGTTCATAAAGTTTAACCTTTATGCCGTTGTTTGCTAAAATATTAGCCGCTTCAACACCGCCAAGTCCTGCACCTATAACAGTAACCGTTTTATTCATTATTTTTCGGTCTTTTCGTTGTTTTTGCTGTAATCTCTTGTTGGGCACTCGCTATTAATACAGTATTTTCTGCCGCGAATACCCTTTAGCATAAAGCCGCCGCAGGTTTCACATTTTTCACCTGTTGGTAGGCTTGGGGCCGCAAAATCACACTCGGGGTAATTTGTGCAACCATAGAATTTTTTACCCTTTTTGCTAATACGAGAAATTAATTTTGCGCCACATTTTGGACATGGCTCTTTAATTTCATTTTCGGGTAGGGGTTTGGTTGTTTTGCACTCGGGATAACCGGGACAAGCTAAGAACTTGCCAAAACGACCCGATTTTACAACCATCTTTTTGCCACAGTTTGGGCAAACTTCATCGGTTTCTTCTAATGGTATATCTACTCTTTTACCTTCCATAGTGTTTTCTGCCGCCTTTAATTGTTTTTCAAAGTCTTTATAGAATTTATCAACGGGACCGGTCCACATAAGACCGCCTTCTTCGATAACGTCTAGATCTTTTTCCATAGATGCCGTAAATTTAACGTCAACTATTTTTAGAAAATGTTCTTCTAATAGTTCAATAACAACCCTGCCTAAGTTTGTAGGCTTTAAGGATTTCTTTTCGCGCTCAATATAATTACGAGTTAGGATGTTTGCTAAAATTGGAGCATAGGTACTGGGTCTGCCGATGCCATTTTCATCTAAATACTTAATAAGGGTGGGTTCGGTAAAGCGTGCGGGTGGTTGTGTAAAGTGTTGGCTTTCCAAAACCTTTTCGCACTTTAGTTCGTCCCCTTTATTAAGGGTTGGTAATTTACCAAGTTTTGTTTCGGTTTCGTCTTTACCTTCAACATATAAAACAGTATAACCGTCAAAACGTGTTTTGCTTTCACTTGCTTTAAATAAATAATTATCTGCAAGTATATCAACCGCAATATCGTCGGTAATTCTTTCAGCCATAAGCGAAGCAATAAAGCGTTCCCAAATAAGTTTATAAAGTTTATATTGGTCGCTGCTTAAACTGTCTTTAATGTCTTCAGGACGTAGTGTTGGGTTAGTTGGACGAATTGCTTCGTGAGCATCTTGTGCAGATGAACGAGATTTAAAATATCTTGGTTTTTTAGGTAAATAATTCTCGCCAAAATCAGAAACGATAAGGGTGTTTGCAACCTTTCTTGCTTCTTCAGATATTCTAAGCGAGTCGGTTCTCATATAGGTAATTAAACCGGTAGTGCCAACACCTTTAATATCAACACCTTCGTAAAGTTGTTGAGCTATACGCATTGTTTTTTGTGCGGTAAAAGAAAGTTTGCGTGAAGCTTCTTGTTGCATTGTTGAAGTAGTGAAAGGAGGGGCCGGCTGATGCTTTTTCTGAGTTTCTTTAATAGCATCAACAATATACTCGCTTTTTTCTAATTCTTTAACCAGTGCTTTAGCCTCAGCTTCGGTATTAATTTCTAATTTGCCCTTTTTATCACCGTAAAAATGGGCAGTAAAGGATTTTCTGTCTTTTTTAAGGGTGGCTTCAATATTCCAAAATTCTTTTGGAATAAAGGCTTCAATTTCTTTTTCGCGGTCAACAATTAGTCTTAAAGCAACGCTTTGAACACGACCTGCCGAAAGACCGCTTTTAACCTTTTTCCATAAAAAGGGGCTTAATTTGTAACCCACAACTCTATCTAAAACCCTTCTCGCTTGTTGAGCGTCAACTAGGTTAAGATTTAGTTTTCTGGGGGCTTTCATACCGGCTTCAATACCCGATTTTGTAATTTCGTTAAAGCACACGCGGTTTTCTTCTTCTAAAGAAAGGCCAAGTATATGTGCTAAGTGCCAACTGATCGCCTCACCTTCACGGTCAGGGTCGGTTGCAAGATATACAAAATCGGCTTTATCGGCCGCTTCTTTTAATTTTTTTATAAGGTCTTTCTTTTCGGGCATATTTCTATAATCGGGGGCGTAGTTTTTATCTACGTTTATGCCAAAACGAGATTTTGGTAAATCTCTGATATGACCCATCGATGCCATTACCTCATAGTTAGAACCTAAATATTTTTTTATGCTTTTAACTTTGGTTGGGGATTCAACTATAACAAGTTTAGACAATTTGTATTACTCCTTAACAATCTCATATCTGCCCATTGGTGCTTTTTTAACTATACCTTTAACGGTTAAAGTAAAAAGCGCCATGGTAAGTTCATCTTCTTCTAAACCGCTACTTTGTAGTAGCGCATCATATTCCATTATATAATCAGTGAAGGTATTATACACCTTTTTAGCATTGGTTGGCAAGTCAATTTTTAACTCGGGTAATTTGAAGGCGGTACTATCGGTTAAAAATATAAACTCTTTATCCAAACTTTTTGCGTAATCTAAAATTTTGGTACTGCGACTGTTATCTTTAATTTCAGAAAAAACAAGGCAGTCGCAAAGTTTACAAAGTAATTCGTTTCTGTATTTAAAATATTCCTTTTTGCTGGGTGTGCCGGGGTAAAACTCTGATATAGCGTTAGTATAAGCATCAAAATTACCGTCATACATTACCATAATTGCGTTTTTTACGGTTTTATAGGGTATTTCTTCACTCATACCCCTATCGCCGCATAAAGCGGTATTATTGGTTAAATTTAGAGCGTTGCAAAACCCCTCTAATTTATGCGCGGTATTATCTTCTATAACGCTGGGCCCTGCAAAGCCAAATGCTTTACCATTTAGACGCACCTTTCCTTTTAAATATAAAACGGGCGGTAAATCTTTACGGCGCGTTAAATGAATTCTTATACCTTGTTCTTCGCAAGTAGCAACAATTTCTTCTGCCTTTTTATAAAGTTCTTTTGAAAAATTGGTTTCGAACTCTTTATCAAGGTCTATATCTGTTTTATGAAAACCCTTTTTTAAGGTTACGTAAACCGCCTTTAAAACCTTGTTCATTTAACCATCTCCCAAGCGATTATGCTTGAAGCGGCGGCGGCATTTAAGCTTTCTGCTTTGCCTGCCATTTTTATTATAACAAGTTCATTGCAAATAGCTTTTGCTTCAGCAGTTAGTCCGTTGGCTTCGTTACCAATAAGCACAATATCGTTTTTAAACTCAAACTCTTTAATGCTTGTAGCATTTTTTACTACTGTTCCAACAACACGCTTGCCGCTTGTTTTAATAAAACTTAAAATATCTTCTGGCTCTATAATAGGTATTCTTAAAATTGCCCCCATAGAAGCACGAAGAACTTTGGGTGAATATGGGTCAACACCCTTTACAATAAGTCCCGAAATACCAAGTGCTTCTGCAGTACGTGAAGCCGTGCCAAGATTCCCCGGGTCTTGTATATTTTCAAAGGCTAAATACTTGCCGTTTTCTTCTAATTTATTGCAACTAATTGGGCGTTTTACTAAAGCAATAACACCTTGTGGATTTACTGTATCTGAAAGCTTTTTAAAAACTTCAGCTGAAACCTCTTCGCAAAATTCTGCGCGCGAAATTAACACCTTATTAAAGGCGTCGGCTGTGTAATAAAGTTCTTCAATTTTTTCGGCTTCTAAGCATAGCCTTTCGCCTTCAAGCACCATAAGACCGTTTTGCTTTCTGGCTTTAGAAGAAGCAATTAACTTTGCAACCTTTTTTACGCGTTCGTTAGTTAGGCTGGTTATCATAATAAACCCCCAAAAGTTTGAAAAATCAACACAATAATTTTAACCTAAAAACATTAAAAAATAAAGCAAAAAATTATATGCAGAAAAAATTAGACTTACGCACACGCGTGCGTAAGTCTTTAAGTTTTATTTACCTAATGCTTTAGAAGCAGTTTTTACTAATGAAGCAAAACCTTTCGCATCGTTAACTGCCATATCAGCAAGCATTTTTCTGTTGATTGTAACGCCTGCTTTTTTAAGGCCGTTCATAAATGTTGAGTAGTTCATACCGTTCATTTTTGCGGCTGCAGAAATACGGGTGATCCATAATCTGCGGAAATCTCTTTTCTTTAATCTACGACCGATATATGCGTAGTTGTAAGATTTCATAACAGCTTCTTTAGCTGTTTTAAATAATTTAGATTTAGCGCCAAAATAACCTTTGGCAAGTTTTAATACTTTTTTTCTTCTTTTGCGAGTTGTAACTGCGCCTTTAATACGTGCCATTGTATGTTACCTCCGTTTATTTATAAGGAATCATTTTCTTTATCGCTGCAACGTTAGTAGCATCAGCAACGACAGTTTTGCGAAGATTTCTTAGTCTTTTAGTTGTTTTCTTGTTTAAAATGTGTGATTTAAATGCGTGTGCTCTTTTAACTTTACCGTTTTTGGTTAATTTAAAGCGTTTTTTTGCACCGCTATGTGTTTTAATTTTAGGCATTTTTGTTTCCTCCTTAATTTTTCTTAGAACGTGGGGCTAAAAACATTAGCATATTTCTGCCTTCCATTTTTGCCGGCTTTTCAACGTTTGCAAATTCTTCACAAGCTTCGGCAAAGCGAGTCATATTGTCAAGACCAATTTCAGGGTGGCCTAACTCTCTACCGCGGAAGCGAATTGAAACCTTAACCTTGTTGCCGCTTTGTAAAAACTTAACGGCGTGTTTAACTTTGGTGTTAAAATCGTGAACGTCGGTTGAAAGACCTAAACGAATTTCTTTTGTTTCAACAACCTTTTGGTTTTTACGCATTTCTTTTTCTTTTTTTGCTTGTTCGAATCTGTACTTGCCGTAATCCATAACCTTGCATACAACAGGTGTGGCGTTGGGGGCAATTATAACGAGATCTAAATCTTTTTCTTGGGCTATTTTAAGGGCAGCAGAAGTTTGCATAACGCCTAACTGATTACCATCAGAATCTATAACCCTAATTTCTTGTTCTTTAATTTCCTCGTTAATTGGTAATTCTTGTTTGCTAATGTAAATACACCTCCAAAAATAAATAAACACGGACAATATATACCGTCCGTGTAAAAAGCTAAAATGCCCCTTTTAAAAGGAGTTTTACGTTTTTACCCTTTAAGACGGAACCTGAGGGTGAGAGCGAACTCTACTTTATTGTCTAATATATTTTAACACATAATTTGAATTTGTCAAGCATTTTTTATAAAAAACGGCCGCCCAAAATTTGGACGGCCGAAATTACAAACATAAATTATCTTGCGTTCTTAAGTTGAGCGTTAGCTCTCTTTAATTGGTTGGGGAAACGAGATTTATATTTGTTGATGATTGTTGTTTGTTGTGCAGGTGCTGCAGAAGCTAATTCTTCGCAGAATTCTTTGTAAGCACCGGCTGTGGTGTAGTCCATAACACCAATGGTAACCATAACTTGCTTTTTAGCAGTTTTGCTTGTAATGATGTTATAAACTTCTTGGAATTGGCTATTGTAGAAAGTTTTGCCCATGTTGCTGTTTACTGGGTCTAAGAAATATCTTAGGAAGTAAGCAGCTGCATCGGGGTTCTTAGCACCTTTAGCAACACCCCAAACTTTTGGACGTACAGGAACATAAGCTGTTTTGCCTGCAGGACCAGGAACGGGAACTGCTTTTAATGCGCCAACGCCACCCTTTGTAGAGGTGTTATCAAACCAGCCGCCTTCTTTATATAGACCGAAAGCAATAGCGCTGAATAAACCTGTTGTACCTTTGGAGATACCTTGTGGATCCCATTTTTTAACTAGGTTGTCAGAAACTAATGTAGCAACTTCGTTCCAAGCTGAAGTGATGGTTTTTGTTTTGTTAGCATCAGAAAGGTTGGTGCTGAATTGTTTACCGTTATATGCTAAGAAGTCAATACCGGAGCTTAACATATATAGGTCGTAGCTTTGTAAAGACATACCTGTATAGTTGTTACCTTTTTTGGAAACAGCAGTAGCAATGTCTTTAGCTGTGGTCCAGTTCCATTTACCTTGTTTGTATAATTGGTAAGGATCAGATAGACCGGTTAAGGTGTTGGGGTTATAGTATGTAACGTAGTTACAGTCTTCAGTACTCCAAGAACCGTTAATTGCAACAGCAAAGTATTTGCCGTTAACAGCGTAGTTGTTCATATAAGGTTTGTACCAAATAGGATCATCTAGCTTAAATTTATCAGATTTTAGTGATTGTAGTGATTTAACTACAAAGCCCGGGAAGTCGTCTGAGTTAAAGCAAACAACGTCGGGAGAGTCTTTACCGGAAATTAATGCAGCAAGTTTTGTTGCATATTCAGCTTCGGTAGTAACAGTTGTTCTAATTTTGATACCGGTTTTGCTTTGGAAAGAGTCAACCAAAGATTTTTCGGTAGCGGTGTATTGACGCCACATAATAATATGTAGGTTTGAACCGCTAAACTTGCTTTTTGCTTCTGCCATGTAGTCAGCAACGAATACGTTTTTACCGGAACCGCCGCCGTTGCCGCCATCGCCGCCATTGCCGCCATCGCCGCCATCGCCAGTACCAGTACCTGTGCCTGTGCCAGAACCTGTGCCTTGGCCGGGTTTTGCGTTACCGCCACAAGCTGTGAAAACCATTGTTAAAGCAAGAACTAAGCAAAGAACAACGCTTAATTTTTTTGCAATTTCAAATGCTCTCATTGTGTTTTTACCTCCAATTTAATGTTTATAAATACTGTAATTAATACAATTTTTATACTAATATTTTAACCTACAATACCTACTCTGTCAACACTTTGGATGAATTTCTTCTGTAAGAAGATAAACATAACTAAAACAGGTAAAATGTATAGTAAGCATGCGGCCGATGTTGGACCTGCGGCCGAGTCAAACGCTAGACCTTGAGATTCTAGCACACTGCCAATACCTGCTAAAGATACTGAAAGTGGGAAATCTGTTTGGAAATATAGAACTGATAAATAATATTCGTTCCAGTGCCAGATTATTGAGAAAATTGTAACTGTTGTAAATACAACACCTGACGAAGGAATAATAACCCTTAAAAATGTTTTTATGGGGCCTGCACCATCGATATAAGATGCTTCTTCTAATTCTTTAGGAAGGCCTAAGAAGAACTGACGGTAAATAAAGATAAATATACCGGAACGAAGACCTACACCAAATATTGAAGGCAAGTAGAAGGTCCAGGGTGTATTTGTTACGTCTAAAACAAATTCGGGATTGCCAAACATAGAACCGATTAATTGGGTTAAGCCTCCAAAATCCATAAATCTAAAGTTTAGGTATAAAGGAATTGCTAAAACCTGAACGGGAACAATTGCGGTTAAAAGAACAAGACCGAATAAAATGCCTTGACCTTTAAATTTAAATCTTGCAAAACCGTAAGCAATAACCGAGCAAGAGAAAACTTCAATTAAAGCGGCTACAACGCCTACAAGCAAGGTTTGAACGAAACCGTCCATATAGTCTAACGACTTCCAGGCAATCTCTATGTTTTCGGTTGTGGGGGTTCTTGGTACCCAAACAACGCTGGGGTCTAAAACGTCTGCGTGGGGCATTATTGCATAAGAAATCATTGCGAATAACGGATATACAATAATATAACCAACCGAAATTAAAAATACTAAACGAATAATTGTAACGCAGATGTCTTTAACCTTGTTTTGAGCTTTGTGGCGGTTAAGCTTTTTAACCGCTGCGCTCTTTTCGGGAATAAGAATTTTTGTATTATCTTTTGCCATAATTCGTTACCCCCCTTAATTCCACTTTCTTAGCAATATTCTGTTATATAAGAATATAACAATACCGATAACGGCACCAATTATTGCAAAGAATATCCATAACATTGCAGAAGACATATCGTAAACCATATTGTCTCTCATTTGGCTATATGCTTGCTGCAATACAGGGTTAGTGTTTTGTGTTAATAACTCGATAATAGTAAATACTATAACAAGTAATATTGTATTACCTAACATAGGAAGTGTAATATACCAGAATTCTTCCCATTTTGTAGCACCCTCAACGTGAGAGGCTTCGTATAATGATTCGGGAATTGTTTGAAGACCCGAAATAAATAGAATTACAGGAATACCACAAGACCAAAGGGTATTAAATATGTTGGTAATTAATTTTGACATTTCGTTGGTGATGTCTTCAGGCAGATTTAGGTTTTGTAAAATCGTTGTGAAGTCCATACCACCGCCGCCACCTTCGGTATAAACGTTGGTGGTTTCGCTCGACATTTGAACTATAGCACCAACACCACCGTAAGAGGCCGTCAGCTTCTCCATAACTACGCCCGTCGCTATGATAACCGGCAGGAAGAATATGGCCCTAAAGAAGACCCTTCCTTTAAATTTTTGGTTTAAAACCAGCGCCAAAATCAAGGATACAACGACGATAATAGGTAGTGAACGGAAAAATTCACCTAAAGCGGTTTCTAGGTTGTTGGTATAGTCGGGATCTTCTTCTAAAAGATACTTATAATGTTCCAAACCAACACTTTCCATTTCACCGGTCTCCCAGTTTTCGGTTTCGTATTGAACGTCCATATAACCGGGTTCAACAAAAACGTAAGCGAAGGAGTAACTTAAGGATTGCACTAATGGTATAAAGAAGAATAACAACATACCGATTAGCCAAGGGGTAATAAACATTACGCCGTATAAACTTTTTTTAGATTCAATGCCTCTAACGTGCTTTTTATCTAACTTTTTCAAAAAAGCTTTATCCATTTTTACCCCTCCTTTACTTTACTACAAAATCTTGTGCAGGAATTACAACTTCTTCAACAGTAACTTCTTTATCGGTAAAGTTAACGTAAACAACCTTGCCGTTATCGAATTCTGTTTTGGAAACGTTATCTGCTAATAATGTGTGATTTTTAATTTTTGCTGATGCAACGCTAGTTAAGAATTCAGCGCCTTCGTCTAGATATGCTTTGATATAACCTTTATTATCGCTATACACAGATGAAGCGAAGATATTAGCATCTTGTTTTCTAAGCTCAATATCATAATCGTTCATTAATATAAAGGATAAACCGCTACCCGATTCAATAGCTTTTAAGAAGGCTGCGCGTCTATTAGATGCATAGTTAATAGGTTGAACGTAGTTTTCTTTAAAGCCTTGGAATACGATTTGATATAAAGGAACGTCAATGTCAAAAGCTCTATCGTTATTTGAGTTTATAGGACAACCCGTTAAAACGTCAGCAGAAACTGCAGCATAGCTAAATGGGTTATCAACTAAAACTTTGTTGTTTTTAGCTTTTACTGTTTCTATATAAGAAGAAACGTCTTTAGCCATATTTTTACGGCTACTATAAGCATTATTGTCTTGATAGTCGGAATAAGCAACGCTTCCTAATGTGCTAAATGAGATATTAGAAATACCGTATTTTGCAGTTGTGCTTGTTACACTGTTAACTGCGCGGCCTAAGTCTTTTCTAGCGGTAAGTGAGCCGATAATTCCGCCATCTGCTGCTTCAATACGATTACCTGTTGAAAGTAAGAACTGTCTTGTTTTAACAGCTATACCACTGTTATTAATTGCAGCGTTTTTACCTTTTGTGAAACCATTTGCAGATTTTGAGAAATAAATAACGTCAAAATCGAAATAGGCTTCAATACCGTTTTTACTTGCAAATTTAATAAAGTTAGATAAATCGTTTTGATTACCGGTTACACCTGTTAAAGTAAAGCCACCGGCAAGTTTTGAAGCATTTACACCGCCTTCGCCATAACCAAACATTCTAGCAGATAAGCTGCCGCCTGTCATAGCTTTAAGGTCGGTTAAAATGGTTTGTGCTTGATTATAAGTTGTTAATGATTCAGCCTTTTTGTAAGGGAAGCCTAATGCTAATTCATCTTTTAAATAGCCACCAATAAGTGTAGCATTTACAAGTTTGTTTTTACCTGTAACGGTAAGGCCTTCTTTTTCTACCAAATATTGTTGATAGCGTTTTGCCATGCCGTAATAGGTTGCATCTTCACCCGAAAGTGCGTAATAACCAATAACAATGGGGTCGGTTTGGTTTATTTCTTTAGTGTATTTTTGTCTCCAAATACCTTGTAAATAAACGATATCCTGACCACGAACGTCAACAAAAGCATAGGCTTCTGAAACACCAAATTTGCTTTCGCCTGCCGTTGCGTTAATTGTTGCGGCTTCAGCACCGCTTTCAATAATTGCTAAGGTTGCAGAGTTGCCGTCTTTAGCACCAAAGAAAGGCATACTGATTGCGGTATTTTTATCATAATCTTGATATTTATCAATAGATACGTCTTCACCGTAAACAGTAGCAGAAATTGAACGTGGTAAACCGGATGAGCGTTGGTCGGCATACATTAATGCACCTGAACCCGATGGAATTACCAAGTAAGAATCTTTACTGCCGTTAGGTGTATTTTTAGCAGAGCACATAAATGGTGCAATACCTATTGAAACAATTTGTGTACTACCCGCTTCAACAATCTTTTTAGGATCAAGTGAAACCTTAACTGAATCGCCATCTAAATAGTAATCAACAGTAATTATAAAGAAATAATCGTCAAAGTAATAAGTAACAGAAACACCGTTATCTATTAACTTGGATTCAACTTTACAAGTACCCGATAATATTGCGCCACCCGCATTAATATCGGTAACTGTGGAATCAGCAATATAACGAATTGTTAATGGTGAATTAACCATTTCGTGAGCTGCTTGTTCATCTTGTAAGGTATAGTAGTTATTGGGGTTTGTACCCCAAACTCTGCCATCTTTTTTGGTTACAAGAGTAACGTTTTCGTTTTCGGCGTTCCAGCCTAATTTGTAATAGTCGTTTTCGGCTATTGCATCGTTAGTGTCAAGTTTTTCGGGAACAAGATCGATATTATACTTGGTTTCATCATAGTTTAGGTCAACGTCAAATTGAGATTGCCAACCCTCTTGTTCTTCCTCTTCTTCCTCTTTACAGCCTACAAACACAGTAGCAAGTAAGCAAATTGCTAACATTAGACTTATTAGTTTAATATGTTTTTTCATTTACTTACCTCCTACCTATATTTTAATTCTTGTATAATGGTTTCAACGAAGTTAACCATTTGTGCAATTAGAATACCAACCATAAATATAACGAACACAACAACGGCCATTGCTAAAACGGTGATAATCATAATTCCCACAAACTTGAGCATACCAAACTCGTGAATTTCCATCATACCAACGCATAAAATTATAATTGTTAATGCCGTACAAATTACGTTTACAACCGTTAGAATTAAACCTTCTTCAGGGGTAAATACGTTAGAGAAAATTGTGAAGAATACGTTATTTATTACCTGCGGAATCATTGCATAGCAAGCAGTAATAAACACTTCTTTAAAGGTACCTTTACCTTCAAATAAGGTTGCCATACCCCAGTTTGCTATTGCAAATAAGGTAATTAAGCCAACCGTCATAATAAAGGTGTAAATTACGTTATAGGTACTCTTATTAAATAGAACGTGCATAAAGCCTGAATACATATCCATTACAAGTGTAGAGATAAAGTATAGTAAAAGCACTATGCATGCAATTAATACAGAACCTTTTTTCTGATATTTAATTGCTTTAAATGATTCGAAAGGATGTAATAATGTGCCAAACATAACCCTTGTGGGTTCGTGTTTTATAAGCACGATCTTTTTCTTTCTTGAAATAACTAGAACGGCAATTAAGCCAGCTACTAATACAAGTGCAATTGCAAAAATTATAACGAAATTGTTGCTTAACCAATCGTTTCTAACAAATGTAAATGCGTTTGCATAAGTTTCTTGGTCGAAACCGTTTTTAGCAAATTCCATTGCTTTTTCGTAATCGCCTTCAATATAGTAGGCTTTTGCTAAACCAACGTAAGCTAATTGACAGTTTCTATCTTGAGAAATAACCTTTTCCCAATAAGGCTTTGCTTCGCTATAAGCACCGGCAAAGGTTAATTGTTGTGCTTCTTTAAGTAAAGCACCAAACTCTGTTTCTTTATAAATTGTAACGTTGCCTGCAAGTTTATCAACCATTAGAACGTCTTTAGTAACTTTATCATAACGGATTGATTGTGGAGAAACGAAGGTACCTTTTTGATAACCTTCACTGGTGCCGCCACCAAATGCGCCTAATAAATTACATTCTTGGTCGTAAATAAAGATATGTCCGTAAACACGGCATAAACCGTACATATAACCATATTCGTCAACGTCAAGTGAACGAAGGTCGGTAACTCTGTAACGGAAAAGTCTATCTTTATCAGCAAATCTTACACTAGCACCGTCAGAGAAGTTAAAGCTATCGCTAGAAGAAATTTCGCCGTTAACTTTGTTCTTTAAAACGTTTGTGCCACCGGGGCTAAGTTTTCTTAACTGACCGGTTTTGCTAACCCAAGTACTTACCGCACCTGTTGCTGTGTAAACGAAGTTTTCGTCGTCCATAGCAATATCGTTAAATTGATAAGGTAGGTCTTTTAATTGGTTAGCTTCTTTTTTATCGTTACGGAAGATTAATTCTTTAATCTTTGTTAAAGCTGTTAAGAAGTTACCTTGAACGCTGTTAGCACCGAAGAATCCCGTGAATTGACCTTCTGCGTCGTACATAACGGCACCATAGTAAGAACCTTCAGAAATAACGTAGGTAATACCGTCGCTATCTACTACTACGCGGGTTGGTAAATAAGAAAAGGTTTCTGGAATAACGTCGTTTTGAGGTAAGGTTAAAACGTTTTTAACTGTACCGTCGATAGTTGTAATAATGATACGTTCATTTTTAGTATCGCAAATATAAATATCGCCGTTTGTATGAACGTACACACCGCTTAGGCCTTCCATAAGTAAGGTTTCACCTTCATATTGAAGGTCTTTTAAAACGGTTTTTAGCTTATAGTCGGGTGTTGTAACAACAACACGACCATTACCCGTATCTGCAATATACACGTTACCTTCTGTATCGGTATAAACGTCTTGAGGTTCATTTAATGCGCCAATGCCTAAAGTGTCGCCATCAATTACGGTTTTATACTCGTAAATAGGTGTTGTGCTAACGGGTGCGGTTTCGTCGGGGCCTTTCCAATAGGTATATGTTTGATAAGCTTCTGTATTATATGTAGCCGCAGAAACGGGAATACAGCAACTAATTATTAAACCTACAAGTAGAAAAACCGACATTGCTTTAATTGCTTTATTACGTAAATTCTTAGTCAATTTTTCCACCCCCCCTACTTAATACCTGCGCTACTCATTGTTTCGGTAACGCTACGTTGTGAAATTAAATATACCAAAATTGGTGGAATCATCATAATAACAGTTACAGCCATTGCAGAACCCGAACGAGCAAGACCACCGGCTGCAATTGTTGAAGCTGCTGCGGGTAATGTTTTTAGTTCTTCACTAAAAATTGTACCGCTTGGCTGAATTGCCCATAAATCTTTAAAGGAGAATAAGGTTAAGGTTAACCAGCCCGGTTTAACAATGGGCATAACGATTTGCCAGAATACTCTAAAGGTACCGGCACCGTCAATACGTGCGGCTTCAATTAGAGGATCGGGCACGTTGGCGTCCATAAACTGCTTCATTAAGAATACACCCATTGAAGAAGGAATTGCCGGTAAAATATAAATCAAATAAGTATCAATCATACCTAAGTTTGAATAAATAAGATAACGCGGAATTTCAAGAGTATATGCATTATAAAGTAGTGAGAACTGAACGATTGCAAAGATTACCTTTTTAAATTTAAGGTCGCTCTTTGCTAGAACGTAAGCTGCCATAGATGCCACAATAACGTGAATAATTGTGGTAAAAATACTAATGAACAAGCTGTTGAAAATGTATCTTGAAAGTGGAACTGAAAGATTATCTAGTAAGCTAGGTAAAACTTCATAGTTCATTGGGGTAGGTCTAACTACCCAAAAACGCGGTGGGAAAACTAATAGTTCATCAAGTGGTTTAAATGATGTAACTATTGAATAGATCATTGGTAAGATAGAGTATAAACCGAAGATAAGTAAGAATAAGGTATATAAAATGTTACCTCCGGCGCTACGTGTATATCTCTTATATTGATCTCTGCGGGCGGTTTTAAGTCTTAATTTCTTTTGTTTTGCAGTTGCTTCCATTAATCCTTACCTCCCCGCCATATTTACAAACTTAGCAAGCAATTCTTTTGTTACGCTCATTAAAATAAATAGCACAACTGAAATTGCTGCGGCATAACCCATTTCGTAACGGGCAGTACCAACGTCTGTAAGTAGTGTAACTATTGTTTCAGCAGAGTAGTTAACGCTTGGGAAACCTGCTAATGTCATTGGAACTGCAGAAACAGAGAAAGCCGATTGAATTTGCATAACCATACCGAACATTAAGATGCTCTTCATTGAAGGAAGGGTTATGTACCATAATTCATGCCAACGGTTTTTAATACCGTCGATAGCGCCTGCTTCGTAAAGTTCGGGGTTAACGTTTTGTAAACCTGCAATATTAGAAAGGAAGGTTGTACCTAAGCTTAACCATAACTGAACAATAACGATAATTGTTAAAACGTATTGTGGATTTTTTAACCATTGAATCGGGTCGGTAATTAAGCCTAAAGAAATAAGTAAGCTGTTCATATAACCGTAAGCATCGCCCGAGAATAAAATTTGCCAAACAAAGTAAACGTTACCTGTTAAAGCGGGGGCGTAGAACAAGAAGGAAAGAACTGTTCTAACGGTTGGACCAAATTCGTTAACCATCCATGCAAGCATAAATGATAGGAAAAATCCGATAGGACCGGTAATAACCGCAAATACCAAAGTATTACTTAATGCTTTTGGGAAGATATCATCTTCTAAGAACATACGCTTGTAGTTATCAAGTCCTGTGAATTTCGGCATAGAAACGGCGTCAAAATCGAAGAAGCTTAAAACAACCGAACTAAGTACCGGTAAAATTGTGAAAAGGAAGAAAAGCACAAAGAAGGGAGCAAGCATAAATATAAATACCATCTTTTGACGTCTTTTATCACGCTTTGCTATTTTTCTTCTTAATGCGTCGCCGCCATTATTTTTCATAGCAATATCCATTTTGACACCTCCTATTTAACGTTATATTGTTTACGTTTACGTGCTATTTCTTTATTAGCAATTTCTGCCCATTTAACTAATTGGTCTTTACTGTTTTGACCGTTGTCAACAACGTTCCAGAATGCTTGGTCGATAACACGTGCGGTGTAATAACCACCGGGAACTTCTTCAATTTCCTTTAATCTTGACCATTGAGTTAGTAGTGCATCTAAACTTGCGCTATCCCAACCCATTTGTTTAAATGCTTCGGGGTTAGATGTTGCAACACGTCCCGAAACGCCTAAGATAGATTCGCAGTTGTTAGAATATGCTAATTGTGTTTCTGCGGAAGTCCACCATTTTAAGAACTCCCAACCACCTTTTGGATTTTTAGCTGATGCTAAAATACCGCAACCTGTACCTGAACCTGCTTGTGAGTTGTTGATTTGACCGTTTTCATCAACAAAGCCGGGAATTGGAGCCATTGCCCATTTACCGCTAATTTCAGGAGCAGCCATTGATATGTTGATGTAGTTGGTATAACTTTGAATACCAAGTGGCATAATACCTAATCTGAAACGGTTAAAGAAGTCGGCAGTTTTCGGGAATTTATATTCGTTATAGAAATCTGTCCAGAATTTAAATACTTCTAAAGCAGTTGCAGAAGTAAGGTCGGTAGCAACACCGTTTTCTTTGTAAATGCTTCCGCCTTTTTGAATTAACATTGAGGGGAAGATACTAAATGCGCCAACACCTTGGTTAACCTGTGCAATACCGGTTAATTGAACGTAAGGTAATGATGCTTGTAAATTGTTTCTCATTAAGAAGGAAGAAACTTGAATATATTCGTCCCAAGTTTTTGGAACTTCTAGTTCGTACTCTTCAAAAATGTCGGTACGATAGAACATCATATAGTAAGAAATTGTATCAGGTAATGCGTAAGTGCCGCCTTGGAATTCAAAAGGAAGAGCAGCATCTTTTGTATAGAAGCGTGTCATAACCTCTTCAAAGTCGGCAAAGTTTTCTAGATTATACATTGCCCCACGCAGTGCCAGGTTAACCGGCTCGCTTCGTGCCATATGCAGCGAGCAGTCGGGTGGGTCGCCCGATAAAATACCTTGTATGTAAGATGCGTTAGAAATTTTTAGGTTAACGCCTATACCTGTTTTTGGTGTAAATGAAGACTGAATAAGATCGTTTAAAACACGAACTTGATCACGGCCCCAGTTTACCCAAATATCAATGGTTTCTTTAGCGCTTGATTCACCCGAAATGTTGTTGTAGTTTGCGCTAAATGATGCTAAAAATCTTTGGAAAGTAAATACTGTGCTTTCCCAGAAGTTTGCTTTGTTTTCGTCAAAGTCGTAGCTTTCGGGAGCAATTTCGATATAGTCAATGGCAAGTGCCATTTTCATCATTTCATATACTAAAGCAGATACGGAGGTATAGTTTGTGTAGTAAAGGCTTTTGTAAGTATGTGCTGAGTTGGGGAACTCAAGCATTTTGCCTAAAGCGTTGCTTAAAGAACGAATACTTGTTGCGTTAGAACCACCTGCAGCACCTGCAAGTTTTTCGGTTTCGGTAGCAATAGCTTCTAATTCTGCATAGCAACGGGTTAAAGTTTCTTCTAAATCGGGGATTTGTGTAAATAAATCGTAGTCGCGATTAGCGTCGGGTGTTTCACCGGTAATCATAACGATTTTTCTGTAGGTTACACCAACGTCGTATAAAACGTCTTCTAAGCGTCTTACAACTTCGGTCATATCGCCTAGAGTTACTTCCATAGAAATTTCATGGTCTCCGGCTTCTAACCAAACCATATAGGGTTTGCCGCTACCATCGGTCCACTCTTGATATTCCCAGTTAACGCCGTATTTAAATTCCATCCTTGAAGCTTCTTCAAATGGAACTTCACCGTCTATTAAAAGTTTACGGTAGCTATTGCCGTTTAAAACGTAGTTCTGACGATATCTAAAACCAAACTTATATAAACCGGATTTATCAATGGTAACCTTCCAAGTAATTCTTTCACCGGGCATTTGCCAGTTTGTGTTACCAATATAGTTAACGCGGCTTAAATATGGGTTTTGGCCGTGTTCAGATGACATTTTAGCGTCAGAAGAGTCAGATTTACCAACTAAAGAGTAAGTGGTTTTAATTGCAGCATCTTCACCTTCAATTCTTAAAACGTCTGAACCTGCTACTTTTTCGTAAGAATCGTAAACTTCTTTGTAAGAAGTATAAGAAACGGGTTCACCCAAAGTGATTTGTGCAATAGCAATAGGCTCTGCAACACTTGTTAAGGTAATTGTGTGTTTACCTTCTGTTAATGCAAAGCAATATGGAAATCTTTCAAGGCCTAGTGGGTCTTGAACGTATTGATTGTTATAAGTAAATAATTCAACTTGGCTAGGCGCAAATTCGTTACCTATACCGTCTTTACGAACTTCACCGTCGTCTTCCCATAAACGAGGAAATTCAACTTCTTGAAGTCCATCAAATGGTTGTTCGCCATCAATGGTAAGTGCCATAGAAATTGCATTGTTTCTTCCCTTTAATGCAATATAGGTTACCATAATGGTATATTGGGCGGTTTCGGGCACTTCAATTTCGTAAGTTACGCTACCTTTTTCTTCGGGTAGTTTAACAACGTTTTGTTTGCCTTCGTAAGTAGGAGCAACTTCAACCTTGCCCGTACTCGAAACAAAATCGCCACCTAAAACAAAGATTTCGCTTGTGGCATCGGCAATATCGACGTTTTCAGCACTATACTCAGTATAGGTCTTTAACCCGTCTCCCCTTGATATAGCCGAAAAAGCTTCATCGCCTGTTTCCGCATAAACAGTCATTGGAATAAATGTGCTTAACACAACCATTACCAAAGCCATTAATGCTGCAAAAGCTTTTTTCATGTTTTTACCTCCACTGGCTAATTATTTTTTGCGTCTTCACGCGCGTATATATTATATGTATAGTAAAAAAATAGAACACGAAAACCAACACTCAACCCTAAGCTTTTCAAAAAAATTGCTTACTTGAGTGCAGTCTTTCGTTAATTTTGACACCCCTTTTGTGCGCCAAAACTCCATATAATATACTGTTTTTTGTGCGATATTACTAATAAATAGGCACAAAAATTGAGCAATTTGCTCTTACAATTTTATTTTATCACACTTAAAAGTTTTATAAAGTCTAAAATTTTGCTAGTAAATAGCAAAAATTTAAACCGTTTTCGATATTTAGTGAAAAAAGCCTTTATTTATCACAATTTGTAGTTGTTTGTAGCTTTAAAGAACCTTACAAAGGCTAAAAAAATTTACAATTCGTTCACAACTTGAGTTCTTTAATTATGGGCATAATACCGCTTTTTTCGAAATCTATTACGGCATAGGTTGGTTTTAAGCCACAAAGTGCGCCCGGGTTTACAAAGTATATGCCATTATTAAAGGTTATATCCGGGTTATGTGTGTGGCCGTATAATACAAGTTTTGCTTCGTTTTCCAAGGCGGTAAAATATAGCCTATCTAAATTATATTTAACGTATTGTTTATGCCCGTGAACCGCTAGTGTTTTAAGGCCACCTATAAATCCTGCAAAGACTTCGGGAATTGCCCCCACGTCGTTATTGCCCTTTATAATTACAAACTCTTTATTTTTGTAATTTTCTTGTAGGCGTAAAACCTCGCTGGAGCCATCCCCTAAATAAAAAATTTTATTAGCACTGGGTTCGTTCTCAATTGCGTGTTTAATATTATTTATATTATAGTGAGCATCCGATAAAACTAAAATTCTCATAAAAAACTCCTGTTATCAAATTACGTTTTTTAGAATAGTATATATAGAGGTGATTTTTGTGGAGATAGATAAAGAAAAACTTCTTTTAAGCATAAAAAAGGCTTTGGGCGAAGAAAATCCCACCGTAAGTGCCCTTGAAAGCGGCAACAAGCAACAAATTTTAGATAGCCTTCCTTCTAACACTAAAGCTCAGCTTGAAAATCTGCTTAAAAACAATAACAGTCTTAACGACCTATTAAATTCTAAAGAGGCCAAAGACCTAATTTCTAAATATTTAAAGGATAAATAATATGGACGATCTTTCTGATAAGATTTCTAAACTTTTAAACGACCCCGAAGGTCTTGAACAAATTAAGGGTTTAGCACAAAACCTTTTAAAAAGTGAGCCGCCTAAAAAGGAAGAAAACCTTCCCGACGTTGCGGCTTTAATGCAGGTTTTAAACGCTCTTAAAAGCACCAACGATAAAAGCGTTGAATTGCTTTTGGCCCTTAAACCGCATTTATCAAAAAACCGACAAGCAAGGCTTGATACGGCGATAACTTTACTTAAAATATATTCTATTTTACCGCTTATTAAAGACAGTAACATTTTGGGAGATTTGTTTTAATGACAAAAGCCGAACAAATTGAATTTGAAAGGCAAAAAGAACTTGCCCTAAAGCAGTTTGAAAACATTTATAAGCCAAAAGATGCCCCTTTAACCTACAAAATTGAAAAGGCTAAAGCACCACAAGAAAAAGTTAAGCCAAAGGAAACCTTTGGCACTACTTTTTTACGCAATTTTAATTTTAAAAATATGAAAATTGATAACGACCGCCTTATTATTTTGGCGGTGCTGTTTTTACTGCTTTTAGAAGACAGCGACGAGCTTTTAATTTTGGCCCTCGTTTTTATATTGCTCTGAAAGTTTTAATAATTCATCACTAAAACTTTCAACTATTTTAGCTCCCGTCTTTTTAAGCTCAACCGAACTTTCGTTTATAACGGTTGCATCTTTAAAAAGACTAATTAGCGGCAAAGATGCATCGTTATTTAAAAAGACTGCCGTTTCGTGTTTAAATATACCAAAACGGCGAAGCAGCATTTCGCAAGCTTCTGTTCTTGTTGAATTTATCTCGGTCATTTCTAAAACGTTTTCGTTATAATAAGAAATTCTTAGGCGGTTTTTATGTAGATTAGGGGTAATATCTAAAAATGCGGCACCGCTATTTTTAGAATACATTGTAATTTTGGAAATTTCTTCTTTAACATTTACAATGCTTTCGGCATCTTCGCCCACAATTTTAATTGCTTTTTCTTTAAGGGACAAATAAAGTTCGCTATCTCTTAATCTTGATGCAATTTTTGCAAACTCGTTTAATGTTTTGCGCTCAATTACGCCCATATAAAGTAAAACACCGTTCTTTATAACCATACCACCGTCGTCACAGATAAAGGTTATACCGTGCAATGCGTGGCTAAAGTGTTTTTTAATTTCAAAATAACTTTTGTGGGTTATAATTGCAACTTCTACCCCTGCTTTAATAAAGGTTTTTAGACTTTCATCTATATTTTCTGCTTTTCCGTTATGTAAAACTGCTTCCTCATCTAAAACAATTAATTTTAACATTTTAATTCCCCATATTTACGGTGTAACGTAAACCGTTTTATTTGTTTTATATATTACCATACCGGGTTTTGCACCCACAGGTTTTTTAACGTTTTTAATTTGTGTGTAATCAACTGCTACCTGTCCGCTTAATTTTGCAGAAGAATTTTGTGCAGCAAGACCCGCCGCATATAAAATAACTTCATCGGGTAAATCTTTGCCCTCTGTAAGTATAACAACGTGGCTACCCGGAATATTCTTTGCGTGAAACCACATATCGTTTTTATCGGCAGTTTTTAAAGTTAGCCTATCGTTTTCTAAATTATTTCTGCCAACAAGTATTTTAAAGCCTAAAAATTCTTTTTCTAAAAAGGGTTTTGGCTTTATTTTTTTATTTTTATTGTTTTTATTTTTTCTTAAATAACCCGAAATTACAAGTTCTTCTTCAATTTCTAAAATTTCAGAAACGTTATTTGCATTTTCTAAAAATTCTTTAACGCTTTTTAAATAAAAAATTTCATTTTTGTTTTCTTCAATTAGTTCTGCAAGGGTGTTTTTTGCCGAACATAATTTTTTATATTCTTTAAAATATCTTTCGGCATTTTTATTTGGGCTTAAATGCTCTTTTAAGGGTATTTCAACAAGGCTCATATTATCGTAATAGTTTTCTAAAACCACACTCTTTTGCCCCGCATTTATTTTAAATAAATTTGCCTTTAAAAGTTCCCCATAAATACGGTATTTTTCACGGTCTTCGGTTTTTAATAAGTCTTCATTTCTTATGGCTAATTTCTTTTCGGCTTTTAAAATTAAACCGTTTACCTTTTTGCTTAGTCCCGCTGCCGCATTATTTATTTCACTTTGTTTTCTTTTAGAATTAAAAAATTCGTTTACAAGCGAAATATAATCTTCAAATTCAACCCTTTTATAAAGGTTTTCATATTGTTTTATTTCTGTAAACGAGAGGTCTTTATATTCGCCCTTTTCGTTTTGAAGCGCCATAGGCCTTGCCGTTTTTAACACTTCTTCTAAAGTTTTGTTTTGATATTCTAATTCTCTTGCAATTAAGGGCGAGAGACCGCCGCCGTTATTTTGAGGTAAAACGTAAGTAGCACCGGGGGCAATAATGCGACTATCTTTTTCAAGGTCGCTTTTTTTATAGCTATCAATAATTTTGCTGTCTTTAGTTAAAATTAGGTTTGCTTTGCCGCTTATAAGCTCAACAAAAACCTTATAAATATTTACGTCTTTAAGTTCGTTTAAAGAAGAAATTGTTATAATAACAATTCTATCGTTTTCTTGCTTTTCAATCGATAAAATTTTGCCGCCTTGCAAATGTTTTCTAAGTAACATACAAAAATTTGGAGGTGTTTCGGGATTAGAAAAGCTCTCTTTAAGTAGTGTTATATAGGGTGTGCCGTTAAGGTTTATAAATAGTTTTTGCTTTCTTAAACTAAACACAAATTCACCGCCACTAGGACAGTGTATTTTATCAATATGCTGATTTTCAATTTGTTTTAGTTCGTCTATTAAAAAAGACAAAAATATGTTATCTATCGGCATAACCTAAAAATTCCTTAAGGTGTTTAATTTTTTCTGTTGCAATAATATATTCTTTTTCTTTGCGCTCTACGTTTTTTATGGAGTTTGCCATTTTTATAAGGCTTTTAAGTTTTCTATCTAAAAGTTTACGTGCGGTTTCATCGGTTTTATCAAGTTTACCAACAATATTAAAAATGGGACTATCATTTCTTTCACCATTTTTAATAACCTTTAAAATATGATAAATTCGGCCTTCACTAAAAACCGCGTGGTGTTCTATTATTCCAAAACCGTTTTGATTTAAATAATCAATAAGCCTGTCAGAACAGGTCATCGGTTGCAAAATTAAGGGCATATCAAGGTAAAAAGGTGCATTATCAATAATTTCGGCAATGGTTTCGCCGCCCATGCCTGCAATAACACCTAAAGAAAACTCATTTTCTTTAAATGCACTAAAACCACAAGAAAGGCGCAGCTCAATTTTTTCAGCTGCGCCCGCTTTAATAACGTTTTTTTGCCCAACACCAAGCGGAGCGGCTTTTATATCGGCTGCAATTACCTTTTTTGCCCTATTATTTTCTATCAAATAAATGGGTAAAAGGGCGTGGTCGGTGCCAATATCAGCAACCGTATCTTCACCCTTTATCATATTTGCAACAAATAAAAGTCTATTATCCATTGATGTGCTTATTTAGTTTTTCAACTAATGCATCAGCATCGGTGCCGTGAACTGCACAAGCTTCTTCAATAGTTTCGCCACGAGAAGCGGGGCAACCTAAACAGTGCATACCAATTTCAAAAAAGTATTCAGCTGTGGTTCTGTCAAAATCAAGTACGTCGCCAATAATGGTTTGTTTTGTAACTGTCATTTTTGCTACCTCTCTTATTTTATTAAAGATTCGCCGTTCATTTCGGCGGGTTTTTCTAAATTCATAAGTTCTAACATTGTTGGAGCAATATCTGCAAGACGGCCGCCTTCTTTAAGTGTACAATTATGTCCTACAACACAGAAAGGAACGGGGTTTGTTGTGTGTGGAGTAAAGGGTTCGCCCTTATCATCAAACATAAAGTCAGCGTTACCGTGGTCGGCAGTAATAATTGCTTTGCCGCCCATTTTAAGTGTTGCATCTATTACTTCGCCAACGCAAGTATCTACGGCTTCAACCGCTTTTACTGCGGCATCAAAAATACCTGTGTGGCCTACCATATCGCAGTTTGCAAAGTTTAAAATAATTGCATCGTATTTGCCTGCTAAAATTTCTTTAACAACTGCATCTTTAACGGGGTATGCACTCATTTCGGGCATAAGATCAAAGGTTGCAACGTCAGGTGATTTAATTAAAATTCTGTCTTCGCCAACAAAGGTTTTTTCTTCACCGCCGTTAAAGAAGAAGGTTACGTGTGCATATTTTTGTGTTTCTGCAATACGAAGTTGCGTTTTGTTTTGACTTGCCAAATATTCACCCATTGTCATTTTTAGTTCTTCGGGTGGGAAAGCAACGCTAACGTTTGGCATTGTTTCATCGTATTGAGTCATACAAACGTAATAGTTTTTAAAGAAACCGTTTTTGCGTGTAAAACCGTCAAAATCAGGGTCAACAAAGGTTCTTGTAAACTGTCTTGCTCTATCGGGACGGAAGTTAAAAGAAATAATACTGTCGTTTTCTTTAATCATACCGTCTTTATCAACAACTGTTGGAACGATAAATTCATCGGTAACGTCAATCTTATAGCTTTCTTCTAAAGCGTTAACGGGGTCAGAGTTTTGTAAGCCTTCACCATAAACGAAAGCAGCATATGCCTTTTCTACGCGGTCCCAAGCAAAGTCGCGGTCCATAGCATAGTAACGGCCTGCAAGTGTTGCAATTTTACCAACGCCAATTTCAGCCATTTTATTTTGTAAATCTTTTACAAATCCAACGCCCGAGGTTGTTGAAACGTCGCGTCCGTCAAGTAAAGCGTGAACGTAAACTTTAGTTAAACCGTTTTTCTTTGCAAGTTCTAAAAGGCCGTAAAGATGTTCAATATGGCTATGAACACCACCGTCAGATAATAGACCGATTAGGTGTAAAGCGCTATCGTTTTTCTTGCAGTTTTCTACTGCGCCCTGTAGTGCTTTAATATCAAAAAAGTCGCCATCGGTAATAGATTTTGAAATTTTTACAAGCATTTGATAAACAACGCGACCAGCCCCAATGTTTGTGTGGCCAACTTCGCTGTTACCCATTTGGCCATTAGGAAGACCAACGTCTAAACCGGAAGCCCCAATGGTTGTAAAGGGGTTATTTTCAAAAAGTCTTGTAAGGTTAGGGGTGTTTGCGGCTTTAATGGCATTACCTTTTTCTTCTTCTCTTATGCCAAAGCCGTCCATAATACATAAAACAACGGGTTTTTTCATTATAAAAATACCTTCTTTAAGTGCTAATTATTTGCTTGCGGCTTTAACGATAATTGAAAAGTCTTCTGCTTTTAATGAAGCGCCGCCAATAAGTCCGCCGTCAACGTTGTATTTTGCAACTAGTTCGTCAGCGTTTTTAGCGTTCATAGAACCGCCGTATTGAATTGTAACGGTTTCTGCAACCTCTTTACCGTAAGCTTCAGCAATTGCAGAACGAACAAAGCCATTGCCTTCATCTGCTTGGTCGGCTGTTGCTGTAACGCCTGTGCCAATTGCCCAAACGGGTTCGTAAGCAATAATAACGTTTTTAAGTTGTTCTTCTGTTACGTTTGTTAATGCCATTTTTGTTTGGTATTTAAGTAAGGTTTCTGTATAACCTAATTCTCTTTGTTCTAAAGTTTCGCCAACGCAAACGATTGCTTTTAGTCCTGCATTTAATGCAGCAAGGGTACGTAGGTTAACGGTTTGGTCGGTTTCGCCAAAGTATTGTCTTCTTTCGCTATGGCCAATTACAACGTATTCAACGCCTGCAGCTACAAGCATTTCAGCAGAAATTTCGCCGGTATATGCGCCGGAAGATTTAAAGTGAACGTTTTCTGCGCCAATTTTAATGTTAGAGCCTTTTGCAGCTTCTACTGCTGCTGCAACGTCAATAAATGGAACGCATAAAACAACGTCGCAATCTGCGTCTTTTACAAGTGGTTTCATTTCGTTAATTAATGCGGTTGTTTCTGCTGGGGTTTTGTTCATTTTCCAGTTACCTGCGATAACTGCTTTTCTTGTTTGTTTATTCATAATTTTTCTCTCCTAATTATTATATGCAAATTTCGGCGAGTAAACAAAAACTCGCCGAAAGGTTTATTATTTATTGTTTAATGCTGCAATACCGGGAAGCTCTTTACCTTCTAAGAATTCTAAAGAAGCACCGCCACCGGTTGAAATGTGGCTCATTTTATCTGCAAAGCCTAGTTTTGTAACTGCTGCAACAGAGTCGCCACCGCCGATAATTGATACAGCACCGCTATTTGCAACTGCAGTTGCAACGGCAATTGTACCACTAGCAAAGTTTTCCCATTCGCTTACGCCCATAGGACCGTTCCAAATTACTGTTCCAGCCCCTTTAACTGCGTTAGAGAATAATTCTTCTGTTTTAGGACCAATGTCAAGACCCATCCAACCATCAGGAATTTCGTCAGAGGGGCAAATTTGCCACTCGGTATTTTTGTCGTATTCTTTACCAATTTTGTTATCAACAGGGATTAATAATTTAACACCCTTCTTTTCGGCTTCTTTCATCATTTCGCCTGCAAACTCAATGTTTTCTTCATCAAGTAAGCTGGTACCAATGCTATGACCTAATGCCTTCATAAAGGTATATGCCATACCGCCGCCAATAATAAGTGTATCAACTTTATTTAATAGGTTTGTAATAACACCAATTTTATCTTTAACTTTTGCGCCGCCAAGAATTGCAACTAAAGGACGCTTTGGAGCTTCTAATGCGCCGCCGATAAATTCGATTTCTTTATTAATTAGAAAACCGCCAACTGCAGGAATATAATCTGCAACACCTGTGGTGGAAGAGTGGGCTCTATGAGCAGAACCGAAAGCATCGTTAACAAATAAATCAGCTAAATCAGCAAACTTTTTAGAAAGTTCGGGATCATTTTTAGTTTCGCCTTTTTCGTAACGAACGTTTTCAAGTAAAACAATTTCGCCTTCTTTAACTTCAGCTGCTAATTTTTGAGCAGATTCGCCAACAACGTCTTCTGCCATAGAAACTTTAACACCAAGTAGTTCTGCTAAACGAACTGCAACAGGTTTTAAAGAAAATTCAGGAACAAATTCGCCCTTGGGTCTGCCTAAGTGAGAGCATAGAATAACCTTTGCGCCGCCATCTAATAAATATTTAATGGTGGGTAAAGATGCAACGATACGTTTGTCGTTAGTAATAACGCCATTATCAAGTGGAACGTTAAAATCGCAACGAACTAAAACGCGTTTGCCTTTTACTTCAACGTCGGTAATAGATTTTTTGTTAAGTGCCATATTTTTAACTCCTTTTTTAAATAAAGTTTATTTGTAAAATTTAGGCCATATTTCCTATGATATTATTTTAACAAAGATATATAAAAATTTCAATAATAATAACACAAAAAATTTTGTGAATTTTAAATATTTTTTTGTGTAATTTGTAATACTACGGCATATTTTGAAAAATAACGCAAAAAATAATAAAAAAGAAAGGATTTTTTATTATGGATAAGCAAAGAAATAAAGAAAATTATTATATTGACGAATTAGATTTTGACCACTCTTTTAGCCGCACCGAAACCACAGGCGCCATGCCCATTGGAAGTAATATATCAAGTGATCAGTTTTTAAATATTAACGACGTTGTGGGGCTAGAAGCAATAGAAATTAAAGACAAACCAGTCCCCGAAGAAATTTTAGAAGAATTAGACGAAAACAAAAGATAAAAAACAAAAAGGCCGAGAAAATTCTCGGTCTTTTATTGTAAACCCTACCATACGTAATTAAATTCTCTAACGGTCTATTATATGCCTCTCATTTGGTAACTGTTTAAAACACAAGGATCTATATCATCTTTTAAACAAACGTTTACACGTATATCTTCAGCTTTTAAAAGATTTAACGGGTCGTGTTTTTTAATGAAATTATAACAAATAAAATTCATTTGTTCCTTTTCTTGCAACAGGTTCTCATATTGCGCTCTATCAGCAACGACGGTTATTGCCTCAGTATTAAAAACTAAGATTCGACTCTCTTTAATGCCAAATTGTCTAAAAAAAGCTTGCCTAATTTCAACTATAGAATGACCTATTGCATGGTTTCTAACCTCATTAAACCAGTCATAAATATAGAGAATACCTTCTTTTCTTTCTTGCCATTCCATATTAAAACATTCGCTGTACAAACTAAAAATGTTTTTTGAAAATTTATCTTTTTTAGTAGATAAAGCATAATCTTTAGGCGGATACAGACTGTTTATTTTTTTAAAACGTTTGGCACTTTCGTCTATAGGATTTGACTTATCAAAATCAATCCATATACTTAAAACATCTTGTATTTTACCTGCAGAAAAACACGTTTCTCTAATCTGTATGCCATATGTTTCAAGGACTTTTTTAATAAATAAATCTTCTTGTTCATTTTGAAAACTTTTTTCAGTAAAAAGATCGAAAAATGAATTTAACATATTGTTCACCCCGTATTAAACGTAATTAATACCTTTTTATTATGCAACTTTTTTATCTTCCCGCAAGGGGCGTCATTAGTCCAAGAAGGAATACTATTATTACAACTTCAGCATACAATACCGGGATAGTTATAATTGCAGATAACAAATAATTTATAGCAGAAAGCAAACTATGAACGGTGTGACCCGTTATTTTTTTAAAACCAATTATAAAATTAAGAATTGCACAAGTAAGGGGCAAAATTGCCAATAAAATTGCTGCTAAAATATTGGCACCTTTGAAAATGCAACCATAGACACACAATTCAATATAGAAAAAATGAATAATGAACAATATATAATGCATTGTTATTGAAAAAATATTTTTAATTTTATTCATGCATTTCTCCTGCTTTTATCATTAACTTTCAAATAAACTTTGCCCAATATTTTTTATCTTTAGGTGCTTTTATTTTTAAAAATTATACCACATTGTTTTAAATTGTTCAATAAAATAAAAAGCACCTACAAAACTGTAGGTGCTTTAAATTATTCTTGGTCTTTTTGGGTTTCGGTTTCTTCGGGTTCTGTTTCTTCTTTTACTTCTTCGATTACTTCGTTAGAAGAAATGTCTTCCATAATTTCGTTAACTTCTTCTTTAATGGAAGCATCGTTTTCTTCGGAATCAAAGTCTAAAATTTCTTCTTCGCGTTTTTCTTTAAGCATAGTGCGAACAAGTTTTACGATTTCGGTAATTATGAAAGGTACAAGAGCAAGTAAAATTACTTCTAACCACTCGCTTGTGTTTAATGCTACTAAACCAAACACGCCGCTTAACGGGGTGAATAAAACGAGTATTAACATTAAAATTGAAACGCCGCCGGCAAGCAACATATATTTATTTTTTAATATTCCTGCTTTAAAGAGGGAGTGTTCACTTCTAACGTTAAATGCGTGAACAAGTTGAGAAAGCGAAAGTGTTGCAAACGCCATTGTGGAAGCGTAATGGGGATTACCATTATGAATACCAAAACCAATTGCATAAGCAATTAAGGTAATTACTGCAAAAACAGCACCTTGCCAAATAACGTCAATACCAAGCTTGCCCGAGAATAAGCCTTCGTTTTTCTTTCTGGGCTTGCGTTCCATAATATCAAATTCGGGGTCTTCAAGACCAAGTGCTAATGCCGGGCCCGTATCTGAAACAAGGTTAATCCAAAGTAATTGAACAGCTTCGAAAATGGGGATGCCGAAAATGAGCATACCAACAAACACAGTTAAAACTTCGCCAAGGTTACAAGAAATTAAATAGTGAATTGCTTTACGAATATTATCGAAAATGCCGCGTCCTTCTTTTACGGCAGAAACGATGGTTGCAAAGTTATCATCGGTTAAGGTCATATCGGCGGCGCCTTTTGCAACGTCGGTACCGGTAATGCCCATAGCGCAACCAATATCTGCGGCCTTTAAAGCCGGGGCGTCGTTAACGCCGTCGCCCGTCATAGAAACGATATGGCCTTTTTGTTGCCATAAACGAACTATTCTGATTTTATCTTCGGGGGTTACACGTGCATAAACCGAGATATCTTCAATGATTTCAGAAAATTCTTCATCAGAAAGGGCTTGAATTTCGGCACCTGAAACTGCTCTTTCGCCATCACGCAAAATACCAATTTGACGTGCAATGGCGGCGGCTGTTGTAATATGGTCGCCGGTAATCATAACGGTTCTAATACCTGCTTTGTGGCAAAGTTTAACCGCTTTTTTAGCTTCGGGACGGGGTGGGTCGATAAGGCCTATAATACCAACTAGGGTTAAGCCGTATTCTAAAGTTTCGTGGTTGGGGTTAGAGGGTACGCTATCAAGCGGCTTTATAGCAACTGCTAAACAACGAAGGGCATCTTCTGCCATTTCTTCAACCGCTTTTTTAGCTCCTTCAATATTACCGCCTGTGCAAATTTCCATAAGCACGTCGGGAGCACCCTTTGTAATACAGAAGGGTTTTCCGTTAATCATATTAACGGTGGTCATTAATTTTCTATCGCTATCAAAGGGAACTTCTGCAAGACGTGGATAAATTGCTTCTAGTTCGTCTTTGTTTTGTTTGCAAAAACTCATAGCGGCGGCAACTATGCCTGTTTCGGTGGGGTCGCCAATAGACACTTCTTTGCCCATTTCGGTAACGATTTTACCATCGCCGCAAAGTGCGCCCAAACGAAGAAGCATTAGGCCTGCTTCAGATAAATTATTATCTTTAATTTCTTTACCATCGTAAATCTTTTTAACCGTCATTTTGTTTTGGGTTAAGGTGCCGGTTTTATCTGAACAAATAACGCTTGCACTACCCAAGGTTTCAACAGCGGGAAGATTACGAATAATTGCGTTACGCTTAACCATACGGCTAACGCCAAGCGCTAAAACAACCGTAACAATTGCGGGTAATCCTTCAGGGATTGCCGCAACGGCTAAAGCAACGCTTGTCATAAACATTTTTAAAATTGTTTCAATAAACGGACCATCTGAACTTGGAGTGGTAAAAATACCAACAACAAAAACAATAGCGCAAATAATTAAAACGCCAATGCCAAGTAATTTACCTAAAGAGGCAAGTTTTAGTTTTAATGGAGTCATACCGCTATCGGCATTATCAAGTAGGGTTGCAATTTTACCCACTTCGCTTTTCATACCTGTATCTGTTACAACGGCAACACCGCGGCCGTAAGTAATGGAACAACCCGAATATAACATATTAGATCTTTCAGCAAGAGGGGTAATATCTTCTAAAAGGTCTTGTTGTTTTATTACCGGAACGCTTTCACCTGTTAGCGCAGATTCATCGCTTTGTAAAGAAGCACTTTCAATAATTCGGCAGTCGGCAGGAATAAAATCGCCTGCTTCTAATGTTATTATATCGCCCGGCACTAGTTCTGCCGCAGAAATAACGCGAAGCACACCATCACGATACACCTTGGCCGAAGGAGCTACCATATTTTTAAGGTTTTCTAAAGAAGCTTCAGCGCGTGATTCCTGAAAAGCGCCTATAAAAGAGTTTAATAAAACAATACCAACGATAATTAACGGTTCAAACCAATCGTTGCTTTGCTCAATAATTGTGGAAAGCAAAGAAATTGCCGCCGCAATTAATAGAATAATAACCATAAAGTCGCCCATTTGTTTAAAAAAGCGTTCAATAAAGGTTACCTTTCTTTTGCCGCGCAACTTATTTTCGCCATAAATTTTAATTCTATCCAGAGCCTCACCGTTAGATAAACCTCTTGTGGCATCGGTTTTAAGTTCGGATAAAACTTCTTCGTGTGACGTGCTATGCCAAATCATAGTTTTCCTCCAAAAAACAATATATGATTATTTTATACCAAATTATAGAAAAAATCAATAATAGAAAAAGCGGATGTTATAACATCCGCCCTTTTTTATTTTCTGTCTTCCATTTTTATATAGGGTAGTGCTTCGTGAACATTAATATATGCCGGACGAATAATTTTACCGTTATTGATAATTTCTTCCATCCTGTGAGCCGACCATCCTGCAATACGAGAGATTGCAAAAATAGGTGTATAAAGCTCTTTGGGTAAATCAAGCATATCGTAAACAAAGCCGCTGTAAAAGTCGATATTAGCAGAAACACCTTTGTAAATATGGCGTTCTTCTGCAATAATTTGTGGGGCTAGGCGCTCTACCTTTTTATAAAGCTCATATTCTTCGGTTCTGCCCTTTTCGTTAGAAAGAATACTAACAAATTTTTTGAACATATTGGCTCTAGGATCCGAAAGCGAATAAACTGCGTGACCCATACCGTAAATAAGACCTGCTTTATCAAACGCCTCTTTATGTAAGAGTTTTCTTAAATAGCCCTTAATTTCTTCTTCGTTGTTCCAGTCAGAAACGTTTTCTTTAAGGTCGTTAATCATTTCAACAACCTTAATGTTTGCGCCACCGTGTCTTGGTCCTTTTAAAGAACATAAAGCCGCTGCAATTGCAGAATAAGTATCTGTACCCGATGAGGTTACAACCCTTGTTGTAAAGGTTGAGTTATTACCGCCACCGTGTTCAGCGTGAAGCACTAATGCAAGGTCTAAAATTTTGGCTTCTGCTTTAGTATATTCACCGTCTAAACGAAGCATGTGCAAAATGTTTTCTGCAGTTGAAAGCTTGGGATCGGGGTTATGAATAATTAAACTTTTGTTTAAGGTGTAATGATTATATGCGTGATAAGCATAAATTGCAAAAGACGGGAAAAGCGCAATTAATTGCAAGCATTGACGAAGCACGTTTGCAATTTCATTATCGTTAGCGTGGGTGTCGTAACTATACATTGTTAAAACACTACGAGCCAGCGAATTCATAATATCGCTATTGGGTGCTTCTAAAATAACGTCTTTAACAAAGTCTTTTGGCATTGTTCTATAGGTTGATAAAAGCTTTTTAAAGTTATGCAACTCTTTTTGGGTTGGTAATTGACCAAATAAAAGTAAATAAACAACCTCTTCAAAGCCAAAGCGGTCTTCGTTCATAAAGCCCGCCGTTATATCTTCAACGTTAACACCTCTATAAAAAAGTTCGCCGTGTTTTGGGGTTTTAACACCGTCTATAATATCAAAAGCATAAACGTCCGAAACCTCTGTTAAGCCGGTAATAACACCGTTACCGTTAAGGTCGCGAAGTCCTCTGTTTACCTCGTGTTGCAAAAAGAGTTCGTTATCGATAACGCTTTTGCTTCTAACAATTTCGCCAAGTTTGTTAATTTCGGGGGTTATATCAAATATCTTTCTGTGTGGCATAATTTTCTCATCTGCCTTTCTGCCAACTTTAATTATTAATTAAGTTATATTATCATAAATTTTGTGTTCTGTCAAATTAAAAACTATTAAATTTATATTAATAATTATTACAAAGTTGATTTTATTTTTAAAAATGGTATAATAAAATTAGAACTTAAAAAGGACGGTTGTTTGTTATGAAAAATAAACCATTAATTATTACGCTGGCCGTTATTGGTACAGTTTTACTTATTTTAGCTGTTAGCTTAATCTCAACCTATAACGGTTTAAACGGTTTAAGAAGCGAAGTTGAAGAAAAAGAAGCCGTTATTAGCACCCAACTTGAAAGAAGAGCTAGTCTTATTCCTAATCTTGTTAATACTGTTAAAGGCTATGCAGCTCACGAAGAAGGGGTATATACCGCTATTGCAGAAGCCAGAAGTAAATTAAATAACGCAGGCAGTTTTGAAGAACAAGCTGCTGCTAATGCAGAACTTGACGCCGCTTTAAGTCGTTTGCTTGTTATTGTTGAACAATATCCTGAACTTAAAGCTAACGAAAACTTTATTGCGTTACAAGACCAACTTGAAGGCACAGAAAATCGTATTGCAGTCGCTCGCAACGATTATAATGCCGCTGTAAAAGAATTTAACAAAAAGCTAAGAAGCTTCCCAACTAATCTTTTTGGTGGTATGTTCGGTTTTTCAGAATTTGAATATTTTGAAGCTTCTGAAGGTGCAAACGAAGTTCCTAACGTAAGCTTTGAATAAAAAATGAAAAAAGGTATTGTAAAGGCTTTTTGTATCTTTACGGTTTGCTTATTATTAACGCTTGGCGCTTCGGCTTTAAGCCCTACTAGAGATTTTTTTGTTAACGATTTTGCAGGGGTTATTTCTAAAAGCCACCAAGCAGAAATGCAATCTTTAGGTGAAAATCTTAATGCACAAACCACTGCGCAGGTTGTTTGCGTAACCGTAAACGATATGGAAGGCAAAGATATTGACACCTATGCGCTAAATTTAGCGCGAGACTGGGGTATTGGCACAAAAGAAAAAGACAACGGCGTACTGTTAATTTTAGCTGTTGAAGAACGTGAAGTTAAAATTGAAGTTGGGTACGGACTTGAAGGCGCTCTTACCGACGTTAAATGCGGCAGAATATTAGATGCTTACGGCATGGAGTATTTTAAAGCAGATAATTTTTCTGAAGGGCTCTACAAGGTTTATAACGCCATTGTAAACGAAGTGGCAATTGAAGTTTTAGGTGAACCGCTTTCTGATGATTATGACCCACAAGAAACCGAAGAAAGTCCCATAAAAGTTGTGGGGTCTATTCTGGGAATTATTGCCGTAGTTGTTTTTGTGATTATTTTTGGCAAAGGCAGGCACGGTGGCGGTGGCGGCAATATGATGACCTATATTGTTGCACGAAGCATTATTAACTCTATTGGTCGTGGCGGTCGCGGTGGACACGGTGGCGGCGGCTTTAGAGGCGGCGGCGGTGGCTTCGGCGGTGGCGGAAGCAGTCGCGGATTTTAAATTGAGGTGTTTATTTATGAATAAAAAAACCATTACAGTTCTTACAATACTCGCTTGTGTTTTGGCGGTTGCCGCTGTGGTTATCGGTTTAGTTTTTAATGTACAAGGACTATACCGCTCATTACTTATGGCCCCTGCCGCAATTTTAATTATTATCGCCTTTTTCTTCTCAACAAAGGTAAAATAAATTACAATAAACGTAATGGTAGTGAAAATATGAAAAAGTTATTATTTCTTTCTGGCGGCTCAATAGTTGTCTCTATTTTGTTTGATATAATCTACTTAAATACGCATATTGATACATTTCATTACATTTACCATGTTTTTAATCTCTTAGGCTATTTGGGTTTACTTTATTTTTCTGTTAAGACCGTGCTAAAAAGAAAATAGTTGATAGCGTTTAACAAAGAAAAAACATTAAAGCAGAGTTCATTTTGAGGGGGCAACTCATTTGAAAACAACTAAATTATTAATTTTATTGTTAATGGTGGTAATGATTATGACAGCTTGCACACCCGGTAGCCTAAGAAGACAAATAATGAGTGAAAATGAGGAAGAAATTGCAGATGCTACCTTCCTTGAAATTGTAACCGCAGTAAAATCAAAAAATGGTTCTCATATCAAAGATATGTTTTCTATTGCTATTCAAAAAGAAAACAGCACTTTAGAGAATGATGCAACTGAGCTTGTGGAATTTATTCAAGGAGATATTGTTTCATATACCGAAGCGATGGACGGTGGGATAGCAACTGATGATGAAATTGAAGATGGCAAAAGAAAAAAAGAAATTACATCTGCATTTGATATAGTTACCACTGAAAATAAATATCACATTGCAATAAAAGAATGCGTCAAAGATGATTTTAATGGCGAAAATGTTGGGTTGCTTTATATTTGTATTATTGATTCCCAAAACTGGACCGAGGATTATATATATGGGGGAAAAGATAAAATCAATGGAATCAATATAGAAAGATAAGATCTGGTTTTGCGCTTTGTTGCAAAAAAACTACTATTTTGTGTACAAACAAATCCCTATTACAAAAGTTTGAAAAAGCAGAGTTCATAATGAACTCTGCTTTAATTATGCTTTATTGTTTGAGCCGAAAAGGAGCATTTTTCTTTTTGCCGCTTCTTTTATTGCTTTTACTTTTGCATTTCTAATTTCTAAATAACCTTTACCCTCTTTTAATGCTTTTAGCATAGCATTTTCACCTGCTACGCAAAGGTCGGTAAAAATATTAACCTTTGCAATACCGTTTTTAATGGTGTTTTTAAAATCTTCGTCAGATAGGCCGCTGCCACCGTGTAAAACAAGCGGGGTGTTGGTTACAGCTCTAATTTCTTTTAGGCGCTCGATATCTAATTTTGGCTTTTTAGTATATGCGCCGTGAGCAGTACCAATGGCAATGGCTAGTGCATCAACCCCTGTTTTTGCAATAAAATCTATTGCTTCTTGTGGGGTGGTGTACATTTCACCTTTTTCGCCATCGTTTTCGTCGGCATTTCCAACGTGTCCAATTTCGCCTTCAACGGTTGCGCCAAAAGAGTGTGCAATTTCCACAATTTCTTTTGTGGCATTAATATTTTCTTCTTCGTTACCTAACGAGCCGTCGAACATTATGCTTGAAAAGCCTAAGTTTAATGCTTCTATGCAGCGTTCTTTTGTTAAGCCGTGGTCGTAATGCAAAACAACCGGCACTTTAGCGTTTTTTGCGGCATTTAACATACCCGGAGCAATTAAAGAAAGTTCGCCATAAGGAAGCAGCACCTCTGCCGTGCCAATAATGATGGGTGAATTTAATTCTTCTGCGGCAGATATAACGCCCTCTAACATATCACTATCGGTTGCATTAAAAAGTCCTACTGCATAGCCCTCTTTTTGTGCTTTTATTAATACTTCGTTAAGATTAACTAACATTGTTTCTTACCCCTTCTTATATTTTTTTATTAGTTTTAAAATTTCGGTTTTGTTTTTCATGCCATCAGTAGAATTATCGGCAAATAAACTTTGAGCGGCACTACCTGCGGCAAAGGTTAACATTTCTTCATCGGAATATTCGTTATAAATACCGTAAAGCGCACCCGCGCAAAAAGCGTCTCCTGCGCCAACACTACCTTTTATTAGTTCTTTAGGAATATTTAAACTGTTAACCAAAGTAAACCTGCCGCTTTTAACGTCTAAACAAATGCCCATTTCTTTTGCGTGCACAATTACCTTGTCTTTAACGCCGTCATTTTTCATATTAAGCATTGCTTTTTTAACAGAATCTATATCTAGCTCGCCGTTTGGTTTTCTTGGGTTGAGTTTATAAACTGCGGTGGCTTCAATTTCGTTAACAATAACGTAATTGCAATATTTTAAAGCAGGCACTACAATCTTGTTGTAATTACCCAAAGTATCACTAACAATATCAATTGAGGTTTTAATGCCCTCGTTTTGTGCGCGGTGTAAAAAACGCGCCATGCGCGTGCCATATACCTCGTCTTCTTTATCAAATTGCTCTAAAATTAATAAATACCCTGCGTGCAAAATGCTGCAGTTAAGTGCTTTTAAATCAATATCGTCGGGATCAAGCTCTGCGTTTGCGCCTTTAGCATGAAAAAAGGTGCGCTCTCCACCAGAAACACTCATAACGTCGGAAAAAGAGGTGGGGGCAGTAGAAGAATATGAAATTTGGCTTATATCAATACCGTGGTTTTTTAATATGTTGGTTACGAAACGGCCGTTTTCATCGTTACCAACGCGGGCAACTGCAGAAACCGGCAGGGTGGCATCTAACTTTATAAGGTCTATTGCCGTATTAGAAACGCAACCGCCAACCGCCTTTTCAACCGATTCAACGTAGGCCATCATACCTTGACGAGGATAACAGTCTAAATTTTTAACAAGGTCTATAATTATATTGCCGCAAACTGTAATGCCTTTGCGTTCGCCCGAAAAAAGATAATCTATAGACACCCCAAAAACCTTTGCAAGATTTGGAAATTGTGTAATTTCGGGATAACCGCCCGAAGATTCCCACTTAGAAATGGTTTTATCGCTAACGTTTAACATTTCGCCAAGCTCTTGTTGAGTAAGGCCCTTTGTTTTTCGTAATGCTTTAATGGTTGCTCCAATGTTATTGCCTTTCATAAGCCAACCTCCGTTTCATAATTTAATTATATTTTTACTGAATTTGCATTTCAACCTACTTACTATTATAACAAGCGATAGAATTTTTGCAAATATATTTTATATTTCTACTATTAGTAGAATTATGTGTTAAAGCAATATAAAAGGGAGACGATTATTAAAAATTCGTCTCCCTTGAATTTTAAATTTTTAAATTTATGATTTTTTGCTTTTAATAATTTTTTGTGCAAAAATATGTCTTTTAAGGCATAGTTACCATAACAAAAGCACCCAACCTTTAAGTTGGGTGCATATTTTATTGACTACTTATTTTAATAAATGATTTTGAACTGCGCTTAAAAACTGTCGTTCTTGTTCGCTGTAATCATCTTCAAAGCCCGAAATCGAGAAAAGTTTTGGGTCTTTTACAAGTTGCTTTAATACACCTTCAAAATCGTGCGAGTGATTTTCGTGCATGCTTTCGCCACATCTATATCTATAAATTAGTCCACCCAAAACCATTTCTCCTAAAACGTATCCCAAGCACCCTTTTTCTAAACCGTTTTTAGTGCTAATTGCCCAACATTTTTCTTTTGGTAAGTATTGAAGATACGAGGCATTTTTTAGGCTTTTGTTATCAGTATTTTTTAACTCGTCTTTTGACACAATTATTTCAATACAGTGCGGTAACTCTAAATCTTCATTTTCTTTGTGAAACTCACTTTTTGTAATTCCAATACCACAAACAAACAAATCGTCATATTCTTTTGGAACGTCGTTTATAGTTATAAAATTTTTATACCCTAAAGTCTTCTTATCGCAAATTGAAAGACGCGAAATCCCCGAAATTTGATTTCGTAATTCATAAAATTTCATTGTTATCATCCTTTCTATTTTGGTAAGGTTTTTGCTGTGATTTTGGAATCTTTAAAATTTTCTTCGCAGTAGCTCAGCATTTTTTCTTTACCAAAAATATGATTAGAGTGAATATTTATCCGATTTACAAATATGTTATTTTGTTTCATCCAAACCAAAATATCTAACCCGTTTTTGCAGTCAACCCCCAAAGAATAATCTAAAGAAATATACTCAAACTCAAATAAAGATAACAGCGTAATAGCTGTTTCATAATCTCTGCAACACTCAAATCCACGAGGAAAATCGCGCGAATCATCAACAAAAAGTTTCACTATAGCATCTCCTTTATTTTCATTTTAAATGCAAGTGCAAATTGCTTTAAAATATATTTGTCGGTTACTTTATCGTCCACACGCTTACTTTCAAAACGATAAGAAGGTGTGCCGTTTCTATATATAGAAACAATAAAGCTATGTAACGGCTTTAATTCTTTTATTATTTTTCTTGTTGACCACCATTTTATATGCTTTTTTATAAAAAGTCCAAAATAGCATTTTTTAAATTCTGTTACTTGATTATTAGACATTCTGCCTTCTATTATATTGGGGTTTATATATTTGCCGTCTATTGAAAAGGAATCTATACTTTCTAAGCATTCTACTACGTCTTGAGAAAGTAATTGCATGCCTTTTTTATCATTTTTTAATATTATCACAATTTAGCTCCCCTTTAATTTTCTTCGTGATACGGCAAAATAAGCCAAGCGCCGCTATCGGTTACGCGGTAAAATTTATCGTTATCCATATCGTACATAATAACAGGAATTTCTCCGCTTTGTTGTACTGTACCATCTATATAATAATGGTTAAAGCCGTCAAAGTAAATATCGTGATAGCGCGGATCTTCTGCGATATTATGCGTACCCACGTGCCCGGCAACAATTTTCTTATCAAAGCCTTCAATTTTGCCAACTTCGGCAGGAAATTTACTTGTGAAAAATTCTTCGCTTGTGCCATATTCAAAACAGCCCGCTGCGGCGGCCTCTTCGTCAATGCCAGCGTGCACAAAAATTGCATTGCCAATTTCATAGTATAGGGGCAAATTGGACATCCAACTTAAAAATTTTTCTTCTTTTTCTTCGTTGGTTTCTTCGGTATCATAATAAAACACGTCGGTATTTATGGGCCACTGTCCACCGAGCGCCATCTCTTCGTGGTTACCCAAAAGGGCCACCACCTTTTCGGTTCCGTATTGGTTTTGCAAGCCAATAATTCTGTCGAGTACCCCGTAACTACTGGGGCCGTGTATATAATCGCCCAAAAGAATCAACTTATTATCGCCCGATAAATCAATTTTTGCGAGCGCTTCTTCAAACTCTTGTAAATAGCCGTGTATATCAGAAATTGCGTATATTTTCATATATTTTTACCTCCTAAGCGCAATATTGTTTATTAATATAGTGGAAAATGGTTTTTACGGTGTTGCAAAGTTCCATTTGAAAGAACTCGTCTTCGGTATAACGGTAATTACCCGCCTTATTTATACACTCAAGGTGTGTAAAGTACTTGTTACAATCTTCTAGTTCAGATGGACGCGGATAGTAATCGAAGGCAATTTTTGAATTGCCGTTTTTAATCTCCTCGTAGGTTTTGTAGTCGGTTTTCATAGCGTAAAACGGCGGCGTATAAAACCTTAAAACCGGGTTTATTTTATACCAACCACTTGGCACACCCGGAAAATCATAAGAACAAACCATATTGCGAAATGCCCTTGCAATTTGGCGCAAGGCCGAACTTAAACCCTCGTTTTCGTAAATTTGGTTAATCAAAATTTCAATGCGGTCCACCTTTTTGCGGTAATAAAGCAGCCCGCTGCCGCCATCCGGCGCTTTGGTATAGCCGCCGCTTTCGGCGTATTCGCCAATAAGCGCCATAAACTGCGTATAAACCGCTTGCGCGCAAAGCCGATTAAAATTCGCATACGCCAAAACGCAATCGGGATTACAATGTAGATTTAAAGCTTCTGTCATAAAAATTCCTCCTTTTAGTTAGCGATAAACAGGTCAACGATGAACCCCAGGTGAACGCCTTCGCGGTTTTCTAAGCGGAAAAGCTCGCGCAAAAGCTTGGCGCATTTGCGGTTTAAAACGAATCGCCGAGCCGTGCAACAAAGCACCACAAAGGGCCGATTTTTAGCCGCGTTTTGCTTTGCGGTTAACAACCGATTTTGGTTGATTAGCACCGCCGCTCTTTCATAGAACAGTTTGCAAGTGGGGGCGAGTGAGTCGCTTTGCTCCCTTTCGGACCATCCGTTTAAGGCTGCAAATTCTTCAAAGGTTAATGGCAGCAACCGGTAATTTTTTAAGTCTTTCATATAGCACCTCATTTCTTGTTTTTTATGCCTCCCTATTATTAAACAACTTTTTATTGATACAAAATATGTATCAATTTACGGCAAAAACATTGATTTGCAAGAGTTTTGGTGTTATATTATAAGTATAAAGAGAAAGAAGGAGGGTTTTTGTGGCTACCGAAATGGAAAAAGCATTAAGGCTATTGGAATATCTTAAAAAATATACCGATAAAAACAATCCAACCTCAATGCCCCTTATTGATTACTATTTTAAACAAATGGGGTACCCCGATTTTTTTGGAACTAAAAATTCGAAACGCAGAAACAAGCGCGAACTTATTAAAAAACTAGCTAACCTTTTAAACACCGATTTAGACGGCAACCCCTTACCCAAAAAAAACTGGGTTATTGTTTACGACGGCTACGGTGAAGAAAACGAAAAAAATCGCGAATTTATATGTAACCTTTATTATAATCAACCTTTTAGGTCTTGGGAGGTTGACAACATAATAAAAAGCATAGAAAAAAACGAAGATCTTGATGAAGACACAAAAAAAGAACTTATTTTAAAGGTAAAACAACAGATTTCTAATAAAAATTATTTTCATAAAAGCCAGGCCATAAGACGTGGCATGAGTCCGGTTGACAAAAAGAAATTTTTAATTGAAGAAAAACAAAATAAAGCACGCCGCACCGCCCTAATTAAAAATCAACGAGAATATTATAATTATTAAGGAGAATAAAAATGAGTGAAGACATAAATAAGGTAATAAATGAATATCTTGGAGAATTAAAAACGAGAAAAGACAATTTTAAAAAGGAACAACAATATTTATTTAATACAACCGACATTATTCAAAAAAACAGTACGCTCTATGATGGTGGAAAAATTAAAAAAGGACATATTTTGAACGGCCATATTTCTACAATTATCGGTGGAGTGCCTGAAGACGAAGATGGAACATATCTCGATTGTGCCGGTGTTGTGTTTGATGAAGATTCCATGAATTTTCATATTTTCCCTAAATGTGCTGTTGAATGCGAGAAACTAGCCGATGAATTTTCAAAAGTTAGAGAAGAAATAATTAATAAATTTGAAAATTCCCAATATACATACGGCTTCATATTATGCTCTGCTAAGCAAGCAAAAAACCTTGAAAATGAGCAAAAATGTTTGTTGAACAACTGCGGTAAAGGCGGTTTTACAAGACTAGATAATATACGAGCCGCAGTTGACGTAAATATGCAAAACGATATTCCGCAAACGGTTGATATATATAAATATGTTTTAGTTAGATTTAATGAAGCCGACTATACTATCAACTTTATGCGTTACACTTGTAACAAAGGTGTTGTTGGTTGCACAATGCGTAAAATTCAGTTTCATAAAACCACTTTTGGTAACAACCGCGAAAAGCTCAACTATAACGCTAATAAAGAATTTGAAATTTGCTATACTCAAAATGACAACGATTACGATGAGCAAAAAAATCCAGGTGGTGTAAATACAATTCCTAAAACATTAGAAAACGGAACACAAACTTACACCAGTGTTTGCTATAACCCACCGATAGTTTACCCAGGTGATCCTAACGACTCAGATTTTAATAATCAAATAGCAGATATTGTTAATTGTTTTATACAGTTTATAGAGCACGGGCACGACACTAAAAAATGGCAAGGTTATAAGCCCACAAGTAAAAAGAACCAAGAATTATGGCAAAATATAAGCAAAGCCATATAAAACATAAGCATAACAAAAGCACCCAACGTTTAAGTTGGGTGCTTGTTTTTTAATAGTTTTCTGCGTGAACTTCAAAATAGCTTTTTGCGTGTTTACAAGTGGGGCAAACCTCGGGAGCTTTTTTACCAATAACAAGGTGTCCGCAGTTGCGACATTCCCAAATAACTGCATCGGCTTTTTCAAATACCTTTTGCATTTCAACGTTATTTAGTAATGCTCTGTATCTTTCTTCGTGTGATTTTTCAATAGCGGCAACCATTTTAAATTGTGCGGCTAATTCTAAAAAGCCTTCTTCTTCGGCTTCTTTTGCAAACTGAGCGTACATTTCGGTCCACTCGTAATTTTCGCCTGCTGCTGCAGATTCTAAATTAGCTTTAGTATCGCCAATGCCTTGTAATGCTTTAAACCATAGTTTTGCGTGTTCTTTTTCATTATCGGCAGTTTTTAAAAAGAGTGCTGCAATTTGTTCGTAACCCTCTTTTTTAGCAACAGAAGCAAAATATGTGTATTTATTTCTTGCTTCGCTTTCTCCAGAAAATGCGGTTCTTAAATTTTGTTCGGTTTTTGTACCTTTTAGTTCCATAATAACTTTCCTTTCTTTATTTAAATAATTTTCTTTTAACCCTAAAAATAAAAAATCTTAAAAAATAAAGCTTTGTCCAAATAACACTATAAGTTTTATAAAAAGGGCCTTGCATATTTATATTCTTGCCCTTTCTTTGCAAATTTATAACCTTTGCAAGTACGGTAATATCGCTTTCTTTTTTATAGGTATTATCGCCCATAGCTATAAGCCCATTTTTTGTGCTTATTATTCTATGCAAGGTTAAGCTGCCGTCCTTTTTTAAAAAAAGGCAGATATCGTATTTATTATAAGTATTGAATTTTTTTAGCGTTACCATATCGCGCCCGTCGTGCAAAAGGGGTTTCATACTATTTCCAAAGGGGGTAAAAGTAACGGTTTTGCCCGAATTTAACTTTTCTTCAATTACGGGCAACATATCGTAAAGTGAAATATTATTCGACAATTCCGGTTTTATTTAACCTTTCTATAAAAATTTCAATATCTTTTTTAGCGGTTGCTTCATCAATTTTATATTCTTTAAGCATTGCCTTAATTAATTCTTCTTTTGTGGTTTCTTTTTCCATTAAGTTAAACAAAAAGGCGCCGCTTTCGTTTAAGGTGATAATGCCGTTTAGGTTAATATCTCCTTCTGTCGGAACAACCACAAAGCTATCTGCAATGCCGCGTAAAGTATAACCTTGTTTTATTTTCATATTAAAACTCCAAAACCATAACCTTTAAAATTTCAATATCGTTAATGGGTTTGTCCATCATACCAACGTGTGTGGAGGCAATTCTTATAACGGTGTCCATACCGTCAACAACCTGGCCAAAAACGGTGTGCTTATAATCAAGCCAAGGTGTGCCGCCAAGATTTTTATAATCTTCCCTGCAATCTTTGGGATATGAATTATCAAGTTCTTCCATTTGTTCTAACATACCTTCAGGGCAAGACGATGCTTCAACAATAAAGAATTGACTGCCGTTTGTACAAGGTCCTGCGTTTGCCATTGATAATGCACCGCGAATATTATGAAGTTTTGGTGTGAATTCATCTTCAAATGGTGCGCCGTAAATACTTTCGCCGCCGCGACCTGTTCCTGTGGGGTCGCCACCTTGAATCATAAAATCTTTAATTACTCTATGAAAAATTATGCCGTTATAATATTCGTTTTTAGCGTGGGTAGTAAAATTTTCAACCGCTTTTGGAGCGTCTTCTGGGAAAAGTTTTACTGTAATATCACCCATATTGGTTGAAATAACTGCATATAAATCGCCTTTTTCGAGCGGTTTAGTTTGGTAAGACATAAGCTTAAAACTCCTTAAATTAATATATTTTAATATTATAACTAAACTTTAATTTTGTCAACATTTGGTTGCAGAGTTAAAATTTAATTGTTATAATAAAATAAAAAAGTGAAAGGGGCGGTATTTATGAAAAAAGCAGATATAATTTTTATATCGGCTATAACTACGCTTTGCCTTATTTTGCTTTTGTGTTTTAATATATTTTCTCCTGTTGGTACCACCGCCAAAATTTATATTGATAATAAACTTTTTGAAGAGCTTCCGCTTAATAAAAACACCGAAAAAACCTATAATACCCAAAACGGCTACAACACAGTTATTATTGAAAACGGCAGTGTAAGTGTAAAAATGGCCGATTGTAAAAATCAGGTTTGCGTAAATAAGGGCAAAATTAAAAATAAAGGCGAAACCATTGCTTGCACGCCCCACAAGTTTTTAGTGGAGGTAAAGTAATATGAGCAAAAAAGTTACGCTTTATTCCGCCTTTTTGGTGTTAGCCCTTGCTTTAAGTTATTTAGAAAGTTTTATTAGTTTTGATTTTTTAGCACCCGGTATAAAACTAGGATTTGCAAACCTAGCGGTTATTGTTTTAATTTACAAAAAAGATTATTTGGGCGCTATTCTTGTTAATATTGCAAGAATAACACTTTCTTGCCTTTTATTTTCGGGGTTTAACACATTTATTTACAGTATTTTGGGCGCGGCACTTTCTTTGATTTTTATGATTTTATTTAAAAACATTAAGGTTTTTTCTGTTATTGGTGTTTCGGTTATGGGCGCTATTATGCATAACGTTGGGCAACTACTTGCCGCGCTAATATTTATGCCCATAAGCATTTTTTATTACTCACCAATTCTTATTATTTCCGGTGTTATTACAGGCGCTATAATGGGCGTAATTTCTAAAATATTAATTGATCGTTTAAAGGGGGTTATATAATGTGCGGTTACGTTGGTTTTACCAATAAAATTAGTAACACCGAAGAAGTGTTAACCAATATGATGAATTCAATAAAGCACCGCGGACCTGACAGCGAGGGTAAATATATTGACTCTAAAATTGCAATGGGCTTTAGACGTCTTTCTATTATTGATATTAATTCAAGTGAACAACCACTTTTTAACGAAAGTGGCAGTTTAGTTTTAACCTTTAACGGTGAAATTTATAATTTTAAAGAATTAAGAGAAACCCTAATTTCATCAGGCCACACCTTTAAAACAAAGGGTGACGGTGAAGTGCTTATTCACGGTTATGAAGAATATGGCACAAATTTAGTCCACCATCTTCGCGGTATGTTTAGCTTTGTTATTTTTGATAAAACAAAAGACCTTATTTTTGGTGCGCGCGATATGTTTGGTATAAAACCCCTTTATTATGCCGTTATGGAAGATAGTTTTATTTTTGGTTCTGAAATTAAGGCCTTTTTGCACCATCCAAGATTTAAAAAAGAATTAAATAAAAAGGTTCTTGCGCACTATTTGTCTTTTCAGTATAGTCCGCTTACAGAAACCTTTTTTAAAGACGTTTTTAAACTTCCTGCAGGACACAGCTTTATTTTTAAAGACGGCAATATTTCTATATCACGCTATTTTGAGCCCAAGTTTGAACAAGCCGATTTAACCTTAGAACAAGCGGCCGAACTTACAGAAAAAACAATGCAAGAATCGGTAAACGCACATAAAATTTCCGACGTTGAAGTTGGGTCTTTTCTTTCCAGCGGTATTGATTCAAGCTATATTGCTTCCCTTGCAAAGGTTGATAAAACCTTTACTGTTGGTTTTGATGATAAAAAGTATAACGAAATTGATTATGCTAAAGAATTTTCAAAATCTATAAACACAAAACACATTTCTAAAATTATTTCTGCGGACGAATATTTTGAAAAATTTCCGAATATTCAGTACCACATGGACGAACCGCTTGCCGACCCTGCTGCTATTGCATTATATTTTGTTGCAAACCTAGCATCTAAGCACGTAAAGGTTGTGCTTTCTGGCGAAGGGGCCGACGAACTTTTTGGCGGCTATAACGTTTATAAAGAACCATTTACCGCCGTTAAATACAATAAAATTCCGTTTTTTATAAGAAGAATTATTGGCGCGGTTGCATCCCTTTTTCCAAAAGTGCGCGGTTTTAACTTTTTAATAAGGCGCGGCAAGAAGGTTTCTGAGTGGTTTATTGGCGGCGCAAACATTTTTTCTTATAAAGAGCGTAACGCAATTTTAAATAAAGATATTCGCGCTTCAAAGCCAGAGGAAGTTTGCCGCAAATATTACATTAAAAGCAAAGATTACGACACCGCAACACGCATGCAGTTTTTAGACGTTAATATGTGGCTTATGAACGATATTTTATTAAAAGCCGATAAAACAAGTATGGCCAATAGCCTGGAGCTACGCGTACCATTTTTAGACAAAGAGGTGGCAAAACTTGCTTTTAGTTTGCCTACAAACTGCCGCGTTGACGCTAAAACCACCAAAAAAGCCCTTAGAGCAGCCGCTAAAAAGAGCATTTCAGAGTTTACGGCCAATAAAGATAAATTAGGTTTTCCGGTGCCAATTCGTGTTTGGTTAAAAGAAGAAAAATATTATAATATTGTAAAGCAAGCCTTTTTAAGCGATGAAGCAAAACAGTTTTTTAAACCCAAAAAGCTTGTTAAAATGCTAGACACACATAAAAAAGGTAAAAAAGATTTATCGCGTAAAATTTGGGCGGTATATACCTTTTTAGTTTGGTATAACGAATTTTTTGTTAAAAGATAACACAAAACCCCAAGGTAATTCCTTGGGGTTTTATGTTTATACTGTAGCCGAAAATGGTTTTCGGCGCCTTGGGCTATTTAAGGTTCTAAAGATTCGTTTTCTAAAAAGATTTTTAGTTCTTCTTTAGACATATTTTGATAATTTTGCATACCAAACTCGGTATATTTTAAGCTAAAGGTTAAACCTTCTAACTTTATATCTTCATAAAGCGGACTTGACGCGTGGTTGTTAATGCCTTCAAAATTATTATAGGCTTGTTCTGCGGTGGAATTATCTCTACACTCTCTTGTTAAAACAACCGAATCTAAAACGCCGTCTTTATAAGCAAAAACAATTTCGGTGCTATCGCCGTAATAATAAAAAGAGTGTACAACCGTATCGCCAACAATTTCAACGCTATTGGTTTTTACTATTGCAGAGCTTGTTGATTTGGGGCTTTTACTAAAAGTTTTTCTGCTGCTTGAAGGGGCCACAGCTTTATTAGAGCAAGCCATAAAACTAATCCCTAAAATTAATATAAGAGCAAGGGCTATTAGGCTTAAAAATATTTTTTTCATAATATCACCTTTAAAATAATAACATAAAGCCATTAAAAAGTCAAAAAAGCTAGGTTTATTATTATAATATATAGGTTTTTGACTTGCCTTTTAATTTTTATTATGATAATATAAGGGTGGTTAAAACCAAAATGAAAAATGTTTGGAAGTGTAATTATGTTTTTAAAGGTAGTTCCAACCACCTGTATGGAAAAAAACTTGTTAGACCGCGAGCCTTACACCTCGCCATTACTTAATAAGCAAAGCATTTTAAAAAATGAAACCTTTGCTTTTCAAGTAGCACTAAAGGTTGATTTATACGTTAGCCCCATGCTTTCTCAAGAAATTATTACCCCCAAGGTAGTAAAAGGCAATGGCGACGTTAAAGTATATGAAGTTTTAAATATTCCTTCGCGTCTTTCTCGTTTAAACCGTATTGACGGCGGCTATGAAGACAACGGTAAAAGCGGCTTATATCCCGACTGCTTAAAACTTTTAAAGGATGGCGACAGCGTTGTTGTAAGCAGTGTTTATTGGAACAGTATTTACGTTGAATTTACGCCAAACGAAAAAACCAAAATAGGCAATAACGAAATTACTGTTGAATTTTATAAAGAAGACCAAAAGGTTGGTGAAGCCACCGTTTCGGTTAAGGTTATTGATGCCGAATTGCCGGAATTAACAATTGCTAACGGTCAATGGTTCCACTGCGATGCTTTATCTTCACATTACGGCGTTGAGCCACTAAGTGAAGAACACTGGGAAATTATTGAAAACTACATTAAATTCTATAAAGAATATCAATATAATATGATTTTAACACCCATTATTACTCCAATGATTGATACACAAAAGGGTGGCGAACGTGCCACTGTTCAGCTTGTTGACGTTATTTTAGAAAATGGCGAATATACTTTTAAGTTTGATAAACTAAAACGTTGGGTTGATTTGTGCCGTAAATATGGCATTAATAAATTTGAAATGCCACCGCTATTTTCACAACACGGTGCAAAACAAACACCAAAGGTAGTGGCTACTGTAGATGGCGAATTTAAAAAGCTATTCTTCTGGGATGATGTTGTGCCCGGCGGCAGATATAATCAATTTTTAGATAAATTCTTACCCGCTCTTTCAGAATTTATAGATAAAGAAGGTATGGAGCCTTACTTCCATATTTCCGATGAACCAATGGTTTATCAAATGGAGGATTATAGAATTGCTCACAGCATGGTTTACCCACACCTTTCAAAATATCGTTTTGTTGAAGCTTGCTCTGATAACGATTTTTATAAAGAAGGTATTATGGACATTGCCATAACAGCCGTTGAACACGTTAGAGATTTTTATGATATTGGCTGTAAAGATTACTTTGTTTACCATTGTAACGGCCACTATTACGAAGTGCCTAACCGTTTCTTATCAATGAAACAAAGCCGTAACAGAATTTTAGGTCCACTTATTTATAAGTTTGATATTACAGGCTTTATTACCTGGGGCTTTAACTTCTGGTTCTCAACTAAAGCCATATACCCAATTGACCCCTACGCAACTGCCGACTGCGACGGTTGGTTCCCCGGTGGCGACGCATTTTCGGTTTACCCCGGCAAAGATAAAAATTGCGTTCCTTCAATTCGTTTAAAGGTATTTTTAATGGCACTTCAAGACCATAGACTTTGCAAATTACTTGAAAGCTATATTGGTAAAGAAGAAGTTGTTAAAATTTTAGACGAAAACGTTAAAGGTCCAGACGGCAACGGCTTAGAGTTTTATCAATACCCATTTGATAACGACTATATGTTAGATTTAAGAATTCGCCTAAACGCCGAACTCGAAAAACATATTAATAAATAAAAAATAAACAAAATAAAAGACCGAGAATTTTCTCGGTCTTTTTTTATTCTGTGCTTGGTCTTTTAACTTCTATTAATCCCCACTCTTTAACGCTATTGAGGATTTCGCACACAGGTCTGCCGTCGATTGTCTGTGTAACTTCGTCATAGTACATAGATCTATTGTCGCAACAAATATCAAAAAATACAACCTTTTCATTTTCTTTTGCGTCTGGGTTATTAAAGGGTTTGCAGATAACAACCTTATTATAATAAGTTTTGCTACCATATGTTATATCTTCGGCAACATATTTTTGTTCAAAATATATTGGCTCAACAAAATCATCCTCAAACTCTCGCCAAGCAAATTTCACTTCATTATTAAACGTTTTAACCTCTTTATATCCTTCTTCTTTTAATCTTTTTATTAACTCCTCATCGTCAATAATAGAGCAATTAAAAATTGCTTCTGTGTGCTCCCATAAAACGGCTACTCTTGAATTTTCATAATAATTAAAGCGATATACCTCTGGCAAATCAAACCACGCGTATTCTAGTCGAAAAGCATATAAAAATTTATCCACTCTGGGAGAAGTGTATCCATTATCCACTTGTTTGTTTTTCTTGTAATATTCTATGTATGATTCTACTTCTTCCGTTGATTTAAAGGGTGAAGGTGTAATCCACTTCTCGCTTTCCGTTGAGGTAACGTTTTGAGAATTGTCCGTACTACAAGCAACTAGGAAAACAAGTATTAAAACTAATAAAATACAAATTTTTTTCATTTTTACACTCTCCTCTAACCATAGTTGTATAAAACATTCAGTAGGTATTTAAGCGATTTTGTTGTTTTTATATTTGTAAAGTTATATAATGACTTATTTTTATAAATAACCCACCCTTTATTAGTGGTTCTCCTTTTATCACCAAGTTTTTCCTCGGAAAATTTTACAAAGTCATAGTCTTCAATATCTTCTTCTTTATTATGTTGGTCTCTTATAGAACTGCAAACGCTACCATCTTCTTCGATATGCACTGTACCATCTGAAGCCATAACAGGCGCTCCCTCAACAATTTCTGAAAATGCAGTTGCTACGTTTTCATTAAAATCAATGTGGCCAGCATTGCACACTAAAAGAAGCAATCCATACATGCTTTTTTTATCTAAATTTCTAATATTTTCGAGATATAGCGGTGATGAATGCACATCTTCATCCACTGCAAACGAGGTAGGAGTGCCATGCGCACTTATTATTACATAACCTGTTTTTTCACCGTTTTCACCCAATTGCTTCCATTTTGTGGTAAAATCTGTAGGACTATTTGCATAAAGACTTATAACATATTTTCCTTCTCCACCGTAAAATTCTTCAGCTATATATTGAACAGAAGCATCCAAAGTATCAGCCGCTTCGAAATTATAAATAAAATAACTGTATGTTTCGGTTACAGTAATATCAATTGTATCGTAAAACGTTTCATATTCATTAGATGTTACTGTTATCGTTGCCTTTCCTTCGGCCACTCCAATAACGTTTCCATGTAAATCAAAATCCACTATTGATTTATTAGATGAGCTTAAAGTAACATCTGTTGTTGTATTTTCACCGAGCGTGATGTTTAATTTTCTTTTTCCCGAAAGAAATAATTCATTATTGTTTGGCAATTTAGTAATTTCAAATTTATAAACCGTCAGATTGATATAGTCCGAATAATATTCATCTCCAGTTACTGTGTTTTTTACTACCGCTCTAATTTCCAAGGAACCTTCTCTATTGGGGATCATTACGCTATTTCTTATGCTAACAATATTTGAAACTTGAGATCTTGTTTCCCATCTTTTTATCGCAACTGGACCTTTTGTATTTAATTTTAATTTATACGGTTTGCCTAATTGAATTACATCGTTATCGGCATTTTCAAAATTAACCGTTGGTTCAACAACCGTAATAACAATAGTGTCATATTTACCGCTACCATCTGCGGCAGTAGCTTTTAACGTAACTGTTCCCAGCTTTTTTCCTGTTATAGTAACTGCATTACTATTGCTGGTATTAACCTCATAATCTATACAGCCATCATCTATGCTCCATATCGTATCACGATTGCTTGCGATTAAAGGATATACCTTAGCATGTATGGTTTCAGACTCCCCAACATATATTGTGATTTTTTCTTTCTCTGAATCTATTTCAACGCTTGTTGCAGGAATTTCTAAAATTGTAACCGTTACTTGATCGTAAATGTTTAGTTCGGGACATTGGAAAACAATATTCACAGTTCCCGGTTTAATTGATCTAAACTCAAAAGCAGAATTTTCTTCGTTACTAGAAAAATAAGCAATGCTAGCATCATTGGTAATATAATTTACTTCATATTCTAAACTAATTTCTACAGGACGATATAAAGTAAAAACGGTATTCGTGTCTATTTCTTCCGGAATACCCGTAATAACAAAATTTTTAGTAACAACAAGCTCAAATTCTTCAAAATAATCCGAGCCAAAGCAAGAAACTTCTACTATAGTTTTGCCAACAGATAAGCCGGTTATTGTGCCATCGCCATTAATACTTATAATCCCAGGTGTGCGCGCACTAATGGTTACAGTAGAATCGGTGGAAACAGTAAATGTTTCACCCACGTCTATAATATTATTTTGTGGTTTGTTATAAGTCAAATCAACGTCGTAAACTGTTAATAAAAAACTGTCGCTTATAGCATCGTTAGATGCATGAGCATAAATATATGTGCTTCCGGTTTTTAACGCAGTTATATTACCCATTTGGTCAATGGTAGCAACTCCGGGATTACTAGATTCAAAATAATAACCCGGTTGTGATGCATTAGACGGTGCGAGCGATACGCCTATTTTATGCGTGTTGTTATAGACAAGGTGCAACATATCGCCTGCGGGACGATTGGTTATTGTTACCTCGGTTACGGGTTGATAATAAACCTCTGCCTCTTTAGTAACAGTTACGCCATCAACGTTTACAGTAAGTGTGGTTGTACCAACCCCGTTTATTTGTATATTAAACCCTTGTTCGTTATAGTTTTTATCTAAAACTGATATTACATCTGGATTAGAAGAGGCAAGCGTAATGCTGTCAAACAATTCATCTTGGAATTTTTCTGGCGTTATATTAAGCTTAACTGTTCTAATTGTTCCACCGGTAATGTTTAAATCCGGCACAACTATCTCAATATTATCTGCATAAGGCTCAACGACTGTAAACTCTACAGAATCAGTAAATTGTGGATTTGAGGTGAGGGTTGCGGTTATTGTGGCGGTTCCTTCGTCGAGCGCATATAAAACATATGGTGGAAAACCATTAGTTTTAAATATTTTTGCGACGCTTTCATTTGAAGATGTTAACGCAATATCGTTAATATAGTAATATCTTGAAGATTCGGGATAGATTCCAATGTTCATTAAATGATTTGGATCTGTACCTAATATATGTTCATTATCCACCTGAATTTCTATTCTTTCAAGCGGCTCAGCACCTTCAGCAAACACAACCGATAAATAAGGGGCATATTCGATATTGCGGCTTGAGTGGAATATCATAGAATCCCAAGCGTTTTCGGTTTCGTTAACCATTGAAAGCTTAACACCGTTATTATCTTTTTCGCCGCTATACCACTCTTTTGTAAGCTCGGTAATATCAATAGCTTCTGCGCAACCTACAAAATCAAAATTAAAATACGCGTGCGAGGAGGCAGTAGAGCTTGTTGCAGGTCTATTGTTATATGTTAAACAGGTTTCTCCAGAAGCCGTATATACGTTTTGCCAGTCTTCAGTGATTTCATAAGCACCAACAATAAATTCTTCCCATGTACCGCAAGATTTTTTTGGAGTTATCATTATTGAAGAAGAAAATAAATGATAATTTTCTGGAAATTCCGGCAAGTTATCAAACTTAATATATGTTTCAAAATAGTCGCACTCGCTCATCCAAGCAGATTTACCCACTTTAAGTTGGTCTTCAAAACCATAAATATTATCACCAAACGGTGCATAAGAATAGGTATAACCATCGTGAATACCATTATGCATTGTAACGGTAGGGTCAATAGTTACAGGATATGCTCTATTTTCATCTGTTAACCACTTGTAACTTGGGGTATATGTTAAAGTGGCTTTTTTGTTTTTTATTTCTAAATTAGTTTCAATATCATAGCTATATTCGTCGTTGCTATCATACATAAATGGAATAGGAATATAGAAGATAGGATTTTGTTTTGCGGTATCTTTTTCAGCATAAAACCAAATACTACCATTAGTACGCTTTTCAATTAACATACCTTCTGCAGTTATTTGG
>JAZQHT010000014.1:0-142185 GCA_045540715.1 Acutalibacteraceae bacterium | reverse complement strand
CCAAATAACTGCAGAAGGTATGTTAATTGAAAAGCGTACTAATGGTAGTATTTGGTTTTATGCTGAAAAAGATACCGCAAAACAAAATCCTATCTTCTATATTCCTATTCCATTTATGTATGATAGCAACGACGAATATAGTTATGATATTGAAACTAATTTAGAAATAAAAAACAAAAAAGCCACTTTAACATATACCCCTAGTTTTGAGTGGTTAACCGATGAAAATAGAGCTTATCCTGTAACTATTGACCCTACCGTTACAATGCATAACGGTATTCACGATGGTTACACCTATTCTTATGCACCTTTTGGTGATAATATTTATGGTTTTGAAGATCAACTTAAAGTGGGTAAATCTGCTTGGATGAGCGATTGCGACTATTTTGAAACATATATTAAGTTTGACAACTTGCCTGAATTTCCAGAAAATTATCATTTATTTTCTTCTTCAATAATGATAACTCCCAAAAAATCTTGCGGTACTTGGGAAGAATTTATTGTTGGTGCTTATGAAATAACTGAAGACTGGCAAAATGTATATACTGCTTCTGGAGAAACCTGTTTAACATATAACAATAGACCTGCAACAAGCACCACTGCCTCCTCGCATACCTATTTTAATTTTGATTTTGTAGGTTGCGCAGAAGCTATTGATATTACCGAGCTTACAAAGGCTTGGTATAGCGGCGAAAAAGATAATAACGGTGTTAAACTTTCAATGGTTAACGAAACCGAAAACGCTTGGGATTCTATGATATTCCACTCAAGCCGCAATATCGAATATGCCCCTTATTTATCGGTTGTGTTTGCAGATACCCTTATTGAAACGGACAGTTTAGAAATTATTAATAAGCCAGAAAATGATGGGCTTTATGTAGGAAACTCGCAAAGAATTTCTGCAATTATGTACCCAAGTAAAACTATTGCTGAAAATATAGATTATGTTTCAATTGATACTAATGTGGCAACTATTGATGAGAATGGTGTTATTACGGCTATATCGGCTGGCACTACAGAAATTTTTGCCATTGATACAGAAAGTGGATTAAGCGATAGTTTTATACTAACTGTCAATAATAAACCAATAGTATTTTATGATTACAAAGTTCCCGAAAATTCTGCGATTATGCTAGGCGAAACGGTTGAAATTACAAATAACCCGGACGTTAATATTTACGCAAGAACTTCTGGGGTTGTTCGTATTAACGGTGATGGAACGGTAACGGGTGTTGGTATTGGTAGCACCGTTATTGAAATAACAAAGCCGGGCTGGGAAGATTTTCGCGATTTTGAGCTTTTTGTTTTAGCAGATATTGATATAGGTCAGTACTTGCCTAAAGATATTTATACAGGAGAAACCTATACCGTTTATAAACCCGATTGTATAAGTTATCAATATGAAGTTAATTTTATTACAAATGATTCTAGCATAGCATATTTTAGTGCTAACGAAGACAATACAGTTTTTGAGCTACACGCACTACAACCGGGAACGGTTAACGTTGTTTTTCAATGTCCGGAATTAAATCTAAGCGAGCAAATAACAATTAACATAAAACAAAAAATAGTTGAAAGCATAGAAATAGCTTACAACCAACCATCAAGTAAGGTTTTATATGTTGGTGAAACAATAGAATTAAACGCAAGGGTTTTACCAACAGTAGCACTTAATACTGAATTGGATTGGGGATTAAGTGAAAGCGGCATTATTGAATGTGACGTTAACTTAAATGATAGTCATCGTGTATCTATAACCGCAAAAAGTCCAGGCAAAGTAACGTTAATAGCTTACGCTAACGATAGTAGTGGTGTTCAAGATAGTTATGTTATTAGGGTTATTCAACCCAAAATTTCTATTGTAAACAGACCCCAAAATCATGAACTTGCTATTGGTGAAACTTGGCAGTTGGGTTATGCTATTGACCCTACAAAAGCCAAACCTGTTCATTGGAATTCTAGCAAACCGTCGGTTGCGACTATAGATGGAAACGGTAAGATAACTGCAATCTCTACAGGAACGACAGTTATTAGGGCTTATGCAAAAATAGGAGAACACCGTTTTTGCGAAACATTTACATTATTGATTTATAATCCGGATTCAAGATTAAGCTATCCCGATACGTTAATACAAAATGAAACAATAAAGAAGAAACTACTAACATATAAGTTATTGGTGAACGAAACTAAGGAAGCTTATATTAATGGAGAGATATCGTTAAACACTAAAAATCAAACAATCACGGAAATAGAACATCAAGCAAACCTGATAAGATCTGGATATTTAGTCGTAGAAAATAATATAATGTCAGATTATGCATTTGCTGTATTGGGTGGTGACAAAACGTCTAACAACCCATTTCCTAAAGATTTATCATTAAATTCTACTGGTCTTGATGTGTATGTGTTACAAACCGTATTGGAGCTTTTTGGATATTTTGATCCTAACGATAGTCAAGGATACGGTAAACTAGAAGAAAATACCCTAGAAGCAATACGCTTATATAGACCATCCGTAAGTGGATTAATCATAGATAGGGAAACACTGATAAATATTTTTAATGAGCAAAATGTTTCGGATAGAACATATGCAGCAATGTCTACTTTAAATCAATTTAGAGTTACGCATAATATAGTTGCAATGTGTGTGGCAAATATTGTTGGCGGCACATACAAAATGGAAGACAATAAAATAAACAAAGGAAATAACAGGGGAACCTATTTTGGGTACGCCGATGTTTTGAAGGATACAGGTGGATGTACATATATTTGGGAGATTAAACATGCCAAAGATATATACAACAATATTTATTATAAGTTAACAACAAACGATGGTTTGGCGGTTAAACAAGTGAATAGATATATCAATGCAAGCCGATTGTATCCACAATCATTTACCACTCCGTTATTGAAAGGAAACTATATCACTTCATTTGTAATTCCGCATGTTAATGGGAAATATTTGGAAGTACAAAGCGCTGGCCGAGCTGATGAACAAACGGGTATTGTTTTTTATCATACGGTTGATGTGCAAACACAGCAATTGGTGGTAGTGCCGGAAATGGAAAAAAACACGGTTGAAAATTATCAATTATCAAGTGTTATTACTATTGATACTAGTTTTGCGGAAAACGTTGTTATTCAAAGTATTGCAATTTGTGTTGTGGCGGGGGTAGTGATTGTAGGAGCGTATTTCCTGTGTGAGTCAACTCCTGTTTTATGGCCTTTGGAATTTTGTGCGCTTTAGAGGGAGGAGCTTTGATGAACAAAAATTTGGAGTTTATAGGAGATTGTTTTTCTGATTCTGAAACCTACCATTTGCTTTTTAATACCTTATTTCCTATAATGGAAGAAAAATTCGGAAGAAAAATATATAAAATTATGTTGTATGATAGTTACCATAAATATGATTCCGCCAAAAATATTGGCACTTATAGGTTTAAACACAATCAAGAAATATATTATCCGTTAACTGTGTTTGTAGGTAGAAAAGTTGAAATGGTTTGGGTTAAATGGGGAGAGAGATACCTATCAAAGCCACAAATCAGTCCATTTATGTTGAAACCAGATGCGCAGGTGTCTTTATGCAATGAGATCCCGCAAGAATTTGAAGATTTTATTAGCGACAAGAAATTATACTACATACGCAACAAAAATGTGGTGGGTGGTGGTATATTAGCATCGGGCTTTTACGAAACGGATATTCCCAAAATAATGGGTAAATATAATAGACTTTTTATTGATGAGGCGTCAAGGCAAATTCAAGAGCGATTAGAAGAACTTATAGGAGAGAAATTAACAAATAGATGGTCGTTTGGTTTTTCTTGTGTTGATGGGCCACAAAGGTGGATTTCTCCTGTTATAAAAAATAATGTTAATTATTTGTCGGTTATGGTTTTGGGGCCTTTTGGTCATGCGGCATATTGCGGAATTGCTTGGGATGGAGAAATAAAAACTTCGGATTGCGTTAAAGAAAATGATTTTACTATAAAACTAATAGATGTAATACCGGGCACCGAGCATATGACTGACCATGAAAAAGGGATAAATAATGTTTGGTGTACAAAATTAGAAACTTTAAAACAGTTCCTTTTGCATGGCGGCTGGTATTTTCAAGAATAGAATGAAGACGGAACACCGATTCCATTTTTTTCGGAGTTTTGAAGCAAATACAAGGGAACGGTAAAACCGTTCCCTTTTTATTTTTCTTGAAAAAAGGGTATATATGTGGTATAATACCAATATAATTTTTTGAAAGGAAATGATTATGGGAAAACTTATTATTGCTAGCGATACTAGTATTGACTTATCAAAAGAATTAATTGAAAAATATAATATAAAAACAGTTCCTTTTTCGGTTATTTTAGGAGATAAGGAATATCACGACGGTGTTGACGTAACACCCGACGATATTTATGAATTCCACTCTAAAACCGGAATTTTAGGAAGAACTGCCGCGATTAACGTTGCAGAAGCAGAAGACTTTTTCCGTTCTTTAAAAGAAAATGATGATGACGAAATTATTTTCTTTACCATCAGCAAAACATTATCAGGCACAAACCAATATGCATGTGCAGCATCAGCTGAAGTTGGCGGCGTTTACGTAATTGATACTAAAAACCTATCCACCGGCGGCGGTCTTTCGGTTATTAAGGCTTGCGAATTAAAAGATGAAGGCAAAACTGCCGCAGAAATTGTTGATTTTATCAACAACAAAATGGTGGACTACGTTAATGCTTCATTTGTTATTGACTCTTTAGAATATTTACACAAGGGCGGTCGTTGCAGTACGCTTGCAGCACTTGGCGCAAACCTATTAAAATTAAAACCCTGTATTGAAGTTAAGGGCGGCACAATGGCAGTTGGCAAAAAATATCGTGGTAAATATGCCGACGTTTTAATTGAATATGCAAAAGCACGTTTAGAAAACGGCGATAATATTGATTTAGAACGCGTATTTGTTACACACGCAGGGGTTGATATGGATATTGTAAATAGCGTAGTTGAAGAAGTTAAAAAGGCTTTACCTTTTAAAGAAGTTTTAATTACTCGCGCGGGCGCTACCGTTTCTTGCCACTGTGGCAGAAATACTTTAGGCGTTCTATTCGTTCAAAAAACACCTGTTGAATAATAAAAAGCAAAATAAAAACCACCTACAAAAAAGTAGGTGGTTTCTTTTTTATTTTATAAAATCTTTTAAACGCTTTTCAGAAACAGTAAGCTTACTATATTTAACGTCCCAATAATTACCGGTTAAAGAATAGCTTTCTAATTTTCGTGCGTCACCTTTAATAGAATATTCTCTTAAAGCAACTTCACCATCTTTATCGCTTACAAGGGCAGTGTGATAATATTTTCTTTCGCGGTCTTCGTTTTCTTCAATTTCAAAAACGGTTCTGCCGTATTTTGCACTGTCTCCGCCAAGACCGTCAATAACGGTTGCAAAAAGGTCTTCGTGGCAAACGGGTGCTAAAGAGGTTTTCATTTTTTCGTTACCGTTTGCACCTTTTGGTTTTACAAGTAAAATACAAGATGGTGCAGAAGTTAACGATAAATCTTCACTCGCTACCGAAAATCCGTGGTCGGCAGTTATAATAATTGTAGTATTATCAAAGGTGCCGTTTTGTTTCATTTGATTAATATAGGATTCAATGAGTTTCAAACTGCCGCGTGTTGCATCAGAACGCGGAACGTCTTTTTCATATTCGCAATTTTCGTTTATAACAGTGCCTGCGTGTGAACCGTACATGTGGTACAAACGGAAAGATTTGGTGTAGTTTTTATTTACCGATAGTTTGGTGTTTATAATTTGTTGATAGAATCCAACGTCATCAAACATTACGTGCTTATCGGAAGCAGCCTTTAACGAGCCGTTATTTATTACGTTTGTGGTATAAGAAAAAATTTCTTTTGCAAGGTAAGGAGCCGATTTATAACCCGAAACCTTAACCGTTTGCTTTAAAAAGCCCCAAATGTTCATAGAACTTAAATTTGAACTATCGTACTTTTTAATGTTGTCAATTTTATCAAGAGCGGTTTCGCCAATATAATAGGCTTCGGTATAAAGTCTAATATCGGCGCCAAGTGCATCAATATCGTTTATAAAACTGCTGTTTTTAAAGGCGTCGTTAACGTAATCGGTATATGGTTTATCAAAATAACATTTTTGACCTGTTAATAAATAGGTTAAACTTGGATAAGTACGGCTGTGTGTTGTTGACATATTTGGAAAATACGTAAAGCCGCCAAAGCCCGAGAACATATCAGGGTAATCTTTAAGTGCTTCTTCAACCAAACTGCCATCGCAAGTATCAATAATAAAATATACAACGTTTTCGTTAGGGGAAAGGTCAAGTTTACCTTCGTTACTTACGTAAACGTCTTTAATTTTGTTAATACTTTTATCAACGCTTATATAAGAAACGGCAAGGCTTACAAGCTGAATTGCCACTAAAGTTAAAGCAACGTAACGCAAAGCAAAGAAATAACTTTTTGATTTTTTACGCTTTTTAAAAATTATAAAGGCGGTAATAAGAGCGGCAAAAATAAATGCCCAAATTAAAATATTTACAATTATAAGTGTTGTTGAATAATTGTCTTTGTCGCCTGTAAGCGAACCCATACTGCCGTTTAGTAATAAAGACTGAATATACGAGCAGAAGCCAACACCAAAAACGGCAATATTAAAGGGACGCAAAATTTTGGTGGGTAAAAAGCTAACTGCGGCAGAAACCAAAAGGCTAAAAACTGCAGAAATAATAAATAAAATTAAAGCGGCTAGTTCTGTTGAAAAACTAAATTCAATAGCGTTGCCAAAATATATTTCTAATGGATTAAAAAATAAAAGTGTAAAAACTGTAAAAACAGTTACAATAAAAGCCGAAATAAATTTTTTGCCGTAAGAGGCTTTTTTGGTGGTTTTTTCTGCCATAAAAACCGTCCTTTCTGATTTAAAAAACTGTAATTATATTTTAGCATAGCCAAAAAGTTTAGTCAATAATTCGTATAGACAAAAACTACCATGCGTGGTATAATTATAATGTTTAGGAGGAATGATTATGGGTTCGTTAACCGATATTATTGCGTATCCTTTAGGATACGTTATGGAATTCTGTTATAACTTTATACATAATTACGGCCTTGCTATAATTGTATTTACCTTAATAACAAAGTTTATATTATTACCTGTTGCAGTTTGGGTGCAAAAAAACTCAATTAAAATGGTTAAAATTCAACCTGCAATTAATCGTATTAAGGCAAAATATTTTGGCGATGCCGATACAATTGCTATTGAAGAATCTAAACTTTACAAACAAGAAAAATATAATCCTTTAGCTTCTTTAATACCACTTGTATTGCAAATTGTAATTTTATTGGGTGTTATTGGTGTTATTTATAACCCCTTTACACATCTTTTTCATCTTCCAAAAGAAACAATTGATGCTATTAATAACCTAGCTGCTCAAATTTCGGGGCAGTCGGTAGAATCTTCTTCAATTCAGCTAACCGCCATTAATTTAATTAAGGGCGATCATTTTAAAGAGTTTGAAGCAATAGTTAGTGCCGAGTATTTAAAACAAATTACAAGCTTTGAACTTGGCTTTTTAGGTATAAACCTTTCTTATATTCCAAGTCAAACGTTTGGCATAACAATACTTGTTCCAATTATTGCAGGTCTTTCTTCATATTTACTTTGCGTTTGCCAAAACACCTCAAACGTTTTACAGTCTGAACAAAGCAAGGCTAATAAATGGGGAACTTTAGTATTTTCAGTTGGCCTTTCACTTTATTTAGGTTTCTTTGTGCCTGCAGGTATTGCACTTTATTGGGTTGCAAGTAACTTGTTTGCAGTTATTCAGCTTTACATTTTAAACGCAATTATTTCACCTAAAAAATACGTTGATTACGAAGCGCTTGAAGAAAGCCGCAAAGAACTTAAAGCTATGCAAAGTTTGGGCGAAAAGAAAAAGCCGTTTGGCAAGGATGAAAACGCTAAACGCGAAAAAGAAGATTATAAGCGCTTCTTTAGTATTGGCAATAAGCATTTAGTAATTTATTCTGAACGCAGTGGCTTTTATAAATACTATGCCGAAATTGTAGAGTATCTTTTAAAGAAAACCAACGTTACGATTCACTACGTTACTAACGACCCTGACGATAAGATATTTGAATTAGCAAAAGAAGAACCCAAAATCAAACCATATTATATTGGTGTTAAAAAGCTAATTACCTTAATGATGAAAATTGAGGCCGACATTGTTGTTATGACAACCCCCGACCTTGATAATATGTATTTAAAACGTTCGCTTATGCGTAAAGATATTGAGTATATCTTTGTTCCGCACGACCCCAATAGTTTACATATGACCTTTAAAGAAAATAGTTTAGATAATTACGATACTATTTTCTGTACAGGCCCGAATATTGCTAAAGAAATAAGAGCCAGCGAAAAACTTTACGGCACAAAAGAAAAAACCTTAGTTGAATTTGGTTATCCCTTTATAGAAAAACTTATTGATTCTTACGAAAAAATGCCGAAAAGAGAAGGCGGCAAAAAGCAAATTTTAATTGCTCCATCTTGGCAAGAAGATAACCTAATTGATAGTTGCATTGACGTTTTAATTAAACAACTTTATTGCGACGATTATAAAATTATAGTTCGTCCCCACCCCGAATATATGAAGCGCTATAAAGAAAAAATGCTTGCAGTTTGCGAAAGATATGCCGATAAGGTGGGCGAAAATTTAGAGTTCGAGCTTGACTTTAGCTCTAGCGAATCTATATATAGTTCCGATATTATAATTACCGACTGGTCGGGTACCGGTATAGAATTTGGTTTTGCAACCTTAAAGCCGGGTATTTTTGTTAATACCAAAATGAAGGTAGAAAATCCAAATTACGAAAATTTGGGTATTGTTCCGCAAGAAATTCGTTTAAGAAGTGTGCTCGGTGTTGATATTAACCCCGAAGACCTTGAAAGCAAAATTGCTGATACCGTAAAAAGCTTATTAAACGATAAGAGTTTTTATGAAAACGCCAAAAAAGAGCGCGAAGAATATTTCTATAATTTAGGCACTGCCGGCGCTGTTGGCGCAAAATACATTATTAAAAAGCTTATTAAAAAATAAAGGAGAAAAAAATATGTTAAGTCCGATTACTTTATACGTGGACCCTTCGGTTGTGTCGGTTGCCGCTGCAGCAATTGCCGGTGTTGGCGCCGCAATTAGTGCCGCCGTTATTATTTGGTGGCGTAAAGCAAAGAAAAAGGTTGCCGAAAAACTTCACTTAGAAGAAAAAGGAATTAAAGAAACTGAAGGCGAAGTTACTTTAATAGACGATGACGAAGAAATCTAACAAAAAACCACCTACTACGGTAGGTGGTTTTATTTTTTCACTAAAAACATAATAGTATTTTTGTAATAATGCATAATTGCGCTTTAATATATTATGGTGTTATAATAAAGAAAAAGGCGGTGTTTTTATGAAAAAAGTATTATCGTTGATATTAGCCATTTGCTTGCTTTTACTTGCAGGGTGCACACAAACACCTATAGATAATTCTTCTATTTTAAACAATATAAGTGAAGAAATTATTGAATATGACGGTAACGATAAATACTATTATTTTGAAAATAAAATATATAAAAACGATACCGTTATTTTTGAAGATGAAAAAGATAATAAAATTTATCAGTTAGCAATAAACGGAGATTATGTTTACTATTTGTGCGGTAACGATAGCACTTACAATGCATTAAGCCGAGTGCTTAAAAACGGAACAAATCAACAAGAACTTTTGGTATCGCACGAACAGTTTAATGGTCTTAATGATATGAAAATTTATAATAATAACGTGTTTGTTTGCGATGCTATTGAGTTATATTTAATTAGTACTACCGATTTAAAGCCAATTGTACTACACAACGATGTGGCTCAATATGATATTTATGGCGAAAACGTATATTATATCGACCACGCCGAAAGAACCTTTACAATATATAAAAAGAATATAATCACCCAAAAAACAGAAAAGATTTTAGGTGGCGGGGTTTATAGCGAAGACAAAAACTTAACTAATACGCTTTATTCAAAATTCGTTCTAACAGAAAACGGCAATTTTGTATTTACGCAACGCCTTCCCTATAAACTTTGTGAATATGTAGATGGAACTGTCAGAGTTATTGAAAATTCTACTGATAGTTTAGATGATGGTCATATATACGAAGAATCGGTAATGTATTATGATGGACTTATTTATTATGTAAAAATAGAAAACAAACAACAAATTCTTTATGCCTGTGCTACTAGTCCGGAAGAAGCCGTTATGATAGAAAAAGGAGCTTTAAAAGATTTTTCAAGATGTATAACCATAAAAAATAATTATTACTATTATAGAGATAAAAATAATAAAACACAAAAAATAAAAATTAATTAACAAAAAACCACTTACTACGGTAGGTGGTTTTATTTATTCATCGTAATATTCTAAAAACAGGTGTTTTTCTTCGCCCTTTTTAAAGCCTACAATTTGGTCTAAATTAACGTTGTGCATACTTTTAAAAATATTAACGTCCACAAGGTCGTCGTCCTTTTTAAGCTCTTTTATAAGGGCTTTTACTTTTTTACGGTAGCTTGTAAGCTCTTTATTTTCTACGCCTTCTGTTAATTTGCAAGCGCAAGCAATAAATTTAAGCTCTGCAAAATTTGCCCAAGCAATAATATCGGCTTCTCTAACGCAGTAAAGCGGACGAATAAGCTCCATACCTTCAAAGTTTATAGATTTTAGTTTGGGCATCATACTGTTAAACTGACCGCTGTAAAGCATACCCATAAGGGTTGTTTCGATAACGTCGTCAAAATGGTGCCCCAAAGCAATTTTATTGCAACCCAAACTTTTTGCATAAGAATAAAGACAACCGCGGCGCATTCTGGCGCACAAGTAACAAGGACTTCCGCCAACCTTTTCGGTTACTTCAAAAATATCGCTGTTAAAAACCTTTATGGGAATATTTAATTTTTTAGCGTTTTCTTCAATAAGACGGGCGTTTTCTTCGTTATAACCGGGGTTCATAACAATATATTCTAATTCAAATTTGGTGTGGCCGTGCTTTTGAAGTTCTTCTAAAAGTTTTGCCATAATAAAACTATCTTTACCACCCGAAATACAAACGGCAATACGGTCGTTTTCTTTAATAAGGTCGTAAACTGTAACCGCTTCAATAAAGCGGTTCCATATTTTTTTGCGGTAGCGTTTTATTAAACTTCTTTCAATTAAACTAAGTTCCATAAATTTGTCCTTTTAATATTTTTTAATATTCAGGTAATAATATTTTAAAGCAAAGGGGGCACGGGCGTATTATAAGAGTTGTTTTAAGAACATTAATTATATATTTATTTATATCTGTGGCTATACGCTTAATGGGTAAACGGCAAATTGGCGATATGCAACCAACAGAACTTGTGGTTACAATGCTAATAAGTGAACTTGCGGCAATTTCGTTGCAAGATTTGGGTCAGCCGGTGCTTTTAAGTTTTATTGGTATTTTTATTTTGGTATTTTTAGAAATTGGTATTTCGGTAATAACAATGCGGCACCCCGGCGCTAAAAAGATTTTAAGCGGTAGTCCCGTTGTGTTAATATCTAACGGCAAAATAGACCAAAAGGCTATGCATTACGTTAGGATGTCCTCGCAAGATTTAACCCAACTTCTTCGCGAACAGGGAATTTTTGACGTTTCAACCGTGCACTCTGCCGTTTTAGAACTAAACGGCAACCTGTCGGTTCAACAAAAAAGCGAATATGCTCCAATAACAATGGATAATTCACCCGATACACTTCCAATGCTTGTTGTAAGCGACGGCAAAATTGTATATAGCGCTTTAAACTTTTTAAATATAACCGAAGAAGAACTTTTGCAATTTATAAAAAAGAAAAAGCAAAATTTAGAAGACATTTATTTAATGACCCTAACAAAGGGAAGCGAAAGCATAATTATTAATAAGGAACAAAACAAATGAAAAGGTTTTATATAAGTATAATATTTTTAATTGTTGCAATACTAATTTGCTTTATAGGAGCCTTTACCGTAAGCAAAATGGTGGATGAAATTAATAACGATCTATCTATTTTAGTTACCGCCGCAAAAAGAGAAGATTATAATGCGGCAAAAAAAGAAGCCGCCAAACTTTCAAACAAGTGGAATATTTATCAAAATTACCTTATAGTTTTTGTTAATATGAACCGCATTGACGAAATTAGCGAGAAGGTTTTTTCTGTAAGCGATTATTGCACAAAAGAAAGTAAAGACCACCTAAGAGCAACCCTTTCAGAAATTATCTTTTTGGTTACAGATATTAAAGATGCCGAAAAGTTTTCGCTATTTTCTTTCCTATAATAAATAAGTCCGTTTAATACGGACTTTTTTTATTTCAAACTAATTCTTCCTTTTTTAATTAACGAGTTTAGGCCGTAATAAAAAGGAATACCTAATATATAGCAAGAAATGGCTTCGCTTAAAGATATAAGACCGAGGTTTATTAAAAAACCGTTAAAATCAAGGTTTGCCATAATAGAGGTAACCGCCCCTATAATGACACCGTTAGAAATAACTGCAAAAAAGGGTGCAAAAACGGGGAAGCCTTTAACTTTTATATTACGTACCAAATACCCTAAAACCGCCGCAATAAGTGTTGCAATGGTGCCAAAAACCATATCAATAATTCCAAACGGACTAAAAATATTGGCAATAAAGCAACCAACCGCAAGACCGGGAATTGCATAAGGGGTAAAAACGGGCAAAATGGTTAAAACTTCCGAAGCTCTAAACTGTATTGCCCCAAAAGAAAAGGGAGCAATTGCTAAGGTTGTAACGGCGTACGACGCTGCAATTAATGCTGTTAGCACTAATTTTTTTGTGTTTGACATATTTAATTTTCCTTCCATAGTTTTTATTAACGTCGGGATGGTTTCGAACCGACAATACGGCTTTATATTACATGCCGCAAGAATCACAATGATCGTGATCGCACTCTGAAATTTTACCAACGATTGGTTCGGGGTCAATTCCTTGTTTGGTGTAATAATCAGATAAAGCCGCTTTAATTGCTTGTTCTGCTAAAACTGAGCAGTGAATTTTATGTGTTGGAAGACCGCCCAAAGCAGTAACAACTGCTTTATTAGAAAGGGCTATTGCATCGTTAATGCTTTTACCTTTAATCATTTCGGTTGCAATAGAGCTTGTTGCAATAGCAGAAGCGCAACCGTAGGTTTTAAATTTGCAGTCAACAATAATTCCGTTTTCAATTTTTAAAAACATTTTCATAATATCGCCGCACTTGGCGTTGCCAACTTCACCAATGCCGTCGGCATTTTCAATTTCGCCCATATTTCTGGGGTTAGTGAAGTGGTCCATAACTTCTTTAGTATACATTATTTTTCCTCCCTTTTAATTCTGTCCCAAAGCGGAGACATTTCGCGAAGTCTATTAATTATATCGGGAAGCACCGATAAAATATAATCGGCATCTTCAATTGTGTTTTCGTCAGAAAAAGAAAGTCTAAGCGAGCCGTGTGCTATTTCGTGTGGAAGACCAATAGAGAGTAGCACGTGGCTAGGATCCAGCGAGCCCGAAGTACAAGCAGAACCGGAAGAGGCCTGTACACCCTTTAAGTCTAGCATTAAAAGTAAGCTTTCGCCCTCAATACCCTCAAAGCAAAGGTTAACGTTACCGCATAGGCGCTTATCGGGGTCGCCATTAAGGCGGCTTCTTTCAATTTTTAAAGCCCCTTCAATAATTCTGTTAGAAATTTCTTTTAATTTCTTTTGTTTTTCTTCAATGTTTTTAGTGGCAAGCTCAATTGCTTTGCCAAGACCTGCAATACCTGCGGTGTTTTCTGTACCTGCTCTGCGACTTCTTTCTTGTGCGCCGCCGTCAATAAGATTATCAATAAAAACAGATTTATTTATATAAAGTGCGCCAACGCCTTTAGGGCCGTGGAACTTATGAGCCGAAAGACTTAGCATATCAATATTTTGCTTTTTAACGTCAATTTCAAGGTTGCCAACCGCTTGAACGGCGTCGGTGTGGAATAAAATGCCCTTTTCTTTACAAATTGCGCCAATATCTTCAATTGGTTGAATAGTTCCAATTTCGTTATTGGCATACATAATTGTAACAAGACCTGTTTTTTCTGTAATTGCATTTTTAAGGTCTTCTAGTTTTATAATACCGTTAGAATAAACAGGTAAAAGGGTTACCTTAAAGCCCTCTTTTTCTAGTGCTTTTAGTGTGTGCAAAACTGCGTGGTGTTCAAAAACGGTAGAAATAATTTCGTTCTTACCCTTTTTAAGCATACGCTTTGCGGCACCCTTAATTGCCCAGTTATCTGCTTCGCTTCCGCCCGAAGTAAAATATACCTCTTTGCTTTCGCAACCAAGAGCAGTAGCAACTCTATCTCTTGCAGTATCTATAACCGACTTTGCCATGCCCCCCATTTCGTATAGAGAGCTTGGATTGCCGTAAACATTTTTAAGTGTGTCTGTAACAACCTCTAAAACCTCGTTAGAAACCGACGTTGTAGCGGCGTTATCTGCATATACAAATCTGTTCAAAATATATGCCTCCTTTTTAAACCGTTTATATTCTATACCATTTTAGTATAGTTTGCAATATATATTTTAAATTATTTATAAAAATTTTAAAAAATAATACAGAAAGACCGCAAGAATTTCTTCCTACGGTCTTTCTGCTATATGGGGAATGGATGGATGGGTATTTTAAGTGGTTTTAGTTTTTGCAATGCGCACGGTATATTCAATAAAATCGTCGGTTTCAGTCTTTGCGGTTTTAGCATTTATTCCGTTTTGGCGCATTGTGTTAACAAGGTTTAAAAAAGAGTTTGTAAAAATTTTATAATCTTTAATAACTGCAACCGATTTTCTTTTTTTATTTTCTGAATTTAGTTTTTTAATAAGACTTTCGGTTTCTTTAACGTTTAGTTTTTTAGTAACTATTATGTTAAGCGCACTAAGGCGTTTTTCTTCTTTTAAACATAGTAGCGCCCTTGCGTGTCGTTCTGTTAAATTGTTTTTTAATAGAATTTCGCGTGTTTCTTTATTTAAGGCTAATATACGTAGTTTGTTTGAAAGGGTACTCGCCGCCATTGATAGCATATTTGCAACTTCAGTTTGCGAGAGCCCATAAACCACAAGCAGTTTTTCAATGGCTTCGGCTTCTTCAAAGGGGTTTAATTCTTTGCGGTGCAGGTTTTCAATAAGACCTAATGCCGCTGTTTCTAAATTATTGCTTTTTATAACAATGCAAGGGGCTTCTTTAATACCCAGTATTTCAAGGGCGGCTTTTCTGCGGCTGCCCACAACCAAGCTATAACCCTTTTCGGTTTTTCTAACAACAAGGGGTTGCAAAAGTCCGTTACGCTTAATGCTATCAGAAAGGGTGAGAAGTTCGCTTTCATCGTAAATTTTACGGGGATTATCGGTAGGTGGTAAAATTTCTTCGGTCTTAAGTAGTATTAGCTTGTCGCCGGTCATTTGCTTGTCCCCGCCCTTTCTGTATTTACCTTAACACAAAATGTTAAAAATTACCAGTAAAACCCTTCGACAAAACTCCCAATAAACAATAAAAAAACAACCGTTTAAAGCGGTTGTTTTGATATTTTAGCAGATATTCTTGGGTATTTTGGCGGAGTTTGCGATATTTTTTTAATAAAAATTAAGGTTCGAAGGCTTTGGTCAGATAAACGGAAGGTTTCAATACGCTCAATTTCGCCGCCCAAAAGTTTAATTGCTTTTTTCGCTTCTTCTAATTCTTCTTTAATTTCGGCTTTCATTGCAACAAAATAGCCGCCAACCTTAACGTAGGGCAAACAATATTCGGAAAGAATATTTAAAGGCGCAACCGCGCGGGCGGTTGCAATATAATATTTTTCGCGACGAAGTTTAATTGCTTCTTCTGCACGGCCGTGAACGTTTTCACAAAATACACCCAAAGTATTTTGCAAATCTTCTAAAAATATAAAGCGCTTTTTGTGCCCGTCTAAAAGGGTAACCGAAAGGTCGGGACGAGCAAGTTTTATAACCATACCCGGAAAGCCCGCACCCGTGCCAATGTCAATAAAACTTTCGTTTTGCGGAATATTGATGTGCTTTAAAATTGTTAAACTGTCTTCAAAATGTTTAACCTTAATTTCTTCGGGGTCTTTAATGGCTGTAAGGTTAATTTTTTCGTTCCAATAAAGCAACTTTTCTTCATAAATTTTAAGTTGTTCTTTTATTTGTTCCATAATTATTCCTTAATTTGTAAATAAATTAATAATACCGAAATATCAGCAGGGGTAACACCAGAAATACGGGAGGCCTGACCAACGTTATGGGGTCTTATTTTATTAAGTTTTTCTCTTGCTTCTAAACGAAGACCTTTAATATTAGTATAATCAATATCTTCGGGTAAAAGTTTGTTTTCAAGGCGTTTTGCCTCTAAAATTGCGGCCTCTTGGCGCTTAATATAACCTTCGTATTTTAGCTCGGTTTGAACCTTTTCTTTAACCTCTAAAGAAAGTTCCTTTCGGTCTTTATCAAAGGGGGCCAAAACATCGTAACTTAGTTGTGGTCTTTTAATTAGTTCGCAAAGCGATGCACCCGTTTTAAGTGGTGCCGTGCCATATTCTTCTAACATCTTATTAAGTTCTTTAGAAGGTGGCAAAATTGTTTCTTTTAGTCTATTTATTTCGTTTTCTTTTTGTTGCTTTCTTTCTAAAAAGGCATCATATTCTTCTTGTGGTAAAAGTCCAATTTCATAACCTAGCGGAGAAAGTCTTTCATCTGCGTTATCTTGGCGAAGCACCAAACGATATTCACTTCGGCTGGTCATCATCCTATAAGGATCGGTGCAACCTTTTGTTACAAGGTCGTCTATTAGTGTGCCAATGTAAGAATTATCTCGAGAAAGTGTAATAAGAGTTTTGCCCTGCACCTTTCTTGCGGCGTTAATACCTGCAATAAGTCCTTGAGCGGCGGCTTCTTCATAACCGCTTGAGCCGTTAAATTGACCTGCTCCGAAAAGGCCGTCAACCGTTTTAAGTTCTAACGTTGGCTCTAAATAAAGTGGGTCAACACAGTCGTACTCAATAGCATAAGCGGTGCGCATTATTTTAACGTTTTCAAGTCCTTCAATTGTTTCGTAAAATGCTTGTTGCACGTCTTCGGGAAGTGAAGAACTCATACCTTGCAAATACATTTCTTCGGTGTTTTCGCCACAAGGCTCAATAAATAACTGATGGCGCTCTTTATCAGCAAAGCGCATAATTTTATCTTCAATGCTTGGGCAATAGCGTGGTCCCACACCCTGAATTTCACCGCCGTAAAGCGGAGAACGGTGAATATTTTTTAAAATAACCTCTTTGGTTTTTTGGTTTGTATAGGTCATATAACAGTTAATTTTATTTTTGGGGCTTTCTTTTGTAGAATAAGAAAACGGAATAATCTCATCTTCGCCTTCTTGAAGCTCCATTTTAGAAAAATCAATACTGCTTTTTAGTACACGCGCAGGGGTACCCGTTTTAAAACGGCGTAAAGGAATATTTAGGTTTGTTAAATCTGTAGAAAGTTTTGTTGCGGCAAAGGTACCATCGGGGCCGCCCTCGTAAGAAACGTCGCCAACAAAGATTTTACCTTTTAAAAAGGTACCTGTTGCAATAACAACGGCTTTTGCTTTAAAAACTGCACCAAGTGCCGTTACTAGTTCAAAACCATCTTCGGCTTTTCTAAGTCCTACAATTTCTGCTTGCTTTACAAAAAGATTTTCGGTGTTTTCAAGTACTTGCTTCATATCGCCCGAATAAGCACGGCGGTCAATTTGTGCGCGAAGTGAGTGAACGGCCGCACCTTTACCGCGGTTAAGCATCCTAATTTGTAAAGTGTTTCTATCGGCGCACTTACCCATTTCGCCGCCAAGCGCGTCAATTTCACGCACTAGGTGGCCTTTAGCGGTGCCGCCAATAGAAGGGTTGCAAGGCATATTGCCAACCCAGTCTAAATTAATTGTAAAGCAAATTGTGTTTGCTCCAAGACGTGCCGATGCAAGGGCCGCTTCAATACCTGCGTGGCCCGCTCCTATAACTGCAACGTCAACTTTTCCTGCAAAATATTCCATAAAAACCTCTATTTTCCAACGCAAAAATCACTAAACACTCTGTTTGCAACCGAAACTGCGGCCTTATCACCCGTAATTTCACACAAGTTGCGATATCCTTCGTCAATTATAACTCCAACGGCATCTAGCGGAATACCCATTAATATACCGTCTTTAGCCTCTTTTAAAGAAGTAAGTGCTGTGGTTAAATTATTTTTTTGTCTTAAAGAATCAACAACAACGCTGTTTTCTGTAAAATCAAAAATGTTAAGTAAATCTTTAATTCTGTCTTTTAGCCCGTCAAGACCGGTCCCTTTTTTAGCCGAGATATAAATGGGATTAAACTCTTTTAAAGCGGCAATTTCTTCACCAAATAAATCGGTCTTATTAACAATAACAATGGCTTTTTCTTTATATTTATTTAAAAGCGAAAGTTCATTTTTTGTAATTTCGCTTCCGGCTTCAAACATAAATAATGCAATATCGGCATTTTCTAATCTTTCAATCGAGCGCTCAACACCAATTTTTTCAACCGTGTCACTTGTTTCGCGAATACCTGCTGTATCGTAAAGCCTTAAAATTAATCCCGAAAAATTAATTTCGCTCTCAATTACGTCGCGAGTAGTACCGGGTATATCGGTAACAATCGCTTTATCGCACCCCGAAAGAAGGTTAAGTAACGTACTTTTACCAACGTTTGGTTTACCAATAATTGCGGTGTCAATACCGTTTGTAAGTAATCGTCCGTTTTCGTAGTTTTTAAGTAAAATTTCAATTTCAGAAATTAAAAAGTTTAAAGAAGTTAAAAAGTCTTCTTCCTTTATTCCCATGCTTTCATCATCGGGGTAGTCGCAAAAAACACTAACCTTTGCAAGTAGTCCTTCAAGTTCAGTAATTAGTTCAGAAATTTTAACGCTAACCGCACCCTTTTTATTTTTTGCGGCAATTTTTAAAGCATTTTCGCTTTTAGCGTTTATTAAACTCATTATGGCTTCGGCTTTACTTAAATCAATCTTGCCGTTTAAAAAGGCGCGTTTAGAAAATTCTCCGGCTTCAGCAAGTCTTGCTCCTGCGTTTAAAACGGCTTCAAGCAATGTTTTGGTTACAAACTCACCGCCGTGGCAAGAAAGCTCAACAACGTTTTCACCCGTAAAGCTTTTGGGGGCAATAAAAACAGTTGCAACCGATTCATCAATATATTCGCCATTTTTATTAACCGTATAACCAAACTCTGCAGTATATCCTTGCTTTTTAGTAAGTGGCACACTGCCTTTAAAAACCTTGTCGGCAATAATAATAGCATCTTTACCCGATATTCTTATAACCGAAAAGCCACCCTTGCCAATAGGGGTTGCTATTGCGGTAATTGTATCATTAGTCATTTTATAACTTCCAATCTATTGGTGTAATGTTATTAGAAATTAAATAGTCGTTTGCTTTAGAAAATGGTTTAGACCCAAAAAATCCGCCAAATGCAGAAAGTGGACTTGGATGCACCGAAAAAAGCTTAAGGTGCTTTGGGTTTGTAATAATCTCTGCCTTTTTTGCGGCAGGGCGCCCCCATAAAATAAACACAACGGGGCTGTCTTTTTTATTAATTTCATAAATAATTCTGTCGGTTACCTTTTCCCAACCTAACCCTTTATGACTCATAGGTTCGCCACTTCTAACGGTTAAAAGGGTGTTAAGCATAAGTACGCCGTTTTTTGCCCAAGCCGTTAGTTCGCCATTATCTTTTGGGGCTTTTAGTCCTAAATCGTCTTCATATTCTTTAAAAATATTTTTAAGTGAAGGTGGCGGTGGGGTTGGCCTTTTAACCGAAAAGCAAAGCCCGTGCGCCTGATTTGGTCCATGATATGGGTCTTGTCCAATTATTACGCACTTAACGTTTTTATAAGGGGTGTATTTTAAGGCGTTAAAAATATCAGTAGCTTTTGGGTAAATGGTTTTAGTTGAATACTCTTGTTTTAAAAACTGTCTAAGCTTTAAATAATAAGGTTTTTGCCACTCGTCAGCTAAAATTTCATCCCAGTCGTTGCCGATATTAACCATAAAAAACACCTCCCATAATAATATTTATCTTATAATATTTTAATATATCATAAAAACAGCGTAAGTGCAATAAACTTAAAAAGAAAAAATTTTTTTAAAAAATCTATTGACAAGGCAGGTTTAAGGTGCTAAAATATCAAAAAATGAATAAAGGCTGTGACGAAGACGGTCAGTTTTATTTGTTTTCAGAGAGTCGGCGGATGGTGTGAGCCGATAGCAAATGGGCTAAAAGACCTATCACTTCCGAGCCGGAAGCCCGAAAGATTTTTTCAAGTAGATGCTTCTCGTGATTGCTGCGTTAAGGCATAGGAATTGATAGATTCCGAGAGTGGCAAGATTTTCTTGCAATTTGAGTGGTACCGCGGGTATGATGAAATTCAACTCGTCTCAAAGAAATTTGAGACGAGTTTTTTATTTTTTAAAAACAAATTTTTAAAGGAGAGATGAAAAATGGACACAAATACAGCAATGCTACGCCTTTCGGAGATTGCTTCTCGAATTAAGGAGATGCGTGAAATTATGGGCTATACAGTAGAAGAAATGGCCCAAAAAACCGAAGTAAGTTTAGAGCAGTATTTAGAATATGAAGGCGGCAAAGCCGACATACCTTTTTCCTTTATTCATAAATGTTCTTTAGAATTTGACGTTGAACTTACCGAACTATTAGAAGGTAAAAGTGCAAACCTTTCAAGATATACCGTTACAAGAAAAGGCATGGGTCAAGCAACCGCTAAAGAAGACGGTATTGATATTAGAAACCTAGCGCCAAAATTCAGAAATAAAATTGCAGAACCGTATTACGTTAAATACGAATATTCAGCCGAGCAACAAAATAAACCCTTGCAACTTGCAACCCATAGCGGTCAAGAGTTCGACCTTGTTTTAGAGGGTAAATTAAAGGTTCAAATTGGTAACCACACTGAAGTTTTAGAAGAAGGCGACAGCATTTATTACGATTCTTCAACACCTCACGGTATGATGGCTGTTGACGGCAAAGACTGCGTTTTCTGTGCAGTTGTACTTCCCGGTGAAGATACTGAAGAAAAGGCTGTTTCAAAAACAATTGCAGCGGCTAAAACAACCTCTAAATTAATTTGCGAAAAGTTTGTTGAAACAGTTGAAGACGAAAACGGCGCTTTACAAGATATTAAATTTAAAAACACCGAAAGCTTTAACTTTGGCTTTGACGTAGTGGATGGAATTGCAAGAAAATACCCTGATAAACTTGCAATGCTTCATTTAGATAAAAACAAAAACGAACGTCGCTTTACATTTAAAGATATAAAAGATGCATCAAACCAAACTGCAAACTATCTAAAATCTTTAGGTGTAAAAAAAGGCGACAGAGTTATGCTTGTATTAAAACGCCATTATCAATTCTGGTTCTGTATGGTAGCCTTACATAAATTAGGCGCAATTGCAATTCCTGCAACCAACCAACTTAAAGAACACGATTTTGAGTATAGATATAACTCTGCAGGCGTTTCAACCATTATTTGTACTGCAGACGGCGATACCGCAGATATTGCTGAAGCTGCCGCAAAAAAATGTCCAACAGTTAAAAACCTTGTTTTAGTTGGTGGCGAAAAAGAAAATTGGCATAATTTTGATGAAGAATACAAGCTATTCTCTCGTAAACTTGTTAGAGAAGAAGATGCGTCCGCTGGTGATGACATTGCCTTAATGTTCTTTACTTCGGGCACAACAGGTAATCCTAAAATGGCGGCGCATAAACATACCTACGCCTTAGGGCATTTTGTAACCGCAAAATATTGGCATTGTTGCGAAAGAGAAGGCTTGCACCTTACAATTTCAGATACCGGCTGGGGCAAATCTTTGTGGGGCAAACTTTACGGTCAATGGCTATGCGAGGGTGCAGTTTTTGTTTACGATTTTGACCGTTTTGACGAAAACGAAATCTTACCAATGTTCGCTAAATATCAAATCACAACCTTCTGCGCACCACCTACAATGCTTCGTATGCTATGCCGCGGCGATTTATCTAAATACGACCTATCTTCAATTCATCATATGACCACCGCAGGTGAAGCCTTAAACCCCGAAGTTTTCAAGCTTTTTAAAGAAAAAACAGGTCTTGAAATTATGGAAGGCTTTGGCCAAACCGAAACCACCCTTACAATTGCAAACCTTTGCGGCACAGTGCCCAAAATTGGTTCAATGGGTAAAGCTTCTCCTCAATACGATATCGAAATTGTTGACCCCGAGGGCAAACCGGTGGCCACTGGTGAAGTTGGCGAAATCGTTGTTAGACTTAAAGATGGTGTTCCTTGCGGATTGTTTAAAGAATATTATCTAGATAAAGAAAAAACCGACGATGCCGTTTATGATAATATGTATCACACAGGCGATACCGCTTGGCGCGATGAAGACGGATATTTCTGGTACGTTAGCCGTATTGACGACGTTATCAAATCTTCTGGATACCGCATTGGCCCATTTGAAATTGAAAGCGTTATTATGGAACTTCCTTACGTTGTAGAGTGCGGTGTATCTGCCGCTCCCGATGAAATTCGCGGTCAGGTTGTTAAAGCAAGCATTGTTTTAACCAAGGGAACAGAAGGCACAGATGCACTTAAAAAAGAAATTCAAGACTACGTTAAAAGCCACACTGCTCCTTATAAATACCCAAGAATTGTGGTATTTAAGGATGAATTACCTAAAACTATTAGCGGCAAAATCCAAAGAAATAAATTATAATTATATAATATAACTTAATTTTCGTACCTTTAAAAAGAAATTTGTTAAAAAAAGTTGACAGTTTTACAAAGTTATGTTAGAATATAGTCCGTTAAAAGCTTTGACGAAGAGGGCATATTTATTAGTAACCTTTAGAGAGTTGGCGGTGGGTGCAAGCCAATGGTGAAAAATTTATGTTGTAGCTTCTAAGCCGGAAGAAAGAACAAGTTTATCTTTAGTAGAATCTTCCCGTGTTGTCGCGTTAAGACATAGGAATTGTTAGATTCCGAGAGTGGCAAGATTATTCTTGCAATTTGAGTGGTACCGCGGGTATGAAATATTCACACTCGTCTCAAAGCAATAACTTTGGGACGAGTTTTTTTAGTCCCAAAAGAAAAAGGAAAGAGTACTTACTATGGAACAAATTACAGGACTTGATTTTAAAATTAAGGAAATGGCCGGCCGTATTAAAGAGCTTCGCGAAATTGAAGGTCTTACCCCAACTGAAATGGCGGCAAAAACAGGCGTTACGGTAGATGAATATTTGCTTTGTGAAGAGGGTAAGAGTGATCTTAACTTTGCCTTTATTTATCGTTGTGCCTTAGCATTAAGCGTTAACGTAACCGATATTATCGAAGGTTATAGCCCAAAACTTAAAAGCTATACCGTTACTAAAAACGGACAGGGTCAAAAAATTGCTCAAGCACACGGTATGACATATTTTAACCTAGCTTATTCTTTTCAAAACCGTATTGCAGAGCCCCTTTACGTTAGAAGCATTTACGACGAAACTGCCGAAAACAGAGATATTGAACTAACCACCCACGAAGGTCAGGAGTGCGATATTGTTGTTGAAGGTAACTTGCTTGTTCAAATTGGCGAGCATAGAGAAATTTTAGGACCCGGAGATAGCATTTATTTCGATAGTGATACACCTCACGGTATGATTGCAACAGGCGGTAAGGATTGTATTTTCTATGCTATTGTTTTAAACCCAACGGGCGAACCAATTCCAGAACTTACACCCGTAAAGGCAGTGCCTTTAAATACAAAAGGTTTAAAAGATACCGAAGAAAGAATTTATCGTAAGTTTATTGATACGGAAGAAAACGAAAACGGTACTCCCACAAAAATTGAGTTTAAGAACACCGATAAATTTAACTTTGCATTTGACCTTATTGACGAAATGGCTTCAAAAGAGCCTAATAAACTTGCAATGTTACACGTTTCTAAAGATAAGCAAGAACGTCGTTTTACCTTTAAAGATATGAAAAAGGCATCTAACCAATGCGCTAACTATTTTAAATCTTTAGGTATAAAGAAAGGCGACAGAGTTTTACTTGTACTTAAACGTCACTATCAGTTCTGGTTTAGTATGTTAGGCCTTAATAAACTAGGCGCTATTGCAATTCCTGCAACAAGCCAACTTAAAGAACACGATTATGAATATCGTTTTCGTTCAGCAGGTATTACCTCAATTATTTGTACCAGTGAAGACGGTGCTGCCGATAAGGTTGATGAAGCACTAAAAAATTACGATGGTATGATTAATAAAATTATAGTTGGTAAACAAAGAGACGGTTGGCGTAACTTTGACGAAGAATATACCTTATATTCAACCCACTATAATAGAACTAAAGATGCACCTTGTGGCGAAGATACAATGCTTATGTATTTTACTTCGGGGACAAGCGGCTATCCCAAAATTGCAGTTCATAACTATAAATACCCATTAGGACATTTCCACACTGCAAGATATTGGCACAACGTTGATCCAAATGGTCTTCACTTTACCATTTCAGATACAGGTTGGGCAAAAGCAATGTGGGGTAAAATGTACGGACAATGGTTATGCGAAGGCGCAATCTTTGTTTACGACTTTGACCGTTTTGATGCGGCCGATATTTTACCAATGTTCTCTAAATATAAAATAACCACCTTCTGTGCACCTCCAACAATGCTTAGAATGATGGTTAAGCAAGATATTAATAATTACGATTTTTCATCTGTTAAGCATATGACAACCGCGGGTGAAGCGCTAAACCCCGAAGTTTACCGTCAATTTGAAAAAGCAACGGGACTTCAAATTATCGAGGGCTTTGGTCAAACCGAAAGCACCATGATTATTGGTAATATGGTAGGCGCTAGTCATAAAATTGGCTCTATGGGTAAATCTGCTCCAATTTATAACGTTGAACTTATGGATGCAGATGGTAACCCAACACCTTCTGGTGAAGCCGGCGAAATTGTAATTAACCTTAAAGAGGGTGTTCCACCGGGATTATTTACCGGTTATTATAACGACAAAGAAAAGACCGACGAAGTTTGGCACGACGGCTATTATCACACAGGCGATACCGCTTGGCGCGATGAAGACGGATTTTATTGGTACGTTGGCCGCGTTGACGACGTTATTAAGTCTTCAGGCTACCGCATTGGCCCATTTGAAATTGAAAGCGTTATTATGGAACTTCCTTACGTACTTGAATGCGGTGTTTCTGCAGTTCCCGATGAAGTTCGCGGACAAATTGTTAAAGCGAGTGTTGTTCTAGTTAAAGGAACAGCAGGCACCGATGAACTTAAAAAAGAAATTCAAACCTACGTTAAAGAAAAAACCGCACCTTATAAATATCCTAGAATTGTTGAATTTAAAGAGAGCTTACCAAAAACTGTAAGCGGCAAAATTCAAAGAAATCTGTTATAATTATGAAATATAAAAGAATTACACTTATTATGGGGCACTATGGCAGCGGCAAAACCAATATCGCTGTAAACTTGGCGTACGATCTGAAAAAACAGTACGATAACGTAGCAATTGCCGACCTGGATATAGTTAACCCATATTTTAGAACCAAAGACAGCGAAGAAATTTTCAAAAAAGACGGCATTAGGCTTATTTGTTCAGAATATGCTAACAGTAACGTTGATATACCCTCAATGCCAAGCGACGTTTATAGTTTAATTCACGATAAAACCTTGAAAGCAATTATAGACGTTGGCGGCGACGATAGAGGAGCACTTGCTATTGGGCGTTTAAGTGAAGCGCTAAAGCAAGAAAACGATTACGAAATGTTGTTTGTAATTAATACTTTTAGACCGCTTACAAGAGATACTGAAAGTTTAATAGAAGTATTAAACGAAATTGAAATTGCTTCTAAAATGCGCTTTACAGGGCTTATTAATAATTCTAATTTGGGTAAAGAAACCACAAAAGAAGACCTTTTAAGCAGTGTAGAAATTGCAAAAGAGCTGTCAGAAAAAACCGGCTTAAAAATTGCCTTTACAACAGTTAAAGAAGAACTTTATGACGAACTAAAAGAAAAAATAGAAAATCTTGTTCCGTTAAAGTTACAAAAAACAGTTATATAACTTTATATAAGGGGAGAAACTTATGGCAAAATTAACGTTTAAAACCGACAAATGTAAAGGTTGCGCCCTTTGTGTTGAGGCTTGTCCTAAAGGTTTAATTAAACTTGCAATGGACAAAATCAACAAAAAAGGACACCACCCCGCAGAAATTACCGACGAGGCCGCTTGTGTTGGCTGTGCAGCTTGCGCAATGATGTGTCCCGACTGCATTATTAAGGTAGAAAGGTAGTGTAAAAATGGCAGATAAAGTTTTAATGAAGGGAAATGAAGCAATAGCAGAAGCCGCAATTCTTGCAGGTTGCCGCCATTACTTTGGTTACCCAATCACACCACAAACCGAAATTGCCGCTTATATGGCAAAAAAGATGCCCAAAATTGGCGGTTGTTTTTTACAAGCAGAAAGCGAAATTGCCGCTATTAATATGGTTTACGGCGTAAGTAGCACCGGTAAAAGAGTTATGACCTCTTCTTCAAGTCCGGGTGTTGCATTAAAAAGCGAAGGCCTTTCTTATTTAGCAGGTGCAGATTTACCTGCATTAGTTGTTAACGTTCAACGTGGTGGTCCGGGACTAGGTGGTATTCAACCATCTCAAAGCGATTATTATCAAGCAACAAAAGCAGGCGGACACGGCGACTTTAGAATGATTGTTCTTGCTCCGGCCTCTGTTCAAGAAATGGCAGAGCTTACCGTTAAAGGTTTTGAACTTGCCGATAAATACAGAATGACCAGTATGATTTTAGCAGATGGTACAATGGGTCAAATGATGGAACCTGTTTCTTTAGATTTCTGCGAAGGCGAAAAGGTAGATAAACCTTGGGCAACCACAGGAACTAAAATGGAAAGAGAACATAATATTGTTAACTCTTTATTCCTTTCTCCTGATGAGTTAGAAAAAACCAACTTTGAGCGTTTTGAAAGATATAAGAAAATTGAAGAAACCGAAGCCCTTTACGAAGAATATTTAACAGAAGACGCTGATATTGTTTTAGTTGCTTTTGGTATTGCTTCTCGTGTTTCTAAAAATGCTATTAACGAAGCAAGAAAAATGGGTATTAAAGCAGGTCTTATTCGTCCAATTACACTTTGGCCTTTCCCTGTTGCCCCATTTACTAAAACAGTTAAAAATGCAAAAGCATATATTTCTGTTGAACTTTCAATGGGTCAAATGATTGACGACGTAAAACTTGCAACCAACTGTCAAAAACCCGTATATTTATGTAACCGTACAGGCGGTATGATAGTTAGCCCCGAAGAAGTATTAGAAAAAATTATTGCTGTAAATAAGGAGTGTGCAAAATAATGGTAGTATTTGATAAACCCCACGCATTAACAGACGTTCCAATGCACTATTGCCCAGGTTGCACACACGGTATTGTTCACCGCCTTGTTGCAGAAGTTATTGACGAGCTTGGCATTGAAGGCAAAACAATAGGTATTGCACCTGTTGGTTGCTCTGTTATGGCTTATAACTATTTTAATTGCGATATGATTGAAGCCGCTCACGGTCGTGCTCCTGCAGTTGCAACAGGTGTTAAACGTGCTGACCCCGAAAACCACATTGTATTTACATATCAAGGCGATGGCGACTTAGCATCTATCGGTATGGCAGAAACCGTTCATTCGGCTGCTCGTAACGAAAACATTACAATTATTTTTATTAACAACGCAATTTATGGTATGACAGGCGGCCAAATGGCTCCAACCTCATTACCCGGTCAAGTAACACAAACCTCTCCCTATGGCCGTGATACAAATCATTGCGGTTTTCCAATTAAGGTTTGCGAAATGTTATCAGAACTTGACGGACCTGAATATTTAGAGCGTGTTACAGTTAACAACGTTAAAAATATCAGAAATGCTAAAAAAGCCATTAAAAAGGCATTTCAAAACCAAATTGACGGCAAGGGCTTTTCTTTAGTAGAAGTTGTTTCTTCTTGCCCAACCAACTGGGGTATGAGCCCATCTGATGCACTAAAATGGATTGACGAAAAAATGATTCCATATTACCCACTTGGTTGTTATAAAGATCGCAGTGCAGAAAGCGAGGTAAAATAATATGAACACAAAAAATATTTTACTTTCGGGTTTTGGCGGTCAAGGTATTTTATTTGCAGGTAAATTTTTAGCATATAAAGGTTTAATTGAAGACAAAAACGTTTCTTGGCTTCCTTCTTACGGCCCCGAAATGCGTGGCGGTACTGCTTCTTGCAGTGTTATTGTTTCAGATGAAGCAGTTGGTAGCCCCATCGTTTCCAACCCCGATATTTTAGTTGCAATGAATTTACCTTCTTTAGATAAGTTTGAGCCCACAGTAAAGTCGGGCGGCATAATTATTTGCGATAGCACACTTATTGAAAGAAAAGTAAACAGAACCGACGTTACAGTTTATTACGTAAACGCAACCAAACTAGCCGACGATAACGGCTTAAAAGGTCTTGCAAATATGATTATTATGGGTAAACTTTTAGCAGTGGTTAACGAATATACCGAAGAAGGTATTGAAAAAACACTTGCAAAGGTAATTCCTGCTAAAAAAGCAAATATGTTAGACTTTAACCGTAAAGCATTGGCTTTAGGTGCAAAGGAGTAATTTGTTATGGAAATTAAAATTTTTGAAAATAACAATTTAAAAGAAAAACCCGATAGCAGCACTTTGGGTTTTGGTAAAATCTTTACCGACAATATGTTTATTATGAACTATAATAAAAAAGATGGTTGGCATAACGCAAGAATAGTTCCTTTTGGACCTTTTCCAATTCACCCGGCTTCAACCGTACTTCATTATGGTTCTGAAATTTTTGAAGGGCTAAAAGCATATAGAAGAAAAGACGGAGTTGTTCAACTTTTCCGCCCAATCGAAAATATTAGAAGATTAAACCGTTCAGCAGAGCGTTTATGTCTTCCGCAAATTCCTGAAGACTTAGCAATGGAAGTGCTAACCACCTTTGTTAAACACGAACAAGATTGGACCCCTTCTGCAGAAGGCACAAGCCTTTACTTAAGACCATTTTTATTTGGTAACGACGAATCTTTAGGCGTTCACGCGGTTGATAATGCAACCTATATGATTATTGCCTCTCCTGTTGGCAGTTATTATAAAGAAGGCATTAACCCCGTTAAAATTATGATTGAAGATGAAGACGTTCGTGCAGTTCGCGGCGGTACAGGTTATGCAAAATGCGGTGGTAACTATGCCGCAAGTAACCGCGCAGGTGAAAGAGCAGCTAAGCTTGGTTATAGCCAGGTTTTATGGCTAGACGGCGTTGAAAGAAAGTATATTGAAGAAGTAGGCGCTATGAACGTTATGTTCAAAATTGGCGATGAAATTGTAACTCCTATGCTTTCGGGTTCAATTTTACCGGGCATTACAAGAATGTCTTGTATTGAAGTATTAAAGCAAGAGGGCTATAAGGTTAGCGAACGCCTTTTAAGTATTGATGAATTAGCTGCTGCTTTAGAAAACGGCACACTTAAAGAAGCTTGGGGCTGCGGCACAGCCGCTGTTGTTTCTCCAATTGGTGAACTTTGCTATAAAGGCAAAAAATACCCTGTTAATAACGGTGAAATCGGTGAGACAACCCAACACCTATACGATACTCTAACAGGTATTCAATGGGGCAAAATCGAAGATAAATTCGGTTGGATACAAGAACTATAATAAATTTCACTCTAGCCTCCCTTGCCTAAAGGGAGGTGTGTTTTTGTCTAACAAAAAGACGAAGGGATAGGTTAAAGATTTTAGCTTATTTGATTGATATTTATTTTTGTTTGACTTTTTATTTTTTTGTGTTATTATAAAATAAAACTGCTTTGAGTGGTGAATTATGCAAGATAAAAAACAAACTAAATCAAAAACAATCATAATTGCATTATTTATAGTTTTAGGCTTAGTTTTAATTGCGAGTATTGTTACTTTGGGTATGCACATTTTTGATGATTCTGGAGATTTATTGGAGAAAAACGTAATAGGTAAGTCTGCAGTAGAACTTGAAGAAAAATTTGGAGAACCCAAAGCAAAAGAACCAAACTTGCCAGCCAACGAATTAGAAGAAGGGTATGTTATTTATCCCTATTATGATATGTTTGGCGATTTTAATGATTATTGGAAAATCACAATTGAAGATGGCAAAGCTGTAGATATGGAGCTTTATATACCAGAAGAATAAAAATATTTAATTTAGTATTGACAAACGGAATTTTTGGTGTTAAAATTTTTTATAATTTAATAAATGCAATGAAGGAATTATTTCGTTTAAAGCTAGAGTTTCAGAGAGTTGGCGGCCGGTGTGAGCCAATACCTAATTAAATGAAAGTCTCGTTCCGGAGCAGAGTCGCTGAAATAACAGTAAGTGGCTACGGCTTGCCCCGTTATCATGGCAGGGTGTTTGTTAGAACACCGCAGAGTGACCGTTATTTTTAACGGTAATCAGGGTGGTACCGCGAAAAGATTTTTCGTCCCTGAAACCATATTTTGTGGTTTCAGGGGCTTTTTTATTTTATTTTAAGGAGAAAAATTATGAAAAACATTAAACTATGTGATGCAACACTAACCTTTAAAGAAAACGCATTTTCTTTTAAAGAAAGATTAGAGATTGCCAGAAAACTGAGCATGCTTAATGTTGATATATTAGAATTACCCGAAATTGAAAATGATCGAATTGATATTTTATGCATTAAAACAATTTGTTCTTTTGTAAAAAACACTACCATTAGTGTTACTGCAACAAGTGTTGATACCGTAGAAAAAGCGGCAGAAGCACTAGTAACAGCAAAAAATAAAAGAATAAAGGTGGCACTTCCTGTATCTACTGTTGGTATGGAATATACCTGCCACAAAAAACCTGATAAAATGCTTTCGGTTATTGAAAAGGTAATTGCCGCAGCAAAAGAAAAGGTTTTAGACGTTGAATTTTTTGCAATGGATGCCACAAGAGCCGACAAAGCCTTTTTAATTAATGCAATAAAAACTGCAGAAAATGCGGGGGCTACAAGCGTAACAATCTGTGACAATTTTGCAGAAATGATGCCCGACGAATTTGCTGCGTTTATTAAAGAAATTAAAGCCGAAACCAATATTTCTGTTGGTGTTTATTGCGAAGATAAAAATGGCCTTTCTATTGCAAAAAGCATTATGGCAGTAATGAGTGGTGCTGATAGCGTTAAAACCTGTGTTAAAGGTTCAGCCCCCGATTTATATACCTTCTCGGAAATGGTTAAAAACAGCGGTAACCGTAATGGTTATAGCAGTAACATTAAATATACACAGTTAAGCAGAATTATTAATCAAATTAACTGGGTTACAGATAATAAAGGCGGAGTAAACGGTAGCAATATATCACAAGAAGACAACGTTATTCGTTTGGACGAAAAAGACGATGAAGCCGCCGTTAAAAAAGCAGTTATGCTTTTAGGTTATGACTTAACCGAAGAAGATAACGCTAAAGTTTATGAAGAATTTAAGCGCACCGCAGAAAAGAAAACGGTTGGCTCAAAAGAATTAGAAGCCATTATCGCTTCTGTTGCACTTCAAGTTCCTTCTACTTATAAATTAGTTAACTTTATTATTAATAGCGGTAACATTATTTCTTCTTCTGCACAAATTACTTTAAATAAAAACGGTGAAGATATTTCGGCTGTTGAAATTGGCGACGGTCCTATTGACGCCGCATTTAAAGCTATTGACAAAATTTTGGGCACACACTACGAGCTTGACGATTTTCAAATTCAAGCAGTTACAGAAGGTAAAGGAGCAATGGGCTCTGCTATTATTAAGCTTCGCAAAGACGGAAAATTATATTCCGGTCAAGGTATTTCAACCGATATTTTAGGAGCAGGTATTCGCGCATATATTAGCGCTGTTAACAAGATTGTTTACGAGGAGGCGTAATAAATGAAATTTTCCTTTTCGACAAAGGGTTGGCACAACAATAATTTTGAAGAATTTTGTGCTATTGCTAAAGATTTAAAGTTTGACGGCATTGAACTTCATAATATAAAAAACCGCCTCTTTACCGATAAAGACGGGGCTTTTCACGATTATACCGCCGCTAAAACCGTTAGAAAACTATATGAACAAAAATTAACACTTGCTTGTATTGACGTGGTTGCAGATATTGCAAAAAACGTAGATGTTGCATTAGAAGAAACAGCTTCTTGCATTGAAATTGCAAAGAACTTAAAAATTCCTTATATTCGTTTGCGTGCAGAAGATAGTAGCGATTTTGAAAACGCTAATAAAAACGTAATTAGCTTTATTGAAAAAGCACTACCAATTGCCGAAGAAACAAATATTACACTACTTATTGAAACAGCAGGGCTTTATAGCTTAACCGCAAAACTTTGCGAGGTATTAGGCACCTTTGCTTCTGACAATTTAGGAGCCCTTTGGAATTTTGCCACTGCTTATTTATATGGCAAAGAAGAACCAAAAATTGTTATTAAAAATTTGGGTGCTTACGTTAAGCACGTTCATTTTTACGATGCAAAAATGGTGGACGGCGAAATTGAAAGATGTTTAGCAGGAGAAGGCAATATTCCTATTTCCGATATGATGAGCGCTTTGCGTTCTGTAAATTACGACGGCTTTATTTCATTAATTTGGGACCCAACCTGGTGTGCAGAAATTGACGATATGGAGATTATCTATTCGCAATTTTTAAACTATATGAAGCAGTTTGCAGATACAAAAGCTGCCGAAAAAACACTTTATTATAATACCGATAGAACAGGTAAGTTTATTTGGAAAAAAGACTTGCTTATTGATTACACCTTCTCGGGTGTATTAGATAAAATGGTTGAAGAATTCCCCGACCAATACTGTTTTAAATACACAACCTTAGATTATACCCGTACTTACAGCGAATTTAGAGACGACGTTGACGAATTTGCCCGCGCTTTAATTGCAATGGGTGTTCGCCCTGGTTCTCACGTTGCGGTTTGGGCCTCAAACGTTCCACAATGGTATATTGCTTTTTGGGCAACAACAAAAATTGGCGCGGTTTTAGTTACTGTTAATACCGCCTATAAAATTCACGAAGCCGAATATTTGCTTCGTCAGTCAGATACTCACACACTAATTATGACAGAGGGCTCAAAAGATACCCATTACGGTAAAATCATTGCTGAACTTTGTCCCGAGCTTGAAAATAAAAAACCCACCGCAAAATTACACTCAAAACGTTTGCCCTTTTTACGCAACGTTATTACCTGTGGCTTTAAACAAAAGGGTTGTATGACTTGGGATGAAGCTGTTAATATGTCGAATCAAGTTCCTCGTGAAGAGGTGCTTCGTTTAGCCGCCCTTGTAAAACCAAACGACGTATGCAATATGCAATACACTTCAGGTACTACCGGTTTTCCTAAAGGTGTTATGTTAACACATTATAACGTTGTTAATAACGGTAAATATATTGGCGACCATATGGATTTATCAACGGCAGATAGGATGATGATTCAAGTTCCAATGTTCCACTGCTTTGGTATGGTGCTTTCTATGACCGCATCTATGACACACGGCGCTACTATGTACCCACTACCGTATTTTTCACCGGGCCCTGCACTTTCTTGCGTTCATAACGAGCATATTACCTGCTTTAACGGTGTTCCAACAATGTTTATTGCAATGATGCAACACCCTGATTTTGAAAAGACCGACTTTTCTTATATCAGAACGGGTATTATGGCAGGTGCTAACTGCCCGGCTGAACTTATGAAAAAAGCCACCGAAGTTATGAATATGAAACAAATTGTTTCGGTTTATGGGCAAACAGAAGCAAGTCCCGGTTGCACAATGAGTTCATTTACAGATTCTTTAGAGGTTAGAACAGAAACGGTTGGTTCTGCTTTTGCTAACGTTGAGTGCAAGGTTATTAACCCCGAAACCGGCGAAGACTGTAAAGATATGGAAAACGGCGAATTTGTTGCACGTGGTTATAACATTATGAAGGGTTATTATAAAATGCCCGATGCCACAAGCGAAGCAATAGATGAAGACGGTTGGCTTCATACAGGCGACCTAGCAGCCAGAAGACCTGACGGCACATATCTAATTACAGGCCGCTTAAAAGATATGATTATTCGCGGTGGCGAAAATATTTACCCCAAAGAAATTGAAGAATTTATTTATACCAACAATAAAGTTTCCGACGTTCAGGTTATCGGCGTACCCGATAAGCAATATGGCGAAGAAATTTGCGCTTGTGTTATCTTAAAGAAAGGCGAAACCATGACCGAACAAGAAATGAAGGAATATATTGCGGCTAATATGGCTCGTCATAAGGTGCCAAAATATATCGATTTTGTTGATGCATTTCCTATGAACGCGGCGGGTAAAATTTTAAAATATAAAATGCGTGAAGACGCCCAAAAGAAATATTGTAAGGATTAAAAATGGTTAAAGATTATTTTGTTATAGATGCCCATTGCCACATTTACCCCGAAAAAATTGCCGAAAGGGCGGTTATGGGCACAAGCACCTTTTATAATCAGGTGTTTGCTTGCAAGGGAACGGTATCTGATTTGCACACCGAAGCCGAAAAAGCCGGCATAGATTTTATGATAGTGCAGTCTGTTGCAACAACCCCAAAACAAGTTAAAAGCATAAACGAATTTATTGCCCGTGAAGTGGCAGAATCTAACGGTAAAATGTTGGGACTTGGCACACTTCACCCTGAAAGCGAAGATATAAAAGGCGATATTGCTCATTTAAAAGAACTAGGACTTAAGGGCGTTAAGCTTCATCCCGATATTCAGGCCTTTAAATTAGACGATTACAGATGCTTAAAAATTTACGAGCTTATGGAAAAAGAGGGGCTTGTTCTTTTGCTTCACACAGGCGATAAGCGTTACGATTATTCAAACCCCAATCGCCTAATACCTATTTTAGAAACATATACCGATTTGCAGGTTATTGGCGCACACTTTGGCGGCTATTCAATTTGGGATGAAGCAATTAAGGTTTTACCAAAGCACAATAATTTTTACGTTGACTGTTCTTCAAGCTTTCCTTTTATTAAAGATAAGCAAAAGGCATTAGAACTTATAAATGCTTATGGTGAAGACCGCGTTCTTTTTGGTACTGATTACCCAATGTGGAACCCAAAAGAAGAGATTGATTACTTTATGTCTTTAAACCTTTCAGAAATAGCTTTCCGCAAAATCTTAGGAGAAAACGCCAAAAAACTTTTTGGCATAAAAGAATAGCTTTAAAAAGTTTACAAAAAGCATAAAACAATTACAAAAAAGCAAGTAGCACACGCTACTTGCTTTTTTGTTTTGCATAAGGGGTAAAAAAACTCGCACAATAGTTTTAGGTGAAAGATATGCTTAATGATATTGCAAATTTAAAGGGGGAGACCCTAAGTGGAACGGTGCAAGAAAAACTTTTATATTTTAAAGAGATGTTTTTAAACGATGACGTTTTAAGATACAGAGAACTCGAGTGCAACGGCTTTAATGCGGCGGTGCTTTTTTCTGATAGTATGATAAGCAACGAGGTGCTTGGCGAGTGTGTTATAAGGCCTCTGCTTTTATGCGAAAAACCACAAAACAAACGAGCCTCCGATTATTTAATTAAAAGTGTTATTTTTGCCGGCGAAATTAAAAAGACCAACCTTGTTTTAGATATGGTACGTGGTGTTTTATACGGCGATACTGTAATACTTTTAGACGACGATTGTTTGGTGGTAAACACTAAAGGTTTTAGAACAAGGGGAATAAACGAGCCCAACGACGAACGCATTTTGCAAGGGCCAAGAGAAGGCTTTGATGAAACGGCAATGCTTAACTTCGTAATGCTTAGAAGAAAACTGCCCACCCCTGATTTACGCTGTGAGATAACCTATTTAGGACGAAGAACTGATACTAAGGTTTTTATATGCTATTTAGATTCTTTAGTTAAAAAAGACGTATTAGATACATTAAAACGAAGACTTAAAAAGATTGATATTGACGGGGTATTAGACAGTAACTATATTAACGAGCTAATTAAAGATAATAGATATAGCCTTTTTAAATCTTCAGGCACAACCGAAAGACCCGATATTGTAGCGGCAAGACTGCTTGAAGGCCGCGTGGCTTTAATTGTTGATGGCACACCCGTAGTAATTACCTTGCCGTATTTATTTCAAGAAAATTTTCAGTCTGATGAAGATTATTATTTAAACTTTTTGGTGGCTAATATTGGACGCGGTTTAAGATATATTTGTTTTGCAATAAGTACTTTAGTGCCTGCACTTTATTTGTGCTTAACCAACTTTTTTCCATCCCTTTTACCAACAAGTTTTGTGATTTCAATTTCGGCGGCAAGGGCAGGGGTTCCTTTTCCGTCATTTTTAGAGTGCATAGTGCTTGTATTTATTTTTGAAATTTTAAAAGAGGCGGGGGTGCGTATGCCCCAAAGTTTAGGACATGCGTTAAGCATAGTTGGAGGCCTTGTTGTTGGTCAAGCGGCGGTAGATGCAAAAATTGTATCAGCACCAATGCTTATTGTTGTAGCACTTTCGGGTATATGCGGCCTTATGATTCCAAAACTAAAAGGTGCAGTTTTTTATTTGAGAATTCTTTTTATAATAATGGCAAGTACCTTGGGCTTTTTTGGTTTATTTTCGGGTGTTGTATTTACCTTGATTAATATTTTCAAAATGAATTCATTTGGCGTTGATTATACTGCAAGTGTTGCAGAATTCAGTTTTACTTCTTTAAAAGACGATTATATTCGTGCTCCTTTTTGGTGGCTTAAAACCCGAAGCAAAGATTTAAGCCATAACGTTACTAGGATGAGAGATAAAAAATGAAAAAGATTTTAGCATTTATTATAGCAATAATATTTTGCTTTTGTTCTTGCGGCAAAACCGATTATATGGAAATCGAATCAATCGCTATTGTTTCGGCAATTGGCGTTGATTACAAAGACGGTAAAGTGGTTGTTACTATGGAAATTGTCAAGCCCAAAACAGAAGAAAAAACTGCAGAAAATCAAATAATAACCAAAAGCGGTCAAGACTTTGAAGATGCCGTAGCACAAATCTCGGGCAGCGTTTCTAAAAATTTGTTTTATTCGCATTGTGCAGTAATTGCGTTTGGCGAAAATTTAAATAAAGAAGATATTAGAAGCGTATTTGAGTTTTGTTTTTTAAATAACGAATTTACCTTGATTTTAAAAATAATTTCCACAAAAGATGCAAAGGAATTATTATCTGTAAAGCCTAAAAATGAAGACGTTTTAGGATACGAAATTATGTCGTCTTTAAATTCTCGTCAAAAGAATTTAAGCATAGGGTATAACAACAGCTTCATAAACGTTGGAGGCCGAAGGGACACAATCCCTGTTTTGTATGCTTTACCCTTTTTTGAAGTAGAAGGGGAAAAAGAAGAAAAGGTTTATTCTTTAAAGGGGTTAAAACTATATTTAGACGATCAAGAAAAAATAACCCTTTTAAACGAAAAGGCGGCTATGTTTGAGGTATTATCAAATAGCTTTAAAAACGGACAATTAAATTTTAAAATTAATGGTCAAACACAGCTTTTAGAAATTAAAAAAAGCAACACCAAAATAAAAACCGAATATAAAAACGGCAAATTGAAAATCGCTTTAAATTTAGAGCAAACCTTAAAAAACAGAAATAATTATATAAAAGCCAATGATTATAAAAAAAGTCTTGAATATATGGCAAAAGAACTAATTAATATATCAAAACAATCGGGTCTTGATTTGTTTTTTGTTAAGGAATATTTAAAAAAGCAAGACACCAAAATTTATAATATGGTTAAAGATAATTTTGAAGAAATTTATATTAACAGCGAAATTACCTTTGGCCTAAAAATAAAGGAAGAAAACTAATGGATGTAAAAAAACATTATGCTTTGCAAGGAAGCTTTTTAATTGCCATTTTCATAATAGGCAACACCCTAATTTATTTTCCTAAACAAAGCGATATTAAAAGTGGCATTTTAGGTGTATTAATAGCAGCGGCAATAAGCGTAATAATATATCTTGCATTTGCTCTTTTAAATAAAAAGGCGGCCGGCTTAGAAAATATAAAGTTTAAACCCCTTTGCTTTATAATAATTACCATAACCTGTTTTTTAATTTCTTTAGTTTCTTCTTCAGATTATATTAGTTACGTAAATATTTTTAGAATGCCCTATACTCTAAGGGTGGTAATATCGATTATCTTTATTGCCCTTAGTTTTTATTTAGCAATTCAAAAAGATTCGGTGCTTTTTAAAATATCTTTACTTGCCTTTATATACGTTTTTTTAAGCGTAACAATATTATTTATAATTTCGTTACCGCAACTGGATTTTAAACTGTCTTTACCATTAGAATTTAAAATGGCAGATACAATAAAAAGCACTCTTATTATTTTGTCGCAAAGCTTTTTATCGGCATTACCTTTGGTTTTGGTAATAAGAAAAAACAAACTAAGAAAAACCTTTGCAATATGGCTTGTGGCACTTTTTCTTGGACTTTTTGTTTTAATGGTTTGTATGTTAAACGTTTTGCTAATTTTTGGGCCTGATTTATCAAGCCGTTTGGAATTACCGTATATGAGCGCTATGAGCGTTATAAATTCGGGCAAAATTTTTTCAAGACTAGAAGGCTTTTCATATTTAAATTATTTTATTTGCTCTCTTATAAAAACTGCAACCCCCTTATACGTTATTAAAAACACCTTTGAAAAACTGTTTAATAAAAGTGGCAAATTATTGGTGCTTATCGTTTGCACGTTATTGGTTTTGCTTTCTTTTATATACGGACTTACAGATTTTTTATATTCTGTGTTTTTTAGCGGCTTTTTGCTATTATTTGAAATTTTGTTTATATTAACATTGGGGTTTGTTAGCAAAAAGCGTAATTAATAAACTTGACTAGAATCATATTTTTTGTTATAGTTTTAATAACGAGGTGTTAAGATATGAGTGCCAGTAAAACTATACACAGTCAGTTTAAAACCGTTTTAGAAAGTACGGCAGAGTTTAAATTGCCAAGATATAACGAATTACCCGATTTTGAACTTTATATGGACCAGGTAATAAACGTCATGGAAAAATACCTTTCGCTTTTTGTTCCATTAAGCGACGGTAAGTTGATAACCCCATCAATTATTAATAACTACGTTAAATTAAAAATAATTCCAGCTCCCAAGGCCAAAAAATATTCAAAAGAACATTTAGCATATTTAATAGTAATTTGCATTTTAAAACAAACCTTATCAATTAAATTAATTTCTGATATGATAAATATTGGATTGATATCGAACGAGTTGCCCGACCTTTACAATAATTTTTGCGATAATTTTGAAGGTGTGCTTTTAAAAGTTTCTAAAGAGTCTGAAGAATTTATAGATCTACCAACTGAGCAACTTTATAATGCATATTTAAGTCTTACAATGCGTTCGGCGGCATCGTCATCAATTGGTCGTTTTATTTGCGAAAACGTTGTTAAATTTAATGAAGATAAATTAAACGAAAAATAAAAAAGGAAGAAGTTTTCACTTCTTCCTTTTTGTTATATTAAGTTATATTTTTTAATAAGTTTTATAAGCTCGGCTTTTGTTTTAAGGTCGGTAGAAACAAGCATCTTTTTAATTCTGTATTTAACCGCCGAAACCGAAATATAAAGCCCTTCAGCAATAGAAACAACAGTTTTATTATTAACAAGGCCAAATGCAATTGCCTTATCAATATCATCCCAATTTTTTAGTAGTTCTTCGGCCATAAGCGCCTTCATAAAATCCGGGTCGGCATCGTAAGAAGGAACTTTGCCCTCGTTTTTAGTAGGGATTGGGTTGTGAGAAGGAGTAATGCCGGGTGTTGAATTTCTTAATATGATTGGGCAGTCAACCGAAATGGAAGCCGCGTTAATATCAGTGTTCTTTTGTAAAAGTTGATGAAGCTTAACTGCTTGGCGGCCAAGTTCAACATAGTTGTTTTCAACAGTGGTAATTGCTGGGCTAAACTTTTCGGTAAAACGAGCATTACCAAAGCCAATAATTGCAATATCTTGCGGCACTCTTAGCCCTAATGCCTGGCACTTTTCAATTAAATAAGCGGCGGCCGCATCAGAAGTACAGAAAATTGCATTATAGTTTTCTAAAAAAGGTTTAATCTTTTCAAAACAACTTGCAATGCTATCGCTTCTAAAAACGTCTCTGTTGCTTAAATTTAAATCCCAAAAGTTGACAAGTCGTAAAAATTCTTCGCTTTTAACATCGTCAGAATAAACCTCTAAATGTGCACCGAATAGGGCAATTTTACTGCGTTTTATGGAAATTAAATAAGAAAGCACTTCATAAACCGCACGACGAATACCAAAACTTACTGTACCAATGGGGCCTAACATATCAGCAATAAGTCCGTTATCAGCATTTACCAAAATGGGTAATATGTTGTTTTGTTTTAGTTCTTCACAGGTTTTTTCCATCCAATGCATTGAATAGCCAATGGCCAGTACAATTGGTCTTGGAGCTTCCGGAGAAAGGTCGATAGAACCGCCGTTATAATCAACAATTGCAATGTTTTTCTTTAGCGATTCTTTTGCAATACCGTCTAAAATATCAGTAATCCAATAACCCTCTAAACCAACCTGTTCAGAAATTATATGTAGTTTCATAATTTCACCAAAAGGTTTAAATTTTTTCTATTATATGGCCAATTTTTTTGACCAGTACTGTTATTATAACTAAAAGATATTAAAAAAACAACCATTTTTTGATTTAAAAATAAAAATTAACAAAAAATTCAAAAACATTTATTTTTTATTTTGCGCGAACAGTTGACAAAACTAAAATATAAAAGTACAATTATTATATCTATATATTTAATTTATTTAATATAAAGGGAGCGTTTTTTATGGCAGTGTTAATTTCAGGCGGAACGGGCTTTATTGGTTCACATACTTGTATTGAACTTATTAACGCAGGTTACGAAGTTGTGGTTGCAGATAATCTTTGCAACTCTAAAAAAGAGGTTTTAAATCGTTTAAAAACAATTACAGGCAAAACAATTAAGTTCTATGAAATTGATTTAAGAGATAAAGCCGCTCTTGATAATATTTTCAAACAAGAAAAAATTGATTCGGTTATTCACTTTGCAGGGCTAAAAGCTGTTGGTGAAAGTGTTGCAAAACCACTTGAATATTACGATAACAACCTAATTTCAACACTTGTTCTTTGCGAAGTTATGAGAGAAAACAACTGCAAAAAGCTAGTATTTTCCTCTTCTGCTACAGTTTATGGCACACAAGAAGAAATGCCCCTAAAAGAAGATATGCCACTAGGAGCTATAAACCCTTATGGCAAAACCAAATTATTTATTGAAGAAATTTTACGCGACTTGGCGGTTAGCGAAGAGTGGAGTATTGCATTGCTTCGTTACTTTAACCCCATTGGCGCGCACGAAAGTGGCCTTATTGGCGAAGATCCCAACGGTATTCCTAATAATCTAATGCCATATATTTCTCAAGTGGCAGTAGGAAGACTAAAAGAGCTTTCCGTTTTTGGTGATGATTATAATACACCCGACGGCACCGGCGTTAGAGATTACATACACGTAGTGGACCTAGCACGCGGCCACGTTAAAGCGGTTGAATACGTATTAAAAGCAACCGGTTGCGAAGCATTTAACCTAGGTACAGGTAAGGGAACAAGCGTATTAGAACTTAAAAATGCTTTTGAAAAAGCAAGTGGCAAAGAAGTTCCATTTAAAATCGTAGCACGTCGCCCAGGCGACCTTGCAACTGTATATGCTTTACCCGATAAAGCAAAAGAAGTTTTAGGTTGGACTGCAGAGTACGACGTTGAAAGAATGTGTATTGACACATGGCGTTGGCAAGAAAATAACCCAATGGGTTATAATTAAAAAACAATTTAAGGAAGAAAAATGGGTAAAATAATTTCTATTGTAAATCAAAAGGGTGGGGTTGGTAAAACCACCACAGCAGTTAATCTGGCGGCCGCAGTCGGCATTGCCGGAAAAAAGGTGCTGCTAATTGACCTTGACCCACAAGGTAACACCACCTCTGCTTACGGAATTTCTAAAAACATTAAAAACACAAGTTATACACTTTTAATGGGGGAAATTTCGGCTAACGACGCAATAGTAAAAACGGCATTTAAAAACGTTGACGTAATTCCAACTACTATGGATTTAGCAGGTGCAGAAATTGAACTTATTTCTGTTTCCAGTCGCGAAAATGCCCTTAAAAATGCCCTTTCAACAGTAAGAGATAATTACGACTTTATTTTTATAGACTGCCCACCTTCATTAAGCATTATCACAATTAACGCATTAACAGCAAGTGATAGCTTTTTAGTTCCAATTCAGTGCGAATATTTTGCACTTGAAGGGCTAAGTCAGTTAATGGCTTCCGTAAGGCAGGTAAAATTAAGATATAACTCTTTAATTGAGCTTGAGGGCGTACTTTTAACTATGTACGACGGCCGATTAAATTTAACCCGTCAGGTAGTTGCAGAAATTAAAAAGTTCTTTGGTAAAAAACTTTATTCCACAGTTATTCCAAGAGCGGTTCGCCTTTCAGAAGCACCCTCTTTTGGTAAACCAATTCAGTATTACGATAAGCACTCTAAAGGTGCAAACGCTTATAACGACCTTGCGAAAGAATTTATAAAAGCAAACAAAAAAGGCTTTTAAAAGGAGAAGTAAAGATGGCTAAAATAGGCGGACTTGGACGCGGCTTGGATTCGCTTTTTATGGATAATACCGAATCAACCGGTAGCGTTGAACTTAGAATTATGGAGGTTGAGCCAAACAAAAATCAACCTCGTAAAGATTTTTCTGAAGAAGCTTTAGAAGAACTTGCAGCTTCTATAAAAGAACACGGACTTTTGCAACCAATTTTGGTGCGTCCACTTACAAACGGACGTTATCAAATAATTGCAGGTGAACGTCGTTGGCGTGCTTCAAGAAAAGCAGGTCTTTCAACAATTAAAGCAGTAATTCGTGAGTTTCGTGATGACGAGGTAATGGAAATTGCCTTAATTGAAAACTTGCAGCGTGAAGACCTAAACCCAATTGAAGAGGCAGAAGGTTATAGTAACTTAATTAAAGAATTGGGCCTTACACAAGAGCAGGTTGCAAAAAAGGTCAATAAAAGCCGTAGTTACGTGGCAAATTCACTTAGAGTGCTTTCTTTAGACGGTGCCTCACGCAGAGCCTTAAAAGAAGGTAAAATCTCTTTAGGACATGCTAAAGCTCTTTTATCTATTGAAGATTTACGTCTTCGCGAAGATGCTTTAAAGGCGGCAATTAATGGTGCTAGCGTTAGAGAAATAGAAAACTTTAAAGCTGCCCCCACAAAACAAATTGATATGCCCGAAGTTAAAGACCGCTTTTACGACGAAACGGCAATTGCATTAAAAAATGCAATGCGCCGCTCGGTTAAAATAAACTCAAAGAAAAACGGCAAGGGCACAATTACAATTGAGTTTTACAACAAAGAAGAATTAAGCGATATTGCAAAGCGCTTAACAGATAGAGAATGGTAGGTTATATAAATGTTAGACATTAAATTTTTAAGAGAAAATCCTGAAATCGTTAAACAAAACATTAAAAATAAATTTCAAGACAGCAAGTTACCTTTAGTTGACGAAGTAATTGCTCTTGACGAAGAAAACAGAGCCGTGAAAGGTGAAGCCGATGGTCTTCGTGGTTCTCGTAACCGCATTTCTAAAGAAATTGGCGGCCTTATGGCAAAAGGCCTTCGTGAAGAAGCAGAACTAAAGAAAAAAGAAGTTGCAGAAAATGCAGCAAGATTAGCTGAACTTGAAGCAAAAGAAGCAGAATTAAACGAAAAAATCAAAAAAATTATGATGGTTATTCCTAACATTATTGACCCATCTGTTCCAATTGGTAAGGACGACAGCGAAAACGTTGAAGTAAAACGTTACGGCGAAGCTTTTACACCCGATTTTGAGGTGCCATATCACACAGATATTATGGAACGCTTTAACGGAATTGACCTTGATAGCGCAAGAAGGGTTGCTGGTAACGGCTTTTATTACTTAATGGGCGATATCGCAAGATTACACTCTGCAGTTATTTCTTATGCCAGAGATTTTATGATTGACCGTGGCTTTACTTATTGTATTCCTCCATTTATGATTAGAAGCGACGTTGTAACAGGCGTTATGTCTTTTGCAGAAATGGAAGCTATGATGTATAAAATTGAGGGGGAAGACCTTTATCTTATCGGTACTAGCGAACACAGTATGATTGGTAAATTTATTGATACAATCGTACCCGAAGATACTTTGCCTCAAACACTTACAAGCTATTCACCCTGCTTTAGAAAAGAAAAGGGCGCACACGGACTTGAAGAACGCGGCGTTTATAGAATTCACCAGTTTGAAAAACAAGAAATGATTGTTGTTTGTAAACCCGAAGACAGCCCAATGTGGTTTGATAAGCTATGGCAAAATACAGTTGATTTATTCCGTTCTTTAGATATACCTGTAAGAACCTTAGAGTGCTGCTCTGGCGACCTTGCAGATTTAAAGGTTAAATCTGTTGACGTTGAAGCTTGGAGCCCCCGCCAACAAAAATATTTTGAAGTTGGCTCTTGCTCTAACTTAGGCGATGCCCAAGCAAGAAGATTAAAAATTCGTGTTGCAGGCGAAAATGGTAAATATTTGGCACACACACTCAATAACACCGTTGTTGCTCCTCCTAGAATGTTAATTGCATTTTTAGAAAATAACCTACAAGCTGACGGTAGTGTATTAATTCCAAAAGCTTTACAACCATATATGGGCGGTAAAGAAAAGTTAATCCCAACAAAATAATTAAAAATCCCCCACTATTTTTAGTGGGGGTTAAATATGCAAAGGTAAAAAATATGGATTATAAAATTATTGCTTCTGACCTTGACGGCACTCTTTTACGTCATGATGCCATAAGCGAAGAAAACCAAAATGCTATAAAAGAAATAATTAATAAAGGTGTTTATTTTGTGCCGGCAACAGGCCGCGCCTTTGACGAACTGCCAAAACACCTAAAAGAAACCGAGCTTTTTAGATATTATATTGTTTCAGATGGTGCTCAAATTTACGACAAACAAAATAACGAAATGTTTGAGTTTTTAATGAAAAAAGAAAAAACAAAGCAAGTTTTAGATAAACTTTTTTCTTACGATATTTGTATATTTGTTCATCACGATATTTATTCTTATTGCGATAAGCAAAAGCACGATGCCGAAATTTATAAAAGCTATAATATGAATAAGCATTGGGTGGAATTTTCTTTAGCAAAAGAAGTGGCAAAAGAGAACTTTAAAGAATTTGTTTATTCGTTAGATGGAATTTCAATGCTTGTACCTTTTTTTAAAAATAAAAAAGATCTTATTGACTGCCAAAAATATTTTGAAAACGATAATGACGTTATTATTGCACAAACAGATCCTAATAACATTGAAATAGTGGCAAAAGAAGCCGGCAAGGGTAATTCGCTTATGTGCCTTGCGGATATATTAGGTATAGATAGAAATGCCACAATAGCGGTAGGAGACAGCACCAACGATTGCACAATGGTAAAAATGGCGGGGCTTGGTCTTGCGGTTGAAAATGCGGTGGAAGAATTAAAAGAAGTAGCTAATAAGGTTATATGCAATTATAAAGAGCACTCTGCAAAATACATTTTAGAAAATTTTATTAAATAAAAAAAGTCGAGCGCTTTGTTGCTCGACTTTTTGTTTTATTTAATATTAAAAAAACAATAGGTAAAAAGTAAAAAAGAACGAAGCTTTTTCTTCGTTCTTTTTTGGTGACCCGGACGGGAATCGAACCCGTGTTACCGCCGTGAAAGGGCGGTGTCTTAACCGCTTGACCACCGGGCCGTGCGTATATATAAAACCCGTTAGGGTTTATAATTTAATTGGTAGCGGCAGTCGGATTTGAACCAACGACACTTCGGGTATGAACCGAATGCTCTAGCCAGCTGAGCTATACCGCCATATGAGGCCGCCATATAGCGACTTAAATATTATAATTAAATAACGAGGGTTTGTCAAGAGTTTTTTAAAAATTTTTTCAAAAATAAAAGCACCGAGATTTCGGTGCTTTGTTTTTATAATATATTGGGTTTTTTGCGGTCTTTACGGCCGTGGTTATAAAGTTTGCGGCCATCTAAACAAAATACTTTGCCTGTAAATTCGCCCTTTGCAACCTCTCCCGTTTCTTCTAAAACTTCATAGGCTGTGGCATCAATATTATCAAGCATATTAAGTAAAATTGCTTCTAAAAATTGGGGAAGAACCGCAGAGCCATATTCAGGCACACCGTGGTGGCTTACCATCATGTGTGTAAGTAGCGTTACGCTTTCACCTTCTAAACCTAATTTTTTAGCGGTGCTGTCAACCAAAATGGCGCCCTTTGTTAAGTGGCCAATCAAATTACCTTCAAAAGTATAACCCGTTGAAACGCCAAGTTCGGTAGCATCTAATTCTTCAATTTTGCCAACGTCGTGCAAAATGGCGCCCGAAAGAAGCAAATCACTATCAATAAACGGGTAAACGGTTATTAAACTTTGCGCTAGGCGAACAACCGAAAGTGTGTGATAAAGTAGGCCGCCACGAACCGCGTGATGAAGTTTAAAGGCGGCAGGCCAAATAAGTAGCTTTTCTTTATATGCATTTAATATATCAAGGGTAATTGCCTTTAAGGTGTTATCAGAAAAGCCGTTTGCAATTTCAATAAGGGCGTTAAACATTTCATCAGAATCAAAATCAGCCGATTTAACGTAATCAGAAGGGTTAATATTATCGTTAGAAGTAATATGTCTGATTTTTTCAATTTTAAGTTGGTCTGCCCCGTTAAATTGAGATAAAACACCTCTAACCTTAATAACGTCTCCAGCAATGAAACTGCCGTGAATTAAGGGGCTGTAATCCCATAATTTTGCATTTATTGCACCGGTTTTGTTAGTAAGGTTCATATCCAAAAACTCGCCACCTTTGGCGCTTGTTTTAATGGTTATATCTTTAATAACTGCAAAACATTCAACCGAAGAACCCGAAATATTAAATTTCATCATAAATTATCTCCTAAAAAATATCTTAAAAACTTGCGGTAAATTAATATGTATTTATTATATATTATAAATATAATATTTTCAATTATTTTATTTAAATATGTAATTGCATAAATATTGCTTTTGGTTTATAATGTTTTTAAGGAAGTGATATCTTGAATATTATTGGTTTAGATATTGGCGGCACTAAATGTGCGGTTATTATTGGTGAAGCATTAGATGGCGAAATTAAGGTTTTAGAAAAACAAGTTTTTAAAACTAATACCAATATTTCGGGTTTAGATATGCTTAAAGAATTTTACCCCACCATAAAAGAATATAAAGAAAAATATAATGCAGAGTGCATTGGTATTTCTTGCGGTGGCCCGTTAGATAGTAAAACCGGTACAATTCTTTGCCCACCAAACCTACCTAATTTTAAAGATTTTAAAATTGTTGAAATTTTAGAAGAAGAATTTAAAATTCCTGCATTTTTGCAAAACGATGCTAATGCTTGCGCACTTGCCGAGTGGCTTTATGGTGCCGGTATGGGCAGTAATAATATGATATTTATGACCTTTGGCACGGGACTTGGTGCGGGTCTAATTTTAGACGGCAAACTTTATGAAGGTACAAACGGTAATGCAGGGGAGCTGGGCCACATTAGACTTAGCGAAAACGGACCGGTCGGCTTTGGTAAAAGAGGCAGTTTTGAAGGCTTTTGTTCGGGCGGCGGTATTGCTCAATTAGGCTATACATTAGGTCTTGAAGCTCATCAACAAGGCAACACCCCACTATATTTTAACCCCGATACAGCACCTGAAGGTATTACTGCAAAAAGCGTTGCTATTGCGGCCGAACAGTATGGCGATCCAACTGCAATTGAAGTATATCGTCTTTGCGGTAAATATTTAGGCAAAGGCCTTTCAATTTTAATTGACCTATTTAACCCCGAAAGAATTGTTATTGGCAGTATTTTTACACGCAGCCGTAACGGACTATGGGAAAGCTGTAAAGAGGTCATAGATAAAGAGGCATTAAGCATTTCTGCTTCTGTTTGCGAAGTGCTTCCTGCTTTACTTCACGAACAAATTGGTGATTTTGCCGCTTTAACAGTTGGCGTATATGGTATGAAAAATAAATAGAGGTAATAAAAATGAATAAATATATTGAAGAATTAAACGAAAGATATCCTAAACTTGCTCCATTAAGCAACGAAATTGAAAATGCAATCAACGCAATTACCGAGTGCTATAAAAACGGCGGTAAGGTGCTACTTTGTGGTAACGGAGGCAGTGCTAGTGATTGCGCACATATTGTTGGTGAACTTATGAAAGGCTTTTTAAAAATGCGCCCAACAGGAAGTAATCACCCCGTAATCTCAAAATTACAACAAGGTTTACCTGCCGTGTCTTTATGTGAAGCAAGTGCTTTACTTACCGCATTTTGTAACGACGTTGACCCCAACTTAATTTTTGCTCAACAGGTTTTAGGACTTGGCAAAAAGGGTGATATTTTAATTGGTATTTCAACAAGCGGTAACGCTAAAAACGTTGATGCCGCAGTAGATACTGCAAAAGAATTAGGCTTAACCGTTATCGGTTTATGCGGTAAAGACGGCGGCCTACTAGGCCAAAAGAGCGATATTGCAATTATTGCTCCCGAAAACGAAACCTTTAAAATTCAAGAGTGTCATTTACCAATTTACCACGTAATTTGCGCTGCAGTTGAAGAAAACTTTTTTAAAGAATAGGTAGTTAAAAATGCAAGATACAATAAACGCTGTTTTAAAAGAAAAAATAATAGTAATTGTTCGCGGCGTTGAAGCTAAAAAGTTAATACCCCTTACAGAAGCTATGTATAACGGTGGTATAAGACTATTAGAAATTACCTACTCTATGGACGGTAGCGTAAGCGATGAAGAAACGGCAAATAATATAAAAATGTTGTCAGAGCATTTTAAAGGCAAAATGCTTATAGGGGCTGGAACGGTTTTAAACACAAAACAGGTTGAACTAACACAGCAGGCGGGCGGTAAATTTATTATTTCGCCGGATACAAACCCCGAAGTAATTAAAAGAACAAAAGAATTAGAGCTTGTTTCAATGCCCGGTGCTTTAACACCATCAGAAATTACCTTAGCAGATCGTAGTGGAGCAGATTTTGTTAAACTTTTTCCACTTTCAAATTTAGGAAGCGGTTATGTTAAAGCTGTAAAGGCGCCATTAAGCAAAATAAAGTTTTTGGGTGTTGGCGGCATAAACGATAAAAATATTAAAGAATATTTAAATGCCGGTTGTGTTGGATTTGGAATTGGCACAAACATTGTTAATAAACAAATGATAAATAGTAACGATTTCGACGGAATAACAAAGCTTGCAAGTGAATATGTTAATGCAATAAAATAAAAAAGACGGGGTACCCCGTCTTTTTTGTTGTTATTGTTATTTTTGTTCTAATGTGTCTTCTTGTCCGCGGTAAACCACAAACTTGCAGAATAAATATTCAAGCACAAAGTTAAGTAACATAGTTACGCCTTCAACAATTAAACCGTGAACACCTAAATCTGCAACGTATTGTCCCAAAAAGATGGTGGTGGGTGCAAATACTAGATAAAAGCCGAAAACCTTTAGCATAGCAATAGGCACGTTGGTAGCAGATTTAAAGGTGTATTGTCTATTAAGTGTAAAATTCCATAAAACCGAAAGGGTTAAAGAAATGGTGTAATAAATCCAATATTCACTAATAAAAAATTGCATAATGGTTGCAGAACCAAACTGAATTACACCTGCCGAAATAGAGAATAATGTAAATTTAAGGGCGCGCCAAATTTCTTTTTTGTTATCGCTCATAATAAATCCTCAATCTTAATTTTTATTTTTCTTTTTTAAAATATGGTTGTAAATAATTATACCAATAAGGCTTACAAGGCCTGTTATGCCATAAAGAATAATTGCGTTCATAAGTTCGCCTTCGCCTAATAAATGTCCCGCAAAGGTCGAAGAAACAACCGATGGAATTCTTGCAATTAAAGAAATGGTTAAAAAGGTAGATAGTTTAATATTGGTAAGTCCCACAAAATAGGTGATAAGGTCTTTTGGTGTACCGGGAATAAAGAAAATAACAAATATTAAACTGTTGCGCTTTCTTTCGTCTTTTAAAAATTTTAGCTGATTAATTTTATTTGCATCAACAAAAAGCTCAACCATTTTTATACCAAAATGCTTGGTTAAAAAGAATATTATTGCAGAGCCCATTGTTACACCAACGTAACAAATAACGGTGCCTAAAATGGGGCCAAACGCATAACCTGCGGCAGATTCTAAAAGTTCACCCGGTATTAGCGCAATAAAAACCTGTAAAATTTGTAATGCCAAAAGCACAACGGGACCAAGTGCGCCAAAAGAACGAATATAATCTCTAAAACTATCGTTAGTAAAAGATTTTAACCAGGTGTAAACAAAATAGGTTGCAAGGGCCGCAAGTATAATAACAACCGCCAAAGAAATAATAGCAATTATTTTTTTCTTTTTACTTGTTTGGCTGCTTTTAATTGCCGCTTTAGAACTTCGCATTTTTTACACCTCAAAAATAATTATATCAAAAATTGTAAAATTTGCAATAAATTTGTGCTTTTTGTTATTTTACCCACCAAAACCCAAAAATAAAAAACGACCTTTATAGGTCGTTTTGTTTTTACTTATTCCCACTCAATTGTGCCGATGGGCTTTGGTGTAAGGTCGTAAAGTACGCGGTTAATACCATCTACTTCACTTAAAATTCTGTTTGTAATTTTGTGTAAAACGGGGTAAGCTATTTCTTCAATTGTGGCAGTCATAGCGTCGGTAGTATTTACCGCTCTAATAATTGCGGGCCAGCCTTCATAACGTTTGCTGTCTTTAACACCAACACTTTTAATATCGGGTATAGCAATAAAATATTGCCAAACGGTTTTATTTAAACCGCAGTTATCAAATTCTTCACGCAAAATGGCATCTGCTTCTTTTAAAGCATAAAGGCGGTCGCGTGTAATTGCACCAAGACAGCGTACCCCAAGACCGGGACCGGGAAATGGTTGACGTTTAACCATATTTATAGGTAGGCCCAAAGCCTTGCCAACAATTCTAACTTCGTCTTTATATAAAAGTTTTATCGGTTCAACAAGTTCAAGCGCCATATCTTTGGGTAGTCCGCCAACGTTGTGGTGGGCCTTAACACCGTCGCTTTCTAAAATATCGGGGTAAATGGTGCCTTGTGCTAAAAAGCCAATGCCAGAAAGTTTTTGTGCTTCTTCGTCAAACACCTTAATAAATTCATTACCAATTATTTTGCGCTTTTGTTCGGGGTCGGCAACGCCGCTAAGTAAATTTAAAAAGCGGTCAGAGGCATCAACGTAAATCAAATTCGAATCAAGTTGGTTTTTAAATACCTCAACAACCTGTTCGCTTTCACCCTTGCGCATAAGTCCGTGGTTAACGTGAACAGAGATTAGCTGTTTTCCAATTGCTTTAATAAGTAAAGCGGCAACAACCGAAGAATCAACCCCGCCCGAAAGTGCTAAAAGCACCTTGCCGTCTTTAACCTGCGCTTTAATTTTTTTAATTTCTTCTTCTATAAAAGCGTTAGCAAGTTCTATTGTGGTAATACGCTTAAAAGAATCAGGTCTTACGTTAGAATCCATAATTTTGCCTCCCGAATATTTATGCTAAATATTTTAGCACCTTTTTATTATTAGTGCAATAAATAATAGGTAAAAATTTTAAAAAAATTAACAATGTTTTTATATAGTAAAACAATTTAAAAATATAAAGAAATAATAATAAAAAATGTGTTGACAAAGCCCTTAAACTGTGCTATAATTCACTTTGCGCAATGCTGGTGTAGCTCAGTTGGTAGAGCAGCTGATTTGTAATCAGCAGGTCGGGGGTTCGAGTCCGTCCACCAGCTCCATTGCTTTTTTAAACTTAATATGGGAGTGTTCCCGAGTGGCCAAAGGGGGCAGACTGTAAATCTGTTGTCTTCGACTTCGGTGGTTCGAATCCACCCGCTCCCACCAAAAATCCTCGTTCGTAAGAACGGGGATTTTTACTTTTTCACTATTACCTTTTCACTCTTCACTTTTCTCTTAAATACAAGGATTTTTGGGAAGTAATAAGTAAGAAGTAATAGTGAAGAAGTAAAGGTATCCGCTTTGCGGACGATTTGAATTTCTGTGAGAGTTCGAATTCATACGCAAAACTGCCAAAAATATCTTTTTTGTAGTCCATAGACAGAAAAAACGACTTGTTTCGACAAGTCGTCTTTTCAATGAAATTTGTCTTACGGCGAGTGAAATATTACTTCGTAATGTGAAATAGCTTCGCTATGAAATATGATACGCCTTGTTTGATTTATGGTTTTATGATATAATAAAACAAAAAGGTCGGTGTTTTCATGAAAAAATTTGCATGTATTATTTTAGCTTTTATGATAGTTTTTTCGTTCTCTGCCTGTTCTGGCGGAATTTCGGGTGACGAAGCAAAAGCTCATATAAACGAATTTTTAGAAAAAGTAGAGGGCGAAGATTATGCGGCGGCAGAAGAATTTTTGCATCCCGAACGTCCTGCAAACCTTCAAGAGTTTTTTGAAGCCTTGGAAAACGAAAAAAATGTTGACTTTTCAAGCATAAATATTGAGAAATATACCGGATTTAAATCATCGTGGTATAAAAGCTCGGTTGGTGGTTCTTCGTACATTTCAACAATGAACGTTTCAGTTTCTGAAAAAATTATTCAAATGGAAATTGAAATTGTAAAAAATGATAACGGATACGGAATATACAGTTTAGATATTGATTTTGATTAGTGGCATAATAAAGGCTCGTAACAACTAAAAATTCTTTATTTTTTGTTGGGTTACTGACAATAATTAATAATCAAAAAAGCACCTGAATCCTAACTTGGTTTCAGGTGCTTTTCTTATTTTACTTCGCTGTTTTTTATTGCGTAATCAAGCAAAATGTTTATAAGCTCGTTTCTTGAGCGGTTTGTTTCTTCTGCTAACTTGTCAAGATTTGTAACGGTTTCGTCTTTTATTCTAATGGAAAAAGTTTTGTATCCATCTTCACCTTTTAATGTTTTTTTATTTATGATGAGTTTCTCTTTCATATAATCACCTCACCAATATTATGCCTTGACAAATGTTAGAAATATATGTTATGATTTATAACATAAAATGAAAATGAGGGAAAGTTGTGGACAAAAACGCTAAGATGGTTATTATTGGTCTATTAATATGTGCTCTTGGATTATGCTTTGCTATGTGTTCTGACGAAATTGTTTCAAGTATAGTCCCTATTATAACCGGTGAAGATGGAAAATGTGATTATTGTGGTACAAGTGAAAATGTTATAAAACGTAAAAAAGAAGAGTCGTGTGTGTCTTGTTATATTTCGCATGGCAATAGCAATTATTGGGAATAAGGTTGGTGAATTATGGACGATAAAAAACCTTTAATAATAAGCGTTCTGATAGTTTTTGCTTTTGTTTTTATTTTTTTGGTTATTCCTATGCTAAAAAAATCTTCACAAAAAACTAAAGAAATATTTGGCGAAAACGAAATTGGTAAACCAGAAACGGTTAAAGCTAAAATTGTTTTTAAAAAGACTTATTCGCCTATGGGTTCAATAGAACAGTTTAATTTTGTTATCTTTGAAAAACAAAATGGGGCAAGAATAGAACTGGCTATTAAAGATAATGAACAGTACAAGATGATGTTGGAGGGCGATGAGGGCACACTAACCCATACAGGAAAAAGATATATTTCATTTACAAGATAATGATCATTTTCAAAAGTTTATAAAACATGTAAATCCTCGTAACCTGTGTTACGGGGATTTTATTATAAAAATTTTTCTGTTTTGCGTCTTCCATTTTTTTGTTTTTAAAGTATAATATAGGTTAATGAAAAGTTATTTAATTTGAAGGTGCTGTTATGCAAAATCAAAATAAATATAAAAAAACCTTATTAGCTTGTTATTTTAGCTTTGTAACGCAATCAATTACTGCAAACTTTGCGCCGCTTTTGTTTTTAACCTTTAAAGCAAGTTACGGCATATCGCTTGATAAAATTGCTTTAATTCCGTTAGTGTTTTATTTAACACAACTGGTTATTGACCTTGCGGTTACAAAAATAGCTGACAAAGTGGGTTATCGCGCTTGCGTTATGGCTTCGCAGGTGTTATCTGCTTTAGGACTTATTTTAATGGCAATTTTACCAGAAGTTTTACCGTCTTCATTTTTAGGTATTATAATTGCGGTTGTGCTTTATGCAATAGGCAGCGGCATTGTAGAAGTTTTAGTAAGCCCCATAATTGAGGCCTGTCCTTTTGAAAATAAAGATGGTGTTATGAGCTTTTTACACTCTTTTTATTGTTGGGGAACGGTAGCGGTTATTTTAGGTTCAACGGCATTTTTTGCCGCCTTTGGTATAGAAAATTGGAAGATACTTGCATTTATTTGGGCCATAATTCCGTTATTTAACGCCTTTAACTTTATTAATTGCCCCATTGAAAGATTACTTCCCGAAGGCGAGAGTATGGGTGTTAAAAAACTATTAAAAACACCTATCTTTTGGCTAATGATTATTCTTATGATAACGGCTGGCGCATCAGAAATTACCATGTCGCAGTGGGCATCGGCCTTTACGGAATCGGCTTTAGGGGTATCTAAAGCGATTGGCGATTTATTAGGGCCTTGTATGTTTGCAATATTTATGGGTGTATCTCGTTTATTATACGGCAAGTTTAGTAATAAACTTAATTTAACCAAAGTAATGCTTGGCAGTGCAATTTTGTGCGTTACCTGTTATTTGTTGGCTTCCCTTTCTTCGGTTGCGTTTTTAGGACTTTTAGGTTGTGCGCTTTGCGGCTTTTCGGTCGGCATTATGTGGCCGGGGTCTTTAAGTATTTCGTCTTTAAATTGTCCAAAAGGCGGAACGGCTATGTTTGCCTTTTTAGCACTTGCAGGCGACTTTGGTGGCGCTATAAGTCCTGCTATGGTGGGCACCCTTTCTGAAATAGCGGGAGGCAACCTAAAAATTGGCTTGCTTGGTGGCACGGTTTTTCCGATAACTTTAACTATTGCTTTAATTGTTTTAATAATAATAAAAAAGAAAACAATTTACTTAAAAGATTAGCAAAGGGTATCTAATAGTGGGAGAAGAAGGCAAGTGCATTATGTATGAAACCGCAGAACTAAGCGTAAAAGAACTAATAGAACGTGAAGAACGACGTAAAAACGAATTCCCGCTACCCAAAATCAAAAATTAGAAAGCACTTATCAAAAGGATAGGTGCTTTTTCTTGCTTTTTTGTCATATTATGTTATAATAAATAATGGATGTTAAAATTTTAACAACCTAATTACTGAAAGGATTATTGCTATGGAAAAATTAGATAAAAAATATGAATCTTTGTTTACTCCTTGGAAAATTGGCAACGTTGAAATTAAAAACCGTATTGTTATGTGTCCTATGGGCGGCACTTCACTTTTTGGATGGTTTGAACTTGGCGGTTGCCATTTTGATAAAGAGGCCGCAAAACTATTTTTAGAAAGAGCTAAAAATAACGTTGGCTTAATTATTCCGGGTATTGCTCCTTTACGTGATACTTTTTGGGGCAAATGGCTTTGGCAAAACCCAAAAATGTTTGAAGAACTAAAAGAATTTATGGATGAAATTCATAAAACAGGGGCAAAACTTTTTGTTCAATTAACTGCCGGTATGGGTCGTTCTTGGGCAATTACAGAGCTTGTTGCTCCTTTACATAAAAACAAAATTACACGCGCAATTGTAAAACCTATTATTGATACTTCTCACGAACTTGCTTCTCCAAGTGAACAACCTTCTCGTTGGGCTCACGATATTATTTGTCCTGAAATGACTTTAGAACAAATTCACGAAATTATTGAAGCCTTTGCAAAAACCGCAAAACTTTGTATGGATGCAGGTGTTGACGGTGTTGAAGTTCACGCTGTTCACGAGGGTTATTTATTAGACCAATTCGCAATTGAATTTTTCAATAAACGTACCGATAATTACGGCGGCAGTTTTGAAAATCGTTATCGCTTTGCAACCGAAGTTGTAAAGGCAATTAAAGATGAGTGCGGTAAAGATTTTCCCGTTTCTTTACGCTATTCTGTAGAATCTAAAATGAAGGGCTTTTGCTATGGCGCAATGCCCGGCGAAGATTACGAAGAAGTTGGCAGAAATATGGAAGAATCTGAAAAGGCTGCAAAATACTTGCAAGATGCAGGTTATGATATGCTTAATGCAGATAACGGCACTTACGATTCGTGGTATTGGGCACACCCACCCGTATATATGCCCGAAAACTGCAACCTTGAAGACGTTGCTCATATTAAGAAATTTGTTGATATTCCTGTTGTTTGTGCAGGTAGGATGGATGCTGAAATTGGCGCTAAAGCCGTTAAAGAAGGCAAAATTGATGCAGTTGGTGTGGCTCGTCAGTTCTTAACCGACCCCGAGTGGATTACCAAAATGATTGAAAACCGATTAGAAGACATTAAGCCTTGCATTTGCTGTCATAGTGGTTGCTTTAACTTCTCGTCTTCTAAAGGCCACGCAAACACACAAGATTTAAAAGACACAATGGGTCTTGCTCGTTGTGCATTAAACCCACTTACAATGCAGTCTAAAAAATACAGCGTAAGCAAAGCTAAAAAGGTTAAAAACGTTGCGGTTATCGGTGGCGGTATTGGTGGTATGGAAGCCGCAATTTTATTATCTAAACGCGGCCACAAAGTAACACTTTACGAAAAGACCGATAAACTTGGCGGTGTATTTATTGCGGCTGCTGCTCCTTCCTTTAAAGAAAAAGATAAAGCCTTAATTGCTTGGTATATTCGCGAATTAAGTAAGCACCCAATTGAAGTAAAACTTAATACCGAAATTACCGATATTAAAGCAATAAACGCAGATGAAATTGTTATTGCCACCGGTGCTGTTGCAAAGAAAATTCCAATTAAGGGCGCAGAAAACACAATTGAAGCTATTGATTATTTATTAGATAAAAAAGAGGTTGGCGAAAAGGTTGTTGTTATTGGCGGCGGCTTAACCGGTTGCGAAATTGCTTACGACCTATACTTAAAAGGCAAAAAACCAACAATTATTGAAATTGCCGACGACCTTGTTGTAACACCCGGTATTTGCCTTGCTAACACAAGTTATTTACGTGATTTCTTTAAAACAAACGAAGTTCCCGTTTTACTTGAAACATCTGCTAGTGAAATTTTAAGCGACGGTGTTATTGTTAAAAACAAACTTGGCGAAGAAAGAAAAATTGAAGCCGATAGCGTTATTTTATCTGTTGGTTATAATCCAAACCCCATTGCCAAAAAATCGGGCAAGGTTCACATTATTGGTGACTGCAAAGAGGTTGGCAATTTACGTAGCGTAATTTGGGGCGCTTGGGATACTTGTATGAAGATATAAGGAGAAAAACTATGAAATTAACTAAAGAACAACAAGCCATTTTAAATGGCGAAAAGGGTGAAACCTTAGCAAAAGTTATGAAAACAATGGTTATGTATGGCGATGCTTTTGAAGCAGAAAAATTAGTGCCAATAACCTCAAAATATAACCACCTTGTAACAAGCTTTGGTTTAAAGGTTATGTCGCCTGTATATGACCTTATGCAACAATTACTTGATGCCGACGTATGCTCCGGTCAAAAATTCTCGGTTGACCCACGTCCGTTAGATAAAAACGTGCCGGCAAACTTTTTACAAAATTTTGTTTTTAATAAATTTATGTACACAAAACAAGATTTTTATGAAAAACAGCTTAAAGAACTAGGCCTTTTATCTGACGATGCATTTACCTGTACTTGCTATATGGATGAAGTTGGCAATCTACCACAAAAAGGGGAAGTGCTTTCTTGGGCAGAATCTAGTGCGGTTGTATATGCAAACTCAGTGCTAGGGGCTCGTTGTAACCGCAACTCAGGTATTATTGATATTATGGGTTCGATTGTAGGTTACGTTCCATATTTTGGTTTACTAACCGACGAAGGCCGTAAGGCATCTTGGGTAATTAAGGTTCAAACCACCAAAAAACCCGAAGCTCAGCTACTTGGCTCTGCAATTGGTATGAAGGTTATGGAAGACGTTCCTTACGTTTACGGCCTTGATAAATGGATTGGCGACGAGCTAAACGACAGCGCAAAAGCATATTTAAAAGACTTTGGTGCTGCAACTGCTTCTAACGGCGCAGTTGGACTTTATCATATTGATAATCTAACACCCGAAGCAAAAGAGCTTAAAGAAGAATTAATTTTAAAAGACGCAAAAGAATATATTATAGATGATGCCGAGTTAGAGCGTGTTCAAAAGAATTACCCTGTTATTTGGAAAAATCCAAACGCAACCCCAAAACTTTGCTTTGTTGGTTGCCCACACCTTTCTTTAGAACAATTAACCGCTTGGACAGTAAATATTGAAAATGCACTAAAAGAAAAGGGCAATAAAAAGGTTACCATTAAAACTGTATTTACAGCAGCCCCAAAGGTGCTTGAAGCCTTTAACAAAACAGAATACGCTAAACGACTAGAAGCCACCGGCGTTATTACTTCTTATATTTGCCCACTAATGTATATGAACAATCCGCTTTGCAAAACAATGCCGGTTATTACTTCTTCTAATAAACTTCGTACATATACAAGCGCAAAATATTATACCGATGCCGAAATTTTAGAAATTGTAACGGGAGGTAAAAAATAATGAGAGAATTTAAAGGTAGGGTTGTAACACCCGGAACCGTTACAGCAGAAGCCGTAGTAACAACTGAAGGTTTTAACACCTTAGCATCACTTCAAATGGCGTTACAATTTGGCGATAAAGAGGTTAAATGCGGCGACCAAAACAATAAAGAATTACACGGTAAACCACTTATTAATAAAGCACTTTGCTTGCCACAAACAATAGGTTCTACAACCGGTGGTTTAGTTTTATATTGCGCATGCGCAATGGAGAAAAACCCTGCTTGTATGCTTTTTGCAAACCATATAGATTCACTTGCAGCGGCGGGAGCCGTTTTAGCTGACGTTTGGATTGATAACGTTACAATGCCTGTTATTGATTCTTTGGGCGACGAATTTTTAAACTACGTTAAAGACGGTATGAAAATCACCATTAAAGAAGACGGCGTAGTTATAGTAGAAGAATAATATTAAAAAGGCTCCCTTTTTTAAGGGAGCTTTCTTTTTTGCAAAAAAGAGATTAGCAAAACACACTAAAATCAAACAATAAATTATAACAATTTGCATATTGAAATATTAAACAAAAAGTTGCATAATAGAAGATGAAAGTTTTGTGTCCTTATACTTTTAAAGGGGTATTAATACAATTTATGAAAATAAAAAACAAAATTATTAATATATGTTTCATAATTTGCTTTATGGCTTTTCAGATATTCTTTGCGTTTCAAGCAAAATTTTTATATGATAGTATTCCTGAATATGCAGAGAATATAGTTTATTATTTTAAAGCCCTTACAATAATAAATATTTGGTTTATAGGCGATTCACTTCTTTTCGAGGTTTTGTTCGATATAAAGTTTTTGGCAAACAATAATAAGTCAGAACGCGTAAAAAAGATATTAAATTCAATTATACTTGTAAAAACTATTGGTTTATTAGGCTTTATTGTTGCGTATTTTCTTGCTATTGAGTTTACGGCTTTAACTTATATGTTCTTAGAAATGTTTGCAATAAATTATCTTGTATTAAGAATTGCTTATGGCATATATTCTTTATTCAAAAAAATCTTTAATAGAAAAAGAAAAAATGCATAATAAAAAGCACCTACTTTTTGTAGGTGCTTTTTTATTTAGATATTTTTACTTAATTTTTAAAATTTTGCTTATTTTTTCCACAGCTTCGTCATAAGCATTAAATTCAACAACGTAATCACAAATTTCGGCATTTTGTTTTTCATATTCAATAGCCATTAATCTGTTAACCTTGTCTTCAATGGTTGCATTTTTTCTAAGAATTGCACCCATTAAAAGTTTTTGGTCGCGCTTTGTGTAAATGGTTATAACGTTTTTAAAGTTTGTTTTAAGCGACATAGCACCGCAAATATCCATTGTGGTTAAAACGTGTTTGCCGCTATTTAAAATCTTTTCAATATCGCCCTTTTTAGAGCCGTATCCGTGCCCTGCGTACATTGTGCTTTGGCAAAGTTCGCCACTATCGCACATATTTCTAAATTCTTCAATAGTAACGTAGTTATACCACTCGTTCTTTTCGGTTGCGGTGGGGTCGTTAGTGGTGTAACTTACAAGCTTTTCAAAACGGTCGGTTTTATTAAGCAGTTTTCTTGCAATTTTACTTTTACCACTACCTGATGGACCTACAAGCACCACAACGCTTGGGTCTTTTAATTTAAGTGGGTCGGATTTAGTACTATAACTTTCGGCAATAACTTCAACAAGTTTTAAAAATTCTTCATAGCTATTAACCGCAAGTCGTCCGGTTGCTTCTTGGTTCCAAGGACGGCGCATTAAAATTGGGTATTTAGCACTTGAATTTACAACGTTGTGCATGCCATCGTCAAATAAAATATCAACCTGGATTTTTTCTTTACTGGCTCCCATATAAATATGGTCGGCCGAAATCTCAGGAAATTCTTCTAAAATGCGCTTTGCACGAATTCCCATAAACTCGGGCGGAACAGCGGTAGAAATATATACCTCTGTCATAGAAGAAAGTTTTTTAACAAATTCTTTAGCGCCCTCGTAAACGGGTTGTGTTCTGTAAAACTCCGGATCTCTAAAATAATCGTAAATACTGTCTATTCTTTTACCTGTGGGGCCCCAAGTTTCTTTTTCGTAAATTGAAAGGGGTGGGTCAAACTGATATTTTTCATTAGCAAGTTTAATTGCGTAAGAAGTACACTCCATTAAAACGTCATCAATATCTAAGGCTGTGGAAAGTCTATATTTTCTGCTCATACTGTTCACTCCTTTTAAAGCAGTTTTGGTTAAAAAAGCAGCTTTCTTGTTTGATACAGAAACAAGAAAAGCTGCCACAATTCACCTTCTAAAGTTATTATATTAAAAAAGTGGCAAAAAAGCAAGTATTTTATATATTTGCAAATTTTAGTTTTATATGTTATACTAACAAAAAATATTTTAAGGGGTGCATTATGGAATTTTTAAAGTTTTTAGAAGGACTTAGAAACCCTGTATTTGATGTCTTTTTTTCACTAATAACATATTTGGGCGATGAAATGGTTTTTATAGTTGTTGCCTTAATTTTTTATTGGTGCATTGATAAAAAACAAGGTTATTATTTATTCTTTGTTGGCTTTTTAGGAACAATTATAAATCAGTTTTTAAAACTTTGGTTTAGAATTCCACGTCCTTGGGTAAAAGACCCTTCTTTTACAGTAGTAGAGTCGGCAAGGGGCGGCGCTACCGGTTATTCTTTTCCAAGCGGACACACTCAAAGTTCAATTGGTCTTTTTGGCGGTATTGCAAGGGTTAGAAAAAGTTGGGATTTAAGGTCGGTTATGATTGCCCTTTGCGTATTAGTGCCTTTCTCAAGGATGTATTTAGGGGTTCACACACCATTAGACGTTTTAGTATCTGTTGTAATTGCCCTTATACTTGTTTTTGCATTTAAACCCATTATTGATTGGGCCACAAAAAAGCCGATGAATATGCGTATTTTATTATATAGCCTTATTGCTTTAACGCTAGCTTACGTTTTATTTGTTGAACTTTATAAATTTCCCGCGTCTGTTTATACCGACCCCGATGGCAACTATGCACACGGCCTTTCTAACGGTTATAAAATGCTTGGTTGTTTTTTAGGGCTTTATATTTCTTATGAAATAGACCATAAATACGTTAAGTTTGAAACCAAAGCAAGTTTTTTAGTTCAGGTATTAAAAACTTCTTTAGGTTTAGTACCATTAATTTTAATAAAAAGTTTATTAAAAGAACCCTTATTTATTATTTTTGGTGAGGGCAATTATATTGCAGATGGCGTTAGATATTTCTTAATAGGAATTTTTGCCGGTATTATTTGGCCCTTAACCTTTAAAAAGTTTGCAAAGCTTGATAAAAAATAAGTTTGTTCTATAATGTCGAAAAAAACCCCCCACATTTTACACCGTCAACAAAAAGTTGGCGGTGTTTTTGTTTATTTTGAGAATTTTAATAATATATATCTTATGTTAAAATATAATTACCGAAAAACGAAAGGTATAAAGATATGAATATAGTTGTTTGCATAAAGCAGGTTCCCGGCACAAACAAGGTTAAGGTAGATCCCGTAACAGGGGTTTTAATTCGCGATGGTGTGGAAAGCAAAATTAACCCTTACGATTTGTTTGCGCTAGAAACTGCTTTTTCTATTGCCGATAAAAACGGGGCTACCGTTCAAGTCCTTTCTATGGGGCCACCACAAGCTCTTGAAATTTTAAAAGAAGCATTATATATGGGGGCAGATGGTGGGTTGCTATTAAGCGACCGCAAATTTGGTGGTGCCGACGTTTTAGCTACAAGTACCGCCCTTTCTTTAGGTGTTAAAAAATTGGGAGACTACGACCTAATTATATGCGGCAAACAAACTACCGATGGAGACACAGCACAAGTGGGGGCAGAACTTGCCGAAATTTTAAATATTGAACATATTTCAAACGTTATAGAAATTTTAGAAATTACCAAAACACATATTACTGTAAAAATAGATTTAGAAACCTCTTTGCAAGAAGTAAAAATTGCTTTGCCTTGCCTTATTACAACCGATAAAGATATTAATACACCTCGTCTTCCTTCATATAACCGCAAAAAGCAGTTTGAAAAGCTAGACAAAATTAAAATTTGCTCGGCATCAGATTTTGAAGACCTTAATGAAAATAGCATTGGCCTTAAGGGTTCACCCACAAAGGTTGAAAAAATATTCCAACCACAAAGCAACCAAAATAGGCAAACCTTAAAGGGCAATAACCAAGAATTAGCAGAACAACTTTATTCTGTTTTAAAAGAAAATAAATTTATTTAGGAGGCGAAAAATGGGACTTATTATTAATCACGATAAAATTACACCGCAAGTAGCACAAGAACTTATAAAAATATGCCCCTTTAACGCCTTTAATTACGAAAACGATAAGCTAACTATTACGTCGGCTTGTAAGGCCTGTCAAATTTGCGTTAAAAAAGGCCCGCAAAAAGCAGTAGAATTTATTGAAGAAGAAAAACCGCAAATTGATAAATCGCTTTATAACGGAATTGCGGTATTTTGCGAAATTAAAGATAATGGGGTGCACCCGGTAGCATTAGAGCTTCTTAATAAAGCAAGAGAATTAGCTTCTGTAAATAATCACGAAGTTTTGGCTTTGCTTATAGGCAGCAATATAAACAACGTGGCGCAAGAACTTTTATATTATGGCGCAAACAAGGTTTACGTTTATGATGATATATGCTTTGAAAATTTTAAAATTATGCCTTATTCCACCGCTTTTTATGATTTTATTGAAAAGGTTAAACCTTCAAGTGTATTGGTTGGGGCAACAAATATTGGCAGAAGTTTAGCACCACGCGTTGCGGCACGTTGCAAAACGGGTCTTACTGCCGATTGCACCGCTTTAGAAATGAAAGACAATACCGATTTAGTGCAAATTAGACCTGCCTTTGGTGGCAATATTATGGCGCAAATTATAACACCCAATACACGTCCACAGTTTTGCACCGTAAGATATAAGGTGTTTTCTGCCGCAACAAGAAACGAAGCTTTTGGCGAAATTATTAATATGCAAATAAAAGACGATATGCTAAACTGCGGTACCGAAATTTTAAGGGTTACACCAAAACCAAAAGAAATTGATATTTCTGAAGCCGAAGTTATTGTGGCAATTGGCCGTGCTTTTAAAACTCAAGAACAGGTTAATTTAGCAAAAGAATTTGCAAATTTAATATCTGCGCAAATTGCGGGCACAAGACCCATAATTGAAGAAGGTATTTTATCCCCAAAAAGGCAAATTGGTCTTTCGGGTAGAACGGTAAAGCCTAAAATTATAATTACGCTTGGCATTTCGGGTTCGGTGCAGTTTGTATCGGGTATGAAAGGCAGCGACTTTATAGTGGCAATTAATAACGATAAAGACGCCCCAATTTTTAACCTTTCTAATATTGCAATAGAAGGGGACGTTTTTGAAATTTTACCACTGCTTATAGAAAAAATTAAGGAGGAAAGGCAAAATGTATAAAAAAATAATAAAAGACGATATAACTGCCATTATCTCCTTTACAAATCTTGATAGAGTAATATACGAAAACATTAGTGAAGATTATAGTCATGATGAACTAGGCGGGGTTAAAAGCTACCCCGAAGTTTTAGTTAAGGTTAAATCTACTTTAGAAGTATCTAACATTATGAAGTATTGCTATAATAACAATATACCTGTGGTTGTTCGCGGAAGCGGTACGGGTTTAGTTGGATCAAGCGTTGCAATTTATGGCGGTGTTATGCTAGATACAACCTTAATGAATAACATTTTAGAATTAGACGAAGAAAATTTAACAGTTACGGTAGAACCCGGTGTTTTGCTAATGCAACTTGCAGCCTTTTGTGAAGAAAACAATTTTTTATACCCACCAGATCCCGGCGAAAAATCGGCTACAATAGGTGGCAATATTAGCACAAATGCAGGTGGTATGCGTGCTGTTAAATACGGGGTTACTCGCGATTATGTTAGAGCGCTAACGGTAGTTTTGCCAAATGGCGAAATTTTAGAACTTGGCGGCAAGGTTGTAAAAAACAGTTCGGGTTATTCTTTAAAAGACCTAATTGTTGGCAGTGAAGGTACCTTGGCGGTTATTACAAAAGCAGTTTTAAAATTAGTACCAAAGCCACTTGTTACCACTTCACTTTTAGTGCCTTTTGATACAATAGAAAAGGCAATTGGGGCAGTTCCAACCCTTATTAAAAGCAAGGCTTCTTTAACGGCTATTGAATTTGCAGAAAAAGGAACAATTTTATTTAGCGAAGAATATTTAGGAAAAAGCTTTCCCGATAAGTCTTCAGAAGCATATTTAATTTTAACGGTTGACGGCAACGATAAAACTGTTGTTGAAAAAGAAATTGACGACACCGCAGAACTACTTTTATCAATTGGCGCTAAAGACGTTTTAATTGTAGATACCGAAGAACGCAAAACTTCGGTTTGGTCGGCAAGAAGTGCCTTTTTAGAAGCAATTAAAGCTTCCACTACCGAAATGGACGAGTGCGACGTTGTTGTTCCAAGAAATAAAGTTGCAGAGTTTGTTTTATATACCCACAAAGTTGCCAAAGATGAAAATGTTAGAATCCCTTCTTTTGGACACGCAGGAGATGGTAATCTACATGTTTATATCTGTCGCGATAACCTAGATGAAGAACAATGGCAACAAAAACTTAATAAAGTATTTAACTTGCTTTATAAAAAGGCAGTAGAAATGGGTGGCAAAGTTTCGGGTGAACATGGCATTGGTTATGCTAAAAAACCATACTTATATGCTGATTATGGCGAAGTAACATTAAACATTATGCGTGGAATAAAAAAGGCGTTTGACGAAAAAAATATTTTAAATCCTGATAAAATATTTTAAAAGTTTATAAAATTTTAATATTTTAGAAACCTTTTTTTGATATTATATTTAAAGCACAATGTTAGAAAGGTCTGTCTAAAATAAAAAAGAAAACCACCATCAAATATAAAATATTAAGGTTTTTGCTTAAAACCTTTTACCCTCGTTTTAAGGTGCTGGGCACAGAAAAGCTTCCAAAAGAGGCTTCGGTTATAGTAGCAAACCACTCGCAAATGCACGGTCCCATAGCTTGCGAATTTTACTTTGTTGGGAACCATTATACCTGGACTGCCGGACAGATGATGAAATTAAAAGAAGTACCTTCCTACGCTTTTACAGATTTTTGGTCTTTTAAATGCAAATTTACCCGTCCATTTTATAAACTATTATCATATATAATAGCTCCGCTTGCGGTTTGTGTGTTTAATAACGCAAATACAATTCCGGTTTATCACGATGGCAGGGTAATTGCTACTTTTAAAAACACCGTTTCACACCTAACAAACGGCGATAACGTTATTATTTTTCCGGAGCACAATCAAAAGCACAACCACATAATTTACGATTTTCAAGATAAGTTTATTGATTTAGCGCGTTTATATTATAAAAAAACAGGTAAAGAATTAAATTTTGTTCCAATGTATATTGCACCAAATCTTAAAACTATGTACTTGTGCGATCCTATTAAATATGATATAAATAAAGACAGCGCCGAACAAAGGGTAGAAATAAAAAAATATATTATGGATGAAATTACTAAAAAGGCGGTTTCTTTACCTAAACACACCGTAATTCCATATAGAAACATCCGTAGAAAAGATTACCCTAAAAATATTTAAAGGAGAAACCATGAAAAAGCCTGTGGTAGATTATAGAAAATTCAGGTTATCAAAATTAAACACACCAGAATTTTCACATTTAAAATATCTTTTAGGGTGGGTAGGTTATTTTGCCCTTTACTTTTTAACAGAAAACCTAATTCCAAGCAGCAATTGCCACACGATTTATAGCCCACTAGACGATATGATTCCTTTTTGCGAATATTTTGTAATTCCTTACGTTTTGTGGTACGTGTTAATTGTAATTTCGCTTATATACTTTGCTCTTTATAATACAGATAGCTTTAAAAGACTGCAAAGTTTTATAATAATTACTCAGGTTGTTGCAATGGTTATATACATTGTGTATCCAAGCAAACAAGAATTAAGACCCACCGAATTTGCTAATGAAAATATTTTTACTTACGTTATAAGTTTCTTATATTCTTTTGATACAAATACAGGGGTTTTTCCATCTTTACACGTTGCATATTCGGTTGGTATTGCTTCTGTTTGGTTAAAAGAAAAAGAGGTACATCCGCTTGGCAGAGCGGCAGTAGCGGTATTTTGCTTTTTAGTTTGCATTTCAACTGCATTTATAAAGCAACACTCAATTTTAGATGCTTTTGGCGCAATACCGGTTTGCATTTTAGCAGAAATTATTGTTTACGGCAAAGATTATTGGTTGCCAAAGTTTAAAGGCAAAAGACAGTCTGCTTGACAAAAGGAATTTTTTAATATATAATTTTTATTGGAGATTAGAGAAAAGATGCAATAGGAAAATTGCATCTTTTTTATTTTAGGGAGAAGACAATGAAAAATAAACTTATTGATGCTTTAGAGCGAAGCCCTATTATTGCGGCCGTAAGGGATGAAAATTATTTTGATGCTTTAAATAGCGAAGCCGAAGTAATTTTTTATTTAAAGGCAAATCTTTTAACCATAAAAGACCGCATAAAAAAAGCTTTAGAAAATAATAAAATGATTTTTGTTCATATAGATTTAGCAGAGGGTATAGGCCGTGATAAAACCGGTATTGAGTTTTTGGCAGCTTTAGGGGTTAGCGGAATTATAAGCACACGCAATCAGCTTATAACCGCCGCAAAAGATAAATCTTTGTTAACTGTTCAACGTTTTTTTGCTTTAGATTCGCAAGGACTTGAGGCAATTAAAGAAAGCTCGGCAGATTTTATTGAAATTATGCCCGGTGTTATTCCCAAAATCATTAAAAAATTCAGTTTATGCAACCAACCTGTTATTGCAGGTGGATTAATAGAAACCAAATCAGAAGTTTTAACCGCTTTACAAAGTGGAGCAATTGCCGTTTCAAGTGGTAAAAAAGAACTTTGGAACGCATAAAATTAAATATTTCGTTAGAGAAAATGAGAAACGAAAACAAAAGAGTAAAAATACTCTTGTGTTTTCGTTTTTATTTTTATAAAATATAAGGAGAATAAAAATGAAAAATAATATTGTTGATTGGCAAACCATTACAAATTTTGTTGTTGATGCCTTTGTGGGATATGGTGTTCCTAAAAAAGATGCCGAAATTTGCGCCGACGTTTTATTGCTTAGCGATAAACGAGGCATTGAATCTCACGGAGTTAATCGCTTTAAGCCGGTTTATTTAGACAGAATTAAAGCGGGTATTCAAAAAGCACAAACCAATATAGAAATTATTAAAGAAACCCCAACTACCGCAGTAATTGACGGCCATCATGGTATGGGTCAGGTTATAGGACATACTGCTATGAGCATGGCAATAAAAAAGGCAAAAGAATATGGTATGGGTATGGTGGCTGTACGTAATTCTTGCCATTATGGTATAGCGGGTTATTATACAACAATGGCCGCAAAAGAAGGCTGTATTGGTATGACAGGCACAAACGCCCGTCCTTCTGTTGCACCAACACTTGGCGTTGAGGGTATGTTTGGTACAAACCCATTTACAATAGGTGTTCCAACCGATGAAAAATTTGATTTTAACTTTGACTGCGCCACATCAATTACTCAAAACGGAAAAATTGAATATTACGAAAGAATTGGTGAAGATATTCACCCTGACACTGTTATTGATATAGATGGTAACGCTGTAAATGGCGATAGTGGTTTAGCACTTAAAAAAATACGTAACGGTGAAGCCGCCCTTACAACACTTGGTGGTATTGGTGAAGATTTAGGTGGCTATAAGGGTTACGGTTTTGCTTTGGCGGTTGAACTATTTTCGTGTATTTTGCAAGATGGTTGCTATGGCAAAGACCTTGACGGCAAAGATGAAAACGGTAATATTCGCCCTTATTCTTTAGGACACTGGTTTATAGCCATTGATACCGAACACTTTTTAGGCGAAGACCTTGCACGTAAAAAAGCGGGTGAGGTTTTAAGAAAGGTAAGAGCTTCTAAAAAAGCACCCGGAGAAACAAGAATTTATACAGCGGGTGAAAAAGAGTACGAAATTATGCTTTCGCGTAGTAGCGGTGTTCCAATAAACGAATCGGTACAAAAAGAAATTATGGCAATTCGCGATGAGTTGCAATTAACTAAATATGTATTTCCTTGGGAGAAATAAAAATGGACGTAAAACAAAAATCCTTAAAAAAGCATTATGAGTGGCAGGGCAAAATTGAAATGGTTTCGCGCGTAAAAGTAGAAACTAAAGAAGATTTATCTTTAGCATATACCCCCGGCGTTGCAGAACCCTGTTTAGCGATTGAAAAAGATAACGATTTATCGTATAAGCTAACCCGCCGCGCTAATACCGTTGCCGTAATAACAGATGGTACTGCGGTTTTAGGGCTTGGTAATATTGGACCATTAGCTTCAATGCCGGTTATGGAAGGCAAGTGCCTTTTATTTAAAGAGTTTGCAAATATCGATGCAATTCCACTATGTGTAAACAGTATGGACGTTGATGAAATTGTAAACACCATAAAACTTATTTCAGGCTCTTTTGGGGGCATTAATTTAGAAGATATTTCAGCACCACGTTGCTTTTTAATTGAGCAAAAATTAAAAGAGGTTTGCGATATACCCGTTTTTCACGATGACCAACATGGCACGGCAGTTGTACTTGCCGCCGCATTAATAAATGCATTAAAGGTTGTTAAAAAAGATATTAATAACGTTAAGGTTGTAATTAATGGCGCAGGCAGTGCCGGCATTGCAATTGCAAAACATATACTTAATTTGGGTGTAAAAAACCTTACAATGTGCGATAAGTTTGGCATTATTTATAAAGGCAATAAAGATAATAACCCTTCACAAGAAGAAATGGCAGAGGTTACAAATCTAAAGTTACAAAAGGGTACACTTTCTGATGCCTTAAAAGGTGCCGACGTTTTTATTGGTGTATCGGCCCCCAATATTGTAACCGAAGATATGATAAAATCTATGAATAAAGACGCTATTGTTTTTCCAATGGCAAACCCCACCCCCCAAATTATGCCCGACCTTGCTTTAAAAGCAGGGGCAAAGGTTGTGGGAACCGGCAGGAGCGACTTTAATAATCAAATTAATAATCTTTTAGCCTTCCCCGGTATTTTTAGAGGCGCATTAGACTCTAGGGCAAGTTGTATAAACGAAGAAATGAAAATGGCGGCGTCGATAGCACTTGCCAATATGATAGACGAAAAAGATTTAAACGAAAACAACATAATAGTTTCGCCTTTAAATAAAGAGGTTTCTTCTGTGGTTGCAGCAGCCGTTAAAGAAGCAGCAATTAAAACAAAAGTAGCAAGAGCATAAGAGGAATATTATGGATCCAATAGAAATAATAGCACAATTAATAGGCATTGTTGCTTTAATATTTAACGTTATAAGTTATCAGCAAAAAGATGCCAAAAAGGTATTTTTACTTCAGATGATAGGCGGTGCGCTTTTTTGCATAAACTACTTTATGATAAAAGCTATAATTGGAGCGGTGCTAAATATTGTAGCGGTTATTCGCGCAGTTGTTTATTATAACGGTGAAAAAATAAAATCTAACAGTTGGGTTTATTTTAGCCTTTTTAGTTTTGCCTATATTCTTTCTTACCTTTTAACATTTACTGTATTTAAAGTGGAATTTACTTTATATAACGCATTAATTGAACTTTTGCCCGTTATTGCAATGATTTCGCTTAATATAGGTTTTAAAATCGGCAGTAGCAAGGCTATAAGAAAAATGGGATTTATAGCAAGTCCTTGTTGGTTAAGCTATAATATTCTTAATTTTGCAATTGGCGGTATTATCTGTGAAGCCATTAGCCTAGTTTCAATAATTATTGGTGTTTTTCGCCATGACAGAAAAGTACAAAATAATTAAATATATATAAAAGAACAACGTCCCTACAAAAAAGTAGGGGCGTTGTTCGTTGGAAGGAAAAGGAATGTAAAATTTATGAAAAGGAAGGAATAGGTTTATTCAAAAATCAAGTGGCCGCTTTCTTTGTTTTGCATAGCCATATCTAAAAATGTATTTTTATTAACAAAACAAAAATAATTTGTTTTGTTAAATTCTTCTTTAAACTCTTTTTCAATAGTTTTAAGCGCATAATCAAGGGTTAAAAGGGTTGCATATTTGTGTTCGCAGTTAAAACTGTTAAAGCAGTTGCAAGAAAAGTTGTAAATCATATCATCTTTATATTCAAACTCAAGTTCATATAGGTCGCCTAATTTTATAAGCGCGTAACCCTTTGTGCCGTTTAAAGATAAAAATTTTATGCAACCATCTTCAAAAATATCAACCCCAAATGCTATATCACTTTCTGAGAACTCGTTTTTAAGAAACTCTTTAAGAGAAAAGCCTTTGTCAAAATTATTTACAACCGTTACAAGATTATCTTCTTCTAAAATTGGTCTAAACCACGAAAGCACCTTTTTAAAGTTAAGTGTTTCTTCATTAAAGGTAAAACAAAATTCTTTATTAAAGTAAACTTTTCCAAAAACGTCTGTGTCGCATAAAGAAACAACGCGTTGCATAATTTTAGGGTCAAACTTAAAAGAATAGGTTTGGTCTTTAACAATACCGCGTACATTTTCAAGCTTGCCGCTAACGTAAACGCTGTCTCCAATTTTTAAATTTTCAAAGCGGTCGTTAATATAACTATAGTAGCAGTCCTTTTTTGGAAAATAAATTTTTACTAAAGATGCAAAATTTGGTAGAGGCAAAATAAAACGTGGTTCTTCCGGTTCTTCGACTTGTTGTTTTTTATAATCAGTAAAACGCTTCATAAATATTTCCTTTCTTTAGTTTGTAATTTTATTATAAAGGGGTTAGTGTCCCAAAAAACGGACTTTTAAAATTATACGAAAAAATTTTTAAAATATTAATATAAAAATTTTTTAAAAAAACCATTAAATTTTACCAAACACCGTCTTTAAATTTATTGATATTTATAGTTGCTAATGATAAAATAAATATGTAATTTATTTAAGGAGAAATTAAATGATAGTTCCAATTCTTTTGCTTCTTCTTGGCTTTGTTTTACTTATTAAAGGTGGCGACTGGTTTGTTGATGGTGCAACCGGTATTGCACGTCGTTTTCACTTGCCCGAAATTTTAATTGGCGCAACTGTTGTTTCAATTGGTACAACCCTACCCGAAGTTATGGTTTCGGCAGGGGCCGCTTTACAAGGCAGTGGATCAATTGCTTACGGTAACGCTATTGGATCGATTATTTGCAATACTGCTTTAATTGCAGCATTAACAATTGCAATAAAACCCGGTTCTGCCGCAAGAAAAAGTATGATTTTACCGGTTAGTTTCTTTTTTATAGCTGCAGCAATTTATTGTGCTTGTGCTTACATATTTGGCGAGTTTTCTTTATTAGTTGGCATCATTTTACTTTCAACCTTTTTGTTATATATGGTGTTAACGGTTATTCGTATGAGAAAAACCGGTGCATCGTTAGAAACGGTTGTACGTGAAGAACTTTTAGATATGCCAACCGAAGAAGATGTTTTAGAGGATAAAAGCGGTGAAGACCACGTTGTTGAATCAATTGAAGAAGGCACTAAAGACAGTATTGTAAAAGATATACTCTTACTTCTTATAGGTGCTGTTTTAATTGCTTTTGGCGCAGATTTGCTTGTAGATAATGCAATTATTATTGCAAAAGAGTTTGGTGTTTCAGAAAAGGTTATTGGTCTTACTATTGTAGCCCTTGGTACTTCTTTACCCGAATTTGTAACAGCCATAACCGCACTTATAAAAGGACACGGCTCACTTTCTTTGGGCAATGTTATTGGTGCAAACCTATTTAACTTGGTGCTTGTAAGTGGTACGGCAGTAACTTTAAGTCCTTTTAAAGTTCCGGTTGCAGGTTACATTTTAGGACATAACTCATCTTTAGTTTTAGATATTCCGGTAATGCTTTTGGTAATGTTAATTTTAACTGTGCCAACACTTATTAAGCAAAAACTTTCACGTTGGCAAGGCATATCGTTGCTTTTAATATATGCGGCATTTTGTACGGTTCAATTTATTATTTAGTGTTTAAAAAGCAGTAATTTTTTTACTGCTTTTTTGTTTATTTGAATTGATTTTTAATAAAAATAATGTTAAAATAACAAGGTAGTAATTTTTAGCGGAGGAGAAAAATGGATTTTACAGAATTTGAGATTTTATGGATAAATCTCTTAAAATTTTCTTGGCAAAACTGGGTTATGATCTTAATTGGTCTTATATTAATCTTTTTGGCCATTAAAAAAGAAATGGAACCAACCCTGCTTTTACCAATGGGCTTTGGTACAATTTTAGTTAATATTCCCGGCTCTACGGCGTTAACGGGCCCTATTAACGAATTATATAATGCGGGTATTGCTAACGAACTATTCCCACTTTTATTATTTATTGGTATTGGTGCTATGATAGACTTTGGCCCATTACTTACAAACCCCAAATTAATGTTGTTTGGTGCGGCTGCTCAGTTTGGTATATTCTTTACTCTTGCAATGGCTGCAATTTTCTTCCCGGAAAATAAAGACGCAGCTTCAATTGCAATTATAGGCGCTGCAGACGGTCCCACTTCAATTGCGGTTGCAAACACATTAGGTTCTTCGTTTGTAGGACCAATTACTGTTGCGGCATATTCGTATATGGCTTTAGTACCTGTTATTCAACCACCGGTTATTAAACTTTTAACCACCAAAAAAGAACGCTTAATTAGAATGCCTTATGAACAAAAGAGCGTTTCAAAATTAACTCGTATTTTATTCCCAATTTTAATTACAATTGTTGTTTCAGCAGTTGTTCCCGATGCTACCGCGCTTATCGGATTTTTAATGTTTGGTAACCTAATTCGTGAATGTGGCGTATTAGATTCACTTTCAGAAACCGCACAAAAAGTGCTTGCAAACCTTGTAACAATTTTCTTGGGAATTTCTGTTGCATTAAATATGACAGGCGATAAATTCTTAACACCAAACACCCTTTTAATTTTAGGTCTTGGTTTAATTGCCTTTATTGTAGATACTGCAGGCGGCGTTTTATTTGCAAAACTTATAAACCTTTTCTCAAAGAAAAAGTTAAACCCAATGATTGGCGCTGCCGGTATTTCGGCATTTCCTATGAGCGGTCGTATTGTTCATAAAATGGGACTTAAAGAAGACCCTCAAAACTTCTTACTAATGCACTCAATCGGTGTTAACGTATCTGGTCAAATTGCCTCTGTTATTGCAGGCGGTATTATCTTAAATATGTTTTAAATAAGGAGGAACTAAAAATGTTATTAAGTAAAATTATGAATTTTTTAAATGCATCTTCAAGTCTTCCTTCTTCAAGCGCAGAAACCACTGCAACAGGTACAAACCTAGTTTTTGAACCATCAAGATTTGTAGAAATGCTTCCTAAAATGTTAATTGGTATGTCGGTAATTTTTGTTCTTATTGGTGTTATAATTATAGTAACAATGCTAATTAACAAAGTATTTGCTAAGAAAACAAAATAATATAAAAGCCGAGTGAAAATTCACTCGGCTTTTTGGTTTAATAAACCACGAATAACCAACATATTTTTAGACTTGTATTTTTAAAATTATTGTGGTATAAGTTGTTTAAAGGAGTGGTAATATGCAAATTTTTGATGAAAGTTTTTTTAATAAAGAACTTGCAACAATTATACCACAACACGGTTACCCAAAAACTATAACAGAAGGCGAAAAAATGTTTGATTCGCCAAACCTTACTTTTCAGTCTAAAATTAGTAAGGTACCATCATTTTTAGAAAACAAAAGTTTTGTATATACAAATTGTTTTGCACAAACCACTTTAACCGTTACAAAAAACGGTGTGATATTCTTTTTAACAGAAAAAGAACCACCTTTAGAAGAATGTGGTTTTGACCAGGTGCGTTTCTTTTTAGAAAAGCAGTTTAATACCACTCTTGTTGCAGAATTTAATGGTGAATTATTACCCGGTTATAATACTGATTTGTATTTATGGGCAGGGTATTATACAACGGATATTGAATTTAAAAATGCCTTTTTAAACAATTCTTTAAAAATAATTATTGCAAATATAGATGAAAGCTATACCCCCATTTCTGCAGAAGAAAAGTTAGATGAGTTAATAAAGTTGAGTTTAACGCCATATATGCCTATTTTGGGAGAGACTTTAAAAGCAGAGTACGAATTTTATCGCCACGAAAACCGTGGTTATCAAGCTTGTCCAAGTATAGTTAAAACTAATGGCGGTAATTATTTATATGGGGTTATGTGCACACCTTTTGGTAAAGCGGGCGGCAACGGTGAAAATCATCATTGTTACGTTGCTGTTGGAAGAAGCAAAGACCTTATAAATTTTGAAGATATTATGATAATAGATCCCGATAAAGACGGTCCTAGCCGTACCTTTGAGCCAATTCTTTGGACCGATAATGATACAGGCAGGGTATATTTTGCATATTGCCAAGCTGCAGGTAAAGATTATGGCTATAATGGTAAAATGGGTACTTTTTTAACCTATACCGATAACCCCGATGATGAACTGCCGATTTGGTCAAAACCAAAAAGAATTTTTCATGGCCTTCTTGATAATCCGCCAATAAAGGCAAGCGATGGCAACTGGTATATGGCAATAAACTTTACAAGGCATATAAGAAAAGCTTGTTTTAAAGATGACCCATATTTAAATCATTTGGGCGTATATGTTTTAAAAAGTGAAAACGGCGTAGACTATAATGTTTTATGCCACGTTTCAAACGCCGATAGCAATGTTTCTGAACCTAGTATTGTTGAATATGAAAAAGGTAAAATTTTACTTACAGAACGCACCGAAAAAGGTAGCTTTTTAATGCGTTCAACCCTTAAAAATCTAAACTTTTGGACATATCCTAAACCTATTACTTATTGTGAAAATGGAAAAATGCTTCAAAACGTGGCTTCGCGTAGTGCCGCAAAATGTTTTAAGTTTGGCGAAATGCTATATGCTTTTAACGATACAAATAACAACAAAAGAGAAAATTTAAGCATTGGTATTTCTTATGATGGCGGCAAAACATTTGAATATAAGCTTTTATTAGATGAGCGTGTTCTTTCTTCTTACCCACAGATAGTTGATAACGGTAACGACGAATATATTATTATTTACGACCAAGAAAGAATAAGGCAAAAGCTTGACAGCGGCAGTGAAATTTTGATTGCAAAAATAACAAAACAAGATATAATTGCAGGAAAAATAGTAACTCCTTGCTCTTACCTAAAACGCTTGGTTTCAAGATATGGTCTTGCACCAAGAGAAGATAGCTTTATGGAACAAATCAATGCGGCAAAAAGAATAATTAAAGCTAAACCGCAATTTGAAGAAGAAATAAAAAAGGCCATTTTAAAAGCGGATGAGCGCAGTTTATCTTCTTATAAAAATTTGTGTTTTGTTTGCGATAAAATTGCTAATAAAAAATAAAAAAAGCCCACTTTAAAAAGGTGGGCTTTTTTACTTGATTTTTAAGTTTATTAGTGTTACAATTACTTCTGTTGATTTTTAATTTGAGAAGGATAGTATATGCAAATTTTAATTACTTTATCAGTTGCGCTTTTTGCAGGACTAATGCTTTCACGTTTAGCAAAACGCGTTAAACTTCCTGCAGTAACTGCTTATTTGGTTGCGGGCGTTTTAATTGGCCCATATCTTTTAGGCTCTTTTGGTGTTGCGGGTCTTGGTTTTATTAATATGGCAGACGTTAAAAGTTACACCATAATTGCCGACGTAGCTTTAGGTTTTATTGCTTTTTCAATTGGTAATGAATTTAGATTATCTCAGCTTAAAAAAACCGGAAAACAAGCAACTGTTATTGGTATTTTGCAAGCGGTTTTTACAACCATTGTAGTTGATGCGGCGTTAATTGGGCTTCATTTTTTAATACCCGACGTTTTACCACTTCCTGCTGCTATTGTTTTAGGCGCTGTAGCTTCTGCTACTGCTCCTGCTGCTACCTTAATGGTTGTAAGACAGTATAAAGCTAAAGGCCCTGTAACCGATATTCTTTTACCTGTTGTAGCACTTGATGATGCAGTGGGACTAGTTTTATTTGCAATTTCTTTTGGTGTTGCAAAGTCTTTAAATGCAGATGGTATAGATTTTATTTCTATAATTGTTGAACCGCTTTTAGAGGTTATTTTGTCGATTGCCCTTGGCGCGTTGATGGGCGTTGTATTCAACTTTTTCGAAAGATTTTTCCACTCGCGCAGTAAACGTCTTTCCATGAGCGTTGCATTTGTGCTTGTAACTGTTGCCCTTTCAATGCTAAAGTTTAGGGTATTTGGTATAGATATTGCATTTTCAAGTTTGCTTACTTGCATGATGCTTGGCACAATGTTCTGCAACTTGTGTGATTTCTCTGAAGAACTTATGGATAGACTGGACCGTTGGACTGCCCCTATGTTTATTTTATTCTTTGTGCTTTCGGGCGCAGAACTTGAACTAAAAACCTTTAGTAATATAATGGTTGTGGCAATTGGTCTTGTTTATATTGCTTCGCGTTCGCTTGGTAAATATTATGGGGCTAGAATTAGCTCTAAAGCAACAAAATGTGATGAAAATATTGTTAAATATTTAGGTATAACCTTGCTTCCGCAAGCAGGTGTGGCACTTGGTATGGCATTAAAGGCAGAAGAACTTGGCGAACCCGGTAAAATTATTAGAAATATAATTTTATTCTCTGTGCTTATTTACGAGCTTGTTGGTCCATTACTTACTAAAATTGCCCTTACAAAAGCGGGCGAAATTAAACCTGAAGAACACAAATCTTCACGTGGTGAAAAAATTCACGTAACACCACACCCAATGGCACATTTATTTAAGCATAAATAAATTGCAAAAAAATATAAAGTATGATAAAATTCTCTTATGAAAGCGAGGTTGCTTTTGTGGAGTTTTTATCGATACTAAAAACTAAAAACAAAAGCGCTAAGAATTATTTCTTGGCGCTTATTTTATGGCTAAGTGTTTCTTTAATGCTTGGTCTTGTTTGTGGTATAGTTGGTAGCCTTTTTTATCATTTAATTTCATACGCCAATTTTCTTAGAACAGAAAACGGTTTTTTGATTTATTTTTTACCCTTAGCTGGGGTTTTAATTGTTTTATTATATAGGCTTTTAAAAATTAAAGGTCAAAACACAAATACTATCTTTTTAGCAATACAAAACAAAAATCAATTTTCACCTGTTTTAAGTTTTGCGGTTTTTGTCTCAAGCGTTATAACCCACCTTTTTGGCGGTTCTGCCGGAAAAGAAGGGGCGGCTTTACAAATTGGAGCAGGCTTTGCAAAAGGTATTGCTAAAATTTTTAAATTTTCATTTGATGCCGCCAAAATTTTAATAATAGCAGGGCTTGCAGGTATGTTTTCGGCAGTTTTTGCAACCCCTCTTACAGCCGCAATTTTTGCAGTAACCGTAATAAGTGTTGGTAAAATTTATTTAAGTGCGGTTTTTCAAAGTTTAGTGGCTAGTTTTTCGGCGTATTTTGTTGCAAAAAGTTTAGGGGTAACAGCTTTAAAACAAAGGGTTTTTGTTGATGAATTTTCTGCAATTACCATTTTAAAAACTTTAGGTTTAATTGTTTCGGCAACGGCAGTTGGAATTATATTTGTAAAGGCAATGCGTTTTGGCAATAAACTGTTTAAAATAATTTGCAAAAACGAGTATAACAGAATACTTTTTGGCGCAGTTATAATTGTAATTTTGTCTTTTGTTTTTGGTACCGATTATTTAGGAACCGGCACAAAAGTTATCGACGGGGTGTTTGCAGGTAAAATAATACCGAATTATGCCTTTATTTTAAAAATTTTATTTACAGCAATTACAATGGCGGTTGGCTTTAAAGGCGGAGAAATTGTGCCCGGCTTTTTTGTTGGAGCCACCTTTGGCGCATTTTTTGGCAGTATTTTGGGGTTAAGCATAACCTTTTCGGCCGCGGTTTGTATGGTGGTTATCTTTTGTGTAAGCACAAAAACACCCCTTGCAAGTTTAATATTAGGTATTGAACTTTTTGGTTTTACTTTAGCACCATATTTTATAATTGCGGTTATAATTTCGTTTTTACTTTCAGGCAAACAGAGTTTATATAAAGAACAAGAATATTTAATAGCAAAATAAAAAGACGGTATAAACCGTCTTTTTTTATTCATATTTAAAATCGTTAATTGTCTTAAAATAACCGTCGTTATCAACCAAATAACATAGTCCGTGGTCGGCTTCTTTTACGGTATATAAAACCTTTTTACTAACGCAGGCCTCATAGTTTTGGCGGCTCATTTCACAAGGAACAAATCCGTCCTTTTCTCCGTGAAAGAAAATAATGGGTAGCTTTGCGTTTTTACAGCCTTCTAAAGCAGAATATTCTTCCAAATTAAAGCCGCCGTAAAGTTTTGCGGATATTTTAATAAAGAAATAAACAATATTGGGTGGTAATTTTAACTGTTTTACAACCTTTTTTATAATGTCTTTAGCGGTAGTATAACCGCAGTCTGCAACAACGCCAATAACGTTTTTAGGTAGTGGTTTTCCTGCTGCCATTAAAACGGTTGAAGCCCCCATAGATATACCGGTCAAAATAATTTTTGCGTCTTTATCTATATTGTTTATTATGTAATTAACCCAGTCTATACAGTCGCGGTATTCGTTTATGCCAAAAGAAATAACCCGTCCTTCACTTTCGCCGCTTGCGCGCAAATCAACAATTAAGGTGTTGCGTTTGAGTTTAAAACAGCGTTGAACACCGCCGCAAAGATCCCTTTCTTTAGAACCGCGATAACCGTGAAGCATAAGCTCAATTTCTGCGCCCTTTTTATATTCGTAATATTTACCTTTAAGTTTTAAACCATCAAAAGAGGTAATTTCACAAGGGGTAAAGGGCAGAGTTTCGGTTTCTTTCATAAAATTAATCATTGTGTCTTTAAAAGGTAAATATTCTTTGCCGGGTGGTAAAGAATATTTTTTTGGCGTTTTTTGTTTTTTTGTAACGTAAAATGTCATATAAAAACAAATATAGGTAATAATAAAAAAGAGTAATGTTAAAGAAATTAATATTATAATTACAGCCGTCAAAATATCACCACCTTTAAATTGTATTAAAATTATATCACTTAAATACCTGCTCGGCAAGGGATAAAAATATTGCTTGCTTTTTTAGTGCTTATAATATAAAATTTATATGTTACATGTCCTTAAAATTGCGGCATTAAGGGAGAGTAGAGATGGACGTAAATTATAAAAATAAAAAGCGGTATAAAACCGCTAAATACCCAATTCGCCAACCAATTATTATAATGTGGCTAATTTGGTTGCTTTCAAAAATTATGCTTATTGGCAAAAAATATAAGGTTGAAAAAATTAATATGGAAGGCTTAAAACCACCATATATGATGCTTAGCAACCATATGTATTTTATAGATTTTGAACTTGCTGCTATGGGAACTTACCCTTATAGAGTTAGCAACGTTGTTAGTATTGACGGGTATTATCGTCGCCCCTTTTTATTAGAGCTTATTGGTGCTATTTGCACACGTAAATATGTTAGAGATTTGCATCTTATTAAATCAATTAATAAGGTTTTAAAACGTGGCGATATTTTATCGATGTACCCTGAAGCACGTTATTCACCTTGCGGGGTGCTATCTTTTATGCCCGATAGTTTGGGTAAACTTATAAAAATGAATAAGGTGCCGGTTGTAGCGGTTGTGCACCGTGGCAACCATTTGCACTCTCCGTTTTGGAACTTTAGGAAAAAACGCAAAGTTCCGCTTCACACAACAATGACGCAAATTTTAACTGCCGAACAAATTAAAACAATGTCGGTTGAAGAAATTAACGAAGCGGTTAAAAATGCACTTTATTATGATGATTACAAATACGCTTATGAAAACGGCATAAAGGTTTTAGAGCCATTTCGCGCTGAAGGACTTCATAAGGTTTTATATCAATGCCCACATTGTAAAACAGAACACAAGATGGATTCTAAAGGCACCGAAATTTTTTGTACCGAGTGCGGCAAACGTTGGAACTTTAATGAAGATTGCACACTTTCTGCTATAAACGGCGAAACCGAGTTTTCACATATACCCGATTGGTTTTTATGGGAAAAAGAAAACGTTATTAAAGAGGTTAGAAGCGGCAATTACTCTTTTTCTGATGAGGTTGAGGTTTATTCACTACCCAGAACCTGGAAGTTTGAAACTTTGGGTAATGCCACCATTACACATGATAAAGATAACGGCTTTGTATTAAAGGGTAATTACAGAGGCGAAGATTACGAAATTCGTCGTGCGCCTATTGAAAACAATAGTTTGCATATTGAATATGATTATTGCTATATCAAACCTTATGATTGCTTTGATATTTCAACCGAAAACGATTCGTTTTATTGTTACCCTAAAAATGCTAAAAACGTTATAACAAAACTTGCCTTTGCCACCGAAGAAATTTATAATATGGCAATGGAAAAAACTTTAGTAAAAAAGAAATAATTTAATAAAAATAGGGAACACTCCTTTTAAAAGGAGTGTTTTTTTATGGTAGAACAAGATACAATAAGACTGCTTCGCGAGTGCGACGCTGGGGTTGATATGGGTATTAAAGGCATTGAAGACTGCTTAAGTAGTGTTACAGATAAAACCTTTAGAAATTTTTTGGTTGAAAATAAAAAAGAGCACGAAGCTCTAAAAAGAGAAATTGGCGATTTATTAAAAGGGTACCACGATAGCGGCAAAGATTCTCACCCAATAATTGAAACAATGAGCAAAATGAAAACCAGTATGAAACTTATGATGGACGACAGCGATAATAGTGTTGCTGACATTTTAACCGATGGTTGCAATATGGGGGTTAAAAGTTTAAATAAGTATTTAAACGAATATAAAGCGGCCGACGAAAAAAGCAAAGATATTGCAAAACGTCTTATTAATTTAGAAGAAGCCCTAGAAATCAAAATGCGCGATTATTTATAAAAAATAAAAGGTTGCAGTTACGGTTTTACGTCTGCAACCTTTATTCTTTAAATTCAGCAATATCTTCAATTTTACAATTTAAAGCACGGCAAATTTTATCTAATGTTTTTGTTTCGGTGTTCTCGTTATTCTTTAATCTCCTAATGGTTTTGCTATCAATTCCACATTCTTCCCTTAGTTTGTAGGTCGAAAACCCTTTTTGTTTCATTGTTATCCACAATTTATTAAAAACTATCATGTTATGCCCCCCTTGACATAAATTATTATGGGGGTTATAATCTTAAATATTAAGGGGATATATTCCCCATAACAGAAATAGAGGGGTAATAATGAGTTATTTTGTTTTTAGAAAAACAATGCAAACACTTTCGGATTTGATAGACTATATTTTTGCGGATGAAGAAAAAAGAAATTTCATTATTAACGTACCGCATTATTGTAGGAAATGTGAAATTTTGCACGAGTGCAGAAATGCGAAAAACAACTGGAAGTGCTATAAAGGGTGTAGATTTATTGGCAAAAATAAGTGGTATTGACAAACCAAAAAAATATGTTACAATAATTAAAACTGCCACCGGGTAGTGAGTGCAAAATACTGGCATTCGTAAATACACCATTAGGTCTTAGAAGGTGTATTGCGGGTGCTTTTTTAATGGAGAAATTTATGAAAATTAAAAACCCGTTTTTAGATTTAAGTCGCTTTGAAAAGGGCCTTTTAATAACATCTATTATTGTTGTAACGGCTTCTTTTTTGCTATCCCCAAATAAAGATTATTTAACCCTTATTTCTTCTTTAATTGGGGTAACGGCATTAATATTTGTTGCAAAAGGTTACGTAATTGGCGAAATTTTATGTGTTATTTTTGCTGTGTTTTACGGTATTGTTTCGTTTTATTTTAAATATTACGGCGAGGTTCTTACGTATTTAGGGATGACCGCTCCAATGTCTATAATTGCAACGGTTGAGTGGATAAAAAATCCTTACGGTAAAACAAAAGAGGTTAAGGTTAAAAAAATAACTAAAAAAGATATTATAATAATGGTTGTTTTAACCGCTATAGTAACTGCCGCGTTTTACTTTATTTTAAAAGCACTTAATACCGAAAGTTTAATTGTTTCAACAATTTCTGTAACCACAAGCTTTTTGGCTGTTTATTTAACATATTTGCGCTCTTCTTATTACGCCTTGGCGTATGCCGCAAACGATATTGTGCTTATTGTTTTATGGGTAATTGCAAGTATTAGTAACCCTTCATATTTGCCAATGGTTATGTGCTTTTTAATGTTTTTAATTAACGATATTTACGGTTTTTATAACTGGGAAAAAATGAGAAAAAGACAAAATAAAGAATAATAAAAAAGACCTTGAATATCAAGGTCTTTTTTGTTTATAGTTCTTCTTTAAAATAGCCGCGTGTCCAAGCTCTAAGGCGTTTTTCGTCTTCAACAACAATTCTTATATATTTGTAATTGTTGTTTAATACAGCAAGATCTAGCACAGCTTCGGTCATGCTGCCTTCTTTTAAATATTTAATAACCGAAGCTCTCGTATCTGTTAATACGGCAATTCTTTTAGCTTCACTTGTTTTTATATAAAGCTTGTTGTTTTCAATATATGCTTCGTAAATTAAGGGACCGCCCGAAGCATAGCACTCTTTATTTTCTAGTGCCTTTATAACTGCATCATAAGTAAGCTCAGGGCAAGAAATCATGGTAAAACCGCGATATCTTTCGGGGTAGCCGTGGTTATCGTCGCCCGCCATAACACCACAGGTCATACCGTCTCTTAAACACATTTCATATTCATATTCACCATCGCCGTTACAGGTTGCAGATTCGCTTCCTGCATTTAAAATTTCCCAATAGTCCATATAGGTAGTTCCTATATAATCGGTTACGGTGTTATAAGACCAACGCGCGTGATTATATTCTGTAATAAAGCCGGCTTCTTTAGCATCTTTAAAAATTTTGCTTAAATTTCTAACGCTAAATTCTCTGTCGTAAGGCACAAATTTATCTCTAAGTGGGTCTTTGCTAAACACGTTAAAGTGATAAATTGAGTCTTTTGGCCATGTGTTATATGGATCTGAAAAAGCATATTCGCAAGCGGTAATTGCCACAAAGTTTTCATCGGTAAGTTCGGGGTGGGGTACTAAAACCTCGTGGTCGGAATATGCCACAATGCTGTAACCCTTTTCCATAAAGCACTCTTTAATTTCTTGTGGTGTTAAAACACCGTCCGAACATTTAGAGTGGCAGTGCATATTTGCCTTATAAAACTTGTTTTCGGGGTTAAATAAATATTTTCTTGCCATTATAGGTCAACCCCCTTAATATAAGCGCGAGTAAGCGCCTTGTTACCTTTAGAGTCAATTAAATAAATTCTAATAAATTTATCAAATTTTGGTAGTGGTAAATCAATTTCAGTAAATTCGTCAATAAGTTCTTTACTTTCTTTGCTTGTGCGATTTCTTGTTTCGGTAAGAATGGCCACACGCATACAGGGCGTGCAAGAAATATGTAGCTTACCGTTTTCAATATAAAGGTCTTTAAAAAGTGGTCCCATAGAAGCGTAATGGTCGCCCTTTTCAAGTGCCGCCGTTACGTTTTCGTAATTTAATTCGTCGCATTTAATTAGCTGAAAACCGCCAAACATATCGTCTATCTTGTGGTTATCGTCGGCGGCTATTGGAAAGCACACACCACCGGCTCTTAAAAAGCAGTCGTATTCATATTCAGTTTCACCGCAAAGTAAAAATTTATCAACCGAATTATTAAACACCTCAATACCCATTAAATCCCAAAGGTTAATAAAGGCGGTGTCGGGTTGCATAGACCAACGTGGATGATTATATACTGCCATAAAGTCTTTTTTAGCACCAGCAATCATTTTTGTCATATTGTTGGTTGAATATTCGGTATCATACTCAATAAAGTTTGCGGTATCTTTGTTTTTTGCAATAAAGTTAATGTGGTGGGTTTTATCCTTGCTCCAGCAAAAAACATCGTCGTTAACCTGCAGGTTAACAAATTCGCGATTTTCTGTTTTTTGGTTTAAAGAAATTTCAACCGCGTTTAAAGCAACAAAGTCCTTATCGGTTAAATCGTTATGCTGCACAAAGTTATGATGATCCGAAAAAGCAACAATGCTATAACCTTTTTGCATATAAAGTTTTTTAATTTCTTCGGGGGTAAATTTACCATCAGAACAAGTGGTGTGACAGTGCAAATTTGCCTTGTAATAGTTACCTTTTGGTAACAAATAAATGCGTTCGTTTTCCATAAAATCACCTGTTTGCCAAGTTTTTCTTTATTATATAACTCTTTTTAGTCTTTGTAAAGACAAAAAACACTTTTCTCTATTAAATAATTATGATATACTAATATTATAAAATGAATTTAGGAGTATTTTTATGAAAACCAAACTTTCGGGTCGTTTTTATTTAGCACTTACTTTATTTTCTTTAATGGGCCAGGTGGCCTGGGTTGTAGAAAATATGTATTTCAACGTTTTTATTTATAAAATGTTTAATGCAGCACCAAAAGATATTTCTTTAATGGTTGCGGCTTCTGCAGTAGCTGCCACAATTACCACCGTTTTTATGGGGGCTCTTTCAGATAAAATTGGTAAAAGAAAGCTCTTTATTTCGGGCGGTTATATACTTTGGGGCATTTCGATTTTAAGTTTTATGGCGGTCAATACTGATACCATCAGTAAAATTATACCCTTAACCGTATCTGCCGCAAGCGTTGGTATTTCCTTAACCATTATTTTAGACTGTGTTATGACCTTTTTTGGTTCTACCGCAAACGATGCCGCCTTTAACGCTTGGCTAACCGACAGCACCGATAGTTCAAACCGCGGTGCCGCAGAAGGCATTAACGCTATGATGCCCCTTGTGGCAATTTTAGTGGTTTTTGGCGGCTTTATGTTCTTTAATTTAGATATGCCTTCTTCTTGGACACTAATATTTTTAATTATAGGAATTTTAACCTTAGTTATTGGCGTTTTGGGCTTTTTTATTATTAAAGAACCCAAAATTGAACCCTCAACACAAGGCTATTTTAGTAACATTTTTTACGGTTTTAAACCAAGCACAGTAAAGAAAAATAAAAAGCTTTATTCTTCTTTGGGACTTTTTATTTTATTTAACATTGCAATTCAAATTTTTATGCCATATTTAATAATTTATTATGAAGTTTCATTGCAAATGAAAGACTACGTTTTAATTATGGCACCCGCCATTATCGTGGCTTCGGTTGTAACTGCAATTTGGGGCAGAGTTTATGATAAAAAAGGCTTTAAATTTTCTTCAATAATTGCTTTAATAATGCTATGCTTGGGCTTTGCCGTTTTAGGCGTTTTCAAAGCAAAATTGCCTGTGTTTTTAGGCTCGCTTCTTATGATGTGCGGCTACCTTAGCGGTATGGCGGTTTTTGGCGCCGTAATACGCGATTATACACCAAGCGGCAAAGCAGGAAGACTACAAGGCATAAGAATTTTCTCGCAAGTTTTAATACCCGGTGTTGTAGGGCCCAAAATTGGTGAAATGGTGCTTAAAAATGCCGCTCAAATTACCAATAGTGATGGTACTACAAGCTTTGTTCCAAACCAAAATATTTTTTATGCAGCATTAGTTGTTGCGGCTATTGTTTTAGTTATTTTATTATTTGTTAAAAAGGAAAATAAAAATGAACAATAATTTAGTAACACCTTACGAAAATAATAATATTCCGCTTAACGTTTACCCGCGTCCAACACTCAAAAGAGATAGTTTTTTAAACCTAAACGGCAAGTGGGATTTTAAGGTTTTTTTAAAAAACGAAAAAATCTATAACGGCAGTATAATTGTGCCAATGCCCCCCGAAAGCCACGCGTCAAAGGTTAATAAACGCTTTGACAAAAAGGCGATTTTAGTGTATGAAAAGGTTATAAAATTAGAAGAAAACTTTTTAAAAGATAACCTAATTTTGCACTTTGGCGCGGTTGATAATATCTGCGAAGTTTATATAAACGAGCGCCGCGTGGGTGAACACGTTGGCGGCTATTTGCCCTTTGAGTTTGATATTACAAACCTTATAAAATTAGGCAAAAACAAAATAAAAGTTATTGTAACAGATACTACCGATACCGAAAGGTGTTATGGCAAACAAAAGCAAAAACGCGGCGGTATGTGGTACACGCCAATAAGCGGAATTTGGCAAACCGTTTGGCTTGAAGCGGTGCCCAAAAATTATATTAAAACCATTAAAATTACGGCAGATTTAAAAACCGCCACCATTGAAACTGAAGGCGGCGAAAAAGAAAAAAACCTTGTAATTACAAGCGAAAACGAAAGATACGAATATAACTATAAAGGCGATAAAATAAAGGTAAAATTAGACAATCCAAAACTTTGGACACCCGAAACACCAAACCTTTACAACCTTAAAATTACAAGTGGCAAAGATGAAATTTGTTCTTATTTTGCCTTTAGAACGGTGGGCCTTTATAAAGGTGAAAAGGCCTGTACTTTGCTTAATAATAAACCATACTTTTTTAACGGCTTATTAGACCAAGGTTATTACTCTGACGGCATTTATACACCCTATACCGAGCAAGGCTTTATTGACGATATTTTAAAGATGAAAGAACTCGGCTTTAATATGCTTCGCAAGCACATAAAAATAGAACCCGAAATTTTTTATTACTACTGCGATAAATATGGTATGGCGGTTTTTCAAGACTTTGTAAATAACGGTAAATACAGCTTTTTAATTGATACAGCGCTTCCAACTGTTGCGCTTAAAAAAGGCATTAGACATTTTGCTTCTAAAAAAAGAAAAGAAGATTTTTATAACACGGCAGAAGGTGCAGTAGAGCTTCTTTACAACCACCCGTCAGTTGTGGAATACACCATTTTTAACGAGGGTTGGGGACAGTTTAAAGATAAAAATATTTACGATTATTTTAAAGAAAAAGACCCAACGCGCCTATACGATACGGCTTCGGGATGGTTTTATGAAGAAAAGAGCGATTTTGAGTCGGCACACGTATATTTTAAACCAGTAAAACTAAAGCCTAAAAAAGACAAGGCCTTGTTTTTATCTGAGTTTGGCGGTTATAGTTACAAACTGCCCGAGCATTCTTTTAATTTAGAAAAAACCTATGGTTATAAAAATTTCTATACAAAAAAAGAGTTTGAAGAGGGCCTTATAAAACTTTATAGAAACGAGGTTTTAGAAGCGGTAAAAATTGGCCTTTCGGCTACCGTTTTAACCCAAGTATCCGACGTTGAAGATGAAACAAACGGATTACTTACTTACGACAGGCAGGTTTTAAAAATAGATAAAGACCTTTTAAAAGAGGTTTTTGCAGAAATTAACAACGAATTTTTAAAACGAAACAACAAAAAATAGTAAGCAATAATAAAGCACGGTTAATATTGGCCGTGCTTTTATTATTATATTATATATTATAATAATATAGTTTTATTGACAAAAGGGGTGTTTAGTGTTAGAATTACTTTGTATAAGTATGCGCAAAATCAGAAAGAAGGGTTAATTAAATGGCGACAGCAAAAACCAACGAAACCGAACAAAAATTAGAAGAATTATTAGGACACGAAGAATTAACCTTTACCGATGAAGAACTTAAAAAGGGTTATAACGGAATTTACAATAGAGTTGTAAAAAGAATTATCGATATTGTTTTAGCGGTAATCCTTGCAGTAATTTTATCTCCCGTTTATTTAATCATTTCACTTTGCATTGTAATTGAAAGCGGCTTTCCGGTTCTTTACCGTGCAAACCGCGGCGGATATAAAGGCAAAAACTTCAAAATTAATAAGTTTCGTTCAATGGTTAAAAATGCCGATAAAATTGGCGGCGGCACAACCGCACTTAACGATAGCCGTATAACAAAGGTTGGCGCATTTTTAAGAAAAACCAAGCTGGACGAAATTACTCAGCTTTTTAACATAATTGGCGGCAGTATGAGTTTTATAGGCCCTCGCCCTGAACTTACACAGTACACCGACAATTACGATGAACTTGAAAAGAACATTTTAAATGTTCGCCCGGGTATTACAGATTTTAGTTCTTTAACCTTTATTAGTTTAGACGAAATTGTGGGTTCCGATAATGCCGATGAAATTTATGAAAAATACGTATTAAAAAAGAAAAACGCATTAAGGCTTAAATACGTTAAAGAGGTTTCTTTTAAAACAGATATTAAACTTTTCTTTGCAACAGTTTTTGGAGTGCTTTCAAAAATTGTGGGAGTATTTAAAAAAATATTTAAAAAGTAGGATTTTTTTATGGAATACGTAACCCTTAAAAATTCAGATTTAAAAGTTTCACGTTTTCAAATGGGCGGTTGTCCAATGGGTGGCTTCGGCTGGGGCGAAACTAATGAGCAAGGCTTTTTAAACGCAATTAATATTGCAATAGAAAACGGCGTTAACTTTTTCGATACTGCCGATACTTATGGTTTGGGCCAAAGCGAATTAACCTTGGCAAAGGGTATTAAGGGCAAAAGAGAAAAGGTTGTAATTCAATCAAAATTTGGCGTTAGAAGAATAGACGGTAAAACCGTTTACGATAACACTAAAGAATATATGCGTTCTGCTTTAGAAGAAAGCTTAAAACGCCTTGATACAGATTATATCGACGTTTACGTTATTCATTACCGCGATAATACCCCCATTGAAGAGGTTGTAGATGGGCTTTGTTCTTTACAAAAAGAAGGTAAAATTCGTTACTTTGGTTTAAGCAACATAAAAAAAGATGGCATAGCCGAGCTTTTACCATATAAAAATTTATTTGTTAACTGCCAAGACGAATATTCTCTTGCTTGCAGAAAACACGAAGAAGACTTGTTAGAGGTGGTAGAAAAACTTAACGTTACACCGCTAACCTGGGGCAGTTTAGGTCAAGGTATATTAACCGGTAAATACGATATTAATACTGTTTTTGATTCTAACGATAGACGCAGTCGCGAAATTTACGTTAATTTCCACGGCGAAAAGTTAAAGAAAAATTTAGAAATTGTTGAAAAGCTAAAGGTAATTGCCGCTTCTCACAATAAAACAGTACCGGCAACGGCAATAAGATTTATTTTAGATAATCTAAAAGATTCGGTTGTTATTGCAGGTGTTAAAAACGAAAAGCAAATGCTTTCAAACCTTGATGCACTTGATTGGCACCTAACAAAAGAAGAACTACAAATTTTAAATGAGGTTTCTTTATAAACCAAAAGGAGAAACAATGAATAGTTTTGAACTTGCTTGGAAAATAAGACGTCACGGAATTGAAATGACCCATCTTTCAGGGGGAAGCCATATTGGCGCAATACTTTCTGTTGCCGATATTATTGCCGTGCTTTATTCCGACGTTTTAAAATACGACCCTAAAAATCCTAAAATGGATAATAGAGATAGATTTATTTTAAGCAAAGGACATGCAGGTGCTTCAATTTATGCGGCACTTGCAGAATGCGGCTTTTTCTCGGTAGAAGAACTTAAAACCCACTATCAAAACGGAAGTCGTCTTTCAGGTCACGTTTCTCATCATTTACCGGGTGTTGATTTTTCAACCGGCTCTTTAGGGCACGGCCTTTCTGCCGCTGCAGGTATTGCGTATGCACTTAAAAAAGATAAAAAAGACGCTTTTAGCTACGTTGTTTTAGGGGATGGCGAGTGCAACGAGGGTTCGGTTTTTGAGGCCGCACTTTTTGCAAACCATTTTAGACTTAATAATTTAATTGCGGTTATTGATCATAACCGTATGCAAAGTTTAGACTATAACGAAAACACTCTTGAAATTGAAGATATGGCGGCAAAATGGCGCAGTTTTGGTTGGAAGGTAATTGAACTTGACGGACACGACCACGTTGCCTTAAAAGACGCCTTTAAAAAAGCAAAAGAGGAAAAAGAAAAGCCAACGGTTATTATTGCAAACACCATTAAAGGCAAAGGCGTGTCTTTTATGGAGATGGATATACTTTGGCACTATCGTTTTCCGCACGATGGTTGGGAGTATGATACTGCAGTAACAGAGCTTCATAAAGTAAAACCCGAAGGGGTTATAGACGTTTATACTACAAACGGTATTGAAAACCCAAATTTAAACCTTGAACTTGACGGCAAAGACCACACCATGACAGAAACTTGGGCGCCAAAGTTTTTAGAAAACCCAAGAAGAGTAAACAGTTTAGAAGACGTTGCAAAAATTAAGGAGGGCAAATAAATGAGAGATACATTTGTTAAAACCTTAATTGAACTTGCAAAAGAAGATAAAAATATTGAGCTTGTAACGGGGGACTTGGGCTTTGGTGTTTTAAAGCCATATTGGGAAGCAGTACCCGAGCAATTTACAAACGCAGGTATTGCCGAACAAAATATGACCACCGTTGCCGCCGGTATGGCACTTACGGGCAAAACAGTTTTTACCTATTCAATCGGCAACTTTCCAACACTTCGTTGTTTAGAGCAAATCAGAAACGACTGTGCATATCATAATGCAAACGTTAAGGTTGTTTGTGTTGGCGGCGGCTTCGTTTACGGCTCACTTGGTATGAGCCACCACGCAACCGAAGATATTTCAATTCTTCGTTCACTTCCAAACGTTGTAGTGCTTGCTCCCGGCGATTTATTAGAAGCCGAAGAAGCCACAAAAGCAATGGCAAAATATAACGGCACTTGTTATTTACGCTTAGGTCGTGGCGGCGAAAAGAGAATTCACGAAAAAATTGATAACTTTACAATTGGCAAAGCCATTAAGGTTAAAGATGGTAAAAGGGTAGCAATTTTTTCAACAGGGGCAATTTTTGAAGAAATAGAAGGTGCAGTAAACCTTTTAAAAGAAAAGGGTATTGACCCACTAGTTTACACCTTCCCAACAGTAAAGCCACTTGATATAGAGGTTATTAATAATACTGCAAAAGATTTTGAGCTAATTGTTACAGTAGAAGAACAAAATATTGTTGGCGGCTTTGGTTCTGCGGTTGCAGAAGTATTAGCCGAAAACCCACAAAAAGCAAAACTGCTTCGTATAGGCCTTTGTGATACCTATTCTTCTATTGTTGGCAGTCAAAAATATTTAAGAAGTCAGTTTGGTATAGATTCAGTAGGCATTGCAGAAAAAATAATAAAAACTTTATAGGAAGTTATTTATGAATAAAAAGGTTTTAATTGTTGTTAACGATTTTACTACCGTTTACAATTTTAGAATTGAACTTGTAGAGTATTTAGTAAAAATGGGTGAAGAGGTTTTTATTGCTTTACCTTATGACGATAGAAACCAACAGTTAGCTCAAAAAGGCGCAAAGGTAATAGACCTTAAAATGAACCGCTTTGGCACTAACCCCGTTGAAGACCTGAAAACTACAGTTGCAATCAGAAAAATAATTAAAGAAGTAAAACCCGATATTGTGTTTACATATACAGCAAAGCCAAATATTTACGGCGGACTTGCTTGTAGATTAACCAAAACGCCATATATTGCAAACGTAACGGGACTTGGCGCTAATTTTGAAAAGCAAAATCTTATTGCAAAAATAATGCTTATTTTACAAAAAATTGCATATAAAAAAGCAAAAATGGTTTATTTTCAAAACAGTAGTAATATGACCTTTTTTGTTAGCAAAAAGGTTGTTAAGAAAAATTACGGGCTTCTGCCGGGGTCTGGTGTTAATTTAAGCAGTAACCCATTTGAAGCACCGCCAAATAACAAAACAACAAAGTTTATTACAATTGCAAGGGTGCGTAAAGATAAAGGTTACGACGAACTCTTTTACGCAATTAACAAAGCAACCGAAAATGGCTTAAATGCAGAATTTCATATTGTTGGATGGTATGAAGATGATGAATATAAACAAAAGGTTGAAGCTTTCAAAGACAATAAAAGGGTTATTTTTTATAACGGTGTTCCGCACGAAGAGGTGCATAAGCTTTTAGCGGGATGCGATTGTTTAATTCACCCATCTCACCACGAGGGTATGAGTAACGTTGTTCTTGAAGCCGCGGCTTGCGGACGTGCAGCTATTGTTTCAAATATACCCGGCTGTATAGAAGGTGTTGATAACGGCAAAACAGGTTATTACTTTAACGTTAAAGATGCCGAAGATTTATACTCAAAAATTGAGCAGTTTACAGCACTTTCTTGGTCCCAAAAAGCAAACCTAGGTTATGACGCAAGAATTAAAATAGAAAAAGAATTTGATAGGCAAATCATAATTGATAATTATTATAATTTTGTAAAATAAAGGGGTAAGAGTTATGTCTTTATACGAAAAAATTGTAGCAAAAGAAGAAAAAATTTCATTAGTTGGTCTTGGTTACGTTGGTATGCCAATTGCCGTTGCTTTTGCAAAAAAGGTTAACGTTATTGGTTTTGACCTAAATGAAAAGAAAATTGAACTTTATAAAAGTGGTATTGACCCCACAAACGAAGTTGGTAACGAAGCTATTAAACAAACAACAGTAGAGTTTACTGCAGATGAAACAAAACTTAAAGAAGCAAAGTTTCACATCGTTGCAGTTCCAACCCCCGTTTACGACGACCACACACCCGATTTAACACCTGTTGAAGGGGCTAGCAGAATTGTTGGCCGTAACTTAACAAAAGGTAGCATTGTTGTATATGAATCTACCGTTTACCCCGGCGTTACAGAAGACGTTTGCGTGCCCATATTAGAAAAAGAATCGGGGCTTAAATGTGGGGTGGACTTTAAGGTTGGTTATAGTCCCGAAAGAATTAACCCCGGCGATAAGGTACATAGATTAGAAACAATTGTGAAAATAGTTTCTGGTATGGACGAAGAATCTTTAGACGAAATTGCAAAGGTTTACGAGCTTGTTGTGGAAGTAGGCGTGCACCGTGCAAATGCAATTAAAGTTGCAGAAGCCGCAAAGGTTATTGAAAACAGCCAAAGAGATATTAACATTGCTTTTATGAACGAATTATCAATTATTTTTAATAAAATTGGTATTGATACAAAGTCTGTTTTAGAAGCCGCAGGCACTAAGTGGAACTTCTTAAAGTTCTTCCCAGGCCTTGTTGGTGGCCACTGTATTGGTGTTGACCCATATTATTTAACCTATAAAGCAGAAATGTTAGGGTACCATAGCCAAGTAATTTTAGCAGGCAGAAGAATTAACGATGATATGGGCAAATACGTAGCAGAAAACTGCGTTAAGAATTTAATTAAATCCGAAAAAGCCGTTAAAAATGCAAAGGTTGCAATTTTGGGCTTCACCTTTAAAGAAAACTGCCCCGATACAAGAAACAGCAAGGTTTACGATATTGTTAAAGAACTTCGCGAATATGGCATTGAACCCGTAATTGCCGACCCCGAAGCCGATGCAAAAGAAGCAAAAATGCTTTACGGTGTTGAATTTAAAAACATTAGCGAAATTAAAGAAATGGATGCCGTTATTTTAGCCGTTTCTCATGAGTGCTTTAGCAAGTTTACAATGGATGAGGTTGACGGTTTCTTTAGCGGTGGTACTAAAGTGCTATTAGACATTAAAGGCGTATTAAACAGAAAAGAATATGAAGATGCAGGTTACTGCTACTGGAGACTATAAAATGGGATATAAAGATCTTAAATTTCCAAAAGATTCACTCTTTTTAGTAACAGGTGGAGCCGGCTTTATTGGTTCTAACCTTTGTGAAGCAATATTAAAGCTTGGTTACAAGGTGCGTTGTTTAGACGACCTTAGTACCGGTAAGAGGGAAAACGTTGATTTATTTATTAATAACCCTAATTACGAATTTATAAAGGGCGATATTAAAGATTTTGAAACCTGTAAAAAGGCAACAGAAGGTGTTGATTACGTATTAAATCAAGCCGCTTGGGGCAGTGTTCCTCGTAGTATTGAAATGCCGCTTTTCTATAACGTAAATAATATTACGGGTACTCTTAATATGCTTGAGGCCGCCCGTATAAACGGTGTTAAAAAGTTTGTTTATGCTTCTTCAAGCTCGGTTTACGGCGATGAACCCAACTTACCCAAAACCGAAGGCAGAGAAGGTAATATTCTTTCTCCTTATGCATTAACAAAGCGTTGCGATGAAGAATGGGCAAAGCAATACACCATGCATTATGGTCTTGATACCTATGGCTTACGTTACTTTAACGTTTTTGGCCGCAGACAAAATCCCGATGGCGCCTATGCCGCAGTTATTCCAAAGTTTATTAAAATGCTTCTTAATAATGAAGTACCAACAATTAATGGCGACGGTAAACAAAGCCGCGACTTTACTTATATTGAAAACGTTATCGAAGCAAACTTAAAAGCTTGTCTTGCCTCTCACGAGGCGGCAGGTAACGCCTTTAACGTTGCATACGGTGGCAGAGAATATTTAATTGATATTTATAACACCCTAACCACTGCACTTGGTAAAGACATTAAGCCAAACTTTGGGCCCGACCGTAAGGGCGACATTAAGCACTCTAACGCAGATATTAGTAAAGCCCGTAAATTGCTTGGTTACGACCCCGATTATGACTTTAAGCGTGGCCTTAACGAAGCAATTGAGTGGTATAAAGAAAACTTATAGGAGGAAAAAATGAAGATTTTATTACTTTCAAACATTGAATGGGCAGATAATAATGCTTTTGGTAATACTATGTCAAATTTATTTGCAGGTATTAAAGATGTTGAAGTTGCATCTTTATATAGACGTAGCTCAAAGCCGAATAACAGCGTTTGTAAAAAGTACTATAAAATCTCATATACTTCTATAATTAAAAACTTTTTTAATAAAGAAAAAATTGGCGAATATTTTGAAACCCCAAAACCGCTAGAAACAAAAACAGAGGTAACGGGCGAAAAAAAGGCAATAGGTCTTATACATAAACTAAAGTTAAATAAGCTTATTTACTTTATTGAAGATATGCTTTTTGCCACAAAAAAGTGGGAGAATAAAAAGTATAAAAAGTTTTTAGAAGAATTTAACCCCGATATTATTTTTTCTTTTGCAAAGCCATCTAAAACACATTTGCTTTTTGAAAAAAGTGTTTTAAAATATGCAAAAAACTGCAAGGTGGCAACCTTTATAGTTGACGATATTTATGGGGCTAATCACAATAAAAAATATAAAAAAATAATTGCTGAGCAATTAAACTTGGCTTCAAAGGTTTATTACATTACGCCCTCTTTACGTGATGAATATAAAGAAATTTTTGGTGTAGATGGCGATATTTTAACAAAGGGTTGCGACTTTTCTTTGCCTGTAATAAAAAAAGAAAACCCAGTTAAAACCATTGTTTATGCTGGTAATTTACTATACGGCAGAGATAACACTTTAATAAGTCTTGCAAATGCAATAAATAACCACAATAAGGAAAATGAAAATAAACTATATTTAAAGGTTTATTCGCCCACCCTTATAGACGATGCGGTTAAAAACGCTTTAAATATAAAGGGTGCTTCGGAATTTTGCGGTGCTAAACCATTTTCAGAAATTGTTGAAATTTTAAATCAAGCCGACGTCGTTTTACAGGTTGAATCTTTTGATAAAGCGCAACAAAAAATTGTTAAACACTCTTTTTCAACCAAAATTACCGACTGTATGCAAAGCGGCAGCGTGCTTTTTGCAATAGGACCAAAAGAGGTGGCTTCTATGCAAGCGGCAGCCGATATTACGGGTGCATTTACGGCCTTTTCTATAGAAGAAATTAGCGAGGTTATAAAACAAATAGCAAAAGCCGATTTATATGAAAATGCCCTAAAAACACGCGAATATGCAAAAGAGCATTTTGGAATAGATAAAATACAAGAAAAATTAGTTAAAGATTTTAACGAAATAATTAAATAAAAAAGGAGGGTTAATATGAAGGTTTTGCAAATTAATGCAGTATATGGCTTTAAAAGCACCGGCGTTATTGTAAAAGATATTGAAACGCTTTTGCAAAATAATGGCGATGAGTGTTTTATTGCTTACCAAACCGCTGTTAACCCACCTGAAAATTCTTATAAAATTGGAAGCACGCTTGACTATAAAATTCACGCAATTTTAGCTCGTGTTTTTGGCAAGCAAGCATATTTTAGCTTTGGCGCTACAAGAAAATTATTAAAATATATTGATAAAATAAACCCCGACGTTGTTCATTTGCATAATATGCACAGCAATTATTTAAACTTTAATATGCTTTGCGATTATTTAGCAAAAAACAATATTAAAACGGTTTATACCTTTCACGACTGCTGGGCTTTTACAGGCAAATGCACACATTATGCGGCAGTAAAATGCGATAAGTGGCAAACCACTTGTGGAAATTGCCCGTTAAATAAAGCCGAACAACCGAGTTTATTTTTAGATGCAACAAGCAAGGTGCTTAAGGATAAAACAGAGCATCTAAATAAAATTAAAGATTTAAATGTTGTTTGTTGTAGCGAGTGGATAAAAGGGGAAGTAGAAAAATCAAAACTCAATCCTAAAGAAATAACCGTTATTTATAACGGAGTTGACACCGAAATTTTTAAACCACACGATTCTGATTTTAAAGAAAAATATAATATAACCGAAGATTTTGTTATTATGGGTATGGCAGATAAATGGTGCTTAAAAGAAAACGAAACTGCCGTGCAAAAAATAATTGAAAACAATAAACAAAGCAAAATTATAGTTGTTGGTTGCACTGAACCCCAAAAAGAAAAGTTTAAAGATTATAGTAACGTTTTAGCGCTAGGGTATATAAAAGAAAGAGAAAAACTTGCCGACATTTATGCAAGTAGTAACCTTTTTATAAACCTTACCCACGCAGATACCTTGCCAACCGTTAATATGGAAAGCATTTGTTCTGGCACCCCCGTTATTACATATAACTGTTGCGGCAGTCCCGAACTTATTGATAAAAATAGCGGCTTTGTAGTAGAAGAAAACGATATAGAAGCCCTTTTAGAAAAAACAGAAGAAATAAAAAATAACCCACCGCAAATTGATATAAAAAAGGTACAAAAAAGATTTGATAAAAACACAAGCTATCAAAAATATTTAGAAGTTTTTAGAAAGTAAAGAGAGTTTAAAGTATGGTTTATTATTTAGCAATTGCAGTTTTTGAACTGTTGGTTTACTTAATATATAATCAAGCTCAAACAAAAAGCCAAAGAAAGTGGCTTTTCATTTTGGGTGCATTAGGGTTATGGCTTTTTGTGGGCCTTCGTTCAAACTACACCGGCGCTGACACAATAGGCTATGTTAGAAGTTTTGAAAACATTGTTAATATACCTTGGGAAAATATTATGACTGCTTACGAAAAAGACCAAGGTTATTATTACTTTGTTAAACTATTAAGAAGTATTTCTTCATCTCCAATATTTTTCAAACTTGCAACCGCCTTTATGTCTTTAATTGGGGTGTTCGATTTATGCTACAACAACTCAAAACGCCCCGTGCTATCTCTTTATTTTTACGTTACAATAGGTAACTTTTTCTTCGTTATAACCGGTATTAGACAGGCTATTGCAATGAGTATATGTATGCTTTCTATTCGTTTTATTCAAAAACGCAAGTTTATACCGTTTTTATTGCTTGTTTTACTTGCCGCACAATTCCACCACTCGGCATATATCTTTATTGTTATGTATTTCTTAGGTACACGCCGTGTTGACGCACTTAATATGCTAATAACAATATTAATTACAGTTGCGGCTTACTTTAGTTATGAAGGACTACTTAACATTGCTAACGAAGTTTTAGATTACGATTACGGTATTGAAGAAACCGGCAACGGCGGAATTTACTTTGCAATTTTACTTGTTGTTTTAGTGTTAGCGTTTATAACAAAAACACGTTGGATGAAGGATATAAAAGAACGAGTTATTATGAACACCGGCGTTATGTGCGTCGTTATTTGGGTATTCCGTTTAATAAGCCGTACAGCCGAAAGACCAAGTATGTATTTCTTAAATGCAGTACCGGTTGTGCTTTCTGAATCGATTGACGCAATTGAAGGCAAAAATGATAGAATGCTTGTTGAAATTGCGGCAATTGCTTTAACCCTTGCTTTTTACGCTTATAGATCTTTAGGATTATATTACGCTTTAGGAATATAAGGAGAAAATATGAAAATTTTAATTACTGGTGCAAATGGTTTTATAGGCAAAAACTTAACTGCTAAATTAAAAGAGCTATATCCCGACGTTATAATATATTATTACGACATTGAAACTCCACCCGAAAAATTAAATGATTTCACAAAAGATTGTGATTTTGTTTATAATTTTGCGGCGGTACATAGACCCAAAACCGAAGACGAGTTTGACAAGGTTAACCATCAACTTTTTAGCGGACTTTTAGATTTATTAAAACAACATAATAATAGCTGTCCTGTGTTATATACCTCTTCTATTCAAGCAGATAACGGCACAAAATACGGTGAAAGCAAAATTTCTGCTGAAAGAGATTTGCAAAAATACGGGCAAGAAACGGGGAATAGAGTTATTATTTACCGTTTAACAAATACTTTTGGACGTTGGGCCACACCAAACCATCACTCTGTTGTAGCAACCTTTTGCTATAACCTTGTAAGAGATTTACCAATAACCGTTTCAGACCCTAATATTTTAATGAATTTTTATTATATTGACGACGTTATTGAGTCTTTTGTTGCACAACTAAGTGGTAACGTAACACCTTGTGAAGATGGTATTTTTAGATTATCAGAAGATAAAATTCATAAAATTACTTTAGGTGAATTAAAAGACACCTTAACATATATTTCAAAATGCGTAAAAAATGGTACTGAGCCCAAGCTTACTACAGATACCGCTAAAAAGCTTTATTTAACCTATTTATCATATTGCGAATAATTTAAATGGAGAGATTATATGACTGCCGTTTTTATTACAACTACCTTTGACCATTATTTATTGTCTTCTTGCGATGAAGCCTATAAGCAATTAGGGGAGAATTTTACCTTTATTGCAACAAAGCCCATGCCTGAATCTATGTTAAAATTAGGTTTTACCGATTTTAGTAAAGAGCGCCCTTATGCTTTAAACGCTTTTGAAAGTGAAGAAAATATGCAAAAGGCAATAAAGCTTTGTGATAATGCTGATATGGTAATAATTGGCGCGGCTCCATTTAGCTTTGTAGAAAAAAGATTAAAAGAAGATAAATTAACATTTTGTTTTAGCGAACGCCTATTTAAAAAGGGCATAAAATCTTTATTCAAACCCAAAAACGCAATTGATTTATATAAAAAACACACCCGTTTTAGAAACAATGAAAACTATTATATTTTATGTTCCGGGTACTATGCACCGCGCGACTTTAAAATTATTGGTATAAAAGAAAATCACCTACTTCGTTGGGGATATTTTTCGGCAGTAAAAGAAATGAATCGTAATTTTAAAAAAGAAGAAATTACAATTCTTTGGACAGGCCGTTTTGTAAAGTTAAAGCACCCTGAGTTTGCCTTAGAAGCCGCTTTAAGTTTAAAACAAGAAAACATAAAATTTAAAATGAATTTTATTGGTATGGGCCCTATGCAAGAAGAAATGCAAGCTTTTATTGATGAAAACGGGCTTTGCGATAACGTTAAAATTCTTGGCAGTATGCCAACCGAAGAAGTTCAAAAAAATATGGACAATGCCGACATTTCTTTATTTACCTCAGATAAACGTGAGGGTTGGGGTGCGGTTGTTAACGAGGCAATGGTTGGCGGCTGTGCAGTAGTTGCAAGCGACGCCGCAGGAAGCAGTAAATCTTTAATAAAAAATGGCGAAAACGGCTTTGTATATCATCACCCAAACAAAAAAGAATTTATTTCGTACGTTTTAGAACTTGCTAAAAATGAAGCTTTAAGAGAAAAAATAGGTATAAATGCTAATAAAACTTTAGTAGAGGTTTGGAACGGTACCGTTGGTACCAAACGACTTTTAGATTTTAGCCGTGCCAAATTAAACAAAGAAAAATTACCAAAATTTGAAGAAGGCCCCTGTTCAGTAGCAAATAATTAAAGGGAGGAATAAAGTTGCAAGCATTAGTTTCAATTATTGTGCCAATATATAACGCTGAAAAATATCTTTCATCTACTATTGAAAGCGCTTTAAATCAAACCTATAAAAACATTGAGCTTGTGCTTGTTAACGATGGTTCGCCCGATAACTCTTTACAAATTGCAGAAGCTTATGCAAAAGAAAATAAAAACATAATTCTTTACTCAACAGAAAATGGTGGTGTTTCTGCCGCTAGAAATGTAGGGCTTAGTTTAGCTCATGGCGAATATATTATGTTTTTAGATTCTGACGATATTTTAACTGCTGATGCGGTTGAAATTTTATATAACGACATTACAAACAATAACGCCGAAGTGGCGGTTGGTGCGGTTGCGGCCGAATATATAAAAAAAGAACCAAACCTTGCGGTTTGGGAGGGTTTAACAGGACTTGAAAAATGCATTTTAGATGATGAAAATACATATTCATCTTGCGGTAAACTTTATAACAAGTTCTTTTTAGAAGACGTTAGATTTATTGAAGGACGCAAAATTCACGAAGATGCGTTTTTTGTGTTTCAGTGTTTTAGCAAAAAACCTAAAATTACAATAAATAATAGTATTGTTTATTTATATACACGTAACGAAAACAGCGCTTCGCACGCTTCATTTTCAGAAAAGTTTTACGATATTTTATATTTTGCAAAACAAAAGTTAGAAATTATAAGTAAGGTAGCGCCAGAACTTAATGAGAAAGCAAAAAACCTATGGGTAAAAGCTAACCTTGCAATGCTTCATCAGTTTTTAAACACTACCGATAAAAAATATAAAGCCGATGAAAAGAACTGTATAAAAGAAGTAAAGAAGAATAAAAAATATTTTATACCAGCAATTGCTATAGATAAAAAGTTTTTTAAGGTTGTAGTTAATAATTTGTATTATATATTTAAAATTTATTATAAATTAAGATATAAAAACAGGTGAATTATGAAAAACGTCTTAATTGTTGCAGATAGCTTAAAAACGGGGGGCCTTGAAAAGACCCTTATTGACCTATGCAATAATTTAGATTACACAAAATATAAGGTCGATTTATATTTATTTTCTGACGGTAGAGATTTATTGCCATCTCTTAATAAAAACGTTAATTTACTACCCGATTCACCATATCTTAGTACGGTTTTTAATAAACCTGTTGGCTTTGCGATTAAAACCCTAATTAAGCAAAAAAAATTCTCTCTTGCTTTTTATAGAGTTTTAAGATTTATTAAAGCAAGATTAAAAATTAAAGGACTATCTAATTTAGATTGGCATTTTCAAAAAAAGACAATGCTTAAATTAAATAAAGAGTACGATTCTGCCGTTGCTTTTGCAGAAGGCTCTGCTTGTTATTATGTGGCCGAGTGTGTTAAAGCAAGGGTTAAAAATATGTGGATACATACCGATATAAAAGAGATTATTACCAACAAAAAGTTAGATAATATGGCTTTTAAAGTGGCTAACAACATTTGCACCGTATCGCAAAACTCTGCAAACTCTTTAAAAGAAAATTACCCCGATTATGCAGATAAAATAAAGGTTTTTACGCTACCATCTTTATTCGATTTTGAAAAACTTGAAGAATTAGCAAAAGAAGAAAACGAAATGGATAAAACCACCGATAACATTTTATCGGCAGGTCGCTTGGTAGAACTTAAGGGCTTTCATTTGTGTATTCCAGCTTGCAAAAAGTTAATCGACGAAGGCTATAAAATAAAGTGGTATATTGCAGGCGAAGGACCGCAAAGGGAGGAACTTGAAGAACTTATAAAGCAAAACAATTTGCAAAAGCATTTTATTTTGCTTGGAAATAAAAGTAACCCTTACACATATATAAACAGTTCTTCAATTTGTGTTCAACCATCTTCTTATGAAGGTTTAAGTTTGGTTATTTACGAAGAAAAGTTATTTAAAAAGCCGGTTGTTGCAACAGGGATTTTAGGGAACAAAGAAATGATAGAAGACCATAAAAACGGTCTTATAATTGAAAGAAATAGCGAAAGTATTTATAAAGCAGTTAAAGAGCTTTTAGATAATAAAGAACTTTTAGAAAAATTGGGACAAACTCCCGCTATAAACTTTAAAGAAAAACAAGAAACAATAAAGGAAATAGAAAAGACAATAGACAATGAGTAAAATTAAAGGTTTTTTAACAAAACTTAATAATATGTCGCCGGCCGCAAAAGCATCTTTTTGGTTTGTGGTTTCTTCTGTTGTGCTTAAAGGTATTTCCTTTATTACAACCCCCATATTTACAAGACTTTTAGATGCCGAAGCTTATGGTGTTTCAAGCGTTTTCATGACTTGGGAAAACGTTATCAGTATTTTTGCAACCCTTTCACTTGCGGGCGGTGTTTATAACGTTGCTATGACCAAATACGAAGACGACGTTGATGCCGTTACATCTTCGTTTATTGGTTTAACAGTTGTATCTTCCAGCTTGGTTTATGCAATTTGTATGGTTATAAACATATTATTTCCAAGCCTTTTTGAACTAAATAATTTATATTTGGGCTTTATGTGGTTGCAAACCTTTACTAATGCGGTAACAACCTTTTGGTTAATGCGTAAACGCTTTACCTATGATTATAAAAAGGTAATTGCATATACCTTTTCAAATGCAATTTTAAGTCCTGTAATTGCAATTATTTGTGTAAAGCTAGCAACAGAAAATAAGGCGATTGCAAAGGTTATCGGTTCCGGACTTTGGGGAATTGTTATCGGTATTGCAATTTTAATATTATTGGTTTACAAGGGCAAAAAACTTTACCATAAAGAATATTGGAAATATGCATTAAAATTCAATGTTCCGCTTTTACCACACTACTTATCGCAAGTAATGTTAAACTCTGCCGATAAGCTAATGTTAGACGGTATGTTTAATGCAGCAGCTGCAGGGTTATATAGTATAGCACACAGCATAACGGGCGTAGTACATATTATTACTCAAGCAATAAACAGTTCTCTTATACCCTATACTTTGCAAGCAATTAAAAAGGGTACTGTTAAAAAACTTTATAACGTTATTTTAGGTTGTAGTACCATAGTTGCAGTAATTTGTGAGTTAATAATTTTATTTGCACGCGAGGCAATTTTAATTTTTGCAACAAATGATTATATGGGTGCCGTTTGGTTTGTAGCGCCTTTGGCATTTACAGTTCAGGTTTCTTTTGTAACGGGGCTTGTTGGCAATATTATTTTCTATTATGAAAAGAGCAAAGAAATGAGTATTGCCACAATGATTTGCGCCGTTTGCAATATTGCTTTAAATTATGGCGGCATTAAACTTTTTGGCCCATATTCTGTTGGTTATGCAACCTTAATTTCAAGTTTTATCCATTTTTTTATTTATTATTACGTTGCAAAAAAATACGAGAAGAATTTAAACGAAATTATAAACCTAAAAGTATTAATGCTTATCTTTTTAGGCTTTGCAGTTTTAATGGTTTACGGCATAATTTTCTGGGAAAATCTAATTATGAAAATTTTACTTTTGGTTGTAATTTTAGTTTTAGTAATTGTATTTAGAAATAAAATTATTGCATTATTTAAAAATATGAAGAAAAAGGACGGCGCTACAAATGAAAAATAAAAAAGTTGGCGTTATAACCGTTCATAGAAACGTAAATTACGGTGCTAATTTACAAGCATTTGCAACTGCAAAATTTTTAAATAATACTGGTATTAATGCAGAAATTATTGACTATTTACCCCAAAATTTAGATAAAGATAATTATCTTTTCAGCTGGTTAAAATTATCTTGGCAAAACGGTAAAAGCGGTTCTTTAGTTCATAAATTAAAGCTAATTTTAGCACTTATTCTTTCAGCACCAAATAAAAATAAAAAGCTAAAGGTTTTTTATAATTTTAGAAACAATAAGTGCAATATTAGTAAAAAATATAACACCTTAAACGAAGTTACAGCAGCAGATTATACCGATATTGTTTGTGGGTCCGACCAAATTTGGAACCCAGATATTACTGACGGCATTAACCCATTATATTTTGGCGACCTTTTAGGTGTTGAAAACAAGATTTCTTATGCGCCAAGTTTAGGCAGAGATAAATATAGTAATGAGGATGAACAACTAGCGGCAGAGTTAATTAAAAACATCGATTATTTATCTGTTCGCGAAGAAAAATCGGTTTCTTATATAGAAAGTATTTCGGGTAAAAAGGCAACCCACGTGTGCGATCCCGTATTTTTACTTGAAAAAGAAGAATATCAAAAAATTGCAAAGCCAATAAAATGCAAAAAACCCTACATATTGGTTTATAGCGTTGTTAATAATAACGCAATGCTTGATGCTGCAATAGAATTTGCAAACAAAAAGAATTTAACTGTGGTTGAAATTTGCCAAAACAAAAAACGCGGCGCAAAGCACATACAACTTACCGCCGCCTCTCCCGAGGAGTTTTTAGGTGCAATTTTAAATGCAGAATTTGTTGTAACAAACTCTTTTCACGGCACTGCTTTTTCTTTAATATTTAATAAAGAACTTTACGTTTTTGATAATAAAGAACGTGGTAGCCGTATAACGGGACTACTTAAAAAAGCCGGCTTAGAAAACCGCATTACAGAAGAAAAAATTACAGAGCAAGAAAGCATAAATTATAATAATGTAGAAGAAAACTTAAAAGAGCATATATCTTCTTCAAAAGAATTTTTGCTTAATGCCGCAAGCGCTAAAAAAGAGCCCACCGCAAATAACTGCGTTGGCTGTGGTGCTTGCAAAACCGCTTGCAAAAAAGAGGCCATTTCTCTTATAAAAAATAAGCAAGGTTTTATTAAAAGCTATATTGATTTTAATAAATGTATAAACTGCGGCCTTTGTAAAAAGGTTTGTCCAACGCTTAATACACCCCCAAAAAACGAACCAATAGGCACCTTTGCTTACAAAGCCAAAGACAGTATAAGAAAGGGTTCTACTTCGGGCGGTGCGGCTACTGCTTTAGCAGAAGAGATTATAAAAATGGGCGGAAGCGTTTACGGCGCTTGTTTAGATGAAAACTTTAAGCTTTCGCACAAAAAAATAGAAAGCGCAAAAGATATTTCAAAAATGCAGGGCACCAAATATATTCAAAGCAATATGACGGGTGTTTTTGAAAATATTAAAGCCGATTTAAAAAACGATAAAAAGGTTTTATTTATAGGCACACCCTGTCAAACGGCAGCAGTTTTAAACTTTATAAATATAAACAAACTAAATGCCAATAACATTTATTTGTGCGATATTATTTGCCACGGAGTGCCTTCACCAAAAGTTTTTAACGATTATATTTTATGGCTTAAAGAAAAAGAAAATTTTAATAAATATTACTTTAGAAATAAAGAAATTTCTTGGCGGGGCGATTCAGCCAGCATTAAAGAAAACAATACACTTAAAACAAGCAAATATATTTCAAGTTTTATGAATTTATATTACAGTAATTTAATTACCGACGACGCTTGTTTTAACTGCAAGTTTACAAGCAAAGATCGTGTTAGTGATATTACTATTTCAGACTTTTGGGGCATTGAAAATACCAGCAAAGAGTTTGAAGATGCCTTAGGCGTTTCAATGGTTTTAGTAAACACTAAAAAAGGTGCGGAACTTTTTGAAAATACACCTGGCAAAAAGAAGGCGGTTTCAATTGAAAATGCAAAACAGCCACAGCTTAAAGCACCAACTAAAAAGCCAAATGGCTACACGGAGTTTTGGCAAAGCTATAATATAGAAAATGCACTTAAAAAATACGGTGCATTAAAAGAAAATTTAAAAACAAAAATTTACAAGCTAATTAAAGGGTAGTGAAGAAATGAAAATTTTAGTTACGGGAGCAAAAGGTTTTGTTGGTAAAAATCTTGTTTGCGCGTTAGAAAATATTAAAGACGGCAAAGACAGAACAAGACCAAATATATTAATTGACGAAGTTTTTTCTTATGATATTGATTCAACTAAGGAAGAACTTGATTTATACTGCAAAAAGGCCGATTTTGTATTTCATTTAGCAGGTGTTAACCGCCCACAAAATCCCGAAGATTTTATGAAAGGCAATTTTGGTTTTTCAAGCGAACTACTTGATACACTTAAAAAGAATAACAACCTTTGTCCTGTAATGCTTTCTTCTTCAATTCAAGCAACTTTAATTGGCAGATATGGTGAAGGAGATTACGGTAAAAGCAAACGCGAGGGCGAAAACCTATTCTTTAATTATTCTAAAGAAACGGGTGCAAAGGTGCTTGTTTACCGCTTTACCAACCTTTTTGGTAAATGGTGCAGACCTAATTATAACAGCGCTGTTGCAACCTTTTGCAATAACATTGCAAACGATTTGCCAATAACCGTAAACGACGAAAGTGTTGTTTTAGAGTTAACTTATATTGACGACCTTATGGCCGAAATGCTAGATGCATTAGAAGGCAAAGAACACCACTGCGTTTTCTCGGGTATTGATACCGTTTTAGATGAAAATGGTGAGTTTTGCGCGGTACCAATTACCCACAAGGTAATCTTAGGCGAAATAGTAGCATTACTTAACAGCTTTAAAGCTCAACCCGAAAGCTTGGTTATTCCCGAAATTCCAAACGGCTCTTTTGCCAAAAAGTTATATTCCACCTACCTTTCTTATTTACCAAAAGAAAAGGCAATTTTCCCACTTACTATGAACTGCGATGACCGTGGTTCTTTTACAGAGCTTTTAAAGACCGAAAAATGCGGACAGGTTTCTGTTAATATCTCAAAGCCCGGCATTACAAAAGGTGAACATTGGCACCACACAAAATGGGAATTCTTTATTGTAGTTTCTGGTAAAGGGCTAATTCGTCAAAGAAAAATCGGAACTGATGAAATTTTAGACTTTTACGTATCGGGGGATAAGATTGAAGCGGTGCATATGCTACCGGGATTTACACATAACATTATAAACTTAAGCGATACTAACGACCTTATAACTGTTATGTGGGCAAACGAACAGTTTGATAAAAACCATCCCGACACCTTCTTTACAAAGGTAGAAGAATAAATTAAAGGAGGAAGCAAAAATGAATAATGAACAAGCAGTTTTGCTTTCTCTTATTCAAAATTTTGTTTCTGAAAAAGAAATAAAACTTAAAAAGCAAATAGATATTGATAAGCTTTTTTTAGAAGCCAAAGCCCAAAGCGTATTTTTATTGGCGGCCGAGGTTGCGCTAAAACAAGACGGATTTTTAGAAAAAGAAAAGCAGCTTGAAAATAAAAAGCAGGCTTTTATTCACCTAACCCATAATAACGAGGTTGAGAATTACCAAAAAAATCTTGTTAAGATTTTAGAAGGTAATAATATTAATTACGTTATTATAAAAGGTACAGTATCGGCTAGTTTTTATAACAAACCGCAATATAGATCTTTAGGGGACGTTGACTTTTTAATAGACCCAAAAGATAAAGAAAAAGTAACCGAAATTTTAGAAAATGAGGGTTATATTTCTTCTTTGAAGGAACACGAAAATCACACCGTTTTTAAAAAGGGCAGAGCCAACCTTGAAATGCATTATTCCTTACCCGGTATGCCGAAAGGTGAAAAAGGTAAAAAGATTAGTGACTTTTTAAGCGGCTTAGTGTATAATGTAGAAAGCAAAAAGGTTTTAAACACAACCTATAATGCACCAACCAATACAAATCACGGTGTAATTTTGTTGCTTCACACCGCCCATCACTTGCTTAACGAGGGACTTGGACTTAGACATTTATTAGACTGGGGCTTTTACGTAAACGCAGTAAAAGATACTGAAGAATTTAAAAACGAACTACTTCCGTTTTTAACAGAGGTTGGGCTTTTAGAATTTGCAAAGGTTTTAACCAAAACAACCGAAATTTATTGTGGCTTTTCTGAAAAAGAATTTTGCAAAGATACCTCAAAAAATCTTTGCGAAGAAATAATTTTAGATATATTAACTGCGGGTAACTTTGGTAACAAAGATAAAACCTATCGTTATAGCGGAATACTTGTAACCGATAATAAAAATGGAGTGGCAGAAAGCAAACTTAAATCTTTATTTAAAGTGCTTAACGACACCATTTATTCGAAATATCCCGTGGTTAAAAAATATAAAATATTATATCCGTTCATATTTATATGGCGGTTTATAAGATATTTCTTTTTAATGCTTTTTGGCAAACGCAAATCACCAAACAAGCTTTTACCAATTGCAGAAAAAAGAAAACAACTTTACAAAAAACTAAAAATTTTTGAAGAGGAATAAAGGTATGGAAATTAGAACTGATTATAGTAACGTTAGCTTTAAAAACAACGGCAAATTAAAGCTTTTAATAATTGTTGGCACACGCCCCGAAATTATTCGTCTTGCGGCCGTTATTGACAAGTGCAGAAAATATTTCGACTGCATTTTAGCACACACCGGCCAAAACTACGATTACACCTTAAACGGCGTTTTCTTTAAAGATTTAAAGCTTGAGGACCCTGAAGTTTATATGGATGCAGTAGGGGACGACCTTGGCGCAACTGTTGGTAATATTATTAACTGCTCTTATAAATTAATGGCAGCAATTAAACCCGATGCCCTTTTAATTTTAGGCGACACAAACAGTTGTCTTTCGGCAATTCCTGCAAAGCGTCTTCATATTCCTATTTTCCATATGGAAGCGGGCAACCGTTGCAAAGACGAGTGCTTACCCGAAGAAACCAACAGAAGAATTGTTGACATTATTTCTGATGTAAACCTAGCTTACAGCGAACACGCAAGAAGATATTTAGCAGAGTGCGGCTTACCTAAAGAACGCACCTACGTTACAGGTTCACCTATGGCAGAGGTTTTACACAAGAATTTAGACGATATTAATAAGAGCGATATTTTAAATAAATTAGGTTTAAAGAAAAAGGGTTATATGCTTTTATCTGCTCACAGAGAAGAAAATATCGATACAGAAAAGAACTTCTTATCTTTATTTACCGCAATTAATAAAATTGCAGAAAAATACGATATGCCAATTCTTTATTCTTGCCACCCAAGAAGCAAAAAGCGTTTAGAAGCAACCGGCTTTAAACTTGATAGCCGCGTTATTATGCACGAGCCACTCGGTTTCCACGATTATAACAATCTACAAAAGAACGCCTTTGCAGTTATTTCCGATAGCGGTACTTTGCCCGAAGAAAGTTCCTTCTTTACCTCAATCGGCGAGCCATTTCCTGCCGTTTGTATTAGAACAAGTACAGAGCGTCCCGAAGCGCTTGATAAGGCTTGCTTTATCTTAGCAGGTATTGATGAAAAATCACTGCTTCAAGCAGTTGATACTGCCGTTAGTATGAATAATGATGGCGACCACGGTATTCCCGTACCCGTTTACGTTGAAGAAAATGTTTCAACCAAGGTTGTTAAAATTATTCAATCTTATACAGGCGTTGTTGATAAAATGGTTTGGAGAAAGTTCTAATTTAATAAGCAATAATAAAAGCACCGAGCATTTTGCTCGGTGCTTTTTGTTTGGTTTTATTTTATTGTTTTGTAACGGTTACAGCGTATTTGTTAACGCTGTTGTTTTTTGCGGTTAGGGTAACTTGTTGAGTAGTGTTGCTCATGCTATAACCTTGTGGAAGAATAATATCAAGTGTATATTCGCCGTAGTTAATGCTTGAAACCTTTAAAGCGCCCTTTGCATCGGTTTTACCAATACTGCCTGAAATTTTGCTTTGGTTATTTGTTAGCTTAAATTCAACACCGCTTACAGCGTTGCCGTTTTGGTCTTTAACTTCTAAGTCTAAAATTGCTGCAAAATTAATGTTTTTTGGTGTAGAAATTACACGATATGGCCAAACGGGGTCGGGTCCGTATCTAAAACGTTCAATGGTACAAAATTCGGGTCCGTTGTCGTTACCAACGTGGTAAACCCAGTGGCCGTCGCCCTTATAACCGGCATATATAGAAACGTGGCAAGCCCAGTCGTTACCTTCGCCGCCGCCGTTAACGTAGTCTTCACATAAAATAAGCGAGCCGATTGGAATTTCTTTTTCGGGTGTAAAGATGTAACCTTCGGGTCCACCTGTACGGCAGGTGAATTTAATTTCTTCGGAGTAGCCTGCTTGAATCCACTTTTTACCGCACTCGTCCCAAGCGTCTGCTAAAACGGGGGAAACGGGTTGAGCAAGCATTGAAGTATCAATACCAACAACGTTTGGTAAATAGTTAAAGTAAACGTAGCTTACGTAAGAAGCGCAAACTAAATCGCTCTTTTCAAACTTTGCAATGTCGGGGCGGCCTTGTGCATTTACTTCATAACCGCTAGTTCCACCATCATAGTCGTAACTGATTTTAGATAACCAGCCAAGACCGGGTTTGTGGCCCGATAAAACGTAACTCCACATTCTGCCCGAAGCACGATGCTTGTCAATGTTATAACCGGTGTAAATAAGCGAATCCATAAATACGTTGTCTTCAATATTGCTATAGAAAGTTTTGTTGTATTTGCTTACAAAGAATTGTGGATTGTCTGTTGGATTAATGTCAATATGTGTTGGATGTTTATATTCAATTTCGTAGTTTTCATTTATAGTATAATCAGAACTTGTTGGAACCTTTGAAGAACTGCTTGGTGGTGTTGTAGAAGAAACATCCACACTACTAAATTCGCTACTATAAACAATTACGTTACTACTATTGCCGTTTGGCTTATCAGGGTTATCGCAAGCAGCAAAAAGAATAGAAACGCAAAGTAAAAGTGGCAAAAGGGTTTTGCCGCAAAAAACCTTTTTAATTTTTTCTAACATAATTTATAAAATCTCCTATATTTACATTAGTTATATCATTTTAGAGTAAAATCGACAAAAAGTCAAGTAATTATAGCAAACTTAAAAGCAGGTAGTATTAACCAATTAAAACCAAAGGACAAATTTATTAAAATTCGTAAGCTGAATTGTTTTTTCTTTCGATTTTTTTGTAATATTTTATTTTTAAAAAATTACCTAAAAATTCGTTAAAAAATAAGCAAAAATGTGTTGTAATTTGTCTTTGGTAATGCTATAATAATATTGTATAATGCAAAAGTGGGTTTTTGCGCCCAAATTTAAGATTTTTAAGGAAAGGTTGTGTGCTAAATGTTGGACTTACAAAGGGCAAGTTTACTTAAACGTCTATCGGCCGCAATCTTTGATTTTATACTTTTAATTGTTGCAATTACAGGCTTTGCTTGGATAATTGGAAACGTTATAAATTACGATGCAAAGCTTGCTGAATTTGAAACGCTTGAGGCGGCTTATGAACAACAATACACCGAAAAATTTGGTTTAACGGAAGATGAAATAAAAGCGTTACCACCTGAAGAACAAACAAAATACAATGAAGAAGCTCAAGCCTTTGCAAAAGAATTGGCAACAAAACGAAGTAATGACACTCAATATATAAATTCTATGAGTTTGTTGATTCAACTAACTTTTATTATAATATCTTTTAGCGTTCTTTTATCTTACTTGTTTTTAGAATTTGCAGTCCCGTTATTATTTAAAAATGGTCAAACAATGGGTAAAAAGATATTTAGTGTGGCCCTTATGCGTGAAGATGGTGTTAAAATAACCCCCACCATGTTATTTATAAGAACTGTTTTGGGCAAATACACTATTGAAACAATGGTTCCAATTGCGGTTATATTAATGATATTTATGACCGGAGATTTATTGTATTCAATAATTATTATGGCAATATTCTTTGGTAACTTAATTTTATTGTTTGCAACTAAAAAGCATACCGCAATTCATGATAAGATGGCGGGTACGGTTGCAGTTGATATGCAAAGCCAGTTAATTTTTAAAAGCCCTGAAGAACTTTTAAAATATAAACAAAAGTTGCATCAAGAAAAAATAGAAAATACAAAAAGCTAAGGTCTTTTTGTGAAATAATAAATAATTAACTTAAAAATAAATTAGAAAGGCGACTGGACATGAAAATTGTTTTGCAAAATCTAACAAAAATCTTCCCTTCTCGCAATAAAAAGAGTAAAGAGGAAGTGGTGGCAGTTTCTGACTTCACCTATACCATCCCCGATGGAAAGCTAATTGGTTTATTAGGTCCTTCAGGTTGTGGTAAAAGTACAACACTATATATGATTAGTGGTCTTCAAAAACCAACAGGCGGTCAAATCTTTTTTGGCGATGACGACGTTACAGAGTTATCTGCTGAAAACCGCGGTGTAGGTTTAGTGTTCCAAAACTATGCACTATATCCTCATATGACCGTTAAGCAGAACATTTTGTTCCCTCTACAAAATCTTAAAGGGGCAGACAAACTTTCTAAAGAAGAAATGATTGAGCGTGCATTTTATGCAGCTAAATTAGTTCAAATTGATGAATTAATGGACCGCAAACCAAGTGAACTTTCGGGTGGTCAACAACAACGTGTTGCAATTGCTCGTGCACTTGTAAAAATGCCAAGAGTATTATTACTTGACGAACCTCTATCAAACCTAGACGCAAGACTACGTTTACAAACTCGTGAAGAAATTAGACGTATTCAAAAAGAAACAGGCATTACAACAATCTTCGTTACTCACGACCAAGAAGAAGCTATGAGTATTTCCGACCAAATTGTTGTTATGAAATTGGGTGTTGTTCAACAAATCGGCGCACCTCAAGAAGTTTATGATGATCCTACAAACCTATTCGTTGCAAAATTCTTAGGTACACCACCTATTAACGTTTTCGAAGGTAAAGTAGTAGCAGGTAAATTATACATAGGCGAAACTGCTGTTTTAGACGTTAAAGGCGCAGACGATCAAGACGTTTACGTTGGTATTCGTCCTGAAGGCTTTATCTTAGATAAAAATGGTCCTATGGTTTGCAACCTAAAGAGCGTTGAAGTTATGGGTCGCGACGTTAGCGTTGTAACTACTCACGATGCCGCATTAGTTCCCGTTATTCGCTCAATTATTGATGCAGATAATAAGGTTGAAGCAGGTGAAACCGTTGCTTACACCTTAAAACCTCATAAGGTATTCTTATTTAATAAAGAAACCGAAGAACGCATTCGTTTCGAGGTGAAGTAATATGGTAGAAAGTAAACATAAATGGAAAGCCTGGATTTATCTGGCTCCGGCACTAGTGCTTCTTGCAGTATTTACCGTTTGGCCAATGATTAATACCTTTATTATGGCTTTTTCTGAAGGCTATAACAGTTTACAAGCGGTAAGAGGTGTAACTTTTGAGTTTGGTTTCCAAAACTTTATAAAGGTTGTAAACAACAAACACTTTATCACAAGTTTAACCAACACATTAGTATTAACTGTTTTAACAGTTCCACTTTCAACAATTTTAGCATTACTTATTTCGGTTTGTTTAAATGCAATTAAACCTTTACAACGTTTTTTACAAACCATTTATTTCTTACCCTACGTTACAAACTCAATTGCTATCGGTATGGTTTTTGCCGCTATGTTTAATATGGTTGGTACAGCCTTTGGTAGTGAAAATCAACAAATATTTAGTGCGGGTATAATAAATAACTTTTTAGGACTATTTGGTGTTGAACCAATTAACTGGATAAACTCCGGTTCTACACCAACAGCAAATATAGCCGTTATGGTTATTTATATTGTTTGGAACGCATTACCATTTAAAATTTTAATTTTACTTGGCGGTTTACAAAGTGTTAACAAGCAATATTACGATGCCGCAAAGGTTGACGGCACAAGCAAAGCCCGTGTATTAACCAGAATTACCGTTCCGCTACTTTCTCCAATGATTGCCTACGTTGTAATTACAGGCTTTATTGGTGGCTTTAAAGAATATTCAAGTATCGTTGGTGTATTTGGTGATACTATGGGTCCTGCAGGTAAACCCGGACAAATGAACACAATGGTTGGCTTGGTTTATGAGTCTATCGAAAGAAATAATCAAGGCCGTGCAAGTGCTGCAGCGTTAATATTATTTGTAATTATTTTTATTGTTACAATGATTAACTTAGCTGTTAGCAAAAAGAAAACACACTATTAATAAGGAGGAGATAATATGTCAAATACAGCTACAATGAAAGCAAAAGATTTACGTAAAGTTTCCTCTAACCAAGTTGTTGTAAAAGGCCTATCGCAATTTTTAACATATTTATTCTTAATAATAATGGCAATAATTATTTTATTCCCATTTTATTTCATGTTAATATCTTCGGTAAAATCTCTTGCAGAATTCCAAAGATCAGTACCTACACTTTTCCCTGAAAAAATACTTTGGTATAACTATGTTAAAGCGTTTAACACAGGTAGTTTAGGTACACTATTCTTAAATACTATGTACGTTGGTGTAGTATCAACTCTATTATCATTGGTTATAACAGTTCTTTCGGCTTTTGCTTTTGCAAGACTTGAATTTAAAGGTAGAGATGCCTTGTTTGGATTCTTACTTGCAACAATGATGATTCCGGGCGAACTATTTACCATTACAAACTATGAAACTGTTTTTAGGCTTGGATGGATGCAAACCTTTACAGTATTAATTGTTCCTTTCTTAGTAAGTACCTTCTATATTTACTTATTAAGACAGAACTTCTTACAAATTCCCGATGAACTATATCTTGCCGCAAAGGTTGACGGCACAAGCGATATTAAGTATTTATGGAAGGTTATGATTCCTTTAGCACTTCCAACATTAATATCAATTACCATTTTAAAAATGATGGGCGCATGGAACTCTTACGTTTGGCCACGCTTAGTTGCCAACGATGATGCCCATAGACTAATCACCAACGGTTTAAGAAACGCATTTAACGATGCTTCCGGTCAAGCAGATATTCCTGTTCAGATGGCTGCCGTTGCATTAGTATCACTTCCGCTATTCTTAGTATTCGTTTTCCTACGTAAATATATTATGAAGGGCGTATCTCGTAGCGGTATTAAAGGATAATAGTTGAGCGACCACCTCAACATTATTATAAAAAAATAAACACAAGGATGGAGAAGAAACGTGAAAGCAAGAAAAATTTTAAGTTTGTTATTAGCACTTGTATTATGTTTATTAACATTTGCTGGTTGTAAACCTAATGGTCCTGCTGCTGATTTCGAAGAAGTACCTTTCGATACAAGCAAGCCTGTAACCATTAAGTTCTATCACACAATGGGTGCTAACCTACGTGAAGTTTTGGATTACTACATTGGCGAATTCAATAAGTTATATCCAAACATCACAGTTGAACACGAACAAGTTGGCGGTTACGACGACGTTCGCGACCAAATCAAAACAGAAATTACTGTTGGTGGCCAACCTAATATTGCTTACTGCTATCCCGACCACGTAGCAGCATACAATATTGCACAAGCTGTTCAACCACTTGACGCTTTAATTGCAAGTACACAAGAAATTAAACGTGCAGACGGCACAACCGAAATCTTAGGTTTAACCCAAGAACAAAAAGATGACTTTATTAAAGGTTATTACGACGAAGGTAAAGCTTTTGGTGATGATAAAATGTACACATTACCTTTATCAAAATCTACCGAAGTTTTATATTACAACAAAACCTTCTTTGAAAAACACAACATTAAAGTTCCTACCACTTGGGACGAATTAGAAGCTGTTTGTAAACAAATCAAAGCTATCGACCCTGATTCTATTCCTCTAGGATACGACTCAGAAGCTAACTGGTTTATTACAATGTGCGAACAATCTGGTTCTCCATACACAAGCGCAGAAGAAGGTAACCACTTCTTATTTGACAATGCTACAAACCAAGCATTTGTTAAACGTTTCAGAGATTGGTACCAAAAAGGTTACGTAACTACTCAAGAATTATCCGGTGGTTACACATCTGAATTATTCACCAAAAAAGAAGCAGAAAAAGGTAACAGCTATATGTCAATCGGTTCTTCCGCTGGTGCTACTCACCAAAGACCTGACATGGTTGACGGTAAATATCCTTTTGAAGTAGGTATTGCAACAGTTCCACAATTAAATCCTGCTAATCCAAAGGTTATTTCTCAAGGTCCTTCTTTAACAATTTTCAAAAAGGACGATCCTCAAGAAGTTATGGCTTCTTTCTTATTCGTAAAATTCTTAACAACTAACGTTGACTTCCAAGCTGAATTCTCAATGGTATCAGGTTATATTCCTGTTATTAAATCAGTAGGTCAAAACGCACGTTATAAAGAAAACTTCCTAGACAAAGCAGACGGCGGCGCATTTATTGCTGCATTATCTGCAAAAGTTGGTCTAGAACAAGAAAAAGCATATTATACATCTCCCGCATTTAATGGCTCTTCCGATGCTCGTGATCAGGTTGGTCTATTAATGCAAACCTGTTTCTCAACTCAATGGAAAGACGTTGATGCCGGTATTAAACAAGCATTTGCAGACGCAGTTGCTGAGTGCGAATATTTGGCAGGTTAATTAAAATATGAAAAGAATATTAACAAGTAAAATATTTAATATTTTTGTATCGTTAGTTCTTGCAGCGGTTATGCTATTAGGTGTAACCGCCTGCAAAGATAATGCGGCAGGAACAGCTTCGGGCCAAGACGGTCACGTTGACTATGCGGCTTCTGTTAAACTAGATATGAATTCTAGCGAAACATTAAAGCAAGAAGTTACAGTTCACGCTTTTATCGATGGCGATACAACACACTTTAACGTTCCATCTTCTGTTATGCCAAGCGGCATTTTAAAGGCTAGATATTTAGGTATTAACACTCCTGAATCTACCGGTAAAATTGAAGAATGGGGCAAAGCCGCTTCTAACTTTACAAAAGAAAAGTTAAAAAGCGCAAAATCCATTGTTATTGAATCTGATGACAATAAATGGAACGCCGACTCTACCGGCGGCAGATATTTAGTTTGGGTTTGGTATAAAACTGCTGATAATGCAGAATATCGCAACCTAAACATTGAAATTCTACAACAAGGTCTTGCAATTGCTTCTAACTCTGCAAACAACCGTTACGGCGAAGTTTGTATGAACGCAATTAACCAAGCAAAGACCGAAAAATTATGTGTTAACTCCGGACAAAAAGACCCTGACTTCCATTATGGTGCAGCTCAGGAATTAACCTTAAAAGAGTTAAGACTAAACGTAGCAGATTATTTAGGACAAAACGTTGCTTTTGAAGGCGTTATTACAAAAAACAGCAATCAAACAGTTTACGTTGAAGAATATGATGCTGAAACCGATATGTACTACGGTATGCAAGTTTACTATGGCTACAACCTAGACGGTAACGGTATGGATATTTTAAACGAAGGCAACCGCGTAAGAATTGTTGGTTCTTGCCAATATTACGAAACAGGCGGCACCTATCAAGTATCAGGTTTAAAATATTCCGCAATGCGTCCTGATGATCCTAATAATATTCAAAAAATAAGCGATGGCAATAAACCCGCTTATAAAACAGTTACTCCTAAAACCTTTAACGATGGTAAAGTATCTGTGCTTGTTGGCGAAGAAAATAAAGAATTTAAATTTGCTGAACTTGCAATTTACAGTTCTGTTTCTATGAAGGGCTTAAAGGTTGTAGATACTTATACAACCACAAACGAAGAAAGTTCTTCTAAAGGTGCTATTACCTTAACCTGTAAAGCAGATGGTGAAGAAATTGCTGTTAGAACTATCGTTTTATACGATAAAGCAGGTAATTTAGTAACCGCAAGCCGTTTTGCAGGCAAAACAATTGACGTTAAAGGTATTGTTGATTACTTTGATGGCGATTATCAAATTAAAGTTTATTCTTTAGATGATATTACTATCCATTAATAAGGTATATAATTAAATTTATATAAAAAATTAAAAAGGAGAGAAAAGAGTATGAAAAAGTTTCTAGCACTTGCATTAGCAGTACTAATGGCTTTATCTTGTCTTGCAGGCTGCGCACCAAAAGAACAAGCTGGCGGCGGCACTGAAGACGGAGCCTCACTTACTGATGCAGTTACCTTCCTTAATTCTCTATATAAGGATGGCGCAAAAGAAACACCTGTTGACTTTGACGTAGTTGCAAAAATCAAAGTTGGCAAAACAGAATTCTCCGTTACTTGGGCAACCGATAACGAAGCAATTACTGTAAAAGCGAGCGATAAAGCTGGTTTCTTCACAGTTGACGTTCCTGACAAAACTGACGCAGAAATCCCTTATAAGCTCAAAGCAACAGTATCTGATGGCAAAAAATCACAAACTGTTGAATTTAACCGTGTAGTTCCAATTGTTGACAACTCTAACTTAGTTGACAAGCCTGAAGAAAACGTTGCTTACAAGTTACATCTTGTACACGCTACATTAGGCCAAACATTATATGCAATTGGCGAAACACAAGATGACAAGTACATCAAAACAACTCTAAATGCTAAAGAAGCTCCCGACTTCTACGTAGAAGAAGTTGAAGGCGGTTTCAAAATCTTCACAACCATCAACGGCAAAAAAGCTTACGTAACAGCTGACGTTAGAGAAGTTGAAGAAGGCAAATTTAGCAAATTCATTTTCTATAGCGACAAAGGTTCTGTTTGGACTTACAAATCTAACCTACGCGCATGGTTCACCACCGTTAACGGCGGCGAATACGTAATGGGCACATATAGCTCTTACAAAACAATCAGCATTTCTGAAGCAAGCTATATTACTGAAGAAAACTCTGGTAAAACTCAATTCCCTGCAGTTTTAATCAAGAAAGAAGCTGCTGAAAGTTCAAATGCAAACAGCAACATTAAGATTTACCAAACAGGTAAAGACATTGTTAATGCTGCTTATAAGCTAGAAGCTGGTAAATACCTATCTGCTGGTTATGAATATACCTTAACAGGTGTTATTACCAAAATTAATACTCCTTACAGCACACAATATGGTAACGTAACAGTTACAATCGTTGTAAACGGTATGACCGATAAGCCTATCGAATTATTCCGTCTAAAAGGTAACGGCGCTGACAAACTAGAAGTTGGTAACACCGTTACTGCTAAAGGCCCAATCGTTAACTACGCATTTAAAGATGACGAAGGTAACGTAACAGGCACCAAAGTTGAAATGGAATATCCAACCGTTGTTTCTCATAACGGCACAGGCGAAGGCGCTGGCGACACAACTGTTGACGTTAAATTTGAAGCAGTTACAGCTCCTGTAGCAGGCACTGCATACAAAATGTTTATTGCTCAAAACAACATTGGCAAGTTAGTATATCTAAAAGGCGCAACACAAGATAACCAAGGTAAGTTTATCCTTTCATCTACCAAAGCTTCTGAAGGTGTTGACGTTTACGTTGAAAAATCCGGTAGTGGTTACAAATTCTATGCAACCATCGGCGGTGCTAAGAAATACTTAAAAGCTTCTACAACAGTAGGCGATGATAATAAAGTAAGCAAATTCTTAAATTGGGATACAACCGGTTCTGTATTCACTTACAAAAAAGCAGAAAACGCTTGGTTCACAACTGTTAGCGGTGCTGAATATGTAATTGGTACATACAATACTTATGACACTGCTTCTTTATCTGATGCAAGCTATATGACGGCTGCATCAACAGGCAAAACTCAATTCCCAGTTCAATTAGTAACAAAAGCAGCAGCTGAACAAGCTCCTGAAGTTAAACCTGATGAACCCGAAGTTACACCTACAACAGGTGGCACAGTTTGGACTTATGACAGCAGCGTAAAAGCTTGGTCTGTAACTCTAAGCGGTGAAAAATACTACTTTGGTTCTTACTCAACATTTACAACATTATCACTTGCTGGTTACGGCACATTCTTAACTCCTTCAACCACAGGTGTAACACAATTCCCTGCATCTATTGTTAACAAAACAACAGGCGCAGCAGTTACAGCTCCTGCAGCTAATACTGCATACAGAATTTACTTTGACCAAAAAACAGCAGGCAAGCAAGTTTACGCTTTAGGTACTGCTACTGACAGTCAAAATAAATACATCTCTACAACTGAAACCGCATCTCAAGCTGTTGACGTATATGCAGAAGCAGCAACAGGCGGCTACAAGTTCTATATCTTAGACGGTACAACCAAGAAATACCTAAACGGTAAACTTGAAGGTACAAGCAAATACATCGCATGGGAAGCAGTAGGTGCTTCAACTCCTGATACACCTGATACTCCTGTAGTTCCTGACACAGGTGCAGTTGTTCCTGTAGCAGGCACAGCTTATAAATTTGGTATGGTTCATGCTGGCGTAAGCACAACAAACGTTTACTATATCAATGGCCAAATGGCATCAACCTATTACTTCGGTACAACTACCGATAAAACAGCCGGTTTAGACGTTTACCTAGAAACCACAACTGGTGGTTACTATCTATACACCACAATCGGCGGTGCTAAGAAATATATCAATATGGTAGTTAGCGGCACACACGTTAACGGTAAATATGAAGATGCAGCTTCAACTGTTTACACTATTGACACTGCAAATAAGACCGTTGCAGCTGATGTTAGCGGCGTATCTTATATCTTTGGTACAAGTGCTTCTAAGACCTTTACAACTGTAGGTCCTGTTAAAGCAGCTGACGATAACTACTTCCTACAATTCTATACAACAGATGCAACCGGCGGTGAAGGTGGCGAAGGTGAAGGCGACGAGCCCGAACAAACCTTAACTCCTGCTGAAATTGTTAATGCAGCTTATGCATTAGAAGTTGGCGCTTCTATGGACGGTACCCAAACCTTAACAGGTATCATCACAAGCGTTGATACTGCTTATAATCCTGAATATTACAACATTACCGTTACAATCCTTGTTGAAAATTTAGGCGACAAGAAAATTCAATGCTTCCGCTTAAAGAAAGGTGAAACCACAACTAATGATGACGTTCAAGCTTTAGCAGTTGGCGATACCATTACTGTTAGCGGTACATTAAAGAACTACAACGGCACTATCGAATTTGATTCCGGTTGTACATTAGACAGCGTTAAAACAGCTGCTTCTATTATTGAAGAGCTATATGCTTTAACAGCTGGTCAATCACTTACCGGCAAATATGCTTTAACAGGCGTTATTTCTAACATTGCTTCTGCTTGGAGCGATCAACACAGCAACATTTCTGTTGATATGATCGTTAACGGCGATACAGCACATCCTGTTCAAGCATTTAGAATTAAAGGTAAAGATGCCGCAGGCGCAGTTATTGACGACGTTAAAAACTTAGCAGTTGGCGACACAATTACCATTTACGGTACATTAAAGAGATACAACAACACCTATGAATTTGATTCTGGTTGCGAATTAGTAGCTCTTGATAAAGCTCCTGTTGTTGAAGCAGGCGATACCGTTAAAACCTTAAGCATTGCTGATTATGCAACAGCTAATAGCTGGACAAATGGTGTTAAATACACATCAATCGCTATTGACGAAAACATTACCGCTACTGCAACCGGTGGTCAAAACTCTGGTAAATTCTACACAGATGGCGGTCAATGGAGATTATATGAATCTGAATCTTGCACATTAACAATCGCAGCCGCAGAAGGCAAAACCATTAAATCAGTAAAAGTTACATACGTAGCTCAAAATAATGGTACATTAACATTAAATACCGAAAACATTGCTTCTGGTACATCTGTTGACGTTAACGCTGAAAGCATTACTTTTGGTGTAAGCAGATTATCCGGTACAAGCAACGGTCAAGCACGTGTTACCGAAATTGAAGTTGTTTACGCTGGCGGCACAGCTGGTGAAGGCGGCGAAGGCGGCGAAGGCGGTTCTGGTTCTGAAGGTGGCAACGAAGGTTCTGGTTCTGAAAGCACCACACCTACAACCTTAACTCTAAGCATTGCTGATTATGCAACTGCTAATAACTGGTCAAACAGTATTGCATACAACACAATCAATGCTGATGCTAACATTACTATCACTGCTAATAGAACAACCGGTAACTCTAACACCGGTAAATACTATACAAATGGTAACAACTGGAGAATTTATCAAAATGAAGCTCCTGAATTAACTGTTACAGCAGCTGCAGGCAAAACCATTACTTCTGTTAAATTTACTTATGTTGCTAAGAACACAGGTACATTAACATTAAATGGTACTGCCGTTGCTTCTGATGCAGTTACACCTGTTAATGCTAATACAATTACATTTAGCGTAGGTAACACAGGCACAGCAACTAATGGTAATATCCAAATTACCGCTATCGAAGTTATTTATCAATAATAACATCCTTGTTTAATATAAAAAGAACGCTCGTTTTGAGCGTTCTTTTTTTGTGCTTTTATTGACTAACAAACCAAAATATTGTAAAATTATAGGGTAAGATTTTTTAAAAAAGGAGATGTTTTTTTGAAAAGACTAAAAGGCATTGCGGCCCTTATTTTATGCGTTATTATTGTCTTTTGTTCTTGCAGTACAGAAGAAATAAAAATATCTTCTTTAAATATAAAAGGTAGCGATAAAAAGCTTGTTAAATTAGGTACTACTTTACAACTTGAAACCGATGCCCCTGAAAGTTTAAAATCTGAAATTACCTGGCAAACCTCAAGCGCTATTATAACGGTTAGCGATAGTGGATTAGTTACGGGTAACAGTATTGGCAATGCAACGGTACTAGTTAGCCTAAACGGTTTTACAGATACAGTTATAATATACGTTGTAAACGAAAGTGATTACGAATATTTATACCCCGAATTTTTAGAACGCGAAGAAGAGGCAAACAATAGTAGCGAACCTTCTCAGCGCCCACACGAAGAACAAATTGAAAGTAATACTCAAGACGACGATAGAGAAAACACCACCAACCCAAGCATAACCTATCCCGATAATCTAAAAGGTGTTGACGAGGTTGCCCGTGCAAAATTCTATAACGGTAGCGACCCCGCAGACAGTTACGAAGAAGCAATTGCAAGAAGTAAAAACGGTCTTCTTTCGGGTTGCGAAACAGTGCCTAACCAAGCGCCTACAATTGCAAATTATAGACCCACATTAAACGGCGCATATATTAAAAACAGCGAACCATATTTTATTGATAAAAACACCTACGTTGTTGTAAATTCTTACGGTTACGAAGTGTTTAGAGTTTACCGCGGCGGCGGTTATATAACGTTAGAAGAGGTTGCCGCATATTTAATTGCATTTGGCGACGTGCCCGCAAACTACGTTAGCAAAAAAAGCACAAAACCAACAAGCAGTATCTGGCGCGAAAATTTGAGGGTTAACCATACAAAGTTTTCAGGTTCTACCACACAATACCCTTATGAGCCCGAACTACCTCGTATTTCAGGTTGCGGTGGAGATTTGCAGTATTACGAAATAGATATTGGCACAACCGGTACCGACTGCGATCCCTCATATCCTGTAAGAACCTATAATAACGGCTCCAGCATTGAAAGGGGAGCCGCAAGAATTGTATATTCGCGTTACGATAAAAATGGCAACAATATTATCGAAATGGACGAAAAATACGTTTTCTATACCTATAACCACTATAACGATTTTAGAGAATATTTAAATTATTATAATGGTTGGGGAACAATGTTTGGCAATATTACGGGCGGTGGCGTGCTTTCAAGTAAAACCAATTATAATCCTACCCCATACGTAAAAACCGCCCTCTCTCCATTAAACTATAAAGCCGCGGCATAAAAAGTTCACAAAGGATGTTTTGAAAGAATTTAAAATAAATTTCAAAAAAAATACACATATAAAAATAGCCTCCCTTGTTAAAGGGAGGGGGACCGCTTGCGGTGGAGGGATTGCAATGCAATTTAAACATAATAAGAATATTGTTCCATTTGCAAGAAAACTGCGTAAAAACATGACAAAAGAAGAGCGGCATTCGGAGCGTTCACTTAGGGAGAAAATGGTTTTTCACATAAATTTAATTATTATCTTCGTTGCAATCCTTTAAAAGACACAAAGTCTTTTTGCAGTCTTGCGCCTTCAATAATTAATTAAATTTATTGTTACAAAACTGCTTTGCACCTAAAATAAATGAGATTTTAGAATAGAAAAGGCAAAAAAGCCACGATAACGCTAACGCGTATCGTGGCTTTTTAACGTATTATATTTTAAAATATCGTTATTTTAGGCAATTAATCCCTAAATGAACGCTCCGTTTATGGTACGATTTTTTAAGAAACTACAAGGTTAAATTTTTAAAACAAAAACCAATAGGTAAATATATTGTTGATTTTTATTGTGCAAAAGCCAAACTAGTAATAGAACTTGACGGTTCACAACATTACGAAAAAATTAATATTGAAAAAGATACCGAACGCACAAAATATTTAGAACAGTTTGGAATAAGGGTTTTAAGAATACCAAACAATATGATTAATAATAATTTTACCGCAGTTTGTGAATATATTGATGAATTTATTAAGCAACCTATAATATAGGTTGCTTTTTCAATCCCCCAGTCAGAAATCTGAGATTTCTGCCAGCCCCCTTTACACAAAGGGGCTTAAAAAACCTCCAACGTAAGTTTGGAGGTTTTTTGTTTTACGTATAATTTGTCAAACTGCCATTTAAGAGGATTATTTGCAACGAAATTTAATATTTCATTATAATCTTCTTGCCCGCGAATAAGATATTCGTAAAAGGAATCTTGAAAAAATTTGTATTTTAAGCCGCGGTTGCTTTTTCAATCCCCCAGTCAGAAATCAGAGATTTCTGCCAGCCCCCTTTACACAAAGGGGCCTAAAAAACCTCCAACGTAAGTTTGGAGGTTTTTATTCATACTACTTTAATTTTTCAAAGGCGACAAGGTCGGTTTTGTAGTTGGCAAGGGGGGTTATTGAGATATAACCTTCGGTGGTGGCGTTAATATCAATATCAAGCCCATTTTCTTTAATAATAACCGGCTCGCCAATTTGCAAATACATATTATCGTGCTGCCAAACAAAATCGTCAGAATAATAAATGCCGCCTTGCTTTGTAATTTTAAAACCACGAATTTCCGGGTGTGGAATATTAACGTTATAAAGGTCGCTATACTGGAATAATTTATTATCAACAAAATATTTATAAATATCGTCAAAATATTTTGGGGCATCTAATAAAATGTCAACGTCGGTAGAAACGGCAACACCCTTTATACCATAACGAATACCCTCCATAATAGCACCAATTGTGCCGCTATAACACATATCGTTACCAAGATTATAACCGCGGTTAACACCCGAAATCAAAAGGTCGTATTTATGTTTTAAAAAGTTAACTGCAAACCTTACACAGTCGGCAGGGGTAGAATCAACCGAATAGGCTTCTACTCCATCTAATAAATCAACCTTTAAAACTTCAATCTCATTTCTAAAATCAATGCTATGGCTTTTGCCACTTTGTTCTTGTTTAGGGGCGGCAAGGGTAACTTCGCCAAACTGTTTTGCCCAAGCGGCAAGATGAGGTAAAATTGGCGAATTTATACCATCGTCGTTAGTGATTAAAATTCTCATAGCCAACCCTCGTTTTCTGCTTTGTATTTTCTTAAATGCTCATCTGCATATTTTACTAGTTCTTTCATTTCTTTTCTGCTGTTAATTGTTGCACCACTTGCACATGCATGGCCACCGCCGCCAAAACGTTCGGCAACCTGGTTTACAGTTACAAAACGCGAACGTAATCTTACGCGGATATTTTCTTTGGTTTCAATAAAGGCAAGCCAAATTAGAGAATCTTTTATAGAATCTAAATAAGAAACACAAGTAGATGCTTCTTCTAAACTTAAACCAAATTTCTTTCTAATTTTTTCAGTAATTAAAATATAAACAACGCCGTTTTCGGTTTGTTTCATATTTTTATAAACAAAAGATTTAAACTTTAAACTTGCGTAATCTTTTAAATATAGGTGAGCATAAAGTGTATCTAAATCAATGCCGCAGTCTATCATAACACCTGCAAGGCGCATTGTAGTACCGTTAACCTCGCGATATTCAAATCTGCCGCTATCTGTTACCATGCCGCAATAAATATAGGTTGCGGCCTCTTTATCAATTTTAAGTTCGTCTTTAAAGGTATCATAAAATTCGGCAATCATTTCGCAAGCAGAAGAACGCTCTTCTTCAACCCACTCAGTTTTAGCAAAACTTTGCATTGGAATATGATGGTCAATTTTTACAAGTTCTTTACAAAGGTTAAAATTTTGGTTGGAAATGCGTTCTGTTACGCTTGTATCAATAACAATACCAAGGGCGTCTTTATATTCTTCTTCGGATAAAAGGGGGTCTTCTTCACCTAAAAAAGCCAAATATTCAGAAAAATCGCAGTTTTGTAAAAGCACGGTTTTTTGTGGGTAGGTTAACTGCAAAATTCTTTGTAGCCCTTTTGTTGAGCCGGTAGCATCGCCATCAGGTCTTTTATGACGAAATATTAAAATTTTATCATATTCTTTAATTTTTTCTAAGATGGCGGTCATTTTTTCTAAATTCATTATTCTTCCTCCGAAAGGGCATTAAGATCTTCTAACATTTTAAAGGCGGTTTCTTTATCTTTAACACAAGCTCCGCTTGCCTTTTTATGACCGCCGCCGCCGTATTTAACGGCAATTGGATTTATATTGTAGCGGTTAGAACGAAGCTCACATAAAACTCCGTCTTCGGTTTCTGTGAAGTTAACCCAACTGTCAAACCCTTTAATATCGCTCATAACGCCAACCATACCGCGCGAAATTGTAAAGGTGTCAACCCCTAATTCTTCAACCTCTTCTTTTGTGGTGTAAATGAAAGCCACGCGGTGAGGTGTTGTTTGAATTTTTAGAGCGAATTTTGCACGAAGCTGCACAGAAGAAAGTTCATCTGCATATAAATTTTTATAAATATCGTTGGTGTCAAACTTTTGCTCCATTAAAAATGCGGCCATAAGGAAGGTTTGAGAGGTGGTCGAATCGTAATGAAAACGACCACTATCTGTTACCATACCCGTATATAGTGCCTTTGCAGAAAGGGGGCTAAGTTTTAATCCTTGTTCTTTTGCAAAATAGGCAATAAGTCCGCAACAACTTTCAAAAGAGGTATCGGTTACTTCTTCATCGCAAATTTTTTCAACAAAAATGTGATGGTCAATTCTGGCGGTGACTTTTGCTAATTTATAACGCTCGTCGCTAATTAAATGAGAAGCCGAAGTATCAAGTACAATGGCTAGTGCATTATTATATACTTCGTCAGAAATTTCGTCCATTTCGTTTTCTGCAATAAATTTATAGCGCTCGGTCATATCGCCAACCATATAAACGGTTTTATTATTAAAATTATCTTTAATTATATTCATAAGTCCCACTTGGCTGCCAAGGGCGTCGCCATCAGGTTTGGAGTGGCGATGAATAATAATTGTATCATATTCTTTTATAAGATTTAAAATATTTTCGAACATCTAAATTCCTCGTTATTTATTTAAGTCTTCAAAATAGCCCATATATTTAACACTAAGATCACTCTCTGGGAATAAAAAGCGATGCAAATCAATAAAGTAATTGTCGGTCATACTTGCAATATAATCAATAACAATTACGTGTGGATCTTCAAGGCCGTAAGGTTCATCACGTTTTGGGTGAACCGAATTAATATAATCAATATGGTGTTTAAAGATGGGGGAGTCTTTACGGTTATTAATAAGGTCGTCGTACATTTTATCGTAAATTTCGGCCATCATGGGTTTTACGGTATCGTTTAAATTTAAAAGTTTACCGGTTTGATTATAAATTAAACTGTAATTTGCAATTTTAGATTTTCTTAGTGCTTCAAAGTGTTCTGCACCCATTTTTATATAGGGCTTATTAAAACTGTTTTCAATAACACTAACCTCTAAATTATTAATAATTTCTTGGTTAATTGAACCAATACCGTCGTCAAAAAATGTTTCGTGCTTTGCTGTGTTAATTCTAATAGCATCTTGACGGTCTTTGCCTAAATAGGCAATAATATCGGCAATACGCACAATTGCACCCTCTAAGGTGCAGGGCATCATTTTTAAAACTTCTTCGGGGTCAGAATAGCATCTTTCAATTTGTGCATCAAATTCTTCAAAACTACTTATGGGTAACGGGCGGTATTCTTCACACTCAAATTCGCCATTATGTGAAGCAATGCCGTGTAAGGTTTGCAAACTTATATTGTTAGGAAAAATTTTATCTAACACGCGAACCGACTGAATATTATGATAAAAATGGCGGCCGGTCTTTTTAAAAGAAAGCTCGTCTAAAAAGTTTTCACCTGCGTGTGCAAAGGGTGGGTGGCCAATATCATGGCCTAAAGCAATGGCTTCGATTAAATCTAAATTAAGCCCTAAAGCAGCCCCTATTGTACGAGAAATACGGGAAACTAATTGAACGTGCAAACTTCTTCTTGTAATATCATCGTTATTAACTAACGAAAAAACCTGAGTTTTATCGGTATAACGGTTATAATACGGGCTATATAAAATTTTATCAATATCGCGCACAAAACTTGGACGCCAAACGGTACTGTCATCCTTTTTATCGGCCTTGCGGCGAATTACGTTTTCGTTTAAAAAGGCATATTTAAAGGGAATATTACTTTTTTGTGCTTCTTCTATTTGCTTCGTTACCTTTTCAGAAAGAGCATCAAATTTTGGCATATATTTTCTCCTTAATTATTATTATTTATGTAACTTTCAATTTTGTTAATTATAATTTCGTAAGCAACGGGGTTTTTACCACCTTCGGGAATAATAATGTCGGCCTTCTTTTTGCTTGGCTCAACAAAACTTTCGTGCATGGGTTTTACGGTGGTTAAATATTGTGTAATAACCGAATCAAGCGTTCTGCCGCGCATCTTAACGTCACGCAAAATTCTTCTTATAATTCTAACGTCGGCATCGGTGTCAACATAAATTTTCATATCAAGATTTTTAAGCAGTTCTTCGTTTTCAAAAATTAAAATGCCTTCAAGTAAAATTACTTCGGTGCTTTCAATTCTTTCGGTTTTGTTGCTTCTGTCGTGTAAAGCATAGTCGTATTTGGGGGTGTTAATGCTAATACCTTGTTTTAATAAATTGATATGTGAAATAAGTAAATCATTATCAAAGGCGTTGGGGTGGTCAAAATTTAGTTTTGCCCTTTCTTCTAAAGAAATATCGCGTTGAGATTTATAATAATCATCGTGGCGTAAAATAGATACTTTGCCTTTAAAATGTCTTGCAATATTTTCTGCTAAAGTGGTTTTACCCGAACCCGAGCCACCTGCAATACCAATTATTATACGTGGTTTCATTATTATTCCCCCAAAAAATTATAGTCCTACAATGTCATAGATAAGCGGTAAAGCATTGGCCTCATTTTCGCTAAAGATAATTGCACCATTTATAATATCTTCTGCTTGTTTTAAAGTTTCTTGCTTTTCGGTATAAAGGGTTGCAATTTTTTCTCCCTTATTTACCTTATCGCCCGTCTTTTTATAAAGCATAATACCTGCTAAAACGTCAATGGTGTCTTCTGCGGTTTTTCTGCCGGCTCCTAGTATCATTGCAGAAATACCAATTTGTTCGGCGTTGCAGTGTGTTATGTAGCCGTCATTTTTTGCCACTATATCTAAACTGTATTTTGCTGTTCCAAATTTTTCGGGGTTAAGTGCATATTCTTTGCTGCCGCCCTGTGCTTCAATCCAATTGCAGAATTTTTTATAAGCTTCTCCACTGTTTAAAGCCTGTTCTGCTAATTGTCTTGCCTTTTCAATTGGATGTTTGCAAGAAAGCATTATCATAATTGAAGAAAGGGTTAAGCAAATTTCTTTAAGGTCGCTTGGACCATTTCCTTTTAAAACTTCAATAGCTTCTCTTACTTCTAAAACGTTACCAATAGCATGTCCTAAAGGTAAATCCATATTAGTAATAACTGCAGCAATATTGCGGCCGTGTGCTTTACCTATTTTAACCATTGTTTTAGCAAGGGCTGTGGCGTCTTCGGCGGTTCTCATAAATGCGCCGCTACCACATTTTACGTCTAAAACAATGCTTTTTGTACCTGCCGCTAATTTTTTACTCATAATGCTTGAGGCAATTAGTGGAATAGAATCAATAGTACAAGTAACGTCGCGAAGGGCATAAAGCTTTTTATCTGCAGGGGCAAGGTCGCCACTTTGTCCAATAACGGCAAGACCATGCTTGTTAACTTGTTCTACAAAATCTTTTTCAGAAAGTGTGGTTTTAAAGCCTTCGAAAGATTCTAGTTTGTCAATAGTGCCGCCTGTGTGACCAAGGCCACGGCCACTCATTTTAGCAAGAACGCCACCACAAGCCGCAACTATTGGGGCCACAATTAGCGTGGTTTTATCACCAACGCCACCGGTTGAGTGCTTATCAACACTTTTATCTTCAAATATAGATAAATCAACCGTATCACCCGAAAGTGCCATTGCTTCGGTTAAATCGAATATTTCGCTGTCACTCATACCGTTAAAACAAATTGCCATCATAAGTGCCGACATTTGATAATCGGGAATTTCGCCTTTTGTGTAACTGTTAATCATAGCGAAAATTTCATCTTTAGTTAGACTTTCGGCCCTTTTCTTTTTGGCAATAAGGTCGTACATTCTTATATCCATACTTATTTACCTCAAAATTATTTTACGTTAGTTTTATCAAAAGTTTCGGGCAAAAGCTCACCCAAAGTAAAGGTTTTAGGGCTTTTGCCATCATATAAAATTATGGTAAAATCTTTGTCGCAAAATTCTGCCATAACTTGTCTGCATACACCACAAGGCGAGCAGTAAGAAGAAATATCTTCTGTTTGTTTGCCGCCAACAATAGCAATTGCTTTAAAATCTTTTTCGCCATTATGTACGGCGGCAAAAAAGGCAACGCGTTCTGCACAAATTGTGGGTGAATATGAAGCCGATTCTATATTAGCGCCGGTGTAAATTTTACCATCCTTTGTAAGCAAAGCCGCCCCTACTGCAAAATTAGAATATGGGCTATAACTTTTAGTTCTGGCATTTACTGCTTCATCAACTAAGTTTTTAATAGTTTCGTTAGTCATAAAAAACCTCTATTTATTTAATAAATAATCTGTAACGGTGTTAGCAATAAAAGAAAAACCGTCAATAGTATTTAAATTTTTAGGGGTAATATCTTTTTTATACATTAAAAAGGGTATATATTCTCTTGTGTGGTCGGTGCTGTCATCACTTGGGTCGCAACCGTGGTCGGCAGTAATAATCAATAAATCGTCGTCGCGCATATTAGGCAAAAAGTCGTTTAAAAATGCGTCAAATTCGTTTATTGCGTTTGCATAACCTAAAGCGTCTTGACGGTGTCCGTAAAGCATATCAAAATCAACCAAATTTATAAAGCACAAACCGTTAAAATCTTTTTGTTGTAATTTTAAGGTTGTTTGCATACCCTCGTTATTTGAGTGCGTTGGGTGGGTCTCGGTAATACCTTGACCTGCAAAAATATCGTTAATTTTGCCAACACCAATAACGTCAAGCCCTGCTTCTTTTAGTTTGTCGTTCATAGTGCCTTTTTTGGGAACTAAACTAAAATCGCGGCGGTTAGCAGTTCTTTTATATTCGCCGTCTTTAGTTATAAATGGGCGTGCAATTACACGGCCAACACCGTGTTCACCCTTTAACATTTCACGAGCAGTTCGGCAAATATCGTAAAGTTCCTCTAATGGTACTAAATCTTCGTGAGCGGCAATTTGAAAAACACTGTCGGCAGAAGTATATACAATTAAATTGCCTGTTTCAAGGTGCTTATCGCCGTAATCACGAATAACGTCGGTACCGGAATACGGTTTATTGCATAATACACCGCGCCCAACCTTTTTAGAAAATTCGTCTAACAAACTTTGCGGAAAGCCGTTAGGGTAGGTGGGCATTGGTTTTTCAGATACAATACCTGCAATCTCCCAGTGGCCTGTTGTGGTGTCTTTACCATTGCTTAATTCACGAATTTTAGCATATACACCGCAAGGATTTTCTGTACCTTTAATTGCAGTAATGCCATCAATATTACCAAGACCTAATTTTGTCATATTAGGAATATTAAGTGTATTAGTGTTTGCAATACTTTGTAATGTGTTTGCATTTTCATCGCCAAATCTTTTAGCATCGGGTAAAGCGCCAACGCCAAAAGAATCCAGCACTATTAAAAATACTCTTTTCATAATTTTTCCTTTATTTATTATTCATTGTAACTGCAACGTTAAGTGCAATTTCCATCATATCTGTAAAAGAAGTTTGGCGTGCATCTGCATCTAATTCTTCGCCACGCATAATGTGGTCAGATACTGTGCAAATAGCCAAAGCGCGTTTACCTGCTTTTGCGGCGTTCATATATAAAGCGGCGGCTTCCATTTCAACGCCTAATACGCCCATATCGTACCAACCCTTGTTAAAGTTGGGGTTAGCGTTATAAAAAACGTCAGAAGAAAGAAGGTTACCAACCTTATATCTAACACCTTGTTTTTCGGCTTGTTTTACTGCTTCAGAAAGTAATTCGTAGTCAGCAATTGGGGCAAAGGTGCCGCCAAGATTATATTGCTCGCCATAGCAAGAGTTTGTGCAAGCGCCCATACCAATAATAACGTCGCGTAGTTTAACGTCGTCAGCAAGACCACCTGCAGAGCCAATACGAATAATATTTTCAACTCCGAAGAAGTTATATAGCTCGTAAGAATAAATACCAATTGAAGGCATACCCATACCACTTGCCATAACCGTTACAGGAACGCCCTTATAAGTGCCGGTATAACCTTGAACACCGCGAACGTTGTTAACTAAAACGGGGTTTTCTAAAAATGTTTCTGCAACGAATTTAGAACGAAGTGGATCGCCCGGCATTAAAACTGTTTTTGCAAAATCAGAAGCATCTGCTTTTATATGTGGAGTGTGTTTACTCATAATTATTTCTCCTTATATATTAATAACTGCTAGAATTGTCGTTTTCGGCTTTAGCAATTTTTACTACACGGCTAGTGCCTAAACGTGTGGCGCCAAGGTTAATAAAGTCTTCGGCGTCTTTAAGTGAAGCAATACCGCCTGCAGCTTTAATAAGAACGTTTTCGCCAACGTATTTTTTAAATAATGCAACGTCTTCTCTTGTAGCGCCGCCTGTTGAAAAGCCGGTTGAAGTTTTAATAAAATCTGCACCAGAAGCTGTTACGATTTCGCACATTTTAATTTTTTCTTCTTGGGTTAGAAGACAGGTTTCAATAATAACCTTTAATATTTTGTCTCCACAAGCTTGCTTTAATTCTTTAAGCTCGTTTAAAATTGCATCGTAGTTTTTATCTTTAAGGTCGCCAATATTAATAACTGTGTCAATTTCGTCAGCACCGTTATTAAGTGCATCTTTACACTCAAAAACCTTTGTAGCGGTTGTAGAATAGCCGTTAGGAAAACCAATAACTGTGCAAATTGCAAGTTTTTCGCCAACGTATTCTTTAGCTCTTTTTACAAAAGAAGCAGGAATACAAACAGAAGCGGTTTGATATTTAATACCGTCATCACAAATTGCTTTAATTTCTTCCCAAGTTGCTGCTTGGTTTAATAAGGTGTGGTCGCATTTGTTTAAAATTTCAGATAGTTTCATATTATTTTACCTCTCTTTGATTTTTAATAGTTTCTTTCCAACATTTATGACACATTGCTATATATTGGTCGTTGCTTCCAAGTAATACTTGATTACCCTCGGTTACAACTTTTTTGTTTTCATCAATTCTTGCGTTAACTGTGGCTTTTGCCCCGCAAGAACAAATTGTTTTAATTTCTGCAATAGAATCTGCAAGTTCAAAAAGGCGTTTACTGCCGGGGAATAGGTGGCACATAAAATCTGCCCTTAAACCAAAGCACAAAACCGGAATAGCCTTTTCATCCACAAGTCTTCTAAGCTCATCGATATGCTCTGCAGTAAAAAATTGGCACTCGTCTGTAATTATTACGTCGCAATCGTTATGGTCTTTTAAATAAATATCATAGATATTATCGTTAAGGTTTATAACGTCGCACTCGGCTTGTAAACCAATACGTGAACGTAAAATGGTTTTGCCGTCGCGGTCGTCCAAAGCGGGTTTAATAAGCCAAACCTTCATATCGCGTTCTTCGTAGTTGAATTTTGTAATAAGCGCTTGAGCCGTTTTACTAGATCCCATAGCGCCATATTTAAAGTAAAGTTTCGCCATAGTAGTTGAACCATCCTTTATAAATTTGCAAAACATAATTTTACTAGTATATTATAACACAGCCAAAGCAAAATTTAAATATATATTTTATATATATTTAAAAAAGAAAAATCCAAGTCATTTAATTTAGTAAAATAACTTGGATTTATATTAAAAATTCTTTTTATATCTACACTTTGGAAAATTAGAACAACCGTAAAATTTCTTACCTAGATTATCACCTTTTTTTACTGTGCGAACAACAAGGTTGCTATTACACCAAGGACATTTTGGAGAATCGTTTTGTGAGGGTGTATTAAATACCTTAATTATAGGAGCGGTGTCGGGATTATCGGAGTATTTTTTTATATTTATATTATAATTATGCAAAGCTTTTATGTTGTCATCAAACTGTGTATATGGATAAAGAAAAGAATAAATTTTATCTATATCTATTTGAGTTAAAACGTCATATTTAATACAATCATAAAATGCCCATATTACAGAAGCGACATTGTAAGTGTGTGTAACACCAATGTTTTTGCTATGCATCTTTATATCCATCAATTGGCATCTATCGGCAAATACAATTATTGAGTGCATTAGAAAATCGCCGCCTAATAGATTTTTTAAACAATTAATGTGAATTTGATTTTGTAATATTGGATTATAAAATTTTTCTTTATGAGAACCAAATCTACCCTTAGAAATTGTTTGATACCAGTATCGTTGTTCTTCATTTCCAAAAATCCAACCTTGATAATTTTTGCTTTCAAAAACAAAAATGCCTTTTCTGCTTATCATTAGCATATCAATTTCTGTTGTGGTGCCATCTTCTTTAGGAACATATAGGTTAAATAAAAATTTTGCACCAGTTTCTTCATATAATTTTAAATTTTGATATATTAAATATTCTCCATGTGTACCAGCGTCATGTTTGATTTCATCAAGAGATTTTCTTGTGATTTGATAGTAGGAACTTTTTTGGTGATTTTCATTTTTTTTATGATTGCGTCTAACACTTATCATAATACATATAAACGGAATAGGATTAAATAATATAAATAACATGTATAGTAAATCGGTCAATTCTGCTATTCTATCGAGTATTATCATAGGACCTCCCTTTAAAAGCATTATAATTTATAGTATAATTTTATCACTTGCGTAGTAAAAAGGCAACAAAATAAAAAACCAAAAGCACCATCAAAAAGATGGTGCTTTATTTATTAGGTTATTTCTTTTAAAGTAAGGGGGTCCATAATGCCGTTAAAATATTTATTTAACACCTTATGAAACACCGAATCTTTATTAGAAATCACTGCAAAAAGAGTCATAGAAGAACAAAGTTTTATTGCATCAATATCGCCTAAAATATCAACCGCAGTTTTATTATTATGTTTTAATAAAGCAGTTGATATTTCTTTTAGCCTTGCCCCTAAAATTGGGTGATTTAAATAATCTTTGGCTTCTTGTAAATTTTCAATTCCGTAATATTTTGCAGTATTACTTAGCCCTAAGGCTTTTAGTTGCGGAAAAATAAACCACATATAATGAGAATATTTTTTACCGCAACTAATTTCTTTAAGAGCAGTAGAATAAGTATTTTGTTGAGCTAATAGAAATTTTTCTAAATTAAACATAAATACTTAAAACATTTTTTCGCAGCTTTTAATAGTAGAATATTCTCCTGCGTATTGTTCTTGGAAGGTGTGCATAGCCCAATGACGGCTATCAGCCTCAACAAAAGCTACACCTAAAGTGCCACCATTTAATACCTTTGGATAGTAAACGATCTTCCATGTTGATGTTGGTCCATAAATTCCCATAATGCAAATCTCCTTTTAAAAAAATATGTATTTGTATATAATTAGACGAAATTTAAAAATCTCCTTTTTATTTTTTAAAAAATTTTTTAAAAAATTGCAGAGTCCCAAAAATTACCCTCTAAAAAAGCCTTAAAAAACAACACCCACGCCACACAAGGAAATACTTCTTTGCGTGGCGTGGGCGAGACTATTAAGGTTTTTAACGCTTTTAAGATTTTTTCTTTTTGTTTTTAATAAGGAAAAATACCCAATAAAATACTGCAATATAAATAACAAAAAGAAGAACAACAAATAGCGGATAAAGAATTTTATTGCCGTTTACAAGGTTATATAAAATATCGTAAGGGGTACCGTCACCCTGCATTAAAAACATATAGTTATAAGGAATTGTAATATCGGCGACGTACGCGGCAATACAAACGCCGCCGAGTATTGAAACGGTAATACCAATGTTGCGCTTTTTCATACTTGAAAGGCCAACAAATAATATGTAAAGCGAAGCAAAACCTGAAATGCTGTGAGTTATACCTGAAACCACGTTATCTAAACTTAAAACGGGGTAAGCGGCATAGTTTTGGGCTGCTCCTATTGTTCCAAATACTGCACCTAAAATACCAAAAAGAGCAACAAAATCAAGTGAAGCCTCTTTAATGCGCCCTTTTGCAAAGGCGGCAAGCGGAATTGTTATTAGTTGAATACTACATAAAAATAAAGGTAGGTTATGAATTATCGGGCTAGTGTCTTTGCTTCTGACACAAAGCATAACTATTTTAAAAATTTCAAAACCGTCAATTAAAAATGCCGCCCAAATTAATGGTAAGTTCTTTTCTTTATCTGATTTTAATTTATTGCGTTTTGCTAAAAATACAGAAAGAAGCACCATAACAAGCAGTAAACTGCCAACAAAACTTAAGTGTTCTAAAGACCAAGCACCCTCAGGTGTGCGGTTATAGCCGCCAATACCAAAAAACTCTTTCATAAAATTCCCCCATATTTCTTTATTACAGTATAACATAATATTATATAAATTCAACCATAATAACAAAAGCACCTTGCAATTTGCATTGTAAGGTGCTTAAGCAAACACGAATAATCCGAACCTGATTTTAAAGGATCAATTTTCGTCTTTGCATTGTTAAAATACTCGTTAATCCTTAAATTTAGAAATTCCATTTACCTCTACCTTCGTGTTTAATAAATTTATCCACGTCGGTTACGTTGGTAAATACCTTAAAACCTTCTCTAAAAAGATTTTCCTTCATAATATAACCGGTATAATCATTAGGATTTTTAATCCTTAAATTTTCTCCCCAAACAGAACAATCATCAACTTCGCTTTCATATAAAGTTTCAATTGCATGGCGGCTTAAAAAATCATAGTTTTCATTGCTTTTATCGGGTAAAAAATTATAGCCTTTTTCACCATACAAATCACTAAAGTTTATATCTTCATAAACTAGTATTATTTTTTCACTATCTCTATATTTTACGTAAGTTGCAGTAACTACGTTAGAGGCGGCTTGAACCTCTTTTGGTAACTCAATATTAAAGTCTTTAAAGCCAACGCATTGATAATATGCATTATTTCCAAGCTCACCACAAGGAACGTGAGCAAAAATTAGTGCGTTAGAATAAGAGGTTGTAAGATAAAAATCGTCATATTCGTAAGATGAACTGCCGTAAAGATAAACGGTGGTATCTAAAAAATAACTATTTTTGTTTCTTGTATATGGGTAATATTCTTCATCACTAATAATTTTTCGCTGTGCAATTTCTTTAGCAAAACGCATTACAATGTCACAAGCTTTTCTAAATTCTTTGCGCGTTTCTTCATCTGCTTCAAATGCATAAGCTGTTGTGCCGTGAAAAAGGGGAATACGGCAAAAATCATCGCTCAAATCGGTTAAATCGTATTTAATTTTAAAGTTATCTAGATTTTCAAGTTGTGTAACCTTAAGCATTTTAAAGTCTCCATTATAAATTATTAAAATAATTTTAACATATAAAAGTGTTTATATCAAGAAATTAAATCATTTCATCAGTTCTTCAGTTAACTTACCTTTTTTTCTTAATTTGCAAAACAATTATATCTTGCAGTTGTTTTTATTTGTTTTACGAAATGTTTAAGTTTTATTAAAAATAAAAAACCTCACTCTTTTAAGGGTGAGGTTTTTATGTTTATTAATTATATTAATCAAAGGTAACGCTTTTTGCCCACGTGGTAATTTGTGAACGGTGCTCTTCAGCATTTTCTGATAGTGTAGCAAACTGTACCAGCCAAAATGAGTCGTCGGTTTCATAAATATAGGTGAAATATGTATAAGTTTCGTTAGTATCAGAATTGGTGGCTTCATATTCAAAACTATGAAGACCGTCATTGATTTTTATTTGTGTACCTTCAAGGCCATTGCTTTTTAAAACAAGTTCAGTATATTCTTCAAAGGTAATATTACCACCTTCAAAATCAGTAAATTTTTCCTCTAAAGCAAATACCGCAAAAGTACTTGAATCGAAAACAACGTCGTAAGGGTCGCGTTCAATTTCTTCAAATTCATCGGTTAAAGTAATGGTCATCCCGTTAGAAGAAAAGGTTTTTTCTTGTGGTGGCGAATTGAACAGTAGGCCGGAAGATAATACAAATCCTATAATACCACCAACAATAGCTGAACATATTAAAATAATAATACCTTTTTTGTTGCCGCGTTTACGATTTTTAACCGTTTCAACAGTTTCGTTATTGTCAAAACGAAATGCATTGCCGTTTGCAGGGTTATATAAATTTTTCCCGGTAAGAAAAATATCTTCAGTCCCATCACAAAGCTGATAAAACTCATTACAGTAGTTTCTGCTCATTTTATCTGCTATAACAAAAACCTTGGCCGCGCTATCGTCAATTTGGAAGGTCTTTGTCTCGCCGTTTTTTAATTCTCCAATTTTGCGACAGGGAGTATCGTTAATTAAAAGTTCGCAATATTGATGGTCTTCAATATAAATTTTCATTTTTACAAGGCAAGCCACAAAAGTTTTAGTTCTTGTAATGGTTAAATTTCTCATATTCATCCCCCATATTGTTCTAATCACATTATATCATACAATCTAAAAATTTTCTACTGTATAAGAAAAAACATCAATTTAAAAAGTATAGGTGTTGGGATCTTGCTCAAAAAAGTGGACCTTCGGGTTATCTTTTTAAGGCGATGCCTTAAAAAGCCCCTTGCGGTGCCCAAAAGTTGCTTTTCGCTCATAATTCGCGGCAACTTTTGACCGCTGCGCTTCGTTACGCTCGCTTTTTCTCACACTGTGAGCGCTCGCGACCTCACCCAACGAGCAACGCTCGTCGATCTCATAACCCCATAATCGTATAGATTTAAACCCAACTACATAACAAGAAAGAACTCGGCACACAAAAGTGTTCCGAGTTCTTTTGGTTGCGGAGGCGGGATTTGAACCACACGACCTTCGGGTTATGAGAAATAGGCTAAAGCAATAACCCCTTTAGATAATTGGCTCTACTAAAGGAAAAATGCCCCTTTATCTTCAAAAAATGGCCCTTTAGATTGGACTCTTTAATTGGCTCTTGTATCTTAAAATTAAAATGCTCTACAATGCCCTTAAAATGCCCTACAATCGATTTTAAGGGGTTAGGTATATAGAGATATACCCCCCACCCCTAAAAACCGCTAAAAACCCCCTTAAAAACGATTTTAAGACATATTGAAGAATAAAGCACAAATTAAAATGCTCTACAATGCCCCTACAATGCCCTACAATCGATTTTTAGGGGGTGGGTAATGTTCCTATACTCCTAAACTATAAAAACCGTTCTAAACCCCCTTAAAAACGATTTTAAGGGGTATCAAGTCCCATGAGTGATGTATCTATCTTTATAGTTTCATTTTTTACCTCATCCATGTCAAGAATTTGATAAAATGCGAGGGTTGTTGTTATGCTTTCGTGTCCTACTAAATACTGCAGAGTTTTTGGGTCCATGCCCTCTCTTATTCTACGGGTTATATACAATTTTCTTAAACTCTTAACCCCTCTTTTTTCAATTCCTGCCTTTTTACAAGCGACATGAAAACTCCGCAACAAGTTTCTTAATTCAATAATATTGCCCGCTGCATTGGGGAAAACGTAAGGACTCTTGATTTTCATTTCTTCAAGCAAGGCCTCTTGATTTTCAAGAATCAAAAACAAGGATGCCGTCATCGGTATCGTTCTATATGCTTTAACGCTTTTCAAATCTTCGGACTCTATTTTGCGGGTTTCGTATGTCTCGTAATTCGTCAACTCTCGCTTGACGGCTCGCCTTATATAAATGACTTGATGCTCAAAGTCAACATCCTCTTGACGGAGTGCTATTTCTTCGGGTCTGACTCCCGACTCTGCTATAAATTGCAAGGTATATTGATATATACCGCTAAAATAATCTTTAACAAGGTTATATTCTGCATCCGTTATAGCATCCTTAAATTGCTCTTTTTCTGCCCGTTTTTTCATCGTGTCTTTTGGTATAATCACGGCATCAAGCGGGTTTTTATCTATCAATTTTTTGATAATACAAAACTCAAACAAAGAATTAAGCGCTTGATTTATATTTTTTATCGTTTTTCGTGTTCTACCCTCAAGCTTTAACCTATTATAATATTTTTGTATTTTATCGGTGTTGACTTTTTGGAGGTCGTTTTCTCCTATTAATGGCAAAATATGCTTTGAAAATATACCGATATAACCCCGTTGTGTATTTTCCGATAAATTGCCGTCAACTTTCCAAACTTCGTTTTGCCATTTCTTATAAGCGGCCGCAACTGTCAATTTAGGTTTTTTAATGGTTTTCAAATAATCATTTTTGAAAACTGACTCCCTAAATTCTTCAGCTTCTTTTCGTGTATTAAATGTGCGGGTAGGTCTATGTTGTTTGCCCGTCGTTTCGTCGTAATAATGCCCGCGCCATTTCCATTTGCCGCTATCAAGTTTTACAATAGTTCCCGCCCCGTAAATCTTTTTAGGCATGTTTTCTCTCCTTTATCTTCATCAACTTTATAAACATTATAAACGAAAAGCCCCCTTTAGCCAAGTCCTAATTTGTTAGTGATATGCTCGGAGGGGGTTTTCGGCATCCAACTTCACCATATTAATATATATATCATGATTCTTTTATATAAGATGTTATATATATGAATATATATATAACTCTTATATAAGTTGATTCTATTAATATTAATTTTTTTATTAATTTATAT
>JAZQHT010000013.1:0-138294 GCA_045540715.1 Acutalibacteraceae bacterium | reverse complement strand
AGCGTGAAGCCAACCTTAAGATAAGATATCCCATAGCATAAGCTAGTAAGGTCCCCGGAAGACTACCGGGTTGATAGGCTGCATGTGTAAGCGTGGTGACACGTTCAGCTAGGCAGTACTAATAGACCGAGGGCTTAACCTTAATTACAAAGCATTGCTACTGCTTTGTGCAGTCAATCCTTCCTTTACACTTGTTCAGTTTTGAGGGTGTGATTACATCCAGTCGGTGATTATTGCGGTGAGGGTCCACCTGTTCCCATCCCGAACACAGAAGTTAAGCTCACCTGCGCCGAAAATACTTGGCGGGAAGCTGCCCGGAAAAATAGGTCTTTGCCGACATTAATTTAACCTTCCAAATTATTGGAAGGTTTTTTTATTTACATATTTTTTTATTTATGATAATATAAATAAGAGGTGCTTATATGAAATCATATAATAATTTACCAGATGGTTATAAAGAAATTTACAAAGTAAATTTGCAAATAGATAAGAAAGTGCTAATACTTTTAAACGTTATAAGCGCAGTTATAATACTTTTTATGTTGGCGATTCCTTTATTTACAAAATATAGAATTTACTATTTTGCGTTAGTTGATAGTTTTAAACTTATAATGCTTGCGGTATTTATGGCGGTGTACGTAGTTTTACACGAACTTACCCACGCGTTAGCTATGAGAATTTGCGGCACTAAAAAGGTTAAATTTGGTTTAACCTTGCTTTACGCTTATGCCGGTAGCGACGATTATTACGATAAAAAATCATATATATTTATTGCATTAGCACCTGTTGTTTTATTTGGAATAATTCTTTTGATATTAAATATTACTTTACCAAACGATTGGTTTATAATTATTTACATAGTTCAAGCAATGAATATTTCGGGCGCCGCAGGGGACGTATTTGTAACCTATAAATTTTCTAAAATGCCAAAAGATATTTTAGTTTTAGACTATGGCGTTGGTATGACGGTATATAGCAAAACAGAATAAACAAATAAAAAAGGAAGGTGTTTTTCACCTTCCTTTAATTTTGCTTTATTTAGCCTTTTAAGGCTCTTTCTAACCAAATGGAACCAATATCCATAGCGTTGTAAAAACCGTATTTTTCGCTCTTTTTAACAACTTTTTCAGCATCAGGAATATCAGGATCGTTATTAATTAGATTAACGATGATTTTATCTGCCTTATCAATACCATTTTCATTTTTAGTGGACATAACTTCAAATTTAATAACAAATTTGTCGCTCATATCACCATAATAGATTGTGTTTTTATTTCTAACAAGTGGTTTACCCTTGTAACTTAAAAATTCTCCGCCCATTAGTTTCTCCTCGCTGCTACTCTGACATATAATATTTAACTAACACTTGTAAAAGTGTATCTCTATCAATTTTTCTAATTAAGTTTCTTGCATTGTTATGAGTGGTTATATAGGTTGGGTCTTCACTAAGCAAATAACCAACTATTTGGTTTATGGGGTTATAGCCTTTTTCTTTTAAGGCATTAAAAACCTCTAACATAATTGCACGAATTTCTTTTTCACGGTCGTTTCCGAGTGAAAATGTAATGGTATTTTGTGTCATAAAGGCTACACCTTCTTTTCATAATTTATTTACTATTATATTATAAACCATTTTTAAAATCTTTTCAAGCAATTTTTACTTTCTTTTTACCTAAACTTAATAGACATTTTTGTATTTTTTTGTTCAAAATGGGCATATTTAGCAAAAAAAGTGGACTTGCATTAGCAAGTCCGCCTTTTTTACATTCTTAATTCTGCACCAATTTGCTTTAATTCTTTTAGAATTTTATTAACTGTGCGTTCAATTTGTTCATCTGTTAAGGTTTCGTTTTCACTTCTAAGTGTAAAGTTATAAGCAACGCTCTTTTTACCCTCTTCAATTTGAGAACCTTGGTAAACGTCAAAAAGTTTAACAGTTTCAAGTAGCTTTCCACCGCCACGTTTAATTGCGGCATTAATTTTGCCAACAGGAAGTGAAGCGTCGCAAATTAATGCTAAATCACGAGAAACGGCAGGGAACTTAGGTAGTGGCTTATAAATCTTTAATGTTTTTTCGGCCTTTTCAAATTTATCGATATAAATTTCAGCAACGTAACATTTTTTAGAAATATCAAATTTCTCTGCAGTTTTGGGATGAACCTCACCTAAAACGGCAATAACTTCATCGTTATATTTAACCGTTGCGGCACGGCCCGGGTGTAAATAAACGGGAAGTGCTTCGGCTTCAAATTCTGCATCTTTAACATCAAGTGCGGTTAAAACGGTTTCAACTGCACCTTTTAGTGTAAAGAAATCTTCATTTTCGCCAAACATACCAATAGATAGGGTGGTCTTTTCATCGGGTTGTTCTGCTAAGGGAAGTGCTTTTGGAATAAAGCGTTTTGAAATTTCAAAGAAAGCACCATCCGTTGCACCATGGTTAATGTTTGTTGAAAGAACACCTAGCATACTGCTAATAAGTTGTGTGCGCATTACGCTATATTCTTCGCCAAGTGGGTTTAAAATGGTAACTAATTGTTCGTTATTTAAACCTAACTTTTCGGTTTCGCCTTTAGCGATGAAGGAATAGGTGTAAATTTCGTAAAGACCTAAAGCGGTAAGTAATTTTCTAAGCTCTGTTTGTAAACTTAATTTAGCGCCTTTTCCGCCCATTACAGCGTCGCCGCGAATCGCGGTGCCAATAATATGGTCGTAACCATATAAGCGCATAACTTCTTCTGCAATATCAGCAGTAAATTCGATATCATCTCTAAATGAAGGAATTTTTGAAGTTAAAGTATCGCCATCAAGTGTTGTTTCAATAAGTAAACTGTTTAAAATTTCGCACATTTTTTCGCCCGAAATGGTAAGGCCTAAAAGTGCGTTAATTTTATTAACACTTGTTTTTAGTGTTCTAGCGGCGGGTAAACCTTCGTTTAAATCAACGGTACCATCTGCAATATCACCTGCATTTAGTTCGTAAATTAAAGATAGTGCACGGTTCATTGCATATTCAACGTTGTAAATATCGGTACCCTTTTCGTAACGAGAACTACTTTCTGTTCTAACCCCCACTGCCTTTGCAGTACGACGAACAGAGTCTCTTTTAAACTTAGCACTTTCAAAGAAAACGCCTTTTGTATCGTCTTTAATGCCGCTATCTTCACCACCCATAATACCTGCTAGACAAGAGGGCTTTTTGCCATCAGCGATAACAAGCATTTCTTTGCTAAGCTCTGCTACTTTGCCGTCAAGCAAGGTTAAAGTTTCGCCGGCTTTAGCGTTTCTAACAATAATTTGATTGTTTTCAAGTTCTCTTAAATCGAAAGCATGCATTGGTTGACCGGTTTCAAGCATAACAAAGTTTGTAATATCAACAATGTTATTAATGGGTCTCATACCACTTGCTTTTATTGCAACTTTAAGCCACTCGGGGCTTTCTGCAATTCGGATATTGGTAACAATTTTACCCATATATCTTGGGCAAAGCTCAAAGTTTTGGTTTTCAACCTTAATATAGTTTTCTAACTTATCGGTTGTGGTTTTATATTCGGTTTTAGGAAGTTTAAATTCTTTACCTAATACTGCTGCGGCTTCACGGGCAATACCAATAATGCTGTTGCAGTCGGGACGGTTAGCGGTAATTTTAAAGTCGATAATAAAATCGTTAAGTCCTAAAACTTCGCGCATATCTGTACCGGCTTTATAGCTATCATCCATAATTAAAATGCCGTAAACGCCAGCACCCTTAAAATCTTCTTCTTTAAGGTTAAGTTCTTCGCCAGAGCACATCATACCCAAGCTTTCAACACCGCGAAGTTTACCCTTTTTAATCTTTGTTCCGTTTGGAAGTAAAGAGTTATCTAATGCAACGGGAACGGTAGCACCAACAAAAACGTTAGAAGCACCTGTTACAATTTGAACGGTTTCGTTGCCAACGTTAACCTGACAAATTTGCAAATGGTCAGAATCTTCGTGCTTTTTAATGTCGGTGATTTTACCAACGACAACGTTGTTCATGCTAAGAGAGGTGTCAATAATTTCTTCAACCTCAAAACCTGCCATAACCATTTTGTCGCATAGCACTTTTGGTTCTACGTCAATATCAACGTAGCGTTTTAAAAAGTTATATGAAGTTTTCATTTTTACCCCTCCTTATTAAAATTGTTTTAGAAAACGAATATCGTTTTCAAATAATAAACGTATATCGCTAATTTTATGTCTTGTGGTGGTAAGTCTATCAAGGCCAATACCAAATGCAAAGCCGGAATATTCTTCGGGGTCAATTCCGCAAGCAGATAAAACGCGTGGGTGCACCATACCGGCGCCTAAAATTTCAATCCAGCCGGCGCCTTTACATACGCGGCAACCTTTACCGCCACACTCAGGACAAGAAACGTCAACCTCAACGCTAGGCTCTGTAAAGGGGAAGAAAGAAGGACGGAATTTAACCTTTGTATCTTTGCCGTAAATTTCGTGCACCATTGTTTCAAGTGTGCCTTTAAGGTCGCACATAGTAATATTTTTATCAACTACTAGTCCTTCAACCTGATGGAACACGGGTGAATGGGTTGCGTCAACGTCGTCAGAACGATAAACTCTACCTGGGCAAATTATACGAATAGGTGGTTTAAGGTTTTCCATTGTTCTAATTTGTGCGGCAGAGGTTTGGGTTCTAAGTAAAAGGTTTTCGCCTAAATAGAAGGTGTCTTGCATATCGCGAGCGGGGTGGTCTTTTGGTACGTTTAGTGCTTCAAAGTTGTAATAATCTGTTTCAACTTCGGGGCCTTCAACAACCGTAAAACCTAAACTTACGAATATTTTTTCTAAACCTTCTAAAGTGGCGGTTAATGGGTGAACCTTACCTAAAGCCTTAGTTTTGCCATCCATTGTTACGTCGATAGCTTCGTTTTTAAGCCTTTCGTTAAGTTCTTTTTCTTTAACTAAAGTTACTGTGCTTTCTAAACTGTTTTCAATAAAAGAACGCACTTCGTTAGCTTTTTGGCCCATAATGGGGCGTTCTTCAGGAGATAAGCCGCCCATCATTTTAAGTATAGAGGTAAGCTCTCCTTTTTTACCTAAAAAGCGAACCTTAATTTCTTCAAGTTCTTTTAAAGAAGCGGCACTTTCAATTGCCTTTTGTGCTTCTAACTTTATAAGTTCTAATTTTTCCTTCATAGTGATTCCTTTCTTTTATAGGGCAAATAAAAAAGCTTCGCCCCTAATTTTAAAAGGGACGAAGCATTATAACTCCGCGGTACCACCCAAATTTCTGCGTTAAGCAGACACTTTTGAAGTCTATAACGGGACTTACCCGTCGCCGCCTAATAGAAATAAATCATTCAGGGCGCTGCTCGAAAGGGAACTTCACGAAATGCTTTTTTAAACGGCCTTTCAGCTAATAAACCGTTCTCTCTGAAAAAAAGGATAAATCGCTACTTTTCTTTGTCATCGCATTTTTAATTATTATACACTTTTATTTATATTTTTGCAAGTATTAAAACTCTAATTTTTCTGCTAAGAAAGCATTTAATTCAGTAATTTTAATACGAACTTGTTCCATAGTATCTCTGTCTCTTACTGTAACGCAACCATCTTCTTCACTTTCAAAGTCATAAGTAATGCAGTAAGGAGTACCAATTTCGTCTTGACGGCGGTAGCGTTTACCAATACTACCTGCATCGTCGTAATCAATATTGAATTCTTTTGCAAGTTGTTCGAATACTTTGCCGGCACCTTCGTTTAACTTTTTAGAAAGTGGTAAAACAGCCGCTTTCATAGGTGCTAATGCAGGATGTAAACGAAGAACCACACGTTTTTCGCCTTTTTCGTCAATTTCTTCATCGTAAGCTTCGCAAAGAAGTGCTAGTAATGCTCTTTCAACGCCTAAAGATGGTTCAATAACGTAAGGGATATATTTTTCGTTGGTTTCGGGGTCGAAATATTCTAAAGATTTACCCGAGGTTTTAATGTGAGCGTTTAAGTCAAAGTCGGTTCTGTCTGCAATACCCCAAAGTTCGCCCCAACCAAATGGGAATAAAAATTCAAAGTCGGTTGTAGCGTTAGAATAGTGAGATAGTTCTTCTTTTTCGTGGTCGCGCAAACGAAGATTTTCTTCTTTTATGCCTAAAGATAATAACCATTTGTGGCAATAATCTTTCCAATAACCAAACCACTCTAAATCGGTACCCGGTTTGCAGAAAAACTCCATTTCCATTTGTTCAAATTCACGGGTTGTAAAAATAAAGTTACCGGGGGTAATTTCGTTACGGAAGCTCTTACCAATTTGGCAAATACCAAAAGGAACTTTTTTACGGGTTGTTCTTGCAACGTTTGCAAAGTTAACAAAAATACCTTGTGCGGTTTCAGGGCGTAAATAAATTTCGTTTTTAGCGTCTTCAGTTACACCTTGGAAGGTTTTAAACATAAGGTTAAATTTTCTAATATCGGTAAATTCATGACCGCCGCAGTCAGGACAAGCCACGTTATTTTCTTTAATATAGTCCATCATTTTTTGGTCGGACCAGCCTGCAGGGTTAACACCTAAGTCTTCTAATAATTTGTCGGCTCTGTGTCTTGTTTTACATTGTTTGCAGTCCATTAATGGATCAGAAAATCCGCCAACGTGACCGGAAGCTACCCAAACTTGAGGATTCATTAAAATTGCACAGTCTAAACCAACGTTTAACTTGCTTTCTTGAACGAATTTTTTCCACCAAGCTTTTTTAATGTTGTTTTTAAATTCAACACCTAACGGGCCGTAGTCCCAAGTATTGCTAAGTCCGCCGTAAATTTCACTACCGGCATATACGTAGCCTCTGCCTTTAGCAAGGGCAACGATAGTTTCCATACTTTTTTCAGAGTTTTTCATTAAATTTTCCCTCCACGAGAAATCATTTATATACCTAACAATAATACTAAAAAATCCTTAATTTGTCAAGCAATATAAAGGTGTTTAGGATTATAAATGAACAATTTTTAATCAAAAAAATTAAAAAACGTTTATAATATTTTTATTTTGTTTTAAAGCATAGTTATAAGCAATTTTTGTACCGCTTTTTCTATTTGTTGGAAGGTTCTTTTCGTTATAATATATAATACAAATATTACTTTTATTTATCATTTCATAGTTTCTTTCAATGTAGGTTGCCTTGCCGGAATTTAAAATTTTTTCTGGAAAATACGTTTCATCATATTTATTTAAAAGATATTTTTTATAATTATCATCAATAAAAGGGAATTCAGCTCTAACATAAACACGATTAATAAAAGAATACTTTGTTTTTAAAGTTGTTACTACTTCTAATGCTAGGTCGTTAAACTGGCTTTTACTACCGAATAAAAAAGTGTCAACTTTATTATTGATAATTAGAAATTCTATGTTTTTAAAAAGTCGTTGTTTTAGTTCTTCAGTTTGGTTAATTGTTCTATGACCTAAAAAACAGCAGGTATTCATTTTTATACTCCTTAAAGTAAAAGATTACCCACTTATTATATATTAACATTTAATTAAAGTAAATAATCATTTACTTTAATTAAGTTATAATATAATCTTCTTCCTTGTAAAATATTAATATAAGGGAGGCAATAGGATGAAGACTGAATTTGCTGATAAATATATTACTTTAGGCTTAAAAATTGCATACTATCGTAAAAAGGCCGGTTATACTCAAGAAACCTTTGCAGAACTTATTGATAAAAGTGTAAACTTTGTAGGACAGGTTGAAGGTACCGGAACTGTTCGCGGCGTTTCTTTAGAAACTTTATTTAAAATTGCTCAAGTTTTAAAAATATCACCTTCTAAATTATTAGAAGAAGATTAATAATTATATAAAAAAGCACCTACTAAACGTAGGTGCTTTTAGTTTATTCAACCGTTACCGATTTTGCAAGGTTACGCGGTTTATCAATATCAAGATTTTTATTTAAAGCCACGTAATATGCAAAAAGTTGTAATGGAATAACCTCTAAAATTGCAAGAAGAAGAGGATGGGTTTTGGGTATATAAATAACCTTATCGGCATAGCGATTAATTTCTTCATTACCTTTAAAAGCAATCGCTAAAATAAAGGCTCCGCGAGTTATTACCTCTTTAACGTTACTTAATGTTTTTAAAAGCAGGTCTTCGTAACAGCAAAGAGATACAACAAGTTTGCCGTCTTCTATTAAAGAAATTGTGCCGTGTTTAAGTTCTCCCGCCGCATAGGCTTCAGAGTGAATATAAGAAATTTCTTTTAATTTTAAAGACCCCTCAAGCGCTACGGCATAGTCCATATTTCTGCCTATAAAAAATATTGAACTGTTATCAATAAAGCCCTTTGCAAGATTAGAAATATTATCTTTTTCTGCCACAATTTCTTCAATTTTTTGTGGTATTAATTCTAATTCAGATAAAAGTTCGTCTAAATATTTTTGGTCTTTACTGCCTTTAATATTTGCTGCATAAATGCCAAATAAATATAGTAAACTTAACTGTGTTGTATAACCCTTTGTTGTAGCAACGGCAATTTCGGGGCCGGCAAAGGTATATAAAACGTCGTCCGATTCTTTTGCAATACTAGAGCCTACCACGTTAACAATAGATAGTATATGAGCCCCTTTATTTTTTGCCTCTTTTAAAGCGGCAAGGGTATCTGCCGTTTCACCGCTTTGGCTAATAATTATAACAAGGTCGTTTTTATTAACAATGGGGTTTTTATATCTAAACTCACTTGCAAGTTCAACCTCTGTTGGAAGACGTAATATTTCTTCAAACATATATTTTGCAACAATGCCTGTGTGATAAGCACTGCCACAAGCTGTAATAATTATTCTGCTTATATTTTTAATTTTACTATCGGTTAGTTTTAAGCCGTCAAAACAAACCTTGCCGTTTTTAATACGGGGTGTTATGGTGTTTTTAACAGCAACCGATTCTTCCATAATTTCTTTAAGCATAAAGTGGCTGTAACCGCCCTTTTCTGCAGCAGTAATATCCCAATTAATTAAAGAAATATTTTTTTCTATTTTTTCCAATTTGTCGTTAAAAAATTCTGCACCGTTTTTATTTAAACGGGCAATTTCGCCATCTTCTAAATAAACCACCTGTTTGGTGTGAGAAATAATGGCGGTAACGTCGCTTGCAATAAAGTTTTGATTATTATCAACACCAACAATTAAGGGCGAAAAATGTCTAACTGCATATAAAACGTCGGGTTCGTTTGTTGAAATAATACCTAGTGCATAAGAACCCACAAGCCTTTTTACAACTGCGTTTATAGCGCTTAGCATATCGCCTTTATAGTATTTTTTAAGCAAATGCGGAATAACTTCTGTATCGGTCTCACTTGCAAAGGTAACACCATCGTTTTTAAGTTCTTCTTTAAGTTCAGCATAGTTTTCAATAATGCCGTTATGAACAACCGCAAACTCTTTAGAACTATCGGTGTGTGGGTGAGCATTAGCTTCGGTTGGCGCGCCGTGTGTTGCCCAACGTGTGTGCCCAATACCTAAAAAACCATTACAACCGTTTTGTGCAGTTTCTTTTAACTTTGCAATTCTTTCGGTTGTCTTTAAGAAAGTCAAAATACCGCCATCTATGGTTGCAATTCCTGCAGAATCATAGCCGCGGTATTCTAATTTTTCAAGTCCTGATAATAAAACGTCTTTTGCATTATTTTTTCCTACGAAACCTACAATACCACACATAAAAATACCTCAAAACTTTAGTATTATTGTTTTCGTTAATTCGAGTGGGAATAAACCGTCTTGGCTCCGGTTAGAAAAAGGGAAGATCATCAAAAACCTTTTTCTTAAATTCCCACTCACCGAAAAATGTTTGCCGGTTTTACCCAGCATTTAGGTTATAACACAAAAAATTTTTTCTCACAACTCCATAAAATTAACGAAAATCTAACAATATTATATGCATTTATTGGTTAAAAAATAGGGGGGTATATAAAAAATATACATAAAATTTTCACTTTATGAATATATTTAACTAAGTTTAATATCTTTAGGAGTGAAAATTATGCAAGGCTTTTTAATACAAAGGGCTGTAACACTAGGACAGTATATAATAAATCATAATTGCACCGTAAGATATACCGCAAAGGTGTTTGGCGTTTCTAAATCAACAGTACATAAAGACGTAACCGAAAGGCTATATGAAATAGACCACGGCCTTCATTTAAAGGTAAGAGCGGTTTTAGAAGAAAATAAAGCGCAGCGGCATATACGTGGCGGCGAAGCCACAAAGAAAAAATATAAATCTAAAAAAATAAAGACCTGAACTTTTAGTTCAGGTCTTTTTGTTTATAAAGAATAAAAACTATTTACAAGCGCGGTTTTAGTTGATTCATTTGAAGAACTACAAGTAATAATACACATATAGTTATCAACTTTAAAATATGCTTGGGTTTGGTAAACGTCAACACCGTTCATAGTGCAGGTTGTATTAATGCAGGGTGTTTGACTGCCGGCAAAACGGCAAGTAGAACTAGCTACGTTTACGTTTGTAGCGCCCGAATTTGCAAGTACAGTTTTTACGTCGGGAACTGCTATATTAATATATTTACTAATAGTCATCGAGCTATCAACTTTTTCGTAAATAATTGTAACCGTACTACCAATGCTATCAAAAGCAACCACGTCGTAAACAAGGCTTTTGCCACTCATAATTTCGCTAACGGGTTTTGTTAGCTTATCTGTTGTTACACCATTAACCGTAGCAATTTGATCTTTAGTATAAAAAGACCAACCGCTTAAAAGTTTAAAACCAATACCGTAATAATTGCTTTCCCATTTATTAGAAGAAAGTGTGCCTAAATATAAAGTTTTAGGAACGGGCTTTGGTTTAACTGAAGTTATATTGCTTGAAGTGGTTGTAGTAGGTGTAGAGGTGGTTGTAATAACGTCGCTTTCGTCTTCAATCTCTAAAACAGTTGAAGAACTTTCGTCTTCATCATCATCGTCATCATCGTCGTTACGGCTATCGGTTTCGCAAGCGGCAAAACTTAAACAAATAACGAGAGTTAAAATAAGAGCAAGTAATCTTTTAATTTTTAACATAATCTTCTCCAAAAATTATCTTTTAAGCAAAGTGTTTAGTTCGTCCATAAAGGTATTAATGTTTTTTTGAAATAAATTTATTTTGAGCGATATTTTATTGATTAGAGCCTAGACCAACTTTTAAATCAACAGCCGTACCTTTACCAGCTTGGGTTACACTTGCACTGGGTGCGGGTGTTTGTTCTAAAACAATGTCTTTCTTACTGGGATCACTGTTAACATATTCAATTTTACCAACAACCAAACCATTTCTATTAATTATTTGGGCTGCATCTTCTAGTGGTAGATTCACAACATTGGGCAAATTAACATTTTTCAGCACTGCACCAGAACTTACAAAAAGAGTAATTTCTGCGCTTAAACTTGTACTTGTGTATGCTGCCGGTTGCATATCTATAACAGTGTTGGCAGGTGTTGAATCATCCGCTCTTTCAACTGTTTTAATGTTTTTAAAACCAGCAGATATTAGCTCGGCTTTAGCAGCATTTAAATCAAGGTTAATGCAATTAGGTAAGTTTACTTTCATGTCACCCTTAGAAACAAAAATTTCTATAGTATCGGTGTCTTTAATCTCTGTTCCTGCATTTGGTGTTTGGCTCGCAACTATTCCATAAGGGACAGTTGCGCTATATGTCCAATTTACAACAATCTTATATTCACTGTTAGATTCATCAATATCTTCATACTGCATACCAACAAAGTTTGGACATTCGTTTATTAAACTTTCGGTAGAAGATTTATCATTATCATCATCGTCATCATCGTCGTTACGGCTATCGGTTTCGCAAGCGGCAAAACTTAAACAAATAACGAGAGTTAAAATAAGAGCAAGTAATCTTTTAATTTTTAACATAATCTTCTCCTAAAATTATCTTTTAAGCAAAGTATTAAGTTCGTCCATAAAGGTATTAATATCTTTAAATTGGCGGTAAACAGATGCAAAACGAACGTAAGCTACTTCGTCAACGTCTTTTAATTTTTCCATAACAAGCTCGCCAATTTTATCGCTAGAAACTTCTCGATCGAGTGAGTTTTGAATTTTCATTTCTATATCGGTGATAATTCTATCTAGCGTTTCAATAGAAACGGGACGTTTTTCGCAAGCGCGAAGAAGACCATTTAATAGTTTATCACGAGAAAAGGCTTCGCGAGATTTATCTTTTTTAATAACGATAATAGGTAAACTTTCAATAATTTCGTATGTAGTGAAACGTTTAGCACATTCTAAACATTCGCGCCTACGACGAATTCTTTCGCCTTCGTCGGTAGGTCTTGAATCTATTACCTTACTTTCTTCAAAACCGCAAAAAGGACATTTCATAATAAAACACTCCTTATTTATTTAATCTTTTAAAAATTAAATCGTAACCTTCGTTGCCATAGGTTAAAGAACGGTTTACCCTTGAAATAGTTGCAGTAGAAGCCCCTGTTTCTTTAACAATATCGCTGTAAACTCTTTTTTCCATAAGCATTTTTGCAACCTCTAAACGTTGCGAAATTGCTTGAATTTCTTTAACGGTGCAAACGTCTTCGAAAAATTTATAACATTCATCCACCGTTTCAAGTGCTAGAATTGCTTCAAAAAGATCATCCGTTGCTTTGTTTTTAATGCTTAGCATAGGGCACACTCCTTTAATATTCTATATTCATATATTAACATATTAAAGCGTTAAAGTCAAGCAAGATAATTAAAATAATCTTTCTTCTGAAATTTTAAGGTGATGATTATATTTTTCAAGCCTCTCTTTTAAAATTCTAAGATCTTTTGCAGAGTGAATTTGATTATTATATTTATGAATATCCATTTGTGTTAATACAGGCAAGCTTAAAAAATATTTGCGTGTTGAACTGCTGTTATATATAAGTTCTTGTAAATTGTTATATTGCATAAAAATACCCCCGCCATTAGTTTCTCTATTTTATGAGAAAATAACGGTGGGGGTTAATATTACCAGTTTACAAACCAGCGGGGTAAGTAGCATCCGCCTTCAAAATGCGATTCTTTTGTTTCATCGAAGGTAGATTTTTCAACCTTTTCATAAAAATATTTATCATATTCTTCTGCATCAAGCGGAAGTTTTACAGGTGCTGAGCCTTTCCAAGAAGAAAGGTAAGCCGCATTAGAAATTGAAAGCTCTTTAATGCCGTCAGTACCGGGTGAAATCAATTCTTCACCATATAAAATTGCGTTTGCAAAGTTTTGTAAAATGCCTTTGTGAGCAATTTCACAGTCGCACTTAAATTCTTCGTAGGTCATTTTGGGGCCTTTAGTATCGTCAAAACAGAAAACCCTTTCGCTTTCGCTTAGCTTCCAAAGTTTTAACATACCGTTTTCAAGCACCATTTTACCTTTATCGCAAGCAATTTCAAGACGGTTAGTACCCGGTAGCTCACCCGTTGAAGTAATAAAGGTACCGGTTGAGCCATCAGGGTATTTTGCGTAAATTGTGACTTCGTCGTCAACCTCAATATTATGATATTTACCATAAGAAATAATTGCTGTAATTTCTTCGGGTTCGCCGCAAATCCATTGCCATAAGTCAAGGTTGTGGGGACTTTGGTTAATAAGCACGCCGCCGCCTTCACCGCGCCAAGAAGCACGCCAAGAGCCGCTGTCATAATAACTTTGAGGACGGTACCAGTTGGTTATAACCCAAGAATTACGTTTTATATTACCTAAAACACCGCTTTTAATAATTTCGCGCGCTTTAATAAAAATTTCGTTTGTTCTTTGGTTAAACATAATGGCAAAAACCTTGCCGCTACTATTTGCAATTTCGTTAAGTTTTTTTGCCTTACTAACAGTTACGTCAACAGGTTTTTCAACCAAAACGTTAACACCATTTTCTAATGCGTACATTGCAATATCTGCATGCATTGGGTGGGGAACCGCAATAATTATTGCTTCTACTGTCTTAGAATCAATTAAAGCTTTATAATTATCAAAAATCAAAACGTCCTTAAAATTTTCTTTACAGTAGTCACGTCTAAAGGGACTTTTATCGCAAACTGCGGTAAGGGTTAAACCCTTAATTTCGTTTTTATAAATGCAGTTAGCGTGAGCCGAACCCATATTGCCAATGCCAATTATACCAATTTTTACTGTCTTTTCCATAAAAATACCTACTTAACTTTTTTGCCCATTACAAAAATATCAGAAACCGCAATTTCATCGTCAAAAATAATAATATCGGCATCTTTGCCACTTGCGATTAAGCCTTTATTAAGTCCCAATATTTCTGCGGGCACTTTGGTAATCATTTTAACAGCGTCTAATATACCAAAACCACATTCATGTGCAATAAATTTAACAAGTCGGTTTGTGGTTGCAACGCTGCCTGCAAAAGCCGAGCGATCTTTTAGTTTGCAAACACCGTCTTCAACAATAAATTCGGTGCCGCCCATAACGCCTTCTTTAATATCAGTACAAGCAATTTCTAGGCTATCTGTTATAAGGGCGGTTTTATCGGTACCCTTAATTTTTATAATTAATTTAACAAGGTCAATAGGTAAGTGTTTACCATCTGCAATAATTTCAACGTAAAGCTCATCACGTAAAAAAGCAGATTCAATAACACCTAAAGATCTAAACCCATATTCGCGTGTAATGGTTGAAGTGCAAGAGTAAAGGTGGGTAATTAAATTACACCCGTTATCAATTGCAACCTTCATATCTTCATATTTTGCGTTGGTGTGGCCTGCGGAAGCGATAATGCCTTTATTAGTTAAATATTTGCAAAATTCACCGTTATTATCTTTTTCAGGAGCATAGGTCCAACGTGCAATATATTTGCCATAATTTTCAATCAAATCTACGTAATCGTTTTTTATGGGTTCTGTAATAAAGGTTGGACATTGTGCGCCACATTGTTCTTTAGAAAGGTAAGGTCCTTCTAAATGTGCACCCAAAATGTTAGCATTACTTTCGCCGCAGTCTATTGCTTCTTTAATTGCAATTACGGCCTCTTTCATATCTAAAAAAGGAGAAGCCGAAATGGTGGGTAAAATGGTGGTAGTACCATAATTTAAGTGGCACTCTACCGCCTTTAAAACGTCTTCTTTTGTTGTGTTTAAAAAGGGATGACCACCAGCACCGTGGGTGTGCATATCAATAAAGCCGGGAGATAGGTAGCGGCCAACAAAATTATATTCAATATCGCAGGGTTTATCTTCTTTAGTAACCGATAAAATCTTATCGTTTTCTAAATAAACAAAACCGTCAAAAAGGCCGTTTTCTGTAATTATGCGGTCGCTTTTAATTTTAATTAAACTCATAATAATACCGAACTTTCGTTATCTAAATAAAGTATTGCGTTTTCTTGCTTTCTTAAAATTGTAGCAGGGCAGTGCTCGTCAATAGTACCGGTTAAGGTTTCTTTAACTGCATTTGCCTTTGTTTTAGCAGGAACTATGCAAAATAGATATGGTGCTTTAACTAAGGTTGGAACGGTTAAGGTCATAGCGTGTGTAGGAACTAGTGAAATATTCTCAAAGCAACCGTCGTTTACTTGTTGTTGACGGCAAATTTCATCTAACTTTACCTTTTTAACCATTTTGCTGTCGTTAAAATCGGCAACGGGTGGGTCGTTAAAAGCAATATGACCATTTTCGCCAATACCCATAATAACAATGTCGGTTGGGTTTTCTTTAAGAAGTTTAGAATATCTTTCGCACTCAGCTTCTACGTCAGAGGCTTCGCAGTTTATGTAGTTAATGCTTTTAAAGGGAACAAGTGAAAAAATATGTTCCTTTAAAAAGTTACCAAAACCTTGCGGAGCATCTTTAGAAAGTCCAACGTATTCGTCCATATGGTAAGCGTTTATACGTGTCCAGTCAATAGTTTTATTGTTGATTAAACTAAGTAAAACGTCGTTTTGACTGGGGGCTGCTGCAAAAATAATATTAAGCTCTTGTTTTTTATCTAAAAGTTCGTTTATCTTAGCCGAAATATCATTTGCTGCCCCTTCACCCATAAGGGTACGGTTTTCGTATTGTTTTACTACTAATAAATCTTTTTTAAATTCTTTCATTGTACTTCACCTAAAATGGTTTTAATTTTTTCAACGGCATCGCAAAAAGCGGTTTTACCGTCGGGATATTTATAAGGGTTATCAAAACTTTTGCCAACAAGTGCATTAAGACCTGAAAAGGTTTGCAAATGTGGCTCTAAAGTAATGAAGGTGTCTTTTTTCATATCTTTTTTATAATCAATTAAAATTTTTTTAATGTTGGCTTCACCACAACCTGCAGGCACAATTGCTCCTGCTTTTAAAGAATCTTTAATATGGAAATATTCAATATGTTCTTTTAAGGTGTTTAGCCCATCGGGATATGGTTTAAAGCCATCTAAAACAAAGTTGCCCATATCAAAAACGCATTTAATTCTGCCGTTAAATTGCTTCATAATTTTTAAGCAGTTTTCGGGACTTTCACCATAAATCTTGGCTTCGTTTTCGTGGCAAAGGGTAACGCCATATTCTTCAGAAAGCGAAATTAATTTTTCTAATTTTTCAAAAACTTCGTCTTCGCTTTTTAAAATATCAATATTTTCGTGAGGGTAAAAGCTAAACATACGAATATTTTTAACCTTTAGAGTATTAGCAATAGAAAAAACGTTTTTTGCCTTTTCTAAATGGGCGTTAAAATCATCGTCCAAAGAAATTTTACCTAAAGGAGAACCGATAGCAGAAGCCGAAATGCCATAATAGTCTAGCTTTGTTTTAACGTCTCTTAATTCGCAAACGTTAAGCTCTGCAATATTCTTTTTGTCAATAAAGCGTAGCTCGGTGTAGTCAATTTCAAATTTTTTAAGTGCTTCTAGTTGTTCTGTAAAGCTGTCGGCATATTCGTCAGAGAAAGCCGATAATAAAAATTTAGCCATTATACATTATACTCCGTTACTTTTTCTTCTTGTCCGCTTTCTAAACTGCGGTTAATTGCGTTCATAACAAAAACAGGGGCAATAAAATCTTTATAAGAAATTTTAACTTCGCCATTATTGCACAAAATATCGTAAAACTCGTTAAACTCTGCTTTAAACCAGGGGTCGTTAACCTCAAGTTCTTTGGCTTTGGTAGAATCTTTAGTATATCTTGCGGCGTAATAATGAGCGCTGTCTTCAGAAAATAGACCGGTTATATTATAGCTTTCATAATTAAATACAACCAAAACGCCTTTGCCTTTTTTATATGCTTTAACGCTTATGGGGTATCTTCCATAAATTTCAAGCAAAGCTTCAACTAAATGCCCTGCGTAGAAGAATAGTCCACCCCAGGGGTTATCAAACCAAATGGGAGCACGAACAAGTCCGCCAATAGTTTCGCCGTCTTTGTTGTCTTCTTTTAGTTCTTTAATAAAATCAATATGTTTTAAGCAAGAACCACCTGTAATTTTAATGTTGTTCTCTTTAAGTTCTGCCATAAAGTTTAAAGCATCTTCTTCAGAAACGGTGATGGGTTTATCAATAAACATAACCACACCGCTTTCAATATATGGCTTTGCAAATTTGTAATGAAGCCCCCCGTGACGAGCTGTTACAATAATGCCGTCAACCTTGCCAACGGCTTCATCGTAAGAAGACATTTGTGGCACGCCATAATTATCTTCTAATTTTTGCATTGCCTCTTTGTCTTCACTATATGCGCCAATTACCTCAATTTCGGGGTAAGAGCCCTCTTTAATAAAGTTTAAAAACGAATTAACGTGGCCGTTTTCACAACCAAGCATTACAACCTTTTTCATTTTGCTTCTCCTAAAAGTTAATTAAAAAATTAAAGGCATGGGGTTATCTGTGTGAACCTTATCAATAATAGCAATAATTTCTGTTGCCATTTCGGGGGTGATGCGAACAGGCTTATTTTCAGTTAGGTTATAGTAAACGTCTTTATAAGCTTCTGCAACGGCAGTTGTAAAAGCAGAAGAACCGTTCATTTCGCCGCTTTCTTCGTGTGTAATCAAGGTTTCGCCGCAATAAATGGGTTCGCCCTTTTCGTCTTTTAAGAAGTTTTCTTCAACAGGACGTTCGGGGTTTTCGCCATCCACTATGTATTTATATTTATAGCTGCCTGCGGTTGAGGTGTAAGTACCTTTTGTACCTTGAATTTTAAGTAAATCTGCAGAAAAAGCGTCAATAGCGCTAATTTCAACGTCAATAACAGGTTTATTTGGTGCTGTAATAATAATTTTAGCGTAGTCTTCAGCATCACCGCTTGTTAATGCTTTATCTAAACGAGAGAACACAACCTTGGCATTTTTATCAAAATCTAAAAAGCCTAAAGCAAGACCTAATGGGTGAGGGCCTGTGTTATAAACGCTACCTGCAAGACGTTTTTGTAGAGTTTGCCAGTCCCAACGACGAGCAAGGCCATTATAGCGTAAATCAACCTGCTTAATTTCGCCTAATACACCGCTATTTATAACTTCAACAGCTTTGGTGTAAAAATCTGCAAAGAAGGTTTGTTGGAATACAAAAACCTTAACGCCGTTATCTTTAGCGGTTTTAATAAGATCTTCGCACTCATAACGGTTTCTGCCGAAAGGCTTTTCAACCATAACGTTGAATTTGTGCATTAATAAATCTTTTGTGATGGGGTAGTGCATTTCGGAATAAGAAGCATTAACAACTAAATCAATATCGTCTTTTGTGAAAAGTTCTTGATATGTTGCAAAGGTTTCGCAACCGGGGTATTGATTTTTTGCAACACCACGTCTAAATTCATCGCCATCTACAACGTATTTAACGTTGAAATAAATATTATCTTCTGTGCCGTAAAAAAGACCGTGAATATTTTTACCGCTTCTGCCTTGACCAATAATTGCTAAGTTAAGTTTTTTCATAAAATTAACTCCTTATAATATAATTATATTTACAAGTTTAGTATATACTGCATAAAATAAAAAGTATATTGCTATATTTCCACATTTATATTGCATTTTATGAACTATAATGTTAAAATGTTTTTAGGTGATAATATGAAATATATAGTGCACGAAAATGCTGCAAACGGATTAATTATTAACCATTTAAAATATGTAAGCCCCAAAAAAGACGCAATGGCAATACATACACATAACGATTACGAGTTGTTATATATATTAAACGGCGACGTTAGTCACGTTATAGAAAACCGCAAATATAAGTTAAAAAAGGACGATCTTGTAATAATAAAGCCCAATTCATATCATTTTGTGCAGGTTGATTCTTCTAAAGATTACGAAAGATATAATATACTTTTTAATCCCACAAGTTTGGGCATTAATAATATTGATTTACTGCCAAAAGATATTGAAATAATAAATTGTAAGCACCGCCCTATAATTACCGAGCTTTTTAAAAAAACCGATTATTACAGTTCGGTGCTTAAAAATGAAGAATTTAAAGATATGCTTTCAATGATAATAAAAGAACTTATTTATAATTTAAGCCTATCTGATATTGGCGAAGATCCTGCTTTATGGGAAAATATACATCCGCTTATAAGCAAAGCCATAACAGAAATAAATGAAAATTTATTTACAATTTCTAGCATTGAAGAAATTGCTAACAAGCTTAGTGTAAGTGAGAGTTATTTATATAGAATTTTTAAAAAGGAACTAAAAACAACACCTTTAAAATATTTAACAGAAAAGCGCTTGCTTATTGCACAAAACCTTATTGCGTGCGGCAAAAAACCAACCGAAGTTTATAGTGAGTGCGGCTTTTTAGATTATACCTCATTTTATCGCGGATTTGTAAAACTATTTGGATATAGCCCTTCAAAAGAGGGCAAAAAAATATAAATAAAAAGGATTTAGCTTTTGCTAAATCCTTTTTGCTTATTTAAAAGTTACGCTGTCAGCGTATTTAAAAATTTCGGCTTCTTTTTGTTCTAAAAGATTTGTTGGGCAAGAGAAATTAAAATACCAAAAACCTTTTGTATCTAAATAAACGAAAACGTAATAGGTAACAGCTTTATTATTAACTGTTTGTTCATAATCAAAATAAAAATAACTAGGCCCTGCTCTTAATTCGGTTTCATCTTCTAACTTTAATTGATGAAGTAAAGTATCTGCACACTCTTTTAGTGTAAAAGCAGAAAGCAAAGGGCTTTCATCATAAGTTTCTCTATTTCCAAAAACTGCAACCGTATCATCAGAAAAATAAAACTCAAACTTGTTATTAGTAACCGCCTCAAAATCTTTAGTTCCTTTTTCAAGCTTTTTAAAGTCTTTTGTAAGGGTAATGGTCATATTCTCGTGGGTAAATTTTTTACCGTTTTTATTAGCAAAATCATTAATAATGGCCCCAATAGTAATGCCTAATATAATGCAAGCAGCCAAAATTAAAGATAATATAAAAGTACCGGCTTGTTTAACTCTTTTGCGGTTTCTAACCATTTCGTTAGAAGCAAGGCCGTTAAACATAAAGGCAAAGAAATTTAACGGGTTAAAGGTGGTTTTACCCGAAAGAGTAACTTCGTTATGACCGGGCAAAACAGTATAAAAATCGTTACTTACGTTGCGCATAAAATTATTAGCAATAACGTAAACACGGCACTTGTCGTTATGAATTTCAAAGGTTTTCGTTTCACCATCAGAAATGGTGCCAAGCATACGGCACTTTCTGCCCGAAATTATAACGGCGTCTTTTTTTACCGAGCGATCTTCAACTAAAACCTTATATTTAAAAGGCTTGTTAGCAGGCGCCGATACTCTGTTAATGGTTAAATTTCTCATACCATACTCCTAAAACTGAACTATTAAAATAACTATACCATAAAAGTTTGATTTTAGCAATCTTAAATAAGATTATTAATAAATTCGTTTGCTTTAAATAAAAGTTCTTTAGAGTTTTCAAAGGTTAGTTCTTTATAAGCCTTGTTGTAAGGCAAAATTAAAAACTCAAACTTTTCAAAATCTTCGTTTTGTTTTGGTGTTTGGTTGTTATATTCACCCAAAAAATATATAACCCTTTTTGTGTTGCCGTTTGGCATTAAATATTCGGTTTCGGCTTTAAAACCCTTTAAAATATTTGGTATTATAGAGGTTTCTTCTTTTGTTTCGCGTAATGCCGCCATTAGTTCAGTTTCGCCCTTTTCAATATGGCCTTTTGCAAAACCAACATTACCGTAGTAATCTTTAATTAATAAAAATAAGGGTTGGTTATTCTTAATAGTAAATAAAATAACCCCACAAGAAATTTCTAACATAATAAAACCTCTAGATTATTTGTATAGTGTGATTTTTGATCTAAAAAACTGTTCTTGAAAATGTGTTAATTTTTCTATTTCTTCTATAGTAAAGGTTACTCCTTCAGGAGCCACTACCCATTTGTTTTCTATATCATCTTCACGGTTAATAACGGCAATAATTCTTCCTGTAAATTCTAAAACCGGTTCGTTAACGCCCAAAATATAAGCATCCTCTTCTTCGCCATCTGCCGCTAAAGTTCCTTTAATATAACCATAATTTACAGAATAATATATATTTTTATGCGTGGGTGATAACTGCCTAACGGTCTATCAACAGTAACAGTAACAATAGGTCCAATCATTTCACATTTTCCTTTGCGGTGTTAATAGAAGCAATTAAGATTCTGCGAATTGTGCCACATTGATTATATAAATCCTTCGCAATTTCTTTATTTATTAGGTTTGATTTTACAAACAATTCAAGCCAATATTCAGTTTCATAACACTCTTTTAGTGATATTTGAAGTTTAGCAATAAAATCAGGTTTACCGTGCGCATAATTTGCTTCGTGAATATTTGCGCCAATACTTGTTGCGGAACGTTCCAATTGATTTACAAGAGAGTAGTGTCCTTTTATATCTTCACAAAGTTTTATGATGTTTATGGAAAAGTCCATTGATAAATCAATAAGTTTATTTTCTTTCAAAATAGAGCCCTCCCCAAAAATATTGTAACATATTTAATGAAATATTGCTACGCAATATGAAATAATCCTCCGGATTGTGAAATTTTCCGCTATCGCAGAAAGTGAAATAAAATTCGTTCCTTTATATGCCGTAGGCATATTTCACATTTGCGAAGCAAATATTTCATATCGTAGATATTTCACTCGTTCCGTAAGGAACGAATTTCATTGAAAAAAGCACCGACCAATGTCGATGCTTTTTTCTGGCGTGCCTTAAGGGATTCGAACCCCTGACCTTTTGGTCCGTAGCCAAACGCTCTATCCAGCTGAGCTAAAGGCACATATTTTTCGTGCCAAAATATAATAACACAAACTTTTAAAAAATGCAAGTATTAATTGCAAAAAACTTATAAAAACACATTTATATTATTGATATAACTTAAACAAAATTGGCTTATAATACCTTAATAACCGTTTTAGATTTCTTTATAGCATAATCTAATGCAATTTTGGTGCCGCTTTTTCTTTTTGTTGGTGCTTTGTCGGGGTCGTAATAAAATACGCAATACTTACTATTATCTATCATTTCGTAGTTACGCTCAACGTAAGAGTACTTGCCTGAATTTAATATTTTTTCGGGGTAATAGGTGTCTTCGTAGCTTTTTAATAAATAGTTTTTATAATCTTCGGTAATGTGTGGGTATTCGGCTCTTATATAAACACGTTTTATATATGGGTATTTTTCTTTTATTTTTGTTACTACTTCAAGGCATAAGCTATTAAATTGGCTTTTGCTGCCAAAAAGAAAGGTGTCAACCTGTTTTTCAGTAATAAGTTCCTCAATTGTTTTTATAAGTTTTAATTTTAGTTCTTCGGTTTCGTTTATATTTCTATGCCCCAAAAAGCAACAAGCATTTTTATACATAAATAATCACCACAACATAAGTTTACCATATATGGTCTAAAAAGTCCATATATGGTCGTTATTGTTGCTCTAAAAAACATAAACTATATTTATAACTTATTGGGGTGATAATATGGATACAAGAAAAGCTGTTGCTAATAGATTATTAGAATTATGTGAAGAAAAAAGATTGTCGGTTAATGCTCTTGCAAGAATTTCAGCCGTACCGCCTTCAACCTTAAAAAATATAATTAACGGTGGTAGTCAAAACGCAGGTATCGTTACAATTAAGAAATTATGTGATGGGTTAGAAATATCAATTTATGACTTTTTCAATACAGAAACGTTTAAAACATTAGAACAAGAAATTAAATAATACATTATAAAAAACTCTCTGCTAAAAAGCAGAGAGTTTTATTTTACTTAAATTCGGGGTGATCGATAAGTTCAACAAAGGGGGCGGTTTTGCCGTCAGATTCAAAAACAATAATTTCGTTTTTGCCTTTGTTTAAATAGGGGGCAGGCAAATAAAGGGTTAGTTGTGGGCCGGCCTCGTTAAAATATCTACCAATGTTTTTACCGTTAACCGTTACAAAACCTTTGTTAAAGCCATTAAGTTTAATAAAGGTATCACCCGGTTCATCATTAATTTCAAATTCGCCCTTAAAAAAGCAGGGTGTTGTGGTTTTAACTGATTTTGCATCTACAAACTCTAGCTTTTCAAGGTTGTTCATAGGTAGGGTATAAATATCGTAATAAAAATGGGTTTGGTTGCCCATACGCAAAGCGCTTATGCCCTTTTTGTCTAAAAGCTTAGGGCCGTAGTTAATTCTACCCATATTTTCAACCAAAATATCAATTTCAAGGTCTTTATCTTTTTTAACTGCAAACTTTAAAGCGTTTTCTTTGGTTTGTGGGGTGTTTCTAAAATAAATTGCTTTTGGTTTTTTATTAATAAAAATATTTGCCCTGTCGTGTAGGGTATCTAAATAAAGGGGTTGCTCTTCGCGTGGGCCCTTCATTTTAGTGTTATATAAAATATAACCAAAGTTTTGGTCAAGCTCTTCCATAAATTTTGGGGTTACGCTTTTTATGGGGCTTGATAAATTTTCTAAATTATCAAAAAGCTCTGCCTTTTTAGTTAGTTTTACCTTGCCGTAAGCCACCTTTTTGGTTTCGGCTGCAGTAATTTCCGGTACTGTGCCAAAATGCTTTTTAATTAAATCTCTAATTAAATAATAGGTTTTTGTTCTGTCTCCCGCTTCGTTTAAGGGGGCGCAATAGTCGTAACTTGTGGTGGTGGGTTCTAATTCTTTCATGTGGTTAGAACCGTTCGTAAAGCCAAAGTTTGTGCCACCGTGGAACATATACATATTAAAGCTAACGTTATGTTTAATAAAATAATCAAGGTCGTTAATAATTTCGTTGCCTTCGCGGGTGTGGTGATCTTCAAACCAGTGGTCAAACCAACCGCACCAATATTCCGTACACATAGAGGGTTGGTTTTTACGTGTTCTATGTAAAACCTTTAGGTTACCCTTTGGGTTAGAGCCATAGTTAGAGGTTACTAAATATTCAGGTAAGGTGCCACCTGTCATAAGTGTATCTGTAGAACCATCGGAAGTAAAATACAAGCAGTCCATATTGTTCCTTTTATAAATATCTGCCACTTTGTATAAATACTCGGTGTCGTTACCGTAAGAGCCATATTCATTTTCAATCTGAAGCATTATAATATTTCCGCCGTTAGAATATAGGTGGGGTCTTACTTTATTAAAAAGGTTTTCGTAATAGCGTTCAACATATTTTAAAAATTCCGGGTTATTACAACGAAGGGGAATATTATATTTTAATAAGTAAGAGGGAAGACCGCCAAACTCCCACTCGGCGCAAATGTATGGACCCGGTCTTAAAATTACGTTAAGACCAAGATTTTTTGCTGTTAAAATAAATTCTTCAATATCAAGTTCTCCACTAAAATCAAACACGCCTTCTGTTTGTTCGTGCAAGTTCCAAGCGGTATATGTTTCAACAGTGTTAAAGCCGCACTCTTTTAGTTTTAAAAGGCGGTCATGCCAGTACTTTCTTGGCACTCTAAAATAATGAATAGCACCCGAAATAATATAGTAGGGTTTACCATCCATTAAAAAGTCTTTTTGGTTATAAGTAAAGGTCATAAAACCACTCCTTAAATAGGCTTTACTTAATTTTTAGCATATTTTTAGCGGTATTTCAAGCCTTTTTAGAATATATTTTCAATTAGCGGTAAAACTAATAAAAATTAAACCAAAGGAGTATAAAATGAAGACTCGTTTTAAGGTAAGAATTATTAGTTTTGCAGTAGCATTATATTTAATTTTAGGCGGTGCAATATTACAACAACAGAATATTGCAAAGGGTTATAAAGAAAGGCTTTATTATGATTATTCCGAAGCCCTTTTGGGACTTAATAATAATCTAGAAAACCTAAGTCTTTGCTTAGAAAAAAGCCTTTATGCAACTTCGCCAAAAGTAATTTCTTCACTTGCAAGCGAAATAATGCACGAATCTTCAAGTGCAAAAAATAATCTTGCAAGAATACCTTTAAAAGATTCGGCCTTTTTAAAGGTGAATAAGTTTTTAACCCAGTCGGGCGGCTTTTCGTATTTACTTATGAGTAAAGCTGCAGAAGGCCAAACCATGACCGAAGCCGAAATTAATACCCTTAAAAGTTTAAGCAATATTGCTTCAAAATTATCTTTAGCAATTAGCGAAGGCGAAACTACCTATAATTATATTGAAGCCTTTGAAAACCTAACCTTACCCGAAAGTACCGAACAAACCTTAAACAACTTTTTTGAAGACACCGAAGAAACTTTAGGCGGTTATCCCTCTTTAATTTACGACGGACCTTTTTCTGATCACCTTTTAGAAAAAGAACCCGAACTTACAAAAATGATGAGTGTTGTAACAGAAACCGAAGCCGCACAAAATGCCGCAAAGGCATTAGATTTAAAAACGGCAGATTTAAAGCTTGTTGGCAGTGAAGAAGGCTTAATGCCAAGCTATAATTTTGAGTATGATTTAGGCAGAGTGTCGGTTACAAAAAAAGGCGGCGTAATTATATATTTCTTAAAAGACCGCGAAATTGGAACCGAAAAGTTAAGTTATGAAGCGGCTGTAGTAAAAGCCGAAGAATATTTAAAACAGCACACAGATTACACCTTTAAAAGTAGTTATTATTACGTTGAAAACGGCATTTGCACAGTTAATTTTAGTTACTATAAAGATGACGTTATTTATTATACCGATTTACTAAAGGTGCAAGTGGCATTAGATAACGGTGAGGTATTAGGCCTTGAAGCACGTGGTTTTATTGCAAACCATAAAAAGCGCGAACTACAAAGCCCAAAAGTAACAATAGCCGAGGCCAGAAAAGTTTTACCCAAAAACCTAACCATTTTAAAAACCACAACCGCATTAATACCACAAAACGGCGGCGGTGAAGCCCTTTGCTATGAATTTACGGCAAAAGGCACGGATGAAAAAGATATAATTATATACGTTAATTGCCTTACCGGTTTACAAGAAGATATTTTAATTTTATTAAAAACTGATGGCGGCAGTTTAACAAAATAAAGAAACACCCAACTCCTAAACCTAGGAGAAGGGTGTTTTTATTTATCAGTTTTTATTTAATTCTTTTTTTGTAATATAAAAAATACCATGCTAAAAAGCCTGCGGCGGCTAAAACTACTGCAACTACAATTAGTATTATTACAGTAGTTCCCCAATTTTTGTTATTGTCTTGGCCATCTATATCTTCCATGCTTCTTTCTATAACCGCATAGGTAGAAAGGTGGGTAAGTTCTGCGGTAACGTAATTACCGGCTTTATTAACAGAAGACTTGCATAGTTCAACTTTGCCATCACTAGAAATATAAACTACCATAACCTTGTTTAGGTCAAAACCTTTTGGAATATCAAAGTTAGCGTAAATGGTGCCGTTGGGTTGAACCTGCACGTTATTGCTTGTGGCAGTAATTTCGTAAGCGGCATAATTTGAAGCCATGCCTTTTAATGCATCATCTAAAAATTCAAGTTTTGATTTATCACTGATTTTATCTGCTTTTACAACCGTTCCGCTTGGTAAAACACCTGGGTTTGCGATTATAAATAAATCATCTTGTTCTAATAAAACTTCGTGGTCAGAAGTATCGGTTTGTTCACTAGAATTATTGCTCGAAACGTCGCTGGATACGGGGGTAGAAGAGACCGGTTTGCTGCTTTCGTTGCCGTTACCAATACCGCCGATAGGTTTTAAAGAGGGGTCGTCTTTATCGTGTGTAATAAGGGTAGAACTATCAGGCAATTCGCTAATTGTTTCAAAAGATAAAATCTTTGCATATTCACCGTTGATTTTGCATTTTGCTTTAGCGTAGTCGCCGTCGCCACTTTCGCCGTCAACCTTTTGCAAATAAACGGTATAAACTCCGCCGCTTTGACTATAACCATAAACGCTGTAATGCAAACTGCTTCCTCTTGGGTGGGCAATTACGTCGTAAGTGGAGGTTTCGGCATCATATCTAACGTCAACAAGCTCGCTGTAGTTGGCGGTGGTTAAATCAACCTTAACGTCAAAAAGCTTTTTAGCCATTGCTTCAAATTCAGCTTTAGGAAAAGAATAACACTCGTCAAATTCAGAAGATTTATCTTCGTTATAGCGGCCGGTAAAATCCATTTGTCTTGAGGTTACAAAAGCAATGGTGTTTGCGCTAAAGGGGGTGCTTTCGTTACCATATTCCGTAACCCAAGCAAAACAGCTTAATTCTTTTTCAAAAAGTTCACAATAGTTTTCGGCAGCCGAAACACTACATAAACTGCAAATTAGAATTAAAACCAGAAATATGCTAAAAAATTTCTTCATAGTTTTCACCTACAAATTTTTTCTTAATTATACACCTAAACAATATATGTGTCAAACAAATAAAAAAGCACGGAAATTTTTTCCGTGCTTTAAAATATATTAGTTAAGAGCAGCTTTTAAGTTGTTTAGTTGATTTCTTAGCTCATCGGGTAATCTATCGCCGATTTTTGCATAGAATTCTTCAATACCTGCAACTTCATCTTTCCAAACTTCTTTGTCAACCTCTAAAATTGTTTCTAAGGTTTCTTTGCTAAAGTCGCCCATATCAGAAATATCAATGTCGTCAGCAAATGGAACGTAACCAATAGGAGTTTCTTTTGCCGAAACCTTGCCTTCGCAACGGTCAATAATCCAGTTTAAAACTCTCATATTGTCGCCAAAACCAGGCCATAAGAAGTTGCCGTCGTCATCTAGACGGAACCAGTTAACGTTGAAAATCTTAGGAGCTTTATCGCCTAAAATTTCGCCCATTTCAATCCAGTGATTAAAATAGTCGCCCATGTGGTAACCACAGAAGGGAAGCATAGCCATAGGATCGCGACGAACAACACCAACTGCACCTGCAGCTGCGGCTGTTGTTTCTGAAGCCATAATAGAACCTACGAATACACCGTTGTTCCAGCTCTTTGCTTGATATACAAGTGGAGCGGTTTTTGCACGTCTGCCGCCAAATACGATTGCAGAAATGGGAACACCAGAAAGTGCTTCAAATTCGCTGGAAATGCAAGGACAGTTTTTAGCAGGAGCAGTAAAACGGCTGTTGGGGTGAGCAATTTTTTCACCGGAAGCGGGGTCGTATTTTTCACCACGCCAGTTAAGTGCGTTTTTGGGAGGATTTTTATCCATACCTTCCCACCAAACTGTGTTTGTATCAAGATTTAATGCAACGTTAGTAAAGATAGCATCTTTTTGAGAAGCGGCAAGTGCGTTGGGGTTAGATTTAACGTTAGTACCGGGCGCAACACCAAAGAAACCATTTTCGGGGTTGATTGCCCATAGACGTCCGTCGGGACCTTTACGCATCCAAGCAATATCGTCGCCTACGCACCAAACTTTGTAGCCTTTATTTCTAAAGCCTTCTGGTGGAATAAGCATTGCAAGGTTGGTTTTACCGCAAGCAGATGGGAAAGCAGCGGCAATATACTTAACTTCGCCTTGAGGATTTTCAAGACCTAAAATAAGCATGTGTTCTGCCATCCATTGTTCGTTTTTACCTTGGTAAGAAGCAATTCTTAAAGCAAAGCACTTTTTACCTAGTAAAACGTTACCGCCGTAACCGGAGTTAACAGAAATAATTGTGTTATCTTCGGGGAAGTGGCAAATATATCTTTTTTCTTTATCAATATCGCAACGAGCGTGAAGACCTTTAACCCAATCTTCGCTATCCCCTAGTGCTTCCCAAACGCTGTTGCCAACGCGGGTCATAATAAGCATATTTAAAACAACGTAAATAGAATCGGTAAGCTCAACACCAATTTTTGCTAAAGGAGAACCAACAGGGCCCATAGAATAGGGGATAACGTACATTGTTCTGCCTTTGTAACTGTCTTTAGCAATACCGTAAAGAAGTTCATAAGCTTCTTTGGGGTCTTTCCAGTTGTTTGTAGGACCGGCATTTTCTTTTTCTCTAGAGCAGATAAAAGTTCTGTCTTCAACACGAGCAACGTCACTAGGATGTGTGTGGTGTAAATAACAGCCGGGAAGTTTTTCTTCATTTAATTTCATTAATTCGCCTGTTTTAACAGCTTCATCTTGTAAAGCAGCTTTTTGAGCATCGCTACCATCGATAAACACAACGTTATCGGGGTTAACGATTGCCTTCATTTCTTCAATCCAGGCTAAAACTGATTTGTTTTGTGTCATAAAAACTAACTCCTTAAATAAAAATCAAAATTTTTACAAATACAGTATAACACATTGTTAAAATTAAAACAATACCAAAGTTGTGAAAAAATGTTAAATATTCTTGAATTATTATGTGTAAAGTGCTATTCTATTATTAAGAAAAGTCCACTTAAAATATATATTTTTTTGGAAGGTGTATTTATGACAATATCTGAAATTAAAAATATTTTAGATGCAAGGTTCTTATGTTTAGAAGAAAAGGCCGATTTAGAGGTTCACACTGCATGCGGTGCAGATATGATGAGCGACGTTTTGGCTTTTGTAAAAGATCAAGCGCTACTAATAACAGGTCTTACAAATCCACAGGTTGTTAGAACTGCCGAAATGATGGATATTGTTTGCATTTGTTTTGTTCGCGGTAAAGAACCCACCGAAGACGTTATAGAACTTGCAAAAGAAAAAGGCATTGTTTTACTAGCAACTGACGAAAGAATGTTTCCTGCTTGCGGTAAACTATACGAAAAAGGTTTAAGCGGAGGACAACTTGCTTTATGAGTTTAAAATTACATTACGAGGTTTCGGGTGAAGATTTTACAAGAGCTGGCGAAGCATCGGGACATGTAAAGAAAAAGTTAAAGCAAATTGGTATTAGTCCTGAAGCAGTAAGAAAGGTTGCCATTGCGTTATACGAGGGTGAAATTAACCTTGTTATTCACGCAGGCGGCGGCGAAATTGACGTTGAAGTAACACCCGAAAATATTATTATGATACTTAAAGATAACGGCCCCGGTATTGCCGACGTTGAAAAGGCAATGCAGGAGGGTTATTCCACCGCAACGGAAAATATTCGTAATTTAGGTTTTGGCGCAGGTATGGGCCTTCCTAATATGAAGCGATATAGTGATGAAATGAATATTGAATCTACCGTTGGGGTTGGTACTACAATTACTATGAAAATTAACGTATAATTAGGAGGCGGCATTATATGTCGAAATTTATTACCTCTGTATCTTTACAAAGCGAACTTTGTGTGGGTTGCACTACTTGTTTAAAGCGTTGTCCAACAGGGGCAATACGCGTTAGAAACGGTAAAGCATCCATTATAACAGAACGCTGTATTGACTGTGGCGAGTGTATAAGAGTATGTCCCCACCACGCAAAAAAAGCAAATTACGATAAATTAGATATTTTAAATAACTTTAAATATACCGTAGCACTTCCAGCCCCTAGTTTTTATGCCCAGTTTAATAATTTGGATGACCCAAATATTATTTTAACGGCACTAAAGCTTATGGGATTTTCGGATGTTTTTGAGGTTGCCGCAGGAGCAGAGCTTGTATCTGAGGCATCGCGTAAATACATTGCAGAGCACCCCGAAAAAAAGCCATATATTAGTACGGCCTGTCCAACAGTTGCGCGTCTTATTCGCGTGCGTTTTCCGGAACTTATTGATAATCTTTTACCAATAAATGCACCTATTGATTTTGCCGCAGAAATTGCCGCAAAAAAAGCAATGGAAAAAACGGGCCTTGAAAGAAAAGATATTGGTATAATTTTTATAACACCTTGTCCTGCAAAGGTAACGGCAATTCGCCATCCGCTTTGGACCGATACTTGCGAAATTGACGGTGTTATTGCGGTTAAAGAAATTTATCCTAAAATTTTACCCTTTATGCAAAAAGCGGCCGACGAAGGCACCGAAGATATGACGGTTGCAGGTAAAATCGGCGTTTCATGGGGGGCCGCAGGCGGTGAGGTGTCGGGTCTTCTTACAGATAGATACATAGCGGTTGACGGTATTGAAAACGTTATATCGGTTTTGGAAGACCTGGAAGACAGTAAAATTACCGACCTTGACTTTTTAGAGCTAAATGCTTGTCGCGGCGGTTGTGTTGGCGGCGCATTACAAGTTGAAAACCCCTTTGTTGCAAAAACAAAGCTTAAAATTTTAAGAAAATATTTGCCAGTTTCTTCTAACCACTTGGCAGATTATGATATTCAAAATATGTTCTGGGACCGCGAACTTGAATATCAACCGGTTTTCCGTCTAGGTAGTAATATTGAAGAAAGCATGAGACTTATGCAAGAGGTTGACGAAATTGAAAAGCATTTACCGGGACTTGATTGCGGCTCGTGTGGGGCTCCTTCTTGCAGAGCATTAGCCGAAGACGTTGTTAAAGGTGTTGCAAAAGAAACCGACTGCGTTCCATTACTTAAAAACTACCTAAAGAAAATCTCCGACGATTTTAAAAGATTTTAATTAAAAAAGCAGAGTTCAAACCGAACTCCGCTTTTTTTGTTGATTATTTTTTATAATATTATTGAGAATATAGTTCTATTTCTAGTTTGTCTTTTACAAGTGTTTTGTTTATATCTAATTTAAAAAGTTCAACATTAGTTATTTTTATGTAAGCAATATCATTTACGTTAGAAATACCGTAAAATTGTGCCTGCTTTAAGTCGCCATATGAACGTATGCCTTTACCTATCATATTTGAAGTGCGTTGGTATTTTAAATGCTCACCAAAAACATTATATTCCATAACTTTTCCCGAGTTGGTCATTACAATATATTTAGAAGTTTCGGTAAGGGCTATGCCGTATATATCATTTGTAACGGTGATTCTTGCCGTAAAACTTACTGCATCATCTGTTACAGGTAATAACGAAATGTTTGAAATTTCCACATAGGAATTTAATTGATCGATGTATTCATTACCAATTTCATCTACGTGTAAAAAGTTTTGTTTAAATTCAGCAAGTTCACTGTTGTTTTTCGCTATTTGTTCGGCAACCTTTGTATTGTTATGACGAATAACCGCAAAACAACATATGGTTGATATTATAATACAAATAACCCCAATTACAATGTTTAAAATTATTGCAGTAATTTTTGTTTTCTTTAATTTTTTGGAATTGATTATCCAGTTGTTTTTTTCGTGTACAACTTCCGCCTTTTTTTCTTCAAGTCTATAAATAACAGGTTGTATCCAAGAGAAGAAATCTGCTTCTGTTCCATTAATTATTACTGGTTTCTGCATTTGTGAAAAAGGCGATAAGGTTTTAAAAACATTATCAATGTCGGTCATCGAATATCTATATGGGCTACTTGCAAATCTATATTCAAGACAATGAACAACATGGTGTAATTGACAAATATCTACATTATAATTGGAATTGGTTACCCTTATATCACAGTCGTAATTTGTAAAAACTATGCATGAGTGTATAGGCATAGATGGAAATAATTTTTGTAATGCTTGTATGTGGTATCTATTTTGTTCTATGGGATTTTTAAATGTGCTGTTTTCCACCGTTCTGAAATATTGAGTCCAAACGGCATCGGTGTCTTTACCATAAATGGTTCCTTTATAATGTTTTATTTCAAAAACATATAGACCGGTTTCGTGAATTAAAATAAGGTCAATTTCGGTAGTATTAGAATTTACGGTAGGCACATTTAAATTCATTAAAATTTTTCCGTTACCTTGTATTGATTTATATAATTCGCAAAAAAGCAAATATTCCCCATAATAACCTTTGCCACGCTCGTCCCAAATTTGCTTTTGTTGTTCTATATCTATATTCGTGAGTTGGGTATAAACGGTTTTAACATCCATTTTTATTCTCCAAGTAATTGTTATTTATAGCACAACGCTTACAATATTTTTATTTAACCCACAAAAAGTCGTGCTCGTCTTTGCTTGGGCGAGACATTAACATACGCATAGCGTCGTTAACGTTAAGCCCTTCGTACATAACCTTATAGCAAAGGTTGGTTATGGGCATTTCAATATTCATTTTTTCTGCCAAGGTTACGGCTTGTTTTACTGCGTGATAACCTTCAACCGTGCCAACAGTAGCAAGTGCGTTTTGTGGTGCGGCACCTTTTGCAATAAGTTCGCCAAAGCGGTGGTTACGGCTATGACGGGAGTTACAAGTAACAATTAAGTCCCCTAGTCCCGAAAGGCCTGCAAAGGTGTTTTCGGTAGCGCCTAGTGCACAACCTAAACAAGCAATTTCGTTTAAGCCTCTGGTTATAAGGGCGGCTTTAGAGTTGTCGCCAAGCTCTAATCCGTCACAAAAACCGCCTGCAACTGCAATAACGTTTTTAAGTGCGCCGCCAAGCTCAACACCTAATACGTCGTTATTAGAATAAATTCTTAAATAGCTTGTAGAAAAGGTGTCTATAACGGTTTTGCAAACCTCAAAATTTTCGTTAGCGGCAACAATGCTTGTTGGCACTTTTTTAGATACTTCTTCTGCGTGAGAAGGACCCGAAAGCACACAAACCGGAATATTTGTTTCTTCTTTAATAACAGTGCTAAGTGTTTTTAAAGAACCTGCTTCAAGACCCTTTGCAACGTTAACAATAATACCTTTATTTTTATCTTTAAGTAGTTTTGCGGTTTCTCTTATAGCAAAAGAGGGAACAGCTAAAACAACAATATCAGCATCATTAAAACTATCGGTTTTAGTAGTAATTTCAATTTCTTGCGGAATATAAATACCGGGCAAAAATCTGCTTTTACGGCTTTGTAAAAGATATTCTGCTTCGTCAGGAAATTTTGTCCAAACGGTAATATTATGGTTATTATCATATAAAGTTAAAGCAAGAGCAAGTCCCCAACTACCTGAACCTAAAATAGTGATATTAGCCATTTTTGTTCTCCTTTTTAGAAAATACCTTGCGTTCGGTTCCGTTTTTAATTCTTTCAATATTTTCTTTGTGTTTAACAACAACTAAAAATACCATTATTAAATTAAAGGCTAAAATAACGGCGTTCATACCAACAGGTCCGTTAAGATTTAAAGTGAATACTTTAAGGCCGCTCATAACAAAGTTTGGCACGGTTACTAACATTGATGCAACCGCTACCATAGAACTTAAAGAAACCATACGTGTAATTAAAAGTAGGCCCACAAAAATAAAAACTGCAATAATTGCTGCAGGGTAGTTACAAACTATCATTACCCCTAAGCAAGTGGCAACTGCTTTGCCGCCTTTAAACTGAAAGAATATAGGAAAAACGTGGCCTATCATACAAAGAACGGCGCAAAAATAACCGCCGTAAAGTGGCATAAATAGGGGAATAGGGTTAATTGAATAACAATATTCAAAAATTAACCAACCAATATAAACTGCGCCTACACCCTTTAAAACGTCAAACAAAAAGGTTAAAATACCGGGTAAAACGCCGGCAACGCGCAAAGTATTAGTCATACCTGCGTTATGGCTGCCGTAATCTCGAACGTCTTTATTAACAAATATTTTTGAAAAAATGATTGCAAAGTTTACGCTACCTAATAAGTAGCTGATAATACCCGCTAAAATACCAAATAAAAATTCCAAACTAATGCCTCCAAGGAATTATTTTTTGTCGCCGCTTTTATCTCCACGCTCACGAATAACAAATCTTATCGGAGTACCCTCCATGCCAAAAGTGCCGCGAATTTGGTTTTCTAAATATCTTTGATAAGAAAAATGGAATAAATCTGCACGATTACAGAAGCAAACAAATGTTGGCGGTTTAGTAGAGGCCTGAGTCATATAATAAATCTTTAAACGTTTGCCCTTATCACTAGGCGGTTGCACACGAGCGGTGGCATCGGCTAGTATATCGTTAAGCATACCTGTAGAAATACGCATAATGCTTTGTTCATAAACAAAGTCAATAAGGCTAAATAATCTGTCAACACGTTGACCGGTTTTTGCAGAAATGAAAATTATGGGGGCGTAACTCATAAAAGAAAAGTCCTTCATAAGTTGTTTGCGCATACTGTCCATAGTGCCGCCATTTTTTTCAACAATGTCCCACTTGTTAACCGCAATAATGGCCGCTTTGCCTTCTTCAAGTGCTAGTCCGGCAACCTTGCTGTCTTGTTCGGTAAAGCCTTCGGTAGCATCAATCATAATAACGCAAACGTCACTGCGTTCAATAGCCATTTTAGCTCTAATAATGCTAAATTTTTCAATCTTATCGTCAACGCGGCTTTTTCTTCTTAACCCTGCAGTATCAATAAAGTTATAGCTTTTGCCTTTATGGGTTACTAGGGTGTCAATAGCGTCTCTCGTAGTACCTGCAATATCGCTAACAATGGTTCTTTCTTCACCTGCAATGTAGTTTACAAGTGAGCTTTTGCCGGCGTTCGGCTTGCCAATAATTGCAATATTAATATGGTCTTCGTCCTCAGCTTCTAATTCTTCTTTTGTAAGATTAGAAATAACCGCATCAAGCAAATCGCCCGTACCGTGTCCGTGAGCGGCCGATACCTGGATTGGCTCACCAAGTCCCAAATTATAAAATTCGTAAAATTCTAATGGCGGTTCACCAACGCTGTCGCACTTGTTAACACAAAGCACAACCGGTTTGCCGCTTTTTGTTAAAATTTCGGCCACTTCAAAGTCGGTAGCAACGGGGCCGGTTTTAATATCTGTTACAAATATAATAACACTTGCGGTGTCAATAGCAAGCATTGCTTGTTTGCGCATATTACTTAATATAATATCGCCTTCACTTGGTTCAATACCACCTGTATCAACAAGCATTAAATTATGGCCTAACCACTCACAGTCACCATAAATACGGTCTCTTGTAACACCGGGGGTATCATCCACAATGCTTAATCTTTTACCTATTAACTTGTTAAATAGTGTAGATTTACCAACGTTTGGTCTTCCTACAACCGCAACAATAGGTTTTGCCATTTTTATTCTCCTAAAGCTTCAATAAATTCATAGCCGTCTTCTGCTATAAATCTAATTTTTACGTTTAATTCTTTTTCTAATTCGTTAGCTGTTATATCGTCTAAAAATCGGTCTTGTTCGTGCCTTAACATATTAGCGGGTAATAGTAAAATATCGCCCAAATCTTTGCCTTTTAAGGTTTTAATAATGTCGGTAGCGGTTACAAGACCCGAAACAGTAATATTTTTGCCAAAAAATTCGTTTTTAATTTCTACTGCATTACACTCTAAATTATGCCATTTATTTTTGGCTTTGTCAATAAGCATTGATATTAACGGAAAGGCCAAAACACCCGTAGCACAGGTCTTTTTAAGGGTGGGGTTTGCGGTAATATCTTCTAAAGCAAACTCGGCTTCATCTAAAAACGAGCGGTACATACCAACGCCGTTTTCAATCTGATAATATTCGCCGTAATATTCCGCAGATTTAAAAGGCCTTTCTGCCTTTAAATAAAATTCGTCAGAAGCAAAAACCCGTCCGTCGTAATATTCTTCCATAATATCAATAACGGCAGCGGCTTCTTCTTTAGTGTAAGGGGACAAGGGGTATAACCCTTCGCGATGGTCGGTAAGGCCAACAGATACTGCCGCAATACTTTGCACGTTTTCGAAACCTAGTAGGTCTTTTAAAGTGTTTTTAAGTTCTTCACCATCGTTAATACCCGGCATTAATACTAACTGGCAGTTAATTTTAATACCTGCTTCGTTAAATCTTGCAATATGCTTTAAACTTTCACCTGCAAAACGGTTGTTCATAATCTTACAGCGTAACGCTGGGTTGGTTGTGTGCACCGAAATATTAATTGGGCTAATGTGCATTTTTATAATGCGCTCAATTTCGTGCTCGGTAATGTTTGTTAAGGTTATATAATTGCCGAACAAAAATGAAAGGCGAGAGTCGTCGTCTTTAAAATAAAGACTTTCTCGCATACCTTTTGGAAGTTGATCAATAAAACAAAAAATGCAATTATTTTTGCAAGAACGCTGTTTGTCCATCAAATATGTTTCAAAAAGCATGCCGCTGTCTTCAAAATCTTTAAGTTTTAATTTAACCTTTTTACCATCATCAAAAAGCAAAACGGGGTTTTTCTCGGTAATATAAAAACGGTAATCAAGTACGTCCATAATTTCATTACCGTTAATAGATACAAGCTTATCGCCAGGTTTTATTTTTGCTTTAAAACTTGGGGAACCCTTTACAACGTCTTTAATGGTTACCATTTTTAATACCTCCTTAAAAAAATAAAGAGGGCTAAATAACCCTCTTTAAAACTATTTTGTCAAAGGGTCCTTATTAGGATTCCACTTTGATAACTTCGCGGCCGTTGTAATAACCACAAGCGGGGCAAAGTCTATGAGCTCTCTTGTATTCGCCGCAACGATCACATTTTACTAAAGCGGGAGCTTCAATTTTCCATAAATTTGAACGTCTTTTATCACGACGTGCTTTGGATGTTTTTCTCTTTGGTACTGCCATTAAGGGCACCTCCTTTAAATACTTGCGCAGCCACAATCCGATTCGTTAAGGTTAGTACCGCAAACAGCACATATACCCTTACAATCTTCGCTGCATAGGTGTAAAACTGGTAGATTAAGTACAATTTCGCTTCTTACAAGCTCATATAAATCAAGTTTGTAAGCTGGAACTTCAACGTAATCATCGATATCTTGACTATCAAGCACTAAAACGGTATCAATATCAAATTCATACGTTTTTTCTGTTTCTTTACAACAACGATCACAGTCTTTCACAATTAAAGCAGTAACTTTCGCCTTAAATTTTACCACGTCGGCGCTGTTTTTAATTGTGCCCGAAATCTTAACAGGTGTTTTAAGTGGATAAACCCCGTCAAGTTCTTCTTTAGACATATCAAAATCCCTATTAATTTCAAGATTTTTGATTTCGCCTGTAAAAATTGCTCTTAAATCAAGTTTCATATTACACTCCGTTTGTCGCAAAGATTATTATATCTAATATATAACATTTTGTCAAGAAAAAATGTAACTAATTTTTAGATAAAATAAGCCTTTGCAAATAGTAGATTTAACATAAAAAAACAACCGGTTAAGACCGGTTGCGCTTTTTGTGTTAAACCGCTCTTGTAACCTTACCGGAGCGAAGGCAACGGGTACATACGTTAATTCTACGGGGTGTACCGTTAACAATAGCCTTTACGCGTTTTACGTTGGGCTTCCAAGTTCTGTTGGATCTTCTGTGCGAGTGGGAAACAGCTATACCAAATTTAACTTCTTTGCTGCAGATTTCACATTTAGCCACTGTGCGCACCTCCTTAAAAAAATTCGATAGCCATATTATAATAGCACCTTTCTTTTCAATTTGCAAGTATTATTTTTAATTTTTTTGTTGAAGGAATATTTTTTATGTGGTAAAATAATTAAAAAGCAATAAGGGAAGTATTTTTTTGAAGTTTAAAGGGGTAATTTTTGACCTTGACGGAACGCTTGCAAACACCTTGCAAGATCTATGTAATGCGGTAAATTACGGCATTGCAAAATTAGGATATGAAGAGCCAAAATTAGAAGAGTATAAACTCTTTGTTGGTGACGGTACCGATAAAATGATTGAGCGTGCTTTAAAGCAAAACGCCACAAAAGAAAATATTGCCTTTGTTAAAAAGTATTATTTAGAGTATTACGCAAAACATTTTGTTGATACAACCTATGCATATGAAAATATGCCAAATCTTATTTTAAAGCTTAAAGAAAAGGGCGTTATAATAGCGGTTGTAACAAATAAGGTTGATTCTATGGCAGAAACGGTTGTAGAAAAGCTTTACGGCAAAAGTTTTGATTTAATTTATGGTCAGCGCGAGGGTGTTCCTGCAAAGCCCGACCCCACCCTTACACTTATGGCATTAAAAGAATTAAATTTAAAGCCGCAAGACTGCGCCTTTGTGGGAGATAGCAGTAACGACGTTTTAACGGGTGTTAACGCAGGACTTTATCCTGTTGGTGTTACCTGGGGCTTTAGAACTAAAGAAGAACTTATTTTAAACGGTGCAAAGGCACTTGCAAATACTGCAGAAGAATTAGAAAATATTTTATTATAGGAGCTAATTATGAAAAGGGAAGATTACATAAATTGGGACGAGTATTTTATGGGGGTTGCAATGCTTTCGGCAAAGCGTAGTAAAGACCCTTCCACTCAGGTTGGCGCTTGTATTGTAAATAACGAAAATCGTATTATGTCGGTGGGTTATAACGGTATGCCACGCGGCTGTTCAGATGAAGAATTTCCTTGGGACAGAGCAGGTGGTATGCTAGACACAAAATATGCCTTTGTTTGCCACGCAGAATTAAATGCAATTTTAAATTTTAGGGGCGGTAATCTTTCGGGTTGCCGTTGCTATTGCACACTTTTCCCTTGTAACGAGTGCGCTAAAGCCATTATTCAAATCGGTATTACAGAGGTAGTTTATTTAGAAGATAAATATGCCGATACCGATGGTGTTAAGGCATCTAAAAAAATGTTCGACGCCGCCGGCGTAAAATACCGCCAATACACCAAAAAAGGCGAAGTTTTAAGTTTAGATTTATAAAGAGTAAAAAAATAAGCCAAAAATAAAAGCACCTGATTACTCAGGTGCTTTTTTGTTTTTATTTTTCACCGCAAAAGAGATTACAAAGCATGTACCCATTAATAACAATGGTGTATTATTTTTTCACGCTAAAAAAATATTGTAATAACTTTGTTATTATGATAAAATATCATTGCGAAACCAATTGAATATAAAAACGCAAGCGCTATAATAAAGAAAAATAGTGTTTCTTTTTGATGCAGTGTTTTTGTACTTAACAATATGAATTTGATAAAAATGCAAATTCCATCAATGTTGAGTACATATAGTGCTTTTATATTGAATTGGTTTCGCGACTATCGGGGTTTGCGTTTTTTGTGCGGTTACTTCGGTGGCCGCACTTTTTAATTTTTGGAGAAAATATTATGAAAAGATTATTATCGTTCGTGTTTGTGTTAGTTTTGTGCATGTCAAGTATTTTTTTATTTGATAACGAAGCTAACAAAGCAAGCGCGTTTACCGCCCACACAGCAGACGAAGCGGTTGCTTATTTACATTCTTTGGTAGGGGAAAAAGTAGGAACTGGGCAATGTGTTGCATTGGTAGTAGATTATTATCAATATTTGGGTGTTCCCAGATCTTATGGAAATGGAGAAGATTATGCTACCAACCAGTTGCCAGTCGGTTGGACGAGGATAAAAGGGGCTAAGCCGCAAAAAGGCGATATAATGATTTGGACTGGAACTCAGTACGGACACGTCGCAATATGTGGCGGTGAGGGAGTGTATTTTCATCAAAACTGGGACGGCTTATATGTTTCTATAAAAAGTCAATCATATACAAATGGATATAACATCATTTCCACGGGTGAGCGTGCGAATTATTGGGGTGTCATTAGACCGGATTTTCAAGAAAATCCCCATACCACCCACTCTTATACCGAATATGTTTACTATGAAGCAGCTCATCCGCATTATAAATGCTATAAATGTTTTTGTGGTGAAGTGCAAAGAAACACTTCTGAGCCCGTATATTTAGAGTCTTGTAGTGAGTGTACGACAAACCATACCGAGCACTATTATAATGAATATCTCTATTATGAATCGACCCATCCGCATTACAAGTGTTATAGGTGCGGCTGTGGTGAGATAACGAAAAACACTTCACAACCTGTATTTTTGGACTCTTGTAGCGAGTGTATGAACTTTGCTAAAATTAGCACCGGCACTTATTATATAAGGAACAATGCAACGGGTACTTATATGGACTTAACCAATATGGTTGATGCAGACAATACTAATATTGGTTTATGGACATTTAATGGTTCAAAAGCCCAACAATATACCATTTCATATACGGGCAATGAGACTGATTTTGCAATACAACCTCATTGTAGTAGTACACGTGTAGTACAGGGTTGTGGTGATACCATTAGTAGTGGCTCTAACGTTTGTCTGTGGACGAATAACTATCAGTCAAGACAACGTTGGAAATTCAAAAAAACCAGCAATGGTTATATTATTCACAACACGCAAAATTTAAATTGTGTAATGGAAGGCCAAGCCGATAATGTATATCTTAATACATATAACGCTAGCGCAAGCCAAACCTGGACTATTTTAAATAGTATTACTTATAATGCAAACGGTGGAACCAGTGCACCCGATATGCAGATGAAAGAGTACGGTATAAGTGCGCCGATAAGTATAATTAAACCAATTAGAGATGGATATAAATTTCTTGGTTGGTCAACAAGTGCAACGGCTGAAACACCATCTTATTATGCCGGAGGCAGTTATACAACAAATGCTAATATAACGCTTTATGCTGTTTGGGCAAAAGCGGTTAATAATCGCGGAAACGTTACGGGTGATGACGAAATTGACAGCAAAGATTTAACTGCTATTCGCAGAAAGTTGGCCGATTGGGAAGTTGAGAACTTTGTAGAAGAAGCAGCTGATACAAACGGAGATGGTGAGTTTGACAGTAAAGATGCAACATATTTAGCGAGATATTTAGCCGATTGGACCGGCTACACGTTAGAGTAAATTATAGTAAAAAAGAACCAGGCACAACGCTTGGTTCTTTTTATTTTTTTGCAATATTTCTCACCAAAAAAATATTTACTAATTCTCTTAAATTACCATTGCAAGAATATGAAATATATATTATAATATATACTGTAAAATAATATGTCGTATTATGCGATTTTTAAATATTGGAGGAAAAGCAGTTGTTATTTACTAGGGACATTGGTATAGACTTAGGTACTGCAAACACCCTTGTTTGTGTTAAGGGCAAGGGAATTATAATGCGTGAGCCAAGCGTTGTAGCGTACGACGTACGTAACGACGTTGTTAAAGCTGTTGGTTTAGAAGCAAAAGAAATGATTGGCCGCACCCCCGGTTCTATTGGGGCAATAAGACCACTTAAAGACGGCGTTATTGCTGACTTTGATTTTACTGCGGCTATGCTTAAAAAATTCATAAAACAAGCACTTCGTGGCACCTTAACCACTCGTGTTAGGGTTATGATTTGTGTTCCTGCAGGTGTAACCGAGGTTGAAAGCCGTGCAGTTTACGATGCCGCAAAGCAAGCGGGCGCCACCTTTATTGAACTTATTGAAGAGCCAATGGCAGCGGCAGTTGGAGCAAACCTTCCAATAGAAGAAGCAACCGGTTGTATGGTTGTGGACATTGGCGGTGGTACAAGCGAAGTTGCGGTTATTTCTTTAGGAGATATTGTAACGGCACAGTCGGTTAGGATGGCAGGCGATAATATTGACGAAGCCATTATTAACTATATTAGAAAGCGCCACAATATGCTAATTGGCGAAAGAACTGCCGAAACCATTAAAATACAAATTGGTTCTGCCGTACCTTACGAAGGTGAAGACGGCATGGAAATTAAGGGCAGAAACCTTGTTGACGGCCTACCGAAAAATATTATTATAACAGCGGCAGAAATTCGCGAAGCAATTTCTGACCCCGTTTCTCAAATTATTGACGCGGTTAAAAACACCCTAGAAAAAACTCCGCCGGAACTTTCTGCCGATATACTAGATAGCGGCATTACCTTAACGGGTGGCGGCGCGTTACTTCGTGGACTTGATAAACTTATGGCAGAAGAAACTGGTATGCCTGTTTTCGTTGCCGAAAACCCACTTGACTGCGTAGTGCTTGGCACCGCAAAATGTTTAGAAACAGCAGAATTTTCGGGCAATACTTTTAGAAGATTTAAAAGATATAGATAGAAGGTTTTAGTTTGCGTTTCTTTTTTAGAAGCAGAAAATTTAAAATAATGGTAACGGTTGTTAGCATTATACTTGTAATTAGTATAGTGCTTACTGCTATTGGTGGCATTTCATCTCCGCTAAGTAATTTGGTGGGGTCTATTTCTGCACCAATACAAAGCTTTTTTACAGGTATTGGTAACGATATTAACGACTTTTTTAAAAAGCTTAACGATGCCGAAACCATAATGCTTAAAAATGAAGAATTAAAGGCCGACATTAACGACCTTAATTCGCAACTTATAGACTACGAAAAAATTAAAGAAGAAAACGAATTTTACAAAAAATATTTAGAAATTAAAGACAATAACCCAAACTTTGAGTTTGAACCAGCAGGCTTAATTTCTAAAAATGCCGATGACCCGTATGGAAGCTTTTTAATTAACAAGGGCAGTTTAAACGGCGTTAGCTTATACGACCCCGTTATAACCGATGAAGGACTTGTTGGTTATATTGGCGAAGTGGCCGCAAGTTACAGTAAGGTTGTAACGGTTTTGGACCCGTCTCTTTCTTGCGGCGCTTATGACAGCCGCACAAAAGACGTTGGTGTTATTGAAGGTAACCTAGAACTTGCAAAACAAAACAAGGGTAGAATTAAAAACCTTTCGCGTACAAGCAGTGTTGCTATTGGCGATATGATAGTAACTGCAGGCGGCGGTGTTTTTCCTGAAGGCCTACTTATTGGCAGACTTGAAACTTTGCACAGAGAAGATTATTCAACAGGTGTTTACGGTGTAATTAGTCCTGCGGTTGAATTTGAAAATATTAAAAACGTAATGGTTATTACCTATTTTTCCGGACAAGGTAACGTTATAAAAAGTGGGGAATAACTATGGAACGTAATCAAAAGAGATTTTCTTACTTTGTATATATAGGCATTGCCGTTTTATACTTTGTAATTTATATCATTTCAAGAATACCTGGTCTTTCGTTAACCGTTTTTGGTATTACCCCAATTTTATTAATACCCGCTTTAATTGCAGGAACAATGTTTTTTAAAGAAACCTTTTCTTGCGTTGCAGGTTTTTACGTGGGCGTATTATTAGATAGCGTTGCCCCCACAGGCTTTTTTCATACTGCGGTGTTTACCTTGCTTGGAACGGTTGCAGGTATTTTAGCAACCCATTTATTAAATAAAAATATCAGAGCCGCCGCATTATTAACACTAGGAACAAGCTTTATTTATTATTTATCAAAATGGTTTTTCTATATTTGCTTGGGTAACGAACCTATGAAATTAAAATACCTTTTAGAAATTTCGTTACCTTCTTGCATATATACGGCACTTTATATAATTCCATTTTTCTATTTATTTAGATTTATCTATAAAAAGTTTAGTTAGTAGGTAATATATGTTTAGACCAAAAACAGATCCTTATAAAAAAGTTGCAGCTACACGCACACGCGTGGTGGCTATAATTTTAAGCGCTATTATGGTTGTTTTTGGTTTTAGAGCAATTCAGCTTCAAGTATTTGATGCCGCAAAATATCAAGCACAAGCATCGGGCTTAAGCACACGTACAGCCGCCATTAAAGCACCACGCGGTGAAATTATTGACTGCTACGGAAGACCCATTGCCACCAACCGCGAGGGTTATAACATTGTTTTTTACAGCGCTTACGTTGATAAAGAAAACCTAAATAATAATATTCGCGACCTTATGGCGATTTTATCAAAATATAACCATAAATGGCGCGACGAACTGCCAATTACAGTTACGGGAGAGTTTGCTTTTACAGATAATACTTCGGCTGTAAGCAACTTAAAATCTCGTTTGGGACTAGCTCACTATGCCACCGTTCAAAACTGTATGGACGAACTTATTGCTAAATACACCTTGCAAGGCTTAGACCCAAAAGTTCAGCGCCTTATTGCAGGGGTAAGATATACTATGGACGTTTCAGATTTTTCTGTTTCTTATCCATATACCTTTGCAGAAGACATTACTCCCGAAATTATGTCGGTGGTATCTGAAAGCGGTTTTGCAAAATTAGGTATTTTAGTAGAGGTGGCTCAGTTTAGAGAGTACGACAGTTCTTCCGTTGCCCCTCACATTATTGGTAAAGTTGGCCCTATTCACGCAGAAAACTGGGCAAAATATAAAGACAAAGGTTATACCTTTTCTGATAAAGTAGGAATTTCGGGTATTGAAGCACAAAGCGAAAGTTATCTTAAAGGCACCGACGGTGAAATTACCTATACTTTAGATTCTTCCGGTAAAATCATTTCTTCGGTTGTTACTAAAGAAGCAGTACCCGGCCACACCATTAGATTAACTTTAGATAAAACAATTCAAAACGCCGCGCAAAAATCTTTAAAAGATGCAATCGATTTATGTAACGATTCGGGCGAGAACGTTTCTGCCGGCGCGGTTGTTGTGTTAAACGTTAAAACGGGCGGTGTTATTGCATCTGCAAACTACCCAACCTATACTTACGAACAAGAATCAAAAGAATATAGCACACTAATTGCAGACCCCAATAAGCCTCTTTTTGACAGAGCCTTTAACGGTACTTATGCACCGGGTTCGGTATTTAAGCCTATAATTGCATTAGCGGGTCTTCAAGAAAATATTATGACCCCATCTGATACAATACATTGTGGTGGTATTTATAAGTATTACGACGACTATCAGCCAAAATGTATGAGGGTGCACGGCTCACTTGATTTAAATTGGGCTCTTGCAAAATCTTGTAATATTTACTTTTACGATATAGGCCGTAGGCTTGGTATTAACAGAATTAATAATTATGCAAAAGCATTTGGACTTGGTGAACTTACCGGTGTTGAAGTTACCGAAAGTGCAGGCCTTTTAGCAGGACCGGGTACTAGAGATCAATGGTTTGAAGGCTTAACAGTTCAAGCGGCTATTGGACAAAGTGATAACTCTTTTACACCATTACAACTTGCAACTTATACCGCAACCATTGCCAATAACGGCACAAGATATAAAACCACTTTAATTGATAGCATATATAGTTACGACCAAGATAAAGTTATTTTACAAAATAAACCTATCGTTATGAATACAATTAAGTTTAACGATGGCGTTTTTGATACGGTTAAAAAGGCTATGCTTTCTGTTACGGAAGACGGTACGGGTGCTGCAGTATTTGATAGTTATGCTATTAAACTTGGCGGTAAATCGGGTACAAGCCAAAACCCACAAGGTGAAGACCACACGATTTTCGTAGCTTTTGCCCCCTTTGATAACCCCGAAATTGCCGTTGCCGTAATATTAGAGCACGGCAGATATAGTAGATATAGCGGTACTTTAGTTAAAAACGTGTTAGATTCTTATTTCTTTACACAAATTAACAGCCATATATCAGACCCAACAAACAAGCTTTTATAAGGAGAATTTTTATGAAAATTGCAATTGGTAACGACCATAGCGCTTTAGAGCTTAAAGCCATTGTTATTAATCATTTAAAAGAAAAAGGCCACGAAGTAATTGATTTTGGCACCAACACAGCCGAAAGTTGCGATTACCCAATTTATGGCGAAAAGGTAGCGGTTGCTGTAAAAGAAAAACAAGCAGAGCTTGGCATACTTATTTGTGGCACAGGCATTGGCATTTCACTTGCCGCTAATAAAGTGCCCGGTATTCGTGCCGCAGTTTGTTCTGAACCATATAGCGCAAAAATGACAAGAGCGCATAATAACGCAAATATTTTGGCTTTTGGCGCACGTGTGGTTGGTGGGGATTTAGCAAAAATGATAGTTGACGCTTTTATTGATACAAAGTTTGAAGGGGAGCGCCACCAACGCAGAGTTGATATGCTAACTGCTATCGAACAAAAATATTCAAAATAAAAATGCCTTCGCCCTTGGGATAAGGTGTCAACCGCAAGGTTGACGGATTAGGGGAATCTTCTTAAAACATTAAAAAAGCACCTACAAAACGGTAGGTGCTTTTTATTATTAATTATTATTCATATAATGGGAATTTATCGGTTATGGCTTTAACACCTGCGATAATTTCTTCTTTTTTGTTATCAAAATCGGTAATGCAAAGGTAAATGAACTCTGCAATTTGATCCATTTCTTTAACACCTAAACCGCGTGTTGTAACAGCAGGAGTACCAACTCTAACGCCGCTTGTAACAAATGGTTTTTCAGGGTCGTAAGGAATAGCGTTTTTGTTTGCGGTAATATAAACTTCATCAAGTCTATGCTCAAGTTCTTTACCTGTAACGCCGGTACCACGCAAATCAATTAGCATTAGGTGGTTATCTGTACCGCCCGAAACTAATTTAATGCCTCGTTTTAATAAAGCATCTGCAAGGGCTTTTGCATTTTCAACAATGCCTTTTTGATATTCTTTAAATTCAGGGCTTAGTGCTTCTTTAAAGCTTACTGCCTTGGCGGCAATAATGTGTTCTAACGGGCCGCCTTGATTTCCTGGGAATATTGCTTTATCAATTGCTTTTGCATATTCTTCTTTACATAAAATTAAACCGCCACGTGGACCGCGTAAGGTTTTATGTGTTGTGGTTGTAACAATGTCGGCGTATTTAACGGGGTTTTGGTGAAGTCCTGCTGCAACCAAACCTGCAATATGTGCCATATCAACCATAAATATTGCGCCAACTTCTTTTGCAATTTCAGAAATAATATCAAACTTAATTTCTCTAGGATAAGCAGAAGCACCTGCAACAATTAGCTTTGGCTTGCACTCGTGGGCAATTTTACGCATTTCGTCATAATCAATAAAGCCGTCTTCGTTAACGCCGTAAGGCACAAAGTTATAATTAATACCGGATGCATTTACAGGAGAGCCATGGGTTAAATGTCCGCCGTGAGCAAGATTCATACCCATAACGGTATCGCCATGGGAAATAACTGCAGCATAAGCCGCTAGGTTTGCTTGTGCGCCCGAGTGTGGTTGAACGTTAGCGTGATCTGCACCAAAAATTTCGCAAGCGCGTTTACGTGCTAATTCTTCAACCTCGTCAACACAGTAGCAACCGCCGTAATAACGTTTACCGGGGTAACCTTCTGCGTATTTGTTTGTTAGTACGCTTCCCATTGCGGCAAGTACTGCAGGGGAAACAAAGTTTTCACTTGCAATAAGCTCAATATTTCTTTGTTGGCGTTCTAATTCCTTTTTCATAGAAAGGCCAACTTCGGGGTCGTAATTAGTTACAAAACTAATTGAATCCATTAATTCTCCATACATTTTTAAAACACATCCTTAAAAGAAAAAAACTTGCTTCTATTATATATAATTTGTCTTCAAAAATCAATGCTATTTTTGAAGATTTAAAATATTTTCTGCCGCTTTTAAAATTCCAAAGCGACCGCTGTTAAAATTAAGGGAGCCTTGCAAATAAACGGCATAAGGTTCTCTTAACGGCGCGTCTGCAGAAAGTTCAATTGAAGAGCCAAGTGTAAAAGCGCCTGCCGCCATAATAACGTCGTCATCATAGCCTGGCATTGGGGCTGGAACCGGCTCAACAAAACTGTCAACCGGGGCACCAAACTGAATACCCTTGCAAAATTCAATTAAATTTTCTTTATTATTTAGCAATATGCTTTCAATAATATCTGCACGCTTTTCGTCATAGCGGGGTAGAGCAGTAAAGCCCAAAATTTCAAACAGACAAGAAGCATAAATTGCGGTTTTAAGTGCTTCCCCCGTAACGTTAGGGCCATTAAAAAAGCCCATATAAAGCTCGCGGTTGTGCCCTAGCGTAGCTCCAACTTCGCGTCCAACACCGGGGGCAGTCATACGGTAAGCGCATTTTTCAATAATTTCTTTAGTACCTGCTAAATAACCGCCGCATGGGGCAATGCCGCCACCTGGGTTTTTAATTAGCGAGCCCATAAGTAAATCTGCTTTGGGTTCGTTTTTTTCAACAAATTCGCCATAGCAGTTATCAAGCAAGGTATATGTATTTGGCGAAATTTCTTTGGTTAAATCAATAAGCTCATTAATTTCTTGCACAGTTAAGCTTGGTCTTAAACTATATCCGCGTGAACGTTGAATATAAACCGCTTTATAATCATCGGCTTTAAGCTCGGCTGTAATTTTTTCAATATCGGGCTTATCATCCTTTAAAGGCACCACTTTAATTGTAACGCCAAAATCGGTTAAAGAGCCGTCAACCTTTTTATTGTGCCCTAAAACACCCTGCAAAGTATCATAAACTTCACCAGTTAAAATAAGCATTTTATCGTTAGGGCGTAGCACCCCAAAAAGACCTGTTGTAATGGTTGTTGTGCCGCTTTCAAAGGTGTATCTTATAAGTGCGTCTTCGGTGCCAAAAACTCGTGCTACAATTCTGTCAAGGTTATCTCTGCCATAGTCGTCGTAGCCGTAGCCGGTACTTGCAGAAAAATGGCTTTCAGAAACTCTGAATTCTCTAAAAGCAGAAAGCACCTTCCATTGATTATAAAGGGTAATTTCTTCAACCTTTTTAAAAGCATCAGCACAAAGCTCCATTGCTTTTTTATCGGCATTTTTAAGTTGTTCAGTAAGTTGTAAAAATTCGTTCATAAAAATCCTACTCGTTTATTGCTTTAATCATTGCTTTTGTTAAATTGTAAAGACTCTCTAAATCGTTATAAGAGCCAATGGTATAGGCAGAATGCAAATATCTTGTTGGAAGGGAAAGTGCTAAAACCCTTGCTCCTTCACCACTTAAAGCAATACTGCCAGAGTTGTTGCCGCCCGAAACGTAAGCTTTGGGTTGGCAAATAACCTTTTGTTTAAAGCAAAGTTCATAAAGTTCTCTATCGTAAATAGAAACTCTGTCCATAAAGCTAACTGCAGTGCCGCAGCCAACTTTGCAAACCTTTTTGTGTTCTTCTACGTCTAAAATATCGCCCGCAGTTGTGCCTTCTAAAATAATGGCAACTTCGGGTTTAACTCTAAATGCAGCAGCAGAGGCCCCTTTACAACCAAGCTCTTCTTGAACGGTAAAGGTTGCAGTAAAATCATATTCGCTTTTTTCACTTAAAAGTTTTAAAAGCACGGCACAACCAACGCGGTCGTCAATAGCCCGGCCAATAAAAAGACCATCGCCAAAATCAGAAAACTCGCTATCAAAGGTGCCAACCTCACCCAAAGAAAGGTACTTTAAAGTTTCTTCTTTACTGCTTGTACCAATATCAATAAATAAATTATCAGTTTTGGGTAAACTGTCTTTTTCGCCTTCTTCAGTTAGGTGAATTGGTTTTACGCCAATAACACCAACAGCGTTTTTAAATTTTACGCGTTTGCAAAGCAAGGTTTCGGTTTCAATACCGCCAACGTTTGCAAAACGAATAAGGCCGTTTGGTTCAATAAAGGTTACAATAAAGCCAACCTCGTCCATGTGAGCGTCAACCATAATGTTTTTGCCCATCTTTGCGCCCTTTTTATTAGCAATAATATTGCCGCAGTTATCTTTTATAAAAGTAACGTCTTTATAGTCTTTTAACTTATTTTCAATATATAACGCAACGGCATCTTCACGACCCGCAACGCCAACTATATTAGATAATTCTTTAAGCAGTTGTTTTAATGCTTCCATTATAATTCTTCGCTTTCTGCAAACTTAATTAATAGTTCTGCTACCTGTTTTATATCGTTAATATCAGCAATTTCAACAGGGGTATGCATATTTTTAAGTGGAATAGAAACAAGACCTGTTTTAACCCCCGTTTTAGAAATAGAAACAACGTCGGAATTAGTTCCTGTTCTGCCACTCATAATTTCTGTTGTGCCGTTATTATTAGAAAGTTCAAGTAATTTTTGTGTTACGGTTTCATTTAAAATGGGGCTAATGCCAACCATTGCACCGCTTCCAAGTTTTGCGGTTTTATATTCGGGCACACCGGGTGTTTCGCCAAAGCTAACGTCAACACAAACTGCATAGTCGGGCTCTATTTTAAACACACCGGGTATTGCACCGCGGTTACCAAGTTCTTCACCACTAGAAAGCAGTAGCGCTAAATTGTATTTTGCTTTTGCATATTTAAAAGCATATAATACGGCAGCCACCCCTGCGCGATTATCTAAAGATTTTGCGGTAATTTGATTATTATTTAATTCTTTAGCATTAGTATCAAACACACCAAAATTACCTAAAGATAAAAATTCTTTTGCATCTTTAAGACCTGTGTCAACCGCCATAGTGTTAATATCAAAACTTTTTTCTTCTTTTGCTTTTAGGTGTGGGGGAGTGCTGCAAAAAATACCCTTAACCTCTTTTTTGCCAAAGAATTTAACGCGTTGACCAAATAAAATTTTAGGGTCAATGCCACCAACCGCATTTACACGTAAAAAACCGTCAACAATATCGGTAATAATAAAGCCGATTTCGTCAATATGTGCTTCTAACATTAGCGTTTTTTTAGCACCGTTATCTTTAAAGCAATAAAGATTATTATTATGGTCTTTTATGGTTTTAACACCTAAAAATTCATCAACCGTATCTTTTACAGTATCAACGTTTCCAATAAAACAGTTGTTACTTAAATTTGTTACAAGGTTTTTAATTTCCATTATTTCACCTATTTTAATTCGTTAACTTGTTTTTTGTAGTGGTCGCCGCGTAGCATAAAGTTTGGATATGCATCAAAACTTGCACACGCAGGAGAAAGTGTTACAATATCGCCTTTAGTTGCAACGCCGCGTGCTTTTAAAACGGCATCTTCCATATTTTCTGCCCTAATAATTTCGGGGCTACCTTTATAATCGGGATGGTTTTTAATGCAGTTTTCAATAATTTCTGCGGTGGGTCCTTGCAAAATGATTGCTTTAACCTTATCAATTACGTAAGGAATCATGGGGTCAAAAGGAATATGCTTATCGTAACCGCCTGCAAGTAAAACAATTGGGTTTTCAAAAGATTTTAAGCCTGCAATTGTTCTTGTTGGGCTTGTTGCAATAGAATCGTTATAGTATTTAACACCATCAAGCTCGCGAACAAACTCAATGCGGTGCTCAACACCCATAAATTCTTTTGCAACCTTTCTAATAGAATCAACTCTAACGTAACCCCAAACTGCAGAAATTGCGGCTAGGTAGTTTTCAACGTTGTGTTCGCCAATAACCGAAATATCTTTTTTGTTCATAAGTGGCACTTTCATATCGCGGTAAGCCATATATAAATAGCCGTTTTCATCCATATATGCGCCGTTTTTAACAGAGCCTTGCATACTAAAGCCCATGTGTTGACCGCGCACGTCGTTTTTAAAAGAGTGGGTAATATCGTTATCGTAATTTAAAACTGTTCTCGAAAAAGCGTTTTGATGCAAAATAATGTTGCGTTTACTGTCAACGTATTCTTGCATATCTTTATGAACGTCCAAGTGGTTAGGAGCAATATTTGTTACAACTGCAACGTCGGGACTTTTTCTCATAGAAATTAATTGGAAAGAAGAAAGTTCAGCAACAACAAAATCGTCAGGACCAATTTCGTCAAGCTGGGGAAGTAGAGGTTTACCTATGTTGCCGCCCAAATGAACCTTCTTGCCATCTGCTTCAAGCATTTTTGCAATAAGGGTGGTTGTTGTGGTTTTACCGTCAGAACCTGTAACTGCAAAAATAGTAGCAGGGCAAAGGTCGAAAAATACCTCCATCTCACTTGTAACTGCAATACCGTCTCTACGGGCCTTTTTTAGTTCGGGCATATTAAAGTTCATACCCGGTGTTCTAAAAATAACGTCAACCTCAAGGTTTTGTAAATAATTTTCACCAAGTCGTAATTCTGCACCTGCGTTTTCTAGGCGGTCGGCAAGTTCGCCAATAGCCTCGCGACTTCTTCTATCGCAAGCAAAAACGGTAGCACCCTCTTCTAAATATTTTAAAGCAAGTGGGGTGTTACTAATACCAATTCCGCATATAGCAATTCTTTTATTTTTTACAGAACTAAAAAATCTTTTGCAATCCATAAGTAGGTCTCCTTATTTGCATTTTAATCCATTATCTATTATACTAACTTTTATTATAAATATCAATATAATATATATTAAAAAATAAAGCAGAAAAGAAAAAATCTTCTCTGCTTTAGTTTTAGCTATTAAATTGAAATACCAGCCCAGCCTGCTAGGTATCTTGCAAAGTGTGTTATATCTTTGCTGGTTACTTCGCCGTCTTTGTTAATATCGCAAGCCGGTTCAATAACTGTTACGTCCCAACCTGCTTGATATCTACGAAGTGTGGTTAAGTCTTTACTGGTTACTTCCGTATCGCCGTTAACGTCGCCTGCAAGATAATCTGCAACCTCAACTTTAAATGTGGTTGTAACTCCTAAATAAGTAACCGTTACGGTTTGTTCACCAATGTTGCTTGTAATTTCGCTAACGGTATAGCCTGTTACAATTCCTTCATCGCCATCGCTTAAAGTAACGGTAATTTCTAAACCTGTTATATCTAGGCTTTCACCTTTGTAATATGTAATTTTTGAAGGCATTGTTGTAACGGTAATTGCGCTTACGCTTCTTGTGTGGTTGCAAACGTTACAAGTAAGGTCGTAAATATCGTCGTAAGTGTGGGTAATTGGTCTAACGTTACCGCACTCGTTACAAGTAGTATCGCAAGTATTGTCGTAAACGTGATCGCCTACTTCTCTGATATTTCCGCAAATATTACACTCGGTGTCGCAGTTATTATCGTAAGTGTGGGTGATGGGTCTAACGTTACCGCACTCGTTACAAGTAGTATCACAAGTATTATCGTAAACGTGATCGCCTACTTCTCTGATATTTCCGCAAATATTACACTCGTTATCGCAGTTGTTATCGTAAGTGTGGGTGATGGGTCTAATAGCGCCGCACTCGTTACAAGTAGTATCGCAAGAGTTATCGTAAATATGGTCGGCTACTTCTCTGATATTTCCGCAAATATTACACTCGGCATCGCACTCGTTATCATAAGTGTGAGTGATGGGTCTAACGTTACCGCACTCATTACAAGTAGTGTCGCAAGTGTTATCGTAAACGTGATCGCCTACTTCTCTAATGTTACCGCAAATATTACACTCTGTATCACAGTTATTATCATAAGTGTGTTCGATTTCTCTTATATCGCCGCAAACGTTACAGGTGGTATCACAGGTGTTATCATAAACGTGGTCAGAAGGTACTCTTTCTTCACCACAGTTATTACAAGTAGCATCACAGGCGTTGTCGTACTTATGGCCTTCAACAGTTCTGGTCCAGTCGCACAAATTACAAGTAGCATCGCAAACGTTTGTGTAGGTGTGTTCGCCTTCGCAAGTGTTATAATGCCAGGTTGCATTTAAAAGTAAAGAGTTATATTCGTCAAAAGCAATAGTGTTTTTTTGTGATTCAGATCCCATATACCAAACGGTTTCAAGATCTTCACAGTTATAAAAAGCATAAATACCAACACTTGTTATTTCTTTTGGTAAGAATATGGTTTTAATATGGCTTCCGTAAAAAGCATATTTACCAATGCTTGTTACACCTTTTGGTATATCAATGGTGGTAATGCCGGTTGCACCAAAAGCGTAGTCGCCAATTTTTTTAACGCTTGTTGGAATTTCAATTTCGGTTAAAGATTCACAAAAACAGAAAGTGTCTTCAGGAATTTCAGTTAAACCGCTTGGTAAAGTCACGCTACTTAAATTAACACAGCTAAAGAAAGCAGCATAATCAATACTATTTACACTTTCGGGTATTACAATACTTTCAAGTGGGGTATAAGCAAAAGCAAAGTGCTCAATAGTAGTTAGTCCTTCGTTTAAAACAATTTCTTTTAAGGTGGAATCTGTAAAAGCAGATGAACCAATTGCTTTTACAGAAGAAGGAATTGTAATTTTAGTTAGAGTTTCGCTTCCGTAAAAGGCATAACTGCCAATTTTGGTTACAGGGTAAGTATCAATATTACTTGGTATTTCAACGTTAGCCCCTAATAAATCTGTATAACCAACAATTGTTACCTCGTTATTTTCTACAACGTATTGAAGACCGTTATCAGTAGAAAATGTATCTGCAATTGTGGTTGGAATAAGCGCAATAACAAGTAAAACTGAAAGAAAAACCGATAAAGCTTTTTTCATAATAAAACTCCTTACATTTATTTGTAACGCTAAATTTATAATAACATATTAATATTATAAAAACAAGAAAAAAATAGCCGCAGAAATTTGCGGCTATTTTAAATTTATTGTGGATTAGGAATACCTTGTTTGTTTATTACGTTGCTTAAATATTTTTTAATATTATCAACGTAGGTGTAAGAAACAACGCCTTGATCTTTACCGTTAATTGTTACAACATATTGACGGTCGTTTTGTCTTTTTAGTTCAACAACAATTTTACCTTTATTATCTCTGAAATTAAAGGTTGCGGTAAATTCAGTTTTGCCCTTAGTATAACTTTCGTTATATTCGGGTTTTAAATATACAAAGTAATCAAAATAGGTTCTAAATAAAGCATCGTCAATATCTTTATTTAAATATTTTTCGGTTGTTACGTTTGTCTCTTCATTGTAATTAATGGTAAAGGTGTGGTCTTTAGTGCCATCGTTATAAGTGATAGATTCAAATTCTTCAAGGTCTTGTAAAAATACAAATTGATTTAATAAATCTTCTAAACGATACTCTAACATTGTTAGGGCTTCACCCGATACCATGTAAATTGCTTTTTTATTATCAATAATAACTGCATAGTTACCGTCGTTTTGCTTTTTAGCAACAATTTTAACTACAGTTTTATCGTAATAAATATTAACTAAAGTGTCGGGTCTTGTAAGACCGTATTTTTCATAATCGGCATTTGATGGTAAAAGTTTGTAACAACCTTGTGCGGTAATGCCGCTTGTAATTAATTCTAAATAGCCGTTAACTGCATCAATATCAGCATAGCGTGTAACGGGGGAAGTAAGTGTATAAGCGGCTAATGAATTATCGGTGTGCATAATGGTAATTGGGTTTTTGTATTTTGCACCCGAAATTTCAATTTTATCAACGTAAGCCAAACTTCCGTTATTTAAATATTCGCTGCTAACCGTATCGGCATTAGGCGGTAAAACAAGGGAGTTATTTGTTAGATCTTCGGGTTTTGATAAGAACATTTCTGCAACCGAAGAAGGCACTAAATAAATTTTATCGTTACCGTCTATTTGTAAGTAATAGCCACTGCGATCAGGCGATTTAGCGCCAATTTTAAAGCTATAATCTTTAAGCCCGTTACGACCTGTAACTTTAACAACTGCACTAGGTTTATCTAAACCATAGTCGCCCTCGCCACTCATTTCTCTAAGTGCTTCCATACGGGCTGCCTTATCGGCAATGCTTGTAATATAAGAGTCGGCAATAAGGTCGGTATCGTATCCGCGAAGTAAGAAGGAATCAATATCTCCGGCTTCGGTTGAAACTTTAGAAGCATAAAACTCTAGTTTACCATTTAGGTTTTCAATATTAATTTTTTCAATATCTTTGGTGTTGTGTTCTAAAATTTGAATAGTTGTAATTTCAATGCCCGAAACAGTATCGGTGTTATTGCCACCCCAAATAAGTAGGGCCGCAACTGCACCGCCTAAAATTAAAAGAAGTACAACCAAAATAATAATTGTTGCAACAGGGCCTAATTTTTTCTTTGGTTTTCTTTTCTTTTTATCTTCTTGCGGGGTAGCAAATATAGTAGATTCTTCGGTTTCGTTTATTATTTCTTGATTCTGATTATCCAAATTGCAATACCTCCGGCAATAATTAAAACGGGTAAGATAATAACAAAAATCCACAAAATTGCACTATAAGTTGCAGCACTAATAGCATTTGTAATACCTGTTATAGTTGTACCTTTTGGCATAACGTAAAGGCTGTCTTCATGGCCAACAGAAACGTTTAACATTTTTACTGCAAAGCTTATATTATCGATATTGGGAATATCTGCGTAATCACTAGAAACAAAGTCTTCACTTGCAAAAGCAATAACAGAACTCATAACCTCGTTATCTGCTTCGTCATAAGCAACTTCTCTGCTCATAACAATTGTTGGGTAAGATTTTTTTACTGTGTCACTTGGTGGGGTATATTCGCCAAGTGTGCCTTTAGGTGCAATAAATACTGTGTCTTCTGTTGCTAAAAGAGGATAAACTGTTCTGTTTCCTTTTTGCTCAAACACAATTTCAATAGGGGTGTTATTGCCTGAAATACACTCTTTTTCAAAATTCCAGTTATTAATGGAATAATCTGAGTCTGTGTAAGATTGTATCATTTTATCGGGTGAGCCAATGTAATATTGACTGCTGCTTTCGTGTAAAACACCATCTAAGGTTTTAAAGCCCCACTCACTTAAAAACATATTTAAATTTGGGGTGCTTGGTGAAGATTGACTTGCAATATAAATTAAGGTTTTACCCAATTTACCATCGTTCTTTAAAAAGGCATCAAGTTCTTTTAAAGTGTCGTTGTCAATGTCGGTAGTGGGGGCCGCAATTAAAACAACGTCGTAATCTTTTAAGGTTTCGTTTGTAACGTTACCGTCAAGAGTAGTTGGGGTATAATCGTTATAAACAAGGGTGGTAAGTAGGTTTGCAACTGCAGTAGCATCGCAATATTTGTTTAATACTGCAAGTTTTTTGTTAACGCCCACAGCTGTTTTATTAATTGCATTAGAAACGGCATTTTCTACGTTAGAAAGAACAATTTGACGGTGAGATGTACCGTACATCATATAATACTCGTCTTGAATTAATTGTGCTTCGTATAAATCATCAAAAGTTAAAACGGTGGTTTTAACACTGCCGTCTGCTTTTGTGGTTCTAACCAAAACGTCGCCATAACTAATTTCGGTTGGAACTTCGCTTTCTAACTTATTAAATGAAGGTTCTTGTGTATCAACGTAAGAAACGTGAATTTTTGAAGAGTATTTAGGATATTCTTCAATAAGTCTAACTGTTTGGTTAAAATAGTTATCAGGTGAATTATTTTCAATTACTGCTAAATTAGTGTAAGCATAGTTAACCATATCGGCACCGGTATAACTTGCTTTTGTGGCGCAAAGAATAATTTCAATATCTTTAATACTGTCGAGTTTGTTGAATTGTTTAATAAATTCAATGTTATTGTCGGTTAGTTCAAAAGAGTTGGTTTCTGTAACGTCAATTGTTGTGGGAAGTTTTTGTGCAATTAAAATTGATAAAATATTAATTGCAACCAAAGTAACGCAAACAATAACAATAAGTATAGCAGAAAATAAACCTTTCTTTGTGGCAAAAGCGCTTTTAATTTTGCCGCTTTTGGTGGTCTTAACGGTTTGGGGTTCTGCAGTTTTTTCAACTTCTGGTTTTAAAGCCTTTGTGTTCTTTTTATCTTTTTTCATCATAACCCCTCCTTTAAGCCCAACGTTTTTTCTCGTGTACGCGAATTGTTAAGAAAATAAACAATACGCTAATACTTAAAAAGTAAACAATGTTTGAAAAATCAATAATACCTGAATTAAAGGTATTGTATCTTGTAGCAAAAGATAGGGTAGAGAATAGTGTTGAAAGTAAAGAGCTACCAAACACACTGCCAATAGAATCAAACATCATAATTGTAATAGAAGCGATAAGTCCTAAAATTGCTGCAATAATTTGGCTTTCTGTAACGCTTGAAATAAAGGTGCCAATAGCAATTAAACTTAAACCAATAAGAGCGGTGCCAAGTAAAGAAGATAAATACATTAAAACGTTTACTTGTGTTAATGCACCAAAAATAATTTCATAAATAATTGTAACGGCATAGCAAATTGCAAATAAAGTAAATGCAGCTAAATATTTACCCAAAACAATTTTTGTAATGCTTACGGGGGCAGTAAATAAAAGCTGGTCGGTTTTTTGCTTTTTCTCTTCAGAAAAAAGGCGCATGGTAATTAACGGAGGAATAAGCATTGTATAGGTATTAACCATAAAAAACAAATAAGAAATATTGCCGTAGTAATTTAAAAGTAATGTCATAAAGTTAATGCTTAAAAAGAAAAGCATAATTGCTAAAACAACGTACCCAAGTGGGTTTGTAAAATAAGCTTTAAGTTCGCGTTTATAAACGGCTAACATTTATTATTCCTCCTCTCCGAATACTGCATCAAGTGCGGCTTTTTTAGTTTTAGAGCTAACCTTTTTAACTTTTTTAGGTTCTTCTTTATTTTGTTTAGTAATAACCCCTTCGGTTAAACGCAAGAAGATTTGTTCAAGTGTTAACTGCTTACTGCTTAACTCTAAAATGGGCCACTTTCTATCCGAAAGTCTTTCGAAAACAGCGCGACGAACATCGCAATTTTCTTTAGGTTCAATCAAAAAGTCGCAACTGCCGGTTTCTCTAATGCCTAAAGAAGTAACGCTTTCAACCTCTTTAATGTTAGAAAGTACCTGTGTAATTGAAGCTTCAGGGCCCTGAACTCTAACTGTAATAGAAAGGTCGGTTGACATCTTTTTAGAAAGATTTTCAGGTGTATCGTCAGCAACGATTTGTCCACGATTAATAATGATAATTCTTTTGCAAATTGCTTGAATTTCAGAAAGTATATGAGAAGATAAAATAATGGTGTGGTGTTTGCCAAGTCTTTCAATTAAAGAACGAATTTCAATGATTTGTTTTGGGTCTAGGCCAACGGTGGGCTCGTCCAAAATTAAAACGTCGGGGTTGCCAATAAGTGCTTGGGCAATACCAACACGTTGACGATAACCTTTAGAAAGGTTTTTAATTAAACGATTTTGAACGTGGGCAATATCAACCAACCTACAAATTTCGTCCAGGTGAGGTTTCTTTTGGAATCTTGCTTTTTTAAGGTCGTAGCAAAACTCTAAATATTCTCTAACCGTCATATCTAAATAAAGTGGGGGAAGTTCCGGCAAATAACCAATGTGGCGTTTTGCGTCTTCCGGATTATCTAAAATATCAAATCCTGCAATGGCAGCAGAACCCGAAGTTGCTGATAGGTAACCGGTTAAAATATTCATTATTGTAGATTTACCCGCACCGTTAGGGCCTAAGAAACCTACAATTTCACCTTTTTTAATAGAAAAACTAACGTCACTTACTGCAAGATTGTTGCCGTAACGTTTATAAAGGTTTTTAACCTCAATCATTATTTTATCCTCCTAAAAAATCTGCTTAGAAAAATTATAAACAATCAGTTTTACAAATGTGTTAATTATTTATTAACAATATTAACCCATTTTGACTTATATAGTATATCATAATAATTAGTATAATTCAATTTATTTTTTGCTTGAATAGTTGTAAATTTAATAGTATAATTATCGTTGGTTAAATTAACACCCCTTTTGAAAGGATTATAAATATGGACCTATCAAAGTTAAAAAATAAAAAAGGCTTTATATGTGATATGGATGGTGTAATTTATCATGGTGATAAATTATTGCCCGGTGTTAAAGAATTTGTTGAGTGGCTTCATAAAGAAAATAAAAACTACGTATTTTTAACAAACTCTAGCGAAAGAAGTCCGCGCGAACTTCGTCAAAAACTTTTAAGGATGGGCCTAGACGTTGCAGAAGAACATTTTTACACTTCAGCCCTTGCTACGGCAAAGTTTTTAAAAAGTCAATGTGAAGGCGGCAGTGTTTACGCTATAGGCGAACCGGGACTTATTAACGCACTTTATGATGCAGGGCTTACAATGAATAACATTAGTCCCGATTACGTTGTTATGGGCGAAACCAGAAGTTTAAATTACGAAATGATAGAGCACGCAACCTTGTTAGTACGTGGCGGCGCAAAGTTAATCGGCACTAACCCCGATATTACCGGCCCCACAGAAAAAGGTATTGTACCGGCCACCGGTGCTTTAATAAGCCCAATAGAAATTGCAACCGGTAAAAAAGCCTATTACATTGGCAAACCAAACCCACTTATGATGCGCATCGGCCTTAAAATGTTAGGTTGTAGTAGCGAATGTGAGGCCTGTATTATAGGCGACAGGATGGATACCGACATTATTTCGGGTATTGAATCTGAAATTGATACTGTTTTGGTGCTTTCAGGTGTAACAAGTAAAGAAGATATTGCAAAATATCCGTATAGACCAAGCTATATTTTAGATGGCGTTGGCACAATTGTAAAATAGAAAGGTGTTTTAAATGAGCGAGTGCACACACGATTGTTCTACTTGCAGTGAAAAATGCAGTAGCAGAAGTTTAGTTGAAAAACCACACGAAATGTCTAACGTTAAAAAGGTTATAGGCATTGTTAGTGGCAAAGGTGGCGTTGGTAAAAGTTTGGTTTCGGCTTTATCGGCTGTTACCGCAAACCGCTTAGGTTATTCTACCGCCATTTTAGATGCAGATATTACAGGACCAAGTATTCCAAATATGTTTAATTTGCACACTAATGCAGACGCAATTGAAGAAGGTCTTTTGCCCGTTACCACAAAAACAGGTATTAGAGTAATGTCTTTAAACCTACTTACCAAAAACGAAACTGATCCGGTTTGTTGGCGCGGCCCCGTTATTGCAGGCACCGTTAAACAGTTCTGGACCGACGTTATTTGGGGCGACGTGGACTATATGTTTGTTGATATGCCACCGGGCACCGGCGACGTACCGCTAACAATATTCCAAAGTTTACCGGTGGATGGAATTATCGTTGTAACAAGCCCACAAGAACTTGTAAGTATGATTGTTAAAAAAGCAATCAATATGGCAAATCTTATGAATATTCCGGTGCTTGGCATTGTTGAAAATATGAGTTATGCTCTTTGTCCCGATTGTGGCAAAAAAATTGAAATTTACGGTAGCAGTAAAACTGCCGAAGTTACAAAAGAATACGGCGTAAAAATGTTAGCACAAATTCCAATTGAGCCAAAACTTGCCGCCGCCGCAGATAAAGGTATGATTGAACTTTTCGAAGGCGACTGGCTAACAGAAATTGAAACCATTTTAAAAGATATGATAAAATAAAAAAACAGCGAAGAAATTTCTTCGCTGTTTTTATTTTTTATGGCAAAGCCAATTATATTTTAAACAAAATAAAATACTGTGTCCCAAGCAGGTATTGATGGGTAGTGCCGCATATAAACTTTATAATTTGGGTTAAACTCTAACACCTTTTTTGGTATTGTAAAATAATCACTGGATTTATGGTAGCAAGAAATAAGCATTTTGGGTTTTTGGGTTTTAATAGTGTTTTCTGCTCCTTTAATTGCCGAAAGTTCGGCCCCTTCAATGTCAAATTTTATATAGTTATATTCTTGCGTTTTTGCTAAATAATCAATAGTAGTAGCATTAATTTTATCGGTGCCGCCAATGGTACTTCCGCGCCCTGATTTTACATTAAAAGGCACTTCTCCAAGCACATCACAAACCGCAGCATTTATGCAGTTTACACCTAAATTTTCTGTATTTAAAACTAGCTTTTTAAAGGTCTTTTTATCGGCTTCTACGGCTGTTATTTTACCCGTTGGTTTTACACGATTTATATAAGATAAAACGGTGTCGCCATTATATGCGCCCAGGTCTAAAAAGTTATCGGTTTTTTTAAGATTTAATATTTCAAAAAAGTCTTTTTCTTCTTTCGATTCAGCTTTAAATAAATAGTCAATTTCACCGCTTAATTTAAAATTAATCATATTTAAAAAGGTGTTTTTAGACTCCTCATCATATAAAACATTATAAACTTCTTCAAGTTCTTTTTTGTGAGTTTTTGCAAATTCCAAATCAAAAACTTCGGTACCAATAACAGGTACTTCAGGCATATAAAGGGTAACTTTTTTAGAAAGATCTTTTATATAATCTATTGTTTCTTTTCGGCTTGTGCCAAAAGAAATAAGGCCAACAAAATCGCCAAAAGTGTTTTTAGCACTTTCAAAAGAAAGCAGATTAAAGGAACGAAAACTGCGTTCTCTAACAAAGCCATCGCTAGCAAAAACACCGCTTATTTTAATATTAAGCTCTTCTAAACGGTCAATAAGTTTGTCTGCGCCGTTGCCTGTTCCATATATTAAAATAGGTCGAGTTTCAAGTTTTAATTTTTGCCAAACGTCGATCAAGCTTAATTCCCCCCTTAAGTTAAATTTAGTATATCATATAAGTAACTTTCAGTAAACAAAAAGTTTAATTTACAAACCATATAGTCTTGTGTTACAATATAAAAAAACAACGAGGTAGTTTATGATTTATAAAAACTTTAAAGATAAAAAAATATCCGGTTTAGGAATTGGCACAATGCGTTTGCCAGTAGTAGATAACGATTATAAAAATATAGATATAAACGCCACCAAACAAATGATAGACTATGCCTTTAAAAATGGTGTTAATTACGTTGATACGGCTTATGGTTATCATAACGGCAACGCCGAAACCATAATAGGTGAGTGCTTAAAAGAATATCCAAGAGATAGTTATTATTTAACCGATAAATTTCCGGGCTTTAACGTTGAAAATTTAATGAAGGTAGAAGAAATTTTCTTTGAGCAACTTAAAAAGTGCCAAACCGATTATTTTGATTTTTATTTGTTCCATAACGTTTGCGAGGCTAATATTGAGCATTATTTAAACCGCGAATTTAAACTAATGGAATTTATGTTAGAGCAGAAAAAGCAAGGCAGAATAAAGCATATAGGCTTTTCAATTCACGGCAATATTGATACCACAAAGCGCTTTTTAGAGGCATATGGCGAGCATATGGAATTTGGTCAGGTTCAGCTTAATTATCTTGACTATAAAATGCAAAACGCTAAAGCCAAATTAGAACTTTTTAAAGAATATAATATACCCGTTTTTGTTATGGAACCACTACGCGGTGGCAAACTTGCAAGTTTAGATGATGAATATAAAAATATGCTAAAAAGCGCACGTAATATTAATGCGGTAGAGTGGGCTTTTAGATATTTGCAGTCTTTTGATGAAGTTAGAGTAATACTTTCGGGCATGTCAAATTTAGAGCAACTAAAAGAAAATATTGAAATTTTCAATACAAATAAGCCTTTAAATAAAGAAGAAACAGAGCTTATTTATAGTGTTGCAAATAAGATGACCGAAAAAACCAGTCTTCCTTGTACTGCCTGTCGTTATTGCACCTCAAAATGCCCTAAAGAATTAGATATTCCACAACTTATAGAACTATATAACGATTTTGCCTTTGCAGGCGGCTTTATTGCACCAATGGTTATAAAATCGTTACCCGAAGAAAAAAGACCGGCTTCTTGTATTGGCTGCAGAGCTTGTGAAATGGTTTGTCCACAAAGTATAGAAATTAGCAAAATGATGGTTGATTTTACAGAAAGACTTAACAAAAATAATGAATAATAAAGAGTTATTAAAAAAATACACCTGCGTTTTAATTAAAGAAAAAGAAATTCATTTTTCAACCGAACGAGGTGTTAAACCATTATATTTGTTCTTAAAAAGCGGCAAGGATTTTAGCGGCTTTTGTGCGTACGATAGGGTAGTGGGCAAGGCAACCGCATTTTTATATTTGCTTTTAAAGGTAAAATCGATTTATGCTGAGGTTTTAAGTGAACAAGCATTAATGCTGTTACAAAAACACGGCATAGTGGTTGAGTATCAAACTCTAGTTAAAAACATAATTAATCGCAATAAAACCGATATTTGCCCCTTTGAAAAAGCGGTTTTAGAAATAAACAACGAACAAGACGCCTTAAAAATAATTGAAGACAAAATTCAAAAATTAAATATTATAAAAAAAGCATAGACGAAAGTCTATGCTTTTAATTATTTTTTAAGCTCTTCAAATTTTGCCTGCATTGTGGGGTTGTTACGTGTTAACTTTTTAATAGAAAGGTTTTCAACCTTGGTGTTTGTGGCTTGTAAGTGGTTGCCGCTTACAACTAAAGATTCTCTAACCTTTTGCAAACGTGTAATGGTTTTATCAATTTCGGCAATCGCATCGTTAAATCTTGCACTTGCTAGTTGAACACCACGTGTAAACTTGTCTTTAAAATCGTTCATATCGTTTTCAAAGTTAGTAATATCAATATGTTGTTCTTTAACCACCATAAGTTCTTGCTTATATTTTAAAGAATTTAGAGCCGCATTTCTAAGTAATGTAATTAGCGGAATAAAGAACTGTGGACGAATTACGTACATCTTTTCATATCTGTAGCTTACGTCAACAATGCCTGTGTTATAAAGTTCGCTGTCGTTTTCAAGCAAAGAAACTAAAACGGCATATTCGCAGTTTTTCTCTCTGCGGTCTTTATCAAGTTCTTTAAAAAATTCTTCGTTTTTGTGTTTCTTTTCGGTAGCGTCGGCCTCGTTTTTCATTTCAAACATAATTGAAATTAGTTCAACACCGTCAATTTCTTCTCTAAAAATAAAGTCGCCTTTACTGCCGGAACTAGCATCGTTATCCTTTTCAAAATAGGCGTTAGGAAATGCCGTCATACGAATTTTATTAAACTCGTTTTCGCAGTGTCGCTCTAAACTTTCGCCAATCATTTTTGTTGATTGTTTTGCTTTAAAGTCTTTATAATATTCAACTTCTTCGTCTTTGCGCTTAATCTCTGCAAGGTGTTGTTCGCGTAAATTTCTAACGCTTAGTTCTTGCTCTTTAATAGATAAATCAAGTGCGTTTTGAAGCTTTAAAATTTCTGCATCTTTTTGTTGTAAAGCCGTTTTAACTGCAAGTTCGTTATTGGTTTTTTCAATCTCTAATGCGCCTTTTAGCTTTTCAATTTCGGCTTTTTGTTCTAAAATTGCTTTTTCGCTTTTGGCCGATTCTTGTGCTAGAGCTAAACTAATTTTATTTTGATGCTCTTTTAAAATTGCTTCTTCGCGCAAGGTTAGTTCTTTTTCAAATTCGTTGTTTCTAACTTGTTCTAAAAGTGCAGCATAACCGCTTTCGTCAACAGTAAAAACCTCGTTACATTTTGGACATCTAATTTCTTGCATAAATTTCATCCTTATATATTAATTAAATATTATAATTAAATTATAAATACATTTTAATATTTTGTCAAATAAAAAGCCCCGAGATAGTCGGGGCTTAAATTATTTAATACATTTTTGTGGGCATTTTGCAATGCAGTTACCACAACTCGAACATTTTTCGGGATCAATTGTTGCAAGAAAATCTGTTACGGTTATAGCTTCGTTTGGGCAGTTTTTGGCACAAATGCCACAGCCTATACAACTAACTTTACAAACTTTTCTTGAAACGGCGCCTTTGTCTTTGCTTTTGCATAAAACGGTTGGTGTAAAGGGTGCAGATTTAACTTCAATAATACCGCGTGGACAAGCAGCGGCACAACTACCGCAACCGCCACAAATATTATAGTCAATAACAGCAATACCGTTATCCACTTTTATTGCGTTAAATTCACAAGCCTTAACACAATCGCCAAGTCCCAAGCAGCCAAAAGAACAGTCTTTGGGGCCACCTGCAAGCATAGCGGCAGAAGCACAAGAGTTTAGTCCTACGTATTCGTATCTAAAGGTTGCGTTATCTTTACAGCCTTTGCATTTTACAATAGCTTTTTTAGGTATAAGTGTTACAGATATACCTAAAATTTCTCCCAAAGCATTAGCGGTATCACTTCCACCCGGGGCGCAAAGGTTTGGTTCTGCTTCACCTTTACTTAGTGCTTCAGCATAACCGTCGCAACCAGCATATCCGCAAGCGCCGCAGTTAGCGCCCGGAAGTGCTTCACGCAAGGCAACCTCTTTTTCGTCTTGCTCTACCGCAAACACCTTTGAAGCATAGCTTAACATAAGTCCTAAAATTAATGCGGCAACCCCTAATACTAAAACAGCAATTAAAATTTCTATCATCTTGCCGCCTCCTTAAACTAGCCCTGCAAAGCCTAAAAACGATAGGCTTACAATACCGGCAGAAATTAAGGTTATGGGAAGGCCCTTTAAAAATTCGGGTACGTCCGATTTTTCAAGTCTAGTTCTAATACCTGCAAAAATAATCATAGCAACCATAAAACCAAGACCGGCCCCAAGGGCATTTGCTAAAGAAAGCAAGAAATTATAATTTTCTTGGAAGTTTAAAAGTGTAATACCCAAAACAGCACAGTTTGTTGTAATAAGTGGTAAATAAATACCAAGTGCTTTATAAATGGGTGGTAAAAACTTTTTAAGTAAAATTTCAACAAGTTGAACTAAAGCCGCAATAACCAAAATAAAAGCAATTGTTTGCAAGTAATCTAAACCTAACGGCACTAAGATAAATGCATATAAAGGCCAGGTTACAGCGGTAGCAAGAAGCATAACCAAAGTAACGGCAACGCTCATAGCAAAAGCGGTGTTTATCTTTTTAGATACACCTAAAAACGGGCATATACCTAAAAATTTAGAAAGCACCATATTATCGGTTAAAATACCGGCTAAAATTACGCTAATAATAGAAGTAGTCATTAGTTTGCAGCCTCCTTACTAAAGGGGCAGTCAATACAACCTGCGCCACACCCAAGTTCGTTTTTAGGCTGTTTGCCTTTTTTAACTGCAAGTTTATTAGAAAGGGCAACCAGTACGCCAAATACAAAGAATCCACCCGGAGGTAAAATTAATATTAACATTGGCGGAATAAAGTTTGCAGTTACTGCAACACCAAAAATTGTACCGGCACCAATAAGTTCACGAATAGCACCCATAAGTGTTAAAGTAACGGTAAAACCAATGCCCATACCAAGTCCGTCAAGCGCAGATACTAATGGACCGTTTTTAGCGGCGAACATTTCTGCACGGGCAAGAATAATGCAGTTAACAACAATTAAAGGCAAGAAAATACCTAAAGATTTATCAATGGAGGGTAAAAAAGCTTTAACCACCATTTGAACAATTGTAACAAAAGAAGCAATAATGGTAATATATGCAGGAATACGCACTTTGTTTGGAATTATTTTTCTAAGCAAAGATACTAAAACGTTACTGCAAACCAAAACGAAGGTAGCAGCAACCCCCATACCAATACCATTAATTGCGGCAGTTGAAACCGCAAGAGTGGGGCAGGTGCCAAGCACCAAACGCAAAACGGGATTTTCGGCAATAATGCCGTTTGTGAAAACTTTTAAAGATTTTTTCATTAAACCCGCCCCCTTATAGTTTACTATAAAGCTCTAAGGCTTTATCTACTGCTCTTTTAACGGCAGAACTTGTTATAGTTGCTCCCGTTAAACTGTCAACTTCATCGGCGCTTTTAACACCTTTGAATTTATTTGTAAAATTAGGCTTTGTAACGTTTTGACCAAGACCGGGCGTTTCATTTGCAACGTCGGTAATTTCAACAGCAGTAACCTTGCTGTCTATAACGCCAACGATAACCGAAACGTCTCCGCCGTAGCCGTTTTCTTTAATAGAAAAGGCGTATCCTATAACCTTTTTATCTTTAATAGCCTGATAAATTACAGTACCATCCGTTTCATCGGTTTTAAGCTTTTTAAAACTATCGGCCTTTATGCAACGGCTAAGAGCTTCTTGCTCGGCCTTTTGTTCGCCACTTAGAATAATATCTTTAGTAAGCAAATTGGTTGTTGCAAGTGCTATTGTTAATACAACACAAATTATTGTTAATATTAAAGCGGGGGTAAAAATATCTTTTAATTTCTTCATATTATTTACCCTCCCAACCAAAAGGTTTTTTGTAGGGTATTTTTTCAATTAAAGGTGTAAGCAGGTTCATAAGTAAAATTGCATAAGAAACACCTTCGGGTAAATTACCAAGCTCACGAATAAGCACGGTAATAACACCGCAACCAATACCAAAAATTAATTTGCCAATAGGACGTGTTGGGCTTGTAACGTAGTCGGTTGCCATAAATATAGCACCAAGCATAATACCGCCCGAAAGAACTAAGTGCATACTTGTATTTAAATTGTTTGTAAATAATAAAGACATTAAAAAGGCGGTTCCTATAAAACTTACGGGAATTATTGGTGAAATAACCTTTCTAAGTACCAAATAAAGTCCGCCAAGTAATAAAAGCATAGTGCTGGTTTCACCTAAGCAACCGGCATAGTCTCCAACAAAAAGTCTTAAAAATCCGGGGTCGGTAGCGGCACTCTCCGACAGGGGAGTAGCACTTGTAATGGCACCTGTAAATGGTTCTGCAAAGGTTGTCATATATGTAGGAAAAGACACCATTAAAACAATTCTTGCGGTCATTGCAGGGTTGGCAAAGTTATGGCCTAAACCACCAAACATACATTTAACAACTATTATTGCAATAGCCGCCCCTAGCATTGCCATCCACAAAGGAAGTGTTGGTGGAAGGTTATATGCTAAAATTAAACCGGTTACAACCGCACTTAAATCTGAAAGTGTGGTTGGCTTTTTTAATAGTTTAAACCAAAAATATTCGCAAATAACTGCAGTGGCTACTGTTACGGCAATTAAAAGTAATGCTTTAAAACCGTGCATAATAACCGACATAATACCAACGGGAGCTAAAGCGATTAAAACGTCAAGCATAATGCCGGTGGTGTTATCAGTATGGCGGATATGCGGAGAAGATGAAATATAATTTTTCATTATTTTTTACCCGCCTTTCTAATTTCATTTTTAGCAAGACGCATAGCTTGAACTAGCGGTCTTCTTGCGGGGCAGTTAAATGCACAACTTCCGCATTCAATACAATATTCAACATTTAAGGCTTTAAGGCCTTCTGGGTTTTCTTTTAATTCTAAAGCCGTTTCTACAAGACGTGGTCTTAAATTCATAGGACAAGCTCCTAAACAACGACCACAGTTAATGCAGTTAGTAATATCATCAGGCTTTGCTTGTTTGCCGCTAAAAGCTAAAACAGCGTTTGTAGATTTAACAATGGGAAGATTTTTATCAACAATAGCGTTACCCATCATAGGGCCGCCCATAATAATTTTTTCTTCACCCTCGCTTTCAACAAACTGTAAAAGGTCACTAACACTTGTGCCAATAGGGCAGAAATAGTTGCCGGGACGTTTTACTGCATTACCATCAACCGTAACGCGTTTGTGTGTAAGGGGTAAACCGTCTTTAATAAAACGTGTTAATGCGGCAACAGAAGTAATGTTCATAACAATACAACCAACGTCTGCAGGAAGTTTGCCAAGCGGCACCTTTCTGCCGGTTGCAGTGTAAATAAGCACCTTTTCCGCACCTTGTGGGTAATGCGATTTAAGTTTCATTACCTTAACTTCATCGTAAACGTCGCGATCATTTGCGGCAATTTCGTGCAAAATTTTTAAGGCTTTGGGCTTATTATCTTCAATACCAATAATAACGCGTTTTAAATTTAAAACTTCTTTAATTAAATAAATACCTTCTAAAACGCTTTCGGGATTTTCTAAACACTCACGATAGTCGGCAGTAATATATGGTTCGCACTCGGCACCGTTAATAATAAGGGTGTCAATCGGCTTATCGTCGCTTGTCATAAGCTTAATATATGTAGGAAAGCCTGCTCCACCAAGGCCAACAAGTCCGCAGTCTTTAGCGGCATCTACTAAGTCTTTTGGCGTTTTAATATCTCTTTTAGTAAGGTTTGGGTCAATAGTGTCGGTCTTATCGTTTTCAATAACAACCGCTTCGCATTTAGCGCCATTGTTTAAAACAATGGTTTTAATTTCTTTAACCACACCCGAAACGCTTGAGTGTATAGGAGCCGAAACAAAAGCTTCGCTACTACCAATTAAACTACCAACAAAAACTTTATCACCCGGTTTTACTGTTGGAATACAAGGCGCACCAATATGTTGTTGCATAGGAATTGTAACAACGTCAGGATGGGTAATAAAGATTGTTTCACAATCTGCGGTGTTTTTATAATGCGGCAGATTTGCTCCGCCACGAAGATTTTTAAAGGGACGCAAAATTCCTTCTTTTTTCATAGATACTCCTTAAAATAAAGTGGGTTGTCTATTTAAGTCTTCTGCCCATAAGTACGCCCATCGCAGAGGCCATCATAAGTCCTCTGGTCCAACCGGACGAATCACCTAAGCAGTAAAGACCTTTAATATTTGTTGTGAAGTTTTCATCCATTTTTATACGGTTAGAATAAAACTTAAGTTCTGGCGAATATAAAAGTGTTTCGCTACTTGCAAAGCCAGGAACCACGTTATCAACTGCTGCAATAAAGTTAATAATATTTGTCATTGCGCGATATGGCATAGCAGCGGTAATATCGCCTGGCACTGCATCGGGTAAAGAAGGCTTAACGTTAGATTGTGCAAGCTCTTTTTCCCAAGTGCGTTTGCCGTCTAAAATATCACCATAACGTTGAACTAAAATATGTCCGTTTGCAAGCATATTTGTAAGTTCGCCAATTTTTTGAGCATATTCAATAGGTTGGTTAAACGGATGCGTAAAGTTATGAGAACATAAAATTGCAAGGTTTGTGTTGTTGCTCTTTAAATCTTTATAAGAATGTCCGTTAACAACCGCTAAATCGTTATCGTAATTTTCTTGGCTTACAAAACCACCGGGGTTTTGACAGAAGGTACGAACCTTGTTTTTAAAAGGAAGTGGATAGCCAATAAGTTTTGATTCGTATAAAACGTTATTAACTTCTTCCATAATTTCGTTTCTGACTTCAACGCGAACACCAATATCAACAGTGCCGGGCGCATGCATAATAGCGTGTTTTTCACACTCTTTTTCAAGCCAGTCGGCACCTTTACGTCCGGTTGCAATAACAACGTCGTCAGCGTAAACGGTTTCTTCGCCGCCGCCTGTAGATTTATGTATAATTGCACCAACACAACGGTCGTTTTCAATAATAATGTCTTCGCACATATAAGAAAACATAATGTCAACGCCGTGGTCTAATAAGTATTGCTCTAAATCATAATAAATTTTTTGAGCTTTTTCGGTACCCAAATGGCGAATAGGACAGTCAACAAGTTTAAGACCTGCTTTAATAGCGCGACGTCTAATTTCTTTAACTTCGTCGTCAACGCCAACACCCTCAACTTTAGGGTCGGCACCAAATTCTAAATAAATTTTATCGGTATAATCGATAGTTTCTTGAGCCTTTTCTGCACCAATAAGGTTGGGTAAATCGCCACCAACTTCATAACTTAAAGAAAGTTTACCATCCGAAAAAGCACCGGCTCCAGAAAAGCCTGTGGTAATGTGGCAATAAGGCTTGCAGTTAACGCAAACCTTTGTTTTTGTTTTGGGGCAAGCACGTTTTTCAACGCTTACGCCTTTTTCAATAATTAAAATTTTCTTTTTTGTGCCTAATTTAATCATTTCGTAGGCGGTGAAGATTCCAGCAGGACCTGCGCCGATAATTAAGCAATCATATTTCATTATTCTACATCCTCTTTAAAAATAAATGGGGCAAGTTCGTTTTCTAAATTAGCATCATCTTCGGTATGAGCTTCTAAAGTAATGGGCTTTGTTAAATCAAGTGAAAAAATACCCATAATGCTTTTTGCATTTACAACGTATTTGCCCGAAATCATATCTAATTCGTAATCCTTCAACATTGCAAGATTAACAAATTTTTTAACGTCTTCTAAGGTTTTAAAATAAAGGTTTGCTTTAAACATTTTCATTTTCCTTTCCATTTTGCTTTTTATTGTTTAAAAATGTTTCAATATTATAGCGTGGTCTTTCTTTAGATTCTTCAAAAATTTTGCCAACGTATTGGCCCACAAGGCCAATGCAAAATAATTGAACACCACCCAAAAACCATATTGATAAAATTAAGCTTGACCAACCGGGTTCAGCCACACCCAAAAAGTAAGAAACAAGGGTGTAAATTAAAGCGGCAATGCTTAAAATTATAATTAAAATTCCAAGTCCTGTAATAAGGCTTAAAGGTTTAGTTGAAAACGAGGTAATGCCGTTAAAAGCAAATTTAAGCATCTTTTTAAGCGGATATTTACTTTCACCTGCGGCACGCTCTGTTCTTTCGTAATAAACGCTGTCACTTTTAAAACCAATTAAAGGAACAAGTCCACGTAAAAATAGGTGTTGTTCTTTATAACCTGCCAAAGAAATTAATGCGCGGTTAGAAAGTAATCTAAAGTCTGCATGGTTATAAACACTTTTAGCGCCTAAAGAATTCATAACTTTATAAAAGCCTTGTGCAGTGGTGCGTTTAAAAAAGGTATCGGTCTTTCTTTTAGAACGCACACCATAAACAACGTCGCAGCCCTCAAAAAGATATTTATCAACCATCTTTTCAATAGCTTTTACGTCGTCTTGCAAGTCGGCGTCAATAGAAACTGATATGTCGCAATTATCTTTTGCGGTCATAAGACCTGCAAGCAATGCGTTTTGATGCCCTACGTTTGCGGCAAGTTTCAAACCATAAACAAATTTGTTTTGTTTATGTGCTTCTTCAATTAAAGACCAGGTATTATCTTTACTGCCGTCATCAACAAGCAGCATATAACTGTCTTTAGAAATTTTGCTTTTATTTATAAGGTTATTTAAAACTTCGCTTATAGCATCAACACAAAGCGAGAAAACCTCTTTTTCGTTATACATAGGAATAACAATTGCAAGTTTTTTCATGGCTTCACCCCAAAGTATTATTATATACTATATATATTAAATTTGCAATATAAATTAAAAGATTTAACTTGTACCAAACAACCAAAAAGTTAAGGAAAAGTTTGGTTGTTATGCCCATAGGTTTGTTCTTTTTTTGTTCATAATTGTATGTTAGAATAATAAAGTACAATTTTTAATAAAGCCCCAAAAGGAGTTAAAATTATGATAAATTTAGAATTGCAACAAAAAGCACTTAATATTATGCTTGAAGTTAAAAAGGTTATTATTGGTAAAGACGACGTTATTAAAAAAATTCTAACCTCATTTTTAGCACGCGGACATATTTTACTTGACGATATTCCCGGTGTTGGTAAAACCACAATGGCTTTAGCTTTTTCAAAAGCTATGAACCTAGATTATCAGCGCTTGCAATTCACCCCCGACGTTCTACCTACCGACGTTACAGGCTTTTCAATTTATAATAAACAAACCGATAGCTTTAACTATAAACCGGGTGCTGCAATATGCAACCTGTTTTTAGCCGATGAAATTAACCGTACTTCTTCAAAAACCCAATCGGCTTTACTTGAAGTTATGGAAGAAGGCAAGGTTACTGTTGATGGCATTACAAGAGAAGTACCAAAGCCTTATATAGTAATTGCAACTCAAAACCCAATCGGTTCAATTGGTACACAAATGTTACCCGAAAGTCAGCTTGACAGATTTATGGTTAAACTTTCTATTGGTTACCCCGACGTTGAAAGTGAAGCTAATATTTTAATGGGCAAACAAAACCATAATCCACTAGATGACGTTAAGAACGTTTGCACCAAAGAAGATTTACTTAGTATGCAACAAATTACCGAAGAAATTACAGTAACACCGGCAATTTATGATTATATTGCTCGTCTTGCGGCAACTACCCGTAACCACCCAATGCTAGAATTAGGCATGAGTCCTCGTGGTGCTATTGCAATTGCACGTCTTTCTCGTGCACACGCATTTTTATCGGGTCGCGATTACGTTGCTCCCGATGACGTTGCAGAAGTATTTTTAGAAGCAGCGGGCCACCGTGTAATTTTAAGTCCCAAAGCACGTGTAAACGGCTCTACCGTAGAAGACGTATTTAAAACCATTTTAAGAGAAACCGCATTACCCGAAATAAAATAAATAGAGGATATTTATGGCAAAAATAAGAATTGGATATTTAGCCTTGCTTGTTGCCACCGCAGTATTCTTTATTTTGTATTTAGACACTTTAAGTTTAATTCTATTTTTAGTTGTTGCAGTTTTACCGGTATTTTTATTTATTATTACCCTAATTGCAAGACTTTTAAGCAAAGTAGAAGTAGAAATAAGCAATAGTGCGGCAGAAAAAGGTGAAGAAGCGCTTATATATTTTGTAGTTCATAATCGTTCTATTATTTCGCTTAAAAATTTAAAGGTAAACCTTTTTATAGAAAACAAATTTTTAGGCGAAAACGAAGAGTGTGAGCTTTACGTTTCTGCGCCTGCTCTTACAAAGCAAACGGTTAAATACGCTGTAACAAGTGAACATATAGGCAGTATTGCAGTTAAAATAAAGGACGTAGTTTTTTACGATTATTTTAAGCTTTTTAGTTTTAAATATAAGGTAAATAAAGAATTTGTAATCTCCTTTTTACCAGAGATTATTCCTACCCCCGTTAATTTAAGGGTTAATTCTTATATCAATAACGAATCGGACGTTTTTTCAAAACAAAAAGCAGGGGACGATCCCTCTGAAATCTTTAAAATTCGCGACTTTATGGGCGGAGATAAGCTTAATCGCATACATTGGAAGTTAACTACAAAAACAGGTAACATTATGGTTAAAGAGTTTTCTTTGCCTATTAATACCTCAATAATGATAGCCTTAGAACTAAATGCTAAAAAACAAGAAGAAGGCTTTTTGGATTATATCGACACCGTTATAGAAACAGCGGTGTGTTTGTCGAGCTTTTTAGCCGAAAATAATATTCGCCACCATATTGCTTGGTATGATGGCAAAAGTGAAAGCATTTACAAAGAAGATATTAAAAGCAAAGGGGATTTATATACCGTTTTATCACTAATTCTTTCTTCTAAAACAAGCGAAGGACTAGGAACTTTAGAGTATTTAAAACAAAATCCTAACGAATATTCCCATATTGTTTATTGCACCGCAAACACATTTGGAGTAGAAAACGTAGTGCGCAATATGGGTAGTTTATCTTTTATTACAGTTGCTGAAGCATTACGCGAAAACGATACACCGACCGATCAGATTAAGGGCGCGGGGGTTTTGCAAGTAATTGCAAAAAATACCGCCGCAAGCTTAGTTGATACGGTTTTATAGGAGGGCTTTTATGGAAAACAATAAATTAAAGCCCAAAGTATTATCGGGCGTAAATTTATTCGAAAAAGAAATTACCTACGTTGGTATTGGCGGCAAAAAGCATCCCTTACTTTCTGCTGCTTTAAACATTTTAATATCGGCACTTTTAAGCTTTGGCTCCATTTTAACAATATGCGGTATGTTTAAGTTTAACGTAAATTACCTTATTGTTTGTGTTGTTTTAGCTTTTAGTATTTTGGTATTTTCTTGTTTGTTTTATATGCCTAAAAAATATTCAAGAATTGGTATTTTTGGCATTTTAGGCATAACTCTTATTTTATGTGTTGTGTTTGCACCATATTTAATAAGCGGTTTTTATAATACCTTTTTATTTGCAAAAGACGTTATTTACGATGCTATGTATTGGACCAAAAATTACACGGTAGATTTTAAAGCACTAAACGGCTTAAATACTACCTTTGCAGTAAGTGTTGTAAGTGTAATTTTATCTTTAGGGGTAACGGCTTTCAACAGAGAAAAAATAAGATTTTTCCCATTATTTTTAATTACCTTCCCATTTTTTGAAATAGGTGTAGCGTTTGGTTGTGTGCCGCCTTATTATGCTTTTAGCATTTTACTTGCTGGCTGGACCGGTGCGTTTGCAATTTTTGCTTCAAGTATTGTAAAAAACAGAAAAGACAAAAAACAAAAAGCCGTAAAACAAACAAAAGCAGTTGGCATTGGCGCTGTGGTGGCCGTTATTACTTTACTTGCATTTTTAGCTTGTAACACCCTTTTAACCTTGGGGGGCTATACGCGTGATAACGGTACAAAAGATTTACGCCTTGCAATTAAAGAAGGTTTCGATAATATTTACGACCTTATAACAGGTGAAGACCGCGACGCAAGTATGAAAGACGGCCGCCTTTATAAATATGGCGATCGTGATATTAGAAATCGCCATCACTTAACAATTGAAACAAGCGGACTGTACACAGAAAACCTTTACGTTAAAGGCTTTGTTGGTGCAAAATATAACGGTAATACCTTTACCGAGTTTGATAATTATGATGATTATCAAGAAATGTTTGATGCCTTTGAAAGATATAAACTTTACCCGCAACAAATGACGGGAGCGGCACTAAACAGTATTGTAGAAGAAGGCTCTGACGGTTATATTTATAGTCTTCAAAAAAATATAACAATAAGCAATTTAAGACGTCAAAAGAATTATGCATATACTTTTGAAAACACATATTTTCCATCTGAATTTAAGTATAATTACGATTTAACCGCAAAACCCACTAACAAAACAAGTTATTCTTATACTTGCTTTATGGATACCACAAGTTACATAAAAGTAACCAACTCGAATTTATACGTAACACCCGAATATCAGTACGTAAGCAATACTTATAATAGTTACGTTGAAAAAGAGTATTTACAACTACCTAAAAATAATGAATATTTAAAAACAATGGTAGAGCCTATAATAGCTAACGCTTATGATGATTATGCCATTGCAGATAGTATTAGAAAATATTTAAGGGATAATACCGAGTGCACCGATTATCCGGGAGCAGTGCCAAGCGGACGCGACTTTGTAAACTACTTTTTACGCGAAAACAAAAGGGGATATAGCCCACATTATGCCGCAACTGCAACCTTAATGCTTCGCGCGGCGGGGGTTCCTGCAAGATACGTTGAAGGCTTTATTTTAACACCCGAAACCTTTGATGGCCTTGAAGAAAACGAAGATGGTAATTTTGTTATAGACGTTACAGATAAAGAGGCTCACGCTTGGGTTGAAATTTATTCTAAAAACTACGGTTGGATTTCGGTTGAAGTAACACCCGGATTTTATAACGATACTTTATCGGGACCAAGTGATACAGAAGAAGATACCGACGACTTTTATATTGACGTAAATTCTAATGAAACGGTGGTTATACCACCACCCGAAATTCCGGAAAACGTAGTTGAAGAAATAGAAGAAAAATCTTTCTGGGACGAATTTTTAAAAGGCTTGGTAGAAGTTTTAAAGGTTGTCGGAATTATAGTCTTAGTAATAATAGGCATAGTTTTAGCATTGTTGATTATTTTGGGTGTGCGCCTACTAATAATTTGCCATATACGAAAATCTAGAATTTTAAAGGCAGATAAACAGTCTATATTTGTAATTTACAAGTATTTTAATAAGCTGTTATTGTTCGAAAAAATTAAAAATACAGAAATGATGCCCTATCTTCGTTATATGGATTATGCCGCTAAAATTAGCCGCGCCTTAACAAAAGAAAATGCAATAATGCTAATGAATATTTTCTTAAAAGCGGCTTTTTCAGAAGATAATATTACCAACGAAGAATTGCTAACGGCCAATAGTATTACAGATGAATATAAAACAAAACTTTTAAAAGAACTAAACTTTATAGAAAAAATTGTATTTATATTCATAAAAGCCTTATATTAAAATAAAAAGCACGGTTTACCGTGCTTTTTTTATAATTTTATTTAACCTTGTTGCAATTAATTCTGCAACAACAATTTTTACAATATCGGGTAAAATAAAGGGCAAAACAGAAATAGCTAAAGAAGAAATATAAAACTTTAAATTAAAACTTCCGTAATAAATAAAGGTAAACCAAACACTGCCAAAAGCATAAAGGGTAATTAGCGCTAAACCGTTAGATAAAACCTTGTTTAAGGCATTGTTACTGGTTGAATTTTTAGTAACCCCTTTTATAATTATAAAAAGGTAAAAACCAATTATAAAGCCGCCGCTTGTATTAAAAAGTGCAGAAAAACCGCTTGAAAAATTAGAAAAAACAGGTAGGCCCAAAATACCAAGTAAAAAATATACGGTATAAGAAATTACAGCGTTTTTAACCCCTAAAAGTTGGGTTGATAAGGCAATAATTAAAAGTTGTAAAGTTATGGGTACAATAAGCGGAAAATACAAGTAGGCCGAAATACAAGTAAGACTTGAAAATATGGCTATTGTTGTAAAGCTTTTAATACTTTGTTTCTTCATTTTACACCTCAAAAACAAGTTTAACACAGAGATAAAAAATTAGCAACCACTTGTTAAAAAGGTAGGGTTATGCTAAACTTAAAACGGTGATTTTATGAAATTAAAAAAAGAATTTTATTTAAATAGCGCACCCACTTTAGCACCCAAATTATTGGGTAAATATTTATGCGTAAACAATAACGGCAATATTTTAAAATTCAAAATTACCGAAACCGAAGCCTACTGCGGCGAAGCCGATACCGCTTGCCACGCAAAAAACGGCAAAACAAAAAGAAATGCCGTTATGTATAACGAAGGTGGGATGGCTTACGTTTATTTATGTTATGGGATTCACCATTTGCTTAATATTGTTTGCGGCCCGAAAGATTTTCCCGAAGCTGTGTTGATACGCGGGGTGGAAGGTTTTGACGGTCCCGGCAAACTTACAAAGGCAATGGGTATTGATATGTCTTTTAACGGGGTAAGTTTATTAGAAGATAAAATATTTTTAATGGATGCACCCGAAGTTGAATACACCTCTCAAAAACGCATTGGTATAGATTATGCCGATGAATATTACAAAAATATAAACTGGAATTTCAAAATTAAGAAATAATACTTTTAAAACCAAATGTTTGGTGTTATAATAACTTCAAGGTGATTTTATGAACGGATTTAATGATATATCAGAAATTAAAGATTTTTTCAAAAACGATTTATATGCAACCGAAGTAAGCGGAATAGAAATTGTTGAAGTAAAAGAAGATTATGCAAAATGCAGTATGAAAATAACACCCAAGCATCGCAACGCGGCAGGCGGTGTAATGGGCGGCGCAATATTCACGTTAGCAGATTTTTGTTGTGCGGTAGCCACAAACAAAAAAGGTGCTTTAGCGGTTGCGGCACAAAGCAGTATTAGTTTTGTTAACGGCGCTAAAGGAGATATTCTATATGCCGAAAACGTCCTTCAAAAAAACGGTAAAAGAAACGCATTTAACCTAATTAAAATTTACGACAATTTAGGTACTACTGTTGCAGAAGCAACTTTTGTGAGCGTAAAACTATAAAAAATAAAATTTTGACCGAGTTCATTTTTTATGAACTCGGTCTTTTTTTATGCATAATGGTGTTTTTAAAAGCATATAGTTTTTTAGAACAAAAAAGGACAAGGATATATGAACCGGCAAGAAAATTTAAGTATATTTTCATCACTTTACGGCTTTAATAACAGAATAAAAAACTTTATAACCTCTCTTGATTACGAGCTTTTAAAAGATATAGAAGAAGTGCGTTTAAGGCTAAATCAAAGAGTCTTTGTAACAGTAAACGGCGAAAGTATGCCGCTTAACATTATTGCCTTTAAAGAAGACATAGAAGAAAGTTTTTTAAGGTTTTGCAAACACTCGGTATATTCTCACGAAGAGGAAATAAAAGAGGGATTTGTAATTTTAGAAAACGGCCATCGTTTAGGAATTTGCGGAACTGCGGTTATAAAAAACGGTGAGATTTCAACATTTAGAGATATTACAAGTTTAAACCTTAGAATTAGCAAAGAAATAAAGGGCTCTGCAGATGACTTTTTTAAATATTATTCGGGCGGTGGGGCGCTTTTGTTTGGTCCGCCAGGCTGTGGCAAAACCACAATGCTTAGAGATATTGCAAGAAGAATAAATAAAAGGGTGGTAATAATAGACACTCGCGGTGAAATTGCAAAAGGTGATTTTGGCGAAATGACCGATGTATTATATAACACTCCAAAAGACAAGGGAATTCAAATTGCAATTAAAACACTTTACCCCGAAGTGATAATTTTTGATGAAATAAGTAGTTTAAACGAAGCAATTGCAATAAGTGAAGGATTTAATTGCGGTGTATCGGTAATTACAACAGCTCATGCAGGCAGTTTTAAAGAACTGCGTGAACGCTCGGTATTTAAAGCACTTATAAAAACAGGGGCAATTAATAATATCTTTTTGGTTTCAAAAGGGAAGTGCATAAAAATATGAGAATATTAGGGGCAATTTTAATAAGTTTAGCACCGGCTTTATTAGGGTTTAAAAAGTATTATAATCTTATTTTACGTAAGAAAACCTTAACCGAAATTTTCAATATTTTTAAAGCAACCATAGATAAAATAAAATACACAAATAAAGAACTTTATAGTGTTTTAAAAGGCTTTAACAGTAATTTTTTTATATTTAATAGTCCAATAACCGCCAATCTGGAATATTTAAAAAATATGGGGCTTACTCCGCAAGAAATTAACCTTATAAACGGTTTTTTATTATCGGTGCAATCAGGAGACCGAGAGTATATTTTTAGCCAAACTGAACATAAACTTTTAGAAATAAATGCCTTAAAAGAAGGTTCAATAAAAGAATTAAAAGAAAAAGGCAAGGTAATACTTACAGTTTTTAACGGCATTGCTTTGATGGTGTTTTTAGTAGTTATTTAGAAAGGAAAAAACTATGGATGTAGATTTTATTTTTAAAATTGCGGGTATAGGAATAATAGTTGCAGTTTTAAACCAACTATTAACCCGTTCAGGCAGAGAAGAACAAGCCCTTTTAACCACACTTGCCGGTCTTATTGTGGTTTTGATGATGGTGGTAAATATGATAGGCGAACTGTTTAGTAACATAAAAAACATATTCGGGTTATGAAAATTTTACTGTATATTGCCTTTGTTTTAGTTGCTTGCTTTTTAGCGGTAATTCTTAAAGAGCAAAAAACAAGTTTTGCAATTTTTTTAACTGTTGGGGCTTCGGTTATTTGCATATATTTTGTTTTAAAACAAATAACCCCATACATTAATGAAATACATAATATCTTTAAAAAAGCTAGACTTGATTCTAATTATTTTTTTACCATCCTTAAAGGGATTGCCATTTGTTACATTTCTAAACTTGCAAGTGATATTTGTAAAGATAGCGGACAAACCGCTCTTGCAAGTAAAGCCGAGTTAATAGGAAAGGTTGCTTTAATTGCTTTATCAATACCTTTTTTAAAGGAGGTTTTAGATATAGCAATAAGCCTCATAAAATAAAATGAAAACCAAAATATTAAGAATTTTTATAGTTATATTTAGTCTTGTTTGCATATTGAATTTAAAGGCTAACGCAGAAACTACAACCCTTTTAAATGAAGATGAATATAAAGAATTTTCAAATTTTTCGGGTTACGATGTTTTAGAAAAACACGGTCTTGCTTTAGAAGATGAAGACTTTGTATCAAACCTTAATCCAAGCAATCTTTTTGAGGTCTTTAAAGAACTTATATCTAACGGATACAAAACGCCGCTGGCTTCTTTTTTAGCTTTGAGTGCCGTTGGTATTATTACCGCCGCGTGTTCAAGTTTTTTAGAAGAAAACCGTCATTTTTTAAGTTTTTTAATAATGGCAGCGGCAGGTACTGTGCTTTTGCCGCTTTTTAATACATTAGTTGGGGCGGCAAATACACTTTCAGCCGTTTCAAACTTTATGCTTTCTTTTATTCCGGTTTTTATAAGCGTTGTAATTTCAAGCGGGTTTATAGGTACGGCAAAAATCAGTTCACCATTATTACTGTTTGTGGCATCCTTTGTTTCAAAGGCTTCAACAACTGCGTTTTTACCATTAATGGGCGGCTATTTATCTTTAACCATTTCAAGTAGCATTTCGCCTGTATTTTCTTTAAATGGCTTTGCAAACAGCATAAAATCGGCTGCAAATTATATTATGGGTTTTTGCACAACAATTTTTCTAGGAGTGCTTTCAATTTCAAGCGGAGTTTCGGCTTCGTCAGATAGTTTAGCAATAAAAACCACACGCTTTTTAGCATCGGGTGTGCCGGTTGTTGGTGGAGCCATTTCCGAAAGTTTAACCGTTACTGTGGCTTCCCTAGAACTTTTAAAAACAGGAGTTGGCAGTTTTGGCGTACTTGCAATAATTGTTATTTTATTACCTACTTTAATAACCTTGCTTTTTTGGAAGGCTTCAATTTTTTTGTCTTCATTTGTTGCAGAAGTGTTATCTATTAAAACGTTAAGCGACTTTTTAAAATCGGTTAACGCAGTTATATCGGTAACTATTGGAATTTTAATTTTTGTCGGCCTTTTGTTTATTATAGGGCTTGGAATTTTAATAAGGTTAAAAAGATAAAATGAAAGAATTAATTATAATGGTAACGGTAGGGGTAATAAGTCTTTCTTTATTGACAATGCTTGTACCGGTAAAAGAAAAAACCTTAAAATTTTTAATTTCAATTGTGTTTTTATGTATCATAATTATGCCTTTTTTTAAGGTTTTACCAACAATAAAAACCAACAAAATAACGGTTAGTACGCCGCAAATTGAAAATGAAGTTTTAAGCATAAAAACTAACTCTGTAAAGTTATTAATAGAAGATATTTTAAAAAGAAATAACGTGGAATTTCAAGAAATTAAGGTTTTTGCAAATATTTCACAAGATTACAGCATAACAATTAAAAGAGTAGAAATAATTTCAAATCACAAAAAAGAAGAAATACTTGCTTTGCTTAAAGAATTAGATTTTACAAAGGTAGTAAAAAACTATGAAGGCTAAATTTTTAGAGATTTTAAAAGACAAGAAAAAAACAAATATAATAATTGCGTTTTTGGTGGTTTTGGGGGTAATTTTAATTGTTTCAACCTTTATAAAAGAACCCGAAAAAGCCGAAACCGAAAATCTAAATCATAGCGAATACATAGCTTTATTAGAAGAAAAAATTGCAAAAATTGCTTCTAAAGTAACGGGACTTCAAGCAGAAGCCACCCTTACTTTAGAAACCGGCACAGAGTACGTTTATTTAGATCAAAACACAACTGAACAAGAAAAAAACGAACAAAGTTACATTGTTGTTGATGATGGTTCGGGTGGGCAAAAAGCACTTATTGTTACAGAAAAAATGCCTCAAATTAGGGGAGTTGTGGTTATAGCAAAAGGAGCCACAAACTCGCAAAAAACGGCCATAAAAGAAGCGGTTGCTGCTCTGCTGAATATTAGAAGCAGTAAAATTTCAGTTATAAATTAAATAAGGAGAATTATTATGAAAAAGGGCAAAATTTTTGGTAAAAAACAACTGTTATTAGTTATTATGGTTTTAGCACTTGGCGGTGCTATATGGCTTAATATGGAATATTCTGCAACAAGCGGCGGCTTTACCAATGCCGTTTCAACTGAAAATAAAAATTTAGGCGATACAAAGTTTGTTGCAACCGATGAAGCAGTAGAAACAATGGCAGGGGAAAGCGACTATTTTGCAACCGCTAAAAAAGATCGCGAAACCGCAAGAAATGATGCTTTAAAGCTTATTGAAGAAACCTTGAATTCTACTAGTGTTACAGATGCTCAAAAAACCGAAGCAATGGCAAAATTAACCTTAGCTGCAAAAGCAGTAACACAAGAAGCCGATGTTGAAGCAGAACTTATAGCAAAAGGTTTTTCAAAGGTACTTTGCATGATTAACGATAATAAAGCCACCGTAATTGTAAAAAGCAACGGTATTTCAAGCAGTCAAACCTTGCAAATTCAAGATGCCGTAACCTCTAAATCTGACGTAACTTTAGAAAATATTAAAATTGTTACTATAAAGTAGTTGTGATTTTGAATATTTTTTGTTATAATAGTAAATGTAATATTATAATAATAAATATTCGGGAGGTTTTTTATCTTGGATAACAACAATATTTTATCAATTAATAAAGAGGTTATTGCCAAAATGGCAGGCCTTGCCGCTACCGAAACTGAGGGTGTTGCATCTTTAGCAAAAATCCCTTCAGATGTAAAAACAATTTTCCACACCGGCGAATTTACTCGTTCTGTAAAGGTTACTACAGCAAATGATTGTGTTGAAATTGAAGTTTACATTAAAGTAGCAAACGGCTTTATTGCAACAAAAGTTGCAGAAGCAGTTCAAAACAAAATTAAAGAAGATATACAAAATATGACGGGCAGTGCAGTTACAAAAGTTAACGTAGTTGTTGCCGACGTGGAGTTTACCGAAGATGAATAATAACTATTCAATGCTGCTTGACTTGTATGAATTTACAATGTCAAACGGCATTCTTCATTCAGATAAGAAAGATACAATTTGTTATTTCGATATGTTTTTCCGCCGCGTCCCCGACGAAGGCGGCTTTGCCATTATGGCAGGACTTGAACAACTTATCGATTACTTAAAAAACTTAAAATTTACAAAAGAAGATATAGACTATTTACGCTCTTTAAATTTATTCTGTGAAGAATTTTTAGAGTTTTTAAGAGATTTCGAGTTTTGTTGCGACGTTTGGGCAGTACCTGAAGGTACACCTATATTTCCGAACGAACCAATAATTACCGTTCGTGGTCCTGCAATGCAAGCCTTTATTGTTGAAACAATGGTGCTTTTAACAATTAACCATCAATCTTTAATTGCAACAAAGGCTAATAGAATTGTGCGTGCGGCAAACGGTAAACCCGTTATGGAATTTGGCGCTCGTCGTGCTCACGGTACTGCGGCCTCTGTTTATGGTGCTAGAGCCGCTATTATTGGCGGTTGCGCAGGGACAAGCTGTGTTATGTCGGCACAAAAGTTTGGCGCAAAACCAATGGGCACAATGGCTCATAGCTGGGTGCAACTGTTTGATAGCGAATATGACGCATTTAAAACCTATGCCGAAGAATATCCCGAAAGTTGTATTTTACTTGTAGATACATATAACGTTTTACAGTCGGGTCTTCCAAATGCAATTAAGGTTTTTGACGAAGTATTAAAACCAAAAGGTTATAGACCGGCCGGTATTAGAATTGATAGTGGCGATATTTCTTACCTAAGTTCAAAATGTCGTAAGATATTAGATAAAGCAGGTTACCCAGATTGCAAAATTTGCATTTCTAACTCGTTAGACGAATATTTAATTAGAGATTTGCTTATTCAAGGGGCTGCAATTGATTCTTTCGGTGTTGGTGAACGTTTAATTACTGCTTCTTCAGAAGCAGTGTTTGGCGGCGTTTATAAACTTGTTGCTACCGAAGACGATAAAGGTAATATTACACCCAAAATCAAAATTAGCGAAAACACCGCAAAGGTTACAATACCCGGTGTTAAAGAAATTTACAGATTATACGATAATGAAAGCAATATGGCAATGGCCGATGTTATTTGTCTAAAGGACGAAAAAATTGAAGCACCCTTTACGCTGTTCGACCCTGTTCATACTTGGAAACGTAAAACCGTTACAGATTTTACTGCGGTACCACTTAGAAAACAAATTTTTGAAAATGGTAAACTTGTTTACGAACTTCCAAAACTTTCTGATATTGCAGAATATAGCAAAACGGCGGTTAACACCCTTTGGGATGAAGTTAAACGTTTTGAAAAACCTCATACTTATTACGTTGACTTAACTCAAGATTTATGGGATTTACGCGAAAAAATGTTAAAAGGAGATAAATGATGAAAAAAGTTATTAGTTTATTTTTATTGGTTTTAATGATTTTTTGTGTATTTACAGCCTGTGAAAAGGTGAACGAAACTTACGTTAGTACTTCATCAAAGCCACCTGTTGCTTTGGCAAATTTAGCTTCATCTGGCAAAATTACCGAAATGCAATTTGGTATTGGTGCTAACGTTGACGAGGTTTTAGCATATTATAACGCTCAGTACGAAAGCGACCCTTATGCTGCGGAAGTTTTGGTTTATGAAACAAGAGAATATACAAAAATTGATTTAGGCGCATTTGCGTATTATTACGAAACCGAAAATAAAGAAGGTGGCATTGTTGGTGTTACTTCGGTTGAAAAGGCCTATGGTTTTACAGCAGGCCTTACAACTTTAGAAGAAGTAAAAAATTCAATGCCTAATGACGCCGCTGAAACCCTAGTAACAAAAGATGATATTTTCTTTTTATTAGGTGCCGAGCCGGATGGTGCTAAAAAGATTTATATTAATACAGGCGATTATGAATTAAAATTAATATTCTTTAACGGCAAACTTTCGGCTGTATCTTTATTTAAATAAAACTTAATAGAAGGGTGGATTTCACTTTGATTTTAACTGTTGACATTGGAAATACCAATATAACCCTTGGTGGATTTTTAGATGATAAATTAAGTTTAGTTTCGCGACTTTCAACAGATAGCGGTAAAACCGCCGATGAATATGCCATTGATATTAAAGACGTTTTAACCTTAAACGGCTTTAGTGGTAAAATAAGTGGCGCAATTATTAGTTCAGTTGTACCGATAGTTGAAGAAAAGATTAACCGCGCAATAATTAAACTTTATGGTGTTACACCAATCATTTTAGGACCTGGCGTAAAAACCGGCCTTAATATTAAAATTGATAATCCCGCGCAACTTGGTGCGGACTTAGCCGCTGGTGCTGTAGGGGCCCTTGCAAAATATTTTTTACCTGCAATTATTATTGATATGGGCACCGCCACAACCCTTACCGTAATTAATAAAAAGGGTGAATTTTTGGGCGGAGCTATTGCCGCAGGGGTAGGTACTACCTTAGAAGCATTGACACAAAAAACCACTCTGCTTCCAAGTATTAGTTTAAAAGCTCCCAAAAAATCAATTGGTTCTAATACGGTTGAGTGTATGCAGGTGGGTCTTGTATATGGCACCGCCGCTATGATAGACGGGCTTATTGAACGCTTTAAAGCAGAACTTAAGGAAGATAAAGTAACCGTTATTGCAACGGGCGGCCGAGCAGGTGAAATTATAAAATATTGTAAGCACGATATTTTAGCCGATGAAAATCTGCTTTTAGACGGTCTTTACAACGTTTATAAACGCAACGTATAGTTAGCGTTTAAATATGAACTGTACCATTTTGGACAGTATCAGGAGGAATTTAATATGTCAAAAAAACAAAACTTATTTCAATTTGTACTCATAGCAATGTTTATTGCTATAATGGCTGTAATGCATTTTACACCAATAGGGTACATACCAATACCAGGCGGGTTATCTGTCACACTAATGACAATACCTGTAGCTTTAGGAGCTATTTGTACCGGTAAAAAAGGTGGCGCAATTTTAGGATTTATATTTGGTCTAACAAGCTTCATACAAGCGTTTGGACTGGGAGCTATGATAGATCCTTTAGCTGCAACATTTTTTAATGCAAAACCTTTAGCTTATGCTTTTATGTGCTTTGTGCCTAGAATTTTAGCTGGTTTAATACCTGCAATTGTTTTTCAACTTTTTAAGGGTAAATATGAAACCTTTGCAATTATTCTTTCTTCAGCACTGGTTCCGATTTTAAACACTTCTTTGTTTATGACTTCTTATATTCTTTTATACGAAGAAACTGTTCTTGCTGGCAAAACATTTATGACGGTATTTTTATCAGCATTTACATTAAACTTTTTAATTGAAATGCTTATTACATTGGTTGCTGGTGCAGTAATTAATAAAGTTATATATAATTATTTGAAAAAAATTGCATAATAAAAAAAGCCTCGGTTTTTACCGAGGCTTTTAATTTTTTATTCAACTAAATAGAAATTGATCTGCCGATTTCGTAAACGTCGAAATCAAAAGGTTTTTTCATATTTAATGCTTCGAAAATATCGTAGTCAATAATTTTGCTTTCTTTATAAGCAACAACGCGGTTACCAATACCTTGTTTTAATAGTTCAACAGCGGCATTACCATAAAGTGCTGCCATATTTCTGTCTTTAGCGGTTGGGTTACCACCACGTTGAACGTGGCCTAAAACTGTTGCACGAGTATCAATACCGGTTGTGGCTTGAATTTGTTTAGCCATTTCGTGAACACCGCCAACACCTTCAGCAACAACAATAATAAAGTGCTTTTTACCAATAGAGCGTGTATATTCAATTCTATCAAGAATATCTCTTTTAAAATCATAAGGAATTTCCGGAACAATAACGCTTGTTGCGCCAACTGCTAGAGCAGTGTGTAATGCTAAATGTCCAGCTCCTCTACCCATAATTTCAACAACAGAGCATCTATCGTGAGATTGAATAGTATCACGTAGTTTATCAACCATTTCCATAGAAGTATTCATAGCGGTATCAAAACCTAAGGTATATTCTGTTGAAGAAATGTCGTTATCAATAGTAGCGGGAATTGCAACACAGGGAATACCTCTAAGAGATAAATCTCTGGCTCCTCTAAAAGAACCGTCGCCACCAATAACAACTATACCTTCAATACCGTATTTTTTGCAGGTTTCAATAGCTTTTTGCATGCCTTCTTCGGTTTTAAATTCAGGACAGCGTGCAGAATAAAGGAAGGTGCCGCCTCTATGAATAATATCAGAAACGGAACGCATATTTAGTTCAATAATATCGTCATTAATAAGGCCGTAGTAACCACCTTTAATGCCGTAAACTTTAATGCCTGCGGCAAGGGCGCTACGTGCTACTGAACGCACAGCTGCGTTCATACCGGGGGCGTCGCCACCACTTGTTAATACCCCGATTGTTTTCATCATAAAAAACCACTCCAAAAAAGAAAAAACTAATTAGTTCAAAAAGTGAACCATTTTTGAAAATTATATCACAAGTAATTTTATTATTCAACAATTTTTACGTTGTTTTCACCGAAAATTTCACATAATTTTTCAAAATCTGCGCTATTTTTTGTAAAATTAGCGAAGCGCTTATATAAAACGCGTTTGTTTGTGTCAGAAAACACAATTATTACTTGAGCGCCAAAGTCATCGGTAATAATAGTGGGAATTATATTTAGTTTTTCGGTGTCGTAAGAATTGGTTCTTATATAAAGTTTTGAAAAGTTTGCTTTAGGACGAAGCACCGCTTCAACGCTTTCTGCAATAAGTTCATTTGGGCGTTCTTCTCTTAAAGAAACTTTACCTGTAATTTTAATAACGTTGCTGTTAACTAAGGTTTCAACGTTTTCTGTATATTGGCGGGGGAATACCGTAACACTCATACTGCCGCTAGCATCTTCAACCGTTAAAAATGCCATACTTTTGCCGGTTTTGGTAAGCTTTGCGTTCATATTATTAAGTAAAACTACCACCGTTACAGTATCACCGTCGTTATACTTGTTATTTAAAATGTCGGCAATTTTATCAACCTTTATAGAATTGATATAGCCTTCGTAATCTTTTAGCGGATGCCCCGAAAGATAAAGACCGGTTGATTCTTTTTCAAATAAAAGCATATCTTTTCTTTCAAGCTCTTTAACGTCGGGCAAGGTAAATTCGCGTTTTTCTTGCAAAATACCTTCGCCAAAGAAAGATAGCTGACCCGAAAGTTCGCCTTTCTTTTCGGCTTCAACAACTTCAAAAATAACGTCAATTGTTTGAAGCATTTGGCGACGGTTGGCATCTAAATTGTCAAGTGAGCCGCATTTAATAAGGCCTTCAAGGGCACGCTTATTAAAATCTCTGCCATATAATCTATAACAAAAATCGTAATAAGAAGTAAATGGGCCGTTTAAATCTCTTTCTTTAATTATAGAGTCAATAACGCCTTCGCCTAAGTTTTTAATTGCAAGAAGTCCAAAACGAATACCTTTTTTGGTTGCATTAAAATCTCTAAAGCTTTCATTAATTGAAGGCATAAGCACCGGAATATTTAAAGCGTTACACTCGGTGGTATATCTAATAACCTTTTCTTCATTAGAAAGAACGCTTGTAAGAAGTGAAGCCATATATTCTTTTTCGTAGTGGCATTTTAAATATGCAGTTTGATATGCCACAACCGAATAAGCCGCTGCGTGCGATTTATTAAAGGCATAAGAAGAAAAGGCGGTAATTTCATCGTAAAGTTTAAGTGCTTCATTTTCGGGCACACCGTTATTTACAGCACCTATACATAATATGTTACCATTCTCGTCTTTGTCTCCATATAAAAAGGCTTGCTTTTCCTTCATTAAAACGTCGTGTTTTTTCTTGCTCATTGCACGGCGCACAATATCAGCGCGACCAAGTGAATAACCCGCCAAATCTCTAAAAATTTGCATAACCTGTTCTTGATAAACTATGCAACCAAAAGTAACGTCTAAAATAGGTTTAAGAAGTGGGGTGGGATATACTATTTCTTTTGGATTTTGGCGGTTTTTAATGAATTTTGGAATATACTGCATTGGTCCCGGACGATAAAGCGAAATTGCGGCAATAAGGTCTTCAATAGAATTGGGCTTTAATTTGCGCATTAATTGCTTCATACCCTCAGATTCAAACTGGAAGACACCTTCAGTACCGCCACCGGCCATCATTTTAAAGGTTTCTTCATCGTCGTAAGGAATATTATCAATATTAAAACTGGGGTTGTGCTTTTTAACTAATTTTTCGGTATCAGAAATAACCGTTAGGTTTCTAAGGGCTAAAAAGTCCATTTTAAGCAGCCCTAATTCTTCAAGTTCGGTCATTGTAAATTGGGTAACAATAGCATCGTCCTTATCACTTAAAGCAAGTGGAACGTAACTGCTAACGGGTTTATCAGATATAACAACACCTGCCGCGTGCATTGAAGTATGTCTTGGCATACCTTCAACCTTTTTAGCCATATTTACAAGTTCTTTAATTTGGTCGTCTTCTTCCATAAGATTTTTAAAATCTTCGGTTTGTTCGGCCTTTTCAATTGTAATATCAAGTTCGTTTGGAACTGCCTTTGCAACCCTGTCGCATAGGTTATATGGTAAATCCATAACCCTGCCAACGTCTCTAATTGCCGCTTTTGCCGCCATTGTTCCAAAGGTAATAATCTGCGCTACGTGATCATAACCATATTTTTTATTAACGTAATCAATAACTTCGCCGCGTCTATTAAAGCAAAAGTCAATATCAAAGTCGGGCATAGAAACGCGTTCGGGGTTTAAAAATCTTTCAAAAAGTAGATTATACTTAATTGGGTCAATACCCGTAATACCAATGCAATATGCAACCAAACTGCCTGCACCCGATCCACGACCGGGTCCTACTGCAATACCCTTATTTTTTGCAAAATTAACGTAATCCGCAACAATTAAAAAATAGTCGGTAAAGCCCATTTTTATAATGGTAGAAAGTTCGTGCTCTAATCTATTTGTTAGTTCGTCGGTTATATTACTATAATTCTTTTTAAGACCACTATAACTTAATTCTCTTAAATATTCGCCGTGGTCTTTATCTCCTAAATCAAAAACCGGAAGTTTTAATTTATGAAACTCAAAATCAACCTTGCAACGCTCGGCAATTTTGTTTGTATTATAAATAAATTCAGGGTTATTTGGATAAAGCGAAAGCATTTCTTCTTCGCTTTTTAAATAAAATTCGTTAGTTTTAAAGTTAAGCGGACTGTCATCGCTTAATTTTTTGCCTGTTCCAATTGCAATTAAAACCTTTTGCATTAGTGCATCGTCTTTATTAATATAATGCACGTCGTTAGTAGCAACAATTGGAACGTTAATTTCTTTAGACAAACGAATAAGAAGGGGATTAATTGCTTTTTCTTCTTCTAAGCCGTGGTCTTGAATTTCTAAAAAGAAATTGTTTTCGCCAAAAGTTTCTTTATAAAATAAAGCGGCCGCTTTGGCTTCTTCATATTTGCCGTAAAGCAAATTATTAGGCACTTCGCCGGCTAAACAAGCCGAAAGACAAATTAGTCCCTTTGAATATTTTTTAAGTAATTCTTTATCTACACGGGGTTTTGTATAAAACCCTTCGGTAAAACCTAAAGAAACCATTTTAATTAGGTTTTGATACCCCTCGTTATTTTCGCAAAGCAAAATAAGGTGGGAATATTCTTTAACTCCAACCTCACGTTTTCTGTCAAAACGTGATCCGCGCGACACGTAAACTTCACAACCGATAATTGGTTTTATATTATGTTTTTTTGCGGTTTTATAAAAGTTTAAAGCGCCATACATTACGCCGTGGTCGGTAATAGCAACACTTGTTTGTCCTAATTCTTTGGCGCGTTCAAAAAGCCTGTCAATTCGACAAGCGCCGTCTAATAAACTATATTCGGTGTGTAAGTGTAGGTGGGTAAACATAGCTTATATTAGTCCTTTCTGCTGAGCGATTTTTATAAGTTTTTGCAATCTGTGGTTAAGACCACTCTTAGAAAGCGGAAGATTACTTTCTTCTAAAATTTCTTGCAGCGAACTTTCGGGGTATTGAAGCCTTAGTTCTGCCGCTTCAATAAGTTCGGGTGAAAGCGTGTAAAAAAGCCTTGCGTCTTTTAAAGCTTGTATAGCGTTTTTTTGATCTACCGCCGCATTTACAGCCTTTCCTATATTTGCCGACATAAAATTGGTTGTGCGGTTAAGATTATTTCTAATGTCTTTCACAACCTTAATTTCGGCAAGTTCAAGCATTTTTTCGGTTGCTCCCATAAGGGCTAAAATATCTTCAATTTTTTCGCTCTCTTTAAAATATAAAACCGCGTAATTATGCCTTTGCGACCACTTTGGAGTAAAGCCCAGTTCTTCTAAAATTTGTTCAACCTCATAAGCTAAGGTAAGGTCAGAAAAAACAAATTCTAAATTGTAATTCTTTTCGGGTTCGTCAATATATCCACAAGAAAGAAAAACACCTCTTATAAAAGAAACTTTGCAACAGTCATCGGCAATAATGTTATTTTGAATAACGGTTTTTTCGCCCATTAAAAGTGCGTCTTTTATGGCTTTTGCTTCTTTATCACTACAAGTTAAACTAAAAATATCTTTTTTGTTGCCAAAAGAAGAAAGGGTAAAGCTTGTCCCAAAAAACTTTTTGCAACTTTGTTTTATATGTTCAATAACGTCTTCATTTTCAGATTGAATCACAAAAGGGGTAAATTTAAGCGCCTTTGAAGAAAGCAAACTACCGTAGCACTCGGCATATTTGCAACAATAAGGCGCATCAATTTTGCATAATTCAGTTTTCACTTTACTTGAAAATGACATATTTTAAACCTTTTCAATATCTCTGTGGTTAACGTTAACCTTATATCCTTTTTCTAATAAATCTTTATAAATAAGTTCGGCAAAAGCAACGCTACGGTGTTTACCGCCCGTGCAACCAAATGCAATTATTAGTTGGCTTTTACCTTCATTAATGTATAAAGGAATTGAATAGTCTAATAAATCTATAATTTTTTCTGCAAATTTGTTGGTGTCTTCAAAACCAAAAACAAAGTTATAAACTTCTTCATCTAAACCGGTTAGTTTTCTAAGCTCAGGTATATAATAAGGGTTTTCAAAAGGGCGCACGTCAAAAACTAAGTTTGCGTCGTTAACAGCGCCGTATTTATAGCCAAAAGAAGCCACCTGAATATTTAATACACCCTTGTTATCGTTGTTAAAAAGATTAATAAGCTGCTTTTTAAGTTGTCCTGCGCTAATGCTTGAAGAATCAATAACAAAGTTTGCTCTTGCACGCAAGTTAGATAACAACTGACGTTCTTTTTTTACGGCATTTTCAACCGTTATATTATCTTTTTCTGCAAGAGGGTGTTTTCTTCTTGTTTCGTTATAACGACGAACAAGCTCGTTATCGTTAGCGTCTAAAAACAAAATATTAAAATCTGTGCCGCTTGCTTTTAATTCATCTAAAATTGAAATTATATTATTAAAAAGTTCGCCACCGCGGGTATCTGTTACTATTGCAATTTTGGGTATAGGAAAGTTACCCCTTTTTGATAAATCAACAAAAGAGGGAATAAGTAAGGGGGGAATATTATCAACGCAGTAATAACCTAAATCTTCTAAAGCGTTTGCCGCCGAAGATTTACCTGCCCCTGACATACCTGTTACAATAAGTAATTCCATTTGTTACCTTCCTATAAAAATAACTTCCGTTTCAAGTCTTATACTGTTTTGTAAAAAGACTTCTTCTTTAACCTTTTCAATTAGACGTCTAACGTCGCTTGCGGTAGCACCGCCCTTATTAATAATAAAGCCTGCGTGTTTAACAGAAACTTCTGCGCCGCCAACAGAAACACCCTTTAAGCCGGCCTGTTCAATTAAAGTGCCTGCAAAATTACCTTCAGGGCGTTTAAAGGTTGAACCTGCGCTTGGAAATTCTAAAGGCTGTTTTAATTTTCTTCTTTCAATAAGACCGTCCATTTCAAGCCTAATTTCGTTTTTGTTGCCTAAATTTAATTTAAAGGTGGCTGAAAGTATAATTCCACCGTTTCTTTTAAAAATACTGTCGCGATAACCAAGTTCCAATTCATCGGCAGTAGCGGTTATAATTTCGCCATCTGCACTTAAATAGGTGCAAGTATCAATAACCTGCTTAATTTCGCCACCGTAAGCCCCTGCGTTCATATAAATTGCGCCGCCAACAGTACCCGGAATTCCCCAAGCAAATTGAAGACCCGAAAGGGAATGTTCTAAACACAAACTGCATAGCGCAGAAAGTCTAGCACCTGCTTCTACGGTTACAAGGTTATTTTCAACCGTCATATTAGACATATTAGGGCCAATTTTAATTACTGCTCCTTCAATGCCAAGGTCAGATACAAGCAGATTACTGCCGTTACCCATAACAAAATATTTAAGGTTGTTTTTTTTAAGTAAAGATACTAACTCTTTAACCTCGCTAATAGAATAGGGCTCAACAAGAAAATCACAAGGACCACCAATTTTAAAGGTGGTGTGTTTACTCATCGGCTCGTTTTCGCGATAAGGCAAGTTCAGTTGTTCGAATATCGATATATAATCCATCGAATTCTCCTAATTATTTGTGTAATTTATAAAGCATTGCAGCGCCGATAATACCTGCATCGTTGCCAAGCTCTGCAATTTTAATATCTGTTTTTCTTTCGTTAATTCTGCCAAAACGTTCAGCATCAACGTATTTAAGCACGGGGGTTAAAATATTATCACCCTCTTTTGAAACACCGCCGCCAAGACAAATAACGTCGGGTTCAAAAATGTTCATAGCGTTTGTAATGCCGCATGCTACGTATTTTTCGTACATATTAACAACTTCGTCAGCCGCTTTGTCGTTTTTGCGTTGGCCGTCGTAAGCAGTTCTGCCGTTAACGTTATTAATATCGTTTTGGCAAAGTTGCCACATAATACTGTCTTTGCACTCAAGCATCTTTTCTTTGGTTTGTCTAATTAAACCGGTAGCAGAAGCATAAGCTTCATAACAACCGCGTCTGCCACAAGTACATTTTGCACCATCAACCACAATAACGGTGTGGCCTAGTTCGCCACCGCCGTAGGTTGTGCCGGTTACAATTTTACCGTCTATAATAATACCGCTACCAACACCGGTGCCAAGAGTAATTGCAATAAAGTTTTTACTGCCTTTGCCTGCACCTGCTAAAAATTCGCCGTATGCTGCAGAGTTGGCGTCATTATCAATATATGTGGGTTTATCAAGATATTTTCTAATTTCTTCGGTTAAAAATATATGTTCCCACTCTAAATTGTTAGAATAATAAACTTCGCCTGTTTCTGTATTAATAGAACCGGGGCAACCAATACCAACTGCAGTAATATCGTCTAGTTTTAAACCGGCATCTTCTACTGCAAGTTTTGCGGCCTTTGCCATATCTGCAATAACAGCCTTGGCACCACGAGAACTTTCGGTTTTAATCTTTGCTTTGCCAACTATATTATAATTTTCGTCCACAACACCAACTGCTATATTAGTGCCACCTAAATCAATACCTATAGAATACATAATTTGTCCTTCTTTCTTTGCTTATTGGAACGGATCAACGTTTTCTTCTACTTTATCAGTAAAGTCGCTTTCCATGCCAAGTTTGCTTAATAGGTCGTGTGCGGCGTTATAGCCAAGTTTTTTCTGACGGTTGTTCATAGAAGCAACCTCAATAATAACCGCAAGGTTACGACCGGGCTTTACGGGAATTGTTAAAGATGGAATTTTAATATCTAAAATTTCTGTGGTTTCGCCATCTAAACCAATTCTGTCGTAAGTTTTGCTGGAATCCCATTGTTCTAAATTTATAACCATATCAATTTTTTCGGTAAGTTTAACGGCACCTACACCAAATATACGGCTTGCATTTACAATACCAATGCCGCGTAGTTCAATAAAGTGCCTGATGTTTTCAGGGCTTGAGCCAACAAGCGATTTATTAGAAACCTTTCTAAGTTCAACCGCATCATCTGCAATAAGACGGTGTCCACGTTTAACAAGCTCAATAGCGGTTTCGCTTTTACCAACACCGCTTTCGCCCAAAATTAAAATACCTTCACCATAAACTTCAACCAAAACACCGTGTCTTGTAATTCTAGGAGCTAGTTGAACGTTTAAAAATGAAATTAAAGCCGATAAAAATCCCGAAGTGCTGTCTTCTGTGCGAAGTAGTGGAACCTCGTATTTTTTAGCAGCGGCCAAAAACTCGTCGTCAATGGGTAAATCACGAGAGACTATAACCGCAGGAATTTTCTTCTCAAAAAAGTCGTTAACGTGTTTAATATATTCTTCGCGCGGTAAATCCATTAAAAAGCTGTGTTCGCTTTTACCAATAATTTGAATACGTGTGTTATCTGAAAATTGATAATAGCCCGAAAGCTGAAGACCCGGTCTATTAACTTCATTATTAGAAATTAAAATGTCTTTAGCTTCACACGGTAAATATATTTCTTCTAACGATAAATCTTTAATAATTTTTTCTAAAGTAACCGTAAAACCACTGTTCATAATGCGCCTCCATAACAACAGTATAATTATACACAATAATTATAATATATATAGCGTAATTTTTCAAGTTATATTATATTTATTTAACCTATTGTTTTATTTTTAAAAATGAGTTATAATGTTTTTATAGCAAATTTTTTAGGAGTTAAAAATATGAAATTAGGTATTGTAGGATTACCCAACGTTGGTAAGTCCACACTTTTTAACGCAATAACAAACGCAGGGGCACAATCGGCAAACTTTCCGTTTTGCACAATAGAGCCAAACGTTGGTATAGTTGCCGTTCCCGATAGCCGTTTAGATAAACTTCGCGAAATGTATAATCCCGAAAAATACACACCCGCAACAATTGAATTTGTTGATATTGCAGGTTTAGTAAAAGGAGCTAGCAAGGGCGAAGGACTTGGCAATAAGTTCTTATCGCATATTAGAGAGGTTGACGCCGTTGTTCACGTTGTTCGTTGCTTTGAAAACGACGATATTATTCACGTTGAAGGGTCGGTTGATCCATCTCGCGATATTGAAATTATTAATTTAGAATTAATTTTAGCCGATATTGAAACCTTAGGCAGAAGACTTGACAGAAGCAAAAAGGCATTAAAGGGCGATAAAAAGCTTCAAGCAGAGGTTGACTATTTTGAAAAACTTCTAAAGCATTTAGAAGAAGGCAACACCGCAAGAAGTTTTCCTACCGATGATAACGAGCAGGCATTTTTATTTGATTTACCATTACTTACACTAAAACCGGTTATTTACGCTTGTAATATGAGCGAAGAAGATTTTACTAAAGGCATACAAGATAACGCACGCTTTTTAGCAGTTAAAAAAATTGCTGAAAGTGAAGGTGCAAAGGCACTTCCAATTTGTGCCGAACTTGAATCGCAAATCGTATCTTTAGACCCGGAAGAAAAAGAATTATTCTTAGCAGATTTAGGTTTGGAGAAATCGGGTTTAGACCGCCTAATTGTTACTTGTTACGATTTATTAGGTCTTATTTCTTATCTTACTGCAGGTACCCCTGAGGTTCGCGCTTGGACCATAAAGAAGGGTACAAAAGCACCGGGAGCAGCAGGTAAAATTCACTCTGACTTTGAGCGCGGATTTATTAGGGCAGAGGTTGTTGCATTTGATGACCTTATGGCATGCGGCTCTATGGCGGCGGTTAAAGAAAAAGGATTATACCGCAGTGAAGGTAAAGAGTACGTAATGCAAGACGGCGACGTTGTATTATTTAGATTTAACGTATAAAAAAATACAAAAAGAGCAAATAAAAAAGCGAGGTTTAAACCTCGCTTTTATTATTTTGTTTTTGCAAAAAGGGTTAATCTTAAACGTGTAGCGCCCATTGGCACAAGCTTAATTGTTTCTTCTTGCGTTGCTATATTATTTTTAATGAAGGTTTCATCGGGTAGGCGTGGGGTAAAGGCAAAATCGCCCCTTAGATAGCCTCTTTTCCAAGGATACACATAGTTTTTTCGGGGTGTACCAAGTCCTATTGCGCCATAAACCGTGTTGGTTTTTTCTAAGTCCCAATTGTTAATTTTTTTAGCCTTAACCGTAATGCTAAAAGGACATTCACTTAACACCCAAGGAGAATTCGTGCCGTTTTCTAACTCTTCAAATTCAAAGGTTGTGTTTTCTAAAAGTGCATAGTTCCAAACACTTTTTGGTGTTAGGTTAAAAGCGGGGAAGTCCTTTGTGGTTTTATCTTCGTTGGTAATCAGTTCTTCCTTTGCATCAATAGCCAAGGAATAAACAAGCGGTCCCTTTTGAATAAAGCTTCCGCCACCCGAATGTTCTAAAAGTTTAATTTCGCTTGGTAAATTAAGCTCAATAACATCACCGTTGAAAAATTCTCTTTCAAATCTTGCATAGCCTTTATTAAGGCTAATTTCATAAGCTTCACCGTTAATTTTAACGGCGGGTTTTTCGCACCAAGCGGGAATACGTAAATTAAACGCAAATTTTGTTTTTTCACAACTGCTAAACTTAAAGAAAATAGCATCGCCAAAGGGATATTTGGTTTCTTGTGAAACCTTAAAATTCTTGCCGTTAACAACAAAACTCGTTTCGTTTGGACCGTAAAGGTTTGCAAAAATTTGGTTATCTTTTTGCATATACATTCTTGCGCAGTAGTTCGGTAAAAATCTCGTTGAGTTTGCAGGGCAGCATTCAACGTCGGGCAAGGGGCGGTAACTCATCCAGTTATGCCCTTTAAAATAATCGGAGTGGTTAGAATTATCGGTGCAAATAACCTGATTTAAGCCCGATAAATATTGAATGCTTTTAAAGTTGTCGTCAACCGCGCCAAAGCCTGCGTTAAAAATGCATTTTTCAATTTTATCCGCAAAGATACCATCGCCTGTTGCCATTAGTAAATAACCGAGTGTCCAGGTGTAATCGGTAACGTCGCACATTTCGTGGGTTTGCATATGGTCGTTATCTAACAAATATTCGTTGCAGCAGTGCAAACCGCTTGGCATCATATGATATTTATCAACCTTTTTATATGCCTTTAAAACGGGTTTTAAATATTCTTTATCGCCTGTGCAAATATAAAGCATAGCGCCTAGCTTTGCAAATTCGTTAAAGGAAACACCGTGGCCGTAAATGGGCTTTTCAGATAAAAACGCTTTAACGCAATAATCGTCGTTACATTTTTCGTTATATTCTTCATAGTTTTTAATTGCCATATCTAAAAGCTTTTCATTACCGCTGTAAATATAAGCTAAAAGCATAATTTCAAGGTTAAGTAAATCGCGCTGATTTGAATAGTCAAAGGGGCAATCGGTATAATGCTTAACTATGGCGTTTAAAATTTCTTGGTCGCCCGTTTTAGAAAATTCGGCAAATAATGCCCTGAAAAATACAACGTGTGGCCAACGATTATGACCGTGCTCGTGAAATTCATGCAAAAATTTAGGACCTAAATAACCGTCTTCGCCCACGTTTTTTAAAACGTAATCAAAAGACTCTTTAGCTTTTTTTGTTAACTCTTGGTCGTTTAGTAACGCACCGCAACGGGTAATGCCGTCAAGCAAATATGCGGTTTGTTCGTAAGCCCACCAGCCTGGATTTTCGTTTTGGGTGGTGGTGTCAACATCGCTTTTAGCCCAAGAAACACTTTTAAAGGGAAAACCAATTTTATCTAAGTTTCCTGTTAAACCGTTTTTTTGGCGTAAAATATTATCTTTTAACCAACCCTCAGGCTTTATGTTAGAAATTGGAATTTCAAACATTTTGTTGCATAAGTTGTTTTGCATAATAACACCCGCTTTTAAAATACTACTCAGCCTTTTTAATTAACTTGTTATAAAGTTTAAAAAGAATGGGGAACAAAAGTCCGCCAACGGCATTGCCTAAAATAACAAGCGTTAAGAATAATAGCGAATTTAAACTAAAGTTTCTTGCGTTAAAAATATAGAACATATCTGCAACACTGTGCTCAAAACCGCACAAAATAAAGGTTGGAACACAAAATAAAATTGCAATGGGCGTGTTTTTCTTTTTAAAAATATCAACACAAATAAAAATTAAAACGCCGCATAAAATACCATCAAAAAAGGCTTCTAAATGGCCCTTTTGCAGTTTGTTTTCTACCATACTAATAACGTTATTTATGGGGCTTTGCATTATTGCAAAAATTAAACAACCAATAGCGTTGCCAAAAACAGAAAAAATTGTGTCTAATAAAAAGGTTTTGTTATTTTCTAAAACATAGCCAACCTTACCTGTATAAAGGTTTAAACCAAAATACACAACAGTTATTAGTCCAACGCAAAAGAAAAATGCGCCAACGTATTTGTTTTCGCAAGATAGATAAACCGCACCGCCTAAAGATATTGCCATACCTGCTAATATGCTTTTAATAAATTCTGCAATTCTTTTCATAAATTCTCCTAAACAAACTTTTTTAAAAAATATAGAATAAATTTTTATGTTTGTCAAGTGAAAAAGAACTTTTTATATACATTTTTTATAAAATATGATAGAATTAAAACATAAATAAAAAGGAGATATTTATGGAATTAGTTTTATTAACGGCCTTAGGTGTGGGCGGCGCTACAATAATTGGCGCTATTATAGGTTTTGCATTTAAAAAAATTTCACATAAATTTTCAGATATAGTGCTTTCTTTTGCGGCAGGCGTTATGCTTGCGGCGGCAGTATTAGGTCTTATTTTGCCTTCTTTAGAATATGGCGGTAAATGGGGTATTTTAGTTACGATTGCCGGCATTTTTTGTGGCGCTTTAATGCTAAACGTTATTGATAAAATTGTGCCGCACCTACACAAAATTGCAGGGGCAGATATTGAAAACCATAAAAACAATAAAGACTTAAGTCGTGTGTTGCTTTTTGTAACGGCAATTGCAATTCACAATTTGCCTGAAGGACTTGCGGCAGGTGTTGGCTTTGGAACGGGGGACACTACCGACGCACTGCTTATTGCAGGCGGTATTGCCCTTCAAAATATACCCGAAGGTATGGTTATAATTGGCCCTATGCTTGCAAGCGGCATAAAACCGTCACGCACATTTTTACTTGCTATGATGACCGGTCTTGTTGAGGTTATCGGTACACTTATAGGTTATTTTGCAGTAAGCGTTTCCAGTGTAATTTTACCCTTTATGCTTTCGTTTGCGGGCGGCACAATGCTTTACGTTATTAGCGATGAAATGATTCCCGAAACCCACTCTCACGGAAGCGAACGCGGAGCCACTTATTCACTACTTGTGGGCTTTAGTTTAATGCTACTGTTTGACGTATTATTAGGTTAAAAAACAAAAAAGAGAACGATTATTCGTTCTCTTTTTTTATGCCTATTTTTGCGTAATATATGGGAAGACCTAGGTTAACAAACTTTTCTTCGTACTCGGTCATAACGTTGTTTTCTATATTACTCTTATGTAAATCAAGCGAAATATCTTCAATATAAAAACCGTTTGCGGTATAGTTTATTAAAGAATATTCAAAAAACTCGCGGTTATCGGTTTTTTGATAAATAAAGCCACCGTCTTTTAAAATGTTTTTATAAACCTTTAAAAATTTGGGGTTGGTTAAACGACGGTTTGCATAACGCTTTTTAGGGTAGGGGCAAGAAAAGTTTAAATAAATATTTTCAATACTTTTTGGTGCAATATAGCGGTCTAAATATTCGGCCGCAACGCACAAAAATTTAATATTATTTAGCCCTTCTTTTTTGGCGTTTTCACTTGCGGTTACAAGCACGTTATCAATTTTTTCAACCGCCAAAAAGTTAATATTTGGGTTTTGCTTAGCTTTTGTAATAGAAAATCTGCCTTTGCCGCAACCAATTTCTAAATTAGTTGGATTTTGATTATTAAAAAGGGAAGCGTAAGAAATAAACTTTTCGGTTTTTTCTCTTGCGTCTTTTTCTTCTTCCATTAAATAAATAAAGTTTTCTTGGCAGTTTTCAATTCTTGTTTCTAAATTCTTTTTTCTTCTAATTCTCATAACGCTCTATTTCTTCTTTTGTTGGAATTCCGCCTGCCGCATATTTTTTTGTTACCTTAACGCCAGATGCTCTAATAGCACTTTTTACAGCGGTTAAAATATCTTTTTTATCGCCAAGCTCGGCGCAAAGTACACCGTTAAAGGTATCTCCCGCGCCTGTTGTATCAATGGCTTTACCTGCATTAAATTTTTCAACAGTTATGTTTTTTTCTTTAATTAAAGCACCTTTTTTGCCTAAGGTTACAATTAAATTTTCTTTATTTTCTAAACCCTTTGTTTCGTGCTCGTTGGGTGTAAAAATATCTACGTTTTCTAAAATATAATCACAAAGAGGTCTATAAGGAGCCGGGTTTAAAACTACAAACACACCATATTTTTTTGCAATTTCAATTGCTTTTACGTTAACAATTTCGGGTACTTCATTATTAAGTAAAAGTATATTGGCGGTTTTTATTTCTTCCTCAAAGCTTAAAAGGTCCTTTTCATCTAAAGCCGCCCCTTGAAAAACCGTAACCTGATTTTCACCTGCAGCATTTGTAATAATTGTAGCAAAAGCCGTGGGACATTGTTTTTTTATAAAAACACCCTTAATGCCTTCATTTTTTGTAAAAGCATCAATGCTTTCAAAGCCACTTTGGCCAACTGCCGCTAAAAAAGAAACTTCTGCACCAAAACGCGCCGCCGCAACTGCCGCATTATAACCCTTGCCGCCCGGTTCTAAATGAAAATCTTTTGCAACTATCGTTTCGCCGCCAATGTGAAAATTTTCAACCGGTAAAAAGGCAGAGTTTCCCACCATGCCAATAACTGCAATTTTACTCATAGGTGTTTCACCCTTTTAAAATATCTTTCTTCTAAAATAACGTTGTGGTCTTTGCCGCCCTCAATATTACCGCTTAAATAAATGGGTGGTTTAACACCCTTTTCTAAAGCAATTTTAGAGCCCTCAATTAATACGCTATTTAAAATAAAACAAGCCGCCGCCGTTGAAAGACCGCCCATTTTAATATCGCCAACGGTAATACAAGCGTCTCCGTAAGGCACCTTGCAGTCAATATGTATATCGGTAGCGGTGTGTAATTTTCCGCCCTTTTCAAAATATGAAGAAGAGGATATACCAACTGTTTTAACACCAAGTTTTTTGGCTTCAAGCGCCATTTCGTAAGGCACTTGATTTTTGCCCGAAGCCGAAAGTACAAAAAGCATATCCTTCTCTGTTAATGTATAGCGTCTTATAATTTCGGTAGCAAGGCCGCTCATTTTCTCCATCCTTGAAGATTTTGCAGCCCCGTTAAAAAGCATAAGGTCTGCATCGAGTATTGGCGAAACGTTAGCAAGCCCCCCTGCACGATAAAAGGTGTCAAGACCTGGTAAATGCGAGTGTCCGCAACCAAAAACGTAAATAATACCATCATTTTCAATGGTTTTAGCAACTAAATTTGAAGCAAGTGCTAAACTTTCTTTTTCTTCGGTTTCAATTTTATTTAAGCAATCTGTAATTTTATTTAAATATTCACTCATAATAACTCTCCGTTATTTTTCTTTTTTAAACACTAAGCAGGTGCGATTTGGTAAATAACATTTAATGCCGTTTTGTTTATTAATCTTTTGGGTTTTATAAATATAGCTTTCGTCAATTCTGTTAAAGCCGCCAAAATCTGCATTATCGGTATTTAATATTACCTTGTAATTGCCACTTTTTTTAGTTGGTATAAAATACCCTTCAAAACTTTTAGTTGGATTAAAGTTAAATACAAAAACAAGGTCTTTTTTTGTATATGATAAAATTTTGTCGTCTTGATGAATATAACTACTGCTTGCAAAACATTTAAGTACGTCTTCGTTTTGCAAAAACGCAATCATTGCTTTATCAAAATCTTTTAAATAATGATATTTAAGGTCTTTGTTTTCTGCAAGCGACCATTGTCTGCGGCAGTAATGATAACTGTACCCATTTCCTTCACGCGGAAAATCAATCCACTCAGGGTGCCCAAATTCGTTACCCATAAAGTTTAAATAACCTTCTCCTGCAAGAGACGCAGTTACAAGCCGAATCATTTTATGAAGGGCAATTCCGCGCTCAATTATTAAGCTTTCTGTATTTTTAGACATCTTCCAATACATTTCAGCGTCGCATAGGCGGAACATTATGGTTTTATCTCCAACAAGCGCCTGATCGTGCGATTCACTATATCCAATATTCTTTTCTTTATTTCTTCGCATTATTAGTTCGTAATAAAGCTTTGCAATATCTAAAGTATCGTCAGAATATTCTTTAATAAGCTTAATCCACAAATCCGGCACGCCCATAGAAAGCCTGTAATCAAAACCAATGCCGCCAATATTTATCGGTAAGCACATACCAGGCATTCCCGACATATCTTCAGCAATGGTAATTGCGTTTTTATTGTATTTATGAATTAACTCGTTAGCAAGCATTAAATATGTTACGGCATCGTTATCTGTATTATCAGAAAAATACATATAGTAGTTTGTAAAGCTGCTGCCAAGTCCGTGGTCGTTATAAAGCATAGAGGTAACACCGTCAAACCTAAAGCCGTCAAAATGAAAAACCTCTAAATAATATTTTAAGTTAGAAAGCAAAAAGTGAATAACTTCGTTTTTGCCGTAATTAAATAGCTTTGTGTCCCACGCGGGATGCTCACCCTTGCTTCCTTCGTGAAAATATTGATAAGCCGAGCCGTCAAACTCGTTTAATCCGTCCCCCGTATTTTTAACTGCGTGAGAGTGCACCACGTCCAAAAGTACCGCAATACCGTTTTTGTGGGCTTGTTTTATAAGCTCTTTAAGGTCTTTACTTTTACCAAAGCGGCTGGAAACCGCAAAAAACGAAGAAACCTGATAACCAAAAGAGCCATAATAGGGGTGCTCCATAACAGCCATAATTTGAATAGTATTATAGCCAAGTTCTTTAATTTTAGGAAGCACGTTTTTGGTAAATTCCGCGAAAGAAGAAACCTTGCCTTCTTCACTAGACATACCAATATGGCACTCGTAAATAAATGGGGTTTTTGAAGGTTTAAAATTTTCGTCGCTAAAGTCAAAATATTCTAAAGTGTCTTCAATTTCGGCGCACCAAAGATAAGTTTTTTCGTCTTGGACAACCCTTGTTGCATAGCTTGGAACACGGCGCAAAGTGTTACCACCACTAATTATAATGGCTTGAACTTTATCACCGCTTTTGGCTTTTACCTTAATTTCAAAAACACCGTTACCTATATTTTTCATTTCGTTTTTATATAGGTCCCAATTATTAAAATCGCCGGTCAAATACATTTTTTCTGCATTTGGCGCCCATTCTCTGTAAATATAACCATCTTCGGTTTTATGAAAACCAAAGTATTTATGGCCGTTAGCAAAGTTAACCAAACTTTTATTTTTACCTAAAAGTTCAGCACGCTTTTTTACGTAATAATTATATCTTTCTAGAATTTTATTTTTGTAAGGGGAAAGGTATGGGTCAATTTCAAAAATTTTATCAATATTTAATTTGCTCATAGTTGCCTCCCACTTAAAGTTATATTTATTTTATTATATCAAAAAAACATATTATTGGCAAGTATATGAAACCTTAAAAAAATATGACCTTTTTTTACAAAAAAACATTGCAATAAATACCATATAGTGTTATAATTTTAACTTGTGAAAAACATAGTTTTTTAATTTAAAAAAAAGAGGTTTTTGTTATGAGTCGTATGGTGGGAACCGTATCTCGTGGTATTCGCGCTCCTATTATTAAAGAAGGAGACAACATTGTTGATATTGTGGCTGATTCTATTCTTTTAGCCGCTAAAGAAGACGGTTTTACCATTAAAGACCGTGACGTTGTTGCAATGACTGAAGCAATTGTTGCTCGTGCACAAGGAAATTACGCAACTGTTGACGATATTGCAACCGATATTAATAATAAATTCGGCGGAGAAACGGTTGGTGTTATTTTTCCAATTTTAAGCCGCAACCGTTTTGCAATTTGCCTTCGCGGTATTGCAAAGGGTGTTAAAAAGGTTGTAATTATGCTTTCTTACCCATCTGATGAAGTGGGAAATCATCTAATTTCTGTTGATGACGTTGATAATAGCGGTGTAAACCCTTATACCGATGTTTTATCATTAGAAAAATATCGTGAGCTTTTTGGTTATAAAAAGCACACCTTTACAGGTATGGATTACGTTGCATATTATAAAGAACTTGTTGAAGGATGCGGCGCAGAGTGCGAAATTATTTTTGCCAATAATCCAAAAGCAATTTTAAATTACACCAAAAATGTTCTTTGTTGCGATATTCACACACGTTTTAGAACAAAACGCATTTTAAAAGAAAACGGTGCAGAAATTGTTTTAGGTCTTGACGAAATTTTAAATGCTTCTGTAAACGGCAGCGGTTTTAACGAACAATATGGTTTACTTGGCTCTAACAAAGCAACCGAAGATAAGGTTAAACTTTTCCCAACTGGCTGCAAAGAGGTTGTAGATGCAATTCAAGAAAAACTATATAACGCAACCGGCAAAAAGCTAGAGGTTATGGTTTATGGCGATGGTGCATTTAAAGACCCTGTAGGCAAAATTTGGGAACTTGCAGATCCTGTTGTAGCACCGGGTTATACAAGCGGTCTTGAAGGAACACCTAACGAGCTTAAACTTAAATATTTAGCCGATAATGAATTTTCTGAGCTTTCGGGTGAAGAATTAAAAGAAGCTATAAAAGGCAAAATCCAAGAAAAAGACAGTAACCTTGTTGGTAAAATGGCCTCTGAAGGCACAACTCCACGTCGCTTAACCGATTTAATAGGTTCACTTTGCGATCTAACTTCGGGTTCAGGTGATAAGGGAACACCGATTGTATTTATTCAAGGTTATTTTGATAACTATACAACTGAATAATTTTACTTATAAATAAAAATACGGTTTTTTATAAAATTAATAGGGAATCCGGTTAGAATCCGGAACAACCGCCATTACTGTATTTGATGAATTAAGCACAAAAACCATTGACAAAGTCGAGAAGGTGTGCTTTATGCATTTGCTATATCATAAGTCAGGAGACCTGCCGTATTTTTCAAGTTACACTGCTTGGGTTGGAAGAGTGTTTGCTTAGATTTATCGTTTTTAAATCTTTGATGCTCTTAAACTAAAGTTTAAGGGCATTATTTTTTTATAAAGAAGGTGAATAAATTGTACGGCTTTACCAATAAACATCCACTTGTTTTAGCACTATATTTTATTTCGGTATTTGTTTTTTCAATGTTTACAAATAACCCCATTACTTTAACTTTGGCGCTTATTGGGGGAGTGCTGTTTTGCGCCTTTTTAGAAAGTGCAAAAGCCTTTTTTAAAAGCCTCTTACTTTTTATTCCGCTGTTTTTACTTATTGCTTTCACAAACCCACTTTTTTCGCATAACGGCAAAACAATACTCTTCTTTTTAAATAATAACCCAATAACCTTAGAATCAATTTTTTACGGCATAAATTTAGGGGTGCAAATAACAGCGGTTATTTATTGGTTTAAATGTTTTAACAATATTTTTACAACTGAAAAAATTTTGTATTTGTTTTCTGTACTTTCTCCCAAAATTTCAACCCTTCTTTCTTCAAGTTTGCGATTCATTTCTTTACTTAAAGAACAATCCCAAAAAATTAACGACACTCAAAAGGCTATGGGTTTATATACAAGTAATAGTTTGTGGGACAAATTTAAAGGGCGTATTCGCGTTTTTTCTGCTCTTACAACTTGGAGTTTAGAAAACGCTATAGAAACGGGAGCTTCTATGAAGGCACGTGGCTATGGCAGTGCAAAAAGAACAAGTTTTGCAATTTATAAATTTAAAAGACAAGATATAGTTTTAATTGTTTTAGTTTTAATTGAAGATATTTTTTTGGCGGTATGTTTAGCAAACAACTATTTAAGTTTTGAGTTTTATCCTATGGTTACACCGTTAGAATTTAATACTATTAACGTTATAGCAATAATAAGTTTTGCGTTGCTTTGCTTTTTACCATTTATTACAGAGTTAAAGGAGAGGTTATTATGGAAATACTTAAAGTCGAAAATCTAAACTTTAAATACCCCGAAACAAAAGAATATGCCCTAAATAACCTTTCTTTTAAGGTGCAAAAAGGCGAATTTATTTTACTTTGCGGTGAATCGGGCTCGGGTAAAACCACCCTTTTGAAGTTACTTAAAAAAGAACTTGCACCGTTTGGCGAACAAAAGGGAGATATAATTTATTTTGGCAAAAAAATTGAAGATTTAACAGATAAAGAATCAGCTAAAGATATTGGTTTTGTGCTTCAAAACCCCGATAGTCAAATTGTTACCGATAAGGTGTGGCACGAACTTGCTTTTGGACTGGAATCTTTAGGTGTAAAACCCGATATTATTCGCCGCCACGTAGCCGAAATGGCAAGCTATTTTGGTATTGAAAAATGGTTTGATAAAAACACTAACGAACTTTCAGGCGGTGGCAAGCAACTGTTAAACTTGGCTTCTGTAATGGTTTGCAACCCAAAGGTTTTACTTTTAGACGAGCCAACAGCACAACTCGATCCAATTGCGGCCTCTAACTTTATTGCAACCTTGCAAAAACTTAACCGCGAATTAGGACTTACAATAATTTTGGTTGAACATCGATTAGAGGAAGTAATGCCAATAGCGGACAGAGTGTTGTTAATGGAAAAGGGAAGTATTGTTTATAACGATAGTCCTAAAAATATTGGCGAATTTTTTAAAGAAAATAATCACGTAATGCTTTGTGGTCTTCCTACGGCGGTTAGGGTTTTTAATGCCTTAAACGTTAAAACAGAAACTCCACTAACCGTTAAAGAAGGACGTAACTTTATTACAACTCACTTTAAAAATGATATTACTTTTTTAGAAAAAAAGGAAAATTCTATTTCTAAAGATGTAGTTTTAGAACTGAAAAATCTTTGGTTTAAATATGAAAGAGAAATGCCCGATATTTTAAAAGATATAAATCTAAAGGTTTATAAAAACGAGCATCTTTGCATTTTGGGTGGTAACGGGGCCGGCAAAAGCAGCGTTTTAAAGATTATGGCAGGGCTTATTTACGGCTATAGTGGTAAAACGTTAGTTAATGGTAAAAACATTAAAAAATATAATAAAACCGAACTATATCGTAATAACATTGCGTTACTTCCTCAAAACCCACAAACCTGCTTTTTGCATAACAGCTTAAAAGAAGAATTTTTAGAGGTTTTAAAGGCATTAAATACCGATAAAGCCAAAAGGGAAGAAGCGGTTTTAAATATTTCAAAACGCTTAAAAATAGACCATCTTTTAGATATGCACCCTTATGACCTTTCGGGTGGTGAACAGCAAAAAGCGGCACTTGGTAAAATGCTTTTATTAAACCCCAAAATTTTACTTTTAGACGAGCCTACAAAGGGAATAGATGCGTTTTCTAAATTGAATTTAGCGGCCATTTTAAAAGAACTAAAGCAAAACGGTGTAACCGTTATAACGGTTACTCACGATGTTGAGTTTGCCGCAGAAAATGCCGATAGATGCGCATTTATTTTTAATGGTGAGGTTATATCTGCTGCAACTCCAACAGAGTTTTTCTCTAATAATAACTTTTATACAACCGCCGCAAACAGAATGTCGCGTGGCTTTTACGATAATGCTGTTACCGCAAAAGAGGTAATAGAACTCTGCTTAAAAAACGGTGAGCGGGGTATAATAAATGGCTAATTTTAAAAGATTATTAACCCCACTAATTTTGCTTGTTGCAATACCCGTTTTAGCAATTTTGGGTGGCTTAGTGTTTAAAGATAAATATTATCTTTTCATTTCAACTGTTGTTGCAATCTTATCTGTTTTGCCGTTATTTTATAGCTTCACAAGAAAAAACAATTCTTCTAAAGAATTAACGGTTATAGCGGTAATGGTGGCGCTTTCGGTTGTTGGCAGATTTGTTTTTGCCTTTTTACCCGGCTTTAAACCCGTAACTGCAATAACCATTATTGCGGCTATATATTTAGGCAAAGAAGCAGGGTTTGCAGTTGGTGCGTTTTCTGCAATTATTTCTAATATGTATTTTGGACAAGGCCCTTTTACACCCTTTCAAATGTTTTGTTGGGGACTATTGGGTTTTATAGCAGGGCTTATAAGCAAACCGCTTATAAAAAATAAATTATTAGTGTGTATATACGGTGGTTTCGCAGGAATTTTTTATTCTGCAGTTATGGATATTTTTACTACCCTTTGGATGGACGGCAGTTTTAATATTACGCGCTATTTAGCAAGTGTAATTGCGGCTTTGCCTGTTACAATAGAATACGTTATTTCTAACGTTGTGTTTTTATTGTTGCTTGCAAAACCAATAGGCAATAAGCTACTTAGAATTAAGAAAAAATATGGCTTATTCCAATAAAAAAATGTAGAAAAATTTTGTTTTATGGGGTATAATAAAATAAAAAAGAAAGGATGTAAAAAAAGTATGTCAGTTCTTAAATTAAACAAAGATAATTTTAATGAAGTTTATCAATCAGAAAAAACCGTGCTTATAGATTTTTATGCTGATTGGTGTGGCCCTTGCAAAATGCTTTCTCCGATTATTGAAGAAATTGCAGATGAATACCCACAATTCACAATCGCAAAAGTAAATGTTGATGAAGAACCTGACCTTGCCGCAGAATTTTCTGTGTTTAGCATACCAACCTTAGTTGTAATAAAAAACGGTGATGTTAAAGAGATAGTAGCCGGCGCACGTCCTAAAGAAGATATTTTAGAATTATTAGAAGATTAAAAACTTAATATTAAGAGGATTATAATGGAACAAATTTATGATGTTATAATTATTGGCGGGGGTCCTGCCGGTTATAGCGCCGCTTTGTATGCTGCAAGAGCGGGACTTAGTACTGCGGTTATAGAATATTTAAGCGCAGGCGGACAAATGATGTTAACAGATATAATCGATAATTATCCTGGGTTTAATAGTGGTGTAGATGGTTTTAGTTTATCCGATAATATGAAAAACGGAGCTGAACGTTTTGGCGCAAAAACAATATATAAAGAGGTAATTTCGGTTGATCTTTCTAAAAAGATTAAAGAAATTATTACTAAAAAAGAGACGTTTTTTGCCAAAAGCGTTATTGTTGCCACCGGTGCTAACCCCAAAAAGCTCGGGCTAAAAAGTGAAGAAGAATTTTTAAATCGCGGTGTGCATTATTGCGCGCATTGTGATGGCCGTTTTTATAAAGATAAAACAGTTGCGGTTATCGGAGGCGGAAACTCCGCTGTAAGCGATGCGCTTTATCTTTCAAAACTTTGTAAAAAGGTGTATTTAATACACAGAAGAGATACACTTCGTGCCACAAAAATTTATCACGAGCCACTTTTAAACGCCACAAATGTTGAATTTTTATGGAATAGCGTTACCGAAGAATTTAAAGGTGAAAATCGCGTTAATAAAATCACAGTAAAAAATGTTATAACTAACGAAATAAAAGATTATGAAATCGATGGTGCTTTTGTTAGTGTCGGAAGAAGTCCTAATACGGCGTTTTTAAATGGTCAATTAGAACTTGAAAACGGCTTTATTAAAGCAGATGAAACCACCAAAACAAATATTGATGGGGTATTTGCTGCCGGCGATGTTAGAACAAAGGCATTAAGGCAGGTTGTTACAGCGGCTTCGGATGGTGCTGTGGCAGCACATTTTGTTGAAGAGTACTTATCTAAAAAATAAATAAATAAAACACCTTATTGGAAATCCAATAAGGTGTTTTTTATTTCAATAATGAAGAAACTATAACAGAAAGGACAAATAAAACTATAAAAACAATAAAAGCGCCAACTGCTTTTAAGCACCCTTGCGGCGTCCTTTCAAAATCGGTGGTTTTATGTGTCGATTTTCTAAGTGGGGTATATGCATTATAACTTTTTTTGTTGCGTAAAGAATAAAGTCTGCTTAATGGGTCGGTGTGGTTTAAAATGGCTTCTTTAAATTCTTTTACAAATTGAATATCGGTTTCGGTCGCTAAATCGCTGTCAAATGCTCCCACGTCGTGCGAAAGTTGATTTCTTAAATGCCTTGCGGTTATAAGTTGTTTTAAAGATTGCTCAAAGCCCTTAATCTTGCTTTGCTCGTAGCTTGATACGGTCTTCATATCATCAATATAATTTGTTATACCAATCTTTGCACCATAAATTTCTTTGCAAAGCTTATCAAGTTTTTTATACTCTTCAAAAAATTGTTGATTTAAGTTTTTCATTTTCCACCACCAAAAAGATTATACCATAAAAATAAAACAACCGCAACCTTGTATCAAAGTTGCGATTATTATTTGAAGACTAACCCTAATTTTAATACAAATGCACCCCATTTTGAAGCAAGGGGGTGCAAAGTCATTTTAGGGGTGCAGCGTTAAATATTGTTATGGAAATAGTATAAAGTCTGTGTGTCAATATCAAAATAGTAAACAGAATAATTATCAAACTTACCGTATGTTCCTTGCCCAATCGGTTCCCCAGCTTTTGTTTCGATGTAGAAGAAATCTCCCTCGGACACAATGTTTTTATCAAAGTCGTAATTATCTTTTAGTTCTTCGCCGATCGTTTCAACCCAATCTTCAAAGTTATCGATATGTAGTAGTATTTCCACTACATCATCAGTAGTCGTTTCCGAAAAGAATTTTGACTCCTTTAGATCTTGAGCCGTAACAGATTCATAAGTATACTTTGCATAATCGGTAAAATCCTGAAAACCGCCAGACGTGTAAAATACCTTGGATTTACAATCAGGCAACGAGGTAAGCACCGGGTCTTGATAAGAGCATCCAAATAAACTAAGAAGCAGAGTTAGTGCCAATAGAAGCAATCCAAGCTTTTTCATATCAATACCTCCACCTTAATTTCTAATTTTATTATACCATAAAAAGAAAATAACCGCAACTTGTATAAAAGTTGCGATTATTCTTTGAAGACTAACCCTAATTTTAATATAAATGCACCCTCTTTTGAAGTTAGGGGGTGCAAAGTCATTTTAGGGGTGCATTTTTAGGTCAAGGAGGTGCATTTGACATATTTCTTTCTGATTTCTATTACTCCCGATTCGCTCTTTTCAAAATAGCCATCAAAACAATAACGAGTATTCCACGCACGAACCTTGAATGTAAGATTCGTTAAATCAAGATGGGGATATCCAAAGTATTTTCTCAAGTCATCATAAGAGATGTTATCGAGCAAAGACACTTCGATTTCTCCACCAAATCTATTCTTGCCGTTTTCAAAAAATTCAATTGCAGCTTTCTTCGCATTAGCAAATGCAAGTACGCATTGGGTTAACTCTTCCTTGGACGAAGTGTCGAAGTGCTGCGTAGCAAAGCGCAAAAGGTAGGTATAATAATCATCTGGGAAATAGTGTATAACAATCGGATCTTCAAATTGGTCATTTTTAATATAAACAGTTTCGGTGCCGTTTTCCTTTTGAATATCGACGTCATACTTTGGAAACAGAGCTTTGATAAACGAGAAATGCATATTACAACCTCCTTCAACTTCATTATACCATACAAAGAAAATAACCGCAACTTGTATAAAAGTTGCGATTATTTTTTGGCGCAGACGGTGAGATTCGAACTCACGTGCGGTTGCCCGCAAACTGATTTCGAGTCAGCCCCGTTATGACCACTTCGATACGTCTGCATATATATTGTTAAACTTAAAAAGAGCAACAAGCAAAATTAAATTTTTAAAATATAACGGGGCGGCCCCGTTATGTCCTGTTGCGGTTGCCCAAAATTTGTTACTTGCTTGCGCTTCGTCAAATTTTGACCGCGGCCACTCCTTATTGCTCGCTGTATCGTCCACCGGACGCGCTCGCAAACGTCCCCACTTCGATACGTCTGCATATATTATTAAACTCAAAAAGAGTAACAAGCAAAAATAATTTTTTAGAATATAACGGGGCGGCCCCGTTATGTCCTGTTGCGGTTCCCGAAATTTTTTAACACTGTCGTGTAAAAATTTCGACCGCGGCCACTCCTTATTGCTCGCTGTATCGTCCACCGGACGCGCTCGCAAACGTCCCCACTTCGATACGTCTGCATATATTATTAAACTCAAAAAGAGTAACAAGCAAAAAAAATATTTCGATAGGGCAACATATATTAACTCTAAATTTGAGCAATAACATTATACTTTTTAAAAAACTAAAAGTCAAGAAATTTAAGACCAATTATATAATTTTATTTAATTATATAATATTTAATAGTTTAAACTATTGAAAATATAAAAAAACTGTGTTAAAATTTTATGCGAGGTGAATTAATATGTCAGGACACTCTAAATGGAGTACAATTAAACGTAAAAAGGAAAAAACAGACCAACAACGTGCAAAGGTTTTCACAAAAATCGGACGCGAACTTGCTGTTGTAGTAAAGCAAGGTGGTCCTGACCCCAACGTTAATTCAAAATTAAAAGACGTAATTGCAAAGGCAAAAGCCGCAAACTATCCACAAGATAATATTGATAGAATTATCAAAAAAGCAGCGGGTGAAGGAGATAACAGTAACTACGAAGAAATAGTTTACGAAGGTTATGGTCCAAACGGTGTTGCCGTTGTTGTTGAAGCTTTAACTGATAACCGCAACAGAACTGCCGGAGATTTACGCCACTACTTTGATAAATCGGGCGGCAATATGGGTCAAAACGGCTCGGTTATGTTTATGTTCTCTCGTAAAGGTGTAATTATTGTGGACCCAAGTAGCATTGATGAAGACACCTGCTTAGAGGTTGCTTTAGATGCAGGAGCAGATGATTTTAACCCTGAAGAAGAAATGTATGAAGTATTATGCGGACCAAACGACCTTGGCGCTGTTTCGGACGCATTAGAAAGTAAAGGTGCTAAACTATTAAGTTGTGAAGTGGCATATATTCCCTCTACCACCACATCGCTTGACGAAGAAGCTGCATTAAAAATGGAGAAGCTTATTGATTCTTTAGAAGAAAACGACGATGTTCAAGGCGTTTGGCACAACTGGGAAGAATAATTTTAAAGCCACTCTATACGGGTGGCTTTTTGTTTAATTGAAGGGATTTTATGAAAGAAATTATATTGGCTTCGGCTTCTCCAAGAAGAAGCGAACTATTAAAAAAACACGGTGTAAATTTTAAGGTTTTGGTGTCTAAAGCAGATGAAATATCTAGCGGAGAAAGTCCCAAAGCAATTGCAGAAACCAATGCTTTTTTAAAGGCCAAGGCGGTATATGAAAGCATCACTAACAAAGATGATATTATTGTTATTGGTGCCGATACAGTAGTAGCGCTTAATGGTGTTATTTACGGCAAACCAAAAGATAAACAAGATGCTGTTAATATGTTAAAAAAATTAAGCGGCAAAGAACACAGCGTTATAACAGGTGTTGCAATACTTAAAACCCAAAATGGCAAACTTACGGTTTTAAACCCAAGCGAAGAAACCTTTGTTAAGTTTAAAAATTTAACCGATGAAGAAATTGAAGATTATACAAACACCGCAGAACCTTATGATAAAGCCGGCTCTTATGCACTTCAAGGCGAAGCCAAAAAGTTTGTGGAATACGTTAACGGAGACCACGAAAACGTAATTGGTCTTCCTGCGAGCAAAATTAAAAAATATTTAGTTTAGGTGAAAATAATGTCTGAAATTGCAAAAGTTGATAAGAATTTTGATTTTCAAACAAAAATTAATAAAGATGATATTGAGTTTTTCGACGCTGAAACTAAACCCTTTAAAATTTACGGTTTAATTAAAGAAGATGGCGTTTTTAAACGCTTAAATAAAAACACGGCCGAAAGCATAAGCGAGGGTGTTTTGCGTTTGCATAAAAATACTGCCGGCGGGCGTGTTCGTTTTAAAACAAATAGCCCTTATGTTGCAATTCATGCTAAAATGAGCTATATGTTTAAAAGCCCAAACTACGCTTTAACCGGCTCTGCAGGTTTTGACGTTTATGAAGAAACAAAAGATGGTCAAAACATTTATAAGGGCGTGTTAATACCGCCAATAGACAGCGAAAACGGTTACGAAGCGGTAGTTGAACTTTGGACTGAAACCGATAAAGAAATTATTATTAATTTTCCGCATTATAGCGACGTTGATAAGCTTTATATCGGCCTTAAAAAAGGCAGTAAAATTGAAGAAACCAAGGGCTATAAAAACACTAAACCCATTGTTTTTTACGGCTCGTCAATAACACAAGGGGCTTGTTCTTCGAGAGCGGGTACAACATATACAAACATTGTTTCTCGCGAAACTAATAGTGATATTTTAAATCTTGGGTTTTCGGGTTCTGCTATGGGCGAAGAAGAAATGGCAAAATATATTGCTTCTTTAGATATGACCGCATTAGTAATTGATTATGATTTTAATGCGCCAAACGAAGAACATCTTAAAAACACCCACAAACGCTTTTTTGAAATTATTAGAAGCAAACAAAAAGACTTAAAAATATTAATTTTATCTAAACCGCGTAATAAATTAGGTCCTACCGATTTAAGACGTAAAGAAATTATTGAAAAAACCTATTTAGATGCAAAAAATAGTGGCGATAAAAATGTTGCCTTTTTATCGGGTGAAGATTTAATACCTCAAAAATATAACGAAATTTTTACGGTTGATTTATGTCATCCAAACGACTGCGGCTTTTCTACAATGGCAGATGTCGTAATAGCAAAATTAAGAGAGTTAGGTGTTTAGTATGAAACTAAAAAACGAAGATATTGCAAGAGTTAAGGGACTTGGCTTTTTGCGCGATAAACTAACTGAAGATTGTTTTAATGGCAGGGTTATAACTGTAAACGGCAAAATCACCGCCGAAAAACTAGATGCAATTTCTACCGCCGCAAAGCTTTACGGTAATGGCGAGGTTGCTTTTACAACACGCGGTTGCGTAGAAATTCAATCTATTCCTTATGAAAATATTGAAAAAATTTCTGCTTATTTATTAGAAAACGGTTTAGAATTTGGCGGTACAGGTCCAAAGGTTAGACCAATTGTTTCTTGCAAGGGCACAACCTGTTCTTATGGCCTTATTGATACATTTGCGCTTTCAGAAGAAATACATAATTTATTTTATAAAGGGTATCGTTCTGTTAAATTACCACATAAATTTAAAATTGCGGTTGGCGGTTGTCCAAACAACTGTGTAAAACCCGATATTAACGATATTGGCATTATTGGTCAAAACGTTATGGTAATTGATACAGAGCTTTGCCGTGGCTGCAAGGTTTGCAACGTTGAAAAATCTTGCCCCATGAAAGCCGTAAATATTACAGATAATAAAGCAGTTATTGATTATTCAAACTGTATTAATTGTGGAAGATGTAAAGGTTTTTGTCCTTTTGGTGCGGCAAAAATACAAACTGCAGGTTATAAAATGCATATTGGCGGCCGTTGGGGTAAAAAGGTGGCACGCGGCATAGAACTTAATAAAATTTTTGAAACCAAAGAAGAAGTTTTAAGTGCAATTGAAAAAACCATTTTATTCTTTAAAGAAAACGGACTACCCGGCGAACGCTTTTCTGATACAATAAACCGCGTTGGTTTTACTGAAACCGAAAAAGCAATTTTATCTGACGATATATTAAAAAGAAAAGACGAAATATTATCAAAATAATGAAAAAACTTATAAAAATATTTATTGTTTTACTTTGTGTTTGCCTTATATTTGGCGGTTGCACAACAAAGCAACAAAATGCCCTTTACTATTCTTTTACCGATGATTTAAATAACCAAGTTACGTTAAGTGCAAAACCCAAAAAGGTGGCGGTTTTAATTTCTTCTTATGCGGAAATTTGGCAAACTGCAGGTGGGAAAGTTAGTATAACGGTTGGCGAAACGGTAGAAAGAAAAATTTGTAACGATACTGTTTTACTTGTGGATAGTGGGGCCGGTAAAACCATTAATACCGAACTTTTACTTTCTTTTAAACCCGATTTTATAATTGGCTCTGCCGATTTATCGGGGCATATAGCCGCATTTAATCAACTTAAAACAAGCGGTGTTCCGTTTGCGTTAATGCGTGTTGAAAGCTTTAATGATTATCTAAATGTTTTAAAGATTTTTTGCGATATTACAGAAAACCCGGATGCTTATAAAACTTATGGTTTAGATATTAAAGAAAAAATTGATGTTTTAAAATTAAAAACTAAAACTAAAAACAGCTTACCAAATCTGCTTTTTATTCGTAGCGGAAGCAGTTTAAGTTCTTTAAAAGCAAAGTCTTATAAAGACCATTTTGCCGCCGCAATGTTAAAAGAACTAGGGGCAATAAATATTGCCGATGAAGTGCCGGTGTTACTTGATGGGTTAAGCAATGAAGTGGTGCTAACCGAAGACCCACAATATATTTTCGTTTCTACTATGGGTAACGAAAATGCCGCCAAAAACCTTGTAAATAACACCTTTAAAAGAGCAGAGTGGCAAAATATTTCTGCGGTTAAAAACGGAAAGGTTATATTTTTAGAAAAAGACCTTTTTCAATATAAACCCAACCACCGTTGGTATGATGCATATTTATTTTTAGCCAAAACTTTATACGGAGAAGAAATAGCTTTACAATGATAAAACCCATTAAAAAAACTTTATACCTTTATATTTTGTTTGCAATCTTTCTGTTTGCAGGCTTAATACTTTCTATTTTAATGGGCAGTTCAAAATTAAGTTTATTGGAAATAATTTCTGCTTTAAGTTTTAAAAAAGGCTTTGAAACTCAAAGTATTATTGTTTATAATCTTCGTTTACCGCGTGTGCTTGGTGCAATAATTGCGGGTTCTGGCCTTGCAATATCGGGGGCAATACTTCAAACGATTACAAACAATAAACTTTGCGGTCCAAACGTTATTGGTGTAAATGCGGGGGCAGGTTTTGCAGTTGTACTTATGAGTGTTATAATGCCAATAAGTTTTTATTTTACACCCGTTTTTGCCTTTTTGGGCGCCTTTTTAACCACCATAATTATTGTAATTCTAGCCGGCAAAATTAATGGCAGAAAATCTACTATTATTTTAGCGGGTATAGCTATAACAGCACTTTTTAACGCATTAATTTCTTTTTTAACAATTTTAGATGATAATATTAGTTTAAATTACCGCTATTTTTCTGTTGGCGGCCTTTATGGTATAACTTTAGAACAACTTATTATTCCTTTTATAATTGTGGTTTTATCACTTTTTGTTGTCGTTATAATGCAAAATAAAATTGACGCCTTATCTTTAAACGATACTACTGCAATTTCATTAGGGGTTAATGCAAAAAAGGTAAGGTTTATTGCATTGATAATTGCTTCAGCTTCGGCTGCTGCCGCCGTTTCTTTTGCGGGACTTTTGGGGTTTGTTGGACTTGCGGTGCCGCATATTGCAAAAAAACTTGTTGGTGTTAAAACAAAAGATCTTGTTCCAACAAGCGCACTTGTAGGTGCAACACTTTTAGTTTACGCCGATTTATTAAGCCGTGTAATTTTTTCTAAAACCGAAATACCACTTGGCATCATAACGGCATTTTTAGGCGCACCCTTCTTCTTTATTTTGCTTTTAAGGGGGCGAGATGATGCTTGAATTTAAAAAGGTAAATGCTTATTACGGCAAAAAACAAGTGCTTTTTGATATATCTTTAAAGCTAGAAAAATCAAGTATTAACGTATGTTTAGGACTTAACGGCAGCGGTAAATCAACCTTATTTTCTTTGCTTTTTAATCAAATAAAATACAACGGTAATATTTTTTTATTTGGCAAAGACATAAAAGAATATTCTTTAAAAGAAAAGGCTAAAAGCATTGCATTTTTACCGCAAAATTTATCTTTCTTAGAACTCACTGTTTTAGATTTGGTGCATTTAGGCAGAACGCCATATTTAAGTTTTAATAATAAAAATTCAAAACAAGACCAAGAACTTATTTTAGATGCTGTTTATAAAACAAATATGCAAAACCATCTTAACACTAAAATCAGTGAACTTTCGGGTGGGGAAAAGCAAAGAGCATATTTAGCAATGGTACTTGCACAAAATACCGAAATTTATATTTTTGACGAACCTTTAAGTTTTATTGATCCCTCGTTTTCATCAGTCTTTTTAAAGGTGGTAAAAGAACTTAAACAAAAGGGTAAAAGCATAATTATAATAATGCACGACGTTAATAAGGCCTTAGATATTGCCGATAAAATTTTATTTTTAAACGACGGCAAAAATGAATTTTTTGGTAGCAAAGAAGAGCTAATTAACGCACAAGTTATAGAAAAAGGTTTTAACTTAACAAAATACGAAATAACCACTTTAAAAAATGAAGAAAAACAAGCGGATTATATTTATAAATAAATATAAAAAGGTCTAAAAATTTGCTATAAAATAGTTTATTTTTAGACCTTTATTTTTTATGTTCCTATGCTACAATGAACTTGAATGAATTAAAGGAGGGCTTTTTATGAAAACAATTGAATTATCAAACAAAAAGTCTGTAAATTTAAATACAAAAAATAATAAACCTGTAACTATAAAGGCAATTAGCAGCAACAACCTTTTATCGGAAGGTTCTTTTGAAAACACCACAAAAACACGTTTGGTTTATACCTATAACGATGAAAAGTGGTTTGGCGGTTTTGAGGGTTTTGAAGGTTTTAAAACCTATGCCGATATATCTGATGAAATGGCTCACAGCGGCACACAAAGCTTAAAAGCCGATTTTAGAAACAGAATTTTAATGAAACGTGTTGAGGTTGAAAAGGATACCGATTACGTTTTTAGTTTTTACTATTATTTTAAATCCGATGCCGAAAGCCATAAAACTCCGCTTTGGAATTTTGTGTCTGTTGGCAGCCCAAATATTCGTTTTACTGTTTGCAATGGGGAATGGTGGATGGGTAATAATTTAGTAATGGATTATTACGACGGCCACCGCGACAACGGCAAAAAGACAGTTCACGACCGTTGGCAAAGAATAGACGTAGAGTTTAATTCTAAAAACTACGAAAAAATATCCATTGGTCTTCAATATTCCGCTGCAGATTTTGAAACACCGGCTATTTTTATTGACGATATGGTTCTTTATAAAAAAGAACTATTACTTTCGGGCGAGGTTTCTTTAGATACACTTTCCGGTGTTATTATTGAAAAAGCCACCGCCAACACAGAAAATGGCTTAAAATTAGAATATAACGTTGAAGTTAACAAAGAAAAGCTTTTATCTGATTTTGATAACGCAAATATTGTTGAACTTGGCGTTTTGGCAGGCTATGAGGATGAGTTAAACGGCGCGCTAAATTTAAACAATAAAAATGCAAAAGCCGTTATAATTGACGGTAGCGATATTATTTCTTTCTCGGGGATTGCAGAAGAAGATTTAAGCCGCAATTTAATTGTTCGTTCTTATGCAAAAATTAATGTAGATGGCGAAGTTAAAACAATTTACGGTTACGAAACTGCTTGTTTGCCGGTTGAAATTATAATGCAAAACATTAACGACACTGTAATTGACGAAGAATTTATTGAAGAAAAAGAAGTAATCGATAAAATTACAGATATTGCAACAAATAGCTCGGTTGTAAACAATTTGCCAATTTATAATAACAAAGGTATTTATGGCGAAATTTTTAGTCCTATGAATACAGGTATTTATCATCTAATGGCATATATGGATGATGAGTGTAACAGAAAATACACCGAAGAACAGGTTCAAATTGAAATGGACCGACTTAAAGAATCAGGTATAACTGCAGTTCGTTCAATGTTCCGTTCAACCTACGCTTGTCCCGAAGGGGAGTTTACCGGTTGGGATTGGAATAGCCCTACAATGCAAGCAATGTATAAAGCTGCCGCAGAGTTACAAAAGCGTGGCATAGATGTTATGCTAACTTGCGGATGGTTAATTGAATATTTTGCGCCCGATCATTTTCCTGCTGTTTGGTATAAAGACCACACCTATCTTCGTGGCGAGGGACCTGACTTTTACGGTGAAAGTGACGGTATTGACTTCAGCGGTATGAACGAGCACCAAATAAGAATAAGAAAAGCGGCTTTGCGTTACGGTGAGTGGGTATCTCAGGGCTTTAAGGCCTTCTGGGAAAGAGGATATGATAATGTTAAATACGCTATTTGCTTTACTGAACCTGCTTGGAATATTCGTGATGATGAAGAAGAGTGCGACGCATACGTTAAAATGATTGTTGGCTTAAACGAAAAGCTAAACAAATATGGTATTCGCGATAAAATTACAATAATTGGTCCTAACCAATCTTGCTGCGAGTGTCATAAACGAGATAAACTATTATTAGAATACGTGTTAAAGAATTTGCCCGATAAAAAGATGATTGACATTTATTCAACACACACGGGTCATCAGTGGACGGTACATAATCATCTTGATTATACAAACCACCCCGATTATTCTTATAACTATTTAGATAAAGCCTTTAAATCTTTAAACGATTGTTTATTAGATAACGGCGTTAACCCACAAATTTTCTCGGATGAATTATTTGCAGGTACACTTTATTTTGATGAAAAAATGCGTATTTACCACGCTCCACAAATTATGACCGCCGCCGTTGCAGGTATTAAGAATAAAATTCTTGGTTTCTGTTATTGGTCTATTTACGACCAACAATGGCCCAACAGTCATAGTGAAACGGTTGAAATGAGCGACGGTATTCACTGCACAGGTACAGCGCCGAGCTTGCTTCGTAGTTATACACCTCATAGCACATATTACGGCATTTCTTTATATAGCCGTTATGCAAAAGATTTAGATAAAACCATTGAAACCGACTTTAGAGTTGGCAGAGATTTATTCTATTGCATGCTTACAAATGATAAAGGTGTTAAAACCGTTATGGTTACCAATATGGGAGAAACCGCAAAGGCAATTAATTTGAGCTTTAAAGAGGCAATAAACGAAAAATTTTATCGTCACACTTACGCAGGACTTGACCTAAAACCCGATGATAGAGCAAGACTTGCAGGAATTGATAAAGAATTTTACGTTGAAAACGAACTTAAAGACGTTATTCCACCTTGCAGTGTTATGATTTATACAACACGTAACGACTAATATTTTTTAGGGAGATAGATAATATGAAAGTGTTAAAACTATCAAACGAAAAATGTAATACCTTTAAAATAAAATCATCAAAAATTGTAACACCAAAGCCGGAAGGGGCAGTTGGCGTTATTAAAGACGGAAGTTTTGAACACGTTAGCAAAGAACGCCAAATTTATAAAATACTTGGCAAATGGTATTCAGAAGAGTGGTATGCTTCAGATGCCTTTAAAACCTACGGTATAGTAACCGATGAAATGGCTCATAGCGGCAAGCAAAGCTTAAAGTGTGATTTTAGAAACACAATTTTAATGAGGGTTGTAGATGTAGAACCTAATACTGATTATGTTTTTAGCTTCTATTACTATTTCAAATCTCATGAAAATTCAAAACAAACACCACTTTGGAATTATGTTTGCGTAACTAATCCCAATAGCGAAATGACGGCTTGTAATGGTGAGTGGTGGCTTGGCGATCCATTTACTTGGAAGTATTTTGACGGCTTTATTGACGGCGCCGAAAAAACAGTGCACGATCGTTGGCAAAGAATAGACTTTGAGTTTAATTCAAAGGGGTATAATAAGCTAAAAATTGGTCTTCAATATTCAGCGCCCAATCATGCTACTGAGCCAATTTATTTAGATGATTTAGCTTTATATAAAAAAGAAGATATTGAAAACGGCAAGGCTAATTTAGACGTTATTGCCGGTATTAGCGTTAACGGAATTAAACCGTATAATCAAAACGGACTTTCTTTAGAGTATTTAGTTGAATTTGATAAAGAAAAAATGCTTGCCGATTTTGATGGTCTTACAATTAAAGAGTTAGGCGTTGAGGTTGGCTTTAATGGTGAAGAAAAGAAAACCCTTATTTTAGAGGGTAGCGATAGCGTTGTTGTAACGGGAATAGCTGAAGAAAAAATTAAAGAACCAATTAGTTTTACACCATACGCCATTTTATCAAATGGTCAAAAGCTTTATTCTTACGAAGTGGGCTCTTCTGCATTAGACGTAATGTTGGAATGCATTAACGATACTGTTATTGACGAAGAGTTCGTTGAAACTGCCGAAACACGCGAAAAGGTAAGTGAAATTGCTTTAAATAGCGAAAATGTAGTTCATATGCCCATTTATAATGATAAGGGTAAATATGGCGAAACTATGAGCGCTATGAATATGGGCGTTTATCATTTAACTTCTTATATGAAGGACGATGCAGGTCGTGAATATACCGAGCAACAAGCTACCGACGAGTTCGACCGATTAGAACGTATCGGTATTACGGCTGTTCGTGCGATGTGGCGTTCAACCTGGTCGGTGCCACTTGACAAAAAGTTTAACGGTTGGGACTGGGAAAACCAAGATATTCATGATATATTCAGAGCTGCTCGTGAGGTTAAAAAGCGTGGTATAGACGTTATTTTAACCTGTGGTTGGTTAATTGATTATTATGCTTTAGATAGTGGGCATTTAGATATTTGGTATAAAGACCACCCATATCTTCACGGTGAAGGCGAAGATTTTTATGGTGAAAGTAAAAACCTTGATTTTACAGGTTTAAATGAACACCAAATAAGAATTAAAAAGGCCGCCCGCCGTTATGGTGAATGGGTTGCTCAAAGCTTTGAAGCTTTTTGGAAAAATGGTGCCGATAACGTTAAATATGCATTAGTATTTACAGAGCCACGTTGGGAGCTATATAAGTTTGATACCTGGTCGCAAGACTATGTTGAAATGGTTATAGGCCTAAACGAAAAATTAGAAGAACACGGTATTCGCGATAAAATTTTAATTATGGGACCTAATCAAGCACCCTTTACCACAAAAGAAAAGGATATGCTTTTACTCGACTATGTTTTAAAGCACCTTCCCGATAAGAAGATGATTGATATTTATTCAACCCATACAGGCCCCGGTCTTGAAGGTATAGATGAGGTTGAACATACCGAAATTCCCGATTTGAAATTTAATTTCTTTGACGAAGGCTTTAGAAATTTACAAAACGTTATTCGTGATAACGGCAGCGATGTTAATTTGTTCTCTGATGAATTTTTTGTGGGTGAACCATATTATAAACCCGAAAAGCGTTTACATTTAGCGCCCGGTGTTGTTTCGGGTGCAATTGCAGGTTTTAAACGCCATTTAAGAGGTATTTCTTATTGGTCTATTTTTGATCAACAATGGGTTAACGGACACTCTAATAACAGAGAATTTGTTGATGGTGTGCACCTAACAGGTATGGCTCCACCACTAAATCACAATTATACACCGCATATTGAATATTACGGCATTGGTTTATTTGGTCGTTATGCAAAGCATTTAGATACCGTTATTGAAACCGATTGGAAAAAGGGAAAAACCTTATTCTATGCTATGTTAACCGATAAAGAAAATAAGGTTAAAACGGTGGTTGTTGTAAATAATGGTAAAGACTCAAAGGCTATAAATTTAGAGTTTAAAAATGCTTTAAACGAAAAATTAAACCGCCACACATATTCGGGCTTTATAACCAAGCCCGATGACCGCGGAAGACTTGCCGGAATAGATAAAAGCTTTGAGGTTGAAAATAACCTTAAAGATGTTATTCCGTCTTGCTCGGTTGTAATTTACACCACAAGAGAAGATTAATAATTAAAGGACTTGAGTTTTCAAGTCCTTTTTACGTTATTGTTAGGTATATTGAAATTAAAATATCAATATGTTATAATAATATTGGTGGTGATATAATGAAGCGCACACTTAAAATAACAAGTATAATTTTATCTTTAGTGCTACTTGCTATAAGTTTTAGCGGATGCACCGTTGATGATAATAAATTAAATGCTATTATTAACGACATTGTAGGCTCTAAAATATATGGAAGTGGCGTTAATAATACAAATTTAAAACTACCAACAGAATTTAAAGAAGGTAACTCTTGTGGCAATTTAAGAAACAATGGTGGTATTGCCGCAATTCAAGACGACTGGATATATTACGTTACAGATGATGGTATTAACAAAATCAATACCGATGGTTCGAATCATCAGCTTATATATGAACACACCAATTCAAAATATTACACACAATATTTAAGTGTTTATGGCGAGTGGCTATATTTCTATTTAGGTAATATAAGTGATTATAATGGTAAATACGTAAAAATTAAAACAGATGGGTCAATGGGTAAATCGTTTTACGTTTTATACGAAGGCGTTTATAATTTTCAAGTAGTTAACGGTTATTTTTATTATACAGATCCGGCAGATGATACTTTGCATCGTGCAAATTTAGATAAAACCAACGACGTTATTTTATTACAACACGAATTTGTTGGAGATAATTTGCAAATAACCGAAGATAAAATTTATTTTGGTAATAATATTGATGTTTGCCAAGTCGATTTAGATGGCAAAAATTTAAAACATTATAAAGATGCCGGCTCTCAAGAAATGATAATTTATAAAGGTAAAAAATACTCTTCGGGTGGTTTGGATTGCGAGAATATCGACGGCACTAATAGGGTAGAACTTTTAAAAAGATCGGGCATGAATCCTGTTATTCAAGACGATTGGGTTTATTTCACCTTTTCAGAAGAAGAGAGCGTAAAATCGCAAAATAATCTTTATAAAATGAAGATTGACGGAACAAAAATGCAAAAGTTAAACGATTGCGAAACCATGAATTTTGCAGTAGTAGGGGATTGGATATATTATCAATCTGCCAAGGTTTTTTACCACTCTGATAACCACGCCACTTATTATTCTGATGGGCTTTATCGTGTTAGAATAGACGGCACACAAAACACAAAAATAGAATAAAATAAAGGACTTGGAAAAATCCAAGTCCTTTTAATTTTTTAATGATGAATTATTTATTTAATGCTTCGTTAACTGCAACTGCACAAGCAACTGTCATACCAACCATTGGGTTGTTACCTGCACCAATAAGACCCATCATTTCAACGCACTCTGAATCAGTATAAAAGATATCTTTTTAGAATATAGCCCGAAAGCCTTGATATGACTTGCTTTTTAACACTATTTTGTTGTAAAAATTTTCCCACCAAACACATCGTTTTGAGTTTTCTTAACCACATTATAACGCGTTTTTATATGTTTGTAAGCGCGTTTGTTTAATAAATTAAACTTATAAGAAAAAATGTTAAACATTTTAAGAATAATGTGTTATAATATGATTAATCTATAATAGAAAGAAGAGAAGGTATGGATAACAACGGAATTTTATTTATTGATGCTGTCAAAATACCGGAAATAGCACATAAAGGAAATTCAGGCATCAGGAAAATTCACATAGGCAAAAACGTTCGTTTTATAGGAGCCGAAGCATTTTCTATGTGTCCGAACCTTGAATCAATTGAGGTAGATGAAAATAACCGGTGGTTTACAAGCAAAAACGGCTGCAATGCAATTGTTGACAAAACAAGCGGTGTGTTGTTGGTTGGTTGTTATAAAACTAAAATCCCAGAATATGTAAAAGAGATAGGTCCATTTGCTTTTTGTGGGCAGACCAAGCTCAAAAAACTAACGATCCCCTCACATATCCATAGGGTAAGTGCATATGCCTTTGACGGATGTTCGGGTCTTGTGGAACTCAAAGTTGAGAAAGGCGTCGAGCATATTGGAGAATATTGTTTTAGAGACTGTACAAACCTTGAAACTATATACCTCCCAAACACCAGAATCAACATAGATGCTACTGTATTTGGTGTGATTCCCTTCAATTGGGATGATATGAACAGTTCTTTACTTAATAGTTCCCCAATTACAGACCCCTGTTTTGAAGGAATATTAAATATCTTCTTTGACGGAACAATGGAAGAATATTATGAAAATGGTCCCGTTATTGAGCGGTACTTATCCGGTTCTTTAATAGAAAACAAGCGCATAATCTACGTCCACTGTAGGGATGGTAGCTTGACTTATAACAAGTGGCAGTTTCAGGTTTAAATCTTCCAAGTAATACCTCTCTTTTAATACAAAAAAATATGGACACATCATAAGGTAAAACCTCAAAAATGATGTGTCCAACTTTTTTAAGTGTTAAATTTTTGAATCAGGTCTTTTTGGGGTTGCCCGAAAGCTTCAAAAAGCCTTGAAAACCCTTATTTATTAAGCGCTTCGTTAACTGCAACTGCACATGCAACTGTCATACCAACCATTGGGTTGTTACCAGCTCCTATTAGACCCATCATTTCAACGTGAGCAGGAACGGAAGAAGAACCTGCAAATTGTGCGTCAGAGTGCATACGGCCCATAGTGTCGGTCATACCGTAAGAAGCAGGACCTGCAGCCATATTATCTGGGTGAAGGGTTCTACCTGTACCGCCACCGGAAGCAACAGAGAAGTATTTTTTACCTTGTTCGATACATTCTTTTTTGTAAGTACCTGCAACAGGGTGTTGGAAACGGGTGGGGTTAGTGGAGTTACCTGTAATAGAAACGTCAACGCCTTCTTTGTGCATAATTGCAACGCCTTCACGAACGTCGTCAGCACCGTAGCAACGAACTTTTGAACGTTCGCCGGTAGAATAAGCGGTTTCGTTAACGATGGCAAGCTCGCCTGTGTAATAGTCGAACTTAGTTTGAACGTAAGTAAAACCGTTAATACGAGAAATGATTTGAGCAGCGTCTTTACCTAAACCGTTTAAAATAACGCGTAGGGGTTCTTTTCTTGCTTTGTTAGCACTACGAGCAAGACCGATAGCACCTTCTGCAGCAGCAAAAGATTCGTGACCTGCTAAAAATGCGAAACATTTTGTTTCTTCACGAAGTAACATAGCGCCTAAGTTACCGTGGCCAATACCAACCTTACGGTCGTCAGCAACAGAACCGGGGATACAGAAAGATTGTAAACCTAAACCGATTTTTTCTGCAGCTTCAGCAGCGGAAGCAACCTTATCTTTAATAGCAATTGCGCAACCTACAACGTAAGCCCAAGCAGCATTTTCAAAGCAGATTGGTTGGATGCTTTTAACAATACCGTAAGCGTCAACGCCGGCGTTATCGCAAATTTCTTTTGCTTCTTCAATAGAAGCAATGCCGTGCTTATTTAGCTCTGCATTTATTTGATTAATTCTTCTTTCATAGCTTTCAAATAATGGCATAATCTGTTACCTCCCTAATTATTCTTCACGGGGGTCGATGAGGCGAGCTGCATCATCAACACGTCCGTATTGGCCGCTAGCTTTTGCTAAAGCTTCGTTAGCGTCCATACCTTTTTTAATCATTTCCATCATTTTGCCAAGGTGAACAAATTTATAGCCAATAATGGTGTTGTTTTCATCAACTGCACATTTAGTGATATAACCTTCAGCAAGCTCTAAGTAACGAGGACCTTTAACCTTTGTTGCATAGGTTGTACCTGTTTGAGAACGTAGGCCTTTACCTAAGTCTTCTAAGCCGGCACCAATTGGAAGACCGTCTTCAGAGAAAGCTGTTTGAGTTCTACCATAAACGATTTGTAAGAATAGTTCGCGCATTGCAGTATTAATAGCATCGCAAACAAGGTCGGTATTAAGTGCTTCAAGTAGGGTTTTACCAACTAAAATTTCACTTGCCATAGCGGCAGAGTGGGTCATACCCGAGCAACCGATTGTTTCAACTAAAGCTTCTTCAATTACGCCTTCTTTAACGTTAAGACTTAATTTACAAGCGCCTTGTTGAGGTGCACACCAGCCAATACCGTGTGTTAAACCTGAAATGTCTTTAACTTCTTTTACCTGTACCCATTTACCTTCTTCAGGAATAGGAGCAGGGCCGTGATATGCGCCTTTTGCAAGTGGGCACATATTTTGTACTTCATGAGAATAATTCATAAAAAAGGAACCCCTTTCATTTTTTTATTATTATATAATTATTTTTTCAAAAAGTAAAGTAAAAAAACCTTAATTTGCCAAAATTTTAACAATTGCACAAAACTGTTGACATAAAAAGCTTAAAAGGTATAATATTTTGATATAGGAGAGTGATTGTTTTGTTTAAAAAATTCGATATAAAAGATTTAAAAGATAATATCTTTAAATTAATAGACGATGAGTGGATGCTAATAACGGCAGGCAATAAAGAAAAACATAATATGATGACGGCTTCTTGGGGTTTTATGGGTATTATGTGGCATAAACCTTGCGTTATGGCGGCAGTTCGTCCACAACGTTATACAATGGAGTTTATTGAAAAAGAAGATTACTACACTGTAAGTTTTTACGGAGATAACAAAAAAATACACGGTGTTTGCGGCAAATTAAGCGGCCGCGATATTGATAAAACAAAAGAGTGCGGTTTAACACCGATTGTTGATGAAGAATCGGGTGCCGTTTATTTTGAAGAAGCACGTATGGTTTTAATTTGCAAAAAACATCAATCGCAACCATTGTTAGAAAGCGGCTTTTGCGGGGATGAAATTATAAACAAGGTTTACCCAACAAAAGATTACCATAATATGATTATTGGTGAAATTGTAACAGCTTTAGTAAAAGAATAATTATAAAAAAACGGGCAAATATACTTTTAACACCACAAAAAAGAAGGTGAAAAATATGTTTGCCAAAATTAATAACGGTTGTATAGGTTGCGGACTTTGTGCAGATACAGCGCCTGAAGTTTTTAAAATGAAGGATGACGGTCTTGCCAAGGTTATATCGCAACCTAACGAACAAAACCTTTCTTTAGTAGTAGAGGCAAGAAATAACTGCCCTGTGAACGTAATTGATATTAACTAAAATAAAAAAACGGTATCGAGAGATACCGTTTTTATTTTATAATTTGTTACCGCATTTCATACAAAAAGCGGCGCCCTCTTTTGCTTCTGCGCCACAATTGGTGCAAAATCTTTTTGCGTTTTGTTTTTCTGCCACAGCACTGCCGCAATAAATACAAAACTTTGCGCCTTCTTCAAGTGCTTTACCGCAATTTGCGCATAAATTTTCTTTTTTGGGCTCGTTAACTTCAACTATTGGCTTAGAACTTTCAGCGTTTTGAACAGTAGCACTTACCATATTGTTTGGGGCCAGAAAATGCTCAACGTCAATTTTAACAAGCTGAGGAGCCACACCTAAAACTGCGGCGGCATCGTGGGAAAGGTCGTTAGCGTATTTTTCATAGCGTGCACCATAAAGCTGTGCAATTGAAAAACGCAAATTAATTGCACTACCGTTTTGATATGGTATAAAACGTAAGGTGCAACTACCACCGTTAAAATTATATTTTACCGAAAAGTTAAGCCCAAAGCTCATTGTATGATATGGCTCAACGTTTGGTTCTCTACGAAACTTTGCGTTGGTTGCCGCAGTATAATATGCATTAAAAAGCTTATCAACACTTACAGGATAAAAATAACAAACGTCTCTTCTCATAATTCCACCAAACCCAATTTTTTTAAAATTATACCATAAAGAACACCTTTAATCAATGCAAAAAAATCTTGTTTATATGCTTATTTTGTGTTACATTTTAAGTGGTGATATTATGAACGAAATAATTAAAAGCTTAAAGCAAAGAAAATCTGTAAGACAGTTTTTAAATAAAGAAATTCCCGGTAATATAAAAAACGAAATTTTAAATGCGGCTATAACCGCACCAACAGCCGGTAATATGACCTTATATACTGTTTTGGATATTACCGATAATTCTTTAAAACAAAAGCTATCAATTAGTTGCGATAATCAGCCGTTTATTGCTACTGCTAAAATGGTGCTTGTTTTTTGTGCCGATTATTACCGTTGGTTTAAAGCGTATAGCAATAACAGTGAATATGTACGACCGCTTGGGGAAGGGGATTTATTGCTTGCGAATCAAGACGCTTTAATTGCGGCGCAAAACGCTGTGGTTGCGGCAGAAAGCTTTGGAATTGGCTCTTGCTATATTGGTGATATTATTGAAAATTATGAGCTACATAAAGAGCTTCTAGATTTGCCAGATTACGTTGTGCCAACCTGTATGGTGGTTTTTGGCTATCCAACAGAAATGCAAATTAATAGGGTAAAGCCACCGCGCTTTAATTTAGAAGATATTGTTTATGAAAACACGTATAATAAACAAAAAGCAGATAATCTTGAAAAAATGTTAATGGAGCGCCAAAATTTAACAGATGAAGAAATTGGCGGCTATATTAAACGCTTTTGTGAAAGAAAGCACAATGGCGAGTTTTCTAAAGAAATGACCCGCTCTTCAAAAGCCATGATAAAAGATTTTTGCAAAGGGTCTTGACAAAAAATAAAAGAGTGATATAATTTGAACAGTTGAACAATCGTTCAACTGTTCTATTTTGTTTTTTCTAAAAATATATTTATAGAGGTTTAATATGGAAGAAATCATTTGTAAATCTTGCGAAACACATAAAGAGGGTATAAACAAGGCCTTAAATAATATGCCAAGTGAAGAAACAACTCTAGACACCGCATCCTTTTTTAAGGTGTTAGGCGATTACACAAGACTTAGAATTATTGTAACGCTTATTAATAATGAACTTTGCGTTTGCGATATTGCAGAAGTGCTAAGCATGACAAAATCTGCAATATCTCATCATTTAAGTCATTTAAGGGCCGCCAAAATAGTTAAAAGCCGCAGAGAAGGTAAAAACATTTTTTATTCTTTAGACGACAAGCATGTTGAAGATATCGTATCGGAAGCCTTTGCACATATAAATCACGCGAAACACAAATAGGGGAATAGTTATGGAAAGAATATATCAGTTAAGCAATTTATGTTGCGCCGCTTGCGCTTCAAGACTAGAACACAAAATAAGTAAAATTAAGGGTGTTGACGAAGCAATTTTAAACTTTTTTACAATGAAATTGCTTGTGGAATCTTCTGCTGAAAATTACGATGAAATTGAAAAAGAAATTATAAAAACAATTAATAAATCTGCGCCCGACAGCAAGGTAGAAATTATATGAAAAATATAAAACTTATTAGGGTTATAGTTGCATTTGCGCTGTTTTTAACCCTAGCTTTTTTAGAAATCCCAAACCTATATTTAAAAGTTGCGCTTTATATAATTACCTTTTTTATTGCTGGGTACGACGTTTTTTATAATGCTGTTCGCAACCTTTTTAACGGGGCTTTATTAGACGAAAACTTTTTAATGTCTATAGCTTCAATCGGGGCGTTATGCATTGGCGAATTTTCTGAAGGCGCCGCCGTTATAATCTTTTACCAAATAGGCGAAATGTTTCAAGAAAGAGCGGTTGACCACTCTCGTAGACAAATTTCTGCTTTAATGAATATTAGACCTGACACCGCTTTTATAAAAACTGAAAACGGCATTAATGAAGTAAACGCTAAAACCGTAAAGGTGGGCGATATTATTGTTATTCGCGTTGGCGATAAGGTGCCGCTTGATTGCATTATAACGGAGGGAGAAAGTTTTTTAGATAGTTCGGCTCTTACAGGCGAAAGTGTTCCCAAAAGGGTTAGAAAGGGCGACCTTATTTTAAGCGGAAGCGTAAACACCACCGCCCCAATAACCGCAAAGGTAGAAAAAGAATATAATTTATCAACCGCTTCTTTAATTTTAGATATGGTTGAAAATGCTTATGGCAGAAAATCTAAAAGCGAAAGATTTATTACAAAATTTGCACGTTACTATACACCTGCAGTAGTTATTATTGCAGCTTTACTTTGCTTTGTACCGCCAATATTTTTAGGCTTTTCGCAGTTTAGCAGTTGGCTGTACCGTGCTTTAATATTTTTAGTTATATCTTGCCCTTGTGCACTTGTTATTTCGGTGCCATTAAGCTTTTTTGCTGGCATTGGCAAAGCGTCAAAAAAAGGCATATTAGTAAAAGGTGGCAATTATTTAGAAACATTAAGCGCCGCAAAAACGGTGGTTTTTGATAAAACCGGCACTTTAACCAAAGGTGTGTTTTCGGTTAGAAAAATAGTTGCTGTAAACGGTAACAAAGAAGAAATTTTAATGTTAGCTACAGCAGGAGAACAGCTTTCAAGTCACCCAATTGCAAAAGCTATTTTAAAAGAAAATATAGATACCCCTTATAAAGCAACCGATATTCAAGAACTAGCAGGTCTTGGCATAAAGGCAACAGTTAACGAAAAAGTTTTGCTTATAGGTAATACTTCGCTTTTAAAACAATATAATATAGATATAACCAAAGCAGAAGAAGGGGCTGCGGTTATATATTTAGCTTATGATAATAAATATCTCGGCTATATAGTAATAGAAGATGTTATAAAAGAAAACGCCAAAGAAACAATCAGAACTTTAAATAGCATGGGTATTAATACAGTAATGCTAACAGGGGATAGCAAAGCCGCCGCAATAAAAATAGCAAACGAGCTAGATATAAAAGAAGTTAAATACGAACTTTTACCAACCGACAAAGTAAAAGCAGTTGAAGAATATCTTAATAGAAACAATAAGGTTTGCTTTGTTGGAGACGGTATTAACGACGCTCCTGTAATTGCTCGTGCAGACGTTGGTGTTGCAATGGGTTCCATAGGTACAGATGCCGCAATAGAAGCTGCAGATATGGTAATTATGAAGGATGACCCTCTTAAAATTTTAAATGCCATTAAAATTTCTAAAAAGACGGTAAAAATAGCAAAACAAAATATAGTTTTTGCCCTCCTTATAAAAGGAATAGTGCTTATTTTGGGGGCTTTAGGCCTTGCTGTTATGTGGGAAGCCGTTTTTGCAGATATAGGGGTTATGGTACTTTGTGTGCTTAATTCTTTAAGAACATTTAAAGATTAAAATAAAGAAATTTGCAAAAAACTGTTGACAAAACACTATATTTTAAATAAAATTTATATAGTTCTTTTACGGAGGTGGATATATGGTATCCGAAAAAATCATTGCAATTTTAGCAGACCAATTTGGCAAAGACGAAAGTGAAATTGAACTTACTATGGATATTGCCGAAGATCTAGGCGCAGATAGCTTAGACGTTGTTGAACTTTTAATGTCTATTGAAGATGAATTTTCTATGGAAATTCCCGATGACGAAATCGAGAATATTAAAACCGTAGGCGATCTCGTTACTTATATTGAAAACCACTAATATAAAAGTAGTACCGCCCCAAATAAACTTGGGCGGTATTTTTATATTTATTTATATTTAATACTTGCAAAAAACTATATATTTTTATATAATAAAATTTGGTGATAATTTTGAAGGACGATAAAAAAGTAAAAGAAATAACATCAATGGATGAAGACTTTGCTAAATGGTACACCGACGTTGTACTTAAAGCAGAGCTTGTTGGCTATACGGCAGTTAAAGGCTGTATGGTTATAAGACCTTACGGCTACGCTATTTGGGAGAATATTCAACGCACCTTAGACGGTATGTTTAAAGCAACAGGGCATGAAAATGTTTATATGCCTATGTTTATTCCTGAAAGCCTATTGCAAAAAGAAAAAGATCACGTTGAAGGTTTTGCCCCAGAAGTTGCATGGGTAACACACGGTGGTGAAGAAAAGTTAGAAGAACGTTTTTGCGTTCGTCCAACAAGTGAAACTCTTTTCTGTGAACATTATTCGAATATTGTTCACTCTTGGCGCGATCTTCCAAAATTATATAATCAATGGTGTAGTGTTGTTCGTTGGGAAAAGACCACCCGTCCTTTTCTTCGTTCAAGAGAATTCCTTTGGCAAGAAGGTCACACCTTACATAGTTCAAAAGAAGAAGCAATGCAAGAAACAATTCAAATGCTTAACATTTATGCCGACTTTTGCGAGAACTATTTAGCAATGCCGGTTGTTAAGGGCGTTAAAACCGCCAAAGAACGTTTTGCAGGTGCAGAAGACACATTTACTATTGAAGCCCTAATGCACGACGGTAAAGCTTTACAAAGCGGTACCAGCCACTATTTTGGTGATGGCTTTGCAAGAGCTTTTGATATTCAATATTCAGATAAAGAAAATAAATTACAATATCCACTCCAAACCTCTTGGGGTGTTACCACACGTCTTATCGGTGCAATTATTATGACTCACGGGGATGACAGCGGTTTAGTATTACCGCCTATGATTGCTCCAACACAACTTGTTATTATTCCTGTTGCTTCTCATAAAGAAGGGGTTAAAGAAAAAGCAACAGAACTTTATGAAAGCCTAAAACAAGAATTCAGAACCAAGTTAGATTTATCAGAACAATCTCCGGGTTGGAAGTTTGCCGAGTACGAAATGAAGGGCGTGCCTCTACGTTTAGAAATCGGACCTAGAGATATTGAAAACGGACAATGCGTACTTGCTCGTCGTGATACCGGCGAAAAGGTTGTAGTTGCGTTAAACGAAGTTAATGAAAAAATTGCAGAAATGCTAAAAGATATTCAAAGCAACCTATATAATAAAGCAAAGGCACGTAGGGAAGAGATGACCTACACTGCAAAAACTTTAGAAGAATTTAAAGAAATTGCAGACACAAAACCCGGCTTTATTAAAGCAATGTGGTGCGGTTGCAGAGAGTGCGAAGATAAAATTAAAGAATATGCAGGCGTTACTTCAAGATGTATTCCTTTTGAATCTGAGGAAATTTCTGATACCTGCGTAGTTTGCGGTAAAAAAGCAGATAAGATGCTCTATTGGGGCAAGGCTTATTAAAGGAGTGTATAAATTGAAAAAATTTATATCTATATTAATGATTATGTGCGCCCTCGTTTGCGTTTTGTGTGTTGGCGTTATTGCTGAAACAGGAGAAACAAGCAGCGAAACTTCCGGTGAATTTTCAAGCACTGAAGCTACGTCTTCGTCGGTTGGTAATATTGGAGACTGGACAGAAGACCAACTAAGCAGCACGAATAGTGACCAAATTATTAGTGAGCCTGAAAGTAGCGAAGAAACAACTACTACGTCAAAATATGGCCAGAATCCCCAAGATTATACTGCCGGTCAAGGTGATGTTGAGTTCGGCGACCAACCAAGTATTACAACAACGAGCGTAGAAAGCAAAAAGCCAACCTCCTCAAAGACTAACACCAATAATAATGGCCCGTCTTTTAAGCCAACCGTCATACTAATAATGGCTGTTTCAACCGTATTAATGATTGGTTGTATAGTAGCGTTAATTGTGGTTAACCGTAAAAGCTTTGTTGGAGAAACAAAAAAGAAAACCCAAAAAGCAAAAGATGGAACACAATTAAGAAAAAAGAAAAACAGTAAATAAACAATATCCGACTATGGTTTTTACCATGGTCGGTTTTGTGCTTATATATATTATATGTATAGGGCAAAAATGCCCTTAAAAACTTTTTTAAAAATTTTTTTCAAACCAGAATTTCCTAAACCCTTGAATTGACGGGCTTTTTCAAGGTTTTTCTTAGGTTTGGACATAGAATTTCCCTTAAAATTTCCCTTACGAGAAATTTTAAGGGAAAGTTTTTTGCTTAAATGCTGTTGAT
>JAZQHT010000012.1:0-66581 GCA_045540715.1 Acutalibacteraceae bacterium | reverse complement strand
AATTTTTTATCACTTTCTTTAAAAAAGTATATATAATTTTTTAAAATTCTATTCATATATTATAATAAATTGTTTTTATCAAAATTTTGACACAAAATCCGTTGAAATATTTTTCTTTTTATTATATAATATTATGTATGTTTATTCTGGAGGATTCTTAATGAATTACAAAAATTTATCACAAAGCAAAAAAGAAGAACTTTATTTGCAAGTAAAGCAAGAATATGCCGCTTTAAAAGAAATGGGACTTTCGTTAGATATGTCTCGCGGTAAACCCAGCTTTTCGCAAATTGATATTAGCAACGACTTTTTTAATTTTGTAAATACCGAAAATGGTTTTTGTACTAAAGACGGTATCGACTGCCGTAATTACGGTATTGCCGATGGTATTGCAGAGTTAAAAGATTTATTTGCTAAAATATTAAATGTGCCTACGTCTAACGTTATTTGTGGCGGTAACTCTTCGCTTAATATGATGTTTGACTGTGTAGCACAAGGTATGACTCACGGATTCGGCGATAAACCCTGGTCTAAACAAGGTAAAATTAAGTTTTTATGTCCGGTGCCAGGCTACGATAGACATTTTAGTATTTGCGAATATTTTGGAATTGAAATGATTCCCGTAGCTACTAACGAATTTGGTCCTGATATGGACGAAATTGAAAAACTTGTTAAAGATAAGCGCGTTAAAGGCATTTGGTGCGTTCCTAAATATTCCAACCCTGAAGGCATTGTTTATTCTGACGAAGTTGTTAAACGTTTTGCCGCTTTAAAACCCAAAGCTAAAGACTTTAGAATTTTTTGGGATAATGCTTACGTTTTACATAATATTGGAACTGATAAGAAACTATTAAGCATTTTTGATGAAGCTAAAAAAGTTGGCAACAACAATATCGTGTTAGAATTTACTTCTACTTCTAAAATTACCTTTCCCGGCGGTGGCGTTGCTGCTCTTGCGGCTGGTGATGAAGATATAAAACGTTTAAAACAAAGAATATCTTACCAAACAATTGGTCCCGATAAGCTAAATCAATTACGCCACGCAAAAATGTTCCCTAACGTAAAAGCCGTAAAAGAACATATGAAAAAGCATGCAGCCGCACTAAAGCCAAAGTTTGATATTGTTTTAAAATCTTTCAAAGCAGAATTAAAAGATATCGCTGTTTGGACAGAGCCTAAAGGTGGTTACTTTATTAGTCTTTACGTTGAAGAAGGTCTTGCTAAAAAGGTGCACACTTTATGTAAAGAAGCAGGCTTAATTTTAACGGGAGCCGGTGCCACTTTCCCTTATGGTAAAGACCCCAAAGACTCTAATTTAAGGATTGCGCCAAGTTTTCCGCCACTTGAAGAATTAGAACTTGCTTGCAAAGTTCTTTGCACATCTGTAAAACTTGCAACATTAGAAAAATTATTAAATCAATAATTTGTTGACTTTAATAATAAAAAATAATATAATTGATATATTAAGTTTAAAAAATCGGAGGTTTTGTTGTGAAGCACAAAAGGTCAAAACCGGTAAGTAGGGTTGTATTTTTTGTAATTTTTGCTTTTATAATTGCCCTTACTTGCACAACATTTTTTGGCGTAAGTAACTATTATGCCGACAGAAAAGACACTTATATCAAAGGTGTTAACGATATCCGTTGGGGTATTGATATTCAAGGTGGTGTTGAAGCTATCTTCACACCCGATAAAAAAGTTGATACAATAACCAGTGCAGATATGGAAGCTGCAAAACAAGTTATTGAAAAACGTTTGGTTAATGACGGCGTTAACGACTATGAAGTTTTAATTGACGAAAAGAACCATCAAGTTATTGTTCGCTTTCCTTGGGAATCTGGCGAAAAAGACTTTGATCCAACAGCTACTGTTCAAACTTTAGGTTCTGTTGGTAAACTAACTTTTTCACTTGTTGATTCTGCGGAGTTAGGTCAAACATCTTTCAATAAAGAAACTGTATTTTTAAGCGGTGAACACGTTGTTGACGCTACTCCTCATTACGACGTTTCACAAGGTTATTTTGTTGCTTTAAAATTAAATAGTTCCGGCGAAAAGATTTTTGCTGAAAAAACCAAAAACAATATTGGCAAATGGATTTCTATTTGGATGGATGGAGAAAAAACAGGCAGTGGTACTGATAATGACGGTTACCACGTTTCAACCGCTCAAATTTCCGTTGCTATTACAGATGGAAACGCCATAATCACCGGTGATAATTTTACAGAAGAATCTGTCAAAGAACTTGCTAACAACATTAAGGCCGGTGCACTTCCCTTCTCGCTAACTGTTGATAACAGCAAACTTCAAATTATTAGCCCAACACTTGGTAACGAAGCTTTAATTGTTATGACTTTTGCGGGTATTGCCGCTTACGTTGCAGTTATTATTATAATAATTTTAAAATATCGTTTACCAGGCTTTATTGCAGCAATTGCTCTACTTGGACAAATTATTGCAACCTTAGCAGTTGTTAGTGGCTTCTTACCGGAAGCAAACGGTATTACAATGACAATACCAGGTATTGCAGGTATTATTCTTTCAATTGGTATGGGTATTGACGCAAACGTTATCGCTGCAGAAAGAATTAAAGAAGAATTTGCAAACGGTAAAACAATTGATGGTGCTATTGATGCCGGCTTTAAGAACAGTTTAAGCGCTGTTGTTGACGGTAATATGACAGTTTTAATTGTTGCTTGCGTTTTAATGGGTGCCTTTGGTTCTCCTGATAATCTTCTAACAAAAGTATTCTCAGTTATTATGCCATTTGGTGCTTCTGTAACCGGTATTATTTATTCATTTGGTTATACCTTATTCTTAGGTGTGCTATTCACACTAATCTTTGGCGTTTTATTCTCGAAATTAATGATTAAGAGTATTTCAAGAATTAAACTGTTTAGAAAACCTTGGTTATATGGAGGTGCTAAAAATGTTTAAGAAAAGCATTGATTTTATTAAGGCCTCTAAAATTGTATTAATCATCTACGGCGCTATTCTTACAGCAGGTATTGTACTATTTGCTATTTTTGGTGTTGGTATGGACATTAACTTCTCGGGTGGTACAAGATTTACTTACACCTACGTTGGCGAACTAAACGTTAAAGACGCTACTGCTATTATTCAAAAGAACTTAGGCGATAAGAGAATTGAAGTTTCTACAAGCCAAGTTTTAAACTCCGATACTAAAAAGCTTGTTGTTACTTTAGCTTCTGAAGAAGCTGTTGAAACAAAGGTTCAAGCTAATATATTAAGCGAATTAAAGACCAAATTTAAAGATAATAAATTGGCACTTGGTGATTCTAATACCGTTAACCCAACAGTTGCAGGTTCCTTCTTTGCAAAAAGCATTTATGCAGTTGCAATTGCGGCCGGTTTAGTTTTAATTTACGTTGGTTTTAGATTTAGAAAAATCGGTGGTATTTCAGCAGGTCTTACAGCACTTTTAGCACTACTAATAGACTGTGCTGTTGCCTTTACAACCTGCGTAATCTTTAGACTTGACATTGACACAAACTTTATGGCTGTTATTTTAACAATTCTAGGTTATTCACTTAACGATACAATTGTTATTTACGACCGTATTCGTGAAAACAACAAACTTATGCCAAACGCTTCTTTAGGCGAAAAGGTTAACGTAAGTATAAATCAATCGTTAGGTCGTTCAATTATGACTTCTGTTTCTACATTTGTTGCTATTTTAGCAGTTGTAATTGTTTCTGAATTCTTTGGTTTATCTTCACTTCGTTCTTTTGCAATTCCTATGGCAGTGGGTGTTATTTCGGGTTGTTGTTCAACAATTTTTGTTGCTGTCCCACTATGGTACCATTGGAACACAAAGTTCCCTAGAAAAAGCAAAAAAAGATAAAATTATATGTAATTAGCGGTTAAGCGATGGCTTAACCGCTTTTTTTGTTGCAATTTATAGAGTTTTGTAGTATAATATTCTAAATTGTTATTAGGAGGATACATTTTTGCGGACTAAATATAAAAGACGTTTAGGCGATCGTTCTGATGGCAGAAAAATCAGATCTATTCAACCAATGAATGCAATTACCCCCTTTATTATGAAACATCGTAATGGTGCTTCAAACAAAATTAAAGTTACCGTTGATATTGATAATATGGAAAAATACATATTAAAAAAACGCGAAGAAGGCTTAAAAGGCTTTGGTGCTTTACACGTTATTTTAGCGGTTTACGTGCGTGCAGTTTCTAAAATGCCGGGTCTTAACCGTTTTGTTAGCGGTCAAAGAATTTATGCAAGAAACGATATTCAAGTTATGATGACGGTTAAAAAAGAAATGAAACTTAATGCTGACGAAACTTGCGTTAAAGCTCATTTTGAACCTGATGATGACGTTAACACAATTTACGAAAAATTTGCTAAACTAATTGCAGATAATAAAAATATTGAAGAAGAAAATTCTTTAGACGGCGTTGCTAAAATATTTAATTATATTCCAAGAATATTATTAAGATTTGCTATTCGTTTTATTGAATTTTTGGACTATTTTGGCTTGCTACCCAAGTTTTTACTTGAAGTTAGCCCCTTCCACGGTTCAATGTTCATTACAAGCATGGGTTCCCTTGGTATCCCTGCAATTTTCCACCATCTTTACGACTTTGGTAACTGCCCCATTTTCTGTTGTTACGGCGCAAAATATTCGGCATTTGTTACCGATAAAGACGGAAACGTTACAAAGAAAAAGTTTATGGACTTTACCTTTGTTTTAGATGAAAGAACTGTTGACGGCCACTATTATGCAGCAGCATTAAAACTTATGTTAAGTTATTTAAAAGATCCGGAAAAACTTGACAGTGAAGAAATCAACGTCGTTGAGGATATATATTAAACTAATGCCGCAAACTAATTGCGGCATTTAATTTTTAATAAAGGTGTTTTTATGCAATTTTCTTCTCCTAAAATTGAAGATATGAAGGTTTATAAAAAGTTTTTTGGTAAAGACAACGTTATGTCTTACGAAAATACTCCCACCACTCTTTTTATATGGGACAATCTTGTAAACTATAAAATTTATTATACCGAAGACTTTTTAATACTAGGATTTTATGACAACTGCTTTTATTTGCCTTTTGGTGATTTTGAAAAAGGGATGAAGGCTTTGCTTTCTTATGCGAAAGAAAAGGATATAATTCCTTATTTTATTGCTTCGCCCGGTGAAAAGTTCGATAAATTCTCTAAACTTTATAAAGATAAATTCACTTTGCACCAAGCACGAGATAATTTTGAATATATATACCTTGCTTCTGATTTAGCAGAACTAAGCGGTAAAAAATATCACTCTAAAAGAAATCATATTAAAAACTTTAGTAAGATGTATGAATATTCTTATGAAGATTTAAGTGATGATAATTGCGAAGAAATACTAAACGCTGCAAAACTTTGGTATATGCAAAACGAGAAAAGTCAAAGCACGGAAATTGAATTAACGGGTATTGAAAATATTTTGAAATATAAAAACGAGCTTGAACTTTTTGGTGGAGCGTTGCGTGTTAATGGCAAAATCGTTAGTTTTTCACTAGCTTCTCAAATTAACAAAGACACCGTTAATATTCATATTGAAAAAGCTTTGCCGGAATTTAAAGGTGCTTACCCCGTTATTAATAACGAGTTTGCAAAAAGACTCGCTTTAAACTTTAAATATATAAATCGTGAAGACGATATTGGCATTGAGGGATTAAGAAAAGCCAAGCTTTCTTATAAACCAATTATATTATTAGAAAAGTATGAGATAAATTTTAATGAATAAAATAGAATTTTTTACTTCCTTAACAGATGATAACGATAATATTGCTAAAACCTTGTTTTCTGACGCTTTTATGGAAAAAGCAGAAAATACCGACCGCCTGTTTAAAACCCTTTTAAAAGGCAGTTTATACCTATATTTAACGGTTAATAATGAAAGGGTTTGCCAACTTTTTTTAATTGAAAGCGAAGTTGTTTTAGATAAACCATACCCTATTTATTATCTTTATGCCGCATCTACCGATAAAGCATATCGTGGGCAAGGTCTTATGCACTTATTACTTGATTATGCTAAAAAAGAAGTAATTAAAAACGGTAAGTATGGCATCGTTTTAAAACCCGCAAATGAAGGACTTTTTAAGTTTTATGCTTCTTGTGGTTTTAACAAGGTTTTATATAGCGATATTTATGAATACGAAAAAACCGATGATTGCGCTAAAATTAACTGCATAACAGCAAAAGAATACATTGATATTAGAGAAGAACTTTTAAAGAATACTCCTCATGTAATTTTAAAGCCTTGTTTAGAGGATGGTTTAAATAACCACTATCATATTTTTGGCAACGAAAATTCAATTTGTTTAATGGAACGTTATACCGAAGATGGCAAAGCCTTTATTGCTGAACATTTAGGAACTAACGACAGTTTAAATTTTGCATTAAATAAATTTAATTGTAAAACCGCAACCGTTAAAACTTTAGGTAAAAACAATGCATTTTCTGTTATTTGGTTAAATAAAATAACAGAACCGCAGTATAATATATACCACGGTCCTTGTTTTGAATAATTATTCAGTTGTAAAGGTAAATTCACTACCGTTATGGGAAACCTTAACGGTGGTGTTTTCTTTTATACTACCTTCTAACATCTTTTCGCTTAACGGATCTTCAATATTATTTACAATAGCACGTCTAAGCGGTCTTGCACCGTAAACCCTATCAAAACCTACGTCTGCTATTGCTTCCACCGCTAACTCTTCAAACTCTAAATTAACCTTAAGTTCTTTTAAGCGTTTTGCTAGCGAAGATAACATATTTTTAGCAATTAAGCGTATGTGTTCTTTTTGGAGTTTATGGAAAACAATAATGTCGTCCACCCTATTTAAAAATTCAGGTCTAAATTCTTTTTTAAGCTCTTGTAAAACAACATTTTTAATATCGTTATCTGTTTCATCGTGTTCGCCAAAGCCAAAAGAAATTTTAGTGTCAGTAATATTTCTTGCCCCTATATTAGATGTCATTATAATAATGGTGTTTTTAAAATCAACTTTGCGACCGGTGGAATCGGTAATATGTCCGTCATCTAATATTTGAAGTAAAACGTTAAATACATCAGGGTGAGCCTTTTCAATTTCATCAAAAAGTACAACACTGTATGGTTTGCGACGAATTTTTTCAGTTAGTTGACCGCCTTCATCATAACCAATATAACCAGGTGGCGAACCAATTAATTTAGATACGGTGTGTTTTTCCATATATTCACTCATATCTAATCTTAACATTGCGCTTTCACTGCCAAACACTGCTTCTGCAAGGGCTTTACATAGTTCGGTTTTACCTACACCTGTTGGACCTAAAAATATAAAAGAACCAATAGGACGGTTTTTATCTTTAATACCAACTCTGCCGCGGCGAATAGCTTTTGAAACGGCTTTTACCGCCTCATCTTGACCTATTATGCGGTTATGAAGTGTATCTTCCATTTTTAACAGTCTTTGACTTTCGGCTTCAGTAAGTTGTGTTACCGGAACACCCGTCCATGAAGAAACAATTGTTGCAATATCTTCTTCTAACACCTTAGCGGTAAATTCGCCATTTTGTTTATTTTCAGCTTTTATGGTTTCTAATTCTTCTTTTAATGCCTTTTCTTTATCGCGAAGTTCTGCAGCTTTTTCAAAATCTTGAGCATTTACAAAAGCTGTTTTTTCTTCTGCTATGCTTTTGATTTTGCCTTCAAGTTCTTTTACGTTATCGGGTGTTTTTGTGTTTTTTAATCTAACTTTAGATGCTGCTTCGTCAATTAAATCTATGGCTTTATCTGGTAAAAATCTATCAGTAATATAACGCGATGATAAGTTTACTGCAGAAATAATTGCTTCATCAGTAATTTTTACTTTATGATGAGCTTCATATTTATTCCTAAGTCCTTTTAGAATTAAAATAGCATCTTCTTCGTTTGGTTCATCAACCGTAACGGGTTGAAAACGGCGTTCAAGTGCCGAATCTTTTTCAATGTTTTTACGATATTCTTCTAAGGTTGTTGCTCCAATAATACGCAATTCGCCACGCGCTAAGGTGGGTTTTAAAATATTTGCGGCATCGGTTGAACCTTCTGCAGAACCTGCCCCCATAATTGTATGAAGTTCGTCAATAAATAATATTACGTCGTTATCGTTTATAGCTTCATCAATAGCAGCTTTAATTCTTTCTTCAAAGTCGCCACGATATTTGGTGCCTGCTACCATCCCCGTTAAATCTAAAGCCAAAATTCTTTTGTTATTAAGGGTTTCAGGTGCTTCATCGTTAACGATTTTTAATGCTAAACCTTCTGCAATAGCCGTTTTACCTACACCCGGTTCACCAATTAAAACCGGATTGTTTTTATTTCTACGGCCTAAAATTTCAACCACACGTTCAATTTCTTTTTCACGTCCAATAACGGGGTCAATTTTGCCGTCTTTTGCTTTTTGTGTTAAGTCAATTGCAAATTTATCTAGGGTTTTTGTGTTCGATTTTTTCTGCTTTTTGGCGGTTTTATTGTCAAATTCGCCCTTTGTTACAATGTTATTGCAATCTTCATGAATTTTAGATACATCAACCGATAATTCGTTTAAAAATCTTTCGGCATAGTTATCGCCTTCACCTAAAATTGCAATTAAAATATGCTCGGTACCTACAAAATCATTACCTATAACTTTAGAAGTTTCAAGTGATTTCTCTATAATTCTTTTAGCTCTTGGGGTTAATTGCTTTGGAGAAAGTTCGGTTTTTTCTCCTTTGCCTATAACCTTTTCTAAGAGTTGTTCTAAACTTTCAAGTTTAGCACCATTTTGTTCTAATATAGTCTTGGCTATACCTTCTGTTTTTAAAAGTCCAATAAGCAAGTGCTCGCTGCCAACGTATGTGTGGCCAAATTCTTCGGCAGTAATAATGGCATAGTTAATTGCATTATTGCCATTTTCGGTAAATCCGTGAAAATTATATTTCATTACTATTCACACCCCTTTAAACTTTCTCGAATAATGTTTGCCCTTAAAATGTCACGGTCGGAAGGTGTTAAAATACCATGCTTTGTTTGAAGCATGTTAGGCATTGTTTCTATAAATAATTTTATGGGTAAACTTTTATCTAAATGAGTTAATATGCCTTGTGAAATGCCTGATTTTAAAGTTGATAACAGGCCCGTTGCCTCACTACTAGACATAATTTTAGCGTATTTTAAAGTACCTAGCGCACGATACACAAGGTCTTCTAATTTATCTTTATTGAATTCATTTCTTGCAGTAGTTTCTCTAGATATAATTTGTTCTGAAATGCCTTTTAAGTTTTTAATGGCATCTTCTTCGGTAATGCCCAAAGTTACTTGATTTGAAACCTGATAAAAACCGCCTTCCGCTTTACTGCCTTCACCATATAGGCCTCTTAAAGTAAAGCCTATTTTAGATATTGACTCTTTTAAAGAAGGTACTACTCCTATGCTTTCCATTGCGGGTATATGAAGCATTAAAGACGCCCTTAAGGCTGTACCTAAATTGGTTGGACAAGCAGTTAAAAAACCTAGTTGTTCAGAATAAGCAATATCTAGATTTTCTAATAAAGTGTTATCTACTTCTTTTGCAATTTCTAAAGCCTTTTCTAAGTTATTATCTCCCATAATAACCTGAATTCTTATATGGTCTTCTTCGGCAATCATAATGCTAACCGTTTCATCATCAGATAATAAAAAGGCTCTATCATTATAATTCGTAGCAAAATTTGGGCTAATAATATGTCTTTCAACCATAGAAGACATTTCACTCTTAGCAGAATCGCAAGAAATATAATTTAGTTTTCCAAATGAAAACTCTTTATTTTCTACTGCTTTTTTTATTTTAGAGCAAAGTTCAACTATTTGCTCGTTGTTCATTTTATGTGGAAAGGGCAAATTATTAATGTTACGGGCAATTCTAACCCTTGTACTAATAACAATATCGCCCGAGTTATTATACCAACTCATTAATTTACTCCTCTAAACTTTTAATTTCATCGCGCAAAACGGCGGCATCTTCAAAACGTTCTTCTAAAATTGCCTTTTTTAACGCTTCTTTTTTAGCGTTAAGCGAATCTTCCTTTTTGTTTTCATTTACCGATTTTTGGTGCTTTGTGCTACCGTGAATCAGGTTTACTGAAGGTAAAATTTCTTCTTTAAAGATTTCATAGCAATTGCTGCAGCCTGCCTTGCCGGTTCTTTTAATATCGTAAAAAGAACTGCCGCACACTTCACAGTGCTTTACTGTGGCAATTTTTGAGTTTTCTGAGAAAACCGATGAAAATACGTTTGGAAAATAAAAACTTGAAATATTTAAATTTTCGGCACAATTTGAGCAAAGGTGTTCTTCAGTAACCTTACCGTTAATAACCGATTTATAATGTGTTGTTGCGGTGTTTTGTCCGCATCTTGAACATAACATAATATCACCTACTATATTCTTGTCATAAACATTTGTTTTAAAACGGCGGCTCTGTAACTATCGTGATAAATTACAGGTATTTCACGCAAAACGGGGGTTGAAATAGCAGTCATCATAAGAACAGCCGTGTCGTTATCAATAAGTTCCATATCTCTGCTGTTAGAAATAAGCACGCGCGAAGCCACACCGTCAATCTTATTACCTATAGAATTAATAATATGCATCAGTGCAGAGCTTTTATCAATTCTAACTCTTGTAATTTTTATATATCCTCCGCCACCGCGACGACTTTCAATAATATATCCGTGTTCAGGTGTAAACCGCGAAGATAAAACGTAGTTAATTTGACTTGGTACGCAACCAAGCATAGCCGCCAATTCATTTCGCTGAATTTCAGCAGTGTTATGCTCCGACTCGTTTAACATATTAATAATTGTTTCTGTAATAATATCGCTTAATCTCATATTTATACCGTCCTTTTAAAAGTTTGACTTTTACTGACTTTCAATTTTATTATACACAAAGGTCAGTAAAAGTCAATATATTTTTTAAAAATTTTTATTTGTAACAAAAAGGATGAAAAATTCATAGTATATCTTGAAAACCGAAAGGAGGTAACAAGTATGTGTGGTTGCAACCTATTTGGCGGCAATAGCTGCACCTGGGTTCTTATCTTGGTTGTTATTTTATTACTTTGCAATAACAATAACGACTGTGAAGACCGTAACAACTGCCTTTGCGGATAATTAAAACAAAAGACTGTTACCTTTAGACCATAAAAAGAAAAATAGCCTCTCTAAAAAGAAAGGCTATTTTTTATTTGTTTGAATTTTCCCAAATGATATTAAAAAGTTCTTTTAAGCGGTCAAATCTTCCTTCTAAATAAAGAAAGCCAAACAAAGTTTCAAGACCGGTTGCTTTGTGGTAGTCCCCCACTTTTGAGTTTTTGGGGATGTTTTGCGCTTTGGAATTTCTTCCTCTGCGAAAAATTGAAATTTCTTCTTCGGTTAAAATATCTTTAATAAAACCTAACGCTTCGCTTTGTGCGTTGGCATTTACGTATTTCACGCTTGATTTATGAAGCTCCCCTAATGGTTTTTCAGGTTCAATCAAACGTTCACGAACCATAAGGCCATATACTGCATCGCCAACAAAAGCAAGTGTTGAACCATTATATTTAGATGCTGACATATTTATCCCCTAGCTTATATAATCAAATTCAATATCGTAAACCGATACGGTATCGCCATCTTCAATGCCCTGTTTTTCAAGTTCTTCAATAATGCCGCTTTCTTTAAGCACCCTTTGAAAATACTGCATAGATTCAAAATCATCCGGGTTAGTATTATTCATAATTTTTAGTAGCCATGGTGCATCAATAAAGTAAACGCCATCTTCTTTACGAACTTTAAATTCACGACCGTTTTCGGCTTTAAATTCAAAAATTTCAGGTTCGGGTTCGTAGATTTTAAGTGGTGGCAAGGTTGCAAGTTTTTCTGCGGCTGCTTTAATAACTGCATCGGTTCCTTCTGCAATTGCCGCCATAACAGGATAAAAGCTATAACCTTTATTTTCAAAATATTCTTTATATTCTTCTAATACTTTTTCATCAACAAGATCACACTTATTGGCAACAACAATTTGTTCTTTGTTTGAAAGTTCTTCAGAAAAACTAAATAATTCGCTATTAATTTTATCAAAATCTTCTTTTGGATCTCTGCCTTCACTACCCGAAATATCAAGTATATGAACAATTAAACGGCATCTTTCAATATGACGTAAAAAGTTATGGCCAAGGCCTACGCCGTCAGCCGCCCCTTCAATAAGGCCGGGTATATCTGCCATTACAAAAGAAGTTCCCTCTTCAATTCTAATAACACCTAAAACAGGTGTGAGTGTTGTAAAATGGTAGTTTGCAATTTTAGGCTTTGCTTCGCTTACAACCGATAAAAATGTGCTTTTGCCAACGTTTGGAAAGCCAACAAGGCCAACATCTGCTAAAAGTTTAAGTTCTAAAACGGCTTCGATTTCTTCACCGGGGTTACCCTCTTTTGCAAATCGTGGAATTTGACGGGTTGAGGTTGCAAAATGAGTATTTCCCCAACCACCGTTACCTCCTTTTGCAATAATAACGGGTTCTTCACCCGAAATGTCGGCAATAATTCTTCCGGTGTTAGCATCTTTAACTAATGTACCTTTAGGCACTGCAATAACAAGGTCTTTACCTTTTTTGCCACTGCAACGTTTTGTGCCGCCGTTTTCACCATTTTCTGCTACGTATTTTCTTTTGTATCTAAAATCTGCAAGGGTTGAAAGGTTACTGTCTGCAACCATAACAACGTTACCGCCTTTACCGCCGTCGCCACCGTCAGGACCACCTGCGGCAACGTACTTTTCGCGATGAAAAGAAACGGCACCATTACCGCCATTACCCGCTTTTATAAATACTTTTGCTATATCAACAAACATAAGTTACTCCTAAACTAACTCTAAAATAAGTTTAAACAAAAGCGACATCAAATAAAAAAACACCACTGCGCCGCCAATTAAAATTAACATTTTAATAATACTGCTTTTTAAACTTATGGTTTTTGCTACCTCTTGCTTTTCGGCAGGATTATTATAATTATTAATGATTTTTTCTGCAACCGATTTATCAAATTCGGAAATTAAAATTAAATATTTATCTTCTTCATTTTTAATTTCTGCTTCAATACTATTTTGTTTAAGTAATTCCACTAGAATATCGGCTTCAAAATCTGAGTTGGTTTGTGTAATTATTATTTTTCCCATAAATACTCCGTATTAAATGAAAAAGTCCGAGTAAACGCAACCGTTTTCTCGGACCCTTATATTACTCAGCAATAATGCTTACTTGTTTACGGTCGCGACCTTTGCGCTCAAATTTAACTTTACCGTCAACTAAAGCAAATAATGTATCGTCAGAACCTTTACCAACGTTTACGCCGGGATGAATGTGGGTTCCTCTTTGACGAACTAGGATGTTACCTGCTAATACGAATTGTCCGTCGCCACGTTTAACACCAAGTCTTTTAGACTCACTGTCGCGGCCGTTCTTTGTAGAGCCAACGCCCTTTTTATGTGCAAATAAAGTAATATTTATTCTTAACATTTATTTTTCCTCCGTAGATACTTTTATATAAGATTTGTTTTCTTTCCTTAGACCCTCGATATGAAGTTTAAAACCTTTTAGGATGGTTTGTGCTTGTTCTTCTTTTTCTAAAACAAGAAGTTCAAATTCACCATCCGACTCTTTTATATTGCATTTAATAAGCAAAACGTCGGTTAAGGTGTTGGCGCTTAAATAGACTGCACTTGATATTGCAGAACAAACAAGTCTTCCGTAATCGTCGTTTTCATCGGCTGTGGAATGACCGCTAACTTTAAAACCAACCATCATATCTTTGCAGTAAATAAACTTTACTGAAGTCATATTATTTTTCCTGGCCTATTGCATCAATCTTAATCTTGGTGTAGGGCTGTCTGTGGCCTAGTTTTCTTGCACAACCTTTTTTAGGTTTATAAGTGAAAACTGTGATTTTCTTTTGTTTGCCGTTCTTTAAAACGGTTGCTGTTACTGTTGCATTTGCAACATAGGGTTTACCAACTTTTAAAGCACCTCTGTCAGAGCTTAAAGCTACAACGGTGTCAAAAGTTAATGTTTCATTTTCGTTAGCATTTAGTTTTTCAACGTAAATTTCATCGCCAACTTGAACGCGGTACTGTTTACCGCCTGTTTCGAAAATTGCGTACATAATTCATACAACCTTTATTTTAGACTCGCTACAATTAGGCGAAAGATTACTCTTTACTTTAAAAAGCCCATAATAAGCGGCTTAACTATTTTATCACTCTATATGCAATATGTCAAGCATTTTTTACTTATTTTTATTGCTATTTATTGATATTTTATTACTAATATGCTATACTTTTAAAACACGTTAACAGAAAGGACTTATTATGGGCAGAATTAAGCTAAAAGACCGTCTTCTACCCTTTTATACTAAGGGTGAAGAAGTTTTTAATATGGTAAGCCACATTGTAGGCGGTGGCATAGGTATAATAGCATTAACCCTTTGCGTTATTAAAGCGGCAATTAAAGGCAGTGTTGCCGGTGTTTTAAGCGGAATTGTTTATGGCGCTTCACTAATTATTCTTTATACAATGTCAAGCGTTTATCACGGTCTTAAAGTGCACTCTGCCAAAAAGGTTTTCCAAGTGTTAGACCACTGTGCGATATATATTTTTATTGCAGGCACATATACGCCTTATACAGTAATAACCTTGCAAGAATCAGCGCCAATTGCCGGTTGGATAATTTTTGGTTTTGTTTGGGGGCTAACTGCCCTTGCAGTAACCTTAACCGCTATTGATTTAAAAATGTACCGCGTTTTTTCTTTTGTTTGTTATATTGTTATGGGCTGGTGCATTATTTTTGCAATTGTTCCGCTTTATAAAGCATTGGGTTTTTGGGGAACATTTTTCTTGGTTTTAGGCGGTGTGCTTTATTCGGGCGGATGTGTTTTTTACAAGTTAGGTAAAAATCACCGCTACGCGCACTCAATCTTCCATCTATTTGTTTTGCTTGCAAGTATTTTGCATTTTATATCAATTTTCTTTTACGTTATATAAAAAAGCAGAGGGTTACCTCTGCTTTTTCGTTTTTATAAATCATTAGAAATTATATCTTCATAACTTTCGCGTTTAACTATTACGCGGTTTTCTTTGCCATTTACCATAACTACTGCAGGACGTGGAATTCTATTATAATTACTTGCCATTGAATAGTTATAAGCCCCTGTAGCTAACACTGCTAACACGTCTCCCCTTTTAGGTTTTGCAATATAAACATCTTCGGCTAGTAAGTCACCACTTTCACAGCATTTACCTGCAATTGTTGCAAGATAATTTGCCTGTTTTTCGGCTTTATTTGCAACAACAAAACTATAGTCGGCATCGTATAAAGCATATCGTGGATTATCACTCATACCGCCATCAACTGCAACGTAGTTACGCACGTTTTCAATTTCTTTAACGTTGCCAACCGAGTATAAAGTAAGACCTGCAGGACCTACAATACTTCTGCCCGGTTCAATAAATATTTTGGGCATTGAAATACCTAAGTATTTTGTGGTTTCTTTTACTGCAACAGATACTTTTTTCATAAATTCAGGATATTCTAGTGGGTCATCTTCTTTGATATATTGAATACCAAAGCCGCCACCTAGGTTTAGTTCTTGAATTTCTACGCCGAATTTTTTATTAATTTCGGCAATAAATTTTAGCATTATTGTTGCGGCATCCATAAAAGGTTCTGTTTCAAAAATTTGCGAACCGATATGACAATGTAAACCCATAAGCTCAATATTTTCTTTTTTAAGGGTTTCTTTTATTGCTTTTATGGCATCCCCGGTTGTAATTGCAAATCCAAATTTAGAATCTACCCTACCGGTTTTAATGTAATCGTGAGTATGTGCATCAATACCGGGAGTAATTCTAACTAAAACTTTAGCTTTAACGCCAAGTTCTTTTGAAAGGCCGTTAACACAATTTAGTTCATCAAAATTGTCAATTACAATTCTGCCAACGCCTTTGTTTAAGGCAAATTTTAATTCTTCTTCGGTTTTATTGTTACCGTGGAAAAAGATATTTGCAGGGTCAAAATCAGCAGAAATTGCGGTATAAATTTCGCCCATAGAAACACAGTCAACAAAAGCGCCTTCATCTTTTGCAATACGATACATTTCTTTACAAGAAAATGCTTTACTTGCGTATAAAACGTTACCAAAACCAGTGTAATATTTTTCAATAGAATTTTTATAAGAACGAATTGCATTTCTAATGGAGGTTTCGCTAAAAACGTATAGTGGTGTGCCGTATTTTTGTGCTAACTCGATTGTATTACAATCGTCAATATATAAAGCGCCGTTCTTGATTTTTAAACAATCCATTACCATTTTATTCTTCCTCCATAATATTTTTTAGTTCTTCTACACCTTTACCGGTTACCGCAGAAAACGGAATTATAGGTAAATCTTTAAGTTCTTTCATTTGGCTAATTTTTTGAAGGTTCTCGTTAAACTCTGTTTTATTAAGTTTATCGCACTTTGTCAAGGCTACTGCAAATTTAAAATCAAACTGTCTTAAATAGTCAATCATTTGTAAATCCAGTTCAGTAGGGCCTATACGCATATCAACAAGTTGTAAAACAAGCTTTATATTTCTATTAGAGCCGAAATAACCTTCCATAAGATCAGAAAATCTATCGGTTTCTTTTTTAGAAATTTTAGCGTAACCATAACCCGGTAAATCGACAAACCTTACACCATCTGCTTTATAAAAGTTGATGGTTATTGTTTTGCCTGGTTTTGAACTTGTTCTAGCCAAGTTTTTGCGATTGAAAACCTTATTTATTAAACTTGATTTGCCAACGTTAGATCTACCCGAAAAACAAATTTCAGGCAAATTGCTTTCTGGTAATTGAGAAAAAGTACCGAAAGCCGCTTCAAATTGGGCATTATTATAGTTCATACTAAATCCTTACAGTGAAATTTTCGGTTTGATTTTTTACATTGTAAACCGAATTTGAATTTTTAACAAGTGCGGTTTCTATAACCTCGCTAATATTAGTAACAGTTTTAAAATTAATTGCATTTAAAACTTCACCGGGTATATCAACAAGGTCTTTTTGATTTTCTTTTGGAATTATAACGGTATTAATACCGCTTCTATAAGCCGCCATTACCTTTTCGGTTAAGCCGCCAATTGCAAGTACCTTGCCTAAAATGGTAACTTCACCCGTCATTGCAACGTCGCGTTTTATGGGGGTGTTAGTTAAAGCAGAAACAAGGGCTGTTGTTATTGTAACACCTGCAGATGGGCCGTCTTTGGGAACTGCAGCTTCTACCGCGTGAATATGAATATCTTTGGTTTTATAAAAGTCTTCTGCAATGTGAAAGTCTTTAGCTATTTTGCGTACTAAACTTATAGCTGCTTTTGCAGATTCCTTCATAACTTCGCCAAGTGAACCGGTAAGTTCAATTTTGCCGCTACCTTCTAAAACAGAAACTTCAAGTCTCATAAGTTCGCCGCCAACCTGAGTCCACGCAAGACCGTTAACAACGCCAACTTCATTTTCTAATAAAAGTTCATCTACTCTAAACTTTTTAACACCTAAAAAGTCGCTTAAATTACCTGTTGTAATCCTAATAGACTTATCGCCTGAAACAATGAATTTGGCTGATTTTCTTAAAATATCGGCAACTTTTCTTTCAAGATTTCTTACTCCGGATTCTCTGGTGTAATAGTCAATAATAGAGTAAATTGTAGCATCGTCAAACCTAACTTGTTTTGCATTTAAACCGTGTTTTTCTAATTGCTTTTTAATTAAATGGTTTTTGCAAATATGATATTTTTCTTCCCTTGTATATGAAGGAAGTTCAATTAAATCCATCCTGTCTAATAAGGGAGCAGGAATACTTGAAATATCATTAGCAGTACAAACAAAAAGCACGTTACTTAAATCAACCGGCATATCAACGTAATGGTCAACGTATTGATTGTTTTGCTCGCTATCTAATACTTCTAAAAGTGCAGAAGCGGGGTCGCCCTTAATGTCTTTACCTAGTTTATCGACCTCGTCAAGTAGTATTAATGGGTTCATGCTACCCGACTTTTTAATGGCATTTATAATTCGGCCGGGCATGGCACCAATATAAGTGCGTCTATGTCCGTTAATTTCGGCTTCATCGTGAATACCGCCAAGAGAAACTCTTGCAAAATTTCTGCCCATACTTTTAGCAAGTGATTTTGCGATTGAGGTTTTACCAACTCCGGGAGGACCTGCAAGACAAATGATTTGTCCGTTAATATTGGGGTTTAAGGCATATACAGCCATAACCTCTAAAATTCTGTCTTTAACCTTTTTAAGACCGTAATGCTCTTTATTAAGCAATGCTTCGGCTTTTTCTATGTTTGTTTTAATTTTGGTATTAACGCCAAAAGGAAGGCTTAAAATTAAATCTAAATAATTTCTAACAACGGTGGCTTCGTGAGAACCAAAAGGCATTTTAGCAAGTTTATTAACTTCGTTTAATAATTGCTTCTTTGATTCTTCATTTAAGCAAATTTTAGAAATTTGTTCGCGATAATTTTCAACCTCAGCATCAGGGCCTTCATCCCCATAAAGTTCAAAATTAATTGCACGAATTTGCTCTTTTAAATAATATTCACGCTGATTATCGTCGATTTGTTCTTTAACCTTTTCTTGAATTTTAGCGTCAATGCTTAAAATAGAACACTCTTTATTTAGTAATGCTGCAACCTTGCGTAGTCTTTTAAGTGGGTTTAATTCTTCTAAACAAAGTTGTTTTGATTCAAGGGGCATTTGAATATTAGAAGCAATATAGTCGCTTAAATAACCCGGCTCGTTAGAATCCATAACCGTCATGGTTATATCTTTGGGCATTTTAGGGGTTAATCTTGCGTATTTTTTAAACAAGTCTTGAACGTTTCTAATAAAAGCTTCTTGATTTGTAGATTTTTTAGTCTCGCTCTCGAAAATCGGTAATACGTTAGCAACAAGACAATTATTAACCGTTTGCAAGTTTTCAAAAACTGCACGGCTAATTCCTTCAATTAAAACGCGAATATTATCATCGCCCATACGCATAATTTGGCGAATTTTTGCAACGCAACCAACCTTAAATAAATCTTCGGTATTGGGGTTTTCGGTTTTTAGTTCTTTTTGAGAAACTAAAAATATTCTCTGGTCTTTTTCCATAGCCATATTTAGCGCGTTTATTGATTTTTCACGACCGACGTCAAAATGTAGTAGCATCCCCGGAAAAACAACTAATCCGCGAAGCGCTAAAACAGGCATTGTTTTTAAATCTATATTAAAAGACAAATTTTATCACCTTTCATACTTTAGGTATAATAATTTATTTTATAGTAAAAATATTTTAAAATCAATATATTTTTAATTTTTTCTTTTATTATAATAAATAATATGCTATAATTTACATTAAAGGAGATGTTCTTATGTTTAAAAAATACGTACTGCCCGGTATTATTTCTTTGGTTTTAGGTGCTGTGTATTTTTATTTTGCACTGCCTGCCATTAACTTAAAAGATATTGGGTTTTGGGCTTTAATACTTTTAATGGTATTGGTTTACGTTGTTTCTATGCTTATTTTTAAAGGCGTTATCGTGCTAAAAAAATTCGCCGGCAAACAACCTAGAATTGAAGATTTTGAAAAGGTTAAACACTTAAAGCTTAAAAAGTGGCAAAAACATGCAATTATTGCAGCGGTTTTAGTTGTAGTTATTGGCGTTTTAGCAATTGTTATCTCTTCTTCACAGTTATTTAATGCAGATAAGTATCAAAAAATGCTTCCTGTTAAAGATGGAGATTTTACCGAAACGGTCGCAGAACTTCCTATAAGCAAAATCCCGATTGTTGATAAAGATTCTGCCGCAAGACTAGGCTCACGTAAAATTGGTGAAGTTGTTGAACTTGTATCGCAATTTAACGTTTCTGAATATTACACTCAAATTAACTATAATGAAAAGCCTTATAGGGTATCGCCTTTAGAATATGCCGATTTTATTAAGTGGTTCACCAATAAACAAGAAGGTGTTCCCTACTACGTTAAAATTGATATGGCAACTCAAAACACCGAGCTTGTAAAATTAGATCAAGGCATGAAATATATGCCAAGCGAATATTTTTCTCGCGATTTAATGCGTCACGTTAGATTTAAATATCCAACTAAGATGTTTCATACAACCTCGTTTGAAATTGACGATAACGGAAAACCCTTCTGGATTATTTCTTATTACGACTACACAATAGGTTTGTTTGGCGGTAAAGATATTGCCGGTGTTATTTGTGTAAACGCAATTACCGGGGAGACAATCGATTATAAGGTAAACGAAGTTCCTACTTGGGTAGATAGAGTATATGATGCGGATATTGTTTTAGCACAAGCAGCTTCTTGGGGTAAATATACAGAGGGCTATTGGAACTCTGTTTTTGGCCAAAAGAACGTTATTGCTACAACAGATGGTTATAACTATATTGCTTTAAACGACGACGTTTGGCTATTTACCGGTATTACTTCGGTTGTTTCTGACGAATCGAACATTGGTTTTATTTTGGTAAATATGCGTACTAAAGAAAGTTTGCGTTTTAGCATTAACGGTGCAGAAGAATATTCTGCTATGAGTTCTGCTGAAGGTAAAATTCAAGAAAAAGGCTATATTGCAACCTTCCCCATTTTAGTTAATATTGCAGATACACCATCGTATTTCATAAGTTTAAAAGATAACGCAGGACTGGTTAAAGCTTATAGCTTTGTTTCAATTTCTAACTATCAAATAGTTGGCGTTGGCGACACAATAGAAGCCGCAAGCGACGAATATTTAAGGCTTTTAAAATCTAACGGTATTGAAGTGGATGATAGCCAAATTAATAATAATGGTGGAGTTACAAAAGAAATTATCATTGATAAAATAAATTCTGCCGTTGTAAACGGAAATTCTATTTATTATATTAAGGCAAAAGACAGCGACGTAATTTATACCGCAAGCATTGATATTTCAAATAAACTACCCTTACTAAATAGCGGTGATAATATTAAAATTACAATTAAAACCGAAGAATCAACTACTATTACAAAGGTTGAATAACAAAAATAAAAGAGCTCAGTTTTGAGCTCTTTTTTATTTTACTTATTACAATTTAAAAGCCAAACCTTCATTGCGAGTCGTTTTGGAACGAGTTTGCTTAAAACAAGCAACATTTTACCATAAAAGCCGGGTATTGCAAAGGCTTTTTTCTTTTTAAGTGCGGTTAAACCTACTTGTGCAACCTTTTCTGGTGGTAACATACCCGAATAACTTTTAATGGCTTTTTTAGAAGAATTTACGTCTTCTGCAACTGTAAAAAATTCAGTATTAGTCCAAAACGGACAAAGGGTGGTTACGCTAATGCCCCCTGGCTTTAGTTCTTCGCTAAGTGCTAAAGAATAGCTTTGCACAAATGCTTTACTTGCGCCATATACGTTAATCATTGGTAGCGGTAAAAATGAAGCAACAGAACAAATTTGCAAAATTCTAGCGTCTTTTTGCATATATTTAACTGAAGAATTCGTTACACTAACTAATGCTTTGCAGTTTAAATCTATCATACCAAGTGCGGCTTCGTTTGAAATTTCCGACTGTTTGCCGAATTTACCGTAACCTGCACTATTAATTAAGACCTTAATATTAGGTTTATTGGCTTCTAACATTTTAGTGTATTCAATTAAGCACTCGTCTTTTGTTAAGTCTAATTTTATTACCTTTTTGGGTATTTTAGTGTTAAGCAAATTTAACTTATCTTCGCTTCTGGCTATTACCCAAATTTCATCAATACCTGAAAAATAGTTGTGTAAAGTTTCGGCCATTACTTTGCCAATACCTGAAGATGCGCCCGTGATTACGGCAATATTCATTGGTATTCCCCCTAACTTACACATATTGTAACACAAAACGCTAGAAAGTTAAACCTTTTTTAAAATTGCCGCCATAACACTTATATCGTCTTGATGATTATCGGTTCTTCTGCGTCTTGCCATTGTTGCAATATTATCGGCTAATTGTTGAGCAGTGCCGTCAAAATCTGTTAAATAATCGCATATCCAATCGGTACCGTCATTTATAACACCATCACTCATCATTAAAACAATATCTTCATTTTTTAAGGTTATTTGCGCTCTATCAAAATTAACATCTTTTAAAATGCCAGCAGGAAGCGAATTGCTTTGTGCTTTTGCCGTTCTGCCTCGCCGCCTTACAATTGTGGGTGCAGAACCTGCTTTATAAAATTCAGTCGTACCGTTAAATAAATCAATAACCGAAATATCAACCGTTGCCAAAGATTCATCGGTTGATTTAAAAAGCATTGAAGAATTTATAATTTTTAAAGAACAGTCGTAACCAAAACCCGATTTTATTAATCGTGACATAAGGCCCGTTACCATTGCGGAATCTACTGCCGCTCTGCCACCAACTCCCATGCCGTCAGATAAAAGCATAATAAGTCTTCCTTTGCCATCAGAAAAATATTCTAAGGTATCGCCACACATTGAATTTTCGTTAGCGGCAAACTGCGAAACACCCATATCACAGTAAAAGACGGCTTTTTCGGTTATAGAAATAAAGGCTTCGTTATTTGCCTTTGTTATTTGCGGTATATCAAAATCGCGGTTACAAGCAATTGATAATCTTCTTAAAATATCTTTTTTATTTAAGGTTGTATCTTTTTGAAGTTTTACGCGTATATCTGCTGAAAGCCTGCCAAATTTATCGGTAGTAGCGGAGCAATCATTAACAATAATATTCATATTATGAAGAGCCGTTATAATATCGGCCGTTGCTTTTTCGTCAAGATTTTGCGATTCTTTAAATTCAACCGATAAATCATAAAGCATATTAGAAATACCATTAAAATGGTCTTCTACAACCCCTCTTATTTCTGATACACGGCTTTCAGCGTTTATTTTGTTTAGGTATTCAGAATAATGTTTATTTACTGAATTTTTAAACTGAGTAAATCTTAAACACCGCCCCAAAAAATTGTGAGGTACTACCTCTTTTATATCAAGGTTAGGGTGTCGCATTGTTTTTGATAACCCCATAACTGCTTCAACCGTTTCGCTTTTGTTGTTTTCCCAACAATGCATATTCAAACTGCAACCTTTACAGGCCGTCACCTCTACCCTTTTCAACACTTCTTCATAATCAGGAGCATTAATGCGTGAAAGTTCGTTTGAAACCTCTTTTATTGTTGTGCTAACGTTATTTAATGCTTTTGAAGCAAACTGCAATTTCATTACTAAAGCACCTTTAACGCCACGTGTACCATTGTTTTGCGGATTACTTAAAAACACTCCGCTTAAATATAGCGATAATTTATTGGGCAGAAACATAAAAACTCCTGCCGCTATTACGCACTCAATTAACACCACAATTAAATTGTTGCCATCTGACAAAAAGGTATTGGTAATTAATGCTACAACAAAAAAGCTAAGCGCCATACCAAGTTTTCCGATTTTAGAGAAAAAGCCTGAAAATAGCCCTCCAGCTGCCATATAAAATAGCCCTAAATCTGCTTTTGCAAAGCCAACAGCCGTTGTAAATCCAAAAATTACGCCGCTTAATGCCCCTATAGTGCTTCCACCCATTTTAGAAGCCACTAAAATTAGAAGCACAGCTACAATTCTACCTAAAGAAATGTTATCTATACCTATTGGCAAGAGACCTAAAATTACAACACTGATTAAAAAGCAGACAGAAACCAGTTCTTCGGTTAAAAGGCCCGGTTTTTTGCGTGGATTTATTTTAGTAGCTAGGTTTATAAAATATGCACCTGCTGCTGATAAAAATGATTCTGCTATAATTTTTAGGGTTAAATTTGTATTATCTGCAATTACTGCAATACCGGTAAAAAGCACCGCACAAAACGAAACAATTGCAGAAATTACGGGATTTTTATAAAGTTTTGAAAACCCTGAAATTGAGTATCGAATTAGAGCCGCAGCAAAAACTGCCGCAACGTATTTAAACCCCGCTATTTTCCCTATTGGAAAAATATAGCCTATTATTGCCCCTAAAGTGCAACTAATTATGTATTTTTTAGGCACCCCCGATACTGCCGCAGTACCAAATGGTGAAAATTCTCCGGCAATACTTCCGCGCGAAGATATAAAGCCAAAACTTAAATATAAAATTTGATAGACCAAGTTTAAAGTTAGTTCGTTTTTTAAGGATAACCCATAAGTTTTAACAGCCTGCTTCAAAGCAATCATTCCTTTCTTAAAAAGTATATATTACCTTTTGAAAAAAGATTGCCGAAACAGGCTGTAATATTTAATATTAAAACAACGAAACAACGGTTTTAACCGAATCGTTTGGAGAATATTGCCATTTATCTATAAAATCACCATCATAATAATAGTTAAAAGACTTATTTACCTTGCAATCAAAACTATCAATTATAATAAGTTTTATCTTCATTTTATCTGGTATTATGCTTTTTATGTAAACACTTGCCATTTGCCCAACCGAAACTTGTTTTTTCGGTTCCGCAAGTCCTGCTAAATTAGGTGCAAGCTCAACGAAAATTCCGTAATCTTCAACACTTCTAACAATCCCCGATACCGTCTGCCCTGCCTTAAAATTATTAGCATTTTCTTGCCAAGTACCAAGTAGTTCTTTATGGGTTAAAGAAATTCTGCCGTTTTCATCAATATTTTTAATAACAACCCTTATATCATCGCCAACAGAAAATCTGTCTTTAGGGTGCGAAATTCTAGAAACCGAAATTGAATCTATTGGCAAAAGTGCCACGTTGCCACAGCCTATATCACAAAAAGCGCCAAAGGTTTCTAAGTGGGTTACCCTTGCGTTTAAAACGCTTCCAATAGAACAGTTGCTATAAATATAATCTAAGCACCTTTCTTGCGCTTCTTTGCGTGATAAAAGGCAATAAGGCTTATTATTTTCGTCGTACAAAACGTCTTTAATTACGAAACAAATGGGTTTGCCAACCCTTGAAATTAAGGCAATTTCTTTAGTTTTGCCTTCTTTTATACCTAAAGCCCCTTCGTTTTTGGGTATAACCCCTTTAATAAAGCCTAAATCAACAATAAGATTATAATCATTGTCGCAAAGAGTGGCCACCCCTTCAAAGATTTCACCACTTTTTATAGCTTCATAAACCGAATTTATATTAAGTAATAGATTTTCTTTATTTAAACCTTGCCCTTCGGGACAAAAAGTCCTCATTTTTATACCGCCCTTCTTATTTCTTTGTAAATAATATGCGAAAGGCTAAATAAAAATGAAAACAAAATAAAAATAATTGACAATAAAAAAATATTACGATATTATAAATATATAAGTTAATTTAGGAGGTTGCTATGAAATATTGTAAAAACTGTAAAGCTAAACACCAAGACGATGCTGTATTTTGCGATAGTTGTGGCTTAAGATTTGATGATATTGTTTTAGATAATAATGTTTTATATCAAACTACTGAAACTCCTAACCTTAACCAGTATATATATACACCTCCAACTCCTATTGAACAACCCGAACAACCGGTTTTACCCAAAAGACATTTTGGTGGCTACACAGCTTGGAGTATTTTAAATATTTGCATGGTATTATTTGCATCGTTTACTTTAACAGCAAGTATTTGCTCGATGGTAATGGGTATTATTGGTTTAAAAACCACTGCAAAAGCAAAAACAGAAAATAATGAAGAATATTACGCCATTTATAAAAAGAACGTATTTATTTTAAATTTAACGGCTTCTTTAATTACTTTAGCAGGTATTATTGCTTACGCTGTTTTAACTTTATTACAGTATTATGATGGAAGTTTAGTTTTATAAAAACAAAAAGGTTGGATTTCTCCAACCTTTTATTTTTTTATATTTAGTTTTTAAGACTTTGCAATGGAGCAGGGATTCTTCCTCCGCGATCGATAAATTCTTTGGGAGAAACTGTGCTAATAGGCATTACCGGGCCTTCACCAAGTAGTCCGCCAAAAGAAAGACTATCTCCAACCTTTTTGCCAATAGCCGGAATAACACGAACAGCCGTTGTTTTGCTATTAACCATACCAATTGCGGCTTCGTCGGCAATAATTGCAGAAATTACTTCTGCAGGGGTATCGCCGGGAATATTAATCATATCTAAACCAACACTGCAAACAGCAGTCATAGCTTCTAATTTTTCTAGGGTTAAAATACCTTTTTGAGCGGCCGATATCATACCTGCATCTTCAGTTACAGGAATAAATGCTCCAGAAAGACCACCAACATGGCTTGAAGCCATTACACCACCTTTTTTAACGGCATCGTTAAGTAGTGCTAATGCGGCAGTGGTGCCATGTCCACCACAAGTGCCAATGCCCATTTCTTCTAAAATGTGAGCAACACTGTCTCCAACGGCCGGTGTAGGTGCTAAAGACAAATCTACAATACCAAAAGGAATTCCTAATTTATCTGATGCTTTACTTGCAACTAACTGACCAACCCTTGTAATTTTAAAGGCGGTTTTTTTAATACATTCTGCAACGGCAGAAAGATCTTCGCCTTTATGGTGCTTTAACGCACTTCTTACAACGCCAGGTCCAGATACACCAACGTTAATGGCGGCTTCAGCTTCACCAACACCGTGGAAAGCACCTGCCATAAATGGATTATCTTCAACTGCATTGCAAAATACAACAAGTTTTGCCGCACCTATGCAGTTGCGATCTTTAGTAAGTTCTGCAGTTTGTTTAACAATTTGACCCATCTTTTTAACTGCATCCATATTAATACCTGCTCTAGTAGAACCAATATTAACACTTGAACAAATATGTTCAGTTACAGCTAAGGCTTCGGGAATACTTTCAATTAATCTTAAATCGCCGGGTGCAAATCCCTTTTGAACTAAAGCACTATATCCACCTATAAAGTTAACTCCAAGTGTATTACTTGCTCTTTCTAAAGCTTTTGCAAATAATACAGGATTATCTTTTGGACAAGCGGCAGCTAGCATTGAAATTGGGGTTACGCTTATACGCTTATTAATAATCGGAATACCAAGTTCCCTTTCAATTTCGTCGCAAACCTTAACTTGATTTTCTGCAATTTTAGTAATTTTATCGTAAACCTTATTGCAAGCGGCATTTATATCAGGGTCAATACAATCTAAAAGCGAAATACCGATTGTAACTGTTCTGATATCTAAATGCTCTTCTTTTATCATAGAAATAGTTTCTAAAATATCTTTAGTATTTATCATTTAATTCACCCTATATTCTGTGCATTGAATTAAAAATATCTTCGTGCATACAGTGAATATCCATATTCATTTCTGCGCCCATTTGTTTTAAATTTTCCGCAAATTCATCAAACGGAACGTTTATTTCGTTAATATCGCCAAGCATAATCATACAAAACATTTCTTGTAAAACAGATTGGGTTACTTCAATAATATTAATACCGTATTCAGCACACTTTGAACTTACCTTTGCTAGTATTCCAACACGGTCTTTACCAACAACTGTTATAACTGCTCTCACAAAAACCATCCCTTTAAAATTAATATTTAATATTATATCAAAATTAAATATGCAAGTAAAGATAAAAAAATAAAAACACCCTACAAATTTAAAAGTTTATTAGGGTGTTTTTTTATTTAATTGTACCAACCTGCTTGATATCTTGCTAAATATGTTGCGTCTTTGCCGTCAACCTCGTCATCATTATTAACGTCTAAATTTTCGGTTATAACCGTAACGTCCCAATCGGCTAAATATCTTCTAAGTTGAGTTAAGTCTTTACTCGTCTCTTCGTCATCGCCATTAATGTCATACTTTTTATATATTTTAACTTCTAAATATTCAGATGAGGCAGATTGATAATTATCTACTGTTTCCGCGCGTTTTGCGTAATATTTAACGGTTGTGCCGTACTCTTGGGTAAAAAGATTATTATACGTAAAATTAACCCCGTCGTTAGAAAATAGAAGGCTACCATCTGTTACAAAACTAATTGTAGTACCATCAATTTTTTCTATAGTAGGCTTTGGTGGAGTTTCACCAACTGTTTTTACGGGATAAGGATTATTTCTTAAAACAGGCTGTTTTAAAGTGCTGTTAATTTGCCAAACAGAACTAAAATTAAAGCCCGTAAAATATGAGCTATATGCAAAACTTTGTTTTGAAAGTTGTGTAGCGTTAACACTTGTTACTAAACCACTTAAATAGTAATTATATTGCATAGAACCGGCATTATTGCAAATAGCGTCGCAATTTTTGGCATCAACCTTATAACCGTTATAATAAGTACAAGCAACGTAACCACTATTATAAGCCGTTATACCACCGGCATAAAGGTTAGCACTAACGTTTATATTAGTAAAACAGTTACCTATTATACCGCCCGTTTCGTTTTTGCCGGCAAAAGTACCGCAATAATCTTTTTTAGCGTAAGAACTAATATTAGAAACAGTAGCGTAACAACGATATATTTCGCCCTTATTAACGCCTGCAAAAAGACCAACGTAAATCTCATCGTTTAATGCAGTTGCAGTAATTGTTGCGTTTTCAATATGTAAATCGTAAATCTTACCACTATTTACACCAAAAAGGCCAACGTATTTTGGAATTTTTACAACCACTTCAGGCGTTGTGCCGCCTATTTCGTAGTCCCCGGTCCATCCGTCGTTACCGCCGGTAATATAGCCGTCATCATCTTCTTTTGGGGTATCTATATAAATATCATAAGCATAGCCGTTAAAGTTATAATTTAGCCCTGTAATTTTTTTGCCATTTCCGTTAAAGTTACCTAAAAACGGACTAGAGCTATTGCCTATTGGCATAAAATCTTCTTCACCCGATAAATCAATATCGTTATTTAAAATATAGTAAGCACTTAAATTTTTTCTTACTTCGTTTAAGTCGTCAGCACTTGTTATTACGTAAGGGTTTTCTTTTGTGCCCTCTCCACTTAAAGTAGCCGCTTTAACGGATAAATTAAAGCAGCTTAAAGTTAATACAAATATTAAAAGCAGTGAAAGAAGTTTTTTCATTTGTATATCCTCGTTTTTTATTATCTTTATTATAACAAATTTATTTTAAAAATCAAGATAGGCTATTTATCTGTATGACCTTTGCTTCTGCAATATCTTCTAAAACTTTGGCAGTTCGCTTTATTTTTACGCAATCTTCTAACACTGTAAATTCATCATTTATAGATAAAACCTCTTTGATTTTTTCTGTGTTTAATGCGGCATCAGCTTTGGTTTTAAGTTGACTTTCCGCTTCTTCTAAACTTAAAGTAATACTTTGCTTTTTTAGTTCTTCATAATTTGCAGTAATTAGTTTTATTGGCAAATAATTGTTTTCTGTTTTAATAAATTCTTCAGTTATTTGCTTGTTATATTCACCATTTACAGCACCAAAATACAATGGAATATTTAGGCCAAAAAACTGTAGCACGCGTCTTGTACTTGATTTACCCGTTTTAACATAAATTTCTTGCTTTAATGGAATATAATCTTCAAAAATCACCTCAGTTTCTGCCAAAACACTACCATTAGAGCGAAAAAATGATGCCACCCCTTCTTTAAATTCGGTGGTTCCGCTTACTAAAAGTTCGCCTTTTTTTACCGCTTGACCTATCTTAACCGCCGAATATCCGCTTTTTATTTCTAAATATTTTATAACACCGTCTTTTGTTGCAACTAAATTAGTGGGAGTTTTATCTTGATTTTCGGCTTTTGGTTTGGTTTCTGAAACGTTTATCGTTAAAAGAGAACCCTCGAGATTAAAGCTTACCCATGAAAGTTTATCAAATTTATAAAGCATTAGATTTCTCATTTTAGGTGAGTTTATTTTAGATTTTAACATGCCTTCGTAAATACCAACCTCTTTTGCAGCACTCATTATTTCTTTTGTTGTAATATTAACGTTACCACTTACTTTTACGTTCCAAACAAAGCTTGATAAAGTATAAAGACATGCAAAAAATATTATAAGCCCTATAAGTAGTCCTGCGCGTTTTTTATGCTTATTCATTACAAAAGGAAACCCTATTTTGTAATGAATTTTAATGCTTATTCCACATTTATTTCTTAATATATGAAGTTTTTTAAAATCTTTAGTAGAAATATTAAAAAATAGGTCTTGCTCTTTCTTTTTAATAGACCATATAGTTATACCGTTTTTAAAGCAAATATTAATAATTCTTTCGTTATAAACTCCACTTGCCTTTACCCTTACAAACCCAGAAAAGAAACGCAAAGATTTTAATATAATCATATTCTAAAACTCCAAAGAATTAATAATTCCGGTTATAACAACACCGTTTATTGTAAGAGAATTTATTGTAAGATTTGTTCCTAAAATAAGTAGTGTTTTATTACCTAAATTAAGTTTAATTTTTTCTTGTTCATATTCTAAAACGTTACGCAAGCCTTCAATTATAATTTCTTTATTTGAGTTTATGGTAATTTTACTTTCCCCTATTAATGCACTCGGCGGAAGATCAAAACCTAGTTTTTTATTAGTTTTACTCACAAAAATCACCCACTTAAAAATTATGATAATAAATAAAAATTATTCATATAGATTAAAAGGGTGAGTTTATGGTTGTTAAAATAAATAAAGTTTTTTCACTACTAATTTTCTTATCTTTCTTTGCATTATTAATATTTTCTTCAATAGTCGCAAACGGAGTTAAAACCGGAATAAACCTTTCTTTAAATATACTTATTCCTTCGCTACTTCCTTTTACGGTGTTAAGCATAATGTTTCTAAAAAGCGGTGGCTTTTATTATTTAAGCAAAATAATAGGTGCAAAATTTTCAATATGGCTTATTTCTGCAATTGGCGGTTATATGTCGGGGGCCATTGTTTTAAAGAATTTAGAAGAAAATACACCTAAACCGTTTCTAAAAAACGCTTGTTTATATGCAGTAAATGCAGGACCTTCCTTTATTTTTTTTGCAGTTGGAATTGCAACTTTTAACAACCTTGAAATTGCGTTATATTTACTTTTTTCGCACCTTGCGGCAAGTTTTATTTTTTGTGTTTTTTCTAAAGGAATTGATAAAAATTTAATAAAAAAACCAGCATCCTTAACAGCTGGTGAAACCTTATTTATTTCTTTAGAACAAGGGCTTATAAATATTTTAAAAATATGCGGTATGGTTGTATTCATTTCGGCAATATATGAAATAATAAAAATAATAGAACCGTTAAAATTTTTAAGTCTTTTTTTAGAGGTTACTGTTGGAATATCAAAAAGCAATAAAAACCTTTATTTAATTCAGTTTTTGCTTTCTTTTAGCGGTCTTTCGGTAATACTGCAAATTAAAATGATTTTAAAAAATACAATTAGTTTTTTAAGATGCTTTTTATACAGAGTTTTACATGGAACTATAAGCCTTATAATTTTAACTATTCTTAATTATTTTGCGCCTATTTCGGTGCAAACCATATCTAATAATATTACATTTCACAGCAAAATAAGTTACGTTTCAATTTCTTCAAGTATTGCACTGATTTTTATGTGTATAATTTTTATGGTGCAACTTTTAAGACGAAAAAATAACCGCGAAAATTCGCGGTTAGAATTCAATTATTGATTTTTCAAAGTCTATATTTTTAGGCATATTTGTTTTTAAAAACAATGCTAAATCTTCGCTTGTTTCAATAAAATCAGGTACAATTATGCCTGCAGTTCCCGGTTGTCGTGCAACGTGTGTATCACTGCCTGCGCTCATTAAAAGATTATTCTCTTTTGCAAATTGCAAAGCTTCTTTATCTTTACGTTCATAACCCGGATGAGCATTTAAAACTTCTGCCCCATGCATATATTTAGGATCTGCAACTTTATTGCCATAAGAAATTCTATAAGGGTGAGATTGATAAAGCAAAATATTTTCGCTGTTGGCATATTCAAAAAGCTCTTTTTGAGTTAAAGAATAAAGTATTGGAGAGCGTAATAATTTTTCTTTTGTTAAGCCAAACATTAAAAACTCGGGATAATAGTATTCGGTTTCGCCTTTTTCGTTTATAAAGCTAGCGTTAATTTTGGCTTCTGCACCAAAAAATATTTTAATGCCAATTTCTTTTGCAACTTTTTCGGCTTCATTATGGCATTTTATATACGCCTGTATCTGCTCTAAATAATTTTCACTGAAATTAATTAAATAAGGTTTGTTAAAGTGATTACTTAAAATAAAACCATCGAAATTTACGTTTTTAAATAACACCGGAATTTCGCTTGGTTGTAACCACGAACAACTACTTATGGGCTTTGTATGTGCGTGTGTATCTATTAGCAAAAAATCACCCTCTTATGCTTTAAATAATACTACAAACCATCAGTTTTGTAAAGAATATTAATTAAATATTATAATATTATAAAAAAGGTCTTCTATTTTTGAAAGTTTTTTGGTATAATGATTATAATTGTAAATATTATGTCTTAATTTTACTTTGCTTTAGGTGATTTTTTTGAATATAAAAATTAACGAATTGAATATAAATTACGAGGTTTATGGCACGGGTGAACCTATACTTTTACTTCACGGTTGGGGTAGCTCAACAGTTGTTTGGAAAAGCATAATTAACAACTTAAAAGACCGTTACACTTTATATGCTTTAGATTTTCCGGGCTGTGGAGAAAGTGATTTGCCAAAAGAGCCTCTAACTATTATTGATTATGAAAATTTGGTTTTAGAGTTTTGCAAAGAGCTTAACATTATAAACCCAATTGTTATGGGACACTCTCATGGTGGTAGAGTTGCACTTTCTTTAATGTGTAAAAATCTTTTAACGGTTAATAAAGCGGTTTTATTTGACAGCGCAGGAATTGTGGCTAAAAAGCCCCTTAAAACCCGTATTAAAATTAGAACGTTTAAGATTTGCAAATGGTTCTTAACCTTGCCGATTATTAAAAACTTTACTAAAGAAGCTTTAACCACCCTTAGAAATTACTTTGGTTCAAGCGATTATAAGTCAGCTCCTGACGTTATGAGAAAAACCCTAGTCAACGTGGTTTCGGTTGATTTAAGAGATTCGTTAAAAAATATTACCGCCCCCACCCTACTTATTTGGGGCGATAAAGATACCGATACCCCACTTAAAAACGCAGAACTGATGGAAAAATTAATTAAAGATTCTGGTCTATGTGTTTTAAAGGATTGCGGACACTTTGCTTTAATTGAAAAACCCTATGAGGTTAATGCTATATTAAACAGTTTTTTGAGGTGATTTTATGAATATTGCAATAATTATAGCGGCCGTATTATTTATGGCTTCTGCTTTAATATCGCTTTTACGTCATATTCATATGTACCAACAAAACTCTTACTTTTTGAAAAGATATTTTAATTGGGGTAAAACCCATATAGGCTTTAAACTTTGGTTTAACGTAATTTTAGGTTTAATTTCTTTAATTTTACTATTTTTTAATTTGCAAGTTGTTGTTTTAGTGCTTGCCGCTTTAGAACTGGTTTTTAAAGCTTTATCATTTAAAGTTTACCAAAAAACCGCCATTAAAAAATTAGTTTTTACCAGCAGAATTAAACGTTTAATTACTTGTAACGCAATAATCTTAGCACTTTCCTTAGTTGCTTTTATATTGTCGCTTAATTCTTTAAGCTTAAAAATTATAACCTTTTTAATTATTTTGCTGTTTTCACAACTACCGGCAATCTTGCTTACAATTTCGGCATTTATTATGAGCTTTATTGAAAAAGCAATTTCGCAAGGCTTTGTTAACGAAGCTAAAGATATTTTAAAATCTATGCCAAATTTAAAGGTTATTGGTGTAACAGGTAGTTATGGCAAAACCTCTGCAAAATTTATTTTAAAGAGAATTTTAAGTGAAAAATATAACGTTGCTGCAACGCCGGAAAGTTTTAATACACCAATGGGTATTGTTAGAACAATTCGTGAACATTTAAAACCCGGTACTCAAATTTTCATTGCAGAAATGGGTGCTAAAAACATTGGTGATATTAAAGAACTTTGTCTCCTTGCAAAACCGTCTATTGGACTAATTACTGCTGTGGGTCCTCAGCACTTAGAAAGTTTTAAAACTTTAGAAAACGTTCAAAAAACAAAGTTTGAACTTGCTGATTATACCCACAACGTTTACGTAAACTTTGATTCTAAAGCCGCGAAAGAAAAGGCCGCAGAATACGTTACACACCCTTACGGGTTAACAAACGATTGTGAAACCTACGCAGAAAACATCACGGTTTCTTATAAAGGAACAGAGTTTGATTTGGTGCATTTTGATACAAAAATTCACCTAACTACAAAATTGCTTGGTAACCACAACGTTATTAATATTGTGGGCGCTTGTGCTATTGCGTTAGAACTTGGCGTAACACCTGAACAAATTAAATTTGCCGTTAATACATTAACTGCAACCGAGCATCGTTTAGAAAAGAAAAGCTTTATTAATGGCTCAACTTTACTAGATGACAGTTATAACTCTAACCCCGAAGGCAGCAAAATGGCAGTTGAGGTTTTAGGTCAATTTAAAGATAAAACAAAAATTATTGTTACACCCGGTATGGTAGAACTTGGTGAAAAAGAATTTGAATTAAACTATAAACTTGGCGAATATGCCGCTAAAGTTTGCGACTATTTGATTTTTGTTGGTGAAACTCGTAGTATTCCGCTTAAAAAAGCCGCTATTGACTGTGGCTTTTCAGAAGAAAATATTTACGTTGTTAAGCGTTTTAAAGATTCGCTTGATATTTTACAAAAACTTTGCAATAAAGATACGGTTGTTTTATTTGAAAACGACCTACCTGATAATTACGCAGGATAGAAAGGGATTCTTATGAAAACAAACATTGGTGTATTTTTTGGCGGTAATTCCGTTGAGCACGAAGTTGCTGTTATTTCGGCATTACAAGCCATACAAAACATTGATAAAAATATTTATGATATAACCCCCGTTTATATTGCTAAAAACGGCAAAATGTATTCTGGTGAGGTTTTACTTAATATTGCTAATTTTAAAGATATTCCTTCTTTACTTAATAAGGCATATCCTATTTACATTACAAAAGAAGACGACGGCGTTTATGTAAAAACGCAAGAAAATAAGTTTTTTAACAAAAACAAGCCCATAAAAATTGACCTAGCATTTCCTATTGTTCACGGTACTAACTGTGAAGACGGTTCTTTACAGGGTTATTTTGAACTACTTTCTATTCCCTACATTGGTTGCGACGTGTTAGCTTCTGCTGTTGGTATGGACAAGGCCGTTTTCAAAGACGTTTTAAAACGAGTTGGCGTACCTGTAATTGACTGTTTTGTATTTTCTTCACGCGACTTTTTGAAAAACGAAGAAGAAATGCTAAATAAAATTGAAAAAGAAATTAAATATCCACTTATTATTAAACCTGTAAACCTTGGTAGTAGCGTTGGTATTAGCAAGGTAGAAACACGCGAAGATCTTTATGATGCAATTAATCTTGCGGCTTCTTTTACCAATAACATTTTAGCCGAAAAAGCAGTTGAAAACCTACGCGAAATTAACTGCTCGGTTGTTGGTTATTTAGATGAATTTGAAGCATCCGAACTTGAAGAACCTATTATGCAAGACAAAATTTTATCATATAAAGATAAATATCAAAGCGGCGCAAAAGGTTCAAAGGGCGGCAAAAGTGAAGGTATGAGTTCTTTACAAAGAAAACTACCTGCAGATTTAGAACCCGAAATTAGCCAAAAAATAAAACAATATGCGATTGAAAGCTTTAAAGCAATTGGCGGACACGGAGTATCGCGTATTGACTTTTTAATGAACGACAAAACAAAAGAGGTTTACGTTAACGAAATTAATACAATTCCCGGTTCTTTGGCCTTTTATTTATGGGAAGCTAAAGGGGTAAGCTATAAAGAACTTATAAACCGTTTGGTTGAACTTGCCTTCAAACGTGCACGCGTTAAAGAAAATCTAAGCTTTACTATTGACACAAATATTTTAAACGGAAATTTCTCGGGCATTAAAAAATAAGGGTGAATTTTTTTGACTTCTTTACTTATTAAACTTTTTATTAAGGATTATAAGAATACCGAAGACAAAGCTGTTAGGTCGAAGTATATTACCTTAGGAAGTATTGGCGGCATAGTGCTTAACATTATTTTGTTTGGCATTAAACTGCTTGCCGGCTTAATTTCAAACAGTGTTTCGGTTATTGCAGATGCATTTAATAACCTTTCCGATATGGCGTCTTCGGTTATTACTTACATTGGCTACAAGCTTTCTACTAAACCCGCAGACAAGGAACATCCTTTTGGCCACGGCAGAATGGAATATATGTCTGCTTCTTTAGTTTCGGCACTAATTATTTTAGTTGGATTTGAGCTTTTAAAAAGTTCTGTTGAAAAAATTATTAATCCAACGGCAACCACCTTTAACACCGTTGCTATTATAATTTTAGTGGCTTCGATTTTAATTAAATTATATATGTTTTTCTTTAACAAAAAGTTAGGTAAAACAATAAACTCTCAGGCATTAACCGCTACGGCTTTTGACTGCCTAGGCGACGTTGTTTCTACTACTGCGGTTTTAATTTCGGCAGTAATTAGCGTTATATTTGAAATTAATATTGATGCCTTTATTGGCTTAGCAGTATCTGTTATGATTATGTATGCAGGTATAAAGAGCATTAAAGAAACATTAGATCCCCTACTTGGTATGCCACCTGAAGAAGAAATGGTAAAAGGTATTGAGCAAACTGTTTTAGAATATGATGATTTTACCGGTATTCACGATCTTATTGTACATAACTACGGACCCGGCAGAATTTTTGTTTCTTTGCACGTTGAAGTGCCTGAAAATATTGATATTATAAAATGCCATGAAGAAATTGACGAGTGCGAAAAACGATTAACTGAAAAATTTAACGCTCATATTACAATTCACTACGACCCTATTGCAACAAACAATGAAAGGGTTGCCAAAATTAAAGCCGAAATTTTGGCAAAGTTAAAAGAAATTCACAGTGAATATTCGTTACACGACTTTAGAATTGTTGAGGGAGAAAACACAATCAACTTAATTTTTGACGTGGTAGTGCCTATAGAGTTAAACATTTCTGACAGTGAAGTTAAAGCAGAAGTAACTAATATTTGCAAAGCTATTAACAGTAAATACAACCCCGTTATAACAGTGGATAGGAATTATTTATAATGCAAAAAATTAACTGCAACATTTTAATAATCGGTGGCGGCGCGGCAGGACTTACTGCCGCTATTTCTGCTGCAGAAAATGGTGCAAAAGATATTATTATTGTTGATAAAAATGCCCGTGTTGGTAAAAAGCTGGCGGTTACGGGTAATGGCCGCTGCAATATTACTAACAAGAATTTAAATAAAGAAAACTACCATGGTGATAGCGCTTTTGCCATGCATTTTATAAATCAATTTGGCTATAATCAAACAATTGATTTCTTTAAAAAATTAGGTGTTATTATTAAAACCGAAGAAAACAGTAAAGCATATCCTTATAGTTTACAAGCTTCTTCTGTTGTAGATGCTTTGCGCTTTAAGTGTGATGCTCTTAACATTAAAACCTTAACAGAGTGTGAAGTAACAAAGCTAAATAAAACAAATAGCGGTTTTGTTGCTTTAACCAAAGATTTTGAAATTTTTGCAAAAGCGGTGATTTTAGCTTTTGGCGGCACTGCAGGTGGTGCATTATACGGTACTGACGGCAGTAGTTTTAACTTGGTACCACAGTTTAAAGCCGTTACTCAAAAGCCCGTTATTGTGCAACTTAAAACAGAAAATACCATTACAAAAGCGCTTAAAGGTATTAAGGTTAACGCAAAAGTTACAATAAATAATAAGACAGATTTTGGCGAAGTTTTATTTTGTGATTACGGTCTTTCTGGACCACCGATATTACAACTTTCAAGATATGCAAATACTAAAGATATAGTTTCTTTGGACCTTATGCCCGAATATTCTTTTGAAGAAGTAGTTGATATTTTAAAACAAAGGTCTTCCCTATTTGCTGATAAAAAAGATTTCTTTACAGGACTTATTCACAAGCGCGTTGGTATGGAAATTATTAAAGCGGCGGCAAGTATGGACCCCTTTAAGCTAGCAAAAACAATTAAAAGCTTTAACTTTAAAGTTACGGGTAACACCGGTTTTAAAAATGCACAAGCCACAAGCGGTGGTATTGATACAAAGGAATTTAATGATAATTTAGAAAGCAAAAAAATTCCATCACTTTTTGCGGCAGGAGAACTACTAAACGTTGATGGCGACTGCGGCGGTTATAATTTACAATGGGCATTTTCAAGCGGTTATTTTGCAGGCAAAAATGCCGCTATTAAAATTAAGGACTAACTATGTATTTAATTACAAACGTAAAAGTAAATATTAAAGAGAATTTTTCTGACTGCAATAAGCTCTTAAGCCGTATTTTAGGTTTTAGGGCTTATAATGTTTTACTTAAAAAACGTTCTATTGACTCAAGAAAGAAAAACGACCCTACATATATTTGCTCTTTTACTTTTGATTGCGACGATAAAAACATATTAAACAATCCAAACTGCAATACATATAACGAAGAAGTTTACGAGTTTATAAAAACAGATAAAAAGCCAAAAACAAGACCCGTTATTGTTGGCTTTGGGCCAAGCGGTATGTTTGCCGCTTTAACTCTATGCTACGCAGGACTAAAACCCTTAATTTTAGAAAAAGGGGCCGACGTTGACACAAGAACTAAAGAGGTTGAAAACTTTTTAAACGGTGGAGAATTAAATTATAATTCTAACGTTCAGTTTGGTGAAGGCGGAGCGGGTACTTTTTCTGACGGCAAATTAAACACCGGCATTAAAGATATTAGAATTAACACCGTTTTACAGCTTTTTCACAAGTTTTCTGCTCCCGAAGAAATTTTATATTCTTCTGCCCCACATATTGGCACCGACATTTTAAAAAATGTTGTTAAAAATATTCGTGAAGAAATTATTTCTTTGGGTGGTGAGGTTTTATTTAACCACCAAGTAACCGATATTGAAATAAAGAATAATAAATTAACAAAACTTATATGTAATAACGGCAAAGAGTTTATATGTGAAAAAGCAATTTTTGCTTTGGGTAATAGCGCTAGTGATACCTTTAAACTGTTTTATAATAAAGGTGTAAAGCTAGAACAAAAACCATTTTCTGTAGGTGTTAGAATTGAGCACAAACAATCTTTAATTGATAACTTTAAATATAAAGGTTATAAGGGACTACCCCCTGCAGATTATAAACTTGCAGTTCATTTAAAAGACGGCAGAGGTGTATATACCTTTTGTATGTGCCCCGGTGGTTACGTTATTAATTCTTCGAGCGAAGAAAATTCTACCGTTACAAACGGTATGAGTTTTTCTAAACGCGACGGCCAAAACGCAAACTCTGCTTTACTTGTTAGCGTTTTGGCAGACGATTTAAAATCTAATGACCCACTATATGCTATTGAATTTCAAAAAGAAATTGAAAGAAAAGCTTATAATAAAGCAGGCGGACACTTCCCTATTACACAAAAGGTTGGCGACTTTTTAAATGGCAAAGTAACAGAAAAGTTTAGCAGTATAATGCCAACTGCAAGGCCTAAAACAGTTAACTGCGATATTGCCGAAATATTGCCTGATTTTGTTACCAAAGCATTAAAGGAAGCTTTACCCCTACTAGATAAGAAAATACCCGGATTTTGCGATTTTAACGCCGTTTTGACAGCACCCGAAACACGATCTAGCAGCCCTGTAAGAATTGTAAGAGATGAAAATTTTGAAGCGAGCGTTAAGGGCATTTACCCATCGGGTGAAGGAGCAGGATACGCTGGTGGAATTACCTCTTCGGCGGTTGACGGTATAAAAGCGGCAGAAGCTTTAATAAAATCGCTTTAAACCGCTTAGTGCTAAAGTTATATATACAGAAGATAATCTATTTAAAATATAGCCATCTAAATTAATTTTAGGTGGCTTTTGTTTTTGTAAGGTGCTACCATTAAAACTAATTTTAATCGTGTTTAAAAAAGCACCGTTTTTTATTGTTACATCTGCATCATTTAAATAATTACGAGGGGTTATTTTTAGACCCTGATATTTAATTATTATTATAAAACCATTGTTATAAAACTTTGTTTTTAAATATATAAATTTATTTTTAGAGTTTTTAATACAGTTGCATATATTTTCACATAATGTAAGTTCAAACAAAAATTCATTTAATCTATATAAATATGGGCTTTCTGATATTTTTGATTTTATAAAAGCATCGTTATTTAGCAACACCAAAAAAGCCACCATAATTTTACGCAAATTGGTTTCTATATCTATAATGCTTTCTTTATTTATTAAATTGGAATTATTTAAATTTAACTGTTTTAAACGCAAATAAAAGTCTAAATTTGTTTCGCCGTCGATAAGTTTTTGTTGTAAAACTTCCCTTTCGTTAAAAAAGGGCGTATTTTCATTGGTAAAATAACACATAAAACCACCTTTTCTTATTGTTTATTTTACCCTAAATAACGAATTTTAAAAAAATTGTTAAATTTAAAACAAAGTTCTTGAAATCTTTGGAGAAAAAGGTTAAAATAGATACATAGTTTGACATATAGGCAAACTAACAATTTTTTGGAGGTTTTTTTACTATGGTTAAAGTTGCTATTAATGGTTTTGGCCGTATCGGTCGTCTTGCTTTCAGACAAATGTTTGGCGCTGAAGGTTATGAGATCGTAGCTATCAACGACCTAACCGACGCAAAAATGTTGGCTCATCTTCTAAAATATGACTCTGCTCAAGGAAGATATGCCAAAGCTGACACAGTTGTTGCCAAAGAAAACTCTATCGTTGTTGACGGTAAAGAAATCACAATCTATGCAGAAAAAGACGCTAAGGATCTTCCTTGGGGCGAAATCGGCGTAGACGTTGTTTTAGAATGCACCGGCTTCTACTGTTCAAAAGCTAAAGCACAAGCTCATATCGATGCAGGTGCTAAAAAGGTTGTTATTTCTGCTCCCGCAGGTAATGATCTACCAACAGTTGTTTACAGTGTAAACGAAGGTACATTAACAAAAGAAGATAACATTATTTCTGCTGCTTCTTGTACAACAAACTGCTTAGCTCCTATGGCTAAAGCATTAAACGATTATGCAGAAATTCAAAGCGGTATTATGTCAACAATTCACGCTTATACCGGTGACCAAATGGTATTAGACGGTCCTCACAGAAAAGGCGACCTACGTCGTGCACGTGCTGCTGCAGTTAACATTGTTCCTAACTCCACCGGCGCTGCTAAAGCTATTGGTCTTGTAATTCCTGAATTAAACGGCAAACTAATCGGTTCTGCACAACGTGTTCCCGTTCCTACCGGTTCAACTACAATCTTAGTTGCAGTTGTTAAAGGTAAAGACGTTACCGTTGAAGGCATCAACGCAGCTATGAAAGCAGCTTCTTCTGCTTCATTTGGCTACACAGAAGAACCCCTAGTATCTTCTGATATTATTGGTATTACTTATGGTTCTTTATTTGATGCTACTCAAACAATGGTTTCTAAAGTTGCTGATGATCTATATGAAGTTCAAGTTGTTTCTTGGTATGACAATGAAAACAGCTACACCAGCCAAATGGTTAGAACCATTAAATACTTTGCAGAATTAAACTAATTTTGCTTTAAACAAAAAGCTCGAGTAAAAACTCGAGCTTTTTTTATATTAAAGGGGTTTAAAAGGTTATTCTATGGATAAACCGCGGTTTACCGCCTATGCCCCTTATTTACAATATATGAAAATTCAAAATTAAGGTTAAATAAAAAAGCAGAGATTTTATCTCTGCTTTTATTTTTAGAATAAACCGGTTATTTTGCCGTTAGAATCAACGTCAATTTTTTCTGCTGCGGGTATTTTGGGAAGACCCGGCATTGTTAAAATATCGCCTGTAAGAACAACTATAAAGCCGGCACCTGCCGAAACCTTAACCTTTTTAACAGTAATATCAAAATTTTCGGGTGCACCTAGTTTTGTTGGGTCATCTGAAAAACTGTACTGAGTTTTTGCAATACAAACAGGACATTTAGAAAAGCCGAGTGCTTCTAACTGCTCAATCTGTTTTAATGCTGACGGTTCAAAGATTACGCCTTTTCCACCATAAACCTTTGTTGCTACGGCATTAATTTTTTCTTTAATTGAAAGTTCATCGGAATAAGAGAAGGTAAAATTGCCTTTTTCTTCTTCACATAAACGAACAACCTCTTTAGCTAACGCTTCGCCACCTTTACCGCCTTCTGCCCAAACGGTTGAAAGAACGGTATTAACACCAAGTTCACGACATTTTTTAATAATAAAATCAATCTCGTTATCGGTATCTGTTGGGAAACGGTTAACTGCAACAACACAAGGAAGTTTATAAACGTTTTTAATGTTTGAAACGTGTCTTAAAAGGTTTGGAATACCTTTTTCTAATGCAACTAAATCTTCATAATTTAATTCTGTTTTTGCTCTGCCGCCATGCATTTTTAATGCCCTAACAGTTGCTACAACAACAACGGCATCTGGAGTTAAACCTGCCATACGGCATTTAATATCTAAAAACTTTTCTGCACCCAAATCTGCACCAAAGCCAGCTTCTGTAATGGTGTAATCCCCCATTTTTAAAGCCATTTTTGTTGCCATAACTGAGTTACAACCATGCGCAATGTTTGCAAAAGGGCCACCGTGAACAAATGCAGGTGTGCCTTCTAATGTTTGAACAAGGTTTGGCTTTAATGCATCTTTAAGTAAAGCCGTCATAGCACCTGCCGCTTTAAGTTCGCCACAAGTTACCGGTTTATCATCGTAAGTATAACCTACAATAATATTAGATAGACGACTCTTTAGATCGTCAATTGAGGATGAAAGACATAAAACCGCCATAATTTCGCTTGCAACGGTAATATCAAAACCGTCTTCACGCGGAACACCATTTGCTTTACCGCCCATACCGTCAACAATAAAACGAAGTTGACGATCGTTCATATCAACACAACGACGCCAAGTAATTTTTCTAACGTCAATATTTAAAGCATTACCTTGTTGAATATGATTATCAAGCATTGCGGCAAGTAGGTTATTTGCAGCCCCTATTGCGTGAAAGTCGCCAGTAAAGTGCAGATTTATATCTTCCATAGGTACAACCTGAGCGTAACCGCCGCCTGCGGCACCGCCTTTAACACCAAAAACGGGGCCTAAAGATGGTTCGCGAAGGGCAACCGTAACGTCTTTACCAATACGCTTCATACCATCAGCAAGACCGATGGTAGTAGTGGTTTTACCTTCACCTGCTGGGGTTGGTGTAATGGCTGTTACTAAAACCAATTTGCCATTTTCTTTTTTACTATCGTTAAGCAAAGACAAATCAACCTTTGCCTTATAGTTGCCGTATTGTTCAATATATTTTAAATCTATATGTGCCTTTTCTGCGATTTTTGAAATATGTTCCATTTCGCATTCTTGCGCAATTTGAATATCGGTTTTATATTCCATAGTACCCTCCAAAAATATTATTTACCAACCTGAGTTGTTTCTTTTCTTATTACGTCGTGAGCGCCACCTTCAACAATACTAACAGCCGAAACTAATGTGATTTTTGCCTTTTGTTGAAGCTCTTCTATTGTTAATGCGCCACAGTTACACATTGTAGATTTTACTTTGCTTAAAGATAATAAAACGTTATCTTTTAAACGACCAGCATAAGGAACGTAAGAATCCACGCCCTCTTCAAACGAAAGTTTTTTATCTCCGCCAAGGTCATAACGTTGCCAGTTTCTAGCTCTGTTAGAGCCTTCGCCCCAATACTCTTTAAGATAATTGCCGTTAATATTAACTTTTTGTGTTGGGCTTTCATCAAACCTTGCAAAGTATCTGCCAAGCATTAAAAAGTCGGCTCCCATTGCAAGAGCTAATGTCATATGATGGTCGTAAACAATGCCGCCATCTGAACAAACAGGAACGTAAACACCTGTCTTTTTAAAATATTCGTCTCTTGCTTTGCAAACTTCAATTAAAGCGGTAGCCTGTCCACGGCCAATACCTTTGGTTTCTCTTGTGATACAAATTGAACCGCCGCCAATACCAACCTTAACAAAGTCGGCACCGTTTTCTGCTAAGAATAAAAAGCCTTCTTTATCTACAACGTTGCCTGCGCCTATTTTTACAGTGTCGCCATAGTTTTTTCGAACAAATTCGATAGTGTGTTTTTGCCACTCTGAAAAACCTTCGGATGAATCTATACACAAAACGTCAGCACCTGCGTTAATAAGAGCAGGAATTCTTTCTTCATAGTCGCGTGTATTAACACCAGCTCCTACTATATAACGTTTTTGTGAATCTAAAAGTTCGTTAGGGTTTGATTTATGGGCATCATAGTCTTTTCTGAAAACCATATATTTTAAATTATGGTCTTTATCAACTATTGGTAAGGAATTTAATTTATTATCCCATATAATATCGTTTGCAGTTTTTAAAGTTACGTCATCATAAGCATAGATTAAAGAGGAAAAAGGAGTCATAAATTCTGATACTTTGAGGTCTCTTGCCATACGGCTTATACGATAATCACGGCCTGTTACAATGCCAAGTAGTTTGCCGTTTGAAAGCCCGTTATCTGTAACTGCTACAGTACTGTGCCCTGTTTTTTCTTTTAAATCTAAAATATCTTGCAGGGTGCTGTTTGGTGTAATGTTTGAATCACTAACAACAAATCCTGCTTTAAAGCCTTTAACACGGGCTACCATTGCAGCTTCGTCTTCTATTGACTGTGAACCGTATATAAAGGAAACGCCGCCTTCTTTTGCTAACGCGATTGCAAGCTTTTCACCTGAAACCGACTGCATTATCGCAGAAACCAAGGGAATATTCATGCTAAGCGGACAATCTTCTTTACCCTTTTTATATTTTACTAAGGGTGTTTTCAAACTAACGTTTTGCGGAATACAGTCTGTAGAAGAATAACCGGGTACTAATAAATACTCGTTAAAGGTGTGCGCTGCTTCCTCGTAATAATATGCCATATTCTTTTTCCTCCAAAAAATTTATTTCTTAATCAAGCTCTATTGCACCTGTATAAAGCTTGTAATAAGTGCCTTTTTGCTCTATTAACTCCTCGTGAGTACCACGCTCAATAATTTTGCCGTGCTCTAAAACCATAATGGCGTTAGAGTTTTGAACTGTTGAAAGACGGTGAGCAATTACAAAAACCGTTCTGTCTTTCATTAGTGCGTCCATACCCGCTTGAACAACCTGTTCTGTACGTGTATCGATTGAACTTGTGGCTTCGTCTAAAATCATAACCGGCGGATCTGCTACTGCCGCACGAGAAATTGCAATTAACTGACGCTGTCCTTGACTTAAGTTTGCGCCGTTATTATAAAGCATTGTGTCGTAACCGTTAGGCATTCTGGTAATAAAATCGTCGGCGCCTGAAAGTTTTGCCGCCTTTATACACTCTTCATCGCTAGCATCTAATCTGCCATAACGGATATTTTCCATAACTGTACCGGTAAACAAATTAGTCTCTTGCAATACTATACCTAAGCTACGTCTTAAATCGGCTTTTTTGATTTTTTGGATGTTTATGCCATCGTATCTGATTTTACCGCTTTTTATATCGTAAAAACGGTTAATTAAGTTTGTTATTGTTGTTTTACCAGCACCGGTAGAACCAACAAAGGCAACCTTTTGGCCGGGTTTTGCATAAAGTGAAATTTTGTGTAAAACTGTCTTTTCTTCTGTGTAACCAAAATCAACGTCGTAAAAACGCACGTCGCCCATAAGTTTAGTATAGGTTACGGTGCCATCTTCTTTATGGGGATGTTTCCAAGCCCACATGCCTGTACGTTCTTTAGTTTCTGTAATATTACCATTTTCATCGTACTTTGCGTTAACTAAAGTAACGTAACCCTCATCTTCTTCGGGTTGTTGGTCAATAAGTTTAAATATTCTGCTAGCTCCAGCAAGACCCATAATAATTGCATTAATTTGGTTTGAAACCTGGCTGATATTACCGCAGAATTGTTTAGTCATATTTAAAAACGGAACAACTATTGCAATACTTAATGGTGCCATTTTTAATCCAACGTTTGGAACCTTGAGTGCTAAAAGCAAACCGCCCGATACTGCAACGAAAACGTATAAAATGTTACCAATGTTATTTAATATTGGCATAAGTGTATTTGCGTATTTATTGGCTTTTGAAGAATAGTTAAAGAGTTCTTCGTTAATTTTATCAAAGTCTTTTTTGGTTTCTTCTTCGTGGCAGAATACCTTTACAACCTTTTGGCCGTTCATCATTTCTTCAATAAAGCCCTCGGTTTTACCAACCGCTTTTTGTTGAGCTATAAAGTATTTAGAAGAGCCGCCGCCAATTTTCTTTGTAACAATTGTCATAGCAATAACACCAACAACAACCACAAGAGTCATCCACACGCTGAAATATAGCATAATTGAAACAACCGTTGTTAAAGTTACAATAGCAATTAAAAGGTTTGGAAAGCTTTGAGAGATCATCTGGCGAAGTGTATCAATATCGTTAGTGTAATAACTCATAATATCGCCATGATTATTGGTATCAAAATACTTAACGGGTAAGTTTTGCATACCGTTAAACATTTTCTTACGAAGTTTTGCAAGTATTCCTTGAGTTACAACCGCTAAAATTTGGTTGTAAGCAAAAGCGGATGCCAAACTTATTAAATATAACGATGCTAAAATTATTACATATTTTATTATTTCTCCGCCAACATCGTTAAAGGTTAAGTTGTTTTTAAGAGCATTTTCTATAATTGCAATAACGTTTTGCATAAATATTGACGGAATTGAACTAACAATGGCCGTAAATATTACGCATACACCCGTTAAAACTATAAGGCCCGGATAAAACTTAAATATTGTTAAAAACAATCTTTTACCTATACCTTTTTCGGCCTTTTTTTGTGGTGGAACAAATCTACCCCTCAAGACTTGCACCCCCTTTGTTTTGAACATCGTAAACTCCACGATAAATTTCGTTTGTTTTTAGAAGTTCTTCGTGCGTTCCTATACCGTTAATCTTACCGCCGTCAAAAACAATAATTCTATCAGCATCTTTTACAGATGCAATTCTTTGGGCAATTATTATTTTTGTGGTGTTTGGTATATATTCTTTAAAGCCTTTTCTAATTAGCGCATCGGTTCTTGTATCAACCGCACTTGTGCTATCGTCTAATATTAGAATTTTAGGCTTTTTAAGTAACGCTCTTGCAATACATAATCTTTGCTTTTGGCCGCCCGAAACGTTTGTACCGCCTTGTTCGATATAGGTATCATATCCGTGTGGCAAAGCTTTTACAAATTCATCTGCTTGTGCAAGTTTGCAAGCTTCAATAATTTCTTCATCAGAAGCATTAATATCGCCCCAACGAAGATTTTCTTTTATTGTGCCTGAAAATAGTTCATTTTTTTGTAATACAACAGATACGGCGTCGCGCAAAGACTTAATATCGTAATCTTTTACGTTTACGCCGCCAACCTTTACTTCACCTTCTGTTACGTCGTAAAGGCGCGAAATAAGTTGAATAAAGGTGGTTTTAGAAGAACCTGTTTGACCGATTATGCCAATTGTTTCTCCTGATTTAATATGCAAATCAATATTTTCTAATGTGTAACGTTTTGCATTTTCGTTATATTTAAAGCAAACGTTATTAAAATCAATAGAACCGTCTTTACCTATAAATACCGGGTTTTCCGGGTTTTTGATACTTGGTTCTTCGTTAAGTACTTCTGCTATACGCTTTGCAGATTCACTTGCCATGGTTAACATTACGAATATCATTGAAAGCATCATAAGGCTCATTAAAATTTGATGCCCGTAAGTTAGCATTGCAGACATTTGACCAACGTCTAGTGCTAAGCCTTTTGTGGTAATTACCATATATGAACCATAAGATAAAACAAAGCACATAACGGTATATAAACAAAACTGCATTACAGGGTGGTTAAATGCTAAAATTCTTTCAGCTTTAGTGAAATCTTTTTGAACGTCACTTGCGGCAAAGTTAAACTTTTCTTTTTCGTATTCTTCACGAACATAAGATTTAACAACGCGCATACCTTTAACGTTTTCTTGAATAGAATTATTAAGATTATCGTATTTTTTGAAAACCTTTTTAAATAACGGCATGGCTTTATAAATAACCATTATTAAACCAAATGCTAAAATTGGAATTACAACAACAAATATAAATGCCATACTGCCGCCCATTACAAAAGCCATTATAAAAGAGAACAAGAACATTAAAGGACCGCGAATTGCCGTACGAATAATCATCATATAGGCTTGCTGAACGTTCATAATATCGGTTGTAAGACGAGTTACTAAACTTGAAACCGAGAAATGGTCGATATTTTTGAAAGAAAAGTTTTGAATTTTATAAAACATATCTTTTCTTAAGTTCTTTGCAAGACCACAAGAAGCCGTACTACAAGCAGCACCAGCAATAGCTCCGCAAGAAAGCGAAATTATTGCCATTACAACAAGTACCGCACCATACTGTAATATGGTTGGCATATCTGCCCCTTTTTTGATGGCGTTAACCAATTCAGCAGTTATAAAGGGAATAATACACTCCATAATTACTTCAAAAGTAACAAATATGGGTGAAATTAAGGATGCTTTTTTGTATTCCCTAATGCTTTTTGCCAGGGTTTTAATCATTACTTTATTACCTTCTTTTAAAAAACAAAAATTCTAAAATTTATTATCGATTATTATAACATAGTTATAATAAAAAATAAAGAATAAACTTAAATTCTTCACAATTTTTTAAAAATATAAAGGAACACTCGCAATATTTTGGGAGCGTTCCTTTTATTTTATTCAATATTGGGTAGTTTTTTAAGGGCATTTTCAATTTCTTCATCTGTTGGAACGTAATCCGACATATTACCATCGTTAAATTTTTGATAAGCATACATATCGAAATAACCGGTTCCTGTTAAACCGAATACTATTGTTTTTTCTTCCCCTGTTTCTTTGCATTTTAGAGCTTCATCAATTGCAACCTTAATTGCATGAGAACTTTCGGGAGCGGGTAAAATGCCTTCTACACGAGCAAACTCAACCGCTGCTGCAAAAACGTCGGTTTGAGAAACCGAAACAGCATCCATTAGTTTATCATCATAAAGTTGAGATAAAATACTGCTCATACCGTGATAGCGAAGACCACCAGAGTGGCTGGCTGACGGAATAAATCCACTACCTAAAGTGTACATTTTTTGCAAGGGACAAATCATACCCGTATCGCAATAATCGTAAGCGTATTTACCCCTTGTTAAACTCGGACAAGAAACGGGTTCTACTGCAATAATTTTATAGTCTTTCTCGCCTCTGATTTTTTCGCCCATAAATGGTGCAATAAATCCGCCTAAGTTACTGCCGCCGCCTGCACAACCGATAATAATATCGGGAGTGATATTGTATTTATCCATAGCGGCTTTTGTTTCAAGTCCAATAATTGTTTGGTGAAGCAAAACTTGGTTTAAAACGCTACCTAAAACGTAACGATAACCTTCTGTATTAGATGCTTTTTCTACCGCTTCACTAATTGCACAACCAAGCGAACCGGTAGTACCGGGATGTTCTGCTAAAATTTTTCTTCCAACTTCGGTTTCCATAGAAGGAGAAGGTGTAACGTCGGCACCATAGGTGCGCATTACTTCACGGCGAAAAGGCTTTTGTTCGTAAGAACATTTAACCATATAAACCTTACAGTCAAGCCCCAAATAAGAACAGGCCATTGAAAGCGCTGTTCCCCATTGACCCGCTCCTGTTTCTGTTGTAACGCCTTTTAAACCTTGTTTTTTGGCGTAATAGGCTTGCGCAATTGCAGAGTTTAATTTGTGACTTCCGCTTGTATTATTGCCTTCAAATTTATAGTAAATTTTAGCGGGAGTTTGTAACTTTTCTTCTAAACAATAAGCACGAACCAAGGGAGCCGGACGATACATTTTGTAAAAGTCTAAAATTTCTTTAGGAATTTCAAAATATGCTGTAGTATCATCTAATTCTTGCTTAGCTAATTCTTCACAAAAAACCTCTGAAAGTTCTTCAACTGTTATTGGTTTTTTTGTTTTGGGGTTTAAAAGTGGAGCCGGTTTGTTCTTCATATCTGCACGAAGATTATACCAAGCTTTTGGCATTTCACTTTCTTCTAAATAAATTTTATAGGGTATTTTTTTCTCTGACATTTCGCTGTCTCCTTTCTTTAGGGACGAAATAAATAAAAAACTCCTGTCCCTATATTTGCCGGGACAGGAGATAATCCTGCGGTGCCACCTGGCTTGGCGAAAAAATTCGCCCGCTTTGCGCGTACTATCATACGCTGACATTTTTTAACGAAGCGTCAACTCCGGCTTGCATACTATTATTTCAGCTTGCCCTCAGAAGTCCATTCAATTTTAACTTTAATGCCGCCTTTCCACCAACGGCGGCTCTCTGTAATTAAATAATTAAAACCTACTTACTCTTCTTCAACGGTTTAAAAAATTATACACCCGTAAAAAATATTTGTCAACCTATTTTTTAATGGCTTTTTGCTTGGTTTTACTAGTTACGGAAAACTCTTGAACGTCAATCATAGCTTCGCCGTCAACCTGCATAATACAAGGACGTTCATATTTAACGTAAGCTTCGTTACACTTAATGACGGTAATGTTCTTTTTAAATTTAATATGTTCACCCTTAAAAATGCTTAAAAACAATGCTATAATTTTAATTTTTGAAAGGTCGTGAGCAACAATTATATGTAACGAATTATCTTCAGCATAGCGGTCTTGCATAGGAGCAATCATCATACCGCCGCCAAAGTATTTGCCCTTCATAACGGGGCATAGCCACACTTTATTAAAGGTATATTCTTTACCATCTGCAACTATATTAACTTTACCCGGTTTAAAGGCATATAAAAAACCGCGTAATGCTATTGCAATATAGTTAATTTTACCCTTTTGTTGACGAATTCTATTACCTTCGTAACACACAAAACCATCAAGTCCAAATCCTGTTCCGTTAAAATAAGTATAACTTTTATTTCTAATGGTAACTTCGGGTAAATTTTTTAAATAATCTTCAACTAAAAAGGGTTTTGTTCTATCAACCGTTAGGTCATTAAGCAAATCATTACCGCTTCCGCAAGGATAAAAATAAAACTTATGTTTATAATCTATATGTTTTGTATCGTTAATAAAGCGGTTAAGTGTACCATCGCCACCGCACAAAACAAGGTCGTCCCCTTCTTGCATTTCCTTAAAAAATTTATCATAATCGTTAATTTCTAAAAGATTGCAAAATTTTAAGGGTTTATCGGTTAAGATTTTGCTTAATTTGTCGGTAATGCTTTCTTTTTTGCCGCCACCTGCATATGGGTTGTATAAGATATAATAGATGCCCATTTTCGTTCCCCTTTAATTTTTTATAAGCTATATGCTGTAATTGCAAAATCAGAGTTATCTGTATTATTAAAGGCCTCAAACTTAATTGTTTTTTCTTCGCCTTGTTTTAGCGAGAAATAGTTATCGCTAAACACGAATTGGCCTTCAAATTCAACAACGTGGGTATATTCTTTGGCTTTAACGGTAATGGTGTTTTCGGTTTTAGAAATTACTTCAATATTTTCTGTTTTATTATTAATATGAAGCGCACCGTCTTTATAGAAGGTTCTATCGGTATAACCATCGGTTTCGATATCAACAACAACCAAATAATTTGCTTTATATTCTGTTTTAAGAGTGCATTTAGCTACACTATACGCATTAACCTTTAGTTCAAATTCTTCGGTTGTTACTTCTTTAAAGCCGTTATTTAAATCTAAAACGGTTACAACACCTTTAACTGCGTTTTCTTTAGTGCCTTTGTTTGATACGGTAACTGTATAACCATTATCTTTTAGATTAACTGTGCTTGTAACCTTTTTAGCAAGGCGTTTAAAGATATAATACGATGCTTTTGGTAAACAATAATAATCTACAAACGACCAACCAAGTGCTGCAGGCCAACAGTCGTTAAACATCCAGAACACTAAGCCGTTGCAGTAATCAAGATTTTTAAGGTCGTTTTCAAAAATTGCTCTTATCCACTCGTATTGAATATATTTATATTTAAAGTAGCGGTCTTCACCGTCTTTAAATTCGCCTAAAACCTTTGCGGTAAATTCAGAAATATCGTCATACATATGACGGTCTAAACAAGGATTGTTTTTTGTGTGGAACTTTAATATTTCTTCATCTTTATCATAAATGTCTTCTAAAGTCATAAATTTAAGCATACTGCTTCTTGTTACCGCACCAAAGGTTGGTTCTTCAGAAACAAATCTGCCACAGAAGTTTTCGAAGAAGGTTTTATAATCGTCACAAGGTTCGTTATGGAAATATGCAAAAATGTCATAACAATAGTTCGAGTTATGGCATGTGCCTTGTGTAAGTGATGCATAAGTACTGCCGCCATAAGGACTCGAGGGTAAAAATTGACGGGTTTTATCGTATTTATAAATATTTGGCGCAATACCTTTATATGCAGTATCTCTGCCGGTATAATCGGTATCGGTATCACTTCCGTCCACTGCATTTTCATTATCGCCATGCCACCAACAAAGTGATGGGTGATTTCTTAAAGATTTAACCGCAAAAAGCGATTCTTTTTTAAGTTCTTCAATAAACCAATCTTCTTTTTCAGGGTAATGGCCGCAAGCCATCAAAAAGTCTTGAGCAACTAAAATACCGTTTTTATCGCATTCATAATAAAAATCTTGTTGTTCAAAAAGGCCGCCGCCCCAAACGCGCAAGAAGTTAGCGCCCATATCTACTGCTTTTTTAATAAGAGCGGCAAATTTTTCTTTGGTTTCTGCAGATGGATATGGCTCGCAAGGAACCCAGTTGCCGCCCATACAGAAAATTTCGGTACCGTTTACAAGCACTTTAAAGCCTTTGAATTCTTCGTTATGGCTATATTGCTTGCCAAAGAAGGTTTCTTGCATACTAATAGCTTTTTTGTAATATTCGCTACCTTCTTCATCGGTAAGCTGTAATATTTTAAGTGTTCTAATACCAAAAGTATCTGAACAAACGTTATCGCCAACAGTAACTTTTATTGTATAAAGTGGATGTTCGCCATAGCCGTTTGGATACCAAAGTTGTGGGTTTTTAATATCAAAACGTTTAACAGCTAATTTTTCTTTGCAGAAAAATTTTGTCGCTGCTACAACCTTATTTTGCGGATCTAAAATTTCGACATTTACCATACCGCCGATTTCTGCATTATTAAACTCAATTTCGGTATAAATGCCTGCAGAAAAATCATCAATATTTTCGGTACAAATGTAAATATTTTCAGCATACATATCATCGGCATATTTTAAATATACAGGACGATAAACTCCGGTTGTTACAAAGCGGTCAACCCAGTCCCAACCGTAAGTGCATTGAATTCTTCTTGTGTTTAATCTTTCGGCGGTAAATGCGTGAGAACGTTCTTCTAATCCTTCAACCTCTTTAACTGCAGAACGGAACTTAATAAATAAAAGATTGTCCTTTTCTTTTAAAAGGTTGGTAACTTCAAATTCGTGTGGAATAAACATATTTTCGGCTGTGCCAAGTAGATTATTGTTAAGATAGATTTTGCAATAAGTGTCTAGCCCTTCAAAGCATAAAAACACCTTTTTCCCTGGCTTTGCATCGAACTTAACAAAGTAATCAAAATCTAATTCTTCAATCCATTGATAATCTTTATTATTGTCTCTCCAAAATAAATCGGGAATAACACCATGTTTAGCCAAGTCGGTGTGTACGCAACCGGGAACTGTAGCATCTAAAACACCTGTTTTTTTACTACTAAATTTCCAGCCGTTATGCAAATATATTTTTTCCATAAAAACACTCCTAAAGTTGTTTTTTTAAGTTTAACATATAACTTTTAAATTTGCAATTATAATATAATAAATAAACATAAAAAAATCCTCAAAGAAAACTTTGAGGATTTAAATTTATGCTTTTTTATATTGTTTTTTATAAATAAACACCGATAATATAAGTGCGCATATACCCGAAATTAGTTTTGCAAGCACCACGTAAAGAGTATATTTTGCATCAAACGCCATAGTGTATGCTAAATGTCCGCCAATTAAAAAGGAAGCTGAAACTGCAAAAGCAGAGTTTAAAACTACACCTTTTTTGTCCATATCGTTTAGCATTTTAAAGGTGGTAACGTTGGTTACAACAGAAGAAATAAAGCCCATTACAGAAATGTTATTCATACCTGCTTTTGCGCCTATTTTTTGCATTGGCTTTGTTAAAATTACAGAGATAATTTTCATAAGAGGAAAAGCACCTGCAAGCACAATTGCAGCATTAAAGCAAACAACTGCGGCTTCATCAACTGTAGCCAAGCCGTTTAAAAGTTTATAACCGGTTAAAAATTCTATCATACCAATTAAAAGCCCAACCGTAATTAAACCTTTAATTGCAAGACCTAAGCCCTTAAAAATTTTAACCGTGATATTTGGAATTAACAATAGCCCAACCACAATAATGGCTGAAAAAATTATTAGTGGTAAAAGGTTTAAACATAAGCTTACAAACGGAATTGCAAGCACTAAGCCAACAACAAAACAGCCTATAAAAACCGTTGCAATACCACATAAAAAGCCTAAAAACATTTCTTTATGTAATTCTTTTTTTACAACACCTAATGCATAAGGAATTGTGAAAGAAATGGTTGCTCCCATCATAGAAGAAACAACAAGTGCGTTAAACATACCAATATCTGTATTTTGAGCAATTTCTTTGCTTAATGGAGCGCCCCCCATATCGTTTGCAAAAAGTGATGCGGGAATAATTGACGGGTCAATATTTAAAGTTGTATAAAACCACTTAAACACGGGGTCTAAAATATCGGCTAAAAATGGTGCTAAAACAATCATACCAACCATCGAAAGAGCCATATCGCCTAAAACTAAAAAGCCCTTTTCAAATTCGTTACCTAGTTTTAAGCGGTTACCAAAAATGCGATCAAGTCCGCCAATTATAGCGAATACCAGCATTATAATTGTTAAAACGTTCATAATATCCCCTTAAATTTCAACCGCCTTAAAGCCGTTTTTAGTTAAAATATAACGCTCTGTAAAACCTGCGGTTTTTAATAATTCTCTTGCATCTTCAAAATTACAATCTAAAAATTCTCCGTTATGGCAATCGGAAGAAATTATTGCACCAAAGCCTTGTTTATTAAGCTCTTTTAAAATGTTTAATGATGGATAAGGCGTTTTTCTATATCCGCGCCCTATTGAGCCGGTATTAACCTCAAAAAGTGGAATTTTACCCTTAATATTAGATATAAAATTATACGCATAAGACAAGTATTCATCGCAGTTTTCATCAAAATGCGGAATTTGTTCTATGGTTTTTGAAATTATATCAATATGGCCTAAAATATCAAATTTTCCCATTGTGTAAATTTGCGAAAAATCTTCATAATATTTTTTTGCAAAGTTAAGGCCGTTGCCGTTAAAATATTTATCAATTACCTCTTTAACGGTTTTTGCATCACGATCAAAACCCACTATTTCATCGTCAAACTTAAGGTAGTGAGATGAACCGATAAGATAATCGTAGCCCGATAAATCCATACCGCCTGAAAGCTCGTGATGAGAATACATTTCAAACTCTAAACCTAAATAAATATCAATAACGCCTTTATATTTTTCTTTTAAAGCAGTTATTTCTTTTTTATATTCTTTGGTACCCTCTAGAGACATTGACCAATCTTTACTAAAAGACATATAAGAATGCCCTGAAAAACCTAATGAATCAAACCCCTTACCAATAGCAAACTGCACCATTTCTTCTGGTGTGTGTTTACCATCGCAATAGGTGGTATGGGTGTGTAAATTTTGCAGATTTTTCATTAAATATCACGCTTTTTCAATGATTTTTCTATAAAATAAAGTTTATCACATATATAAATAAAATGCAAATAAAAAAGACAAGTTGATTCAACTTGTCTTTAAAATATTAATTATTTTTCATATACAAACGTTAGTGTGTCCTCACTAAACATATCCGGAGAAATTTGAAGTTCAAATTTCTTATAATCTTTTGGTATTTCAACAGCATACCAACCAACTAGTTTTTTACCGGGAGCGATGGTTCCGTCTAAAGTTCCATCATCAAAATGAGAAGCCGCACTTAAAGAATAATCGCATACAACATCATCAACATAACCTTCAAACATTAACATTGAACTAATATTTTGTTCTTCTTCCGATGTGTTTTCGATGCTAAATTTAACGCCTAGAAATACTTTTCCTTCATCAGGAACAAAGAAATCAGAACCATTGGATTCTTTAATTTCTAATGCTGTATACTTAACTCCATCATAAGTTGATGTTTCATTAAGTCCGAAAGTGCTTGGTCCATTTCCACCTGTCGAAGCATCGCCGCAAGCTGCGAAACTTAACATAATAATTAGACACATTAAAATAGATAACAATTTTTTCATAATTTACTCTCCTTCTTTTGACATTTAGTAAATGTCATATTTATAGGTATTATAGCATATAATTTTCTTAATGACAAGCACTAAATGTCAAAAAAGGAGAAAATATGTTTATAAACAAAACTAAAGAAGGACTAAATAATATTTGTGGCAAAAATATTAGTATCTATAGAACTAAACTTAAAATATCTCAACGTGAACTAGCTGACAGGTTACAACTAGTTGGTTTAGATATTGACAAAAACGCCATCCAACGTATTGAATGTGGAAAAAGATTTGTCACAGACATTGAAATTGTCGCCTTTGCAAAAGTATTTAAAATAGGCGTTGATGAACTTTTGAAGGAAAAATAAAACCCGTTAATCTTTAAGGTTTAACGGGTTTTATTTCATATTGACCTTGTAGAAAAACGGCATTTGTAGTTTTTAAATTAAAGCAATTTCTATTGCTAAAACGCCGTATTTTTCTTGTTCTGATATAGAATAATATTCTAACATATCGGTAAAACTTGCGGTTGCTAATTCTTCTTTTAAATAGCCGCATTTTTCTAGCGGTAGAGCTTGATAAAGCTCTTTAAAACTTGAAAATTTATGCAGACCAACAACCTTAACTTTTAGTTCTTCCCCATTTTTATTAGTAAAAATTATTTTATCGCCTAGGTTTATTTGTCTTCTTTTTTCATCGTATAAACGCAGTTCGTAAATCTTTTCACCATTTTTAATCATTTCAAATGGTTGTAAATGCAGTTTCATATTGTGTGTCATAAATATCACCAAAAATAGTTTAACATAAGTTTTCACGTTATACAACCTCTTAAGTTAAAAGTGAAGAGTGAAGAAGTAAAAAAACTCCCCGAACATAGTTCGAGGAGTTTTTTGGCTGGGGTGGCAGGATTTGAACCTACGCATGCCAGAGTCAAAGTCTGGTGCCTTACCGCTTGGCGCCACCCCATTATTTAATTTATGTGGGGTGGATAGTCGGATTCGAACCGACGGTCTCCAGTGCCACAAACTGGCGCTTTAACCAACTAAGCTATACCCACCAAATTAATGCACAAAAGCGCAATATTTATTATATCAAAACAAACAGATTTGTCAAGCACAAATTTAAAAATTAATCAATAACTTTTAATACTTCATCAACGGAAGACACGTTTTTAGTACATTTTAAAGAATAAATCTTAACATTTTTTAAAATATCTTCAATAATTTCAAGCATTGAATTAAATAATTCTAAGTTTTTGGGATGAACGGTGCTTTCTAAAATTTTCTTTAAAGCTACGTTTTTATCGCATAAAGATATTTCATCTTTTTCGCCGCGTTCTAAAAGCACAATTGCATAAAGTGGTGCTTTTGCGTTTAAGTTTATATCGCTTTTACCGCTCCAGGGTGTGCCGTAAATATAATAACTGCCGTTTTCTTTTTTAATAACCGGCTTATCATCGTTTAAAATAACGCAATTATCTTTAAATTTTTCTACCCAGAAAGCTGTGTGTGTTGATTTACCCGTGCCGCTTTTTGCAGAAAAGGCTATTCCCCTACCATTAAAATTAATGGCAGAAGAGTGAAGCATTATGCCGCCGTGTTTTATAATTTCCCTATGAAAAACGCTACCACTAACAACGTAAGCAAATTCTTCTAAATGTTCTTCACTGCCGCCATTTAACTCAATCAAACGTTCCTTAGGCAAAACAATCTCAGCACTAGCTTTAGTATCCATAGATTTAAATTTTTCGGCGTTTTGTTGCAACCTTAAACAAGGGGTATTAATAAAAGTATTAACACCTGCAATATTATAAAAACCTTTCATAATACCTCCGCCTTTCATATTAGTTTTACAATAATTTTACGCTTTTTGCAAGTATTTAATTAATATTGTGCAAATTTTAAAATAAAAAGCAAAAATGTGTAGAATTTTGCTTTATAATATGTTATTATATAATAACTATAATATTGTTTAGTGAAAAGAGGGTTATTATGGCTAAAAAAATGTTTAACAAAAACGTTATAAAAAAATGCGGCCACTGTATATATGCAGATAGCATTACCTCTAACAAAAAGGTTCTTTGCTTAAAAAAGGGACCTATGGATTATGATGACGTGTGCAGAAAATACGAGTATAATCCCCTACTGCGCGAACCTGACGTTATGATAAAAAAGCAAGGTTTTACTAAAGAAGATTTTAGTTTGTAATAGCAGTATTTTTAAAAACATAAATTTTACGGAGGGCATTATGCCGGAAGAAATTAAAGAACAATCTGATTTAATAATTGGGCGAAATCCCGTTATGGAGGCGCTTCGTTCAAAGCAAGAGCTTGACAAAATTATTATAGCACACGGCTCGAGCGGCGGAAGTTTGGTGCCTATATTAGAAAAAGCAAGAGCACAAAAGGTACCGATTAGAGAAGTTCCAAAGCAAAAGCTAGACTTTATGTGCGGTGGCAAGGTTCACCAAGGAATAGCTGCTGTAATGGTTACACACTCTTACTGCGAAGTTGAAGATATTTTAGAAGTATCAAAACAAAAAGGCAAAGACCCGTTTATTATTATTTGTGACGGTATTGAAGATCCACATAACCTTGGTGCAATTATAAGAACTGCAGAGGCTTGTGGTGTTGACGGAATTATAATTCCTAAAAACCGTGCGGCGAGTGTTAACGCAACGGTTGCAAAAGCTTCTAGTGGTGCTTTAATGTATTCAAATATTGCAAGGGTAACAAACATCACTAAAACCATAGAAACCTTAAAGGCAAACGGCATTTGGATTTATGGTGCCGATATGGACGGTGAAACCGCTTCTAACACAAACCTTTTAGGACCGATTGCTCTTGTAATTGGCTCTGAAGGACAAGGAATTAGCCGTTTAGTTAAAGAAAATTGCGACGGTATTGTATCGCTTCCAATGTTTGGAGAAGTAAATTCGCTTAACGCTTCGGTTGCTGCCGGCGTTTTAATGTATGAAGTTGTAAGACAAAGAAACAAATAATTTTATTTTAAAAAGGACTGATTTTGTGGCACTCTTTAAGAAAAAGATGAGCGATAAAGACTTTAAAATGATGTTAGAAAACGAAGCCCGTGAACAACGCGAGGCTATGCTTAATATGAATACTTTAAATTTACCTAATAATAATTCGGTAAGAAAAGCTCCGCTAGTGCTTACGCCTGAAGAACTTTTAGGTAATGAAACTGCAAAACCACAAACTTCTAATTCTAATGTGGCCGAAAGTATTGATATGACTTCTAACCCACCTTCAACAGAAGACTTTTTATTTAAAAAGATGCTTGAAGCAAGAGAAGAATCTACTAAAAAAGCAACTACCCCTCCGCCACAACCAGAACCCGTAAAACAAGAACCGGTTGAAGTTAAAAAAGAAGAGCCCGCTTATTATGAATTAGAAAGCGTTGAAGAAATTTTAAAACGCATGGAAGAAAAAGCTAACCAAAAGGTAAACAGTATTTATGGTTACCCAACTAAAGAAGAACCTGTTAAAGCTACTTCTAGCGTTGAAGAAACTGTTTCTTCTGCTTTAAACGATATTTTGGGTGAAGTAAAAGAGCCTGTAAAAGAAGAAGTAAAAGAAGAAGTAAAAAAAGACTTTAACGTTGAAAGCCTAATTGATGATATGAAGGCTGACATTGGCATTTTTGAAAATGATAAAGATGCCAAAGAGGTTTTAAGCGAATCTTTTACAGAACAAAAGGTTGAAGTAAAAGAAGAAGAACCCGTTATATTAGAACCAACAGTTGAAATGCCTAAAGTTGAAGAAATAAAAGTGGAAACACCTTTAGACGACAATCTTCAACAAGAAAATCAAGTAAATATAGATATAATTTCTGATGACGGCTTTGTTGACGCAGAAGAGATTGCCCCTGCTGAAGAATTAGATAAGACTAATATTTTTACAAGTGTTAAAGAAGACGAATATGAAGATATTAGTTCTAACTATGAAGATGACGAGGATGAAGAAGACGAAGAAGAATTTGACGAATACAATTCTTTAGAAGATAAAGAAAAAACCTTAAAATTTATTAATAAAGGTAAAATATTCTCAATATTCTCGCTTTTAATCGGCGCGGCTTCATTAATATTTGCCGCACTTGGCAGTTACTTAATGCCTGAAAACAGTGCAACCTTTATATTAGTAAGTTCTGTTTTACTTGGTCTTGCCTTTGTTTTAAATATTAACTTATTAAAAGCGTTAGGCAGAATTTTTACCGGCAAATTCTCGCCTGATTCTACCGTTGCAGGTGTAACTTTACTTTCAGTTATTTATAACTTTATGACAATTTATTTGCCAAATCTCAAATTAATACCACTATTTTTAGCAACCACTATTCCGCTAGTTATTACAGAAATAGTAAGACTTTTAAGATATGGCCGTATAAATAAAAGTTTCCGTTTAATTGGTAACGACGACACTAAAAACGCTTTAGTTTTTGCAGAAAGCAAAACCGCAAAAGCAGAAGCCGCAAAACTTGCAAACTTTGAAGATGCAAACGTTTGTTTAAAGAAGAAAACCAAAAATCTTGTTGGTTTTATAAAACACACCTTCACAAAAGAAAGCAGTGGATTTACTGTTGGTGTTGTTAGTTTATTTGGTATAGCTTTTGCTATTGCCGCTGCAGTTATTGCATATTTAAACGAAACAATTTCTCCTATTAGTTGTTTTATGGCAGTTATGCTAATTTGTGCTACTCCCGTAACACTTTTAATTACAGAACTTCCTTTAAAACTTGCTAACAGCAAATTAAAATTCTATAACTCTGCAATTTTCGGCGAGAAAACCGCTGACGTTTTAGATGGTACAAACTGTATTAATATTGATATTGCCGACGTTTTCCCTGAAGGCACGGTTAAACTAATTGACTTTAAATTATTAAGTCCTAATCCTATTGACCAAACTTTACTTGATGCGGCCGCTTTAACAAAGGTTGCAAAAAGTCCACTTGCCGGCATATTTAAACAAATTACCGACGAAACCGAAGAACAAAAAGAACTACCCGTTGATACTGTGGTTTATGAAGAAAGAATGGGTATTTCGGGTTGGGTAGATAATAGACGCGTTTTTGTGGGTAATCGTACACTTATGGAGGCTCACGGATTTAGAGTGCCTTCTTTAGAAGTTGATCGCAAGGTTTTACAACGTGGTTACTTCCCCGTTTATTTAGGTACAGAAAACGTACTTTGTGCACTTTTAATTGTTAAATATACTGCTCACCCTGAAGTTGCTTTAGAACTTAAAAGACTTGCTTCTACAGGAACCAGCATTTTAATTAATAACTGCGACCAAAACGTTACAGGCGAAATGGTTGAAGACTATTTAGGCCTTTTTGAAGATACTGTTTATATTACAACACGCAGTCTTCAAAAATCTTTAGATAAAGAAAGTGAAGAAGTTGATACCGTTAATAGTGCGGCCGTTGTTGGCGACAACGTTTGCGGTCTTGCTTCTACAATTACCGCCGCTATAAAGGTTAAAAAATTAAGCAAAGCTATGTTGGTTTTATACGTTATTTTAACCATCTGCTTAATGGCAGGAGTTGTTGCTGCTATATTCTTAAAAGCATTTAACCTAATTTCAGCACTTTCTATTTCCGTGGCCCTTGTTGCTTCATTATTAATTGAGGTCCTTCCCCCTTATATTTCCAGACCCTAGTTTAAGGTGATTTTTTGACTTTAGAAACTTTTAAAAAAAGATATTGGAATTTTGAAGGTTTAGTTTTACTTACCTTTATGAGTGTCTTTTTCCCCTTTTACCTAACCGCATTGGTTGTAATTGGGTTTGGTTTTTATTGCCTTTTTAACAAAAAATGCAGAGCTATAATTTTTAAAGAAAAATATTTTGCTCTTTTTGTGGTGTTTAGTATATATACCGCAATAATTGGTATTATCAACCTTAATATTTTGGGTGTGCTGTGTTCTGCATTTTTCTTTTTAATATTTTTAGTAGCCGCTTATTTTAAAAACACCTTATCTAAAGAACTATATGAACGTGGCCTTACAGTTATGGTTTATATGGGTGCTTTAACAGGTATTATTACCGTTTTGCACTTTTTAATTTCTTACAATTTTAACAGTAGTGAATTTTATTACCGTGCTACCTTATACTTTTTTAATGCCAACTATCTAGCCACTCTTTTATCTATGGCGGTTATTATTTGTGCTTATAAAGTGGTGCATAGAAAAGGCTCTAAATTAATTTACTGCGCTTGTGCTCTTTTATGTGCAGTGGGTATTTATTTGACCGGTAGTTTATTTGCCATTGTTGAAGTTTTTATTGGTGTGGCAGCAGTTTTATCCCTTTCAAAACGCCATCAAATGTTAAGTATTTTATTATTACTATCGGCTACTGCTTGTATTGTAATTTACTGTATTCCGCAAATTTTACCACGTCTTGAAAAGGTTAACATTACAACAGAAAACCGTGTGCTAATTTGGAACACAAGTTTAGAAATGCTAAAAACCTCCCCCATTTTTGGTCGTGGCTATTTAACCTACTTTGCCACCCAAAAATATTACCCCGGTTGTTATCAAACAACACACGCACATAACTTTATACTAGAACCCTTACTAAGTTTTGGTATAATTGGTCTTGTGCTTATGACTTTATTTTTTATCTTCTTTTACAGGAAGGTTATTATATGCAAAAACTATCAAAGCAAAAGCAAAGCTTCTTGCTTAATAGTAGCAGTTTCAATTGCAGCTTTGGTTCACGGAACTACCGATATGACTCTTATTTGGATTCAAACTGCATTTATGTTTTCACTAATACTTTCGGGTGTTGGTTATGAAGAAAGATTACTAAAACTTTAATTAGCGACTTTTAAAGGAGTAGATAAATATGTCTAAATTTTACATTACAACAGCTATAGCCTATGCTTCAAGAAAGCCACATATTGGTAACACCTACGACGTTGTGCTTGCTGATATGATTGCTCGTTATAAAAGGATGCAAGGCTTTGACGTTCACTTTTTAACCGGTTCTGACGAACACGGTCAAAAGATTGAAGAATATGCAAAAGAAGCCGGTATTACACCAAAAGAATACGTTGATGGTATTGCGGCTGAAATTAAGGGCGTTTGGGACTGTTTAGACCTTACTTACGACCGTTTTATTAGAACAACCGACAAAGACCATGAAGACGCCGTTAGTAAAATTTTCAAAAAACTATACGAACAAGGCGATATTTATAAAGACGTTTACGAAGGCAAATACTGCGTTCCTTGTGAATCTTTCTTTACTGAAAGCCAACTTGTTGACGGCAAATGCCCTGACTGCGGCCGCGAAGTTAAAGACGCTAAAGAAGAAGCTTACTTTTTACGTTTAAGCAAATATCAAGATAGACTACTTAAATATTTTGAAGACAATCCCGACTTTTTAAAGCCCGACAGCCGAAGAAATGAAATGATTAACAACTTCTTAAAACCCGGTCTTTCTGATTTATGCGTTTCTCGTTCTTCTTTTAAATGGGGTATTCCTGTTGAATTTGATAATAGACACGTTATTTACGTTTGGATTGACGCTTTATCTAACTATATAACAGGTATTGGATATAATCCTGACGGTAGTACTGAACTTTACAACAAGTACTGGCCCTGTGATTTACACGTTATTGGTAAAGACATTGTGCGTTTTCACACAATTTATTGGCCAATTATTTTAATGGCGCTTGGCATTGAACTACCTAAGCAAGTTTTGGGACATCCTTGGCTTTTATTTGCTGAAGATAAAATGAGCAAATCTAAAGGCAATATTATTTATGCCGACGAGCTTGTTGAAGAATTTGGTTCTGATGCGGTTAGATATTACCTGCTTTCTGAAATGCCATTTGCACAAGACGGTAACATTACTTTTGAAACATTTATTAATAAATATAACACCGATTTAGCAAATAATATTGGTAACCTAGTTAACCGCACTATTGCAATGACCAATAAATATTTTGGTGGCAGTGTTACAAAACCTACTAATTTCACTGAACTTGATAACGATTTAATTAACACAATTAATACGGCTAAAGATTCATATTTTAAAAATATGGAAGTTTATCATAACGCTGAAGCGGTTGATAAAATTGTTACAATTTGCAAACGTTTAAATAAATATATTGACGAAACAACACCTTGGGTGCTTGCTAAAAACGAAGAGGACAAGCCAAGACTTAACGACTGTATGTATAACCTATTAGAAGGAATTAGAACAGTTGCAGTTTTACTTAACCCCATTATGCCCAAAACTTCTGCAAAGATTTTAGAGCAAATTGGTGTTAAAAACGCAAATTATGAAAGCATTAATGAATTTGGTTTTGAAAACGGCTTTACTGTTGGCGAGGGTTCTCCCCTATTTGCAAGACTTGACGTTGCAAAAACATTAGAGCTTTTAACTAAAAAACAAGAAAAACAAAAAGAAACTAAAAAAGCAGAAAACGTTGTAACAGCTTCTGAAATTGGCATTGAAGACTTTATTAAGGTTGAACTTACCGCCGCTAAAATTTTAGCCGCAGAAAAAATTGAAAAGTCTAAAAAATTATTAAAACTAACAATTTTCGATGGTTGTAAAGAACGTACGGTAGCTTCCGGTATTAGCGAATATTATAAGCCTGAAGAATTAGTTGATAAAACCATTATTTTAGTTTCTAACTTAAAACCTGCAAAACTTTGCGGTGTTGAAAGCAACGGTATGATACTTGCCGCCGATACAAAAGATGGCGTTAAGGTTATATTCTTAGACGGTATTGAACCCGGCAGTAAAATTAGATAATTATGATTTTTGATACACACGCTCATTATAACGATATAGCTTATAAAGACGATTTAGATGAACTAATAAACGAAATGAAGCCAAACGTTTTGGGCATTATTAACTGCGCAACAAACTACACTTCTTGCAAAGTTACTTTTGACCTTTGCGAACAATATAACGGTTTTGTTTATGGCGCTTATGGGGTGCATCCGGGTGAACTTGAAAGCGAATATAACGAAGAATTACTGCTTGAATTTTTAAACAGTAACAATGCGGTTGCCGTTGGCGAAATTGGGCTTGATTATCACTATGACGGCATAGATAAAAATTTGCAAAAAGATTGGCTTATTAAACAAATTAAACTTGCAAAAAAGGTTAATTTACCCGTTATTTTGCACGACCGCGATTCGCACGAAGATATGCTAAACATTATTAAAGAATATAAACCAAACGGCGTTTTACACTGCTTTTCAGGTAGTGTAGAGATGATGCGCGAAGTTTTAAAAAACGGTCTTTATATTGGCGTTGGTGGTGTTGCAACCTTTAAAAATGCCAAAAAGCTTATAGAGTGCATAAAAGAGCTACCGCTTGATAGGTTGCTTTTAGAAACAGACGCGCCTTATTTAGCACCCGAACCATATAGAGGCAAAAGAAACCGTTCTGACTATATTTTATTTGTTGCCGAAAAAATTGCCGAAATTAAAGGCATAACACCAAACGAAGTTTTAAAAGCTAATTTACAAAACACAAAAGCATTATTTAAAATATAAAAAAAGAAAGCACAAACCTATGAGCCGTACTCTAAAGGATAGCAAAAAAGATGCACGAAATTTTCGTGCATCTTTTAATTTTGTCTCATACCGTAACAAGCAGGGAAAATATACGGCACATTTCCCAATCTTTAGGAGAACCTAAAACCCTTTTCTAAACAAATATCATCTATTCGATAAATTGGAATTTGTTGTGGTGTAAGTTTTATCTTTTTTTAAAAAACAAAATAAACTGCGCAACCGCACTGCCTGAACAAAGTGCCAGAGAAAAGCATGAAAGTCCCAACTCGATGCCAGTCGGATTAGATGATACAATCATCAGCCAGCAAAATGCCGCTACTGTAAAACAAATTGCAGCTATCAGATGTCCTTTTTTCTTTTTTGAAATTAAGCACTCATTTTCCTGTTTTGCATCTTGGACAGCAGGGATATCCTTGTCACTTTTATAATCATCATTCAACAGATAATCTGTT
>JAZQHT010000011.1:0-95600 GCA_045540715.1 Acutalibacteraceae bacterium | reverse complement strand
ACACTTATTCTATTATATTGTCTATTATCGGTATTTTCTAGCGTTGAAAAATAAAAATAAATATATCTTTCATTTTTTTCATCATTTATTCTATAAACGTTATTTTGATCTTTCATATACCCATTATTTTCTAATTCTTTTATTAAGGTTTCTGTATAGGTTGCATCATAATAAATATGCTCTAAAGAAAAACTAATATATTTATCATTAGCAAAAATATAACCGTTCTTTTGCCCGTACATAGTTTTAGAAAATTTAACGTTAGTTACTTTTTCAACTATTTCAATAGCTTTTAAATAATCAATTTTTTGAAGTTTTTTATTAACATTATTGAAATTTAATAAATCTCGGCTAATTGGCATAAAAGTTTTTTGAATTGGTATTCTTATAGATTTTTTACTACTATCTAAACTTTTGGATAAATATACTTTATATGGGTTTGAAGCATATATTTCAAAATCAATGTCAAAAGCTTCTAATTTTAAATTATTTGTTAAAAAAAATGAATTTTGATAATGAGCGTGTTTGTTAATTACAGTTATAAAAGAAGTGTATTTTTTACCGCTTATTGTAACGTCTTTTTTAAAATAAATGTTTGTGTCAACTTTTGACGAGTTACTACTAGAAGAATTAGCAGGTGCGGTTGTCTCAATAAAACCAGCATTTTTTATATTTTCAATTTGAGTGTCAAAATCTTTCTTTAAAAATGTAACACGTGTTAAAAAACTTACGTAATTTTCAAGCATTGTTAAGTAATCAACTCTTCCATTAGGGGTAGTTATTCCGTAAACAGTGCAAAGCTTAATATTTGTAGTTTTTTCTATAATATCTAAAAATTCTTCTTGTGTTACAGAAGTTAAATGAAGATAACCTTCATTTTCATAAAAGCGCTTTATTTTTTCTTTTTTATAATAAGAAGATGGTGGTTCTTCACTACTTGTTGGTGGCGGAGTAGAAATATTACTTTCAATTAAGCTTATATTAGATGAAGATACTATATTTTCATCTAAAGTACAGGCAGAAATATTTAAAATTATAATTAGTGCTAAAATAATTGCTAATAATTTTTTAAACATATTATTCCCCCTTAAAATTATTATAACATAAGCATAAAAAAATGTATAAACAATTTGTAAATATTAAAATTGGGCTTTCTTGACATTTTAAATTATTAGTATTATTATAATTAAGTAATTATATTAAAAGGAAGTTAGTATATGAAAAAGCTAATAAGCATTTTATTATCGGTTGTTTTTATTTTTTCACTTGCTGCTTGTGGTAACGATTTTCCAGCTTCAGAAGCTGATTTAAACGAAAGCCAGGTTCCAAATGAACTAAAATCAAGCCAAAAGCCAAACCACGAAGCAGGTGAAGCAAAGTTAAATTTATATTACGATATGAACTTAATTATTGCTTGTAACTACCCCTCATTTAATAACGATTTAGATAATTTAATTATTGCCGAAGTTAACGAAATTCGTGGACAATTTGTTGAACTTGTTAAAGATTTTAAGGCTAAAAAGTTCCGTGAACGCGGCACACTTTATTTAGATTACGAAACATTTAAAAAGAATAATATTGTAAGTGTTGTTTTTTATATTACCACCCAAAATATTGAAAACGAAACTATGAACAATACTATTAGAACCATTGTTTATGATGAAAGCGTAAATAAGGTTTTAACAAGTAAAGAATATTTTAAAACAAGTTATCTTTCTTACGTAAATGGTATTGCAAGTAGCGAACTACCAAAAATTGCAGCAAATTTAGGTGTTAAAGATTATAAATTTGCAAAACTTCCTGCTTTTGAAAAATTTGCAGTTAAAAACGACGGTATAGAATTTTATTTTTCTAAAGACGACGTTATAAAAGCAAAAAACTATTATTCATTTAAAATTGCAAAAAATAATATTGATAAATACGTTTTATACGGCAAGGTTGACCCTAATAAACCAATGGTTGCATTAACCTTTGACGATGGTCCCGGCGCATATACACCACAAGTTTTAGACGCTTTAGAAAAATATGGCGTTAGAGCAACCTTCTTTATGGTTGGTGAAAATCTTGCCCCAAGCAAAGCAGATACCTTAAAACGTATGATTGATCTTGGTTGTGAATTAGGTTCGCACACAACCGACCACACCAATTTACACAACGTTTCAACAAGCGTTGGTGTTAAAAAAATTACCGACGTTATGGACGAAATTAAAGATTTAACAGGCGGTTATGAATGTTCTGTTTACCGTCCACCTTATGGCAATTACACAAAAGATATTGTAAATACTCTTGCCGCAGAAGGTAAATATGCAATTAACTGGTCTATTGACACTCTAGACTGGAAAAACCGCGACGTAAGTTGGGTTACAGAACAAGCAACAACCGGTATTTCCGATGGCGATATTATTTTAATGCACGATATTCATAAAACAACCGTTGATTCGGTTGACGGTATTATTAAAAGCCTATTAAACCAAGGATTCCAAATTGTAACAGTTAGCGAAATGATGGAAATCAGAGGCACCGTTGTATCTGATAAACCCGTTTTAGCATGTTATAAAAAATAAAAAAATAATTATAGCATTAGGGGACGATTTTTATCGTCCCTTTTGTTTTTTAAAATAATCTGTTTTGTAATATAATTACATTTCGTAGGGAACGGATTCATCCGTTCCGTTATTAGCGGATGGCATAAATGCCATCCCGTAAAATTAGTGAAAAGTGAAGAGGTAAGGTGTGCCTTCGGCACGAAATATTAACGGCGGCACAAGGCACCGCCCTACGATAAAAAATATAATTACATTTTGTAGGGAACGGATTTATCCGTTCCGTTATTGCGGATGGCATAAATGCCATCCCTACGTTGTTAAATAAAAAAATTTTTGTAGGGAACGGATTCATCCGTTCCGTTATTAACGGATGGCATAAATGCCATCCCTACGGTATTAAATAAAATTTCTTTTGTAGAAAATATAAAAAAGCAGATCCACCAAAAAGGTTAGATCTGCTTTTTAAAAGGAAGTAAAACAATTATTTTTCTTCAAATGCCTTTTCAATAAAGGCTTTTAATTTTTCAGATTTTGGGTTATCAAAAATTTCTTTTGGGGTGCCCATTTCTTCAATAATGCCGTCTGCCATAAAAATAATTTTATCGGCAACGTGTTTTGCAAAATTCATTTCGTGGGTTACAATAATCATTGTGTTATCCGAGCCTTTAAGTTCTCTAATAACTTTAAGCACTTCGCCCGTAAGCTCGGGGTCAAGGGCGCTTGTGGGCTCATCAAAACATAAAATTTCAGGGTGCAATGCCAAAGCACGTGCTATTGCCACACGCTGTTGTTGGCCGCCCGAAAGCTGACAAGGATAAAAATCTTTTTTATCGCTTAAACCAACCCTCTCAATTAGTGTATGAGCGGTATTTTTAATTTCTTCTTCAGTGCCTGTGTTTAAAAGTTTGGGTGCAAGAGTAATATTTTCTAATACTGTATATTGCGGAAAAAGGTTAAATTGCTGAAAAACCAAACCAAAATGAAGACGATTTTCGCGCATTTCTTCTTCTTTTAAACTACCTTTTCTACCATCAGAAAGCAGTTTGCCGTTTACAATAATATCACCGCTGTCGTGTGTTTCTAAAAAGTTTAAACAACGAAGCAAGGTGGTTTTACCGCTACCGGAAGAACCGATAATAGCTAAAACTTCACCCTTTTCTAAAGAAAAACTTATATCTTTTAAAACTTCGGTTTTACCAAAGCTCTTTTTAATGTTTTTTACTTCTAAAATAGCCATTTTCTAACTCCTAAAATAGCTTAGTTTCTTTTCTAATTTTCCAAGAACAATAGTTAAAATACCAACAAAAATTAAATAGAAAACACCGGTAAAAAATAATGGCCAAATTAATTGTTCTTCTGCGGCAAGAGTATTTGCTTTATAAATAATTTCTCCAACCATAATGCAGTTAGCTAGAGCCGTATCTTTAATAAGTGTAATAATTTCGTTAGACATTGGTGGAACTATTCTTTGAATAACCTGTTTTAATATAATATTTTTAAATACTTGAGATTTTGTAAGTCCTAAAACATAACCGGCTTCGTATTGTCCTTTAGAAATACTTTCAATACCGCCACGATAAATTTCAGAAAAATAGCAAGCATAATTGATTACAAATGCTATTAAAACAGCAATAATACTACCGGTATAAGATAAAGTATCTCCGGTTGTAAAATATAAATTTATATTTGACCAGATTTTGCTTCCAAAAAGCAAATTTGGTGCGTAGTAAATAATAAAAATTTGGAGCATAAGTGGAATCCCTCTTACTATCCAAACAAAAATACGTGAAATATTTCTGACAACTTTAAATTTGCTCATAGAACAAAAGGCTATAGGCAAACCAAGCGGTGCGCCGCAAAGCAGCGTCACCGCAAAGATTAGTAATGAAATTTTAAAGCCGTCAAATAAAAATAATAGAATTTCTAAGAACGACATTTATCTTCTCCGTTAGTAATTATTTTTGATTTGAGTAATCGGTAATAACGGAAGTTGCAACGTTATATTTTTCAGCAAGTTTAGCAATTGTGCCGTCAGCAGCTAATTTTTCTAATTGTTCGTTAACTTTTGCAGTTAAATCACTGTCTTTCTTAAAGCCAATTGCATAATATTCAACTTCACTTGAAAGTGCATCAATAACTTGTAGGTCTGCATAGTCACCTTTACCACAGTAGCTCTTTGCTAATTGAGCGTCAACAACAGCAAAGTCAGCATTGCCTGTTTTTACAGAAAGTAGGCAGTCTGTTTGTTTTGCGGCGCCTTTAAATACTGCACCTTCAAAACCTTTAGCATAACTTTCACCAGCAGAACCTAATTCAGCATCAGCAATTTTGCCTTTTAAATCTTCTGCTTTAGTAATACCGGAATCTTTCTTAGCAACAACTACTTGTAGGTTTTCCATGTAGTAGTAAGAAAAGTCAACTTTTTCTGAACGTTGAACACCGTCATCGTCTGCAGCGTTTGCTGTGAAGCCGTTCCAAATGCAGTTAATATTACCGGCATCTAATTCGGTGTATTTTGCTTTCCAGTCAATTTCTTTAAATACAACTTTGTAGCCCATGCCTTCAAATACAGCTTTTGCAAGTTCTGTATCAAAACCAACAAGCTCTTCGCCTTCAAAATAGTTCATGGGTTCATAAATTGTGTAACCAACAACAATTGTTTCTTTGTTGTTGCAACCTGCAAAGCAGGTTAGGGTCATAAGGGTTAATAGAATTAGTGCAATAATTTTTTTAATGTTTTTCATAATGTTTTACTCCTTTAATGTGTTATCGCTTTACTATACTAACACGCTAAATTACATTTGTCAACCCTTTTTTTAAAAATTTTTTTATTTTTTTATGATTTATACAAATTGCAATATAATTTTACTAAAAGTAAAACAAATAATAAATTTAGCTATATATTATAATTAAATATATATTACATAAAAAAAGACAACAAAGTTTTTAAACCTTGTTGTCTTTTATTTTAATTAATATGTTTGCCAAGCGGTGGTGTTACAATTATACTGTTACCCAAACCGCTGTTATAATTGCCGTCCATAATAGTAAAGTTAACAAATTTATAAATATAAATAACCTCTTTTAAAAGCTCGTTTTCATCTAAATTAAGTTTTGCATATTGGGTATTTATAAAACTTGTTGTAAGTTTAGAACCCGAAAGACCTGATGAAATATGGTGGGTCCAAAACGCATCGCTTAACTTTTTAAGGGTTGGTAAACCATAAATTTCGCGGTTAACAATAACTTCTTGTGGTTCGTCGTGGTCTAAAGAAAGGTCTTCAAGCAGTTTTGCCGACGTTTTAACACAACCTAAAAAGGTCTTGTTCTTGATAACTTCGGTAAAAATATCATAAGATTTACCCTTAGACCAAATTTTAATGCCGCCAACAATATCAAGGCTGTCAATTTGAGATAAATAAAGGTAATCTTTTTTATCGTTAACTAAAAACTTTGTTGCAAATAAGCAGTTATTTAGCATATCAAGATATATTTTTTTTGTTGCTTTGTTATTTCTAAAAATTCTGCCAAGCAATCTGCAAGGAAAACAGTTTTTTGTTGCAGGATAAATTCTATCTTGCGATTCTAAACGAAAAATAAAGTTGTCAATAATTTCTTTAGGCTCATAAGAAACGGCAAAGGTTTTGCTAAAAGTTTTATTACCAAAGCCGGTAAAACCGCCGCAACTAAAAAACATTTTAAGCATTGTTACACCCGAAGAATAGTTGCGCAATGTTTTTTTAGGGTGTGTAGAGGTGGGGTCTTTAATTTCTGCTTTAAGTATAGAAATTAAATATTCGCAGTATTTAATGCATGAACGCCTGTTTAAAAGTAAAAGGCGGTCGTAAATAGAGCCATATTTTTTTAAATCTTTTGGTAAAAACTTTTCGTAAGCCTTTTTTACGTAAGAAAAATAACTTGAAATGCTTGTACTGTCAACGTCGTTATCAAGCATAAACTTTTCAAAAGCGGTTTTCATTTTTACACCCACCCATTTTTAATTGTAATATATTATACAGTAAATTTTTAAAATTTTAATATATTATAGCATATAAATAATTAAATGTAAATTTACCAATAGTATTGTGTTATTGAAAAAGGTGTGATATACTTTTTTTATAAAAATTAAGGATGGTTTTTTATGAAAAAAATATTAGCACTTTTACTTTGCGTTTCTATGATTTTCTGCTTTGCCGCTTGTGGAGAAGAAACAAATACCGACAAAAAAGATAATAGCGATAAGAGTAGTAGTCTTGTTGAAAACACTTCTAGCGAACCAAAAGTGGCCGTTATGCCAGAAGAACCACTAACCGATTGGATGCGCGGCAAAAACGCTGAATTTAGAATTCGTATATGCACATTTGCCGATAAGTACAAAATGGTAAACACTACTTACGATAATACTTATTACCAACCACAAAACCAAAACGAAACATACGTTTACTTTTTAATTGAAATAAAAAATCTATCAAGCGAGTACGTTTTTGGTCTTGATGAGTGGAGAGAAACACCGGTAAATTACTACGTAAACGGCGATTCACAAGCAAACTTTATGTGGGTAAAAGTTGAAGAACTTGATGGAGAAGTTAAAGGTAACGCAATTTTAAATCAAAATGAAACCGCTTACGCTCACTATTTTGCAGCTATTGAAAAAACTAAAATTTCTGAAGGTGTTGTAGTAAAAGGTAAAATTGACGGAATTGAATTTGAACAAAAGGTTACGTTATAATAACTAAAAAAATAAAGACCGAGAAAATTCTCGGTCTTTTATTATTTTTTAATTTGACGTATATCGTTGCCTTTTAAAAGTTTGGTTATATAACTGCCCATAATTCTTGAGGTAACGCGTGGGGTGTATTTCTTTTCAAGGTCGTCAATAGAATAGTTTGTGCTAATAATTGTTGCCTTGCCGCTAATTAAACGGTTGTTAATAAGGTTATAAATTGTTGAAAGGGTGTATTGTGTTAAAAATTCCGTTCCAAGATCGTCAATAATTAGTAAATCGCAATTTAAAACACTGTCTTTATAGGGTGTTTCGGCACTATATGAAAAATGTTCTTTTTCAATTTTACTTAAAATATTATCACTTGGTCCATAAATAACGCTGTAACCTTTATTTATAACCTCTTTCGCAATGCTTAAAGAAAGGTGGGTTTTGCCAAGACCGGTGTTGCCTAATAAAAGTAAATTTTTATTGCCGCTAAAATTTTCGGCAAAATCTATGCAAGTGTCAAGCACCTTTTTAACCCCGTTTTTATATTCTTCGGGGTAATATTCTAAACTAAATTTATCAAAACCGTAGTTATCTAAACTAACACCATCGTTAAGTAACGAAAAAGCAATTTTTTGAGCGCGTTTTAAGGTGCAGTCGCAATATTTACCATCAATAAAACCGCTGTCGTTGCACTTTTCGCAAACGGGGGCATATTCTGTAAAATTATATTGTTTTAAAATTTCTGCTTTTTCGTTTGCTAAATCAGAAATTTCGGTTTGAAGGGTTTTTAAAGCGGCAATATCACCACTAAAAGCAACACTGCCTAATTTTGCGCCCTTTTGCATAATTAAATTTTCAATTTCTTTTAGGCGGGGGGCCTTATTATAAACCTCCGCTTTTTTAAGGTTATGTTTTTGCTTTAAAGCAACGGCCTCTTCTTTTAAAGCCGTTATTGCTTTAGCATAAATTTCTTTACTGTAACCCATATTTTTATTTTCCTTTATTTGTAATCTTCATCTAGTTTGTTTTCAAAGGCTTTTTTATCGTAAGCGGCATAATTTTCTTTATTCTTTTTGTTAGACTTTTCTTTTTCTGCCGCACGCTCTAAAATTTCAATATCTTTAAATTCTTTAACGCCAAGTTTTGCCCAAGATTCCAATATCTTTGCAATATATTTAAGGTTATATTCGCCAATAGAATCAACCGCTCTGTCGTAAGCGGCCTTTAAAACGTCGCGCTTATAGCCATATTCATAAACAAAGGTGTAAGAAAGTTTTTCTTCGTTCTTGCTTGGACTGCGCCTTACAAGACCAAAAGCAGAACTAACTTTATACCACGCGTCTTTAATCTGCATAAGTTTTTTAATGCGTTCTTCTGCCGCTAAAATGGTATCTACCCCGTTGTTTAGCCAGTCAATACAAAGTTTTTCAATATAACCAATACTGCCTTTTTCAATGCTAATTGAATAGTCAATCGCCATAAGTATTACGGCAGGGCTTAGTCCCTCGTCGGCATAAAGCCAAACTAAAGTGCTTGTTTCGTTAGCCCGAAGTAGTCGGCCAAATTTCTTTTGTGCTTCGTCTAAAATGAACTTAATTTTATCGTCGTTTTTCGATAAATCAATAATATCTTCTCGGCTGGGTTTAATAATTTCTTTTTTTATAACCTTTTTGGGTTCTTCGGGTTTTACAAAAGGCATATCGGTAGTAAAATAATCAAGTTCAGCCCAAAAGCCAAGCGCATCTTTAACGTCAGAAACCGAAAGTTTAAGGTTAGCGGCAATATACTCCGGGTTAATTTCTTCGCTAATATGGTTAAAACAATATAAAAGAACCTTTAATTGTGTGCCGCCTGCAAGTTTAATATGCTCGTCCACAACGCTTTTGGGTAAATTAAAGGTACTTAAAAGTTTTTGAGGGTTTAATTTAAAGGTCATATCGCCACCACCGTTCTTAAAATATTAATCATAAAATAAGTATAACAAAAATAAATATTTTTGTAAATAAATTTTATTACATTATACATATTGTAATTGAATCAATTCCCTTACAACCCGTAAAATTAGTGAAAAGTGAAGAGTGAAAAGTGAAGAGGTAAGGTGTGCCTTCGGCACGAAATATATTCGGCGAGGGCTTGCCCTCGCCCTACGTTGTTAAATAAAATTTCTTTTGTAGGGAACGGATTCATCCGTTCCGTTGTTGCGGAAGTGAAGAATAAACAATTTATATTTATTTTGCAAAAAAAGAAAAAGACCGAGATTTTTCTCGGTCTTTAAATTCAATTTTTCCGTTTTCTGTTTCGAAACCCTTAACCTAACTCAAAATTAATTGCAGTCTGTGGTACTATAAGCAAAAGGGGAAAATTCTGAATTGCAAAAGAAAGTAATTTATTCATTTGTGATATATTCTTTCAATATGTTCATTTGATTTAAAACAGCAGCAACATTTGAATTGTTTTCAAGATTAAACCCACAATCACTAAAAAGCGATATGGAGGTCTCTAATCCCTCAAGATTATCTTTTAGGTTTTTAATATGTTGTAAAACATCACAAACCTTTTTAATTCGCCAAACTAAAAATTCAAATTGCAGTGCACTATCAACATTAGAATTACTTTCAATTTCTTTACGGATGCCATCTCTTATATGTATATATTGGTTTTGATTTACCTTGTTCCAAGCTGTAATATCTGTAATTCCTTTGTTTCTGCACCAAAGCAATGTGTTGTTATCTAACGGAATATGACACTCTTTAAAATCTAATTCGATAGGCTTGTCCAATTTGTCGTTTATGCAATATATATATTTAAAACTCATGTTGATAAACTTCTGCCATACACCATATCTCATTCCAAAATCGGTTTTAGAGCACATATTATTATGCCAAGTGTCAAAATTTTCTTCTTTGTCCCAAGCAAAAGTGGTTATATCATCAAATAATAGTTGCTTAATTCCTTCAGCATTTTCAAGAATAGTAGAATCACTTGGTGAGTTTTTCTTTCTAACATAAATTATGGCATCAGGCCACGCCTTGCTCAAACAATATTTGATTAAGTCGTTATCGCTATAAGATTTTTCACTTAATTTCTCTTGCCAAGCCTTACTAAATGTTAATTCAATAAATTGATTTTTAAGAGTTTGTTCTAATAGCTGATTCATGCTTAACCTCCGCGATAGTTTATATCTAAAATTATATGAGCCTTTTATCCAAAAGTAAAGTAATTTAGATAAAAATCCCTCTGCTGATTCCTCAACAGAGGGACAATTTTACTCTACAAATCTAAAGGTCGCAAGATTCTCGGGAACCGTTCAAAATCTTTGATTTTGTGAATTAGTGAGGTTCTTATTTGCTTTCTTTAATAGCAGCCTGTGGTGCTGATAGCAAAAGGGGGAAATTACTTCGCGTTTTCTTTTTGTTCTTGAGATAGTAGAGATTGTTTCATTCGGTATCCGTGATAAACCGAATACTCGGTAGTAAGAATAAATTTGTTTTCGTTGACAAATTCAAAATACCAACCTTGCTTTTCTGTCATAAAATCAGTGATTTTGTATTCACCGTTATCCATACTTTTATATTCTAAACCATATCCTTCTGTATATGAAAAATCATATATTTTTTCAACTTCGCAATCGTTTTCAATAACATATGTTTTCAACATATCTTGGTATGGTGCTTCCTCATATAATTGTTCGTTAATATATTGGGAATCTTCTGTTTTCACATAATCAACCATATAACCTTGATTATCGGTATCAAATTCCCAGTATCTTATGATTCTACTTGCTCCAGTTGTTTCATTAATAAACACCCAACAGCCAACAAGTTTTTCGTTATCCTTTCCTTCGACTATCTGCGTTTTCTCAGTACAGCCGCATAGGGAGACTATGAAAATAGCAAGTAAACAACATACAATTTTTTTCATAATGTTAACCCCGTATATTTTTTATGTTACTTAATTATATCATATAGATAAAAGCTTTGCAAGAAAATCCCTCTGCCGAGTAATCGGCAGAGGGATAAATTTTGCTTTATAAATCTAATTACTTAGATTCCTTAATTGTACGCCCCTTATTGCTTGTCTTTTTTGTTTTTACACCCTTAAAAGTAGGTCGCCGTAGGTGGGAAAGGGCCAATAGCTTTTATCAACAATTTTGTCAAGCTCATCGGCATAATAGCGCACCTTGTTCATAAGCGGTAAAACGTAATTTTTATAATGCAAAGCGGCATTTTCTGCTGTTTTTATATCTTCTGCTTCAGAAAGTCTAACAGAAAGCTCGTCAGTTGCGGCCATCATAAAATCTAAATTAGAGGCGATGGTATCGACCAACTTTTTAGCAGATTTTAAGCTATTTTTAGCGGCATTTAGTGTATTTAAATATTCAACACAGGCGCCAAAAATATATCTTCGTGCCATGCTAATTGTTGTGGCGGCTTCGATATTAATAACGTGGCAGTAATTTTCAAGCAAAATTTCGGTTCTTGCGTCTAATTCTGCTTTGGTAAAAATGCCGTATTTTTCAAACAACGCAACGTTTTTATCGCTATTAAATAGCGGTACGCAGTCGGCAGTTGTTTTTAGGTTTAAAAGGCCGCGTTCTTCAGCCTTTTTAATCCAGGCATCATCGTAACCGTTGCCGTTAAATAATATACGCTTATGGTTTTTAACCGTTTCTTTAATAATAAGGTTAACCTCTTTATTAAAGTCTTTTGCGGTTTCAAGACGTGTTGCAAATTCGTCCAAACTTTCGGCAACAATGGTGTTTAAAATAATGTTTGGCTCTGCAATAGACTGACTGCTTCCAACCATCCTAAATTCAAACTTATTACCTGTAAAAGCAAAAGGAGAGGTGCGGTTGCGGTCGGTATTATCTAGGGTTATGTGTGGTAAAGAATCAACCCCGATATTTAACTCTTTTAAAGATGGGCCGTTATATTCAATATCTTTATCAATAGCTTTTAAAATGCCGTAAAGCTCATCGCCTAAAAACATAGAAATAATAGCAGGTGGGGCTTCGTGTCCGCCAAGGCGGTGGTCGTTACCTGCAGAAGCTACCGAAATACGCAATAAATCCTGATGCTTATCAACCGCCTTAATAACGGCGCATAAGAATAACAAGAATTTTGCGTTATCTTTTGGACTGTTACCGGGATCAAAAATATTAAGACCGGTATCTGTGCATAAAGACCAGTTGTTGTGTTTACCGCTACCGTTAATAAATTCAAAAGGTTTTTCGTGTAGTAAGCAAACCATATCCATTTTATCTGCAACCTTTTTCATACACTCCATTGTTAACTGATTATGGTCGCAAGCGGTGTTTGTTAGGGTAAAAACGGGGGCAAGCTCGTGCTGTGCAGGAGCCACCTCGTTATGCTCGGTTTTAGCTAAAATTCCTAATTTCCAAAGCTCAATATTAAGCTCGTTCATAAATTCTTTTACTCTGGGCTTAATGTTACCGTAATAATGGTCGGCAAGTTCTTGTGCTTTTGGTGGTTTTACGCCAAAAAGTGTTCTGCCGCAATACATAAGGTCAATGCGTTTTTCAAAATATTTTTTATCAACCAAAAAATATTCCTGTTCGGCACCAACTGTGGTGTCAACACGTTTTGTATCATTATCGCCAAAAAGCTTTAAAATGCGTAATGCTTCTTTGCAAATTAATGCGTTAGAACGAAGCAAGGGAGTCTTTTTATCTAAAGTTGCTCCCGAAAGTGAGCAGAAAACCGATGGTATATAAAGGGTCTTTTCTTTAATAAAAGCGTAAGAGGTGGGGTCCCAAGCGGTGTAACCGCGTGCTTCAAAGGTTGCACGAAGCCCACCCGATGGAAAAGACGAAGCGTCGCTTTCACCCTTAATTAGCGCCTTTTCAGAAAAGTCCATAATAATTTTGCCGTCTTCAGTAGGCGAAATAAAGCTATCGTGCTTTTCTGCAGTAACGCCGTTTAATGGCTGAAACCAGTGTGTATAGTGGGTTGCACCCTTTTCTGTTGCCCACTCTTTCATGCCGTTTGCCACACTTTTTGCAATTTCGTTAGAAAGGGGGGAACCTTTTTCTACTGTTGCTTTTAATTCTTCATAAACTTTTTTTGGTAGGTAGGTTTTCATAGCGCTATCGTTAAAAACCATACTGCCAAAAATTTCGGGAACCATCATAATTTTCTCCTTAAAATAAAACCGACAAATTAAAACTTTGTCGGTAATTTTTATTGTGTTATGTATTATATAAAATTGTCATTAACTTGTCAATAGTAAAGTTAAAACCCCGAACTTTTATAGTTTTTAGGTGGTTTAACTTAATAAAATAAAGTAAAACCTTTAAAAAGGTTAAAAAATGAGATTTTTGCCTACTATAAAAACTACAATAAACGACCCGGACCAAACTTTAAAGCGGCATTTGTTAAAATGTAAATAATGGGTAGTAAAATTGCAAAGGTTAAAATGCCTAAAGCAATTACAGAAACAAAGGCTTTTTGCTTTCTTAAATGAATTTTCTTAACCTTTTTCTTTTTAATTTTGGTTTTAGAAAATATAAATTTAAATAGGTCGCTACCGTCTTTAAATTCGGCAGTTTCTTTGCAAACAGGCAAATATTTAAAGCCACTATTATTAGTATTAATTAAATAGAAGGTTTCATACTCTTCAATTTTAAAAATTGAGCTGTATTTTATAGTTGCTTCTTCACCGTTTTTATAAACAGTTATATTATCTTCGTTTAAAGTAAGGTTAAATTTAATAAGTTCTTTTTCTTTAAATTCGGCATCGGTAAGTTTTGCAATTTCTTTGTTTTTTAGGTTGTATAAAAAAGTAATTGCAATAAACCCTAAAAGCAAAACTATAAAAATAGGTATAAAGCTTAGCCCTTTAAGTAATGGCGAAAGGGCGGCAAAAATAATAATAAAAATTATAAGACCGGGCAAAAACCAAATATATTCGCGGTCTTTTGTGGTTATAAAATCTTCTTTGCTTAAAAGCAGTTTAGAGTTATATTGTTTTTTCATTTTTACTCTCTCTTTCGGGTAAGGCTTTACTAATTATAATGAAAGGGGCATATAAACCGCAAGAAAATACCAAACAAAATAGCAGCGGTGCGCTTTATAACCCTCGCCCCTTATATTCTATAAAAATATTTTACCATAAATAACAAAATCTTTCAACAAAACAAAATAAAAGGCCGCTAAACGCGGCCTTAAAGTGTTAAATTAGTCAACTCTTGTAAATTCTAATGGGTAAATTGCTTTTTGAAGTTCTTCAGATGCATCGTCTAAACCATGAGCTTCTTTGAATATTAATTTATCACCGTCAAGTTCAAAAATTTCGTACTTATCGTCGTCTTTTTCTTCACCATCGTTTAGCATATAAATTTTATCGCCATCAATTTCGTAGGTGCCTTTGGTTTCAAAACCTTTAACTATGCTATCAACAGAGAAAGAACTCATTAAGCTTTCTTCTGTTACGCCTGTTGCTGCAAGGTAATCTTCAAAAGTCATGTTAATACCTTGTTCTGCTAAAAGAGCGTTAATATATACTTTCATATCGCCAAGAATATCATCTTTTAAATCTTCAACAGCTTCTTCTAAAGCGTCTTCGTCAAGAGATTTTTCGTGTTCACCATCTTCGGTAAAGGTTACGTTCATAACAATTTCAAACTTGTCAACTTTAACGTATTGTTGTGTTTCTTCAGGTATTGTAGCATTAATTGCATCTGCTAAATCAACCTTAGTTGTCCAATCGCCAACAATTGTATCTTTCTTACCTTCTTCCTCTTCTGCTTTACAAGCAGTAAAGGTTAGTGCCATGCATAAAACTAGTGCAAGACTTAGTAAACTAAATAACGCTTTTTTCATTTTTTACCACTCCTAAAAAGAATTAGCGCAGAAAAAGGAGAATTATGTAATATTCTGCGTAAGTTAATTATATAACTTTTAAAAATCTTTTTCAATACATATAACAAAACTGTAATTTTTAAAAATTATTTAACTCTGGTGTAAATTTGCGGATAAATTGCCTTTTGAAATTCTTCTGACATATTATCATAGCCGTGAGCTTCTTTAAAGGTTAAAGTATCGTCGTCTAGTTCGAAAATTTCGTACTTATCGGCGTCTTTTTCTTCGCCGTCTTTAATAATATAGATTTTGTTGCCGTCAATTTCGTAGGTTCCTTCTTCTTCAAAATCCTTAGCAACACTATCCGGCGATAAAGAAGCAAATAAGCTTTCTTCTGTTTGGCCGCTTGCTGCAAAGTAATCTTCAAATGTCATAGTAATACCTTGTTGTGCTAAAAGATTTTCAACATATATTTTCATATCGCCCAAAATGTCGGCTTTTAAATCTTCAATGGCTTTGTCCAAAGCATTTTCGTCTAGAGTTGCTTTATATTTGCCGTCTTCTGTAAAAGTAGCATTTACAACTATTTCGTATTTGTCAACTTTAACAATTTCTTGTACATCCTCCGGGAAAGCGGCATTTACCATATCTGCTAAATCTATTTTTGTTGTCCACTCGCCAACGATGGTATCTTTTTTACTGCCTTTGTCATCACTATTTTCGTCGGTGCCGCAAGCTGTAAATGTGAGTGCCATACATAAAACCAGTGCAAAACTTAGTAAATTTAAAAACGTTTTTTTCATTTTTACCACTCCTAAAAAAGATAAACAATAGAAAAATGTAAAATTTTATTGGTTTCTATGTAATTTTATTATAAAAAATAATAAAACAATTTTCAATATAAATAACAAAGTTGTAATTTTAAAATAAAAAATGCCCGACCAAACAAGTGGCCGGGCAAAAGAAAGGAAAAGTATTATAAAACTAAACTTGGAGCGGTGTAAACACGAGCGGCAAGCTCTTGGTCAAGAAGATATAAGCTTTTGGGATCGTCGCCAAATAATTTGTATTTGTTAACAAGTTTATCGGCATTTTCTTCTTCTTCGGCTTGTTCTTTAACAAACCAGTCTAAAAATTGCATTGTTCTGAAATCTTTAACAGAATAAGCCGCATCGTAAATATTATGAATTAAATCTGTAACGTATCTTTCGTGTTCTGCGCCTTTTAGTAGTGGGTCAAGTGCAGTTTTAAAATCTGCTTCGGGTTTATCAATGGTTTTAAGTTCAACAGGAATACTATTTTGTTGTAAATATTTTAAGAATAATAGTGCGTGGTCGCGTTCTTCTTGTGCTTGAATTGTGTACCAGTTAGAAAAACCGTCTAAATCGTTTGCGGTGTAGTAATTTGCAATATCTAAATAAAGATAAGCGCTATTAACCGAAGTATCTATTGAGCAGACCTTCAAATGCCTTGCCGTGACGAGCCTCATCACAACAAACCCTTTATTTATGCGGTTTCTTCGGGTTTTGCACAAAGATATGCACAAAAATCTTTTTAGTTATGAGGGAAAACGGCGGGCTTTTTACCTGATTTTAGAGTATGGAATGTTTCGTGAACGGTGTCATACTTAAAAACCATTTATATTATAACACAATATAAATTACAATGCAATATTATCTTGAATTTTCCTTTTCTCCCTGTTCGGTCAAAACCTCATTTACTGTTCTTTTAATGTATGCACTTAAAGATGTCAGGCGGTATTCGTATTCGTGCAGCGCCGTTTCAATATTATCAAAATCTTTTGATTTTAAGGTTTGAGAAACATCGTTGCTTTGTTGCATAACCTTTTTTGCCTGTGCCTTTAATTGCCTGTTTGCTTCCTGCAGTTCTTCAAGGTGGGTTTCAAATCGAGCATTACCTATAGCAACAAATAAGGCAATAAACAACTTGAAAATTTTTACAATAAAAAAATCGGTGCTGTCGGTAATATCATAAATCAAATCTTCCAATCGCTTTTTGTTATAGCGCTGTGTTTTCCTTGCTTGTTGAATCTCGTTCCACAGCAATTCTTTTGATATACGATATGATGAAAAGAAATCGGACGTGCAACTATTAAATTCTTGCCAACTTTGAGCAAGAATTTTTTTGTTGTCTTTTTCCTGTTCGGAATACTGATGAACAGTTTGCCTTAAATCTATGTTTTCAATATGGTCGGAAAATGCTTCTGCAAATTTGCTTTTGGAAAGGTAGTCCAAAAACTCATCTTGCATTTTCACAACCTCTTCGGCCGAACCGTCAATAACCTTTCGGTCTTCTTCCGCTTTTTCCTTTTCCTTGGTTAAGATATATTCTTCCTTGGATAAGTGCCTTTTTGTGTGCTTATTTTCTGCAATAGATATGCCCCTCTTTTGTGCAATTTCCGACAAGGCTTTTCGTTCCTGTTCCTGAAAAGCGATAGTCCCAATATCGCCCCTTTTACCACTCGTTAAGCCTTGTTGCACAAAAGCACCGTTTTCCGATACCCTGACAGGCAAACCCCTACCCTCTAAATCTGTCCAACTAACATAGTCGATATGGATATGTGGACACTTTTCAGATAGGTGGAGGTGGCTTGAAAAGACAAATAAGTGCGGATTTCGTTCTTGGAAGGTAGCCATATATTCATCTAATATCCCTACGGTTATTGCTTCCTTATTTCCACCACAGGCAAACAAACCGTCGTATGCGTCACACGAACCTACACTTACAATAAGTTCATTAAACAATACAGGACGCTTTGCCTTTAACTTTGCAATCTCTTTACGGCTTGCACCACGAGAGCGAGCCTGCTGAATTGCTTGTTCGCCTTTCTCGTATTGTGCCTTGATGTGTTCGTAGTAGTTCTCTATACGGCGCGAAGGCTTCTTGTCCTTGTTGTATTCTTCCAATGCTTTGTCAAATTTAATGTGGTATGCCTGTTCAACGTCCATATCAATATATGCACGGTCTAAATGTAATCGGTCTTTGTCAGCGTGTGGAACAGCGATTGTTCGCCTGTTATGGTTCAGGTGTGCTTCGGCACAAGTGCCTTTATGCACACTAACCGTTAATGTGTAATTTTCCATACAAAATACTCCTTTCAATTTTCTACTATAAGAATGTTACTTTTTATTTATCAATGCGGTGCATTATAAATAACACAATATAATGAACGTCCCAAACCCTGTTTTTGACATTCATATTGTGTTCTCCGAAGGTAACTATCGCACAGTACATTTTTTCGTTTTTCGTTATTATCGAACATTCTTATATTAAGCAATTAAGCCAAACGGCAGAAAGGAGATAAAGCGGTATGAAAAAGTTTACTGATGTTCGTTGTAATGTTTCGCCTGAACTTAAAACAAAAATCAAACTGTGTGCGATTGCAGAAAATACCTCGGTCAGCAAATGGTTATTAAACCTGATTGAAGAAAGGGTTTATGCTACCGAGCAACAGGGCGACACAGCATACCTTGAAAACGAACTACAAAAAATACTGAACCAATTAAGCAACAGCGCTTCGTTATCCGTTGCAGAGCGCGAAGACCTGAAAAGGCGAAAAACGGAAATAAAGGCTTTATTGCAGAAAGGGGCATAAGACTATTAAAACTATATCCATTTACAAAACAACAGGTGGAATCCACGATTTGATATTTCAAGGTGTAACAAGCACACCGAAGACCGAAGCGGTAACAATATCAATCATTTTCGCTATCATCAAGCGAAAGAAACTAACACGAGAATACTATTTGATTGAGTTTAAGAAGGACGGAAAGTTAGTTAATCTTATGACTCCCGAAGCATTTATAAAAAATTATAAGGAAAGAGAGGTAAACAGTTGTGGCTGATAAAGAGTTAGAACAAACACGCAAAGCGGTTACACACACCTTTAATGACCTGTGCGACACCGTTCAAACCGAGATATACGAGAACACTATAAAAGATTTAAGGGAACATATAACACTATTAGAAACCGAGTTAGACAAATACAGAGAACTCTTACAAGATGAAATTAAAAATGCACAGTTTTATAAAAAGAACTATAACTTTATGAAAAGGGTTAAAACAATAGTAGTCAAATAACAAAATCGCTCGTAGGCAAAAATGCTTATGAGCGAATTTTATTTATACACCTGAATCTTTCATTCTTCCTTTGAAAAACAACGAAGGGAGAATTGATATGCAGAAATGGGTTGACGTGGTATTCCCACCGAATGAGAAATTCAAAAGTATGGTTAATCTATCCACCCGAAACAGAAAAAAAGAAATGATAAGTTTGGGTTGTTGTTATTTTGAGGACATAGAAAAACGAATAGATGAACTTAAAATATTAAAGAGCAACGATTATTACATAACAAAGAACGGTTTGAAGCCGTATTCAAAACGTTGTGCAGAAAAGTTGTTTACATTAAATAACATCTGCCTTGACATAGATTTTCACGGCAAGATGAACGCCTTTGACCGTATGTGTTTTTTAGAAAAGTTCGAGTTTTATTTTTTTAGAGATTTGATAAACATACAACCACCCTTTAACATTCCCAAACCTTCAGTTTGGGTTCGTAGTGGACGTGGCTTTCAATTATGGTGGCATATCAATAGTGCTTCCCCTAAACTTTTATTTTTGTATAACAATATTATTGATAAAATCGCTATCATCATAAAAGACTTTTTGACCGAATACCCTGACCTTGAACAGTTGGTTGATATTGACGTGTCGGCTTCAAAAAATGCGGTCGGTCTTTGTCGCCTTGTCGGAACGTGGAATACCCACACCCGAACCAAAGTTGAACACGAAATTATCAGCACCCAAGGTTACGATATAAACGAATTAAACAAAGCACTTTCGGAACACCCTGTTTATAAGGAATACGAACTAAAAGAACTACTGAAAAAACAAGGTTTTGCCAAGCGCAGCGAAGCAAGTCGGAAAGGTCAGGCCACCAAAAAGAAACGGAATCCCATTCAGGCATTACACCTGAAAAGACTTGCCTTTATCAAATGGTATTCGCAGATTTTGTTAGATAGTGTCGGAAAAAGGGATATTATGTTGTTTCTTGCCTATAACAGCGCCATTATGGTTATGCCGATAAAACAGGCACAGGAATATTGCAAACAACTAAATCAGGACTTTTCCGAACCCCTAAAAAAGATAGATTATATCTTCCAACAGAAAAAGATATATAAACTAACAAATAAAAGGTTTTACGGAATGCTATCAGCCCACGATGATGAAATAAAACGGTTTGAAGATGAATACAAAAAACAATCGGTAAACCTTACCCGAAATGCAGAAATTAAGAAGCGAAAAGAACAAACACAACAAAGGAATGACCGTGCTTTGCACCTGCTCAAAGAAGGTATGACTTACAAACAAATATCTGCAGATACAGGTTTATCCGTTGCGACCATATCCCGATTATCGAAGACACTCAAACAGAAACCACCGAAAGAAAAACCGTGGGAAACCCTCGGCATTAGTAAATCAACATATTATCGCAAAAAGAAATCACTATGAGGTTATTTCCCCATAGTGATTTTTGTTTGGGACTATTTTTTACAAATATGTTCGTTATATATTATATTATAGGTATATGGTGTAGCAGAATCTAAAATGTTAAGCACACCCTTAAAAGAACTCTTAAAGGTTAAGTTGGTGTTCACAAAAAATTATAAAGGGGCGATTATACGCTAACCGAACCTTAAGTGAGGTTAGCGTCCGCTTTTTTGTGCTACTTTTTTCGGAATAAAAAAAGTAGCGGAACTTTTTTTGCTTCTTTTTTTACGGTTCGCCTTAAAAAGTTCATTGAATCTTGCGAAAGAACTCACAAGAATTTGCGATTTTCTGTTGCAAGAATATGAGTTTTCCTGTATAATGATAGTTAGTATTAAATTTCCGTTCAGGAGGCTTATTATGATTAGTTATAGACCGTTGTTTCGTTACTGTGTAGAACACGACATATCCAAGGCTGATTGTAGAAAAGATTGCGGTATCTCCCCGAACACTTGGACTAAAATCAACCAAAACAAAGAGGTTAGTTTATCTGTCCTAACAAAGATATGTCAAACCTACAAAATCACTTATGGCGATATTGTAGAATACACACACGAAACCCAAGAGGAGAATTGATATGAGCGAAATTACAAATGTTGGCTTGAACATAAATGAGAAAGCAACGGTTATTTGGAACGTTGCCGATATGCTTCGTGGGCCGTTCAAACCCCACGAATACGGACTTGTTATTTTACCTATGACCGTTGTTAAAAGATTTCACGATTGCCTGTTACCGACACACAGCGCGGTTCAGGAAACATACGAAAAGGTAAAAAACCTTGAGGTAATAGATGGCTTCTTAACTCGTGCTTCAGGCTATCAGTTTTATAATGTATCTAAATATACTTTTGATACATTACTTGCAGACCCCGAAAACATCGAAGCGAATTTCCGTGATTACCTTGCAGGTTTTTCAGGCAACGTTCAAGACGTCCTTTCCAAGTTCGATTTTGACAACATCATAAAAAGAATGGTGGAAAGCAACACCTTATACTTGGTTATTAAGGAATTTAATTCCCCAAAAGGTTATCTCGGACCTGATAAGATTTCTGCTGTTGATTGCGGTTATATCTTTGAAGACCTTGTTCGCCGTTTCAACGAAAGTTACGGCGAAGAAGCGGGAGCGCACTTTACATCACGAGATATTATTTATATGATGACCGATATTCTACTTTGCGATACAAAGTTTAACGGTCAAAATATAACCGTTTACGATATGGCTATGGGAACATCACAGATGTTAAGTTGTATGGAAGAACGGATAAAGGCATTAGATGAAGACGCAACCGTTACCTGCTTCGGTCAGGAGTTCAACCCCTCTACCTTCGCTATCGCAAAAGCCGATATGATGATTAGAGGTGGCGACCCAAACAATATGAGATTTGGCGACACCCTTTCGGAAGACCAATTCGCAGGTTACAAGTTTGACCGTATCATTTCTAACCCACCTTTCGGTATTGATTGGAAGCGCGAACAAAAGGCGGTGGAAAGTGAAGCGAAACTTGGCGAAAATGGTCGGTTCTCCGCAGGGCTTCCCAAAATCTCGGACGGTCAGCAACTCTTTGTTTTGAACGGACTTTCCAAACTTGCAGAAGACGGTAAAATGGCGATTGTTCAAAATGGTTCGCCCTTGTTTTCGGGTGACGCAGGTTCTGGACCGAGTGAAATTCGCCGTTATATGTTAGAAAACGATTGGTTGGAAGCGATTGTTCAACTTTCTACCGACCAATTTATGAATACAGGTATTGCAACATATATTTGGGTGTTCAATAGGGACAAGCCTTCCTATCGTGCAGGTAAAGTGCAGTTGATTGACGCTTCCCATTGTTACGAGCCAAGAAGAAAACCCATAGGCACAAAACGAAATGATATTACCGAGTTATGCCGTAATCTCATTGTTAAAGCCTACGGCGAATTTGAAGAAGGTATCTATGGCGACAAGGAAGGTATCTATTGCGAAAGCAAGATTTTTGACAGCGTGGAATTTGGATATAACAAAATCGTTGTTGAAAGACCTTTGCTTGATGAAAACGGCAAGCCTGTGTTGAAAAAGGGCAAACCTGTTGCTGATAGCAGTTTACGAGATACCGAGAACGTTCCGTTAGATGAAGATATTGACGCCTACTTTGCAAGAGAGGTTTTACCCTATGCGCCTGACGCTTGGATAGACAAGAGCAAAACCAAGGTTGGTTACGAAATACCTATGACAAGATATTTCTATGAATATCAATCTCCCGAACCTTCAAACGATATTCTCAACCGCATTATCGGTTTGGAATCCGATATATCTCAAACCCTACACACACTATTACATAAGGAACAATAAATGAGAGAAATTTTTAGTTTTATTTTTGATAGATTGACCGACCCGTTAGGGCTACCCATTTCTGCACTATACGAATATGTTATTCTGCTTGTTATCGGTGCAATCGCTTATGCTATCGCCTTTTCGGCTGTTGGCGATATGTACGATAGCGGTTCAATCAGTTCGAGCGGTGCAGGTAGTCTTTTCCATTGGCTTATTCGTTTAGTAGTATTTATTGTTATATGGGCGATAACCTATGGCGTTATAACCCTTGTAAAATGGATAACGGCACATTGGGTTGTTATTGTATCTTCGTTAGGCGGTATATTGCTGATAGCAGGTATAATAGCGGTGGTTGTAATCTTCAATAAAAAAGGAGATACACTATGAGAGCATTAAAATATAGTGGTGTTGAGTGGATAGGCAATATTCCTGCAGAGTGGGAAATGAAGCGCTTAAAAGCAATATTCCTTGAACGGAAGGAAAAGAATGACCCTCAACAAACAGATTTTATATTATCGCTCGGCGCTGCATACGGTGTAGTGCCGTATAGCGAAAAAGAAGGTGGCGGTAACAAAGCAAAGGAAGATTTGACCGCCTACCGTTTGGCATATCCTGATGATATTGTAATGAATAGTATGAACATCATATCGGGTTCAGTTGGCATTTCAAAATACTTTGGCTGTGTAAGTCCTGTGTATTATATGTTATATCCCCGATTAGAAGGTGTTAATCAACATTACTATTGCCGTATGTTCCAAACAAAAGCATTTCAAAGAAGCCTGTTAGGACTTGGTAACGGAATCTTGATGAAGGAAACCGAAAGTGGCAATTTCAACACCGTTCGTATGAGAATACCAATGGAAAAACTCGGTGTTCAACTTTTACCCTTTCCGAGCGCAGAAGAACAAAAGCGAATTGCAGATTTCCTTGACCGCAAATGTGCAGAGATTGATACCGTTATTGAGAAGACAAAGGCGACTATTGAAGAATACAAAAAGTTAAAGCAATCGGTTATTACCGAAGCCGTAACAAAAGGTATTCGTGGCGACCGTGCTATGAAAGATAGTGGTGTTGAGTGGATAGGCAATATTCCTGCAGAAATGGAAATTATTAAAATCAAATATATAACTGATATTTCTCGTGGATTATTTAATCATAGACCAAGAAATGATGAAAGATATTATGGTGGCGATTATCCGTTTATCCAAACAGGCGATGTTGCACGAGCAGGTAAGTATATTACCACCTATTCTCAAACCTTAAATGAATTAGGTTGTTCTGTTAGTAAAGAATTCCCCAAAGGAACAATGACAATGACTATAGCCGCAAATATTGGCGATGTTGCCATTTTAGGTTTTAACGCTTATTTCCCCGATAGCGTTGTTGGGTTTACCCCTAAAAAAGATTTTTTTGAAGATTATATTTACTATCTTTTCCTTTCTATGAAGGAAATGTTCATAAGAACTGCTGTTGTAAGCACTCAATTAAATCTTAATCTTGATAGAATAAAAGAATTGTTCGTTCCTATCACAAGGGATATGAACGAACAAAAGGAAATCGCGAATTTCCTTGACCGCAAATGTTCCGAGATTGACAAACTGATAGCCGATAAAACACATCTGCTTGAAGAAATGGAAAGTTACAAAAAATCTGTTATATACGAGTATGTAACAGGCAAAAAAGAGGTGAAAAATCATTGACAACGGATTATCTTTCCGAGATTTTTAGAAATGCATACACGGATACTATTTCCGAATGGCAAAAACAAGGTTTCACTGATGATGAAATTATAAAAAAATTAAACCAAGATACCATCAACAACAGTATGAAGTTGTTATTGGACCAGGCATCCAAGGACTATCACGATTATTTTGTAGAAAAAAGATTTGAGATATCTCATAAGCAAAAAATAGAACAGGATAAATTTATTGCCCATCATAATGACATTTGGGGTGAATGCTTCGCCGTTTCAGAAACTATGTATGTAATGGCTTTAGAAGCGGCAGAACGGTATAGTGCTTTTGTCAATGATAATATTCCCGATGATATCAAAAAGGAAAAACAGTACACCTTTTTAGCCTTGCAATATATGCAGGGTCGCAGTTGTCAAGAATTTTTAGAAATCCTGTATTTAATGAAATTGGGGTTTGCTGATTGCGCTTATTCTAGGTGGCGGTCAATGTACGAACTATGCTGTAACGCATCATTTATCATAAAACACGGCGAAATAATTGCAAAACAGTATTTTGAGCAATCCCAGACTGATGACCAATGGTATAGTTGGACAACAGGCGCAAAGAAAGAAGATGGAACAGAATTGAAGATTACAAAATTTAAACACATTCAAGACAACTGTGATGTTAATGAAGCATGGAAAAAACAATATAAATTAGCGTGTTTGGTTAATCACGGTTCACCGCAAGGAACGTTTAAACGATTATGCTTGAAAGATGAACAATCGCTTGTGATTGTTGGACATTCAAACTATGGAATTACTACACCCGCAGAACATTCGGCCATTTCTTTGGCTTGGATAACGAATATGTTTTTGAGCATTTTTCCTTGTCTAGATGCATTAGCCCATGCAAGAGTAATACACGATTGGGTTGAAGAAGTTCGCAAGGCATATTTCAATACTGCTGATGAATGCTTTGGCACTACAATCAATTATAGTAAAGGAGAGACCGAATGAACCCAATTTATGAAATGTTTAATAATACATATATTCAGCAACAAGCAGAGCAAAAACATTTGACTCAAATCGAGAATGTCTTAAAAAGCGTTCACAAACTACAAGATTTCCTTGATAGTTTGGAAGATATCAAACCTGAATACAGAAGCGAAGCAAGTCAAGCGTTCTGCACAGTTCTTATAAAATATATAAACGAACACTCTAATTAACCATAGGAGGTTATACCTATGATAACAAACGAAAGACGATTTGAAGAGGACATAGAATCCTTCTTATTAACTGAACAAGGTGGATACACCAAAACCACAGATACATACGACCCCTCGGTTGCTTTGTTTACAGATACCCTGATAAACTTTGTGAAGAACACGCAGCCGAAGGAATGGGCGCGGTTTGAAAACACCTGCAATAGCGACCCCGTAAACAAATTCTGTATTGCCTTTAATAATGCTTGTGATAGTGAAGGCTTAATCAGCGTGTTAAGACACGGTTTCAAGCATAGAGGAATTACCTTCCGTGTTTGCTATTTCAAACCTGAAAGCAACCTAAACAAGACAGCGACCGAGCATTACAATCAAAATGTTTGTAATGTGGTTCGCCAATGGCACTATACAGCAGAAAACAACAATTCTGTTGATATGGTTCTTGTGTTCAACGGCATACCTGTTTTTGCTTTGGAACTGAAAAACCAATACACAGGACAAACGGTTGATAATGCAAAAACCCAATGGATGTATGACCGTAACCCAAGAGAACTTTGTTTTCAGTTTGACAAGCGAATCTTGGCATATTTCTGTGTAGACCAAACCGACGTCTTTATGGCGACCAAACTTGCAAAGGGAGATACCTTCTTCCTACCCTTCAATCAGGGTTCTAACGGTGCAGGTAATGACGGTGGCAAGGGCAACCCAGCCAACCCGAACGGTTATCCCACAGCATACCTTTGGGAGAATGTTTTACAGAAAGACAGCGCTTTGGATATAATTCAAAAGTTTATCCACCGCAAAGATAATAAAACTCTTATCTTCCCAAGATTTCATCAGTTAGACGTTGTTAGAAAACTTGTTGCCGATGTTAAGACCAACGGTGCAGGAACTAACTACCTGATACAGCATAGTGCAGGTTCAGGCAAATCAAATTCTATCGCTTGGACGTCCTACCGTTTGGCAAGCCTACACGATATTGACAGCACACCTATCTTTTCATCGGTAATAATCGTTACCGACCGTGTGGTGCTTGATAGACAGTTACAGGACACCATTTCAGCCTTCGACCATACACTCGGAACTGTTGAAACAATCGGAGAAGGTAAAACAGCGAAAGACCTTCGTGACGCTATCAATAGCGGTTGCAGAATTATTGTTACAACCCTTCAAAAATTCCCTGTAATCTATTCCGAGGTTGAGAACACCAAGGGCAAGAACTTTGCTGTTATTGTTGATGAAGCCCATTCATCACAAACAGGTCAATCTGCAATCAAACTGAAAACAGCACTTGCAGATACCGAAATGGCGCTTCGTGAGTATGCGGAAATCGAAGGTAAGGCCGAAGATGAACTTGACCTTAACGATAAGTTGTTACAGGAAATGATTGTTCACGGAAAGCACAAGAATCTATCCTTCTTTGCCTTTACAGCCACACCCAAAGGTCAAACCTTGGAGATGTTCGGAACAGAATATAAGGACGGTTCTTTCCACCCCTTCCACGTCTATTCTATGAAACAGGCAATTCAGGAAGGGTTCATAATGGACGTGCTTCAAAACTATATGACTTATAACACTTGCTTCAAGATAGCAAAGACTATTCCCGATAACCCTGATGTGCCTGTATCTCGCGCCGCAAAGGTTATTCGCCGTTTTGAAGACTTGCACCCTTACAACATATCCCAAAAAGCACAAATCATTGTTGAAACCTTCCTTTCCACCACAGCGAAAGCAATCGGCGGTAAAGGAAAAATGATGGTTGTTACATCTTCACGTTTAGCGGCCGTTCGATACTACCACGAGGTAAAGCGCTATATCGAAGAAAAGCACTATGACAACATTGATATATTGGTTGCTTTTTCGGGTGCTGTTAAGGACAAAGGAAACGAATACACCGAAACGTCCCTTAATGTTCGCAAGGACGGTTCGCACATTTCCGAAGACCAAACAAAAGCAGAATTTCATAGCAACTTTAACGTGCTTATCGTTGCCGAGAAATACCAAACGGGCTTTGATGAACCGTTACTGCATACAATGATTGTTGATAAAAAACTCCGTGGTGTAAAGTGTGTTCAAACCCTTTCCCGACTTAACAGAACTTGTGCAGGTAAAAACGATACCTTTATACTTGACTTTGTTAATACAGCAGATGATATTCAAAAAGCCTTCCAACCGTTCTATCAGGAAACGGCACTTTCACAAGAGGTAAATGTTGACCTGATTTATCAGTTGCAAAAGGAATTGAGAGCATACAACATCTATTCCACAAATGACATTCAGGCATTTTGCGATATTTACTATTCAGGCAAGAAACAAGACGCCGTTAGTATGGGTAAAATGACCTCTACCCTGAAACCTGTTGCTGACCGTTACAACGATAAAGCACAAGATGATAGATATAATTTCAGGCGTCAGGTTCGTTCCTATATTAAATGGTATGGTTATATCTCGCAGGTTTGCCGTATGTTCGATAGCGAAATGCAAAAGGAATATGTGTTCTGCTCGTATCTGCTGAAACTTATACCTGCTGAACCTGTAAAGATGATTGACCTTGAAGGTGCATTGAAACTTGAATTTTACAAGTTGGAAGAAACCTTCAAAGGTGAAATTGCCCTTACAGACAAACCGACACCTTATCAACCTTCAGGCGCAAAGGGTAAAGCGGTTCCCGAACAGAAAGAACCTTTGGAAGAGGTTATACAGAAAATCAATGAACTGTTTGCAGGTAATTTCAGCGACGCCGACCGTGTATTGATTTATGCTTTGCACGATAGGTTAAAAGATGATGATAAACTCCGCAAGGTTGCAAAAACTTCTAACCCACAGGTATTCGCAGAAAGTATTTTCCCGAAAACCTTTGATGTTGTTGCACAAGATAGTTATGTAGAGCAGACCGAAGCATTTACATCACTTTTCCAAAACAAGAGCAAGTATAACGCCATTATGGCAGCGCTCGGTAGTATGCTTTACCGTGAGTTTAACCGAACAGACCTATAATAGAAAAATCGGTATGAGATATTTCCTCATACCGATTTTGTTTTAACTCATAGTTTGGGTATGTACCTTGCTGATACAAGCCTTCAAAAACACATCTATCGAAGGTTCTTTTCCTTCAGGTGCAATTTGTTGCCAAAATGCCCTTGCTGTCGGCTCGGTGGAAGCCATACCGACACGGATTGCTTCCTTCATATCGTTTATTACCTCTTGTGGTGTAACACCGTTCTGTTTTGCGATTTGTCGAATAATCTTTTTTGTTGTCATTTCTTTTTCTCTCCATTCATAACTATTTGTTTGTTGCCTTAACTGACAGTTATGTTATACCACACATATTATGTCGAAATTACACGAAGCCTGTTGTCGAAATAAAAAAAGTTCGCTTTTTGTCAAGCGAACTCTTTTTTTACTTTATTGACCGTTTTGAATGGGAAATCATTGTGTCAATAACATCATAAATCTTGTTGCGGTCTTCTTCCGATAATTGCGATAGTTTTTCATTGAGCAAGGAATTTTTAACCGTATATCCAGCCGTAACCACATCACATAGAACAACATCAGCAGATACACCGATTGCATTTAATATAGCAACCAAAGTTTCAAGCGAAGGTGTCTTTTCTCCGCGTTCTATCATTCCAACATAAGTTACGGATAAATTCGCCTTTTCAGCCAAGTCCTCTTGGCGCATTTTTTTAGATAAACGGCATTTCCTGATGTTTGCACCTATTGTATCTAATTTCAATTTTGCCTTCCCCCTTATAGTTATTCTCTATAACTATTAGTATAGGTTGTGTTAATGAAATTTTACACGAACTATAAGGAAGACAACATAACCCATAGTTACTAAATTAAAAAAGATATGCAGAAAAACTAAATAATAAATTCGCCTTTCATACTTATATTGCTTGGCAACTATATTATTATCTCCAAAAGTCCACGGAGAGCAGAAAGGGTTTTTATTATGGCTAATGTAGCACAAATAATTACTGAAAACATATTAAATAAGATGAAAGAAGCAGAAGAACAGGGGAAGACTTTCAGGTGGGTTAAACCGTTTGCGCTCGGCGCTCCCGACAAGCCGTATAGTTATAACACAATGGAAGCATACAAGGGTATCAACCGTATTTTGCTTGATAACAACGAATACCTAACCTTCAATATGGTTAAGGCATTAAACGAAAAGAAAGACGCCCCACAATACCAAATCAGGAAAGGTGCAAGGGGTAATATCGTTTGCTATTACAACACAAGACCTGTTCTTGATGAAAAAACAGGCGAACCAAAGTTAGATAAGGACGGCAACGAAATCAAAAAAGGTTTTTTGAAATATTACCACGTTTACAGCCGTGAAGATGTTGTGCAGCGTGACAACAACGGAGAGAATCTACCTTCTAAATTTCACTTTGAACACTTTACCCACGAAGAAGCAACCGAACAAACAAGACTTGCCCTTGACCGTTTTAATAGGCTTTTCAATTACTATTGTAAAAAATACGGTATAGAGGTTCAAATCGTTAAGGACGGAACACAGGCATATTTTTCCCACGATATGAAAATAAGAGTGCCTGACATACATAATTTCACATCGGTTTATGAATACATTACAACCCTTGCACACGAAATGGTGCATAGCACAGGTGTTGCGCTCGGTCGCTTCAACGATAAAACCGTTGTTGATTTAGAAACAGCACACAAGGAATATAGCAAAGAAGAATTGGTTGCCGAAATCGGTAGTCAAATCGTTTGCGCCGAAATGTGTATTCCCGATGATAGCGATACACCTGAAAATTACCTTGGCTATATTCAAGGTTGGGCTTCATACCTTAAAGACAAACCTAATGAAATAATCTCTGCAAGTACCAAAGCCGAGAAGGCTTCGGACTTGATATTAGAGTGTGTCAGGGAAATGGAACTTGAAGAACAGAAAAACAAAGAAAGTGAGGAAATAAGATGAACGAGCAGAACGGAAACGTTGAGTTTATAGAGATTTTGAAAGAACGAAGAAACAAAGGCTTATTATCACAGATAGCAGATAAGGTTACACCGATAAAGCAGACATACGAAGAACCCCAAGACTATGAAACACTAATTGATGATATTTTTGCAGATTGAACAGGGCTAACACCCTGTTCTTTTTTTGAAAAAATGTATGCTACAAAAAGTTGTTGCATTTTTCGTAAAAAAACCAAAGGCAGCGCTTGACCTTAAATGCCATTTTGACCGTTATTTTTACAAATAAGGGTTAAAATTCGTTGTGTTTTTTAACAAAAATAAAAAAATTGAAAAATTTTTCGGGAAAATTTCATTCTAAAAATCGCAAGATATTGCGAGTATTTTTACTCATATCTTTTTTCAAAATCAAAAACCAAGTAACCATGGGACTTTTGTTTATTTTGACATATAGAGGTTTTCGGCGGTTTGACATAAGGTGTTTTTTGTGGTATCATAATTACACAATAATTCAACAAACAAAATTCAACCAACTAATTTTTCAAACCTTTTAACTCAACTTTTTACAATCAACTTAAATTAGAATTTCCCTGAAAGGCAAGTTCACTTAACCCTATATATGATTATACACCTATCCCAAGGACAAAGGGATAGGTGTATTTTTTTGTTGTCTATTGAAATTTTATGAAAGTGAAGGTACATAACATTATGAAATGTAACTACAAGAAATCGTTACAAAATAAACCTGTGGATGTGATAGAAGAGTATAGGAAGTTTGTATTTAAGGAAGCAACGGAAATGTATTACGATAAAAACGAAAAAGCCTTAAAACCTATTTTTTTTGATGAGTTTTTGGACTTTGTTATCGAAATCAATCAAAATCGTGAAAAAGCAGGTATCGAACAATTTATAACTTTTGAAATGATAAACGAACATACGGCAAGGTGGTTTGATGAGGCATACTCGGATGAATGTTTGGAATTGAGAACACCAAGCGCATTTCTGACTTTGTATGCATATCTTCAATCGTTTGTTTTTCAAACACACCTTGAAAAAGGAACTATATCATTATAACTTAACAATCATTTTTACAACAAAATAATACCAACAGTGGAGAAATAACCTGATTTCTCCAACCCAACAGATGAATAACACCCAACCCATAGTTTGAGGTTATTTCTCCTTAACAAAATTATTAAGGAGAAATCAAACAATGGAAAAAAATTATGGCTTAAAATTTATGGACTTTTGCGCAGGTATCGGCGGTGGCAAGTTAGGACTTGCAGACAACGGTTTGGAATGTGTCGCATACAGCGAAATTGACAAAGACGCAACCGACACCTACAAGGTGTTTTATGGGAACACCGAACAGAACTACGGCGACCTGATGAAGATTGATACTACAACATTACCCGATTTTGATTTAATGATTGGCGGTTTTCCTTGCCAAACATTTTCAATGGTAGGCAAACGAGAAGGTTTTGCAGATGAGCGCGGACAGGTAATTTTCGGGCTAATGAAAATACTTAAAGAAAAGAACGTCAAGTATTTCATTTTGGAAAATGTCAAAGGCTTCATATCACACGATAACGGAAATTCACTTAAAACCGTTTTAACCGAACTTGACAAACTCGGATATGACGTTTCGTGGAAGGTTCTTAATTCAATTAACTTTGGTGTTCCGCAGAGCAGAGAAAGAATTTATTTGGTGGGTATCCGAAAAGATATACCACACACACCGATTGAATGGGAAACACATACCGAAACAGGCAGAACCCTTAAAGAGTGCCTGAACGGTCTTCACGGCGAACCTATCAGTATTTATAACGAATCTTGGCAAGGCTATCTTAACAGCGACCTAAACAAAGGCAAGTTTAATGAAGAAGACCTATTGAAACAAGATTATCTTGTTATTGACCGCAGAAACAAGGATATGCGAACATACAAGGACAGAACACCCACTTTAAGAAAAGGTAATCACGGGCTTTATTATGTTTATCATAAACAATTATATAAAGTGAATGGCTATCAAGGTTTGATGTTACAAGGTTTTCCGAAGGAATACATAACCAAAGCCAAGAAAGCAAAACTTAACCCCAACAAATTATTAGCACAGGCAGGTAACGCTATGACCGTTAATGTCGTTGCTTCCGTTTGCAACTCTTTGTTAAAGAGTATTACCATAGATTGAAATATAAAATTTGTCTTGCATAGACAAGGCAAATAAAATATAATACAAAGGAGATTTTTTGATTATGAAAATTACAGTTCATACAATTATAAGTGTTTGTTGTGCTGATTTTGCCACAACAGAAATAAATGTTTTAGGTTCATTTACTGATGAAAATGAAGCCCTAAAATGTTTTGAAAAGCAAAGACAAGAAGAACTCCAACTTGCTGAAGAATGGGGTTGGGAAATCTACTCTAATGATGAATGTTATTATGAAGCAGGCGAAGATGGGAATTTTAATAATAACTTTGGAATGTTGCATTGGTACAGAGAAGAAATAGATTTATCAAATATGATTAAAGGAGAATAAATAATGGGTTATCAGGAAAGTTTTTTAGTATGCGAAGACAAAAATAATTTTGAACAACTATGTCAGAGGTTAAACTCTGCAAAATCTCAAATAGATGATGATATAACAGTATTTTCGGTTGGTAAATTCAAAAAGAAAATCAGTTTATTAGACGGTGGTTCAATACCTGTTAATACACACTTTGTTTGGTGGGGTGGAGAACGCCACCCTTATCAAAGTGGTATAAATATAGCAACGGAAGAAACAACGAAACTCAATCTTTCATCTAATTTGTGGCACTGTATCTTCTGTGAATATGTTACCGATTTAGATGTTATGTTGAATGGTATTGATTTAGACGAAAAGAAAGGTGTTCTTCAAGAAAACGATTTTCTCTATATCTTTGAATTACCCGAAAACGATATAATACAAGAAGAATACTTGAAACAAGTTGAATAAAAGAAAAGCAGGGCGCAAGCCCTGCTTTTTGCTTTATATGGTGGTTTCAAAACTTGCTAATGCTTGTAAGAGTTTTTCGGTTGCGGTTTCGTTTGTTTGATAGTAGTTTTCATATAGGCGCTTAATGTTAGAGTGGCCTGCTCGTTTCATCAGTTCTCCAATAGGACAGTTATTTGCGGCCATATTTGAAAGGTGGGTTTTGCGGAAAGTATAGAACGAAAAATCTTCAAATTCATCGTTATTCGGGGCAATATCCTTTTTAATAAGTTTGGTGTAATACGAAAATGAGTGTGCCGTAACATATCTTCCTTTACCGTCCCTACACATCATATCATCGGGCATATCCATTGTTGGTTCTTCAAACTCTCTACCGTCAATCAGGCGACCTTTGTTTGTTGCAAATGCTTTTTGATTAAGTTTGCGTTGTTCTTCTAAATAAGCCATTCGCTTTTTAACCTCGGAAATTAGAAAATCGGAAATATCAATATTTCTAAAACTGTGTTCGGTCTTTGGGTTCTTAATAACCAAAGCACCTTCTTCATCAACTATTTGTTTATCAATAGTTAGAATCTTGTTTTCAAAATCAAAATCGCTAAATCTCAAAGCGAATGTTTCCGCAGGTCTTGTGCCAGCCAAGAGTGCAACAAGGAAGGGTAAATAAAAATCGGTGTCTTTTAACAACTCTTTAATGTCTGCAATTTGTTTTCGGGTAAGAACTCTGATTTTTTGCTTATCCTTTTTCTTTTGTGCCTTTGGCGGTTTGCAATTATCCCTAAACTCGTTATATTTTTCGTAAGAGATAACTTTGATTTGTGCAGCGTGGTGCATAACAAGGTATAAGAATTTCAGCATACTTTCAACATACGAAAGACTATAACCGTTCGTTACCTTTTTTCTTCGCTTTTCATTTTTAGTAAGTTTTTCTTCCTGATTTTCTTTTCGTGTAGTTCCGTGCTTATAAATCTTTTTTAAGAACTCGGAATATTGATGTGGGGTTATATCCTGAATAGGTTTATCGCCAAATTCGTGTTTGACGTGAATTTCATAGATAGAGGTATAGCGTCTAATGGTTTCCTTTGCTCTTTCGTGTTCGGAAGAAAGAAAATCTTCCCACACTTGACCGAAGGTTACTTTTTCGTTTACAAAGGTAGCATCGCCTTTAATTATATGTTTGTGAATATCAAGTGCCTTTTCGGCTTCCTTTTCAGTTCGCAAAGGTTCTTTTGTTTCGGGGTGGCAATCGTAATACCTATCAATGTTATGTCCGTCTTTTTTCAAAAACAAACGATATACATATACTCGGTCAGCGACTTTGTAAACATATTTTGTGTTGGTCTTATAATATTTTTTGTTTCCACGTTTAGTATATGGTTCTTCGGGTTCTTTCGCCTTAACCGTATCTGTAATTTCTTCTATTACAACAGGTTTAATGGTGGTAATAGACCTTTTTTCTTCGGCTGTTAATTCAATAAAACCGTCATCGTCCCAAACCTCAACATTAGTTTTGATTTCATCTGCCATATTTTAACCACCTTTCTTGCTATATGCACATTATAACACGCAAGATTGCACAAAGCAAGGCTTTTTGAAAAAGGTTTGCACAAATATTACACAAAAATCACAAAAAAGGTATGCAGAAAAACTGCATACCTTTTTTCACAACTTATTGCGATTTACTCGTTAAAACCCCATAGAATAAGGGTTTTTCACTCATACCATTTTTTAGAAATATCTCTTCAACAGACCCTCAAATGCTCTTCCGTGTCGAGCCTCATCACGTGCCATTTCGTGAACAGTATCGTGAATTACATCAAGGCCTAGTTCTTTAGCGCGTTTTGCAAGTTCAAATTTGCCTAAGGTTGCGCCGTTTTCAGCATCAACACGCATTTCTAGGTTTTTCTTTGTAGAATCGGTAACAACTTCGCCTAATAGTTCAGCAAATTTTGCTGCGTGTTCAGCTTCTTCATAAGCGGCCTTTTCCCAGTATAAGCCAATTTCTGGATAACCTTCGCGGTGAGCAACACGAGCCATTGCTAAATACATACCAACTTCACAGCACTCGCCGTTAAAGTTTTCGCGTAGTCCTTCAATAATTTTTTCGTCAACACCTTTTGCAATACCAACAACGTGTTCTGCTGCCCAAGATTTTTCGGCAGATTGTTCTTGGAATTTTTCTGCAGGAGCATGGCAGATTGGGCATTCATCAGGTGCGCTGGTTCCTTCGTGAGTATAACCACAGATTAAGCAAACGTATTTTTTCATAATTTTTTCCTCCAAAAATTTATATATTGTTAAAATTTATTTTAAAAGCTATGCGCTTTTATTAGCATCTTTACATTTTTTACAAATTCCCGAAAATACAATTTCGGCTTGATCAATCAAATCGTCAAGTAGGCCATTAGCGCGGCTGATAAGTTCTGTGCTTTCAATAAACACGTCTTCGGTTTTGCCGCAACACCTACAATAAAAATGATAGTGGGGGTCTGGGTTGCCGTCGTAATATTCTTTACCGGCCCCTGTATTAAATACCAAAATATCACCATCGTTTTTCATTTCGTTTAGGTTGCGGTAAACAGTGCCTAAAGAAATGTTTGGAATATCTTTTTTAACTTCCAAATAAATTTCAGAAGCAGATGGATGATAATTGAGTTTATTTAACACCCTTTTAATTGCTTCGCGCTGTTTAGAGTACCTTCTCATCAGTGTTTCACCCCTTAATAGTAATGATTACTATTATCATTATAACAATTTTTTCGTATTTGTCAATAGTTTTTTTAAAAAATTTTTAAAAAATATTTTTTTGTTTATTGACAATACTATTTTAAAAGACTATAATACTTTGCACAGAGCTGAAAACTCGCGCGTTAAGTACAAAGGGATAGGAGTATAACCCTTTGGCGAAAGTATTTTTTACTGCGGTGCGGTTTTCTCATCCGCTGTATATATATATTATATATGTAAACTTTGGCGGACTCTGATTTTCTTTTAGAAAATAAAGGAGTCATTTTTTATGCAAAAAACACAAAAATATACGTTATATCGTCTAACCCTTACTGCCCTTTTTATTGCCTTAAGTTTGGTTATAAGGATGTTTGGTTCTGTAATGCTGCCCCTTTTTGGCAGTAATACGGTGCGCCTAACATTTGAAGGAATATTTACTTCAATACCGGGCCTTATGTTTGGCCCTGTTTTTGGCGGCATAAGCTATGCTGTTTGCGATATATTGGGCCTTATAGTAAATCCGTCGGGGGCGTGGATACCTTTAATTACTTTAGCAAATGCGGCTTTGGGCGTTATTCAAGCATTAACCTTTAAAGCCCTAAAAAAAATACCCGAAAGAAAAGGATATTTATTTTTAAAAATATTTTTAAGTTTAATAATTGGTGGGGTTATAATTTCGGTTGTAAATTCGGTTATAATCTTTTTCGTTTATTCACCTGCAAAAGGACTTTTGGTTTTAATGGGCGCAAGGCTTATTGAAGAAATTTTATCCTGCATAGTATATACGGCGGCAATTACCATCCTTTACCCCATTATTAAAAAAGAAGAAAATAGATTTTTTAAATAAATTAGAAATCGGTTATTGCGGAAGGCATAAATGCCATCCCGTAAAATTAGTGAAAAGTGAAGAGTGAAAAGTGAAGAGGTAAGGTGTGCCGTTGGCACGAAATATTAACGGCGGCATAAACGTTGTTAAATAAAATTTCTTTTGTAGGGAACGGATTTATCCGTTCCGCTATTGCGGATGGCATAAACGTATTTCAAACAAGATAATAATCTGTGTAATAAAAAAGACTGAAGGTGTTTACCTTCAGTCTTTTTATTTTGCTTTTACTTATTTTACGTAATCTTCTGAACGATCTTTGTAAGAAGTGTGTAAAATTTTGTGTGCTTTATGAGAACCGGGTTTTTCTAAAAATTCTGCATAAAGTTGTTTAATCATTGGGTTATCGTGGCTCTTACGGATAACGTTTGCTTTATCAGCATCGTATAGAGCTTTTGCGCGAAGTGTTTTTAGGTCAACAAAGCTTCTAACAGAAGCAGGTTGTGTTGGTTGACCGCCACCGTTTACGCAACCGCCGGGGCAACCCATAATTTCAACAAAGTGGAATTTTTCGCCCTTCTTAATTCTTTCCATAACAACGTTTGCAGCAGCGGCACCGGATGCAACAGCTACTTTAACATCCATACCACCAACGTTTAAGGTTGCTTCTTTAATAGGAGCATTACCACGAACGGCTTCAAAATCAACGTTGTCAAGTTCTTTACCGGTAATGGTTTCAACTGCAGTTCTAAGTGCTGCTTCCATAACACCACCGGTAGCACCAAAGATTACGCCTGCGCCCGAAGCTTCGCCTAGTGGGTTATCAAAAGCTTCGTCGGGTAATAGTTTAAAGTTAATACCTGCTTTTTCAATCATACGAGCAAGCTCGCGTGTGGTTAAAGCAACGTCAACGTCGGGTATACCTTTACCTGCGGCGGCTTGGTCATCGCGGTTAACTTCAAACTTTTTAGCAGTACAAGGCATAATTGAAACAGAGAAAATATTTTTAGGATCAATATTGTTCTTTTCAGCATACCAAGTTTTAATAATAGCACCAAACATTTGTTGTGGGCTCTTGCAAGAAGATAGGTTATCAATTAGTTCGGGATGATATGTTTCGCAGAACTTAACCCAACCTGGTGAGCAAGAGGTGATAAGTGGTAAAGTACCACCGTTTTTAACACGTTCAACAAATTCGTTAGCTTCTTCTAAAATTGTAAGGTCGGCACTAAAGTTTGTATCAAACACTTTGTCAAAGCCTAAACGACGTAAAGCTGCAACCATTTTACCTTCAACGTTAGTACCAATTTCCATACCAAAAGCTTCGCCTAAGGTTGCACGAATTGAAGGAGCTGTTTGAACAATAACAACCTTTTCTGGATCGTTAATTGCATCAATAACTTCATCAACTTGATCTTTTTCGTGTAATGCGCCTGTAGGACAAGCAACGATACATTGACCGCAAGAAATACAAGCGGAGTTGTTTAAATCGTCTTCAAATGCACAGCCGATAGAGGTGTTAAAACCACGGTCGCGCGCACCAATAACACCAACAAATTGGTTTTTACAAGCGGCAACGCAACGACGGCATAAAATACATTTGTTGTTATCTCTAACCATATGAGGAGCGCTATCGTCAATTTCAAAATGTTGTTTAACACCGTCGTATTTGCCGGCATCTTCAACACCTAATTGTTTAGATAGAGTTTGTAGTTCGCAGTTGCCTGAACGAATACAAGATAAACAGCTTCTGTCGTGGTTAGATAAAATTAATTCTAAGGTTTTCTTTCTTGAATCTAAAACCTTTTTAGTAGAAGTAAATACTTCCATACCTTCGTTTACGGGGTAAACGCAGGCGGCAACTAGTGAACGTGCGCCTTTAACTTCAACAACGCACATACGGCAAGCGCCAATTTCATTTAAGTCTTTTAAATGACAAAGAGTAGGAATTTCAATACCAAAGCTTCTGCAAGCTTCTAAAATTGTGCTTCCTTCGGGTACGCTAAGGGGCATACCGTTAATTTTAATATTTACTGACATATTAGGCACACTCCTTTAACCTTTAATAATTGCTTTAAACTTACAAGTAGCAACACAGGCGCCGCATTTAACGCATTTTTCTGGGTCGATAGTGTAAGCTGGTAATTTCTTACCGGGAGCAACGTAATCTGTTTTTGTGATTGCGCCTGCAGGACAAGCTTTTGCACACATACCACAACCAAAGCAGTTATCTTTAATAATGCTGTATTGTAATAGGTCTTTACATACGCCTGCGGGACATTTCTTATCTTTTACGTGAGCTAAATATTCATCGTAGAAGAAGTTTAAAGTTGAAAGAACAGGGTTTGGTGCAGTTTGACCTAAACCGCAAAGTGAGTTTTCTTTAATGTAGTAGCAAAGTTCTTTCATTTCGTCAAGAAGTTCAACTGTGCCTTGACCTTTTGTAATCTTGTCAAGCATTTCAAGAAGTCTTCTTGTACCAATACGGCAAGGAGTACATTTACCGCAAGATTCGTCAACGGTGAATTCTAAGAAGAACTTAGCAATATCAACCATACAGTTGTCTTCGTCCATAACGATTAAACCACCCGAGCCCATCATAGAGCCAATTGCTAGTAGGTTATCGTAATCAATCGGAACGTCAAAGTGTTCAACAGGGATACAACCACCGGAAGGACCACCTGTTTGAGCGGCTTTAAACTTTTTGCCGTTAGGAATACCGCCACCGATTTCTTCAACAACGGTACGAAGTGTTGTGCCCATAGGAACTTCAACAAGACCGGTATTTTTAATTTTACCGCCAAGTGCAAATACCTTTGTACCAGCAGATTTTTCAGTACCCATTGATTTAAACCAATCAGCACCCTTTAAAATAATCTGAGGAATATTTGCGTATGTTTCAACGTTGTTTAAGATTGTGGGTTTATAGAATAAACCTTTAACTGCAGGGAAAGGAGGACGAGGACGAGGTTCGCCACGTTTACCTTCAATAGATGTCATTAAAGCAGTTTCTTCACCGCAAACGAAAGCACCTGCACCTAAACGTAAATCAATATCAAAGTCAAAACCTGAATCAAAAATGTTTTTACCAAGTAAGCCATATTCACGAGCTTGCTTAATTGCAACGCGTAGTCTTTCAACAGCGATTGGATATTCAGCACGAACGTAAATGTAACCTTGGCTAGCACCAATAGCATAACCTGCAATTGTCATTGCTTCAAGTACAACGTGAGGGTCGCCTTCTAAAACTGAACGGTCCATAAATGCACCTGGGTCGCCTTCGTCAGCGTTACAGCAAACGTATTTTTGATCAGCCTTATTTGCAGCGGCAAATTTCCATTTTAAACCTGTTGGGAAACCTGCACCACCACGACCGCGTAGTCCTGAATCAAGTAAAGTTTGAATAACTTCTTCAGGTTTCATTTCGGTTAAAACTTTACCTAAAGCGGCATAACCGTCGTTACCGATATATTCATCAATATTTTCGGGGTTAATAACACCGCAGTTACGTAAAGCAATACGTAATTGTTTTTTGTAGAAAGCGGTATCGTTTAAAGATTTAACGTTGCCGTCTTCTTTAACTGTTTCTTCATATACTAAACGGGTAACAACACGACCCTTTAATAAATGTTCAGAAACGATTTCTTTGATGTCTTCCGGTTTAACCATTGAATAGAAGGTGCCTTCCGGATAAACGATCATAATTGGACCTAAAGCACAAAGACCAAAACAACCAGTTTTAACAACTTGAACTTCTTTTTCAAGGCCTTGAGCTTTAATTTCGGTTTCTAGTGCTTCGCATACTTTGGCACTACCGGATGATGTACAACCTGTACCACCGCATACGAGAACGTGTGAACGATACATTAAGCTTTACCTCCTATTTAATAGTATATTTTTCAACAACGCTGCCGCCTGCTAGGTGTCTTTCAACAACTTCAGCAGCTTTTTCAGCGTCCATTTTAACGTAAGTAACCTTTTCTTTGCCGGGTTCGTAAACCTCAACGATAGGTTCATACATACATAGGCCAATACAACCTGTTTGTGTAACAGTAACGTTTGTTAAGCCTTTTTTATCAACAAGTTCTGCAAGAGCGTTTAGTACGGGGCGTGCGCCTGCTGCAATACCGCAGGTTGCCATACCAACAACAACACGAGTGTTGCCTTCATCTTCAGCACGAAGACCAACTGCACCTTGCATTTTATCACGGATTGCTTTTAATTCTGCAAGTGATTTCATAATACAATTTCCTCCTAAAATTTTTTAGAATATTTTTTCGCCGTTTGTATCAGTAATATTTTCTTTAAGATATTCTTTTATATAAGCACTAACCTGGGGCTCGGTAAATGATATATCACCTAAAACCTCTCTAAATTCGTTAGTGTCTAAAGTAAAGCCTTTATCATCAACCTTATAATCAAACACAAAGTTAATTTCTTCATGCATTGTTATAAGTTGCCACATAGTAGCGGTTAAGTCACCCATCGGCATACGGTCAATATGCGAAAGCTTAAACACAGCTTTAACGGTTGTTCCAAAAGAAAGTTTACTTTCTATATCAAAAGAACCGCCGGTGCTTTCTGCCGCCATTTTAAAAAAGGGAATTCCAAGACCAACTTTACGGGTTGTACGGGTTGTAAAAAATGGGTTAGTAACCTTTTCTACTTGTTCTTTACTCATACCACAGCCGTTGTCTGTAATTTCAACCAAAAGGTCGTCCTTTTTAAAATCAGCAATTACCTTAATGGTAATTTTCGTGGCCTTTGCTTTAACCGAATTCTCGGTAATATCTAAAATATTAAGTGAAATTTCGGGTAGCATTAGTCTTCTTTATACTTTGCTAAGATTCCGTCAACGTCGTCAACGGTTAAACGGCCGTAAACGTCGTCGTTAACTGTAAGAACAGGAGCAAGACCGCAAGCACCAATACAACGACAAGCCTCAACCGAGAATTTACCGTCGGGTGTGCAACCGCCATCTTCAATACCTAATCTTTCAAGTAGGCGTTGGTGGATATCTCCCGAACCCTTAACGTAACAAGCGGTACCTAAGCATACAGAAATTTTGTATTTGCCCTTAGGTTGTAAGGAGAAGAAAGAATAGAATGTGGCAACACCATAAACTTCTTGTAAGGGTACAGAAAGACCGTCAGCAACAATCCTTTGCACCTCTATCGGTAAGTAACCGTAGATTTCCTGAGCTTTTTGAAGCACGGGAATAAGTGCGCCTTTTTGTCCTTTTTCCGCTTCAATAACTTTTAATAGAGCTTCTTCTTGCTCTTTAGTGCCATTGAAGGGAAGTGTAGCTGTTTTTGACATTAAAGCATCCTCCTTGGATTATATTTGCAGTGCAAAATGCACTTGTTTTAACTAAAACCCCATTTTTTAGGCGCAAAAACGCCTTTACAGAGTTTTGCACTTTACATTTTAACACAACATTGTTAAAAAATCTACAATTTTTGAAAAATATTTATAAATAAAATATAAATATTTTAATAATATATATAATTTCTTATAATCTTAACCTCAAAGTTTGAACTTTAACGGTTAAAAATGCCCTTGTCTTGATAAGTTGTAGCGTTTATGATACAATAATGACAACAAATTATTTTAAATAATAAAAGGTGAAAATATGATAAAAGATAATCTGGTTTTTGCAATAGAAAACAATAGTTTGCGAATTTTTATAATTGGCGAAATTACCCATACCACCGCTCGTAAAATGCGTGAAAAAATTGACGAAAAAATCTTCGAATTATCTTTTAAAAAAGTAATACTAGATTTATCACAGTTAGAATTTATGGATTCTGCAGGAATAGGGCTTATTATAGGCAGAAATAGAGTGATAAAAGAGGTAAACGCAGAACTTGTAATAGAAAATCCTAGTGCAAATATTTTTAATATTTTAAAGTGTTCGGGCATAGACAAAATAGTAAAAATAGAAAATTAAATTGTGAATTATAGACGGGCAAACCCATCATACCTTAATAAATTTAAAAAGATAAAAACAACAGCGGAGTAATTTTACTCCGCTAAAATTTTGTCGCAAAATTAGTTAATTTTATTTGCGAAAAATGTTACGATTATTATGAAAAACTTATTGTTGTACCAAATTTGGTACAAACTGCGCTATAAAATTAACAATGTCGAAAGACAACTAAACAATTGGAGGAAGATATTATGGAGAAAAAATTTAAGGTTGATTCAATGAATCCTTTTGGTTCAAACGGAGCTAAAACTTATTTTACGTTTGAAGAAGCAAAAATTGCATTTCGCAAAAGATTTGAAAGCAAGCCGGAAGAGATTGCACATATAACCGACCACATTAAAGAATATGCTAACGAGCATTATGCCCAAAACACACCCAAGGCATTTGAACAGTTAATTGAAATTATAACAAAACTTGCAACCGACCCCACTTACCCACAAAATATTGACGACGTTGTACTAGACGATTTTGAAGACGATAATATTGAATTTTATATGGATTCCTATACAAAAGCTATTTACTGCTATGTAAATAACGACGAGTACGACGGAAAATTCCCGTTAGCAGAAATTAACGTTATTAATATGGACGACCCCGACGAAGAATATTTCTTCTTCCTAACAGAAAAAAGGGATTGCATGTGCTGGTCGTGGAACTATTCTTTATCACCCATTTCTGATGATGACTACAACCAAGACGATTTTGATTTCTTTGACGATGATTTCGACGACGAAGATGTTGATGATGAAGAATAAATAATATTCAGTATAAATCTCCTTGTTTTTAAAACGATAGTATCACTATTTGAAAATTTTGTGAAATAAAGCCTCCCTTGTGCAAAGGGAGGTGGCACGGCAAAGCCGTGGCGGAGGGATTGTAATATAACGACAAAGGCAATCCCCCAGTCAGAAATCAAAGATTTCTGCCAGCCCCCTTTACACAAAGGGGCCTTACTATCCCCGCTAACATTGACACCTTTCGACAGGTTTTGCCTTGCGATACATAGTGTTGTTAATAGGTATAAAGAACAAGCGAGGTGAATTTCACCTCGCTAAACTTTTGCTTTGATATTAGTTGACTTTATTTGCGAAAAAGGTTACAATTATTATGACAAACTTATTGTTGTACAAAATTTGGTACAAACTGTATTGTATAATACAAGATGTCTAAATACAAAAATTATTTTAGAGGTAATAAAAATGGGCAGAATGTATAATATCGCACGTTATGTTCCCATGAATAATCCGACTATTCCAGGCGCTCTTAATGGAGAGGAAACCTTCCATGGACTTGAAAAAGCAAAAATAGCAATGAGAGAAACAGTAACAAAGAAGTTTGGCGCTGGAGTTGAAAAATTTACAAATAAAATTGATGAATACTGTCAAAAGTATTATGGCGATAACACTCCTATAGAGTTCATTAATCTTAAAAATTTAATTATTGACGTTATAACCAACCCCGCTTTCCCTAAGTCGGAAAAAGATTTAGTGGAAAAATACGATTGGTTTGATTTCAAAGATGACAGAATAAGATTTGAGTTTGATTCCGCACTTTTGTGTGTATCCGACGAAGGACTTGTAACGGTACCAATGCTTGAAATTGAAATCCTTGGGGATGATAAAGAAATATTTCTTGAAGGCTTAATCTCTTGTTTTGTTATAAAAGATTTTCCCTATGATGATATTGTATACCGCTGCTGGCTTTCGTCAGGTGTATTTTTTGGCTTGGATATAGAATTGACTCTTGTGCCAGAAGATGAAGAATAAAAAATAACACAGTATAAATCCCCTTGTTTTACAGATACTACTATCGTAATTTGTAAAATAAGGAGATAGATATATATGAAAGCAACTGGCAGGGCGACCCTTTATAAATTAACATAAAAAAGACCGAGAGTTCTCGGTCTTTTTCTTTTTTATGAATTTATATTTTTATGTATTTTGTTTTAATTTTTTACTTTATTTATTTTTATATTCTTCTACAATTTGAGAAATGCGGTTGTAGTCGTTGGTTAAAATACACTCAACGCCCCAGTCTAAAAACTGTCTTGCTTTTGCTTCGTAATCGGCCCAGAAAACGTTGGTTTTAATGCCGTGTTCTTTTGCTTTTTTAACCATTTCTTCGTTAAAATAGCCGTCGTAAAATTGCACCTTTTCGCAACCGTATTTAATGGCTCTTTCAACAATGTTCCAAAAACCGTCGCCGGCACCGCAACAACGCTTAATGTGTGGGTACTCTTTGCCAATTCTTTCTAAAGTTTTATCACAGCCGCTCATAATATACACGTAATTTTCGCAGTCGTACTTATGAATAAGCTCAAAAACTTTTGATAAGTGCCAGTCTTCTTGACCCTCTGTTTTAAGGTGAATATTCATAATTGTTTGGCAGGCAAATTTTTCTAAAATTTCTTCAAAGGTTGGAATTTTTAGGCCCTTAAATTCATCGCTATATTTACAACCAAAATCAAGCTCTTTAAGTTCTGCTAAGGTGTACTCCCAAATTTTGCCGGTGCCGTTAGAAACACGGTCTAAATCGGGGTCGTGGCAAGATACAACTTCGCCGTCTTTAGTAAACCACAAATCAAATTCAATTTCTTGAGCTCCAAGCGCTACTGCCGCACCAAAAGCGGGCAAGGTGTTTTCGGGGGCAATGGTGTTAAAACCGCGGTGTGCACAGGTGCGTGGATATGGCATAAATTCATCGGGCAAGCAAACGCTGGGTCCTGCAGGGCGATATTTCCAGGGCTTTCTGCCTTGCTCAATATATTCAAAATGAGCGGCAGGGGGGTTACCGTAACCTGCTGGTTTATAGTATTTGTCTTTTGGGTCAAACTCTGCGGTGCCCATTGCAACCTGGCTTTTTAGATTGCATAAAATTTCGCCTGTTGGCGCCACTATCATACTGCCGCCACCAATATCGCCCGTTTCGTCCATAGAAACCGAAGCGCGAAGAACGTAAGTATTGGTATTATATGCCAAAAATTGAGTGATAATTTCTAGGGCTCTATGTGTATCGCTTCTTTGGTGAGAGCAACCAATAATAATATCGGCATATTGTTTTGCAATTTGCGGATAATTTTCGTAAAAATAAAAGTCGTAACAGGTTAAAAAGGCATACTTAATGCCGTCTATTGTTACGGTGTAAGGGGTGTCAAACTTAAAAGCGTTTTCGGTGTCTTGGTCAACCGCTGCAACCTCACTTGGAACGGGATGTTCTTTAAAATATTTACCAACAATTTCACCTTTACGGTTAATTGCATAGGTTGTGTTAACGTAACCAATACGGGATAAATATCTTGCGTTAACAAATACAACTGCATCACAACGAACAGCCGTTTCACTTGCTTTATCAAGCAGTTTTTTATTAAATTTATCAACAAGCTCTTTTCTTTGTTCGGGTGTTTTAGAAAGGGCGGGTATATCGCTACTTTCGGGTAGAACTATAATGTCCATACTGCTGTCGCACTTATCTAAAAAGTCGATATAATATTTAAAATGTTCGTCGGCTTTAGAAAAGTCGGTAGTATATGGCGGTTGAATAACACATGCTTTCATAATTAACCCTCTTTTTTAACAAGTTTTTTATTAAATAATTTAAAGGATAAGATAAATAATGAGTAAGAACCAATAGTAAATGCAAGGTTTAACCCTGAATTTATTAAAACGTATAAAATTTGTGCCGGTGTATAACCCACAGCAGAAGCAACTAATTGTCTTAAACTTTCAAGCGGTGGAATATTACACTGATAAAAGTTTGCAAAGTTGGTTTTTAATAGTTGTGCGGTAACGCTTGAAACTAAACAAAAGCAAAGAATAAAAACAACAATAGACCACTTGTATTTTTTAAAGTTTGGTATATGTAGGTTTAAAGCAACAAGCAAAATAAATGCAAAAATTACTAAGGTGTGAAAGGTAACTGTGTGAAAATCAAAAAAGTCGTTAAAATAATTTTCAATATTACCTGCACCGTAAATTAAGCAAGGGTAAATAACCGTTAAAAGTGCGGTGGCGGTGGTAGTTGCCGTTGCAACACCAACCAATTTGCTGTTTTCTTTTTTAGAAAATAGCATAATTATACTTGCAATTAGCGGCATAAAAATTAAAATACTGCAATAATGTAAAGGAATATGATATAAATCATATCCTCTTTTAAAAGAAAGTACTTGCTTAAAAATTTCAAGCACAAAAAGTATTATTGATACAACCGCAAAAGGAATTGCTCTAATTTTTAGCGGCTTGTTAATTAAAAATTTGCGTAAAATTACTGCAATAATTAGCATCGCTAAAATGCATATAGGTAAGGTTTTTAAGTGCGCACTACTCCAAAGTTCCATTTTTTCCACTCCCCAAAAAATTAATCGTAAATTTCCATTGTTGCGTAAGCGTTTAAAGAAAGGTCGGCACGTTTTTCTTCAAAAGAAGCGGCCACTCCAACCATTGCGGCATTATCTCCGCAATATATAAGTTCCGGCATATAAACGTTGTAGTTTTTTAAATTTAAAAAGCGTTCTCTAAGTTCAGAGTTTGCCGAAACACCGCCTGCAATTACAACGTCTTTTATATTTTCTCTTTCGGCGGCCTTTAAGGTTTTATCAATTAATATGTCGCAAACCTTGTTTCTAAGTGTTGCCGCAAGAACAGGAACCTCCACCGTTTCGCCTTTTTGACTTGCATTATGTATTAAGTTAATAACGGCGGTTTTAAGCCCCGAAAAAGAAAAGTCGAGCTCGTGCCCTTCAACCTTTGGTGTTGGTAAAGGGTATTTTTTATGGTCGGGCGTTGTTGCAATTTTATCAAGAAGCACTCCGCCCGGATAATTTAAGCCCATAGCACGTGCGGCCTTGTCAAAGCACTCGCCTGCCGCATCATCGCGTGTGCCGCCAAGTATTTCGTATTTATTATAATCGGTTACTTTAACAATAACTGTGTTACCACCCGAAACCATTAGGCATATAAAGGGTGGTTTTAAGGTGGGGTTAGAAATATAACTTGCCGCAATGTGTGCACGCAAATGATGCACCGGTATTAACGGCACCCCTAAAGAAGCCGCAAGTCCCTTTGCAAAGTTAACACCCACTAAAAGCGCACCAATAAGGCCTGGTCTATTTGTTACTGCAACGGCATTAATATCTTCTTTTTTAAGATTTGCTTCGTCTATTGCTAGGCGCGCTAAAGCAGAAATATTTTCTAAATGCCTACGGGACGCAATTTCAGGTACAACGCCACCGTAAAGCTGATGCTCGCTTACTTGAGAGGCGGTTTTTAAAGATAAAACTTCTTTGCCTTTTGTTATTGCAATAGAAGTATCGTCGCAACTGGATTCAACACTTAAAATTATCAAAAAACTTACCTCCTTGTTAAAATAAGCCCATCTTCACGCGGGTTTGAATAAAAGGCTTTTCTTTCGCCCTCTAATTTAAAGTTAAATTTGTTATATAAATTTATTGCAGCGGTATTGCTTTTACGCACTTCTAAGGTTATAAAACTTAAATCTTTTTTATCATCAATAAGCGCGGTTAAAAGTTTGGTTGCAATACCATTTTTGCGGTAATCTTTTTTAACGGCAATGTTGGTAATATACCCCTCGTCTAAAACGGTGTAAATGCCAACGTAACCTGCGGCGGTATCGTTAATAAAATACACGTAAAACTGGGTGTTTTCAGCAGTTTTAAAAGACTCTTCACTCCAAGGAGCAGAAAAGCACTCTTTTTCAATATCTGCAAGTTCTTTTACGGGTGCATTTTTACTATCAAATACCTTAATCAAAAGAAATCTCCTTTAATTTTTGAAGCAAATAATCTTTGGTTTTAATATAAGTTTCTAAATCTGCGCCATAAGGGTCGGGGCAGTCTAAAACAATAACTTTTTGGTTGGTAATAAAGTTTTTAATTAATTCGGCGTGCTCTTTTGTGGCGCACAAAATAACGTCGGCCTTATCTATTGCTTCTTTAGTTAGCGGTTTTGAAATATTGCCCGATAAATCAATGCCTTCGTGCTTTAAAGCTAAAACCGAATTTTTTGAAATTTCTTCGCCACGGGCATAAATACCTGCAGAAGAAACGTTAAAATTTGGGTAAAGTTTTTTTGTGAGTCCCATAATCATAGGACTGCGGCAGGTGTTACCTGTGCAAACGGCTAAAATATTCATATCTCTACCGCCTAAACTAAATTAAGCGCTGATAAAGCACCAAATACAAGCGGTACCGTTATAATTGCAAAAATGTTGCTTATAGTACAGCTTCTACCGGCTTCAAAAGCGTCAAGTCCGTTTTCAACCGAGAATACAAGTGAGTTAGCGCCGCCCGGCATTGCACAAAGAACAGCAACGCCAATAAGTTCGTGCCCACGAAGTCCAATTAAAGCGGCAAGAGGCACAACAACCACAGTAATACCAATTAAACGAATAAAAGAAGCAATATAGCCTTTCGGTTTATTAAATAAAGAAACTAAGCGGTGGCTTGAAAGCACAAGACCTGTTAAAATCATACTGTTCATACCTGTTGTGTTTCCGGCCATATCTAAAATGGTGGTAACAACCTTTGGTAAATGCGTGCCAAGCCCGGTAAGGCCTGCAATTAAACCTAAAGCAACGCTTATCATAAGTGGACTTAAAAGGTTTTTAAGCAGCTTCTTTTCTTTAGAAAATAGTGCGTAACCGTAGGTTGACATTATAACATTTGTTGGAATTGTAAAAATAATTAAATCCGCAAGTGCTTTTTCTCCAAAAACGGCACCTACAACGGGGTAAGCTAAATAACCAAAGTTTGAAAAGGTTAAATAGTAGGTGTACATATTTCTAATACCAATATCTTTAGAAAAAAGTTTTGCAAGTAGTTTGCCAATAACCATTAAAACCGCCATAACAACACAGCTTATAGCAATAAGTTTTGCGCCGCTGCCTAGGTTATTAACGGTAAAGTTTTTAGAAAGCGAAGAAAAAACCATTGCAGGTAAAAACACAGTTGTTTGAAGTGTTGCAAGGTTTGTTGTTGCTTTAGAATTTAATTTGCCGCTTTTACCCAAAACAAAGCCAATAAGGGTAAAAGAAAACATAACAATCATTTGTTCAAGTGTTGTAAAAAAGGTATCGCCCAAAAAAATCGCCTCTTAATAAAAAAATCGCATATATATTTATTTTACTGCAAATTTGCTTCTTTGTAAAGATTAAAACGCATATACTTTTTAGCACAAACAAATTTTTGTGCAAATTGCAAAAAGAGACATCACTTTAAAGCGCTAAACAGTAAAAAAACATAAAAATTTATAAAAAATTGCAAAAAAAAGTTGTGGGTTGCGCTTTAATATGATAAAATAATTAAGTAAATTATTATTTTGGAGGAAAACACAATGGCATTTAAATCTGAGTATTTAAACAAAGTATATGCCGAGGCAGAAAAACGCAACCCCGGCGAGCCCGAGTTTTTACAAGCTGTTAGAGACGTTTTAGAGTCTTTAGAGCCGGTAATTGCGCAGGATAAAAGAATTGAAAAATTAGGCATTATGGAAAGAATGGTTGAACCTGAAAGAATGATTTCTTTTAGAGTATCTTGGGTTGACGATAATGGTAACGTTCAAGTTAACCGCGGTTTCAGAGTTCAATTTAACTCTGCAATTGGTCCTTATAAGGGCGGCCTTCGTTTCCATCCCTCTGTTAACGCTTCTATTATGAAGTTCTTAGGTTTTGAACAAACCTTTAAAAACAGCCTAACAGGTCTTCCTATGGGCGGCGGTAAAGGTGGTTCAGACTTTGACCCAAGAGGTAAATCTGATAACGAAATTATGCGTTTCTGTCAAAGCTTTATGACAGAGCTTGCAAAACACATTGGCGCAGATACCGACGTTCCTGCAGGAGACATTGGTGTTGGTGCACGTGAAGTTGGCTATTTATTTGGTCAATACAAACGCCTACGCAACGAATTTACAGGCGTTTTAACCGGTAAGGGTATTCCTTTTGGCGGTTCTCTAATCCGTCCTGAAGCTACAGGCTTTGGTGCAGTTTATTACACCGTTGAAATGCTAAAAAGCTTTGGCGAAGATATTAAAGGTAAAACCTTTGCAGTATCCGGTTTTGGTAACGTTGCTTGGGGTACCGTTAAAAAGATTAACGAACTTGGCGGTAAGGTTGTAACAATCTCTGGTCCAGACGGTTATATTTATGATAAAGACGGTATTTCTACCGAAGAAAAAATTAACTTTATGTTAGAAATGCGTTCAAGCGGTCGTGATAAGGTTAAAGATTATGCCGATAAATTTGGTGTTCCTTATTTCGAAGGCAAACGTCCTTGGGATCAAAAGGTTGACGTTGTTATGCCATGCGCTACACAAAACGAAGTTTCGGAAGCAGACGCTAAAAACATTGTTGCAAACGGCGTTAAATATTACGTTGAAGTTGCTAATATGCCCACAACCGACGAAGCTATTGCAGTACTAAAAGCTGCAGGCGTTATTATTGCTCCTTCTAAAGCAGTTAACGCAGGGGGTGTTGCAGTTAGTGGTCTTGAAATGAGCCAAAACTCAATGCGTTACAGCTGGACAGCCGAAGAAGTAGATGCAAAATTACAACAAATTATGAAAAACATCTACAAAAACTCTTACGATGCAGCTGAAAAATACGGCTTTAAAGGCGACCTAGTTGCAGGCGCTAACATTGCAGGCTTTATCAAGGTTGCAGAAGCAATGATTGCACAAGGCGTTGCATATTAATAAATATTAAAATTATATATTTTAAAATACGGTATATCTCGCAAAAAGATATACCGTATAATTTTATAAGGATTAACTATGAGCTCTAACAAATTAAAAATCATAGCTGTAATTTCAATGCTTATAGACCATATCGGCTATCTGCTTTTTCCTGATATTATAATACTTCGCTATTTTGGAAGATTGGCGCTGCCTATTTTTGCATTTTTTATTGCAGAAGGCTGTTTTTATACACGCAATAAAATTAAATATTTTTTGCAAGTGTTTATTTTGGCGGTTATATGCCAAACCTTTTATATTGCAAACGACCTACTAAATGGTGGTATAAAAAGCATATATTTAAACGTGCTTTTTACGTTTAGCCTTTCAATAATTGTGGTATCGGCTTATATAAATATTTTAAAAACAGCAAAGCAAAAAGATAATAAAAAAACCATAGTAGCGGTTGGTTTATTTATATTATCTCTTGCCCTTGTTTGCTTTTTGCAAACCGCCCTTACCTCAATTTTTAATATCGAAATAACAATAGATTACGGCCTTGCCGGTATTTTATTACCCTTATTTGCTGCCCTTTTTAAAGACAAAAATAAAAGATTTATATCTTTTAGTATAGGCACTATTATTTATTGCGTAGTGCGGTTTAGTTATCAGCCATACGTTTTCTTTTCGCTACTTGCGTTACCATTTATATTTTTATATAACGGACAAAGGGGCAGAAAAAATTTAAAGTGGTTTTTCTATTTGTTTTACCCGTTGCATTTTGCCGTTATATACGGCATTAGCCTTTTAAAATAAAGGGTTTTATAATGTTGACAATTTATTTATGTGTGGTATAATAAAGAAAAAGGGTGTGTTTGCCATGAGAATTTTGTTTTTAAAATTAAACAATAAAATTCTTATGCGCTAACGACCTACTAAATCCACTTAAGTTGCGCATGAGCTTTTAGCTTGTGCGCTTTTTTGTTTTTTATTAAGGAGGGTAAACATGAAAAAAATAATTGCTTTAGTTTTAATTTTAACCTTGCTTGTAGGCTGCACACCAACACCTGCGCCCGTGTCGTCTGATAATCAAGACCTTTCAAGTGCCGACGATACCGCAAGCGTTTCAAGCGTAGAATCGGTTGCTGATGCTTCAAGCGAAACACCTACGACAAGCACCGTTTCAACCGCTTCAAAAACACCCACAACAACCTCAAAGCCAGTTGTAGAACCCGCCTACGCCAAAGCAGGTGGTGTAATACCAACGGGCGCTACCTATACCGTAAAGGCAAGTGGTAAGGTGTTAAAAGCGGGCGAAAAAATGCCGCAAACCGTTGGTTACGGAGATATTTTTAAATATGGAGATTACGAATACACTTTTATTGAAACAGGGGCAAATTCCGAAGAAGCTAACGATGGATGGTTGGTTAAAGAATTAAAAGATAAAAACAAGGTTAGTTATGGAGAGTTAATTGGAACAATAAACGGGAAACACCTTAAAACCTTGTTTGAAACCTTCCAAAATTGCAAAAAAATGCAAACAGCACCTGTAATACCCAATACGGTTGAGGTTATGTATGAGACATTTAGAGATGCAACTGCTTTAAAAAAGACTCCTAATCTACCTAAAAATCTCAGAAGAATGTATGCCGCGTTTAGTGGCTGCACGGCCTTAACCACAATAACCGAAATACCAAGCAGTGTTACTTATATGAAATATACTTTTAGCGGTTGCACCGCCTTAAAGGATGTATCATACTTAACCATTTCTTCAAGCGGTGAGAACATGGCGATGTTTAGTGAATGTACTGCGCTGGAAAAACCCCCGAAATTTTCCGATAAAGTGACAAACTTAGGGTATGTATTTAGAAATTGCACAGCGTTAAAAACCGCACCCAAAATTCCAAGCAGCGTTAAGTATTTATCGAATACCTTTTTAAATTGCTCATCTTTAACAGGAAATATCGTTATCGATGCTAATCCAACAGAATATACCGATTGCTTTAAGGGCGTTACAAAACCAATTACCATTACGGGTGCAACAACCTTAAAACAAGAACTTTTAGCAACACAAAACAGCTAAATATTAGGCACGGTAATGCTAACGCACACCGTGCCTTTTTAACATATTAGATTGCAAAAAGGTGCTTTTTTAGACGGTTGCCGCAATTTACGGCATTGGTTTATTGTTTTAATAAGTAAAAATAAAGGACGAAAAGTTATATGCTTTTCGTCCTTTTTATTATTGTGAATATTGCAAACCAAATTGCGAGTGAAAATCGTAAACGTCTTCCATTGTGCATTCTTTGTCTTCGGTTATTTTGCAAATTTTACAAGTGCGACGGCTAATGCCCGGTTTATCACCTTCGGGGCCTTCAATAATTTGCCAACTGCCCCAAACGTGCTCGTGAATAGCCAAATATTCACTGGTATATCGGCCGTCTTTATCTTTAATTTGTACACTTGAATTATCTTTAGCAGATAAGTTAGAAGTATTAGAACTTGTTATATTGCTGCTAGAAGGGGTGCTTGTTATTACTTGACTTGAAGTAGCATTAGAATCCGCATTATTACAAGCCGCAAGGCAGGTGATTAAAACAAATATTATAATTGCTTTAAATAAATGCTTCATAAAAACACCCCTTTTTAAAAAATTATTTTAACGTTGTGTAAACCATAACACTGCCGGCAGGCGCAACGTCTTTAATTTCAGAATTTGCTCTGATAATTTTGTCGGTATTAGCTAATGTTGCGTCTTCTGTAGGATAAGACGAAGCCGCGTCAAACAAATGTCTATATAAAATTTTATTGTTTAAAGACTTGTTAAACTTTAGGTTAAAGTATTTAGAACTATGTCCTGTATTAACTATAATGGCGGTTAAGTTGCCGCTATCATCTTCTAAAACCAAATAATATAAATCGGTACCAACCTTAAATTCGTTACAGTTTACAACGTTATTTAAACCTTTAATGTATTTAGTAAACAACGAGTAAGCGTAATATTGATTTCTTGGAAGGTAGCTTTCAAAAAAGCTGGGGGCTAAACCTGTTACGTGAATACCGTTTCTAAACTCACCGTTATTAGAAGTGCTGTTGGGCCAAAGCTGGTCAAAAATATTCCAACGCATAATGCCATCTGCACCGTTTTTAATAACGTTAATGGTACCAACAACTGCCTGAGCGCCAAAATATGCCGATTCTTTTGGGTCGTCGTAATGGCCGCCGCCTGTTAGCTCGTCGAATAAAAATGCGCCGGTATAGTTTTGATTACTTATTGCCTCGTTAATGGTTTTCATTATATGCTCGTGATAGTTCCAAGAGCAATCGGGAATAAAATAGTCGGAATTATGAATATTTGCAGTACTGGGGTAACTGTGAGCGGTATAAATATCAATAACGCCGGTGTCTTTTAGTTCCTTTAAAGTATATTCCATTAAAATCATATCGGGAACGTTAAGGCCAATTGCTTGGTTGGGGCCAATAATTTTAACGGTATTTCTAACACCGTGTTTTGTTAGCACTTCATGAAGGCCTTTAACCATTGCAACGTATTCAACGCTTTCAGTACCTAGTCTAGTACCTGGGTAACCACTTGTACTGTTAGAGGGTTGTTGACTTGAAGGTTCTGTAAAACATAAAACGTAATTAACGTTATAAACACCGTGCTCTTCAAAGGCGGCAAGGCATCTTCTTACCCACTCGCCATAACGAAGCGAAGCCTTTTTAAGCCTAATTTCGTTATCGGTCATGCCGGTAAAATCAACGCCGTTGCTTTCTCCGTAATAATCTTCGCCGTCGCCGTGCAAATAGGGCACTTCATCATACCAAAGGTTTTCGGTATATTCTTCGCGTGCGTACCAAGTTAAAAGCCAACCTGCCGTAATAATAACTTCAATATCGCGCTTTTGCATTTCTTTTGCCCATTTATAAAAGGCTTGCATTTCTTCGGTTTCAAAATCCCAACCGGTAAAGGTCATACTAAGTGGGTGCATCCAAGTAGAACGGAAAATGGTTCTAACCCCTGTAATGCCCGAATCAGAAAGGCGGTCAAATTCTTTTTGAGCCATTTCTTCTGTATAATTGCGGCCACTACTATCCTTCATATAAGTAGTTCCGTGGTAAACCGCCCAGTTAGCGCCAAAAAAGTCGGTATTTATGTAAGCGCTATCATTTAAAACAGCGAGTTCTGTTGGTGTTAATAAACTTAAAAAGCGTTCTTCAATTAAATTGCGGCACTCTATTGTTTCAGAAAAATTGCCGTTTGCCTTTTTAGAGTTTACTGCAAGCATTGCAATTTCAGCTAAAGAGGTTGAATATTCAAAACCGTAAATTAGCACTTCTTCTTTGCCTTTTGTAAGTTTTGCGTAAGGTCTATAAGAATATTTGCTATTATAATCTTTTGCTAAAATATTGCTTAAAGTTAAACTTAAAATACCATCTTCGGGGAGGGTATAATCTTCGGTCCAAAGAACTGTGCTTTTTGCGGCGCGTTTTACACCGCCGTAAGTATATATCGAATCAAACGAAAGCTCGCCACCGTTTAAATAATTGGTTTTTAAAGCAAGGGCGCCCACTTCAGAAAGTTTGTAGCCTTCGTAAAAATGGTTAAGCAAATCCGTATTAATATGTGTTTTAAACTTTAAAGCAGGTACACCTTGAACTTTTATAGATGCGCCTGCGCACTCTAGTCCTGCGGCAACGTTATCTTCAAATTTGCCCATTTCTTTTAAAGAAAAACCGCCAATTAGTATAGAGCCTGCTTGTGCTTGGTCCCCAGATCCCAAGCCTATTGCAACGTTTGCAGCATATTGTAGGTTTTCGGCACCAAGACCCGTGCCCGAATAATTCCAACTGCCGCTATTTGTTGTAAAGGTTGCCGTAACGGTAATCCATCCGCCGTTACCATAGGTTGAAGAAGGGTCTTTATTAAGGGTGGTTTGCACCATAGAACTGCCATCACTTGAAAGGGTTGTTCCGTTTATATCCCACTTAAAAGAAAGGTCGGTTCTTGCAAGCCTTGTTTTGCGGTAAGGAGCGTTTGCAGTGTCCTCGCCACCGTCGTATTTATAGCTATAAATGTTATGCCCTTCGTAAGGCGATTCTTTAAAGTTTGGACTATTAAGCCTATCGGTATAATGGGGCTCGTAAATATAGGCTTTAAGCCTTGAAAGGTTTGTGGTTTTAACCAAAAATTCAACCTTATAAGAGGTGTTTTCTTTTAATTTGTAGGTATTATTACTCCACATTAAAAAGCTTCCGCCTGTTTCTAAATCAATACTTAAAGCGTTGGTATTGTTTTTAAGTGAAGCAAGACTGCTATCTGTTACCGTGCTAACGGCGGCCGCCTTATTGTGTGCTTGACCCGAGAAATTTTCAAAAGAAAATTCCCAATTATTAGAGGTAAAATTATTTACTAAAGCAAAGTTGCCGTTAGAAAATTTGTTGTAAGAATAACAGTCAAAATCGCTTGCGGTATATAGGCCCAAATCGTCTAAATAAACATAGTTCGAACCATCTGCCATACCGGCAAAGTTAAGACCAAGTTTAACAGAAGTAAATTCTCCCGAATTAAACTTAAATTCATATCTTTGCCATTTGCCGTAAACGTTTTGTTTTATTGTGGCATTAGATGGGGCATATTGATCACCATCATAGTATTCGGTATAAAATGGTTTTATACTAACCCCCGTGCTTGACCTATAACTTGCAGGGTCAGAAACGGTTATATACCTTAACCCCGCATAACTTACGTTGGTATTAGCACCTAAAGGCATATACATATAAAAAACAAAGGTGTAATCGGTGTTTTGGGTTACTTCCACAGTTTTATAAATTGTCCACCAACGAACAGATTCAACCTTTAAACTTTTGCAACCCGAATAAGCCATTTCGTCGGTTACGGTGCCAACAAGCCAACTAGCACCGTCTCCGGAAAAACCGTCACCGTGCCAAGCGTCAAATCCCCAATAAAAATACTTGCCGTTAGGAATAGACTCAAAACTGCTTTCGCTAATATAGTTTTTGGGCTTTGTTTCAGTAACGGCCGAAACCGGCATAAAAGATAAAATATTTATAATTAAAGAAATAACCAGCAAAAATGAAATATGTTTTTTCATTTTGTTCTCCTAAATTTATAATAAATAGAGTCCGCTTTCTAATACAACAAGTTCAAGACCTGCCGTTTGCATATAGTTTTTAACAGGTTCTTTAAAAGAATATGCTTCAGAAATATCGTAGGTTTTGGTGTTTAACGCCCAAATTTTATTAGAGCCTTCATTACAAATGTAAAGGGTATTATCTTTAACAAAAAGGCCACTTGGTGCATTAAAACTGTTTTCACCGCTACCGCCGCCAATACGCATTTCTTCGCGTAAAAGCTCAAGGTCGTATTTAATAATAACGTTGTTCTTTTTAAAAGATGCCCAAACAGAGCCGTTTAAATATACAATATCTGAAGGGGCTTCTTTTTTATAAGTAAAGCTAGATATAAAATCAATTTCGCCCATAGCGTCAATAATTTTAACCATACCGTCTTTTTCAACCAAAAACATTTTACCATCGGTTAATTCACAAGCAAGGGTGGTTAAATGATGTGCCGCATATTGCTCAATCTTTTGGTGGCTTGGCCCAAACTTTGCAAGCTGAAAAATGGTTTTTGTAACGTTTGCGGTTCTGCCTGTGTCAAAATTAATGTGTTGATAAGCAATAACCAAGTTACCGTCGTCAGTCTTTTCAGAAACGTAAGCAAAAACTAACCCACCAACAATGGGAAGTGCATTTAAAACTTGTCCTTCATAAATAGCTTTCATATAATTCTTCCTTAAAATAAAATATTACTTAAATTTGCAAAATCATCTAAAGAAAGTGCTTCCGCACGAATAGTTGCGCTTAAATTTAAAGATTCTAAAGCCGCAGTTATTTTATCTTTAGTAATACCTGTTTCTGCAGAAACAGAGTTTACCAGTGTTTTTCTTCTGTGAATAAAAGCGGCTTTAATAAGTTTAAAAAAGTTTTTAGAGTTATTAACCTTAACGGGTGGGTTTTCAAGCAAATTAAATCTAATAACCGCACTGTCAACGTTAGGTGGCGGCATAAAGCAACCGCGTGAAACGTTAAATAAATATTCGGGCACCGAATAATAGTTAACGGTATAACTAATTGACCCAACGTTGCGGCTTGGAATTTTTGCGGTTAATCGTTCAGCCGCTTCTTTTTGCACCATAACGGTAATTGAAGTAAGGGGCAAATTTTGTTCAAGTAGCGCCATAATAACCGGGCTTGTAATGTAATAAGGAAGGTTTGCGGCAACCGCTACCTTTTTTACCCCCATATCTTTAATAACTTTTAATAAATCAACCTTTAAAACGTCTTCAAAAATAATTTCATAATTATCAAATTCGCTTAAAGTTTTTTGTAAAACCGGTTCTAAACGTTTATCAAGTTCAATAGCAACAACCTTTTTAAAGCGTTTGCAAAGTTCTTTTGTTAAAACGCCGGCCCCTGGGCCAATTTCAATAACACCATCAGCATCGGTTACGCTTTCGGCAATTCTAATCGGAATACTTTCTTCAACCAAAAAGTTTTGTCCCAAAGATTTTTTAAGCAAAACGTCAAACTCTTGCAAGGTGTCCTTTAACGTAGATTTATGAGAAATATTCATACTAACCTCTATAAAAGAATTTCATTTTCAAGCCAAACTTCTTTAAAGAAGATTCCGGTGTAACCAATCCAAACTAAACTTTGAGGAATTAAAAAGCCAAAGCTTGAATTTTCGGCAAAAATTACTTCAACAGGAATACCGCTTGCATATACAAAGTAGAAAACGGTTAAACAATAAGCCACCAAACTTACAACAAAAACGTAAGCAGAAAGAGGTCTTAAATTATTCTTTATAAACGAAAGGCCTAAAATAAACACCGAAGCTAAAAAGATAATTTGCGATACCCACAAAAAGCCTTGATAATTTGTTTCAACGTCTAAAAAAGAGTTACTTGCAAGGTTTAAAACTAAATCTAAAACTTTAAAAAGCAAATGAAATACCGAAAAGCCCATAAGAAGGTAAGAAACTATTTTTTTGTAAATAGGTTTTTGCATAAGGCCCGTAAAATAAAATAGGGCAAAAAGAATACCAACAGGCACAAAAAAGTAGTTTGCAAGATCTAAACTTACTTCTGGGTTTTGTACCATAAGTGAAATCTTAGTAAAATCAAAATAAGCAACGTAAACCGCGCTTAAAAAAGCAAAAATTTTTAAAGCAATAGTCATTATAATTCCTCGCAATAAAATAATATATATTATATCTATTTTATAATATCATATTAAATAAAAAAAGACAATAAAAAAATACCGCTTTATTAAAGCGGTAAAGGGTTTAAACAAATTTAGTTTAAAAGGGCAATAGAAAAGTTTAAAATACCTGCAAACAAAACCCATAAAAAGTAGGGAACCATTAAATACGCGGCCTTTTTTTCGCAATAATAAAAGCGGTAAATCGTAAAACCAATGGCTAAAAGCAGCGCTAAAAGTATTACAAAAGCAAACCAATAAAGTTTAAAACCAAAAAAGAAAATGGGCCACAAAAAGTTTAAAAACAGTTGCAAAGCGTAAATTTTTAAAGCGTCGGTTTTGTTTGCACATTTAGAAATATAAACAATATAACAACTTATTCCCATTAAAATATAAAGAATAGTCCAGGCAATAGGAAAAACGGCACCTGGCGGTGTAAAGGCAGGTTTATTAAGATTTTCAAAGCCTTTAATGCCGCTTAAACTAAGTAGCGATGCTACTCCCCCAACCGCAAGGGGTATAACAATACTTAAAATTAGCGGTTTAAGTTTAATAATTTTACTCATAATTATCCACTCCCAAAAAAAGTATATGTAAAAGAGGGGTTTAAAATGCCTTTGTTGACAAACTAAAAAATAAATATTAAAATATTAACAATATAAAAAAGGAAAAAATATATGTTACATGCTTTTTTAGACACCTTAAAAGACACCCTTTTAGCGCTTCCCCTTTTGTTTTTGTGTTATTTGGTTTTATCTTTTTTAAACCATCGCAGTACAGACAAAAACGTAAACTTTAAAAGGGTAAATAAATTTGGTCCAATAGTTGGCGCTGTTGTTGGCCTTATTCCACAATGCGGTTTTTCGGCGGCGGCCGCCACTTTATATAACGAAAAAGCGATTTTGGGTGGCACACTTATTGCGGTGTTTTTTGCCACAAGCGATGAAGCCTTAATGGTGCTTTTAACAGATCTTTCTGCAATTAAATATATTTTACCTTTGTTTTTATTAAAGTTTGTTTTAGCGGTTATATTCGGGTTTTTGTTAAACCTAACAATTTTTAAAAAGCAAGAATTATTAGAGTATAAAAAAGAGGTCGCTTTTAACAGTTGCGAAAATGAAGAACACCATAAAGAACATAAAGCAGACCACCATCAAGATAAAAAGCATTTAATAATTCACACTTTAAAGCACACTTTAGAACATACCTTAAAAACCACCGCTTTTATTTTTATAACAATGCTTGTAATTAATATAATCGCACACGAACTTTCCCACGAATTTTTGGAAGGCGTTTTACTTAAAGGCAGCGTTTTTTCTCCATTAATAACGGCGGCTGTGGGGTTAATACCCGGTTGCTCAATATCGGTGCTAATAACCGAACTTTTAATAAAAGGTAGTATTAGTTTTTCGGCCGCATTTGCAGGGCTTTCTGCAGGGGCAGGGTTTGGTTACGTAGCTTTGTTTAAACAAAAAAGCCTTAAAAAATCTTTGCTTATAATTTTAATTTGCTATTTAATTAGTGCCCTTTCGGGTGTAATACTTTCTTTGTTTGGAATATAAAAATAAAGCCGCCGCTTTTTAAGTGGCGGTTTTTTAATAATTCTTTGTTTTTAAGCATATATATTTAAAAAACAAAGAAGGAAAAAACAAATGAAGGGATTATACTTTGGACTAATTATAATACTTGCTTTTGCACTACTTTTAATGCCGCTTTGCGCCCTTTTCGGAAAAGCTGAAGAAAAAACGTCAACCGAAAATTTTAAAGTTTACATAACCGAAAAGGCCGAAATTAAAGAAATTCCAAGTTTTGAATATGCATTAAACGTGGCAATTAATAATTTAGAAAGCGGTGCTAACGTAGAAACCATAAAAGCCGAAGTTATAGCGGCATATACTCTGGCTCTTTATAACAAAAACACCTCAAACGAAAAGAATTTTGACTTTAACGATAGTTTAGACGGTTTTTTAGAAACCGAAAAACTAAAAGAAAAACTAGGGGACAATTACGATACGGTATATAATCGTTTTTATTCGGCTGCAAAAGAGGTTTTTGGGTATAAAATTTGCTATAATAACGCGCCGATTTTAGCTTTAAGGCATAAGGCATCGGGCGGTTTTACAGAAGATGCAAAAAACATATTAGAGGGCGAATACCCATATTTAGCTTCGGTTGAAAGTGCGGGAGATTTGCTTTGGGACGGCGTTCTTACCACAAAAACAGTAGGTTTGGAAGATATGAAAAAAGAGCTTAAAAATCAAGAGTTAACCCCAACCGATACCCCCGCCGAATATTTCAAAATTACCAAAAAGACCACCGCAGGTAATGTTTTAAAACTAAAGGTTTTAAATAAAGAATTTAGCGGTGAAGAAATAAAAAACATATTTAATTTGGCTTCAACCTGTTTTGAAATTAGTTTTAAAGATAATAACTTTATTTTTACCGTTATGGGTAGCGGCAATATGTTGGGACTAAGTCGCGTAGGGGCAGAATACATGGCAAAAGAAGGCCATAATTACACCCAAATTTTAAGCTGGTATTACCCCGGTTGCAGTTTAGAAAAATAAACAAGCAGAGCGTTTTGCTCTGCTTGTTTTTATTGCGCCAATTCTTTGGGTTCTTCTTTAATTTTTAGGGTTAGCCAAAAGCTAACGCCCGTTTCGGTATTGTTAACACCGCAAGATTCTTTATGAAGTTTCATAATGGCGCTTACAATTGAAAGGCCAAGTCCAAAACGGGTGCTGTCGCGCTTATGAGAGGTATCGCCCCTGTAAAAACTTTGCCAAATGTGAGCCATTTGCTTTTCTTCAATCTTTTCGCCATCGTTATTAACCTCTAAATATGCCTTGCCGTCTTTAATATAGGTTTTAACCGTAATTTTGCCTTCGTTATGTCTTACGGCATTTTCTAAATAGCTTTTAATTGCTTGTTCTAATAAGTCGGGGTCGGCTAAAACGGTAATATTATTTAGGTCTAAAATTAAATCTTCTTTTTTTACAATGCGTAAAGCTAGCATTTGGGTTAAATCGGCAATATCAAACTCTTTAATATTAATTTCGTGAGAGCCGTTTTCAACCCTCGAAAGATTTAATAAGGTTAAAACAAGTTTGTTCATACGGCGGCTTTCATCAATAATGGTGTCGCAGTACATTTCTTTTTTGCTTGTGTCTATGTTTTCTTTTAGGGCTTCGGCATAACCGCCAATAATTGAAATGGGGGTTTTTAATTCGTGCGAAACGTTTGCAACAAAGCCTTTGCGCATTTCGGTAAGTTCTCTTTCGCGCTCAATTTCGTTTTCTAAACGAAGATTTTTTTCTTTTAAGGTTTTAAGGGTTGCATCTAAAGTATCTGAAAGGTTGTTAATCGATACGGCAAGTTCGCCAATTTCGTCTTTACTTTCTTCAGAAATTTTTTGGCTAAAATCTAATGCCGCCATATTTTTGGTAATGGTGTTCATTTCAGCAATTGGCTTTGCAGAGCGGTAAGAAATAATAATTACAGAAATTATGCCAACCGAAAGAACCGTAATAATTATAAGCAAAATAAAGTTGTTAGCAACGGCGGCGCTGTTTTCAAGTAATTGAATACGGGTTCTGGTTTCAATAAAATAGTTGCTTTTTTGAACCCTGTAAACAATATATTCAATTTTGCTGTGTTCTTCTATGCTACGTTCTAAAACACTGCCGTCAGGAAGTTCTTTTTGCTTTATAACTGTTAAAGGCTCGTGCTTCATATTTAACATATTGGGGCCCGGCCCATACATAAAACCAACAATTTGTCCGCCGTAGGTGGTGTAAGCGGTGGTTCCGTTTTTAGAAAAGATTTCGGTTTCAATGCCGCGCCTTTCGTAAAGTTCGGTTAAAAAATCAACGGTTTCTTCTTTGTCAGAAAGGTCTAATCTTTCAATGGCCGTTCTATTTTCTATTAACTGTTTTTCTTGATTATTAATATAATAGTCGTCTAAAAACAGGGTGTTGCAAATCATTATAACAAGCATCAAACTTAAAAACAGTATAGAAAGTTTTAAAAAGGTTCTAAACCATAAACGGTGTATTAATGCCCTATTTTTCATACTTATAACCTATTCCATAAACGGTTTTAATGTGTAACGCGCCATATTCTTTTAACTTTGTTCTAAGTCTTGCAACGTGGCTGTCAACAGTTCTGGCGTCTCCTTCAAAATCATAACCCCAAACGGCGTTTAAAATTTGGTCGCGGTTTAGAACAAGGCCGGGGTTATCGTTAAAATACAATAAAATTTCATACTCTTTTAATGTTAACTGTAAAAGTTCACCGTCTAAATATGCAACGTAAGCGTCGCGGTTAATGTAAAGGCCTTCGTTTTTCTTTATATCGGCTTGTTTAATGCCTTTTGCACGTCTAATTAGCGCTTCAACCCTTTTTACAAGCACCGCTAAAGAAAAGGGTTTTGTAACGTAATCGTCGGCCCCATTTTCAAAGCCAACAAGCTGGTCAAATTCTTCGCTTCTGGCGGTTAGTAAAAGTATAGGCAAATCAGAAAATTCTCTAATTTTTTTGGTTAATTCCCAACCGTCAATTTCGGGCATCATAATATCTAAAATTGCCAAATCAATATCATTGTTTTCTTTAACCATATTTAAAGCTTCTTTGCCATCAAAACAGCAAAGGGTTTCAAAACCGGCCGCATTTAAATAGTCAGAAACCAAAAGTGCAATTCTTTTTTCGTCGTCGGCAATTAAAATTTTACCTTTATTTTCACTCATAGGTAAACCTCCCTTAGTTTAATAATTGTAAATTCGGGGTTTAATCTTTTGTTTGCAAAATTGTGAATTAAATGTAAAAACATTGTGTTAAATTTCGTCTAAAATCTTGTAATTACGCAAAATTACCTCTTTGCCGCGCCAATTATATGCGCGGTCTTCAGGGTCTTCAAGGGGTGTAAATTCGTCCCTGTAACTGTTTAAAAACTCTTTAATAAAAGTGGGGTGCGCGTCTTTGTTATAAGGGCAAACGTTTTGACAAATATCACAACCAAAACAGGTCGCTTTTTTTATTTGCTCGGCTTCTTTATCGGTTAACGCTCCCTTCTTTTGCGTTAGCGCAGAAAGGCAGTTTTCTTTATTTAATTTAACGGGACAAGCCTTTAAACAAGCGCCGCATTGGGTGCAAAAGGCGGTTAAATCTGCAGTTTTTAAGGGTAAATCACATAAAATTTCGCCCAAAAACACAAAACTGCCGTATTCTTTTGTAATTAAAAGTCCGTTTTTGCCAATAACACCAAGCCCTGCTTTGCTTGCGGCCTTAACTTCTAAAATGGGCGAATAATCAGCAAAGGCTAAAAACTTGTTATTTGAAAAACTCTCGCTTAATTTTTCTGCAAGATTTTTTAAAGCGGGAATTATAATATCGTGATAATCCTTAACGGCGCAATACCTCGAAATGTTTTTAGGTGGGTTTTTTGGCACCTTATAAGGAAAAGCAAACATAATTGCAGTGTTAAGCCCATTTTTATTAAGCCTTGTAGAATTAGGCTTTTCAATATCGGAAATATCACAAACCCCAAATGGAACTTGGGGTAAAAAATCGTTTATAATTTTTGTAACAGTGTTTAGCATAATTGACTTTTAATTCCTTTTAGTGTAAAATGTTTAGGCAAAAAGTTGCCTCTTTAGTTAAATGGATATAAGAACCCGACCTATTTACAAAATTAAAAATTTTGAATAGGGGCGTGGAACCTTGCCACGCTGCGCGATATAAGAACCCGACCTATTTACAAAATTAAAAATTTTGAATAGGTGCGCGGAACCTTGCCACGCTGCGCGTTATAAGAACCCGACCTATTTACAAAATTAAAAATTTTGAATAGGTGCGCGGAACCTTGCCACGCTGCGCGTGTAAATAAAATACAGTTAAACAAGAAATTTGCCCCCTTAGTTAAATGGATATAATAAACCCCTCCTAAGGGTTAGTTGTGAGTTCGATTCTCGCAGGGGGTGCCAAAAATTCCGGACACGCAAGTGTGCGGAATTTTTACTTTTTCACTCTTCACTCTTCACTCTTCACCAAAATTCGCATTCGGGATTTTTGGGAAGTAAGAAGTAATAAGAACCTGACCCACCATCACAATTAAAATTGTGGGTGGGTGCCCAGAACCTTGTTACTCGCTTTGCTCGTAATATGTGAATAGTGAAGAAGTATTGCCCTTCCACCACTTTTATGCTATAATACACTTAAAGTTGGTGATGATATGAAAAAATTTAAAGTTACAAGTTATCATAAAAGTAATGCACTGATGCCGACAAATGGTGGAACATTGATTATAACTGATACTGAATATATCATTAAATATCTTTTTATAACTGTTGCAAAGTATAAAATTGATAATACTATCGCTTCTAAAATTTCTTTTGTATCAAAAGGATTAAACTTAAACGATGGAGAGAAACAAATCGATCTTTATTTTTTCTCCAAAACAGCACAAAAAGTATATGAGTTATTAAATCTTAAATAATAGTTGTAGAAAATCAGGTTTTCATAGCACTTTTGATTCGTGTTATTAAGTTCGAAACTCCCAAAAATCCCGTTCACGAAAGTGTGCGGGATTTTTACTTATTACCTCTTCACTCTTCACTTTTCACTCTTCACTCTTCACTTTTTAATCCATAACCCCAACCGCTTTTAATACTTCGGTTGTGGTAAGGGTGGGGGTGCTATATTCTAATTCGTTAAGTAAAAACGGCAAGCTTTCGCCACCCTCTAGTTTTATAAGTTTATAATTAAGTTTAAGCCTCTCTAAAGATTCTTTTATAGAATTTTTTAGGGCGGTTTTTTCAATATTTTCGTAAGAATCAATAAGTTTTTCTAAAGAGCCGAAAGAGTTTATTAAGCTTGCGGCGGTTTTAGGGCCAACACCCTTTACGCCTTTAACGTTATCGGCATTATCACCCGTCAAACTTTTAAAATCTGCATAAAGGTTTGGTGCAATATTAAGCTTTTCTTTTATGTAATTTTCATCGCAAATAACCGAATTTTCGCCCTTATATCTTACAACACTTACCTTTTTATCTATAAGCTGAAAAAAGTCGCTGTCATAAGAAGAAATTATAATTTCTAAATCGTTTTTGTATCTGCTAACGTAAGAAGCAATAAGGTCGTCAACTTCTAAGTCAACGCTTTCGGTGTGTTTAATATTAAGGTGGTTTAAACAAGCATAAATATCGTCAATCTGCGAAAAAGGGTTTTCGTTATCAGAAACCTCGTTAAAATCGGGTCGGTTTGCCTTATAATCGGCATCTAAATTTTTTCTAACACCATTTGTCTCGCCATCAAAAAGCACAACAAGGTGTGTTGGGTTAAATTTGCGCACAAGCTTTAAGGTTGCGCCAATAAAACCAATACTTGCCCATATACCCTTGCCTTTTTTATTAAAAATGCGAGCCGGCATACCAAAAAACATTTGAAACAGCAAATTACTGCCGTCAATAATTAAAAGTTTATTCATAATACTCCTTAATAATCGTTGGTAATATCACCGTTAGCATTTATAGGAATTTCATCGCCTAAAAAAGTGGGCTCCGGTTTGAAAATTGTTGTTAAAAAGTCTTTGTTTCTGGCAAGTATTTCACGAAAATCGCGCATAAACTGACCGCGATATGTATGATAATCGCTAGAAACACCATACATTTCAATATCCAAAGCGTTTGCGATAAAAAGGGCTCTATAAATATGATATTCCTGAGTAACAATAACGGCCTTTTTGCACTTAAAAATTTCTTTTGCGCGGTAAACCGTTTCATAGGTTGAAAAGCCGGCGTGATCCATAAAAATATCACTAGATGGCACTCCGTGGGAAACGGCATATTCCTTCATTGTTTTAACTTCGTTATAGTTTGTTCTGCCGTGGTCGCCGCTCATTAAAATTTTAGGGGCAACACCAAGTTTATAAAGCTCAACTGCACGGTCAAGGCGGTCTTTAAGCATAGCGCTGGGCTTACCGTTTTCTTTAACCTGACACCCTAAAACAATTATGCAGTCAATATCGTTAATTTCTGCCGCGGCGTTAGAGGTAATAAGCTGGTTCTTTGTGCTAGAAATAACGTAATTATTAACAATTAGCGCATAAACGCCCACCGTTATGGTAAGGCATAAAACGCAAATTGCCGAAATTTTTATAAATTTTAAAATCTTTTTGCGGTTAAGGTTAATTTTTTTCATAATATTCCACCATATAAAACGTAAAATCCCCCAAAAAACTTGGGGGATTTTGTTATATTTCTTTTCGTCCCTCAAGGGCGTGAGAAAGTGATATTTCGTCGGCATATTCCAAGTCGCTACCAACGGCAATACCGTAAGCTAAACGTGTAATTTTAATGCCCATTGGCTTAATAAAACGGCTAATATAGCTAGCGGTGGCTTCGCCTTCAACCGTTGGATTGGTTGCCATAATAACCTCTTTTACAGTGCCGTCAGAAAGGCGCGAAAGCAATTCCTTAATTTTAAGGTCTTCGGGGTTAATGCCGTCAAGCGGACTTAACGCGCCGTGCAATACGTGGTAAAGACCGTGATATTCGCCCGTTCTTTCAAAGGATGGTATATCTCGCTCGCTTTCAACCACGCAAATTATAGATTTATCGCGTCTAATATCACTACAAATATCGCAAACGGTTTTATCGGTAATGTTTTGACAAACACTGCAATAATGAACGCTGTTTTTAGCGTCAACAATTGCGTTTGCAAATTCTTCAGCTTCTTTATCGCTTAAACTTAAAACGTGAAAAGCAAGGCGCATTGCGGTTTTTTTACCAATGCCAGGTAGCCTTGCAAACTGTTCAATTAAGCGTTGCAAAGGTGCAATTTCGTAACTCATTAAAATAGCCCTGGCATACCGGGAATTTGCATTCTGCCGGTAATTTTAGCCATTTCCTCTTCACTTGTTTTTCTAGCCTGTGCTACTGCTTCGTTAACGGCTACTGTAATAAAATCTTCAAGCATTTCGGGGTCGTCTTTAGCGTCGGCAATAAGTTCGGGGTCAATGTTAATTTTTTGAATTTCATATAGGCCGTTAATTGTAACGCTAACCATACCGCCACCCGAAGTTGCGGTATATTCGCTATTATCTAATTCTTCTTGCTTATTTTGAGCATCAATTTGCATTTGTTGCACTTGTTGCATAAGGTCTTTTTGGCTTGGTCCTTGAGGAATTCTAACTTTCATTTCGTTTCTCCTAATTTAATGAATTTGTAAAGGCAATAAGCGGATCAATTTCTTCTGTTTGTGCCGGCTTATACGGGCCTATATTATATGATTTACCTAAAACGGTTTTAATTGCCGCTTTAAGTGTGTCTTTTAATGCGGGATCGCTATTAATCATGGTTCTAAATTGTTCTAGTTTTGAATCAATTAAAACGCGGGTTCCCTTTATATATGCTTTAGAGCCGTAAAGACCTCCGAATAAAAGCATACTATGTTTTTTTACTTCTTCCAAAACCTCGGGCCATTTTGTAACGGGTATAAGCTCATCGCTTGATTCCACAGTGGCGGACTCTTCTAAGGGAGTGGGAGGTTCTTCGGTTGTTTCTTTAATAGTTTCAACCTTTTGGGGCTCTTTAACTGCTTGTCTTTCTGTATTTAAAGAGACAGCACCCTTTTCAATTTGCGATAATCTTTCGTCAAGTTCTTCTAAAGTTACGCCTTTTAAATGTGAGCAAAGTCTAATTGCGCAAAGCTCCATTTCGGCGCGCTTGTTAGAATCTTTCATAGCATCTTTTGTAGCATAAATGGTATCAATTGCCGCCATAATTTGATGAAGCTTAAATTTTTCTGCCGTATTTACAATAACCTCGTATTGTTCGGTTGTGGTAACAATTAAATCTCTATGGTCTTTAACCGTTTTTACAACCAGCATATTTCTAAAATAATTTAACAAATCGTCGCAAAACCGTTTTAAATCAACACTAGAAGCATAAACTAAATCAATAATCTTTAAAGCTTTATCTGCACGCGCTTCAAAAATTGCCGAAACAAATTCGTTTTGCTTGGTAAAATCAGCAATACCGCAAAGTTCGGTTACAACCTTTTCTGTAACAACGTCGGCGCAACCGGAACATTGGTCTAAAATTGAAAGACCGTCTCTCATGCCGCCGTCGGCTAAAGTAGCAATAAGGCCTGCAGCATTATCTTCTATTGTAAAGCCTTCTTCTTTTGCAACTTTAAGTAGGCGTTCTTTAATAATAGAAGCGTCAATACGCTTAAAATCGTACCTTTGGCAACGAGAAAGAATAGTTGCAGGTAGTTTATGAACTTCTGTTGTTGCCAAAATAAAAATAACGTGGCTTGGAGGTTCTTCTAAAGTTTTAAGTAATGCGTTAAAAGCCGGGCCGCTTAGCATGTGAACCTCGTCAATAATATAAACGCGGTATTTTAAAACGGCGGGTAAAAATGTAATTTGTTCTTTTAAATCTCTAACGTCGTTAACGCCGTTGTTACTTGCGGCGTCCATCTCAACAATATCGGTAGCGCCCGATAAAATCGCTTTACAGTTTTCGCACTCATAACAAGGATTACCATCAACGTTATGTTCGCAGTTAACGGCGGCCGCCAAAATTTTAGCGCAGGTGGTTTTACCTGTTCCGCGTGTGCCTGTAAATAAATAGGCGTGCGAAATCTTGCCGCTCGAAACCGCGTTTTTAAGGGTTTCTGTAACGGCTGTTTGACCCACCACGTCAGAAAAACTAATGGGGCGATATTTTCTGTAAAGTGCTTGATACATTTTACATTTACCTCTACTAAAAAATTTGCCATATATTTAGGTGTGCGAGCCGACCGATTGACTGCGGCGCATGAACAAAACTGCTTAATGCTGCTCGGTTCCCCGCCTGACATGGTTCACAGCCGCCCATCGCACAGGACCCGCCAACTCACACGCCTAAACATACGGCTTATAATTGCGCTTAAAGCACATATTATAGTTATTATATAACATTTTTTTGAACTTTACAATATATAATTTATATTTTTACTTGTATATTTATAAATAAAATGGTAAAATAACAAGAAAGTAAGTTCATCAAAAAATTTTTTATTTTAAAAGAGGTTTTTTATGTACGAATTTAACTATAAAAATTATTTTGATGTATCAAGAACAAGGGCAGAAGCGCTTTTTAAAACCGCCAATAACGTTTACGAAGTAATTCCTAAAATTGGTGATTTTATTAAAGAACTTATTTTAACTTTAAACGACGAGTTTGAAGAAGTTGCCCCACTAGTTTATAAACACAAAACTGCTACGGTTGCAAATACTGCGAGCATTACCGGTCCTTGCATTATTGATGAAAATACCGAAGTGAGACATTGCGCTTTTATTCGCGGCAACGCACTTATTGGCAAAAACTGTGTTGTTGGCAATTCAACCGAACTTAAAAACGTTATACTTTTCGATAACGTTCAAGTGCCACACTATAACTATGTTGGCGATTCTGTTTTGGGATATAAATCTCATATGGGGGCCGCAAGCATTACAAGCAACGTAAAATCAGATAAAAGCTTGGTGCAAATTAAATTTAACGGCAAAAGTTATAATACAGGCCTTAAAAAGTTTGGTGCAATAATTTCTGATAACGTAGAAATTGGTTGCGGAAGTGTTTTAAATCCCGGCACCATAATAGGTAAAAACAGCAATATTTACCCACTTTCGTCGGTTCGTGGAGTAGTAGCAGAAAACAGTATTTATAAATGCAAATCAGAAATTGTTTTAAAAACTGAAAGCAGGTAAAAACTTGGAATTATGGGACGTTTTAACGCAGGATGGAACACCAACCGGCCGCAAGGTTAAACGCGGTGGAAGTAGTTTAAAAAACGGCGAATATCATTTAGTTGTTCATATATGGCCAATTTCCAAAGACGGCGCACTTTTAATTCAGCGCCGCTCTTTCAAGAAAAAAATTATGCCGGGCGAGTGGGCGGTTACGGGCGGTTCTGCAATTGCAGGGGAAGATTCTATTACAGCCGCCAAACGCGAACTTTTTGAAGAGCTTGGCATAACGGCAGAACTTGAACTTATTAAAAGAATAAAGAAAAGAAATTCTTTTGTTGACGTGTACGGTTGTAACGTTTCGGTTAAAACCCACGAATTAACCTTGCAAAAAAGCGAGGTTCAAGATGCGCGTTGGGTAAGCCCCGAAACTTTAAAAAAGATGGTCGATAAGGGCGATTTTCATAATTACGGAACAGAGTATTTTAACATAGTTATAGATTTTGCGGCAGAAAAAAGGAGTAAAACAGTATGAGTTTATCGGTCGAAGGACAAAAATGTCCCGTTTGCAAAAGCTATATGTTTGACGACGAAGAAATTGTTTTTTGCCCCGTTTGTGGCGTGCCAACACATAAAGAGTGTTACGACAAAATAAAAAAATGCCCCTTAGAAGAATATCACGGAACAGATATGCAATACACCCCACCCGAAATTAATGATGAACCCATAGAAATAGAAGAACCAAAAGAAGAAAATAACACACCTTTTGGTTTTAACAGGGCGATTGAAATTGATTTATACGGTGGCATAAAAAAGGACGACCAAATTGCAGGCATAACTGCCGATGAAATGAAGAAAACGGTAGGCCCTAACAGTCAATATTATATTCCAAGATTTTTTAAACTAAATAATCGCAATAAAAAAAGTTGGAACTGGTCGGCATTTTTATTTCCCGAAGGCTTTTTCTTTTTCAGAAAATGCCACAAAATGGGCATTTTAGCCGCACTTTTAACAATAGCTTCATTTGTAGCTCTCACCTTTGCGAACAGTTATTTAAACGTTGCCAATGCGGCAACTTACAGCGAAATAGAAAACCTTATATTAAATCAACTCAACGCAAACCCCGACAAAGTTATTTTTGCATTAATTGCAATGTTTGTAGGATTTGCAATATTTGTACCTTCAAGAATTCTTTTTGGCCTTTTGGGTAACTGGATTTACAGAAACGAAGTATTTGAAAAGGTAAAAGCGGCCAAAGAACAAACCGAAGAAGACCCAAAAGAAGTAATGCAACTTAAAGGCGGCATTAATCCATTTTTAGGACTTATTGGCATTATGGGTGTTCGTTTTATTGTTAACTTGTTGGTTGGAATTTTTGTAATTTAACGGTTGTACCGTTTAATTTATACCTTGTAGGAGGAAGACTTATGAAAATTAAAAAAGCGGTTATCCCCGCAGCGGGTCTTGGCACAAGAGTTTTACCTGCATCAAAAGCAATTCCGAAAGAAATGTTACCCATTGTTGATAAACCGGCAATTCAATACATTGTTGAAGAAGCAGTAGCCGCCGGTATTACTGATATTTTAATTATTACAAATCGCGGCAAGGGCGCAATTGAAGATCATTTTGACCACGCTTTTGAATTAGAAGCAGGGTTAAGAAAAAAAGAAGGCCGCGAAGAAACCTTAAAACAATTAGAAGATGTTGCAAAACTTGCTAATATTTTCTTTATTCGCCAAAAAGAAACCAAAGGTTTAGGCCATGCAGTTATGTCTGCAGAACAATTTGTTTCGGGAGAACCTTTTGCCGTTTTATATGGTGACGACGTTATTTTAGGTGAAGACCCCTGTATTGCTCAACTTTGCCGCGCTTATGAAAAATATGGCAAGGGTGTAGCCGGCATTAAAGAAGTAACCGCCGAACAAATTCAAAAATATTCAAGTATGAAGGTTGGCCCATTAGAAGATAATCTATACGAAATTACCGATATGATTGAAAAACCAACCCCCGATAAAATTATGTCTTTATATTCAATACTCGGCCGTTGCGTATTACCACCTGAAATTTTTGACATTTTACGCGAAACCCCACTAGGAGCAGGTAACGAATTACAATTAACCGATGCCATGAAAACTTTAGCCCAAACTAAAGGTATGGTTGGTGTTGATTTTACCGGCACACGTTACGATATGGGCAATAAATTTGGTATTCTAAAAGCCAATATCGAAGTCGGCCTAAAACACAAAGAAACAAGCGCAGAACTAAAAGAATATATAAAGGAAATCGCAAAAACCTTATGATAAATAAAGGCGTTTTACAAAAATATAAATATCTTTTATTTGATGCCGATGACACCCTTTTAGATTTTAAAGCGGCCGAAGATACCGCATTAAGAACGGTGCTAAAAAATAACGGTTTGCCGCACGACGATCAAACGGTTAAAACCTATTCAAAAATTAACCAAAAATATTGGAAAGCTTTCGAAAAAGGTGAAATTGAAAGGGACGATATATTCCCTTTGCGTTTTGGTGAATTTTTAGGGGTACTAGGTAGCGATTTAGAGCCAATGGAAGTAAACGCACAGTATTTTGAAGCCTTAAGACAGGTTCACACAATGCTTCCCGGCGCTAACGAATTAATTGATAAATTACTTGGCAAATATAAACTTTACATAGTTACAAACGGTGTTGCAAAAACCCAACATTTGCGCCTAAAAAACAGCGGAATTTGGGACAAATTTGACGGCGTTTTTATTAGTGAAAAATTAGAGTGCCAAAAGCCAAGCGTAGAGTATTTTACAAAGGTTTTAAATGCTATTGGCAACCCCAAAAAAGAAGAGTGTTTGGTGCTTGGAGATAGCATTTCGAGTGATATTTTGGGCGGCAAAAACGTAGGAATTGATACCCTTTGGGTAAACATTAGAGGGCTTGAAAATAAAACCGATATAACCCCCGATTACACCGTTACAAACCTACAAGATTTAAAAGAAATGTTTTAATGAAAGAGAGGACTAATTTGTTGTCCTCTCTTTATTTTTTTGAATTAGTAAATATTGGTTAGTACAAACTAAAAAAATATTTTTATATTCGGTTGATTTTGTAAATATTTTTATATATAATTATAATATGGGAAAATTGTCAAAATTTATATCTTTAATTTTAGCCACAATTTTCATCTTCTCGGGTTGCACCGCTAAGTTTGATATTGTGGACCATAAAGACGAAACCACACTGTCGGGGTCTTCCGGCGGTTATAATAGCTTTTATTCAAGCGATGTTGATTATTCAAGCGTTATTAGTTACGACGAGCTTTTGTCTAATATTAGTAGCGGCAACGTATCTAATAGCTCAAACAGTAGCGTTGTTAACCCCTCGACAAGCAGTACTGCAACTACAAGTAAACCCGTTAGCACAAGTAAGCCTGTTAGCACAAGCAGTAGTAAACCGGTAAGCAGTTCTAACCCCGTAACAAGCACAACGCCAAGCGGGTCAAGTTATACCCCCGTGTTTTATTCAGAAACAAAGGCCGTTTGGCTTTCTTACTATAATTTTTATTACGATATTAAGGGTAAAACCGCAACCACCTTTAGAACCTATGCAAAAAACATAATGCAAACGGTTAAAAATTTTGGATTTAATACAATTATCGTTCACTTGCGTTCTCATGGCGACGCCATTTATAATAGCGCATATTACCCGTGGTCAAGAATAATTGGCGGTGTTTCTCCGGGGTACGACCCCACACAAATTTTAATTGAAGAAGCACACGCAGCGGGGCTTTCGTTTCACGCTTGGTTTAATCCACTTAGACTTGAAACGGCCGCAAACATGGCAAAAATTGATAACAAATATTTAATTAAACAATGGTATAACACCAAAAACGGTGATTACGTTGTTCAAAGCGGCAGTTATTATTATTTAAACCCTGCTTATAGCGAAGTTAGAAATTTAATTATTAACGGTGCTAAAGAAATAGCACAAAAATACAAGGTTGACGCACTGCATATTGACGACTATTTTTATCCAACAACCGCGGCTTCTTTTGATAGCAAGTCTTATAGTGCTTTAGGCGGTGGCAAAACCTTAGCATATTTTAGAAGAAATAATATAAATGCTTTGGTGCGCGGTATTTATAGTGGCGTAAAAACCGTTAACAGTAAATTAAAGTTTGGTATAAGCCCCGGCGGTAATATTGACAGAAACTATAATGAACTTTATGCCGATACAACCCTATGGTTGCAAAGCAGCGGCTATATGGATTACTGCATGCCACAAATTTATTGGGGTTATGAACATAACACCGCCGATTACGTTAAAATGGTTAATTTGTGGAAAAGCAAAGCCACAAACTCTAATATTAGCCTAATTATTGGCATTGGTTATTATAAGGTTAATAACACCGATTATAAACTTGACGGCGGAAGCGACGAGTGGATGACAGATTACACAATAGCCGCCCGACAGGTTAAAGATGCAAAAACCTTGCTCGGCTCTAAATACAAGGGCGTAGCAATTTTTGATTACGATTATTTGTTTGAAAAAACAACTACCTTCCACAATAACGCAAAGAACGAACTTAATAAGGTGATTTAGTGGTTCCTGAAAAAAACAATCTAGAAAGCGAAATACTTAAAAAAGCCAAAAAGGGTGAAAAGGTCAAACGTATTAGGCCGCGTTACCCTCGCTTTTTGTTGCCGTTATTTATTGTATTAATTGCGGCGGCTGTTGTTTTTGTGCCTATGTTAACCGATATAGGCCCAAACATTTCAGAAGTTATTGAAGCCTTTGCCCCACAAAAAAGCGACCTTGTAGATATTAGCACCATTAAAAAATCAAGTTTAGAAGAATATGCAATTGAAGGTCAGCTTGAAATTATAGAAGACGAAAATGCTATAAACGGTGTTATTTTAACACCCGAAGCCGATTATGCGGTTGATACCAATTTAGAAACAACCTACGAAACCATTGTTTTAGACCTTAAAGAAAACGGTTTTAACTCAATCTTCTTTAACCTAAATTATAAAGACGGTTATTTAACTGCAGTTGGCGGTAAAAACAATTTAAGTCCCGTTTCTGACGGCCTTAAAATTATTACCCAAAAAGCAAAAGCAAACGAAATTAGACTTTTTGCGGTTATAGACGTTAAAAACATTGATTTATGCAAGGTTGCAAATTTAAAAGACCTTTTAAATTTCATTACGGCTATTCAAAAAACCGAGGGTGTATCGGGGGTAATGCTAAAGGGCGTTAACTATTTAAATAACGGCTTAACCTATAACGATTATTTAAAACTTGGCCACTATAACGGCTTTGAAGAATTTACTAAGGAAATTTTTTATAGCAATATAGAAAGACTTTCTGCAGAATATAAGGCCGCAACAAACAACGGTTATTTAGGCATTTTCTGTGAAGTTGATTATGATAATACCAAAAAAGAATTAATTTATAAGGACAAGCTTAAAGCTACCGATATTGCCGAAATGGGAATATTTGATTCTGTAATTACTTATGGACTTGGTGCTACAAGTAGCGTTAGCCATCCATTTAAAGAAATGGCATCTTTAGTTGCAGATGCAAAAGATACCGATACAAGAATGGGCTTTATGCTTTATTCTTCAAAAATTAATAATGAGTATTCAAACCCCGACCAACTTACCCGTCAGCTTATGGTGTTAAACGATTTGGGACTTGGTACGATGGTGTTTGATAGCTATAAAGCAATTAAAGACGATACCACAGGGGCGGCGGCTACTGCCATAAAATATATGAAGGGTAATCTTACAAACTATCAACCAAAAGGCTTAACCTTCTCGGCCCCTGCAGCTTTAGATTTTACAACAAGTTATAGTTCAATTGCTATTTCGGGCGCATCCGACCCCGAATTTGAATTGCTACTTGACGGCAAACCGGTAGAAAGAACCGAAAGCGGTTTCTTTAGTATGCAAAAGAACTTAAAGGTAGGCGATAACGTATTTACCTTTACACATAAAGGTACTACAAGAAAAATTTACGTTACATATACCTACACCGTTTTAAAAAGCGTTTCGCCCTCGTCCAGCCTTGCTTTAGACGGTGGTAGTGTGTTGGTTGTAAAAGCAAACGCAAGAATAGGAAGCGTTGTTAAAGCAACCTTAAACGGACAAACCGTAACCTTAAAACAAGGTGTAGATCAAAGCGGCGAAAGTACCGATAAAGATACCGAATTTACAGTTTTTGAAGGGAAAATAACCTTACCCGAAGGCAAAGATAAAATTCAAGATTTAGGTAAAATTAAGTTTACCGCAAGTCACGGCGGAATTGTAAACACAGGTTATAGCGGCACTATTAAGGTTAACAAAAAACCCGATAAAGCGCCTATTTATTCACCCATTACTCACGAAGGTGTAAAACCGGGTAATCGCACAATTGCAGAGGTTACCGCTTCTTACGTTGAAACCTTTGACGGTGATGATACAACCGACGATTTATCGCGTCCAACAAACTCTTATTTACCCAAAGGCACGATAGATTACGTTTCTAACGATAAGGTTTATAATGCAGAAATCAAACAATATTATATCTTATTCGGTTATAATAAGCGCGTTTATAAATCAGAAGGCAGTATAAAAATTTCAACAGGCAGTTTGCCAAGCAATAATACAGTTGGAATTAAAAGCACAACTAACGATGGTCAATATACAACCCTTGTTTTAGATATGACCTTCCCCTTCCCACATAATATTGACGTAAAACCGCAAAATTACACTAAGCCTGCAACCCAAGATTATACCTTTAGCAGTGCAACCTTTACCTACGTTGAAATATTCTTGCCATACACAACAAGTATTTCAGGTAATGCAAACTTTAGCGGCAACCCGTTATTCACAAAGTCGGAATTTGCAAAGGTTTCAAACGGCTACGTTTTAAAACTTCATTTAAAAGAAAAAGGCAAATTCTACGGTTACACCTCATATTTTGATGCAAACGGCAACCTTGTAGTAAGGTTTTTAAATCCTAATAAGACTACCGGCAACAGCCTTGCAGGTGTTAACATTTTATTAGACCCGGGCCATGGCGGAACCGACGGCGGTGCTGTGGGTTACGATAATAAGGGCAGAGAAATTAAAGAAAGCGAAACTTGTTTAGAACTTTGTTTAGCTGTTAAAGAAAAATTAACGGCTTTAGGTGCAAACGTTACTATGACAAGAAGCACCGAAACAAGTTTAGCCACAAGCACAAGAAGTAGCATTATCAGAAATTCAAATGCTCATTTAACAGTATCAATTCACCGCAATTCTGCAACAAACGCTAACGCTTACGGACTTAAAACCTATCATTTTAGCGCTTGGCAAAAAGAACCTGCAACCTATATTATGAATTCTGTTAAAGCAAGCAGTAAAATAGATGCTATAAGGCCAAACTACGGTAAATCTGCTTGGGCAAGAGTGGATTGGCACTGGTTTGGTTATGCCAGAATTTCAAATATGCCGGTTGTTTTAATAGAAGCAGGCTTTATGTCTAACGCTAAAGACCTTGAAGCTATATTAAACGACGACTTTAACGATGCACAAGCAGAAGCAATTGTAGAGGGCATTGTTAAATACTTTAATAATCAATAAGCTTTAATAAGCTAAAATATTGAAAAATATGGGCGAAAGATCTTGCACCCAAAAAAGGAGAAATGAATTATGAAGATCATCAAAGTAAAAAATTATGAAGAAATGTCAGAAAAAGCAGCCGATATTTTAGCAGCTCAAGTTATTCTAAAACCCGACTGTGTTTTAGGTTTAGCTACAGGTTCCACACCTGTTGGTGCATATAGCAAACTTGGCGAAATGTGCGATGCAGGCAAATTAGACTTTTCGTTAGTTAAAACCTGCAACCTAGACGAATATTGCGGTTTGGAAGTAACAAACGATCAAAGTTATCGTTATTTTATGAATAAAAACCTATTCTCTAAAATCAATATCAAAATGGAAAACACCAACGTTCCTAACGGTGTAATCGATGGCGAAAAAGCCGCTAAAGAATATGAAGAACTAATTGAAAATTACGGCGGTATCGATATGCAATTACTTGGCATTGGCCACGACGGTCATATTGGTTTTAACGAACCCAGCGATGCATTTGATAACGAAACACACATTGTTGAATTAACCGAAATGACAATTGAAGCAAACTCAAGATTCTTTAACGATAAATCTGAAGTTCCCACAAAAGCAATTACAATGGGTATGAAACGCATTATGCAAGCAAAGAAAATTTTACTTATCGTTTCGGGTAAAGATAAAGATGAAATTCTCAAAAAAGCATTATTCGGACCTATCACTCCACAAGTACCTGCTTCAATTTTACAATTACACGGCGACATTACCGTTGTAACAGACTGCGATCTATAAAAACATATTAAAAATTATAAAAGGGGGGTGTGTTATGTGGCAAAACTTATACCACTTTTTTCGTCAAGCAGCGGCAACAGTGTTTATATTAGCTTTAACGAAAATGCAATTTTGGTTGATAGCGGCACAAACTGTAAACGCATTTTAGAAGCACTGCAAGCAAACGAAATTGATATAAGCACAATTAAAGCCATTTTTATAACACACTCTCACACAGATCATATTTCTGCCCTTGGCGTGTTAAACAAAAAGTTAAAATTACCCATTTTTGCTTCTAAAGACACCCTTGATTATTTGTGTAACAACAATATTGTAAAAGAAGATGCTAAACTTTACGATATTTCCCATAAACCTCAAGATTTAGGGTTTATGGGCGCAGAGTTTATACCCACAAGCCATGACTGCAAAGGTTCGGGCGGTTTTAAATTTTATTATGATAATAAAAGCTTGGGCTTTTGCACGGATTTAGGGGTTGTAACAGATAAAATAAGAGACTTTTTAAGCGGTACCGAAGTGATTTATTTTGAAAGTAATCACGACGTAAATATGCTTAATAAAGGATCTTACCCACCACACTTAAAGCAAAGAATTTTAAGTGAAAAAGGGCATTTATCAAACGTACAATCTGCAAGTGAATTGCCGAACTTTTTAAATAATGGCGCACAAAAATTTATTCTAGGACATCTTTCTAAAGAAAACAATTTGCCAACCCTAGCAAAAAATGCCGCCACCGCTTCACTTATGAACGTAGGGGCAAAAGCAGGCGAAGATTATATGCTTTATATAGCGCCGCCAAGCGGCGGTAGGACGGTGTATTTTTAATGAAAAAGATTAATATTATTACCGTTGGCAAATTAAAAGAAGAATTTTTTGAAAAAGCCGCTAAAGAATATCAAAAAAGGCTTTCAGGAGACTATAAACTAAATATTATAGAAATTCCTGCCGCAAAGCTTTATGATAATCCCAATGCAAAAGAAATAGAAAAAGCCTTAAAAGAGGAAGAAGAAAAAATCTTAAAGCATATAGAAAAAGGCTTGATTGTTGCCCTTTGTGTTGAGGGTAAACAACAGACAAGCGAAGAATTTGCAAAGCTTTTAGACACCCCGGAGCCTATAACCTTTATAATAGGCGGTTCGCACGGTTTAAGTGATGTGGTTAAAGCAAAAGCAAATATAAAATTATCTTTTTCTAAAATGACCTTTCCGCATAGATTGTTCCGCGTAATGTTACTTGAACAAATTTATCGCGGTGCAAATATTTTAAAAGGCACGCATTATCATAAGTAATAGGTAAAAAGCAACAAGTAAGGGGACGATATGTATCGTCCCCTGTTTAAAAAATAAAAGCCTTGACGTTTGTCAAGGCTTTTTATTATAAATTATTTACCTTCTTGCATTTTAGCAAGTTCGTTTCTAATATATTCCAAGGTTAAAAGTTTTTGTTTAACTTCTTCAACGGTTAATAATTCTGTGTTATTAGAATTAAACTCTGTTAATGGGTTGCGGTCAACGTTGCCTTGGTTAAAGTATTTATCATAGTTAAGGTCGCGCTTATCAGAAGGAACTCTATAAAAATCGCCCATATCAATAGCGCCGGTGCATTCTTCGTTGGTTAAAAGTGTTTCGTAACGTTTTTCACCATGGCGAATACCAATAACCTTAATATCTTCTTTAGAACCAAATAGTTCTTTAACTGCTTCTGCTAAAACTTTAATGGTACAAGCGGGAGCTTTTTGAACTAAAATATCACCAGAAACGCCGTTTTCAAAAGCAAATAGAACAAGATCAACAGCTTCATCTAAAGACATAATAAATCTTGTCATATCGGGGTCGGTTACGGTTATAGGTTGACCTGCTTTAATTTGGTCGATCCATAGCGGAATAACGCTGCCGCGAGAACACATAACGTTGCCGTATCTTGTGCAACAAATTTTTGTTTTTTCGGGGTCAACTGTACGGCTTTTTGCAACAATAACCTTTTCCATCATAGCTTTACTTGTACCCATTGCATTAACGGGGTAAGCGGCTTTATCGGTAGAAAGGCAAATTACTGTTTTAACCCCTGCTTCAATAGCGGCGGTTAAAAGGTTATCAGTACCAATAACGTTTGTTTTAACGGCTTCCATAGGGAAGAATTCGCAAGAAGGAACCTGCTTTAGTGCTGCTGCATGGAAAATGTAGTCAACACCGTTCATTGCGTTTTTAATAGATGCTAAATCTCTAACGTCGCCAATAAAGAATTTTACTTTATGTGCAACGTCGGGCATTTTAGCCTGAAATTCATGACGCATATCGTCTTGCTTTTTTTCATCTCTAGAGAAAACTCTAATTTCTGCAATATCGGTTTTTAGAAAACGGTTAAGCACAGCGTTACCAAACGAACCTGTACCACCAGAAATAAGTAATGTTTTGCCGGTAAATAAAGACATATATAACCCTCCGAATTTATTTATACATAACAATACACATATATTTTAGTACAATCTCACGCTAAAGTCAAGAGATATTAAATTCACCGTAAAAGGTTAAAAACATGTAACCTTTTGAATAAAATTTTAAAAATTACCATATAATATGGCTGATAAATGGTAATTTTAGCGTACTAAAATATGCCCCAAAATTAACATTTTAAAGTGTGAAAAACCGCGTTTTGCAAGTTTTTTGCATAAAAAGGCCTTATTTTGCCAAGATTATCGACAAACGGTGTGCAATTTGCACAGTTAAAATAACAGATTTTACCAACTTTACCCTCAAAATCAAATTGTTACAACTTTGTAACCATTGTTTTTGGGCTAAACCAAGCAAAAATTTCGTTATTTTGCCCACAAAAATTCGTCAAAATAGGCTTGAGAAGGTCTTTTTTAGCATTTATAATGTATAGGCTGAGAAAAAAGGAGAGTTATATGAGTCTTATTAAAGCAGAATTTAGTCGTAACAACCTAAGCATTAAAAAATATATGCTTTGCGTTGTATGTATTATAATGTCGATTATAATACTCAGTGCTTCTTCATTTGTAAGTGCGGTAAGCGTTAATGGTTACCTTATTAAAGACGGCCGCACAACCTTACGCGTATATTCAGTTAGCACCGAACAAAACGAGATTTTAGCAAATGCAGGTGTTAAATTAGGAGAAGACGACACAGTTAAAAGAGAAGGAAATACCTTTATAATTACACATTATTTTACGGTATTTTTTAATATGGACGAAAAAAGCACTCAAATTAGAACAAGTGCTTGTACGGTAGAACAAGCTTTGAAAAAAGCGGGCGTTACCTTAAGTGGCGAACTTGGTTGTTCAAAACCTTTAGACGAAATGCTTTACGATACAACCTTTTTAGACGTTGCCGAGGTTGTATATACCGAAGAATCAGAAGTTGTTACACTTCCATATACCTATATTACTCAAAAAACAGATACTTTATATGAAGGTTCAACCGTTATTGCAAAAGAAGGTTCAACCGGTAGCAAAACAATTAATTATAAAGTTAAATTAATTAACGGTAAAGAAGTTGGCAGAACAGTAACCAGCACAGTTATTACCAAAGAAGTTAAAAATGGTATTAAATGGGTTGGTACAAAATCTAAAGCGTCTTTAAGACCAAATGCTAAAAAGATTGAAAGCATCATTTCTTCACACGTTGACGGTCCTAAAAAAGGTGTTAAAACCTCTTTAGACGTTAATTGTATATCAGTTTTAAAACCTGCAACACCAATTCAGTTAGATGCAAATGGTGTTCCGGTTAACGCAAAATACAGCAAAACCGTTCAAGCAACCGCATATCACGAAAGCCACGGCGGTACCGCAACCGGTATTAGACAACGCCCGGGTGTTGTAGCTGTAAACCCAAATATTATTCCTTACGGAACAAAAATGTATATCGTTTCTACAGATGGCAAATACGTTTACGGTTACGCAATTGCGGCAGATACTGGCGGATTTATCAATTCTCGCCCAACAAACGTTGACTTAAACTTTGCAACCGAAGCCGCTTGTAAAGCCTTTGGCAGAAGAAACGTTACAATTTATTTCTTATAAAAAATAAAGCACCCAAAATTTTGGGTGCTTTTGTTGTTTTATAACATTAAGTTTGGTCAATTCTTATATCAATAGACTTAAATTCATGTGCTTTTGCGTACGCATAACCATCTGATTTTTTTATATAATCAAAGAAATTTTCGTCAGAACCATCGCTCCACAAAGTATCTTGTAAAAAACGATTTTCTTCATCAGGAGAGAACATTATACTTACTCGTAGCTGAAAATATTCATCTTCCCCGTCAGGATATTGTCTTACCAAATCATAATAGAACAAATCCTCTCCTGTAAAATTATAAACACCATACTCGTTCAATAATAAATCTTCTTCTATTGGTGTTTTGCACATTTCTTCAAATGTGTTTATTATTTCATCTAATGAAATATTTGTTGAAATATTACACTTAAGATACTCTAACAATTCCATATCATCACCGCCTTGGGTGTATTGTATGCTTGTGTTAAATTAGGACACAAACATTAATCAAAAATCCATAGATTATTCCTTTTGCAATAGTAAAGCTTATTTCCGTCATAATATCTGTTTTTAGAATCATATCCGCAATATCTAACTTTTACCCAATCTCCTTTTTGATTTATACCTTCAATATAAAAACTATATTGGTGTGATTGGTCATAAGTTATATATCCAACTTGGCTTGAACTTTCTTCACTTAAATCATTGCACAAATAAACACCTATTTTACCGTCAAGTACTACTGCCGATTTGATATTATTGGAATCGTAGTTAATAAACGTTGCTTCATCCTTATCATCAGTAACATATTTGCACATTATATATGCATACCCTTGAGGCAAATTTGTGTATTGAACCTTATACCAAGTTCCATCAGTGGATATAACATTTAAGGACTTTCCGATCCAAACATCTTCACAATAATTTTTATTATCATCTGTGGTTGTATGTAGGCTTACTTTTCTAATACAATACACGGTTTTGTTTTCTTGCTGCCATCCGGAAAGTACACTTCCATAGGTGAATGTGGTACTTCCTTTTTCACCGCAAATGCACGAATAATAATATACTGCAGGGCTACTCGTGGTTGCTTTTGACTTTTGATATTCCATATTGGTGTTCTTTTGATTGTATGTATGCGCTAACTTTTTACCATTATAGAATGTAGAAACACCTTTTTCTCCACAGGAACAAGAGTAATAATAAGTAGCAGTGTTTTGGCATGTTGCCTTAGATTTTAGAAAATTTGCAGATGTAACCCTTTGGTCAAAAACATGGGTATGTTCCGTTTCTTCACTCTGCGAAGCGGACGAGAAACTCGACGGTGCACCATCAGAAGTTTGTGACCCATTCTGATTGGTACTTGAGGATGTTTTGTTGCCTGAGGTATTATTAGATGAAGAACCGCTATTTACCTTATCATCTTTTAAGGTGTCTTCCTCTGTAAAAACAGAGCTGTTTTCAGGATTAGAGGAACCATCTTCTTTATTTGCGGTGTCTTTTTTACAACCAACAAAAGAAAGAATAAAGATTAAAAACAATATAATTGCAAGAACTTTTTTCATAAAGATTCCCCCTTATTTTCATTTTTGAAAAATACTTCTAACTCATCAATAGTAAAGGTTTGTTTTGTGTAGAGAACAACGCAGAAATCTTCAATAAATGTTGCATCATCTACAACATAATTAGTAGGCACGCTGTGAAAAGGCGCGCACTCAAAACCTATAACCTTTGAGCCATCATAATGAACTGTAAATCTATAGTTTTCTTGCTCTAAATTTTTAATGATATTGAATCCATCAATATATTTGTGAGAAGAAAATTCGCTGCTACTCTTATTTGAATCTGGGGCATAGTCGCCACCATTTGCAAAGCATGTATAATACTTTTCATCTCGCTTAAAGGTTATCATTTGTCCCAAATCGTCTATATTGTTTTGCGTGACAACCACTTCCACCAAACCTGTTCCACCAAGCTTTTGAGCCAAGAACCCTTTTTCATCATTAAGTTCAATAGTGAAATATGTTACCATTGTTGTTGTGAAAATTTTGTTGCGGTCTATTAGATTTTCTGTATAAGTATTATTCAAAAAAATAATCTTTGGAGTAGAAAAAACATTGTTACTCATCCCAAACGGGAATAGTGAATTTTCGCTAATAATTTTTTTGGCAGAATAAAAGTTGATTTTATCAATGCTATCGATATTGTAATTCGTTTCTATAACAGGTGGATCGCTCGGAACAACGGTTGACGGGGTGTCATCTGATGGCTTAGAGGGAGAAACATCAGACGGATTTGAAGGAGTGCTGTTACCGGGTATAAACTCATCTTGTGAGCTGTTTTGATTATCATCGGTTGAGGAATTATTAGAATTATCCGATATATTTTGTGAATTGTCTATAACAGGGATATTGCTGCTGAAAATCCCAATTTTCCATAAAATGAAACTTGTGATTATAACAATACAACAGCAAAGGGCAGGTGTAACTGTACTTATAATAATTCGCTTTTTCCTCTTTTGCATTGCTATATGTTTATCTCTGCGTTCAAATACGCTATTTGCTATTTCATCATAGTTTTTCATACTGAAATCCCTCCTTATCTAGTAATGACTTAAGAGAGTGTTTTGATCGATAAACTAAATTTTCAATTTGACGTTTAGATTTTCCCATTATTTGTGCTGTTTCTTCGTTTGAAAACTCTTCAAAAAAGCAAAGCCACAAAACCTGACGGTATTCAGGCTTTAAATTAGACATAGCCTTATGTACAATGATTTTTCTTTCATTTTTTATGTATAAAGATTCAAGGTCTGTCTCATCTTTTAAATAGTTTTCTAAATCTTCTATTGAAGACGTTAAAATTTTAGAATTATGTCTTATATAATCTATTGCAACATTTCGCCCAATGGTGTAAAGCCAAGTCTTAAATGAACTTTTTGCGTTGAATTTAGGTTTTTTAACCGCAAGCTTAAAGAAGGTTTCTTCCATTATCTCTTCGGCAACGTAAATATTGTTTACAAAGCCGTTTAAATATAGAATTAAACCATCTTTATAATCCTTAATAATTAAGGTTAAACCCTCATCATCACCATTAAGAAAACGGCGGTAGCTACTTGCACCGTTATCCATTTGGTACCCCTCTCTTTGGTTTCTCCTCGTCTATTAGACGAGGACGGATATAAAAACTCTCAGCTAATGCTGATGAAATCTTCGGCTTTGTCTCAGATGAAATTAAATCCACCCACCGCCACAGCGATTTCATCCGACCGCAGGGAGGATTTCATCGTCAAAGACGATTTCACCCACCCGCAAGGGTGGATTTAGTTGAAAAAAGCACCGACAAAGTCGATGCTTTTTTCTGGCAGGGGCAGTAGGACTTGAACCCACGACGCACGGTTTTGGAGACCGACGCTCTACCAACTGAGCTATACCCCTTTATTTAATTCTTTGCAGTGCTTAAAAATTGTACTATTTAAGGGTGGTGGGCCATCAGGGACTCGAACCCCGGACCGACCGGTTATGAGCCGGTTGCTCTAACCAACTGAGCTAATGGCCCTTAATATAAGTGTACTAAATATTATATATAACAAAACGGGTTTTGTCAACAAAAATATTTATTTTTTATTTAGCAGTTTTCGACAGAAAAACATCCTTAAAATCTGCTCATTTATTGATATAAGAATATTTTAAATTCAATTTATCAAATGAGCGTTTATGTAGTTGCAAAAAACAAAAAGCAGAGTTTTTGCTCTGCTCTTTATTTTGCAAATAAGGTAAAAGCGGCTAGTTAAAAACCTTTTGAACCTTAAAATTGTTTTCACCAAACATATACATATAGCCGTCAATACAAACACCGCGCATATTTTCCATATCTCCTGCAAGTGGGGTGTTAATTAGTTCTACAAGTTTGTTTTCTTTAAATTGCAAAAGAAGGTATCTTTCGTTTTCATTAGAATCTTTGTTTAATTTGTAATTATAATAATCAAAAATTCCAACACCAATAAGTTGATTCTTGCGGTCTATATAATATGACTTATAGTTTGTAGAATATTCCGTGTTTTCTAATTCGTATGAACAAACAGAACGTACGCCATCGTCTGTTTCTTCATATATTTCAACCTTAAAATCATCCCATCTGTCTCCTCTGCCAATACCGCAAAGGTAGCCGTTTCCTAAATTAATAAGAGAGGAAGAAAAACCCTCAATCGTGCCGGTATCTTTATAAGTGATATTGTTTATATCGCTTAAATCAAAGAAGAAAACAGGGTCAGATAGTTGAATAGAAGTGCAAACGTAAGCCGATTGCTTATCAAATCTTACTGACTGTATTTGCTCGTTTGGGGGTGCGAATTTTTCAACCGAAGCCGCCACTTTAAATGTGGAGAGGTCAATACAATATAAACTTGCATTTGTTGTACGCACAATAGATTTTTCACCTATAGTAGAAGTGGTTGTCGTGGCAAAAACGCGAAGTAGATTATTATATTCATCCATACTCCACTGATCTTTTACCGTGCCTTCTATTGTAGCACTGCCTTGAACTTCAAAGTCGTTACCGGCGTAGTTAACACAAGAAATTTCGGTCATAGATTTTTCAATGGTTTCGCCCGTTAAACTTTCAGTTTTATCAACAAACGTTTGGGTTAAAAAAGCGTGATTTTCAGATACGTAAACATTTTCGGAATATGATAAATATGCCGCGCTTCCTTTAAGGTCAAGCGTTTTCTCATCTAACTTTGTAACAATTGTGTATTGCGCGTAAGTAACATTATCGGGGCATACTATACTGCTTGCGGGCAAACTGTGTTCGCCGTTACCTTCATCAATTTGAGGTACAAAGGTGGTTTCATCATCAAAATCAATTTTTTGTGGATTAAGATAAAAACGGGTTAATAATAAAATGCTTCCGTTATACATACGAGAAGTCATATAATTGCCCGAAATGGTAAACTCTTCTTTTTTTACAATATTAGCGGGGTCGCTAACGTCAAGCAAAATTAAATTAACACGTGAGTTTAACGAACTGCTTGATTCTTTGTAACTGTGGGTAATAATTGTTGCAGTTTTGCAGTCGTTTGAAAGGTAAAATTCCCATTGATTAGTAAATAACTTATCAGCGCTGTCGCATAATTTATAGCTACCTACTTCTTTTGTATTTTCTTTTTCAATAGAGAATATTCTAAGTGCAGTTTCGTCAAGATAATAAATGTATTTATCACTGCGTTTTATACGGTCGGCTTCTATAATGCCATTAACCTGGTTATCTGTAACTTCAATATAAGTTTCTTCACCGCGCAGTGAAGATGTTGGAGCGCCTTCGCCTAACGTAGCACTATCACCAAATTGGGAAGACCAATCATCTTCTGATTCGTCTTCAAAGAGTTCAAATGCATCGCCTTTATAAACTTCTAGCTTTTTGCCGGTAATCTTTTTTAAACTTTTAATAAGTTCATAATATTCATTTTCTGGGGGCTGTGGTACGGGCTGAAATGTGTTGTTGCGTGGAATAAATTGCCATAAACTGAAAATAACGAGTGCCAAACAAGCACAAGCCGCCAATGTTCGAATAATAACCTTAAATGTTCTGGGCTTTATAGTTTTGTTGGGCTGAGCCTCCAAGATAAAATCATCATCAACAAGATTAAGACTTTTAAACCAATTCTCTTTTTTCATACAACTATCCCTTCTTTCAAAAGAAAATCTTTAAATTTTTCTCTGGTTCTATGTAGAATAACGCTAATATTATTTTCTGAAATATGCATACTAACCGCAATATTTTTAACACTCATTGAATACCAATATCTGCGCAAAAATATTACGCGAGTTTTAGCATCAAGACTAGCCAAAAAGCGGTTAATTGCCTGCTTTAAAACAACCTCATCCTCTATAGAGGCTTCTTTGTTTGGGAGGCAGTCAAAGTATTCGTCAATAACGCAGCTTGTGTTTGAATCTCGCTTTTGTGCACGGTAATAGCGATAACGGTCAATAGCGATATTTCTGGTTATACGAGCAAGAAAACTCTGCAATTTGGTTGGTTTTTCAGGCGGGATGGTGTTCCACGCACTGTTTAAAGTATCGTTTACGCACTCGTTGGAATCTTCTTTTGAGTGAAGAATATTATATGCTATAACATAGCAATAATTGCCGTATTTTGTTTTGGTTTCCAAAATAGCATCTTCATTACGTTCTAAGTATAACGCAACAATTCTTTCATCATCCATACAGTCATCTCCCTTGCTTCGTTTTAAGGCCTTTCACTTATAAAGTCGAAAAACAAACACAAATTCTTACAGTTTTAGAAAAATTTTTATTTTCTTATAAAGATAGGGCTCTTTTTTATCATATCATATTTTTAAAAGCGTGTAAATGTATTACCCGGGTTGCTTTTCATTATGGCAAAAAATAAAAGCAGAGTTTTTGCTCTGCTTTTGTTAATTTGCAATTGCTTTAATCTCAAAATCTTTTAAATAATTCTTCTTTGTTTTTTGACTAATAAAGCCTATAACCGCAACCACAAGGGCGCCTAAAAAGTCGGTTATCAGGTCTTTCATTGTATCAAAAAGGGCTTTATTACCAATTAGCATTGTACCGTTATTAGTCATAAATTTTTGCATATTTGTTTTTAAAATTATATCTGCTAAAAACTCGTAAACTTCCCATAAAACACCCACCGTTACGGCAAAACAGACAGTAAACACAAGTACAAAAGCAGGGCTTAAATTAATGGGCACTTTTTTGGTGTTATTAAGCAAACTTAAAAGCGAAAACCCTAAAGCGCCAAGCATCATACCGGAAAAGGCGTGTAAAATAACGTCCCAATGCGGCACGCGGTAATAAAAAGAACGCATTTCGCCTAAATAAATGGCGCAATATAAAAACAGTGCATAGGCAAACATCATTTTAGAAGGTATATCAATTTTAACCTTTTTTCTTAAAAAACCGGGTAGCAGCATTGCAAGAATCCCAACAGCGCATTGAAGCACAACCAAGGTGTAATCGCTTTTGGTTCTAGTAGAAATATCACCTGCAATTTCAGGAGCTAAAGCAAGTTTAATTGCGCAATAAATTAAAGACCCCACAAAAGATAAAAATATACCTGCAAGCAGTAATTTGTAAAGTTTTTCGCGACGCTTTATAGATTTTTCGTTATATTTTTGTTTTTTCAATTAATATTCTCCTTTAAAGGTTGGTAATAATATATTTACGCCAAACTTTTAAATAAATTATGGTAAAAATTTAATAAATTGTAAAAAATTATGATTTTGTTATAAATTTCACAAAGTTTTTGCAAATTTTTTTACATTTTACCTATTTACTTATATTAATATTAGTGTTAAAATATTAAGTGGCTTAAAATGTCTTATATTTAAGATTTCAAAAAATAGGAGGTCATTACTTTGGCAAGAAAGACAAAAACCATGGATGGTAATAGCGCTGCCGCTCACGTAAGCTATGCGTTTACAGACGTTGCTGCTATTTATCCCATCACCCCTTCCAGTAACATGGCAGAAGAAACCGACAAAATGGCTACCGCAGGTATTAAAAACCTATTTGGCCAAACCGTTAAGGTTACAGAAATGCAATCTGAAGCAGGTGCCGCAGGTGCAGTTCACGGTTCATTAACAGCAGGTGCATTAACCACAACTTATACAGCTTCTCAGGGTCTATTACTTATGATTCCTAACATGTATAAAATTGCTGGTGAATTACTACCCGGCGTTATTAACGTTTCTGCTCGTGCAGTTGCAGGACATGCTTTATCTATTTTCGGCGAACACAGCGATATTTACGCTTGCCGTCAAACAGGTTTTGCAATGCTTTGCTCTAACAACCCTCAAGAAGTTATGGACTTAGGTGCAGTTGCACACTTAGCATCCATTAAAGGCAGAGTTCCTTTCTTACATTTCTTTGATGGTTTTAGAACCAGCCACGAAATTCAAAAGATTGAAATTTGGGATTACAAAGATTTAGATGAAATGCTAGACAAAGATGCAGTTGCAGCTTTCCGTCGCGGTTCATTAAATCCTGAACATCCTTTCCAACGCGGTACCGCACAAAACCCAGACGTATTCTTCCAAGCAAAAGAAGCATCTAACAAATATTACAATGCTTTACCCGCAGTTGTTGAAGATTATATGAATCAAGTTAACGCAAAAATCGGTACCGATTATAAACTATTCAACTACTATGGTCCGGCTGATGCAGAAAACATCATTATTGCTATGGGTTCTGTATGTAACACAGCAGAAGAAACAGTTGATTACCTAAACGCTAAAGGCGAAAAGGTTGGTTTAATTAAAGTTAGACTTTATAGACCTTTCTCAATTAAACACTTTGTTGATGTAATTCCTGAAACTGCAAAAACAATCACTGTTATTGACAGAACTAAAGAACCCGGTGCTATCGGCGAACCTCTATACTTAGACGTTGTTGCAGCACTAAGAAATTCTAAATTTGCTAACCTACCCATTTATGGTGGTCGTTACGGTTTAGGTTCTAAAGATACAACTCCTGCACAAATTATTGCAGCTTTCCGTAACGCTGAAAGTGCAAACCCAATTAACGGTTTCACAATCGGTATTAAAGATGACGTTACAGAATTATCTTTAGAATTAAACGAAAATCCTGACACAACACCCGCAGGCACAACAAGCTGTAAATTCTGGGGCTTAGGTTCTGACGGTACTGTTGGTGCCAACAAAAACTCCATCAAAATTATCGGTGATAATACTGATATGTTTGCTCAAGGTTACTTTGACTATGACTCAAAGAAATCGGGCGGTATTACAGTATCTCACTTACGTTTTGGTCCAAGCAAAATCAACTCTTCATACTTAGTATCTAAAGCTGACTTTGTTGCTTGCCACAACCCCTCTTATGTTGATAAATACGATATCGTTGAAGATATTAAAGAAGGCGGCATTTTCTTACTAAACTGTGGTTGGAATATTGACGAATTAAATACTCATTTACCAAACACAATGAAGAAATATATTGCTAAAAACAATATTCAATTCTACACAATCGATGCAACTCATATTGCTAAAGAATTAGGTTTAGGCGGACGTACTAACACAATTCTACAAGCTGCATTTTTCGCACTTTCTAACATTATTCCTGCAGATAAAGCAGTTACATTAATGAAAGAAGCTGCATTAAAATCTTACGGCAAAAAAGGTGAAGCTGTTGTTCAAATGAACTATAACGCTATTGACCGTGGTATTGCCGGCGCAGTAAAGGTTGACGTTCCAACTGAGTGGGCTTCTTTAGACGAAGTTAAAGCAAGCAAAAAATTAACAGGCGGCAGAGAAGAAATTCGTTCTTATATCGATAACGTTCTAACCGCAGTTAATGCACAAAAAGGTAATACACTTCCTGTTTCTACCTTCTTAGATTACGTTGACGGTACAGTACCTCTTGGTTCTTCCGCATTTGAAAAACGCGGTATCGCTGTTGACGTTCCAGAATGGAACCCCGACAACTGTATCCAATGTAACTTCTGTTCTTACGTTTGTCCTCACGCTGTAATTCGTCCTGTTGTTATGACAGATGAAGAATTAGCAAAAGCACCAAAAGGCACAAAGAGTATTCCTATGGTTGGTATGCCAGGACTAAACTTTGTTATGACCGTTACAGTACTTGACTGTACAGGTTGCGGTAGCTGTGTAAACGTATGTCCCGGTAAGAAGGGTGAAAAAGCTTTAACTATGAAAGCACTTGAAACTCAAACCGCTGAACAAGACGTATATACCTATGGTCAAACAATTGAACTAAAACCTGAAGTTTTAGAGAAATTTAAAGAAACAACCGTTAAAGGTAGCCAATTTAAACAACCACTACTTGAGTTCTCGGGCGCTTGCGCTGGCTGTGGTGAAACACCTTATGCTAAACTTGCAACTCAATTATTCGGCGATAAAATGTATATCGCAAACGCAACAGGTTGTTCTTCAATTTGGGGCGGTTCTTCTCCTTCAACTCCATATACTGTAAACAACAAGGGCTTTGGTCCTGCATGGCATAACTCTTTATTTGAAGACAATGCTGAATTTGGTTACGGTATGTATTTAGCAAACAAAGCAATTAGAAATCGTTTAGCAGATGCTGCTAACGTTGTAATTGAAAAATCTGCTGATGAAACCTTAAAAGCAGCTGCTAAGGAATGGTTAGACACAATGGCAGATAGAGTTACAAACGGCGTTGCAACCGATAAATTAATTGCTGCATTAAAAGCAAACACCGAAGACGGCGAAGTTAAAGCCGCTGTTAAAGAATTATTAGACGATAGCGATTACCTAGCAAAGAAATCCGTTTGGATTTTAGGTGGCGACGGTTGGGCTTACGATATTGGCTTTGGCGGTTTAGACCACGTTATCGCTTCCGGTGAAGACGTAAACATCTTAGTATTTGATACTGAAGTTTACTCAAATACCGGTGGTCAATCTTCAAAATCTACACCTACAGGTGCTATTGCACAATTTGCTGCAGGTGGTAAAGAAGTTAAGAAGAAAGACCTTGCTGCAATTGCTATGAGCTATGGCTACGTTTACGTTGCACAAGTTGCTCAAGGTGCTGACTACAATCAATGTATCAAAGCATTTACCGAAGCTGAAAGCTATCACGGTCCTTCAATCATCATCGCATATGCTCCTTGTATCAACCATGGCATTAGAGCTGGTATGGGTAAAGCTCAAACAGAAGAAAAGAAAGCAGTACAAGCAGGTTACTGGCATACCTTCCGTTACGATCCAAGATTACTTGGTACCGAAAAGAGCGCATTTACTCTAGATAGCAAAGCTCCAACAGAAAGCTATAAAGAATTTATTGAAGGCGAAGTTCGTTACGCTTCTCTAGTTCGTCAAAACGCTGCACGTGCAGAAGAATTATTTGCAAAAGCAGAAGAAGACGCTAAGAAGAAATATGAACACCTACAAAAACTAGGCGCTTTATATAGCAAATAATAATTAATAAAAGCACCCGAACTAAGTTCGGGTGTTTTTTTGTTTGCAAATAGCAACATATACTAAACCAAAACAATAAATTGTGGCAATTTGCATATTGAAATATTAAACAAAAAGTTGCATAATGGTAATATAGATTTACCTAAAAATTACCAGGGGATGAGTATTATGTTAAAAGCTTTATTAGGACGCCACAAACCGTTGCGTAAAATAATTTCGGTTATTTTATGCATTAGTATGTTTTTAAC
>JAZQHT010000010.1:0-151253 GCA_045540715.1 Acutalibacteraceae bacterium | reverse complement strand
ATATTTATATATTAATATATTAGTTTATTAATATTATAATTAATAGATTAATATATCTTTAACAAGTAGTGATTAGTTTATTGATTCCATGATTAGTTTATTATTATATTTATTTTTAGATTAGTTATTAATATATAAATCTATAATAAAACATTTAAAACCCTTAACAATTCTTTCTTTTTCTTTGGCTCTTTCTTTGTCTTTCTTATACAACCCCTATTTTTTGCAAAAACTCGAAAAAATTAAAAATCAAGCATTATTGCGGTAATATTTTTTATTGCCGATGCGAAAACTTGAAAATAAAAAAATAATAATCTATAATATATAATGTAGGATAAAGAAATAACAATCAAAGGATTTAAGAAGTTTCTCTTGACAATTGAATAGAAAAAGCCGCCACAGTCCGCCCCGTGGCGGTTTTTTCATTTTAAAAAGTTTTTTTGACTTTTTCTTAAAAATATTTTATTAAATTAATTGTTAGGTTTTTTAATTTCTAAAAAGGTGCAATTCAAATTGAAAAAAATAAAAATAAAGGAGGAAAGAATACACACATTTAGCACGGAGGAATTATTAAACTGTTGCAATTTTCGGAATAAGCAAAAATGAAAAACGACTCAAAATTACCACATCCGAAAGTTGCCCGTATACAGTCTACGCCGTCTTGATTTCGGGTAGTGTATACAAACGGGCGGCAATTTCCCCGCTCGGTTTTATCTTACACTTTGCGACAGTGTAGGGTTGCGAATTTACCGCATCTTGCGGTTGCGTCTGAAAGAAAAAATCATTAACTTTTTAATAGGGTATGCGGCCTTGGCCGCTAAAAATAATATAAATTGCTGTCGGTATTAAAAACACGACAGTGTTTATAATACCGATAGCAAACACTTAATAATAGGGGTAAAATATACCCTTATCTATATCAAAATGGATTAAAAACGATTTTATTTTTCTTATACAAAGAATAAAAAATCAAAATCGTTTATCAATATATAAAAGGGGCGATGCATTATGTCAAAAGGTTCAAATTTAAATTATCAACTGCAAACTTGCTTAAATCAAAATTTTAGGTTGCATTTTGATAAACATGCCGACAAAAAGAATTACGAGTCCGATAATTCCCACCTTATAAAATCGGTGCAATCAAAACAAAATTTAAGCGATTTTGCAAGGACTTTTACAAATTGGTTAAAAGCTGAAGGATACACAAAAGAAATAAAAATGGTAAAAGATATTGACTCAACAATCGTGCAAAAATTCATTGACTCCAAAATTGCCGAGGGTTGTTCCTTAAAAACTCTTGAGTGTTATCAATCATATTTTAGAAAGTTTGAAAAAGTGATTTTAAAAACTTTCGGCTGCAAGGTTGACTATTCAAGCACAATTGACAGAGACAAAATCTCAACGGCTCCGACATTAAAAGATTATGCTTTCACAAAAGAAGAATTGGAAAAAATCTGCGACGTCAAAAAAATGTCAGAATCTCTTGCCGTTATTAAATTTAATATTGCGACAGGCTCAAGAATCCAAATGTGCGAAAAAATACGATGCCGTGATATCTTCATCACGGGCGACGAGGTTAGAGTGCTTTTTCTCAAAGATAAGGGCGGCCGCAATCGTGAAATAATAATAAAGGATGCCGTTTTTGCCGATTATTGCAAAGAATTAAAAAAAGGAAAAATGCCGCAAGATTTATTATTCAATGTGAAAAAGGACTCCGTCAATCAATGGTTATATAGACGGTGTAAACAATGCAATATTAATAAAAGTGGTAATCATTCAATACGTAAATATTGGGCCGAGGACCGTTGCGAAAAATACGGCATTAAACAAACACTTAAAGATTTAGGCCATGGCGAAGAAAGAAAATCTTTAATCGATACATATACCCATGCATTACATTAACTTGACAAATAGGGAAACACAAACAAATAAAACCCGTTGCGGAAAGCACCTGCTACCGCACGGGTTGGATGTTGGAAATGTTGAGATGTTGGCTCTTTAGATTGGACTCTTTAACAAAATTAACTTAATGATTAAAAAATAAAACCGCCAGAGATGGCGGTTTTATTATGGTTGCGGAGGGAGGACTTGAACCTCCGACCTTCGGGTTATGAGCCCGACGAGCTACCGGACTGCTCCACTCCGCTATCTCTATTGTATTCATATTATACACTATATATTCAAGTTTTGCAACAGTTAATTTAAAAAAATTTTAAAAAACGAAGACCGCCAATTGCGGCTTGGCGGTCTTCCCCTTCTTTTTAGGGAATTTGAGGAGGGTAGAGCGTGTACTAAACAGGTTGCGGCTCCTGTTTCTTAGTACATTTATAATATAAAATAAAAAAACTTTGTTTGTGTGTTAAAATTGTGAACAAATATTTAATATTTGTGAATATAATGTTTTATTTTGGTGCAAAATACTTTTAAATAAAGCGAGGTATTTATATGAAAGCTAAAAATAAAATATTAAAATTTTTAAACGGCAAAGGTTTTTATGCGGCAATTGGTGTTTGTCTTTTAGCACTTGGTATTACGGCCATTGCGGTAACAAGCAATATTCCAAAAGCACCCAACGTTACAGAAAACGAAAGTTTTAATAGCTCGGTTGAAATTATTTTAAAACCAACTTCAAGCGAACAGCCAGTAGCGGGTGAAGTAAGCGGCATAAAGGCCGAAAATAACGTTAGTTCTACACCGAAAGTTGAAGAGAAAAAACCGGTTGCCACATTTTTTACCCTACCTTTAACGGGTGAAATAATTAAGGGTTATTCAGAAAGCGAACTTGTTTATTCCAAAACCTATGGTGATATGCGAATTCATTTAGGTTTTGATATTAAAGCAGATTTGGGAACTGCAGTTAAAGCTTGCGGAGACGGTACTGTTACAGAGATTAAAAAAGACCCGTTATACGGCACCATAGTAACAATTGATCACGGCAATAATATTACAGGTCTTTATTGTGGCCTTAACGATAAGGTAACGGTTAAAAAGGGCCAAACAGTTAAAGCTGGTAACACAATAGGGGCTGTTGGCACAATTCCTTGCGAAAGCGGAGACGTTTCGCATTTTCATTTAGCTTTTAAAGAAAACGACAAATATATTTCTCCATTAAGTTTAATTAATTTGGGTGCATAAATTTCTCTTTTCCTCATATAATAGTATAAACACGCCCCCGTACGTTTAGGGGCGCAAAAGGCAAACTAAAAGGTATGGCGAAACCTTTTTTAGTTTGCCTTTTATCTTTATTTAGGAAGGTAAAATTATGGATAAAAACAATAAAAATAAAAACACAAAAATAGATTTCACACCCACCGCAAAAGCTTTAGAAATTGTTTCTATGAAAGACGCACTTTGGGATCCGCTTGGCAGTTATACAGGTGTACCTAAAGATGAAAACGAAGTCCCAACACAAGACGTGGACGACCTATAAAAAATAAAACAAGGAAGGTTTAAAACCTTCCTTGTGAAAAAAGCGGTACATATTTATATATCACTATTAATATTCTTGCAGTTTTCTTTAAACATTTTATTATTAAATTCGCCCACAAATTGGTTGTTATAAATTTCTGCATCGGTGCAATATTTAAGGGTTACAAAGTTTTGATTTTGATGCCATCTGTCAGCAGAGGGGCTTTTAAAAACAAGGTTGTTTTTAAAAGAAAGGTTTTTGCAAGAAAATGCGTGTAAAAGCGGCGTTTCTGCAACGTCGAAAACGTTATCGTAAATAGCAATATTTTTATGATATGGCTTATTAATATCGGGGTTTGACATTTTAGGACTAATACTAATAACGCCGTCTGTAAACTGATATTCGGTTGTTAAGCATTTATCGGTAAAAATATTGTTTCTAATTTCAACGTCGTTACACTCTCCCGATTCAAACCAGTCGTCAAAATTATCGGCAATACCTGGAATTAAAATTGCAGAACCTGAAGATTCAAAATAGTTTTCTGCAATAAGCACCGGCTTTGGCGTAGAAATCAAAATTCCGCGTGCTCTGCAAGAGCCAAAGCGATTTTTGGTGCATATTAAAGCGGCGGTATTAGTAAGGTTTTCAAGGGCTAGTGCTTCGCCTTGTTTTGCAAGGGCTAAAACCTCTTTTTGTAATTCTTCTTTAAAACTAATTACAAAATAGTCGGGGTTTTCAAGGGTGAAACTATTTACAACCGCTTTTGCAACGCTTGAAAGGTTGCCCCTATCAATAAAGGAGATTTCTTGGTTTTCTTCTGCCCAATATTCAAAATCTTTTGCTTGAAAATGTCTAAAATTACAACGAAGTGTTTTATTATCAATAACCTCGTTACAAGTAGCATAATAACCGTGAACGTTTATGGGGTCGTCCATAAGGCCCATAAAAGAACACTCAGTTACAGTTACGGTACCTGTATTAGACTGAATATGCATACCATCGTCTCTGCCGCTTGTAATTAAACGGCCGCGTGTTCTATCGGGCACAAAGTTCACCCTTTGATATGTCATATTGTGGCAAAACTGCGATAAGCAACCAAGCCCGCCGCAAGAATAAACCGTAATATCTGAAAAGGTAATATCAGAACATTTTTGGGTAAATATACCTGCGTGCCAACGCTCGTTATGTCTTAAAATAACAATGTCGCCGTTATTTACGCAGTTTTCGTTAACAAATTCTACTTTACAAAGACTATCACTTATTGGCTCTAAAGAGGCAATTTTTACTTTACCGGTAGAATCACGTTTTACTGTGCGATAGTGCGGCTCGTAGGTCATTAAACTATATGGTAAAAGGGGATACCACTCGTCGTTTCCAACATCAAACTCTAAATTGCCGTTTTTAAATCTGTGTGGGAAAATGGTGTTATCAACAAAAAGCTCGGCTTCTTTGCCCTTAACGTTTTTAATAACACCTTCTGCAACAAGCGGTTTTTGCCAATTTATGCTTAGGTTTTTAACGCTAATATTACTTGAGTGCTCAATTGTTATGGGTTGTAAATGGCCCTCAAAATAAAACCTTGCGCCGTTTCCGTTAATAACGCAGTTTTGCATATTGCGCATAATTAGGCATAAGGTTCTAAGTGGTATAATAGTAGAGTTTGAAAGGTTTAATTTTTCTTTTTTGCAGTATTTTGCAGAAAAGAAATAATCGGCATTTTCAAACTCGAAAATCGTATCTTTATTATATTTTTCAAATAGTTCGCACAAAGCCACAGTATTATCTTTTTCGGGGCTTATTCCGTAATTTGATAGTATAATTTTTTGCATAATAAACTCCTAACGCTAAAATTAAGTTTATTATATATAATCACAGTAAAATAGTCAACAAAGTTTTCTTGTTGACATAACATTTTATAAAGGGTATAATATAACTGTAAAATACCCTACGGGGGTATATGGAGGCATTATGGAAAATATTAAACAATGCGAGTGTTCTATTAAAACAAAAGAACGTTCAAAAACCGAATATAAAAAGCTAATTAACCGCCTTAACCGTATTGAAGGACAGGTGCGCGGAGTTCGCGGTATGGTTGAAAATAACGCCTATTGTACCGATGTTTTAGTACAGGTAAGCGCAATTAATTCTGCCCTTAACGCTTTTAATAAAGAACTACTGGCAAATCACATTAAAACTTGTGTTGCAGATGATATTAAAGCCGGTAAAAACGAGACGGTTGATGAATTAGTATTAACACTTCAAAAGTTAATGAAATAGGAGAAACAATGAAAAAATATAAGGTTTTAGGTATGAGCTGTGCCGCTTGTGTCAGCCGTGTTGAAAAGGCGGTATTAGGCCTTAATGGGGTTACAAATTGCACAGTTAGTTTACTAACAAACTCTATGACGGTTGAAGGAGAAGTTAGTGAAAAAGATGTTATTGCCGCCGTTACAAAAGCGGGGTATAGCGCAACTGAATTTTTAGAAAACGAAACGAAAGAAAGCGGTTTAAAAGACAAAGAAACGCCTAAAGTTTTAAAACGCTTAATTGCCTCTATTGTTTTTTTAGTACCTTTAATGTATTTATCAATGGGGCACGTTATGTGGGGCTTTTATTTACCAAGCTTTTTGGCAAATAACTCCCTTGCAATTGCCCTTTTGCAAATGGTTTTTGCCTTAATTATTATGGTTATAAACCGAAGGTTTTTTATAAGCGGCGCTAGGGGAGTAATTCATCTTTCACCAAATATGGATACCCTTGTTTCTATGGGGTCATTAGCGGCTTTTGGTTATAGCGTTTATATGATTTTTGAAATTTATAGCGCATTAAAATTTAAAGACGTTTTATTAGCAAAGCATTTATTACACGGACTTCATTTTGAGTCTGCAGGTATGATTTTAGCCTTAATTACTGTTGGCAAAATGCTAGAAGCAAAGGCAAAGGGTAAAACCACCTCTGCTTTAGAAAAACTTATGAAATTAGCCCCCAAAACCGCCACCGTAATTATAGATGGCGAAGAAAAAATTATACTTACAAGCGAGGTTAAAAAGGGCGATATTTTTGTTATAAAACCGGGTGAGCAAATTCCGGTTGACGGTGTTGTAATTTTTGGCAGCACTTTAACTGATGAATCTGCATTAACCGGAGAGAGTATGCCGGTTTTAAAAGAAGAAGGAAGCAATGTTTTTGCCGGCACAATTAACACAAACGGTTTTATTAAATGTAAAGCCACCGCAGAATTTAAAGATACTTCTTTAAGCGCTATTATTAAAATGGTAAGCGACGCCGCTTCTACTAAAGCACCTATTGCAAAGGTTGCCGATAAGGTTTCGGGAGTTTTTGTACCGATAGTTTTATTAATTGCATTAATAACATTTATTTCTTGGATGGTTATAGAGGGTTCTTTAGAGTTTGCTATTGCAAGAGCAATTTCTGTACTTGTAATAAGCTGTCCATGTGCACTGGGCCTTGCTACACCGGTTGCTATTATGGTGGGAACAGGAGTTGGTGCTAAAAACGGTATATTATTTAAAACCGCCACCTCTTTAGAGCAAACAGGTAAAACCAAAATTGTGTGCTTAGATAAAACCGGCACCATTACCTACGGCAAACCTAAAGTTGTTGATATAATACCAAATAATATCACAAAGCAAGAACTTTTGACCTTTGCTTACAGTTTAGAGCAAAATAGTGAGCATCCACTTTCTATTGCTATTAATAATAAAGCAAAAGAAGAAAATATTTCACCTTTCTCAGTTTTAGATTTTGTGGCGCTAACAGGTAGCGGGGTTAAAGCAAAATTGGAAAATGCTACACTTTACGGCGGCAATTTAGAGTTTATAAAGCAACAAGTAAAAATTTCTGATGATATAATAAAAAAGGCAGATGAACTTTCAAATCAAGGTAAAACGCCATTATTCTTTGCAAAAGATAATGAGTTTTTAGGTATAATTGCGGTTGCAGATACAATAAAAGAAGAAGCGAAAGAAACCGTTTTAGAACTTAAAAAACTAGGTTTTAAGGTTGTTATGCTAACAGGAGATAATCAAAAAACCGCAAACTATATTGCAAATAAGGTTATGGTTGATAAGGTTATTTCAGAAGTTAAGCCCGACGAAAAGCAAAAAGCTATTAAGGAACTTCAAAAAAGTGGTAAAGTTCTTATGGTAGGTGACGGCATTAACGATGCAGTGGCACTCACTGCCGCAGATATTGGCGTAGCTATTGGAAAAGGAACAGGTATAGCAATTGACGCTGCTGATATTGTTTTAACAAATGAAAGCTTAAAATCAATTGTAACGGCCATAAAATTAAGCCGTAAAACACTAAAAAATATACACGAAAATCTGTTTTGGGCATTTATTTATAACTGCTTTGGAATTCCGCTTGCGGCAGGTGTTTTTGGGCTAACTTTAAACCCAATGTTTTCTGCAGCGGCAATGAGTTTATCGAGTGTAACGGTTGTAAGTAACGCACTAAGACTTAATTTCTTTAAAGCAAACAAAAAGGAGAAAAAGAAAATGACAAAAACAATTTATATTAACGGTATGATGTGCCCTCATTGTGAAGCAAGAGTAAAACAAATTTTAGAAGCGGTAAACGGTGTAGAAAAAGCCGAAGTAAGCCACAAAAAAGGCACCGCAGTTTTATCTTTAACTAAAGAAATTTCAAACGATTATTTAAAAGAAATTATAGTAAATGCAGGCTACACCGTAACAGATATTAAATAATAAAAATGGACGAGATGTCTCGTCCATTTTTTTATTGCCTTTTATTATATATAATGTTATAATTTTTATATCAAAAATAAAGGACGTTTTTATGAAGAGAAAACTATTACCAATATTAATTACTTTAGTTTTATTATTTACTTCTTGCGCTACTCCCACAAACACAGCGGGGGTAAATTCGCTATTAACCGCAAGCGACGTTACGGTAAGCAACGGCACGGTTAACGATATTGTATTTATTCCGGACGATAGAGAAGAAGAAACCCGTTCTGATATACCAAATATTGATTCGGTTTGTAACGGTGGCAAAAGCCATAAGGATAGCGATGACAACGGGGTATGCGATAGCTGTAACGAAAGCGTTATTGTTTTAATTGATTTTTATGCTATTAACGATTTACATGGCAAGTTTGACGATACTGAAAGCCAAATTGGTGTTGATGAACTAACTACATATTTTAAAAATGCAAAAAAAACCGACGACCACGTTGTTTTACTTTCTTCGGGCGATATGTGGCAAGGCAGTGCAGAGTCTAACACAACCAAAGGTAAAATTATTACCGATTGGATGAACGAGCTTGACTTTGTTTCTATGACACTAGGTAACCACGAGTTTGACTGGGGCGAAGAACCCATTAAAGAAAACGTAAAACTAGCAGAATTTCCAATACTTGCAATTAACGTTTATGATAAAACCACAAACCAAAGGGTAGATTACGTAAAATCCTCTGTTATGGTTGAACGCGGCGGTATTAGAATTGGTATTATTGGCGCTATTGGTAATTGCTATTCTTCAATTTCTTCCGAACAAGTATCTGATATATACTTTAAGGTTGGCGACGAACTAACCGCCCTTGTTAAAGCCGAAAGTCAAAAACTTAAAAATGCAGGGGCCGATATAATTGTTTACTCTTTGCACGATGGTTTTGGCAGCAGTAAAAATAGCGTATCTGCTATAACCGAAAAGAATTTAAGCAGTTATTACGATATTGAATTATCAAACGGCTATGTTGATATGGTTTTTGAAGCCCACACTCATCAAAAATACACTTTATACGATGGCAAAGGCGTTTACCACCTTCAAGCAGGTGGCGATAATAACGGTGGTGTATCTCACTTAGAATATGGTATAAACTTTGTTACCGGCACCAAAAAGGTTAATACCGCTAATATGGTTAAAACAAGTGATTATGCTAATTTGCAAGACGATGCCATTGTTAAAACCCTTCTTAATAAATATGCCGATGAATTAAAAGAGGTTAACAAGGTTGTTGGCAATAACCCTTCGCACAGAACAAGCAGTCAGCTTTGCAATTTGGTGGCTCGCCTTTATTTAGAAAAAGGTATTGAAAAATGGGGCAATGACTACAATATTGTTTTAGGCGGCGGATTTTTAAAACCAAGAAGTCCTTACGAACTAGAGGCAGGCGAAGTTAAATATTCCGATTTACAAATGATTTTCCCGTTTGATAACGAACTTGTGCTTTGTTCAATTAAAGGTAGCGACCTTAAAAACAAATTTATGTCAAATAGAAGTAACTATTACGTAAAATACAGTAGTTATGGCGAAAGCATTAAAAAAAGCATAAGTAGCAATAAAACCTATTATATAATTGTTGATAACTATACATCACAGTATGCCCCAAATAATTTAAAAGAAATTGAACGGCTTGGCCCAAATATTTATGCAAGAGATTTACTTGCCGATTTCTTTTCAGAACAATAATAAAAAGCGGAGTGATTACACTCCGCTTTATTTATTGACTTTAATTTTTATTTATAATATAATAATCGGGTTGAATTTTTTATATGGGTGAAAAAGTGAAAGCGTTAAGATTTGTAAAAAAGAATATTGTTTTTTGCATTGCGGCAGTAGCGGCTATAATTACCTGCTTTTTTGTGCCGCCCGATATTAAGTATTTAGGTTATTTTGATTTTAAAACATTAACCTGTTTATTTATTACTTTGGCGGTTGTTTGTGCCTTAAGAAATATATGGTTTTTTACCATACTTGCACGTAAACTTGTAAATTTAGCGGGCAATTTGCGGTCGTTATTTTTACTGCTTATAATTATTACCTTTATAGGTTCAATGATTATTGCTAACGATATGGCGCTTATTACATTTTTGCCGCTTGGCTATTTTGCGTTAAGTGTTATAAAGCAAGAAAAATATATGGCATATTTATTTGTGCTTCAAAATATTTCGGCAAATTTAGGTGGTATGTTAACACCTTTTGGTAATCCGCAAAACCTTTATTTATATTCTTATTTTTACATTAAAACCGACGAATTTATGTTAATAATGTTACCGGCGTTTTTACTTGCTGTTACACTTTTGGTAATTGCTTGTATTCCGTTAAAACCAATAAAATTTACAATAAATGAAGAATTCGGTGAAAAATTAGATATTAAAAAAGCGGTGCTTTACGGAATATTATTTTTGCTTTCAATTTTAATTGTTTTTAGGGTTATAGACTTTTGGATTGGGCTTATAGTTATTCCGTTAATTTTATTTTTTGTTGACCGCGACTCATTAAAAATGGTCGATTACGGCCTACTTGGTACCTTTGTATTTTTCTTTATATTTTCGGGCAATTTAGCTCGTATGGAGGTTGTAAACAACCTGCTTTCAAATTTACTTGCAAAAGATACTTTGCTAATTTCCGTACTTGCTTGTCAGGGTATTAGTAACGTGCCTTCTGCCATTTTGCTTTCAAAATTCACAACAAATTATAGGGCATTACTGCTTGGCGTAAATATTGGTGGTACGGGTACAATTATTGCTTCTTTAGCTTCCCTTATAACCTTTAGCGAGTTTAAATTGCTTTACCCAAAAGAAACCAAAAAGTACATGTTAATTTTTACAGGTTTAAATGTGGCATTTTTAATTATTTTAACGCTAGCCGCAAAACTGTTTATGGTATAATAAAAAAGCGAGGGTTACCCCCTCGCTTTTAGTTTGCTTATTTTAACACGTCAAGTGCTACGATTTTGTTTGCAAAGAAGAATTTACCAAAGATATATTTGTTAGATGCACTTTCGCTCATGGTAATAACCTTGCCGTTATAGTAGTCAAGGCCTTCAGCCATTGCAGGACCCTTAAATTCTTTTACAGGGTTGTTAACAAAGTAAAGGTCGGCGCCGTCGAGTGTTTCGCCACTTTTAATACAGTCAGTCTCGTTATAAACGTAATAAACCGAATCGGCAAGTCCGTAAGAGGTTGAAAGCACAATTTTGCCTTCTGCAAAGCAGATGCCTTGAACTTTATTTCTTATAGAATATACCTTGTTGGGCTTAGTTAAATCGTTAACATCGTAACGCGAGATTATTGCAAAATATTCACCATCAGGGGTAGTATAGGGGTGTTCTGTTACGTATTGTTCGCCATCGTGAAATTCGCCAACGTATATATAATTATCGTCAGAATAAATAAAAGATGCTTGGTTATTAACCGCAATAGTTTCTTCAATATTTACAATATCACCTTTTTTGGCGGCTGTAATTTTATTTAAAGAAATAATATGAACGGCATCTTCACTAGCTAAATAAACTTTACCGTTTGTAACGGCAATACCGCCAAGATGACCTAAAAACTCTTTGCCGTCTTTATAAACCTTTACAAAGGTAGAGTTATTATCGGTATCTGTTATATAAATGCGGCTTGCAGTATCATCTGCCATATATCCAGAAAGCATAATTTTGCCGCTAACATCATCAACGCATATACCTTGATGCACAAAACCGTCATTTAAGCCGGGGTTTTTACAAACTTCAGATCTAAGTCCGTAATACTCAGAATAAATACCAAATTTAGCAATATTTAGTCCACCTAAAACAAGTAGCACTAATGCTAAAACAATGCAAATAAACCACAAAAGTATTTTACCTGTAATTTTTAAAGCCTTTTTCATTATAATTCTCCCTAAAATAAGAATTTTTATAAAATCTATGCTAGTTGCATTATAACATAAAAGAATTAAAACCACAACAACATAAAATTTTAATTATTGCTAAACTTACGTTATTATGTTAAAATATTTCTATTATAAAAAAGGAATCGAAAATGGTAGAAAATCAAAAGAAACACAGAATTATTGCAGAAAAGAAGCGCGCTCGCCAAGACGTTAGGTGGATGCGTTTAGATAATGCTGCAAAAATTTACCCGGCTGCCAGACACAAACGCTGGAGTAATGTTTATAGACTTTCTGCCACCTTAAAAGAAAAGGTAGATAAAAAGGTTCTGCAACAAGCGGTTAATGTTACCGCAAAACGATTTCCTTCAATTTCTGCAAGACTAAGAAGAGGGTTGTTTTGGTACTATTTAGAAGAATTAAAGGTTCCGCCAACCGTTTTAGATGAAAAAAGTTATCCGCTTTGCATAATGTCTAAAAAAGAAACAAGCCGTTCGGCACTTAGGGTTATTGCTTATAAAAATCGTATTGCGGTTGAGTTTTTTCACTCTTTAACAGATGGTAACGGTGCTTTAATTTTCTTAAAAACACTTTTAGCAGAATATTTAACCCAAAAATACGGCGCAGATATTCCTTGCGAAGACGGTGTTTATTCAAGAACTGAGCGCCCCAAAAAAGAAGAATTAGAAGATAATTTCTTAAAAAACAGCGGCAAAATTGCCCGTAGCCGTAACGAACGTGATTCTTGGCGTTTGAAGGGTACGCCCACAAAAGACGGCTTTTTAAATTTAGTTTGCTTTAAAACCTCGGTTAAGGAAGCTTTAAAAAAAGCTCACTCTTATAAAGTAAGTTTAAACACCTACTTATGTGCAATTTTAATGAAGGCCCTTATTAACCTGCAAGAACAAAAGGTTAAAAGCCCCGGCAGAAGAAAACCGATAAAAATTGTTATACCGGTTAATTTAAGAAATATTTTTGGTGGCAAAACGCTTAGAAATTTTGCGTTATATATAACACCATATATTGATACTCGTTTGGGTGAATATTCAATGCAAGAAATTTGCAATATTATACACCACAAAGTTGGACTTGAAGCTAACGAAAAACATATGCGCAAAATGATTACCACAAACGTTAACGATGAAAGATCGATGTTTGTAAAATTAATACCACTATTTATTAAAAACGTTGTTATGAAAATTATTTTCACAATGTTTGGCGAAAGAAAATCTTGTTTAACCCTTTCAAACTTAGGCGCTATAAAACTACCCGGAGATATGAAGGACTATTTTACCCGTTTCGATTTTATTTTGGGTTCTCAAGCAAAAGCGCCACACAACTGCGGCGTGCTTTCGTTTAACGATACGCTATATATTAATTTTATAAGAAATATTGTTGAACCCGAGCTTGAATATCATTTCTATAAGGTTTTAGAAGAAGAAAACATTAAGGTTACAGTTGAAAGTAATTACTGTAATAATTAAGGAGTTATTATGTATTGTGTAAATTGCGGTGTTAAGTTAGAAGACACCGAAAAAAGATGTCCCCTTTGCGACACTACGGTTTATCACCCAAAGGTTAAGCAAAAAAGGGGTGAGAGTCTTTATCCCAAAGACACCTACCCAGAAGTTGAATTAAGTCCCGTTTTAAGTAATATTATTATAACGGTGTTATTTGCGTTACCTGCAATTATTACCGCCGTTTGCGACCTGCATTATAATAAAACAATAAGTTGGTCGGGGTACGTTATAGGCGGTATAATGTTATCTTATTCTGTATTTGTAATGCCTGCTTGGTTTAAAAAGCCAAACCCCGTTATATTTGTTCCTGTTTCTTTTGTTTTAACAGGTGGTTATTTGGCCTTTATAAACTTTGAAACAAAGGGACATTGGTTTATAAGTTTTGCAATGCCATTGTGTATAGCTCTTGGTGTTATTTTAACAACCGTTGTAACCCTTTTAAAATACGTAAGACGTGGCAAACTTTACGTTTTTGGCGGTGCATTTTTAGCGCTTGGAGCCATTATGTACCCACTAGAAATTTTAATTAATTTAACCTTTAATATTCCAACCTTTGTTTGTTGGTTTTTATACCCCTTAATTGCTCTTGGTATTATTGGTGGCCTTCTAATTTTCTTGGGTATATGCCGTCCCGCAAGAAAGAAAATGGAAAAGAAATTCTTTGTATAAATAAAAAAAGTCGAGCTTACGGCTCGACTTTTATTTTTGCGTTTTATTTTATGTGTTTTTTAAGAGCGTTAAATGATTCATCACTTATAACGTGTTCAATTCTGCAAGCGTCATCTGCGGCGGTTTTTTTATTAACACCAATACTTTCTAAAAATTTAGAAATAACGGTGTGCCTTTCAAAAACCTTTTTGGCAGTAGCGGTGCCAACATCTGTAAGGGTAATAAAGCCTTCATCAGAAATGGTGATAAAACCACCGTTTTTAAGTAGGCCTACTGCACGGCTAACACTTGGTTTGCTATATCCCATATATTCACAAATGTCAATACTTCTAACGGTTGTTTTTTGTTGTAATAATACGTATATAGATTCTAAGTACATCTCGCCGGATTCTTGAAGATGCATAAAAACCCTCCGAATATTAATAGTATATATTAAGCATAACATATATAATACTTTTTTTCAAGTTTTCTAAAATTTTGTAAAAAATTTTTCCAAAAGGGTATTGACAAACCAAACTTTAAGGAATATAATATCGTATGGTTAGCAAAGGCTAACTGTTTATTTTTTAGCTATCAGTTAGCATAGGCTAACAGGTTTGGAGGTAAAGTTTTGAAAACCTTAAAAGATATACGCGTGGGTAAAACTGCAAAGGTAGTAAAACTTCACGGTGAAGGCCCGTTAAGACGTAGAATTATGGATATGGGCATTACGAAGGGTGTTGAAATTTACGTTAGAAAAGCCGCCCCTTTAGGAGATCCTATTGAAATTAATTTACGTGGATATGAGCTTTCAATTAGAAAAGCCGATGCCGATTTAATTGAAGTAGAATAGTTTTAAATTTTCGGCATATAGTTTTATGAAAGAAGGAAAAGTACGTGTTAAAAATTGCACTTGCAGGTAACCCAAATAGTGGTAAAACCACCCTTTTTAACGCCTTAACGGGTTCAAACCAATACGTTGGTAACTGGCCGGGTGTTACGGTTGAAAAAAAGGAAGGTAAGCTTAAAAAAGATAACGAGGTTGTTTTAACCGACCTACCGGGTATTTATTCGTTAAGCCCTTATACGTTAGAAGAAATTGTTGCAAGGGATTATTTAATTAAAGAATATCCCGATGCCATTTTAAATATTGTTGACGGCACCAATTTAGAAAGAAATCTATATTTAACAACACAACTTATGGAACTTGGAATTCCGGTTGTTATTGCTATAAATATGATGGACGTTGTGCGCAAAAATGGTGAAAAAATTAATACCGAAGCACTATCAAGTGCAATTGGTTGCCCAATTGTTGAAATTTCAGCACTTAAAGGCACAGGCATTGAAGAAGCGGCAGAAACTGCAATTAATGCTGCTAAAAACGGCAAAAAAATGCCTTCACACATTTTTAGCGGAAGAATTGAACACGCTTTAGCACATATTGAAGAAAGAGCAATTCACTCTTTGCCCGAAGAACTTCAACGTTGGTACGCAATTAAAATTTTTGAAAGAGATAAAAAGGTTTTAAAAGAACTCAAACTTACCAAAAAAACCATTGAACATATTGAACAAGATATAATAACAGTTGAAACCGAACTTGACGACGATAGCGAAAGTATTATTACTAACGAACGTTACGAATACGTTGATAAAATTTTAAAAGGTTCTTATAAAAAGAAAAAAGCAGGTAATTTTACACTTTCGGATAAAATTGATAGGGTTGTAACCAACCGCTTTTTAGCACTTCCGATTTTTGCTTTTATAATGTGGTTCGTTTATTATTTATCAATTGGTTCGGTTGGTGATTTTACCGTTACGTTTATGAACGACGGACTTTTCGGCTCATTTAAAGATACAGTTGCAGAAGGTGCATTGCCTTCATTTATGTCTTCTTGGGTGAGCGTTCCCGAATTACTTGATATGGTTTTATTAAAAGATGGCAACCCTGTAATTTGGCCTTGGCTATATAGTTTGGTACAAGAAGGAATTGTTGGTGGCGTTGGCGCAGTACTTGGCTTTGTTCCTCAAATGGTAGTATTATTCTTACTACTTTCCATTTTAGAAGACTGCGGTTATATGGCTCGTGTTGCCTTCATTATGGATAGATTATTTAGAAAATTCGGTCTTTCGGGTAAAAGCTTTATTCCAATGCTTGTAGCAACCGGTTGTGGTGTGCCAGGCATTATGGCTTCTCGTACAATTGAACAAGACAGAGACCGCAAAATGACTATTATTACAACCGGCTTTATTCCTTGCGGTGCAAAAATGCCAATCGTTGGCCTTGTTGCAGGCGCACTTTTCGGTGGTAACGGTTTAATTGCAACAGCCGCATATTTTATAGGCGTTGCGGCAGTTATTATATCAGGTCTTATGCTTAAAAAGACTAAACCGTTTGTTGGCGACCCAGCCCCCTTTGTTATGGAATTACCGGCTTATCACGCACCTGTTGCAACCAATATTTTAAGAACAACTTTTGAACGTGGCTGGTCATTTATAAAACGTGCAGGTACCGTTATTTTAGCGGCAAGCGTTATTATTTGGATATTAAATAACCTAACCTTCCAAGGTGGATTCCACTTTATTAGTGCAGAAGAAGAATCTATTTTAGAGGTTATTGGTAAAGCAGTTGCCTGGATTTTCACACCTTTAGGTTTTGGTAACTGGCAAGCAACCGTAGCCACTGTTTTAGGCCTTGTTGCAAAAGAAGAGGTTGTTGGTGTGTTTGGTGCATTAGGACACGACAACGCCGAACAAGCAATGCGCGAAATATTTAACGGTAGTCAACTAGCCGGCTTTAGCTTTTTAGTGTTTAACCTACTTTGTGCACCTTGCTTTGCAGCTATGGGCGCAATTAAAAGAGAAATGAATAACTGGCGCTGGTCGGTAGGGGCTATTAGCTATATGTGCATATTTGCTTATGCAGTTTGCTTAATGATTTATCAGTTTGGCTTGTGGTTTACAAATGCCGGTAATATTGTTGGCACAGTAGCAGCTTTGGTAGTTTTAGCCTTTATGTTATTTTTACTATTCCGTCCTTATAAAAAAACCGTTCAAAAATTAGCGGCCTAAAGGAGATATTATGGATATACCATCAATTATAGTTTTAGTAATAATTGTCGGCATTGTGGCCGCAATTATAATTAAAGGTATTATTAATAAGAAAAAAGGCAAATCTTCTTGCAGTTGCGGTTGTAGCGGCTGTGCTATGAAAGATTCTTGCCACAGTAAAAAATAAAAACGAATAATGTCTTAAAAAACCGACTACACCTACAAAGTGTAGTCGGTTTAATTTATCTTAAATTTAGTCCAAAACTTACAGAAAGCGCTTTGTTAACTTTATTCATAGAATCTTCATCAAGGTCTCCCATTTTTTCGCGTAGCCGCTTTTTGTCAATAGTTCTTACTTGTTCAAGCAGTATTACCGAATTTTTTTGAAGTCCACTATGAGCATTATCTATTGAAATGTGGGTGGGCAGTTTTGCCTTTTCTTGTTGACTTGTAATAGCCGCCGCAATAACTGTGGGGCTGTGCTTATTTCCAACGTCGTTTTGCACTATTAAAACGGGGCGAATACCGCCTTGCTCACTTCCTATAACCGGACTTAAATCTGCGTAATAAATCTCTCCACGTTTAACCGTCATTTTGTAAATCCCTTCCAAATAAAGCTTTCTAAAAATATTTTTGTCTATATTTTTACGGTTTAATCGCAAAAAGAATAAATTTTACGATTCAATCTATAATATGAGAAAAAGTTATATAAAGTGAGTTGACTAAACGAGTAAAAAAGGTTAAAATAGATATACTAAAAGAAAGGTGAATAAAAATGAGTAACGAATACGGAAACGATATTATTAAACTTACAGATGATGAAGGTAAAGAATATTCTTTTGAAATTTTAGATGCCGTTGAAACAGATGATGGACGCTATGTTGCAATGATGCCAATTTTTGACGATCCTCAAGAAATGCTTGACGATGAGGGCGACCTTGTTATTGCAGAGGTTAAGGTTGACGAAAACGGAGACGAGTATTTTTCTGATATTGAAGACGATGACGAATACGATACAGTAGCTGATTTATTTATTGAAAGATTAAGTGAGCTTTACGACGTAGAAAGCAAATAAACCTATCTATTTTTCCTGCTGTTTTCGTGTATGATATCACATAACCCTACAAGTATATAATATGTGGCTTAAATCACTAAGTGGGTCCGGCAGACCTCCCGAATTATTCGGACGAAGGGAGCGCAAAACTTAGTTGCGGTCGATTACTTCATTTAATGGAGGTTATATACGATATCTTGCGAAATGGCGGGGAACAACATAATTAAAAAAGGAGTTCGTAAAAAACGAACTCCTTTTAATTTTTTAAAAACAAATTTTAAAGGTGTGTTTTTAAGTAAAACAATTTATTTTATATATAAAAACAAAAAAGCCGCTAAAAAGCGACTTTTATTATTTGCAAAAGAGTAACTAAAGTATTGTAGCCACGCAAATTAATTAACTGGAAGTTGTGTATATCTATTAAATGTGTTTTATTTACCGAGATTATACTGTTGTGCAATATGCTTTGCCATCTCGTCCTCAAGGTCTTGTGCGGTTGAATCTACAATAATGTCTAAATCGTGGTCATTAAGATAAAGGTAGTACAGCGTGGAGTTTTTTCTATCAATACCAATCATGTATATTTGCTTTGGAAAATAATCTTCTTTTTCTCCTTCGGTTACAACCTTAAAAAAGATTCCTTCAAAATAAAATTCAGGTGCGGCAATAAGGTAATAGCCCTCGCGGTCAGTAACAGGCTCTGTTAAAAACTGATGCGAGTCTATATAAGCCTTGTAGTCTGCCTCACATAGTTCAGGGCTATCATATTTTACGATTGCAGTGATAGATTGATAATAGAAAAATCCGGAATGAACTTTGCCAACAAATTGTACGTCCTGCTCTTCAAACTCGTTGTACTTTGGAAAAATATTAAAATTGATTCCCATATCATATGAACATTGATTAAAGTCAGCTTCACTTTTGATTGTATAGCAATTCACATGTGTAGGAATTCCCATTAACCCTAAAAACTGAGTAATTGGATTGCATAGTGCTATAATTACTATTATGTTTACCGCTGTGACAAGCCACTTACGTTTAACGCGCATGTTAAACAAGAGCATCAAAACGAAAATAACAATACAAATGACAAAAATAAGAATTGCCGGGTATGGTATATAATTCCTATAAAGGTATGGCGTTGTTTTTTTCATTACAAATCCGTCAATTATTGTAATGCTTGCCCAAAACGAAAACAATGCTAAAGCGATTCCCATAAATACTAATGCTACAATTCTGATAGGAGAAAGCTTAACTTCTTTATTATTCATAGTTAACCTCTTTTCGATTTTGCCTTGTCCTTTTCTTTTGTGTCGTTTATCTCTGCCTTCTTTAATATTATAGCAGAAATTAAAGGTTAAATCAATTATTCATTAGTGAAGAATTCATTATTCACTATTACTTATTACTTAATCGACAAGTTTCGAAAAGTGAAGAGTGAAAAGTGAAAAGTGAAGAGTGAAAAGGTAAAAAGTAAAATCGACAAGCTTCTGTCGAATCTTGTCGATTTTGGCGCAGAGAGAGGGATTCGAACCCTCGAACGGGTATTAGCCGTTACACGATTTCCAATCGTGCGCCTTAGACCAGCTCAGCCATCTCTGCACAGTCCATAATTTTGGAACAATAGATATTATATACGAACTTCAAGCAAAAATCAAGTATAATTTTTAAAACTAAAATATTATATATTATTTAATAAAAATATAATAAATATCTATATTATTACTTGATTTTATTTAAATTAAAGAATATAATTAATTCGGTGAATTTTTATGAAATATGTAGTTTTTCTTTTAGACGGCATGGCTGACGTTAAAAACGAAGCTTTGGGTAACAAAACACCTATGGAAGCTGCCCATAAACCAAATATTGATAACCTTGCAAGTCAAGGTCTTATAGGCCTTGCAAAAACCGTTCCCGATGGTTATAGTCCAGGTTCAGACGTTGCAAACCTTTCGGTTATGGGTTATAACCCGGCTGACTGTTATAGCGGACGCTCTCCGCTTGAAGCCGCATCTATCGGTGTTGATTTAGCACCTACAGATTTATGTTTAAGATGCAACCTTGTAACACTTAGCGACGAAGAAAACTACTTTGATAAAACAATGGTTGATTATTGCGGCGGCGATATTAGTACAAAAGAAGCCGACGTTTTAATTAAATATATAAACGAAAAATTAGGGGACGAAACCTATTCTTTTTATACCGGCACGCAGTATAGACACTGTACCGTTAGTAAAAACACCAAAAATGTTCCATTAAAACTTACCCCACCGCACGATATTAGCGGCAGAGTTATTAAAGATTATTTATCTACAGTTCCTGAAGCCGCACCCTTTATTGCACTTATGCAAAAAAGCTATGAGCTTTTAAGCAAACATCCGCTTAATATTGAAAGGGTTAAAAATGGCAAAAACCCCGCAAACTCGGTTTGGTTTTGGGGCGAAGGTGTAAGACCCAGCATTTCTGATTTTAAAGAGAAAAATGGTATATCGGGCGGCGTTGTATCGGCTGTTGACCTATTAAAAGGTATTGGCATTTACGCTAATATGACGGTTGCAAAATTAAGTGGCGCTACAGGTTATATTGATAGCAACTTTAAAGGCAAGGTAGAAGCCGCTAAAGAAATACTTAAAACTAACGATTACGTTTATATACATATGGAGGCCCCCGACGAGTGCGGCCACCGTGGTGAAGTTTTAAATAAAGTAAAAGCCATTGAAATAATTGATAAAGAGGTTGTTGGCCCGTTGGTTGATTACCTAAAGGGAAGCGATTTTAGAGTGCTTGTTGCCCCTGATCATCCAACACCTTTAGATATAAAAACCCACACACGCAACCCCGTACCATTTTTAATTTACGATAGCCGCAAAAATCTTGGTGGCGGACTATTTACTGAAGAAGGGGCAAAAAATACAGGGTTATACGTAGCAGAAGGGCACAACCTTTTAAATATGCTACTTGATAAATAAAAAAGATTATCACTAAATTTTTAGAAGGTGATTTTATGCTACCATTTGGTGCAAAGTTAGAAAATGGAATTGTAAACGAAGGTAATGTTTACCGCCTTAAAAAAGTGTTTAAAAAGATGAAAGATGGCAAAAGCGTATCTATTGGCTTTTTGGGTGGTTCTATTACAGAAGGCGCTTGGTCTACAAGTTTAGATAAACGTTATGCCGCTTTAACTGCACAATGGTTTAGAGATTATTTTAAAAACGATAAAATTAAAGAAACCATTGCAGGCATTGGCGCTACTACTTCTTTACTTGGCCTTTTTAGAGCCGAACGCGATTTGCTTTATGCAAGACCTGAACTTATTTTTGTTGATTTTACCGTTAACGATTTTGACGAAGACGAAAATATGCCTTACGAATATGAAAGCTTAATTAGAAAGCTTTTATCTTTACCAAATAAACCCGCAGTTGTAATGCTTGCATATTGTAAAAAAACGGGTTGGAATAATGAAGGTATTCACGGTCCCATTGCAAAGCATTATAAAGTGCCCTATATTTCTTATAGAGATACTTATTTTCCGCTAGTAGATAGCGGTGCAATTCGTTGGGAAGATATTTCACCCGATACCGTGCATCCAAACGACGTGGGACACGCTGCTGCCGCCGCCCTTTATGCCGAATTTTTTACAAAAATTTTTGAAGGCGAAATTGGGGACGACAGCGAATATGAAATGCCTTTAGACCTTTGCTATGGTGTGGAATTTAAAAATCCACGTTTTATTACGGCAGAAAATGCAATGCCCTGCGATATGGGTGGCTTTATGGTTGAGGTTTCACCTTGGCGCAACGTTAAGGCTTTTTCTGCTAAAGAAAAAAACAAACCCCTTGTTTTTAAAGCAAGAGCTAAAAATATCGGCGTTGGTTATTTGCATTGGGGCGATAACACCTTTGGCAACGCAAAACTAAAAATTGACGATAAAGAATATTTGCTAGAAGGCTTTTTTGACGTAACTTGGGAAGGCGAAATGCGTGCCATTACTCTAGCTACTAATTTAGAAAATAAAGAGCATACTATTAGTATTGAACTGCTTGACGAACACAACGAAAAAGCAACAGGCGAAAAATTTATGTTAACCTATTTATTCTTATCAGAATAATTAATATTTAATACCCCTTTGAAAGGAAGCGCAATTTAATGAATTTTAATCTTATGCACCCAGCAGACCAAATTGTAACAATTATGAACCGCCTTTATAATTATGGCATGACTACCACTTCTGGTGGTAACCTATCTATTATGGATAGCGATGGTATTATGTGGATTAGCCCATCAGGTGTTGATAAGGGCTCTCTTACCCGTGAAGACATTATGCAGGTTTTACCTGACGGCAGTATTAAAGGACGCCATAAACCATCTTCAGAATATCCATTTCACGCATCTGTTTATAAAATGCGTCCCGATTTAAAGGCTGTTTTACACGCTCACCCACCGGCACTTGTTGCCTTTTCTTGCGTAAGAGAAATTCCTGATACATCTTTAATTCCAAACGCAAGCATTGTTTGTGGCGAAATTAAATTAGCACCCTATGCACTACCGGGTAGTGATGAGCTAGGTGCAAAAATTGGTGCAGAATTTAATAAAGGCTCTAATACGGTTATGCTTGAAAATCACGGCGTAGTAATTGGTGCCGAAACTTTATTTAAAGCATTTATTATTTTTGAAACCTTGGATTATCTATGTCGCTTACAAGTAAATGCCAAACGTATTGGTACCCCTCGTGGCCTTTCTGATAAGCACTTAGAAATTTATAAACAAAAAACCCACCCCGAATTTGAAGAGTTTGAACCCGAATTTTATTCTTCAAATGAATTAGAAATTCGTAAAGAAATGTGCACACTTATTAAGCGTGCTTACGATAACCGTTTATTTACTTCTTCACAAGGCACCTTCTCTTGCAGATTAGGGGATGACAGCTTTGTTGTTACTCCTTACGATAAAGATAGAAAATATCTTGAACCCGAAGATCTTGTAAGAATTGAAAATGGCAAAAAAGAAAAGGGAACACTTCCTTCTCGTTCTGCTAACTTACACCGCGAAATTTATAAACGCAACCCCGGCGTAAACGCAATTATTCTTGCTCACCCACCGGGAATTATGGCTTTTGCTGTTACAGAAGCAGAGTTTGATGCCCGTTTAATTCCTGAAAGCTATATTATGTTAAGAACGGTTCAAAAGTATCCGTTTGGTTGTAGTTTTATGCAGGTTGAAAAAACTGCGGCTGAACTTACAGAAAGCAACCCTGTTGCTATTGTTGAAAACGATTGTGTTTTAGTTACAGGCAGCAGTTTAATTAATGCGTTTGACCGCTTAGAAGTTATGGAATATAGTGCTAAATCTATTATCGATACCGCAAATATCGGCGAAATTGTAAAAATTTCTGATAAAGAGGTTGACGATATAGAGGTTGCATTTAATTTAAAATAAAACCATAGGCCACCATTTTGGTGGCTAACGGTTTATATGAAAGGGTAAAAAAATGAGCTTAGAAAAACTAGTTTTAATGTCTAATAAATATGGCGCAAACCCCGAATACGTTTTGGCAGGCGGTGGCAACACCTCCTATAAAGATGAGGAATATATGTACGTTAAGGGTAGCGGCACTGCGCTTGCTACCATTACAGAAGCCGGCTTTGTTAAAATGAAAAGAAACGCTTTAAACGATATGATGGTTAAAGAATATTCTTTAAATGATGCCGAGCGCGAAGCCGAAGCACTTGTTGATATGATGAACGCTCGTTTTGACGTTGTAAACGGCGGAAGACCAAGCGTTGAAGCGTTGCTTCACAATTTATTTCCACAAAAATACGTTTTACATTTGCACCCTGCAATTGTAAACGGTATTACTTGCGGTGTAAACGGCGAAAAGGTAACCAAAGAATTATTCCCCGAGTGCATTTGGATTCCTATAACAAAACCCGGTTACATTTTAGCAAAAGTTTGCTTTGATGCAATGAATATTTTTAAAGCCGAACATAACAAAGACGCTAATATGGTAATGCTACAAAACCACGGCATTTTTGTTGCAGCCGATTCTTTAGAAGAAATTGACGAGTTATTTTTAAGCGTTATTAAAAAAATTGAAGAAAAGGTAAAAGTAAAACCCGATTTCTCAGAAGTTGATTTTGACGAAAGCAAGGTTACTGCCATTATGCCAAAACTTCGTATGCTTTATGGCAAAAACGCAGTTGCTTCTTTTATTACAAATAAAGAATTAAAACAAAAAGAAACCTTTTTAAAAATTGCAAAACCCTTTAGCCCTGACCACATTGTTTATTGCAAGGCAGAGTATTTATACTTAAAGGGCGATGAAGATTTAACCGCAACCTTTAATGCATTTAAAGAACAAAAGGGTTATGCACCAAAGGTTGTTTATTTAGAAGATAACGGCTATATCGTTTTAGGAGATAGCAAAAAAGATACCGAAACCTCTAAAATGCTACTTCTAGACGCCACCAAAATTGCTATTTATAGCGAAAACTTTGGCGGAAGACTTCCAATGTTACAAGAATTTGTTGATTTCATTGTTTCTTGGGAGGTTGAAGCTTATAGAGCAAAGGCATCTAAAACTGCAAACGATAAGAGGATGTCGGGCAAAATCATAATAGTTACAGGTTCTGCACAAGGCTTTGGTAAAGGTATTGCTGAAGAACTTTGTGAAAACGGTGCTAACGTTGTTATTGCCGATATGAATTACGACGGTGCGATAGCACTTGCAAACGAACTTTGCGAAAAATACGGTATTGGCAGAGCATTAGCTGTTAAAGCCAACGTTTCAGATGAAGAATCTGTTAAAAACCTAGTAAAAGAAACAGTATTGTTCTTTGGCGGTCTTGACGTGCTTGTAAATAACGCAGGTATTGTTCGTGCTGGCTCTTTAGAAGAAATGACAAAAGAAAATTTTGAGTTAGTAACTGCAGTTAACTATACCGCATATTTCTTATGCACAAAATACGCAATTGCTCCAATGAAGGCCCAAAGAGAAATTGATAATACCTATATGGGCGATATTGTTGAGGTTAACTCTAAATCGGGTCTTAAGGGCTCAAACAAAAACTTTGCTTATGCAGGCAGTAAGTTTGGAGGTCTAGGGCTTACACAAAGTTTTGCATTAGAACTTGCCCCCTTTGGCATTAAGGTTAATGCAGTTTGCCCCGGTAACTACCTAGACGGTCCACTATGGTCTGACCCCGAAAGAGGACTATTTAAACAATATTTTGAAGCAGGCAAAGTACCGGGTGCTAAAACCGTTGCCGACGTTAGAAAGCATTACGAAAGTTTAGTTCCGCTAAATCGCGGTTGCTTACCATCTGACGTTACAAAAGCAATTATGTATATAATTGAACAACCCTACGAAACCGGCCAAGCATTACCCGTAACCGGTGGACAGGAGATGCTAAAATAATGATACAAGAACTAGTTAAAAAGCTTAACGCTAACACTAAAGAAGAACGCCTAAACGCTTTAAAAGAAATTATGGCGTTATATAATAACGGCAGGTTAGAAATGCCAAAAACTACCGAAAGCGTTAATAATCATATTCACACAACCTATTCTTTCTCACCTTATTCACCCACAAAAGCGGTTTATATGGCCTTTGTTTCGGGGCTTAAAACTGCAGGTATTATGGACCACGATTCTATTGGTGGCGCAGAAGAATTTTTAGAAGCAGGCAAAATTGCCAATATGGCAGTAACTGTTGGTTTTGAAGCAAGGGTTAAAATGGACGGCTCAAAATATGCAGATCGTAGGTTTAATAACCCCGACCAACCCTACGTTGCTTACGTTGCTTGTCATGGCGTACCCCATCAAAACATTGATAAGGTTAAAGAATTTACTGCTCCACTTAGAGCAAAACGTAACGAAAGAAATAAAAAACAGGTTGCAAAAATCAACGAGTTAATATCCAGTAGCGGCATTACACTTTCTTTTGAAGACGACGTTGTGCCAATTTCAATGTATAATGAAGGTGGCTCAATAACAGAAAGACATATTTTATATGCACTATCTTTAAAACTTATTGAAAAATTTGGTATGGGCGTTCATTTAGTAGAGTTTTTAAAAGAAGAACTTAAAATGGAACTTTCCCCAAAGGTTGAAGCCAAACTTTTATACGAAGACGGCGAATATTACGCTTATGATTTACTTGGTGCGTTAAAGGGTAATTTAGTTGAAAAGTTCTTTATACCTGCAGATGAAGAGTGTGTAACAGTTACCGAATTTTGTGAGTTCGTAAAAGAAATCGGTGCAATTTCAGCTTACGCATATTTGGGCGACGTTGGAGATAGCGTAACGGGGGATAAAAAAGCTCAAAAATTTGAAGATGAATTTTTAGATGATTTATTAGTAGAATTAAAGGGCTTTGGTTTTAATGCCGTAACCTTTATGCCAACAAGAAATACCAAGTTACAGCTTGCCAGATTAATGAATCATTGTAAAGAACTTGGCTTTTTTGAAATTTGCGGTGAAGACGTTAATAGTCCAAGCCAAAGCTTTGTTTGTGAAGCATTAATTAGTCCCGAATATAAGCATTTAATAACTGCTACTTGGGCGCTAATAGGCCACGAAAACGCCGCTTCAAGAGACATTAGACACTCAATGTTTAGTGAAGAAACTAAAAAGCGTTTACCTTCTTTACAAGAAAGAATTGAATATTTCTACGAGCTGGGCCGTATATAAATTATAAAAAACAAACCGACTAACCATTTTGGTTAGTCGGTTTTATTATTTATAGTCGTAAAATTTAAGGATGATTTCGTTATACTGCAAGGTGGTTAAATAACCTTCTTTATTAAAATAGAGTTTGCAGTTATTGTGGTTTGCACTAAAGCCGTCTTTTTCTTTTTGATAGCTTAAATTATTGCTTAAAATGCACTCGGCTGTAGCCGATATTACGCTTAAAACGTTATTGTCAATACTATTTAAGGGAAGTGAAAGCCCCAAATAACTAACGCTATCACCTTCGTTATTATGCGTATATTTAAACCCTCTTAAATTAGCAGGTGCAAGCATTTCAATTTCTACAATACCGCCACCAAAACTGCGTAAATTACCAACGTATTTAATGCCGTTGTGTTGATAACTTACAGTACAATCTATTTGTTTTACGGGGTTAAAATTATTTACGTTACAAGAGGTAAAAACAAATAAACACGCAATTATTAAAGCTAACCTTTTAATATTAAAACCTTCTTACTCTTTATTTTAGAGCTAAAGGTAGCATTTTGGTAAGGGTATCGGCATTAACTGCGTTGCCATATTGTTGTTCGGCTAAAACACCAACAGCACCGTGAATATAAACACCGGTTGTAGCGGCTTCTACAATACTTAAACCGAGAGCAAGTAGTCCGCCAATAATACCGCTTAAAATATCACCACTTGCGGCCGTTGCAAGCACGGGGCTAGACATTAGATTAATAAAGGTTTTATCTTTGGTTGCAACAACTGTAAAAGCACCTTTTAATACAACAGTAGTGTTATATCTTTGTGCTAAGGCTTTTGCGTACCCTATGCGATTAGCCTCAAGTTCTTTTGTGGTAACACCCAAAAACCGAGCCATTTCGCCTGCGTGTGGTGTTAAAATAATATTGCTGCCGTAAAGCTCTAATAAATCTATATGCTCTTTTAAAGCATTTATGCCATCGGCATCAATAACGGTAGGAAGGCCTTTTTCTAAAACAGAAAGGTCGCATCCGTTAATGCAACCCGACCCAACGCAAAGGGCGGTTGCTTTATTAGTATATTCGTAATTTTCTTTAAAAACGGCATAAGGGCAAAGGGGCAAAAGCAAGGGATAAACCTTTTCTTTATATTTAATTTTAATAAGTCCCGTTCCCATAAGCGAGGCCGCTTTTACTAAATAATAAGCCGCCCCCACAGATAAATGTTCGCCTGCGTCAACACCTAAAACCCCAACAGAATATTTATTATCTTGCTTTTGCTTTTTAGGTAAAAGGGTAGGCTCAATTATATCAATATCAGAAACAATATCGGCTTTATCAATGCCAATATTAAGGGCTAACACGTTGCCACAATAGATGGCTGCAGGAAAGGTAATATGGCAAAGTTTATAACCAATAAAACTTAAAGTTTTATCTGCGTTAAAGCAACTGCCCTTTACTTCGCCGCTGTCGCATATAAGACCTGTTGGTATATCTAACGCAATTCTAACGGCATTTGAAGAGTTTGCTAAATTTACCGCTTCTAAAATAAGGCCCGAAATAGCACCGCGTGTGCCGGTTCCTAAAATAGCATCAATAATATAGTTGCTTTTTAAAATTCTGTTTTTACATATATCGTTTTGGGTAAATAAATCGTAATAAATACCGCCGCCATCAACAAAGTTTTTAAAACTTTCACTAGCAGCTTCGGTAGTTGGCGTACCTGTTACCATAATAACGGCCACGTCAATACCTTGAAGTTTTAATTTTCTTGCAACAACAAAGCCGTCCCCACCATTGTTGCCACTACCCGTTAGAATAGTTACAACACCGCTTAAATACTCTAATTCTTTAGCGGCGGCAGAACCGGCATTTTCCATAAGGCGCAAAGCAGAAAGCCCCTTTTTCATGGCTTTTTGTTCGGCTAATATTGTTTCGTTTTTTGTTAGTACCTTCATATATTACAAACAACCCTTGGAGCGGTGCGTTTAATTGCACCAACAATTTTTTCATTAGGAGCAAACACAACTAAAACGTTGCCCTTTGTTTTGTGCTTATATTCAAGCATATAAAGTTGATCATCATCATTAGCACAAAAATAGGTTTGGCTATAATTTTTGCCTTTAATTTTTTGTGGGTCGTAAATAGAAAAAGAAGAAATATTAGGTATATCAATAGTAATTAATCTTTTACGAGAATTTCTTGCAATTATAGTATCAATATCTAAAAGATTATTAGTAACTATATATTCGTATTCAATAAAAAACTTTTGGCAAAGTTTATATGTACCAAACAATATACCTGCAATTGCTACAATCATAATTGCCGAAAGGGTAGGAATAAGCATTACAAGTATTACAATGATAGCGCAAAGCGTTAGTGCTAAAAGCCAACTTAAAATGAGACCTGCTAACTTTTTGCCTTCAACTTTTATTGTTACAATTTGTTCAAAAAAGGTGTCCATTATTATCTCCTAATATTTTTATTTCATTGTATCACAGTTATTTTATTTAATCAAGAATAGTATATATTTTTTAGGGGGAAAAACTATGGTTATTAAACTTAAAACTATTATAATTTTATTTTTAAAAGGTGTAATACTTGGTGGCTCAATGACGGTACCGGGTGTTTCGGGCGGCAGTATAGCCATAATTTTTGGCCTTTACAATAAACTAATAAATGCGGTTGCAAACTTTTTTAAACATAAAATAAAAAGCTTAATTATTCTTTTAACGGTGGGGCTTGGCGGGTTATTAGGTATTATAATTTTATCTAACCCCATTAGCAATCTGCTTAAAACCAACCCTTATGAAACCTCTTTTTTCTTTTTTGGCGCAGTACTTGGCAGTTTACCGCTTCTTTTTAAAAAAGCAGAGTTTAAAATTTGCTTAAAAGATTTTCTTTATATTATTATAGGTATAGCCGCTGTTATGTTAATAAACCTAATACCGCAAATTAATAATACACAAAACGTTTTTGTATTTATAATTGCAGGCTTTATTGGAAGCATTGCTTTAATATTACCAGGAATTAGCATTTCTTATTGCCTTTTGGTGTTTGGCATTTATGAACCCTTATTAAGCGCTATTAACAACTTTAATTTTATAGTACTAATACCTTTTTTATTAAGTATGATTTTAGGGGTATTTTGCTTTTCTAAAGTTATATCAACCCTTTTGCAAAAGCACCCCAAAATTAGTTTTTTATGTATAATAGGATTTTTGCTTGGTTCTTTAACAGAACTGTTTGTGGGCTTTCCAACAGGTAGCGGCATAATAACAAGTTTGATTAGTTTAGTAGCAGGGGCCTACTTTATATATTTAATAGGTAAAGTATCAAATTAGTTTTATAAAAATGTAAATAAATTTAAAACACCGCAGTTACATCTGCGGTGCTTTTATTAGTCTTTAGTGTTAAATAAAAGGTGAAGTTCAAAAAAGTAAACAATAAGAGGGAAGAATATTGCAACCAAAAGATCAATTTTTATAAAGGTTGAAATAAAATATAAAAGGGCAGAAGATAACAGAATAATATCAATAATCTTTGTCTTTTTAAAATACCCCGAATAACTACCGCGTTTTAACCTTTGCACAATAGTTAGGGTTGCACCCAAAACTAAACCCGCCCAAAAACCAATAATACAAACGAAATCAAAGATTAAGCCAAGGTTAAGGGAGATTGCCGCAAGTACGTTTTCAATAAGAAGCCCCAAAGCACTTAAAGTATAAAAAATAAAACCAAGTTTTTTAAACATTAATATCACCTAGATACATTATAACATATTATTTTTAAAAAACAATATTACAACTTGTTATTTTATATTGAAATTTTCCTTTATTTACCAAAAATTAACATAAAAATACAAATATACTAGTTGTAATAAAAATTTTACAATAAATACCATAAACGGAATTATGTAAACCAATGTAACTAACAATTTATTGTACTTTTCCACTAAGTTATCCACACTGTTTCAAAAAAGTGGCTTAAAACCGTAAAGTTTTTCTAAAAAAATGTTAATAACTCGGTGAAAATCTTAATTACTATTTGTAAAATATTATTTTGGTAAACCACCTTTTGGTTACAGTTTTGTTATAAATGTTGAAAATAAGCGATAAATGTAGTAAAATGTACCTGCAAATAAGAAAGGTATATTTTTATGAAAAAGATTTTAAGCATAGCATTAGTAATTGTGCTTACCCTTTGCGGCTGTAGTGGGGCGAACCAAAAATCTCCTAAAGAAATAACCACTCTTTTAACCGAAGAATTAGATTTAAGCGGTTTTACAGTTGTAACGGGTGAAACACTTTCACATTATTTTGGTTTTAATAGCGACGACGTTAAAAGTTTTAGCTTTGTTGTATCAGAAATTGATACGTCGGGCGATATGATTGCCGCTTTCGAGTTTGAAAATGATAATTCAAAGCAACTTATTATTGATGGCATTGGCAATTATTTTTCTAAAACTGCAAGTGTTTTAAAAGATAATATGACGGGGGAATATTTAAAAATTCAAAACCGCATTTTATTTGAATATAACAACATAATTATTTTGGTTGTTTGTGGCGATATTGAAACGGCCAAAACCGTTTTAAGTAATATCGGTGCTAAAGAATTAGTATAAAAACAAATAATAAGGACTAACCAAATAGGTTAGTCCTTTTTTTATACTTATTTTAAATATTCTTCGGTATAAAGTTTGTTAAGGTTGTGGGCTGCAAGATTAATTGATTGTGGGCTTAAAAAATGTGAAAATTCAAAAGTAATAATCTTATCAGCATAATTTTTATGATGGTCTAACTTGCGTTTTAATTCATAAAAATCAATAACACTTAAAAACTGTGCGCCGGGCCCACGCGAAAATGTTTCAGTATTAACCCAGTGGTCAATATTATATTTATCGCAAAGCTTTTTAACACCGTTATAATAATCATCCATTAAATAAAATGGAGAGGTGCCGTCTTGAAATGCGCAGTGGTCAATATGGCCTGCTTTAGCAAAAATTTCATCCCAAATTTCATAATTTTCATCGGGTGTAATTGCATACTTTTCTTTAAATATTTCAGATTTAAAGAAAGGCGAAATTAAAATCTTTTTATTTGGGTCTTTATCTTTACACATTTGAGAAAGGCCGCTAAAAATTTTAGTAATATTGCCTTCGTTAATGGGGGTTTCGTGTGGGAAATAAAAACCTTTAAAGCTAGTAAAAGAACTATATCTTTCGTAAAGCTCGTCAATAAAGGGTTTATTCATACGTAGTTCTGTTCTCCAATCGCCGTGTCCCCACTCTAAGTCGGTCATATAAAGACCCATATAAACGCTCATACTGTGTTTTTCGGCTTCCTCTAAGCAAATTCTTGCAATATCGGGGCAGTAAGAAGAGCCTATTGTTTTTGAAGGGAATATAGTTTTATCGCCCATACCGCCGCGAATAAAAACTAAGGTATCAATACCAAAAGCCTTCATATATTCAAACTCTTTGTTCCATTGTTCGCGCGAAAAGTTAAGGGATGGTAAATCGTAAGAAATTTGGTCTATAAACGTACCTGTAATTGGTCCTTTTTTCATAATAACTCTCCTTTAAGCGTTAAGCCAATATTTTTGGTCTAAACTTCTAAACTGAATTGCTAAAGCAATATGGTTAATGTCAATCTTTTCGCTTGCATCTAGGTCGGCAATAGTTCTTGCCACCTTTAAAAGACGGTCGTATCCACGAGCAGAAAGACCCATATCGTCAAAAGCGTTTTTAAGTAGTTCGTTAGCTTCATCGGTTAAAACACAAAATTCTTTTAACATTTTAGGTGTTAAACCTGCATTGTTTCTAATACCCGTACCGCTGTAACGTTTAAGTTGAATTTCACGTGCGGCATTAACTTCGCGCTTAATTTCTGCGCTTGATTTACCGGGTTTTAAATTCGTTAGTTCGTTATAATCAACAGGTGGAACTTCAACGTGAATATCCATCCTGTCAAGCATAGGGCCTGAAATTTTGCCTAAATATTTATGAACGGCACCGGGGTTACACGAGCAACGCTTTGTTGGATGCCCGTAAAAACCGCAAGGGCATGGGTTCATAGCGGCAATTAGTGAAACGTTACAAGGATAAGAAAGTGTTGCTTGTACACGAGAAATTGTTACAACCCCGTCTTCAAGTGGGGCACGAAGGGCCTCCATAACGTTTCGGTTAAATTCAGGAAATTCGTCTAAGAATAAAACCCCGTTGTGCGCTAACGAAATTTCACCAGGTTTTGGCATTGCACCACCACCTGTAAGGCCCGGAGCAGACACGGTGTGGTGTGGTGCTCTAAATGGTCTATGGGTTACAAGTGGAGAGTTTTTAGGCAAAATACCTGCAACTGAGTGAATTTTTGTAGTTTCAATCGATTCGGAGAAAGTCATATCGGGTAAAATACTTGCGAAGCGTTTTGCAAGCATACTTTTACCCGACCCTGGTGGGCCGATAAGCAGCACGTTATGGCCGCCTGCCGCTGCCACCGTTAAAGCGCGTTTGGGTAAACTTAAACCTTTAACGTCGGCAAAATCAAGGGTCTTATCAATAAAATCTTCTTCGTTTATTGTAATTGGTTTTGCGGGTTTTAAAATTCCGCCGTGTTCTAAATGTAAAATAAGGTCTTTAACGGTATTTACACCATAAACCTCAATATCAGATACAACCGCACCTTCGGTTGCGTTATCCATTGGTACGAATAATTTTTTAATGCCGTTTTCTTTAGCTTCAATAGCCATAGCTAATAGTCCGTTTATAGGGGAGAGATGTCCGTCGAGCGAAACCTCGCCTAAAAATGCGGTGTTAGAAAAATCGGCATTTATTTCACCAAAAGCATTTAAAATGGCAACTAAAATCGGAAGGTCGTAAAAAGAACCTTCTTTTTTAAGATCGGCAGGGGCTAGGTTTATGGTGATTTTGGTTGTTGGAAATTTATAACCGCTGTTTTTTATTGCACTTCTAACACGGTTTTTAGATTCTTTAACGGCGTTATCAGGAAGGCCCACTATATCAAAGGTGGGCATACCATCGTTAACGTCGGCTTCAACCGTTACCATATAAGGATTAATGCCGTATATACCAATGCTGTTAATTTTAGAAACCATCAGTTTTTCCTTCTTACCAGATTACTTTACTATTAATATCTTCTTTTAAGCTATTTAAAAATTCGTCTTTAGAAATAGCACCAAGGTCGCCTGCGCCACGTTTACGAACAGCCACAGTGCCTTCAGCTTCTTCTTTTTCACCAACGATAATCATATAAGGAATCTTTTCAAGTTGTGCTTCGCGAATCTTAAAACCGATTTTTTCGGGTCTTAAATCGGTCTCAACGCGAATACCGTTAGCAAATAATTCAGCTTCAACAGATTTTGCGTAATCTGCATATTTTTCAGAAACAGGTAAAATTCTAACTTGTTCAGGAGCAAGCCATAGTGGAAATGCACCCGCATATTTTTCAATAAGAAGGGCAAGGGTTCTTTCGTAGCAACCAATAGAAGTTCTGTGAATAATATAGGGGTTTTTCTTACTGCCGTCGCGATCGGTATATTCCATACCAAAGCGTTCAGCTAAAAGTTGGTCTATTTGAATAGTAATTAAAGTATCTTCTTTGCCAAAAACGTTTTTAATTTGAATATCTAATTTAGGGCCATAGAAAGCGGCTTCACCAATACCAATTTTGTAGTCAATGCCTAGATTGTCTAAAATGGTCTTCATAACGCTTTGAGCTTCATCCCATTGTTCGGGTGTGCCAATGTATTTTTCGTTATCTTCGGGATCCCATTGAGAGAAGCGGTAAGAAACGTCTTCATAAAGGCCTAAAGTTTTTAGCATATAAATTGCAAGTTCTAAGCAACCTTTAAATTCGTCGGCTAATTGTTCGGGTAAGCACATTAAGTGGCCTTCACTAATTGTAAACTGACGAACACGAATAAGGCCGTGCATTTCGCCCGATGCTTCGTTTCTAAATAAAGTTGAAGTTTCGTTATAACGAAGTGGTAAATCGCGGTAGCTTCTTGCTTTGTTTAAATATGCTTGATATTGGAAAGGACAGGTCATGGGTCTTAAGGCAAAAACTTCGCTGTCTTTTTCTTCGTCGCCTAAAACAAACATACCGTCTTGATAGTGATCCCAGTGGCCCGAAACTTTATATAGGTCGCTTTTAGCCATAAAGGGAGTTTTTGTAAGTAGCCAACCTCTTCTTTGTTCTTCGTCTTCAACAAAGCGTTGTAAAAGTTGAATTACGCGTGCACCTTTTGGTAATAAAATGGGAAGACCTTGTCCAATTAAATCAGAAGTTGTAAAGAAACCAAGTTCGCGGCCTAATTTGTTATGGTCGCGTTTTCTTGCTTCTTCTAAAGCGGTTAGATGAGCTTCAAGATCACTTGCTTTTAAAAATGCGGTACCGTAAATACGTGTTAGCATTTTATTATCAGAATTACCGCGCCAATATGCACCCGTTGCACTTGTTAATTTAAATGCTTTAACCATGCCGGTTTTCATTAAATGGCTACCTGCACAAAGATCGGTAAATTCGCCTTGTTTGTAAAGGCTAATTACAGCGTCTTCTGGTAAATCGTTAATAAGTTCAACCTTATAGTCTTCTTTTTGTTCGCTAAAGAATTTAATTGCTTCTTCGCGGCTTAAATAAAAACGTTCAATTGCAAGATTTTCTTTAACGATTTTCTTCATTTCTGCCATTAGTTTATCTAAAACTTCTGGAGTAATGGCTTCGTCGGTGTCAATATCGTAATAAAAACCATCTGCTGTTGCAGGGCCGATTGCTAGTTTTGCGGCGGGGTATAGTCTTTTAATAGCTTGTGCTAATATATGAGAAGCGGTGTGTCTAAAGGTTTTAACTCCGTATTCATCATTAAAGGTTAAAATTTCTAAGCTGTCGCCATCTTTTAAGGTGTCTCTTAAATCACACTCGGTACCATTAACTTTAGCGGCCATTGCATTACGTGCAAGACCTTCCGAAATGGTTAAAGCGGCATCAAAACAACTAGCCCCTTCATTTAAACTTAAATTACTTCCATCTTTTAAAACAACATTAATCATTTTGTTAGTCCTCCTTTAATATGATTACGGTTGGTTAATGTCTTTTTATAATAATTCGTTTCAATAATTTGTTTTGAAACAATAAATTTGTTATTTACTATTGCCTTCATATTTTTAAGGTAATCGTCAGAAACGGTTACGCCTTCGTTTACAACCCACTCGCCGGTTCTTGCATAGTAACGTCCGCTATCTGTTATAAAGCTTTTGTTTTCAAACATTACAAGACCTTCGCTGGTAGAAAAGATATCTTTACCGGGCAATAATCTTGAATCGTACTCAAAACCAAAAAGGTTGTTTAAGGTTGGCACAATGTCTAATGGGGAGCAAACCTTATTTACTGTAACGCTTTCGGTCATACTTGGCGAATACATAAGTAAAACGCTTTTGTTTACTTCAAATTGTGTTTCAACTTCGTGCCCAAAAATCTCGTTAAAATATTCGTACTTTTCGGGTCCGGTTTTTTCAAGACCGTAAGGCGTATGGTCGGGCGAAATTACAATTAAAGTTTTATCTGCAACCCCTTTTTCTTCTAAACGTTTTAGAAGGGTTTGCATAGCTCTGTCTAAATCCATATTACAAGCAATATAGGCCTTTACGGTTTCGCTGTAAGGTAAATCTTTTACGTAATCGTAATATTTAGCCGACATATAGTTGTTTGTAAAATCGTATCTCATATGACCCGAAACGGTCATATAATAAGCGTGAAAACGTTTGCCGCTAGATAAATAATCGTCGGTTGTAAGTTCTATCATTTCGTTATCGGACTGTGGCCAGGTCTTTTTAATATTAAGACCGTTGCCTTGTCCTTTATATAAGTAACCTAAATTTGGATGGCTTATATCACGATGATAATAGGTGTAGGTGTTGTTATGATAACCAAAAACAGGGTTAACACCAATATTTAAAAACTGTTGCGGCATTGTAAAAGGTAAGAAAATTTCGTTTTTGCCGGTTTCGTAAAAACTCCAAACACCGCTTTTAGGAATAAGGCCTGTACACTCAACGTATTCACCATCCGAAGTGCTAACACTCCAAGGTGGGTTATAGTAGTTTGTAAACTTAAACCCTTCGTTATACATTTTATAAAGGGTGGGGGTAAGTTCTTTGTCAATAGCATAAGGGGCAAAGCCTTCTGCAGTTAGCATTATAAGATTATAATCTTTAAACTTACCGGTATATTCGTTTTGTAAAGTGGGGGTTTCTAATTTAAAGTAGTTATGTAAAGAAATAACTGTTTTGTTGCTTTCGTTTTTAATTAAAGCATCAAAATCAATATCCATAACGTTTTCTTCATAATTTATTGGGGTGTTAGAAGGTTTATCTTGTGGCACTGTTACGTTAAGCACAAGCTCGCCATCGTTACCAGCATTAAAAAGGTTATGCTTAATATCTAAATATTCGGTGGTTAAAAGACCAAACTTGTCAAGCATTTGCGATTGGTTAAAAATTCCACCGTAAACCTCGTTAACAGAAGGAATAGATATAATTAATAACCAAATAAGCGCTCTAAAAAGAATTGCACCAACAAAACTTATACTTTTGTTTAACCAAGAAGCCTTGTTAAAAGCAAAGAAGCGGTTAAAGAAAATAATTAAACAAAGTGTTGGAATAAATAAAATTATAATAACAGGAAGACAATAAAGAATATTGGTAATACCAATCTCAACAAGTCCACCTGTTGATGCTACTTGTTCGGCTCCACCATTAAACAAAGAATATACAACCAAAATTTTACCAAAAATGTTGTAATAAACCGTTTGTATCGAAAAAATTAAAAATATTATTGAAGAAATACTAACGGCAATCCACTTGTTAACCTTAGTGCTTTTGAAAAAAGAAGCGAAAATTGTAAGAACAAGACCCAAAGGAATAGAAAGCAAAACAGTAAGGGGTAAGCCAAGATTAAAATTGCCACCCGTAAAAATACGAAAAACTATTTCGTAAAATATTATTGAAAGTGGGAAAAACCATAAATATCCCCATCTTTTTAAAAAGCCTTGTTCCTTTTTTTCTGCTTCCATAAAACACCCATATAAATATAATTATAATCATTATACTACTAATAATTATAAATTACAATAATAAAACGACAGAAAAAGTCAAAAAAATTACAGGGTATTAAGCAGTTTTATTAAGGAATTACTAAAAAGCTCGGCAGAATATTCGGCTTCTTCTAAGGTGTTTGCTTCGGTGCCTATTTCAACAAGCAAAGAACCGTTTGTTAGGTGCAAATTATATTTTCTTGCAGTAAAGGTAATGGGACGCGCAAGACTTGGATACATTTCTTCTACAGTTTTATGAAGCCTCATAGCAAGGCGTAAATTTTCGCGCCAATTAGGAAAGCCCTCAACTTCGCCTGCTTCACACCCGGCAACAAACATTATTTGCGCCGCTTTTTTGCCGTTTATATTTACTGTGGGTTTAACCTTTGTGCCGTCATCATAATTCACCGAATCACGATGAACGTCTATTACAATTTTAATGCTTGGATATTTCTTTAAAATGGCTTTTACGGTTTCGGCGCTTCTATCATAACAACCCGAAAATTTTGGGTGGTCGTGAATAACGGTGCTTTGTATTACAGAAATGCCGTTTTGTTCTAATTTTTGCTTAATAATACTGCCAATTTTCACGACGTTTTTGGTGCTGTCAGTTGTACCGGTTGCATCTTTATCGGTGTAGTAATTTCTGTTTTCAAGCATATAACTTTCGGTGGTGTGGGTCGAAAAAATTAATACTTCGGGCTGGGCGGATTTTTTAATATCAATGTTAAGCTTTTTAGCTAGTTCATCTTTAATGTTTATACCTACACCCGTACTGTTTTTTATATAAACACCGCCATAAGAAAGTGGGGCAGTATAAGGCGAAATTACCGTTTCAGAAATTTTGCCAAGCACCTTATCTTTGGTGGTTGTTTCTATAACCTCGCTGGTTTGGTTTTGGGTGGGGGTATAAGTTGGCTTATTTATAATTTCGCTTTTATAAAAGTAAGAAACCAAACTTTTTTGAGAGGGAATTTTTACGGTAATGGCCTTTGTTTCTCTTTCTAAAAAGTAATACAAAGAAAAAACTGCCGATACAGCAGTTAACAAAATCATAATAAAAGCCGAAAGTCTTTTTAAAAAGGGCATAATATCACCTTTATATTTTAAAATTAGTATATTCACTAAAAATTTATGATTTTTAAAAATCTTTTATACGGTTTTTGCTCAAAAAATCTTAATATTTTTAAAAAACTATTGCATTTTTGTTTTTATAATGATAAAATAACTGTATCTGAAAATTTATAGGGAGGTGTAATAGTATGCCTAATATTAAATCCGCAAAAAAACGTGTACTAATTGCAGAAGCAAATAACCAACGCAATAAGGCAGCTCGTTCTGCATTAAAAACTGCTATTAAAAATGCAAATACAGCAGAAGATAAAGAAGCAGCAGTAAAGGTTGCTATCAAAAAGGTTGACAAAGCAGCAGCTAAAGGTCTTTTACACAAAAACACCGCAGCAAGAAAGAAATCTGCTTTAGCAAAAAGCTTAAACAAATAATTATGCTTTATTAAGCTCTGCTTTTGCAGGGCTTTATTTTTTTGCAAAAATTTGTTGCAATTTGTATATTTATAAGTTATAATTTTTTTTAGCGTATAGAGGCGCGGTATTTATTAGTAGCTAAAACGCAAATGGCTTTTATTTTAGCAAAAGGAAATACCGCCGAAATTTATAATCTTAAAGCCAAAGGATTATAAGTTGGGCTTCGGTATAATATGCCGAAGACTGTCACAGTTTTGTGGAGTGCTATCGTCTTACTTTAAATGTAATTCGCAGTACTCTAATACTGCGAATTTTTTTATTGGCAAATAAAAAGGAGAAAGAGTATGAAAAAAGTTGGTTCAAAATTTATTGTTACCGCAATAGTTTTAGTTGTTGCTTTAGCAGCGGTTATTACAATGTCTTTAACCTTAGGCAAAACAACACAGATTGATTGCGAAACTTGCGGTGCAGATGGCAAAGTTGCATTAGCAGATTGTACCGCTTGTGAAGGTGAAGGTTGTGAAATTTGCGATAATCAAGGAAGCGTTACCATTTTACCTAAAACTTGTGAAGATTGCGAGGGTAAAGGAGTAATAGCGCACCAAAGCGAATATTATTCAACCTTTATGTCTTTAGTTCCGGCATTAGTTGCAATTTTATTAGCACTTGTAACAAAAGAGGTTTATTCTTCGTTATTTGTAGGTATTGTGCTTGGCGCGTTACTTTACAATAACTTTAACCTTGTTGGTTCTATGGACACCTTACTTAACGATGGTCTAATTAGTTCAGTTTCAGGTACTGCAGGTATATTTATTTTCTTGGTTGTACTTGGCATTTTAGTAGCATTAATTAATAAAACAGGCGGTTCTGCGGCATTTGGTCGTTGGGCTTCCAAAAACATTAAAAGTAAAGTTGGGGCCGCAATTTGTACCTTTGTTTTAGGCGTTTTAATATTTATTGACGACTATTTTAACTGCTTAACAGTTGGTTCTGTTATGCGCCCCGTTACAGATAAACATAAAATTTCCCGTGCAAAGTTAGCATATTTAATTGATGCTACCGCAGCACCTATTTGTATGATTGCCCCCATTTCTTCTTGGGCGGCGGCCGTTTCGGAATATACTAAAGACGTTCCTGGTGATATGGATGGTTTAGGACTATTCTGTAGCGCAATTCCATATAACTTCTATTCACTTTTAACCTTCGTGTTTATTATTGGTATAATTGTTATGAAAATGGATTACGGCCCAATGAAATTACACGAAAAAAATGCCGCTGAAGGCGATTTATTTACCTTTGGTGGTGAAGTAAAAGGCGGCGAAGAATTAGAAGACGGCAACGAAAAAGGCAAAGTAATTGATCTTCTTTTACCAATTCTTTTATTGGTTGTAATTTCTGTTGTTTCTTTAATTTACGTTGGCGGTTTCTTTGATGCAACAAGCTCAAATTATAATAACTTTGTAGGTGCGTTTGGCGATACCGATGCTACAGTAGCACTTCCATTTGGCAGTATTATTACTTTAGTTATTACGGTTATCTATTTAATCGCAAGAGGTTTAATTTCTTTTAAAGATTCAATGTCTTGTATTCCAAAAGGCTTTATTGCAATGGTTCCTGCAATTTTAATACTTACAATGGCAACCGCACTTAAAAATATGACAGGCATTTTAGGCTCTGATTTATTTGTTGAAAATGCTTTAGCAAACGCCGGTGCATTACAAAACTTCTTACCCGCAATTATATTCTTGGTGGCTTGTGTAATTGCTTTTGCAACAGGTACTTCTTGGGGTACATTTGGTATCTTAATTCCTATTGTTTTGGGCGTATTCTCACAAGGTGGCGAACTAATGATTATTGGTATGTCTGCGTGTCTTGCTGGTGCTGTTTGCGGCGACCACTGTTCACCAATTTCAGATACAACCATTATGTCTAGTGCAGGTGCACAGTGCGAACACGTTAACCACGTATCAACTCAGCTTCCTTACGCACTAACCGTTGCAGGCGTATCCTTTGTTTCATATATTGTTGCAGGTCTTGTTCAAAACGTTTATATTGCACTTTCTGTTGCAGTTGTTATGATGATAGCAACCTTGTTTGTGATTAAACTTATTACAAAAAAACAAGCCGCATAAAATAAATTGTAGTTTTAAAGCCTCGCTTTTTGCGAGGCTTTTTCTTTTTAGAATATTAAGGATTTTTGCACATAAAATAATATAGAGAAAATATAAGGAGTGTATTTTATGAGTTTTAATCCTTTTGAGCAAAAGCCCAAAACTTTAGAAAGTACAATTATGGATTGGTCGGAAATAAGACCCTATTCTTATAACAAAAAAGATGTTGACCCATATACAAGAACAAGAGTAATTTTAATGAACGGCACCGAGTTTGAAAACAATTGGTTCTTGCATCAGTTTCAGCGCAATTGCAGTAATAACAATATAAGACGCGCTTTAGCTGTTATGCGAAGAAGCGAACAACTTCAGCAAAAGCTAATTTCTTTAATAAAACCTGTGGATGAAACGTTACTTGAACACACCATTGGTTACGAGCAATTAGCGGTCGATTTAACGGCTCATTTAGCAAAAAAAGAAAAAGACCCTTACGTTAAAAAGGCCTTAGATTTTGCACTACTTGAAGACTTTGACCACCTTTACCGCTATGCCGATTATTTAGATATGACAACGGGAGAAAAAGCCGAAAACTTGGTTGGCAAATATACCGAAATTATGCCCGGACGCCCCACAGTTGCACACCACCGTCACCCCGTTGATACCGTGCGTTTTTATACTAATAGCAAAAAAGCGGCCTTATCAACAAATCTTTGTGTAAATATTATTACCGCCGCCGAGCAACAAACAATGAACTTTTATATGAACGTTTGTGGTGCCTACCCCGAAGAAAAGGGAAGAGAGCTATATCAAGAAATCGGTATGGTTGAAGAAGACCACGTTACTCATTACGGCTCGCTACTTGACGTAAAAGCCACTTGGCTTGAAAACCTATTAATGCACCAATACACCGAGTGCTATTTGTATTATTCAATGTATAAAACCGAAACCGTACCTGCCATAAAATCTATTTGGGAGAAACTATTAGAACAAGAAATTGCCCACTTGCACGCGGCGGCAAAACTACTTTGCGAAGAAGAGGGTAAACATTATACGCAGGTGCTTGGTAAAAACGTTGCTTTCCCCGACGTTTTAAAACTAGAAAGCAATATAGATTACGTTAGAGAAATTTTAAATAAATCGGTACAGGTAACCACTGTTAAAGAAAAATATTCTTGCGTTAATAATTTAGCAGATAACGCCGACTTTTTCCGTTATCAAAACACCGTTAACGACAATTTAAAAGAGGTTAGAAGCCACACCGTTATTGAAGATTATATTGCAAAAAATGGCCGCGATTATCGTTTTGAAGTTGATGAAAATCCCATAAAACCACTTAGAGACAGAACCAACGATAATACCGATATAGGTAGAAGTCCCGGTGCCTCAAACGCTTGTAGTTTATAAAACAAAAACTCCCAACAATTGTTGGGAGTTTTTAAGTTATCTATTGTAAAGAATAAAAAGCTGTGCTACAATAAATAAAAATCTGTTATGGGGAATTTTTATGAACAAATGGAATTTTTATACCACTAATGAAATTAAACCTTCGGGTTGGTTAAAAAACCAGTTAAAATTACAGGCAGAAGGTTTATGTGGCAACCTTGATAAAATTTGGCCCGATATTAAAGATAGCGCATACATTGGCGGCAACCGTGAAGGATGGGAGCGCGTTCCTTATTGGTTAGACGGCTTTATTCCACTAGCTTTCTTGCTTGATGATGAAGATATGAAAAAGCGTGCCAAAAAATATATTTACGCTATTATGTCTTTTCAAAAAGAAGACGGTTGGATTTGTCCTTGTGAAGACGAAAAAAGAGCAGAATACGATAACTGGGCGGTTCAGTTAATTAGCAAAGTTTTTATGGTTTATTACCAGTGCACCAAAGATAAAAAGGTTTTAAACAGTCTTTATAAAGCTTTAAAAAATTATTACGAGCTATTAAACAATGGTAAAATAGCGCTTCATACTTGGGGTAAATTTCGCTTTTTTGAAACCTTTATAGCAATTGATTTTTTATACGAAATTTATAAAGAAAAATGGCTAATTAATTTAGCAAAAATTTTAAAAGAACAAGGCGTAAATTACAACGATTTAACAAACAGGTGGAAAACACCCGTAAACAAATGGTGCTTAGAAACCCATAACGTTAATATTGCAATGATGTTAAAAGAAGAAGCGTTAACCTCAAAGGTTTTAAAAACACCTTATACCGATAATGCCGAAAAATTATATGAAATTTTAAGTGAATATAACGGTACGTCGGTTGAAATTTTTACCGGAGACGAATGTCTTTCGGGTATTGGTGCAAACCGCGGCACAGAGCTTTGCGCTGTGGTTGAGCAAATGTTTTCTTATGAGCAATTATTTAGTTTTACAGGAGATAATAAGTGGCTTGAACGCCTAGAAGTAATTGCTTTTAACGCACTTCCCGCAACAATTAGCGACGATATGTGGACACACCAGTATTTGCAAATGCAAAACCAAATTGAATGCAGTAAATTTGCAGAAAAATCATATTTTAGAACAAACGGCCCAGAAGCTCATTTATACGGTTTAGAGCCACATTTTGGGTGCTGCACCGCAAATTTTGGTCAAGGATTTCCAAAGTTTGCGTTATCTTCATTTATGTATAATGAAAACGAGGTTATAAGCGCAATTCCAATTCCTACAACCTTAAAAACCAATGATTTTTCTATTGAATTAAAAACCGAATATCCCTTTAAAAATCGTTTTACATACAAGGTAAAATCTAAAAAAGATTTTAGTTTTATTATTAGAGTTCCTTCCTTTGCAAAAAAAGTAAAACTTAACGGTAAAAGGGCCGAAAAAGGTGATATTAAAATAGAAATTAAGGCAAATTCTAAGCAAAATATTGAGTTAGAATTTACTACCGTTGCTCGTTTAGAAAAACGTCCAAACAAATTAAAGGTTTTAAAATGCGGCTCGCTCGTTTTTGCCCTTCCAATAGCATATTCAACCAAAATGTACGAGTATGAAAAAGATGGTGTAGAACGCAAATTTCCTTATTGCGATTATGAATTGTTCCCCAAATCTAAATGGCAATATGCTTTTTGCAGTAAAAGGTTTAATTTAAAAGAAAATAAAGTTTCTAAAACCCCATTTTCTTCTAAAAAGCCGGCTATAACCATAGAAGCATACGCAAAAGAAATAGACTGGGGATATGCAGATGGTTATACAAACGTTTGTAACAAAACGCCAAAAAGCTTAAAACCAAAAGGCAAAAAACAAAAAATTACACTTTATCCTTATGGCTCAACAAAACTTCGCATGACAGAATTACCCCTTATAAAATAAATAAATGCCCACACAATTGGTGTGGGCAATTTTTATTTTTCTAATGCTTTTTCAATGTCTTTTTAATTATTTTTATAAATATATACCGCTTGAGAATTAAGTTCGGTAAATCTTTTTTCAACAAGATCTTTTTTATATGCCACCATACTACCTGAAAGAGGGTCGTTAAAAAAGTAAAAATCTTTATTATAACCAACTAACACCAAACAATGTTCGCCTGCAGTCCAGGTAAATAAGCTTCCGTCTTCAAAGCACCAGCTGTCGCCACTATGAGATTCCTTCATACTCATAGTAGCCCAAATTAAAAGGGGCTTATTATTATCTATATATTCTTTGCAAAGCTCTTCTAAGGTCATGTTGGTAATACCTTTAGCAGTATATTCGCTACTATGATTATTAATGGCATTGATAATTACGTTTGAAAAACAGCCGTAAGAATCATTACTAAAAGGGTTGCCCGCAAAAACTTCGTTTGGGTTAGGGCCATAAAGCTTGCCGTCTAAATAATAAAAACTTTCGCTATAACTTAACCAGTTATAAGCAAATTCTTCAGGTGTTATTTCACTGCCTAAATAATTTAATACCATAGTTGCCGCAACCGATTCGCACCCTGTTGGTAAATTTGGGTATTGGCAAAGTGGCTTAACGTCAATAAGTTTATCTGCAACAAAAACGTTGGTTTTTGTATTTGTGTTATTGGCGTTAACTAAATTTATTATCATAACCATTAAAATAACTATTATAACAATGCAAAATATTAATAAAATATTCTTTTTCATAAAAAGCCCCCCGTAAGTTTAAATAAACTATACGAGAGGCTTGTATCATATTATAGGCTTTTTTGTATCTAAGTTGTTTCTTTTGGAACGACATAGGTAAAGTCATGTATTTCTTCGGTTTGCAATATTCCAAAATTTAAATAAATTCCAATGCTCGATTCTTCACTTTTAAGCTCATCACAAAAAATATAGTAATATTTTGAAGATACATTGACCTTTGTTTCATAATAATTTCGTATAGATAAATTAGAATTTTCTAAAGAGGCTTCACTATCTACACGTATTGCGCCATCAAGATTTTGATATAAAAAGCTAATAACGGTTTTGGTTTTTTCTTCAAAAATTACTTCAACAAGCTCATTTTTCGATTCAACTATAACCTCAATAAAGCTAAGACCTACCGGCTGATTATCAACGTGGGCCAATACGTTGTAACGCGTGGTAAAAAGCGAATCGTTAATATTAAGCAAATCTTTTAAATGGCTAAAAAACTGATCGTTTTTATTAAATACGGTTTCAAAAACTTCCGATGTGTTGTTAACAATTTTTGCTTTTTCCTTATCATCTACAACCTTATACATAAAGTCGTAAGCATTAATTATTATTTCGTGATTATGAAAAAGTAAAGCAACGTCTTTAGAACTAATGTTGACTTTATTGGTTATGGTGCAATTTTGATATGTTGTTTTGTTTAATATCTTATCTTCGCTTTGTTCACTAAAAATAAAGGGAGTAAAAATAACTACTGCAGTTAAAAGAACTAAACTTAAAAGCATAGCAATTGTTTTTATTTTACTCATTTTTTAGCCCCCCTTTTTTAAGTAAAAACGAGACAGTGGTTCCTTTATCTTTCTCGGTTTCAAAATTTAAACTTGTGTTATGAAGCAGGGCAATTTCTTTGCATAAAGAAAGCCCAAGCCCAGCCCCGCCAAGCTTTCTTGAACGAGATTTATCTTCACGGTAAAACGGTTCTGTTAAATATTTAATATTTTCTTTAGAAATTCCTTTACCAAAGTCTTTAACACAAATTAAAATATCATCGTCTTTTATTTCGCTATAAATTTCCACCATGCTTTTAGGATTAGACGCCTTAAATGCATTATCTGCTAAATTATAAAGTAAAGATAACAATAAAACGCTGTTTGCTAAAACAGTTTGTTCAGAAAATTTTACAGAATATAAAACGTCGTATTTAATTGCTAAAAATTTTAAAGTGGCGTTAAGCTTATCTTCAATTTCTAAAAGATTAATGCTTTCAAGCTCAATTTTTTCGTTTTTATAAACGTAAAGGTCTAATAGCTGTAACGAAAGCTTTTCAAGGCGCTTGGCTTCGTTGTATATTGCATTTGCGGCTTCACGCTTTTCGTCATCGTTTAAAGTATAAGAACTTAACATTTGCGAATAACCAATAATAGAGGTCATAGGTGTTTTAAGCTCGTGGGTAAAATCGGAAACAAAAACGTCGCGTTTTTTGGTTTCTTCTTGTATTTCGGTAATTTTTTGCTTAATCGCTAAAGACATACTGTTAAAGCTTTCAGATAAGTTTTTAATTTCATAATCTGAAGTTTTAATATTAACCTTTTCACCAAAATTTCCAAGCGCAATTTCATCGGTTGCTTTGGTAAGCTTTTGTAGTGGGGTAGTAATTTTTTTGGTTAAACAAAATAGTAGAAATCCGCTTATGGCAGAAATAGAAAAAACCACAATACCGTATAACCTTAAAAATAAATCACATTGGTTTTTAATATCGGTAAAATCAGAAAGAGCCACAATAAAATAAGAATTATTGCCATTACCAATTTTACAAACCGATTTCATAATTATTTTGTTTTCTTGTTTTAAAAATGATGATTTATAAGAGTTATCTTTTAAGGTTAAATACTCTTTTTCTATTGTGTTTGAATCTAAAATATTTAGTTCATAAACGGTGCCGTTAAGAGCAGATTTTATTTGATTTTTTATGCTTTTAATTTGATCTTTTTCCATTTCACCAAACGAAACGTCAGAAAAGGCGGTAAAACTGTTTGCGGCATAATTTATAGCAGTGTTAACCTTTTCTGTTTGCGTATTAAAAAGGGTGTTATTTATATTATTAATCATAAAAAATCCACCAATGCCGGTAGATAAAAGCACAATTATATATGCAACGCAAAAGAATTTTAAAGACAATTTCATTTTAATTTCTCCGTATTGAGTCTATAGCCCACCTTATATATGGCTTCAATAGCTTCGCCCAAATTTAATTTCTTTTTAAGTCTTTGAATATGTAGGTCAATTGTTCTTGTGTTGCCAAAATAGGGTTCTTGCCATACCTGTTCAAAAATGGTTTCTCTATATAATGCAATGTTTTTATTTCTAATTAAAAATAAAAGTAAATCATATTCTTTGGCAGGTAAAGATATGGTTTTGTTTTCCAAACTTACGCTTCTAGAAAGCGTATCAATTCTAATGTTGCCAATAGAAATTATTTGTGCGGTTTTATTAAATCTGCGTAAAACGGTTGTAATGCGGGCAAGTAATTCTTCTAAATCAAAGGGTTTAGAAATATAATCTTCTGCACCAAGTTTTAACCCTTTAACCTTATCAGAAACGGTGGTTTTTGCCGTAATAAATATTACAGGAATTTCAAATTGCTTAATATACTCAATCAGGTCGTAGCCGTCAATATCTGGAAGCATTATATCAAGTAAAATTAAATCGTAACGCTTTTCTTCTATTAGCTTTGTAGCTTCCATACCATTATAAGCGGCTTCGCAAATATAACCGTTTTTACTTAAACACAGCTTTATCATATCTGCAATAGATTGCTCATCATCTACAACAAGAATTTTATTCATTATCTTCACCTCAGTTTAAGTATAACAGATATTGTATCTAATTTGTATCACATACATATATTGCCAACAAAAAAACGCACCGTTTGGTGCGCTTATTTTATATATTCTCTAATGCTTTTTCAATGTCTTTTGCATAAAGTTTTAGTTCGTCGATTATATCAATTAGTGGTGTTTTGTAATAAAGACCTAAAGAAAATTTGGCTTTGCCATCTATAAAAATGGGCACTGCAAAAGCATATTTTTTGCCCGGCACACTATAAACCACGTGGCCGTCTTCTTTAATTTTATCCAAATAACTGTTAAATTCATTTATCCCCGAAAATCGTTTGGGTAAATTGTAATATTCTAAATATGCTTCGCGCTTATAATCTTCTAAATGCGAAAGAAGCATTAGCCCCGTAGCAGAGCCCACAGCACCTGCATTAGCCCCTAAAACACTTCTTGTTTCGCCTTCTGCGCCAATTTCAATAATAGAGTGCCTAACGTAATTTTTAAGTGTTGAAATGGCAACGTGTGCGTGTGTTTTTGCGTGTATTTCTTTTGCTTTTTTAATTAGCACGTCAATAGATTCTTTATCAATATTTAATCGATCTGTTAAAGAGTAACACATAACTCCCAAGCGATATCCACGCACGGCATCTTTTTCTAAATATTTGGTTTCGCATAAGTCTTTTAAAATGCCGGCAAGTGTAGATTTTGGTATATCGCAAATACTTGATAGCTCGTTTAAAGTAAAAACGTCTTTTTTACTTTGACTCATAACCTCTAAAACGTTTAACGCTTTATGTAGCACCTTTATCATAAAAACACCTCGTTTGTTCGACAATGTCGTAATTATATACCAATAATTCGAAAATGTCAATCTTTTTTCTCAAAAAACACTTGACTTTAAATTTATATTAATATATAATCACCACGGCTTAAAGAACTGATTTTTGTTCGACAATGCTGAATAAATTATAAGGAGCAATTATAATGCAAGATTTTGGTTATTTTGAATCTTTACAAGAAAATTTCAAAAAAATCAACGAAACCCAAGAAGAAAATATTAAAGCAGCCGCAAAATTAATGGCAGATGCTATTGAAAACGACCGCCTAATTAACGTTTACGGTGGCGGCGGCCACACAACACTTCCCGTTGGCGAAATGTTTTTTCGTGCAGGTGGACTAAGCTGTATTAATCCTTGTATGGAAACCGGTCTTTCTGTTTTTAACCAAGCAGAAAAATACTTAGAGCTTGAAAGAACCGTTAACTACGGTAGCGCAATTATTAAGTATTACAACCTTAAAAAAGACGACGTTTTAATTATCTTCCACAATATTGGTATTAACCCTGCAACTATTGATGCCGCTATGGAAGCTAAGAAAAACGGCGTAAAAATTATTGCAGTAAGTAGTGAAGCTTGGCAAAAAGAAATGCCCCTAGATCACTTTATTCGCCACCCAAATAAAACAAACCTTTTTGATTATGCAGACGTTTGTATTGAAGACTTTAACCCCGTAGGTGACGCAGTTGTAACTGTACCGGGGCTTGATACACCAATTGCTCCCGTTTCAAATATTATTGACTTTTACATTGCCCACTTACTTGAAATTTACTGCGTAAAAGAATGTATCGACCGCGGTATTACTCCTCCCGTTTGGAATAGTGCAAATACACCTGGCGGCGATGAAAAGAACGCTAAATATCTAGAAAAATATCGTCCTAGAGTAAAAATGTTATAAGGAGAAAAAATATGAGCATTAAACATTGTGGCGTTAGTTACTACGGCTTAAACTACGTAGAACACGCAGAAAAAGACTTTTTAGAAATGAAAGACCACGGTTGTGATACCGTAATTTTAGCAATTACTGAATTCGATTTCGACTTTTGGTTTCCAAACATTAACGAAATTGTTAAAACCGCTCACAAAGTAGGTCTACGCGTTTTAGCAGACCCCTGGGGTATTGGTAAATACTTCGGCGGCGAACAAGTAAGTTTATTCTTACAAAACAATATTCACCACAGACAAGTTTCTGCATATACAGGCGAAGTTTTAAATGCTGCTTGCTTTAACACAAACGCATTTAGAGATTACTTTAACAATATGTGCTTAAAACTAGCCCGTGAAACCGAAGTTGACGGTTTCTTCTGGGATGAACCACACTATGCATATCCAAAGGCATATGCTTCAATTACAGGTGGCGCAGGCGACGACTGGGCTTGCCGCTGTCCTGAATGTATGAAAAAATTCCAAGACTACTACGGCTACGAAATGCCTAAATTTATGAACGACGACGTTAAGCAATTCCGTTGGAGAGAAGCATTATTCACTCTATCTGATTGCTCTAAAAAACTAAAAGAATTTAACCCCAACCTAGAAATTACTTGCTGTGTTCACGCAACCAAAAATACATATTACGTAACAGAATTACGCGGTTACGATAACTGGGATATGGTTGCTGCTTGCCCATATTTCGACGTATTTTCTACCACAATTATCGACTGGTCCTTACCCGAAAGTTTCTTCAAAGAAATTACCGAAAGAACCGTTAATATTGCTAAAAAATACGGCAAACAATCTGAAAGATGGCTTATGGGCTATAATAAACGCCCTGATACTTGGGAACAAATCGACAAGGTTGTTGATATGTACGAATCTTTAGGTGTTGACAGATTAGCTACATGGACCTATCGTGGCGGTTACGGAACAGTTGTTGCCGCTAAAGACCCCATTGAACTTTGGGATAACATTGGCAGAAACTACAAAAGAGTATTAAATAAAGAAGGTAAATAAAATGCAAATTTTTGATAAATTAATTCCCGCTCCTCAAAAAGTTACTTTAGGCGAAGGCGTATATAACCTAACACAAAAAACCGTTAAAACAAACTTCGATGCAACTAACGATTTTAAATATCTTTTAGGCGAACTAGGTCTTCCTGTTGCAACAATTTGCGACTGCAAAGCAGATTTTCTAAAAATGGTTATTGGTGAAGGTTGCATTACAGATGCCACAGCTCCCGATAATAAAGAAGGTTACACCCTAGTTTTACGCGAAAATGGTGCAGAAATTACTGCAAACACCAAAGAGGGTATTGCTTTTGGTTTAAAAACCTTAATTAAATTACAAAGTTTAGGCGAAGAAATTCCACAAGCTACAATTACCGACTATCCTAATTTACCCTTTAGAGGCGTTCATCTATGTATTTTTAACCCCGATGACGGCACCGAAAAGGACGATACAAGTTTTGAAAGCACAATGAAGGTTGTTAAAACCGCAGCTATGGCAGGTTATAACACCGTATGTGTTGAATTCTGGGGTATGTTCCCAAATCCACGCCGCGAATATGCATATTGGCCAAAAGCATATACAATGGAACAAGTAAAAGCTTTAGTTTCTTTTATTAAAGACGATTTATATATGGAAGCTTTCCCTTGCCAAAACTTAACAAGCCACGCAGGTTGGTCTAGAATTGACTCTCGTAAGCACGTAGTACTTGACCAAAGACCCGACTTAAAAGATATGTGGATTCCTGGTGGTTGGTGCTTTGCTACCGAAAACCCCGATACAAAAGAATATTTAAAAGACATTATGGAAGAATTAATTATTGCTTTCCGTAATCCAAAATACTTCCACATTTCAACCGATAAAGCATTTGGTTTTGGTTCAGGACTTGAAGACAGAACACGTCCTGCAGACGTTTTATTTATGAATCACGTAACCTGGCTTAACACCTTCTTACAAGAAAAAGGCATTATTCCTGTTATGTGGAACGATATGATTTATTCTTCAACCGATTCACTATTCTGGAAAATGGATAAGAAAATGGCAGATTACCTACCAAACAATATTTTAATGAACGTTTGGACCCATAACGACCCCGGCGAATATTGGCCTGATGCAGTTTTCTTTGAAGACAGGGGCTTTAAAACAATTTATTCACCCTTTATGCACGAAGGTTCAATTACTCATATGGTTGAAATTGCAAACAAAGCAAAAAATGCAGAGGGTATCCTTCAAACAACTTGGTTCTGCCCAATTCAAGCTTTACCATACGTAACATTAAGCGGTGGCTTACAATGGAGCCTTGTAAGACCCGATGATGCCGAAATTAAAAAGGCGGTTGACACTTGGTATAAATAAGTTTAAAATTAAAGCAGAGTCAATATGGCTCTGCTTTAGCTATAATTAGTAGGTGAAATTTTATGCGTTTTAACGGCAAACAAGATATAAGAATAATCCCTTTTTCACCCTTAACGGTAGAAGATAATGCAGAAATTCGTTTTCAAGTATTTAACGATAATGCAGTAAACGAAACCGCAAAGGTAATAGTTACTTTAGATACACCCGATAACGTTATTTATTTAGACGAAGCAACGGTTTTTCCAAACTGTTTTGTGCTTTTTAAATTTAAAAAGCAGTTTACAGCGGGGAATCACACATTAACATTTATTGTTAACGGCAAAATTGAAACGGTTGAAATTGAGGTTAAAAAAGAAAGACAACCAAAATTAAACGGTGGCTTTTTAATGCTTGGCCCACCAAACGACCGCGTTCAGTGCGACCCTTTTAGAGCCGACCTTAAATCATTTACCGATGATGACTGGACACGCTATATGGACGAAATGAAAAAAATCGGTATTAATTTTGTAATTGTGACAGTAACCGTTCAGCGCCTTGTTGTTGGTACCGACAGAGCACACTATAACAGCAAATATTACGATAAATCTGATATTACTGCCAAAGACCCCATTGGTGCTATTATGGCGGCGGCAGAAAAAAATAACCAACAGGTATTTTTAGGATTAGGGCACACTTACGACAGCCACCTAGAAAACAACCCCGAAATTATGGAAGAACTATTTAATTTATATTCAAAATATTCTTCTTTTTATGGTTGGTATCAGTCAGAAGAAGCAAACTTTAACTATTATGCAGTTGAAGAATTTGCTCGCCATAAGGTTATTTCCGATAAGCGCGACGAGTTAAGTCCCGTAATGCCACTGCTAATTTCACCCTTCTTTATTTGCGATGAAGATAGAAGCAAAACCACCGTTAACGAAGAACTATTAAATTATTTTGAAAATAACGACGTTGATTTTGAAATTATAATGCCTCAAGATATGGTAGGGCAAAGCGTTCTTTCTGTAAAACGCGCAAGCGAAATTTATGCGCGACTAGGGGAAAGCTGCAAAAAAAGCGGAATTCACTTTTGGGCTAATTGCGAAGCCTTTAACTTTGGCGATGAATATAGACTTTACCCACGTTTCTTAAACGGTGGCTTCTTTGGAGAAGACGGCTACGAATCGCAACTTAAAGGTGTTTATCCTCACGTTGAAAAAATTGGCACCTTTATGTTAAGTGGCTTTTTTACACCAACAAACTTTAAACCTTGTCCCGGTGGCAAAAAAGCAGTTGAGTTTTACGAAAACTACCTAAATTATCTAAAAGAAAATAACTTAATGTAATTTAAAAAGACCACTCGCCGAGTGGTCTTTTATTATTGTATTTTTATCTTGCAAATTCAAAATATGCTCTTGTTACTGCGCGCTCGCCTTTGCTGTTGGTGCACTCAATAAGAAGATAGCTGTTTTCAACCTCAATGCCAATTGAGGCTTCGGTTATATCGTCCTTATCGCTTTTAACTGTGTCCCAAGCACGTCTTCCACCGCGGTACATTGTAACCTGACAGCAAGGAGAACACTTAACGTGAATTTTGCCGTCTTCAACGTAAAGTTCTTCAATTTCAACACCTGTTGAAGCATAACCTTCGCCATTTTCTAAAGCGGCGATAATATTTTCGTATGTTAGGCTTTCGCAAGCCACCATATTCCAACTGCCAAAGCTGTCAGAAAAAGGTCCTTCAAAGCCAGCGCGGTTATGGTTATCGTCGGCTGCAATAGGAATTAATTTTTTGCCGGTGTTACACATATATAAATAATCTCTTAAAGACTCGCCCAAATTCAAGGTGGTGGCATCGGTATTGTTAATTTCCATACCGTAAAGCCCATTTAGACCTAAATAATCACTTGGCCATTGTAAAGACCAAAACGGGTGGTTATAAGAAACTATAAATCCGTTTTCTTTTGCCTTTGCAATGGTTTTATTCATACCTTCAACCGAATATTCCATCGGTTTATAATCGTCCCAAGAATATTTAGTGTCGGGTGTTTTTGCAATCAGGTTAATATGATAAGTTTTACCATCGTCATAACGCTCAATATTCGGCTCGTTTACTGCAAGCTCGGTTCCAAGTATTGCAATAAAATCGTCATCTGTTAAATTTCTAACGTCGGGCATAATAAAGTGATCTGTAAATGCAACGGCACCATAGCCCTTTGCCTTATATTGTTTTTTAAGTTCGTCTAAAGTTGCTTTGCCGTCAGAAATAGTAGAGTGGCAGTGCAAATTAACCTTGTAATATTTTTTATCTTTTGGTAGTAAATATTGTTTCATAAAAACACCCCTTAAAGTTTGCTTACACTAAAATTTTAGCACAAAACCGCTTTTTGTCAATAATGTAAATCTAATTCAATTATTTTCATTTAATTTCTCCTAAATTTAAAAGGATAAGTTAGTCAATTATTTCATAATCGAAAGAACTGTACCCCGCCCAAAATTGTTTGTTTTCTTCTAAAAGTTCGTGCAACATCTCAACGTGGCTATCTAACTCTTTTGGCAAACTTTTTACACCTTTAACAATAACCTTATCGGCGTCGCACTCGCTACAAAGTAAATCCCAAAAGGCATCCCAATTCATACCATACCAGTCAGGAAAATCAAAAGCCGCCTTTATTTTTTCGTGAATATCGTATTGATATTCGCAACCAGTTAAATCTAATTCAATTATTTTCATTTAATTTCTCCTTAGTTAATTTCATAAAATGTTTCATAGTGGTCGTATGTAACAAATATTAAACCATCGTTAGACCAAACAATACGCTGGGTATCTCGCCTTCCGGTTGTATAGTTAATATCGGCTTCATACCAAACCCTGCCGGGTGCCTGTGGAAGATGACCGTTACCATTTTTATAAACTCCTTTTGTAATGGCTTTATTAGGAATAAAATTAGACGGCCATTTGCCAGCTTTCCATCCTTGTTTTTTTGCGTACTCCATTGTTACATAATAATCAGGCAAAACGCCGGTGGTTTTTAATATATAGTCTGCACCTTTTAAACCATAAATTGTTGCGGTTCCTGCTTTAATTGCTTTCATAGGAACAATTTCGCATCTGCAATAAAAGTGCAAAGGTGGTTTAGGTTTGGGTATTTCTTCCATTAAATATATTTTTCCGGTGTAGTCTTTACAAGGTTTGCACCGTCTTAAATCGTCTTCGCTTTTCCAATGCTTATATAAAGCGCTTTTAGTAATCTGTGGGTTTAAATTTTTGTTGTTTACTGCAAGGGTTGCAATAGCAGATTCTAAACTCATTTTTTCTTCCTTTCTTATTATATCATTTTAAAATATAAATGTATAGTTTTTAAATTTTTGTTTTATCTAATAAAAAAGCGTGTGAGAAAACCACACGCTTTTATTTTTATTCAAGTGCCTTTTTGGCGTTTTCAATTTTGGCTTTAAGGGCTGTGTTTTCTTTGTTTAGAGCAGAAATTTGTTGGTTTAATTTTGCAATTTCTTCGGTGCAGTCGCTATCTTTTGGTGCAATATATTTAATTTTTGCACCCTCGCAAATACCTTTTGCAATGGCTTCGGCAATTTTTTCTTGCTCTGTAGTTAGCCATTTTGCAACCTCTACAACGTCGTGAAAATCAACTTCAATATAAATAGCCACCATTTTTGTAGCGTTTAGCTCTTTAAGGTCGCTTCTTACAGCAATGCCGCGCCCCTTATCTTGCTTTAAAACAATACTTTTTATACTGTTAAAAACGGGGGTTGCATATTGCATATTTTCGGCCGCTTTGCTGTGCACCAAAACTGTAGTACCGCGTGCCGTTTTATTATAAGCGTTTGTGTGAATAGGAATATGCAAATCTGCGTTCCAAGAATTACTTTCGGTTACGTTATCACTGCCTTTTAAACCAATTTTAACTTCAATTCCTTGACGTTCTAAGGCCACCTTTAGTTTGTTTGCAATAATTCTGCAGTTATCACGTTCGTTGGTGTTAACGCCGTTATAAGTGTTATTTGGTTGATTAGACGGGCTTAAATAAACCTTCATTACTTTTGCTCCTTTAGTTCTTTCAAATATTTATCAGCTTTAATTGCATTTTTTGTAATACTGTTGTTTTTCCACCATGCCCAAACAGAAGCCGCCGCAGTAACAATTGTAGAAACTACGGTGTAAATTTCTTCGTTAGAAAAGGGAAGTGGGTTTATTTTAAAACAGGTTAAAATTTGATTTATAAGGGCCACAACCAAAATAATGGTTCTAATAATTGTGTCTTTTGTCATAACTTTCTCCTTATTTATGAAATTGTTCTAAATCTTTAATTCTGTGGTTTAAAGACTTAATTTGTTCCTCTACTACAGGAATACGCGAAGCAAAATTATTATGTTCACGCACTTCTCTTGTTAGTTCGTCTAAACGTTCTTCTGTTACTGCTTGTGCAGTGGCCATTTCGTTGTGCATTTTTTGGTTGGCTTTGTTGTTTGTAACAACCACGCCAATAAATGCTAAAACTCCAACTATAACAGAAGATACGGCCGATATTATTGCAGGTATAATATTCATCATTTAATAGTCCACCCCTTGTTTTCGGCAATTAATTTTTCTTCATCGCTTAGCTTTGCAAGGTTTTTATTGCCAATAGTTAATGTGTATTCTAAATATTCGGGGTTAGAACGAAGAAAAACTTCATCAAAGCGCATAATACCGCCTGAATCATAATTACCGCTAAACTCAATATAGTTACCGGCTTTAGCGTTTTCTAAAATTTCTTGCAAATAATCTTCGCAGTCCGATTTTAAAAATCTAAAATGATAGTCGTTTTCTGTGGTAATAAATATGTCAGTAGCATCATAATAAACATCGGTAATTTTATAAATACCTGATATTACTTCGTTTTCGGTTGCAAAATCGGGCCTAAAATTTGTTAAATCTATATTAACGTTATAGTTATATAAACCGTTTAAAATAGATAATAAAGAGGTGTGCGTTAATTCTTCAGACCAATGAATATCAATGCTTTGCTTTATAGTTTTAGGTGCAAAAGCAATATTTTTTAAACTGGTAGCATTGTTAAATGCACTCGTAACGTTTGTGCATAAAGAAAGATCAATTTCTCCTAAAATTGTGGTGAGCTCTTTAGAACCGTAAACAAAGTAGCTAATATCGTCGAACTTAAGGTTAAAGCTGCGTAAATCAATTGTTTTTACAGAAAGCATTTCTCTAAACGCTTGGCACATTTTTGCCGTTCCGCTTTTATCTTCGCACTCTAGTTTTACGCTTTCAACGTTAACTGCGCCCGAAAGCATTGCGTTACAAGTATAGGGTGTTTTGGCGGTTTTTAAAACAAAATTAAAGTTTTTTGGAAATTCTACCTTGTGCCACTGAAAGTCCTTCATAGAAATATAATAAAGTGATTTTGCATCTTTTTCTCCTTTGCTTAGTCCCGCGTTAAATACTTTATTTACATTATCGGCAATATTAATAAGTTTTGTTTCAATGCTCATTAATTTTCGCCCCCAATATAATATTCTTGAAGCTCTAAAATATAGTCTAAAGCATTGCTTATATCTCCGTTAATGCGGTTAAATTCGGCAGAATTATCATTAACTGCGTTAAGATATTCTTGCGCTTTTTTTGCTGAGTTTTTACAAATACTAAGCGCATCGGAAATTTCGCTTAAATAATTAATAGCACCGGTTGTTTTTTCTGTTGAAGGTAAAAATCTTAGTTTAGCTGGGTAGGTAAAGATAACCTTTTTGTTATATTTAATTACAAGTTGCAAACTGCAAATACCGCTTATTGCGGTAACGTAATTGGGTAAATCGTAATAAATGGAATTTTCACTTAATATTAAATGGTCGGTAGCAAAAAATTCTCCGCCGCCGTTAGTAATATAGAGGCAATATTCATATTCATCTTCATTAGAAAGTTCATCCGATAAATTAAAAATTACTCTTTTTGATAGGTGCTCGCCTGCAAAGCCAATTTCTATAATATCTTTAGGAGTAATGTCGGTTAAAGTAACGTTATATGTTATTTCTTTCAAGTTTCTTCCTCCTTAATCAAGACCTAATTTTTTCTTTAAATGTGCTGCTTCTTTATCGGTAATAATGCCGCCTTCATGTACAAGTTCAATATAAAACTCTTGTTGAGAAGGACTATTCATATCAACAAGCTTGTTATAAACAGAAAGTACCCTGTTAGAAACGCTGTTACCCGAACTGCTCGAATTATATTTAGAGGCTAAATTACTTAATAAAGAAGCACTTTTATCGTTAAGCCACTTCATTGTTTCGGTGCGTTTAGACTGCAATTCTGAATCCAATTTGTTGTAATAATTATCATAAGCAGCATCTAATTTTTGAAGCTCGCGGTTTTTCTGCATAGTTACAAAATTGTCTGCGTTTTGTTTTGCAATATCCAAACCAATTTCCAAGGTTTTATTAGCCCCCGAATTTGTAAGGCCCAAGTTTGCCATGCGTTCTTTTAATTTTCGCTCGTTTATAAGACGGTTAATTGCGTTTAAATCGTAATCATCTGTATAGTTTCTTGGTACTGCTAGTTTTTGTGCTTCAATTTGTTTTTTATAATCGCTGATTTTTTGATTGTAATTTTTGTTAAGTTCTTTTAAATATTCGTTAGCAAGATCTGTGTTTTGCTTTTTTACCTTTTTATAAGTTTGTTCAAGTTGGGTTTTGTAATTTGAAGTACTAGACATTTTATTCCTCCTTAATATAGGGTGTAGTAAAAAATAATACCTTCAAGATTGTTGCAGTTTTTAAGTTTAAATTTAAAATTTTTAGCCTTGGGTATATTTAAATAAATGGTACCGTATTTTTTTATTTTTCTTGTAATTTCAATTTGGTTATCTGCTATAACGCTAATTTCACCGCCGTCCCCAATAACTATAATTTTGCAAAGTTTTTTGAATTTATCGGGGTAATAAAGGTCGGTTGTAAGGGTTGTAAAACCAAAATCGAATTTTTCATCTTTATTAAGTAAATAAACGGCATTATTTGTAACAATTACAGGTTTATCTTCTTTTGTTAAAAAAGCTCTTGCGGCAATTTGGTCGTTCCAAACGTAAAAACCGCCCGTTTCGGTATTAAAAGCAATAATTCCAAGATTGGTTGCAAGTAAGAAATAATTTAAATATCTGCCTGCCGCAATGTTTTGTGGGTTATTTTCTTTTAAAAACTTATCAACCTTTTTAGAAATATGGGTTATTTTGTTTGTACTATCAATTCTGTAAAGTTTTTTATCACTGCCTAAAAATATAATTTTATTGTCCATTAAATAGGCGGCGTTTTTATCGTAAATGCCAAGTTCAGAGTGAAGTTGGGTTATAGGAAATAAAGCAGATACTGCCGTAATATCGGTAACTGCCCCCGAAATAAAATCGTCGCTTGTATAACTGTTGCTTAAATAGGTTGTGTAATGAATTTCATCCTTAGAAAAAATGACTAGCATATTGCCTTGTTTTTTCAAAGACATAATTTGTCCGTCAGAAACGTAAGCGTAGTTGTTTTCCGGAAAATACAAGGCGTTGTTAACGTCGCTCCAACGAAGTAAGTTCTTTTCATCTTTGTTACCCGCAACAAATAAACGGTTACCGCCGCTATATTTGGTTGCACCAAAAGGTGTGAAAATGCTCATTTCAAAAAAACTTTTTGCATTTGGATTTTCGGTAATATAATATTCAACTTCTAAGTTGTTAGAAAAAGCGGCAGCGGTGGGTGGGGCGGCAGTGTTATCGCTTAATCTGAAAGTGATGCTATTAAGGTTAGAAACAAAACAGGAAATTCCGCCCGGAAGTTTTGCAATATGGCTGTCGTTATCAATAGTAAAACTATATTCTTCTATGTTAGCGTTTTCAGTAAAACTGCCTATTAGCTTTACTTTTATTTTGGTACCGGGTTTTCTTTCAATTAAAAACGGAAAAGAAAAAGACGAACCATCTGTTGTATAAGAAACTCTAATGCGTTTGGTTAAAAGATTTAAGCCTTCAAACGGTATTTGAGGTGTAAACACGGCGTTATCGCTAATTGGCAAAGAAGAAAATTTGTTGCCTTTAGCGTTAATAATTACAAGCGGTGCGTAAATTTCTTCATCTGAAATTTCTGTAAAAGCACTATTAGAATATTTAAAAATTTTACCTAAAAATTCGTCGTTTTCACTTTTATAACCTACGCTTAAATATAAAGTTCCATTAGCAGAAAAAGGAAAAAAGCAGTAGCAAAGTTTTTCTTTTTCAAGCTCTGAAAACTCATATTCGGGTTTTATTGTAATTTCGTTGGTTTCGTAAAAACTGCCGTCTTCTTTAATAAATGCTCCATTAAAAAAGCCGCGACCATATTCGTCTATTTCATATTTATAAATAAAAAGGCCGTCATCTGTTTTAACGTCAGATATAATATATTCGTCAAGGCTTAAAGCCTTTTTAAAAGAAGGACGTTTTTGCAAAACACCATTGTTAAAAAACATATTATAAACTTCGGCTTGCTCGTTTGTTTCTATTAGGTGGGGCGGTAAATTTGTGTTTATACCGCCCGAAAAATTTTGCATTAGCGCACGGTGTAAAGAAGGCCTACTAAGTTTTGGAAATTTCATAATTATTCTCCTATTCGCTAATGCCCGGTATAATATCACTTCTTATAGCAATGGTGTTAACCGAGCATCTTTTAGAATTATAAATGGTCGCAAAAATTTGTTGGTTTAGGCCATCGCCTATAGAAAGTGCTAAATGCATAGCAACCCCGTAAGGAAATACGTCGTTTAAAATTCTTTTGCTTAAAGACGGGGTCTCGTCTAAACGGGTTAATGGAGTAAAACCCTCATCGTTTATCAAATAAAACAAATCGGCATAAACTGCATTTATAATACTTAGGGCTTTAAGGTTTAAAGAATCGTCCAAACTGCCGTCTTCGTTTATATAACCCAAAAGTTTTAAAGCATGGTTATAAATTTCTATTGCTGTCATAAAAGCACCTCACTTGATGGTAAAGATAAATCTGTGTTTTCTAATGGTAAATTGTTTTTGGCTTCTTCAAGTTCACGAATAAGCCCTGTTGCATCGGGAATAGTGCCTGCAGGAAGACGTTTTAGATATTGCATAACGTCAATAATTTGACGCTCTAAAAGATTGTCTAAGGTTGCAATACTTTGTGCTTCGCCAACAATTGTAGAAGCCCCAACGTCAACGCGTGCGTTTATTAGAAGGTTTTTATATCTGTTAGAATCAAAAGGCATATACCAAGTGCCGTTTTCGTCGTTGATTTTAAGTGAGCGGTTGCCATATTTTTGAATCCAAAATTCTGCCCAAATTCTTGCAATTTCTTCACAAAAACGAAAATATGCATTTTTAAGGGGCTGCATTGGCATTAGTGCGGCTTCGCGTACAGCAATAATTGCCGAGTGGTTATCGGGTACAATATCACCCAAAGCGGCATCGTTTGCACCCGCCATATTAAGTGTCATAGAAGAAAGACCTAAAGCAGCATTTTCAAAGTTATGAGAAAATGATGGTGGAGAAACGTAGCGAATAGCAGAGGCCACTTCTTCCGCGCTACCGGATACGCGTATAATCTGACCGGGATCGTTAGTAATCTTTTCGCGTACCACGTCGTTATTTACAATCATTATCGGCATACCTGAAATCATGGTTGCCCAAGAAGAAGCCGTCATCATACGGTTAATTGCAATTTGGTTTGGAATTATGTGGGTAATTTCACTTTCTCCGTAAGGACAGTTTTTACGGCGCAAAAAGGTATATTTAGCTAATGGATATAAAGAAATACCCAAATCAAAAAGCGGTCTTATAACCCCTTCTTTAACAACCCTAATTGCTTTAACGGTGGTAATACCGTCAACCACTTCTTTAAACATTTTTGTTAAAACTGTGGCCTTATCTTCATCGCTATCATCGGCAGAAACAGTAATATTAATGCCGTTTTGTTTGGCTTCGTTTTTTATTTTCTCTAAAGAAAGTTTTTGAGCAATTATAATAAACGGTTGTTTTTGTATGTCGTCTAAACTGCCGTCGCCAAAATAAACGTTTTCAACGTCTAAAGTTTCAACGGCAATGTCGCCCATAATGGGAGTTTTTCTATTTTGGTCTAAATAAAGGCCGGTATTTATTGAGTTGTCCCAATATGTGTGAATAATGCCTGTACCTGAAATATAGGCGTCAATTAAGGCTTGTTCGCGCACCTTGTCAAAGTTTAACCTTTCGCTTGTAACTTCAAAATAGTTGCTCATAGCACTCATAATAAGATTAATCTCTTCTGAGTGTTCAAGGCCCAAAAGGTTTTCGGGCATAGAGTTTTTTAAATTTAATACCTTTTCTTTCATTTCTAAAGTTTCGGGTACTCCGTCAGCCGAAAAGTTAACCGTTACAGGGTTATTTATGTTTGAAAGTTTAAGTTCGCCAATGCGTTTTATAACGTTATTTCTAACAAGCGGCCTATCACTTGAGGTGGTAACGCCGTTCCATTGATCGCCAATAAAAAAGCGTTCGTTCATTTCGGCTTGGTCGTAAATACCGCGGCTTCCTAAACTGGACTTAAACTCTCTAATTTTTTCATAGGATTTAAAAATTTCACTAGGTGTGTTCATTTTGTTCCCCCTTTTTTAATTTTCCCCCTGCAAAAGCAGGGGGATTTTTAGATTAATAAACGTAAGCAAAAATAGTATTTTTTACGCTGTTTTTAACAAAGGCATCGTAATATAAACGATAGTCAAATTTATAAGCGTCCATAGCAGTATTTTGATCGGGATTAAATACGCGGATTTTTTCGGTCTTTTTAACCAAAGAAGCAGCTTTTTTAGGTAATGCTAAAATGCCAATGTTTTGTGCATCTTCACCCTCGACAAAACCGCCTTCACCCTCGCTTAAAAAGTTGTAAATAGTTTTCATCCTAGCGGTTGGAACGGGAATAATTGCTGCATTATTTAATTTTTGAACCTTTGTAGAAATTTCGCCTTTAGAAAAATCAGAAATCATTAATTGACGAGAAAGTTCAGGTGTGTTCATTAAAGCTGCATAAACGGTTGGGTTTACAAACACAACAACTTCTTCTTCGTAACCTGTAATTTCATTAATGCTATTAATGGTTTTGTTAATTAATTTAACGCAGTTTTCTTCAATTGTTTCGCCATCTTCTAAAGAAACGGTGTTGCCGTTTTCTAAGGCTACTGCACAAATTTTAGAAAGGGTGTAAGCGTCAACTTCGGGAACAACCTTTGTTCTTACAAATTCGCCCATAATTTGACCTGCCAAGTTTGCAACGCCTGTTTCGTCCATATCTTCGCGGTCAATAGAAAAGGTTCTTGCTCTATCTTGAGAAAGGGTGTAGGTTTTTTGGTCAACCGTTACAGAACCACGGTTAAAACCGGTGTCGCGGTCGTACATAGATAGACCTTGCATTTCAAGGTCGGGAATAAGTACGTTTTTTGCGCCAACAAATTTTTGACGCATAATGTTGTCGGCCATAAAGCCTGTAACAGATACAGCCGAAAGCGCTTTATCTAATTCGCCTGTAAGTTTTGTTTGAAAGTCTAATGAGTTAATTGCCATAATTTTTTATTCTCCTTTTTATTTTCTGATTCCTTTAAGCATGGCTAAAATTGTCGGGTCTTCACCGGCAACAGAAGTAGAGCTTAAAGACGGGGCAGAGCTTATATTGTTTTGTTGTTCTTTTTTTGCCCCTTGTAAAAGTTTTGCTTGTTCCTTTGCTTTAAAAATTGCATAGCAAAGCACAAGACTTTTTTGACTTTCGGCACTTGTTTTAAGCACCTCGTCGGGTATTTCTTCAATGCCTTTAATATCGGGGAAGTATTCTAATAATTCAAAATATTCGTCAGCTAACCGCTGGTTTAGGTTGGGTGCTTCCTCTTCTTTTAGCATCTCTAAAAATGCCCTTTCAAATTTTTCTTTGCGGGAATTTAAGGCAGAAATAAATCCTTCTTCATTGTCCGCAAATTCTTCTTGTAACCGTTCAATTTCTTTGGTTTCGGCATTTTCAAAAATCTCGTTAACAAGCTCGGGTAATTTTTGACCCTTACTGTTTGCTAAAAACTGCAACTTTTTTATTGATGAATCAAAGTGCATATTTTTTTGAATAATGTCGGCAGCTTCTTTTAAAGAATAATTTTTCTGTTGGTGGTTGTATTTTACGGTTACAAATGGCTCTGACTCGTTTAACGTGGTGGTTAAATCAGTAGAGGCGGTGTCAATATTATCAGCAGTAGTATCTGGTGTGGTGCCCGTATCTACTGAACTTAAAGTTACTTGTTCTTCCATTAGTTATCTCCTTTTTTATTACTGCCGTCGTAATTTAAAAAATCGGCAAAATCGTTAATTTTTTCTTCTTCATTAAAGTAGTAGTTATATGTTTTTTCTTTGGTTTTCACCTTGCTACTTTTCGTAAAGCCTAAGATAAATCCAAAACAAAATAAGGGTATTAAAATTAAAACGTAAAAAATAATCTCCATAATGTCTCCTTTTTAACTCCAATAACCTTTAAAATCATCGGACCGCAAAATGCCACCGCGATCTTTTAAAGGTTTAAATATTTGTGGTGTAAGATTTCTAATGTGTGGCGAAAAAGAATATTCAAAGGCATCAAGTATATCAATGTCGCTTGTAAAATCGTCAAGACGTAAGTCAATGCCTTTTTCTGCGGCTTTTTCGCACCAAACGGCATTTTCAAGCCCCGCAATTAAATATTTGCAAGATTTATTTATAAAAAGTTTTTTGTTTTTAATAAGGGTGTCGGTACAACGAATTCGGTCTAAAATTTTACCCTTATCACTATCGCGTAAAGAAATATTTATTCCTTTTTTATAAAGGCTTTTTCGTAAAGAATTAATTAAATATTGTTCTGCACTATCAGCCCTTATTTCGTCAGGATAAAATGATGTTTTTTCTTTTACTTTATCAATAAAAACGCAAAGCTCGTTTGCAATTCTTTCAATATCAATTTCACCTTTTTTGCCACTAACTTTGTGGTCGGCAATTACATAAAGGCCTTCAAAATTTTTAAGTATTAAAGTTGCCACAAAAGCGGTTTTGCTTTTATTGCCGCCAAAGTCAATACCAACAACAATTTTCTCTTTTGCAAACTGTTTGTTGTCGGTTATTAACTCTTTAATATCGTCGTAAATACGGCCTTCTGCACGCACCCATTTGCCTAAAATATAGCGTTCAAAAAAGACACTGCTATACAAACTTTTAGCTTTTGAAATTTGAGCACCCGATAAAATTGGGTTATCTTCCATTAAAAAGTGAATATAAAGGCTGTTTTTCTTGTTTTCGCCCTTTGCATCCATAATCCAATCTTTATAAAACCAGTGGTTAGGGTTTTCGGGGTTGCAGTTAAACCAAAGTTTTGCCCCCTTTTCAGAAAGGGTACGGGCCACCGCTTGTTCAACAAAGTTTTTGGGCATTAAAGCCACTTCGTCAAACATAACGCCGGAAAGGGTTATACCTTGAATTAAACTAAAAGACGATTCGTCTTTGCCGCCAAATAAATAAAAGGTGTTTTCTTTGTCTTTGCTTTTAATTTTTAAAACACCGTTAGTGCGGCTGTAATCTAAACTAAAATAATCGGTAACGTCGCTACACGAAAGCAGGGGAGTTATAATGTTGCGTTCACACGAGCGTATGGTTTTGCTTAAAATTGCAAAGTTTTTGCCGTTAAAATATCGCATTGCCCAATGAATAAACGATATACCCATAATTATTGTTTTTCCGCTTCTAACAGCTCCATCGCAAATAACGTTGTCAAAACTGTTTTCCTTGTGGCACCACTTTAAAAGAAGCTTTTGTTTAGACGAGAGTTTTTCAATTACTATTTTCATCACCTTCTTCTGTTTCATAAATGTAGTTAAAGCAAAACGGGCAAACCTCTTCAACCACGTAAAATTCGTCGTTTGTTAAATGGTTTTCAACCAAAATACCTTCTTCTAAAAGCCTTTTGCAGTTTATGCATCTATACATCGTTTTCTGTTAATGCTTTATAAAGTTTAGAAAGGGTTTTGTTTTCGGTTTCTTCTTCTGTTATTTCTAAAATGGTTTTTAAAGCTTGTACGTTACCGCCTTTAGCAGAAGTAAAAAGGCCTTTAGCAAGTATCATACTGCCGCTTAAATTTTGTCCGTCTTCTTTAAAGGTGGAGTTAAGAAGTTGTTTTAAACAGTCCTTAACATCCTTTCTTTTGGGCATAAAGCATTTCTCCTTTCTTTGTGGTAACAACATTTTATAAAAACAAAGCCGCAGTTTTCGACCCGACTTTTTCTTATAAAAATAAAAAAAGAAAAGCCTTTTATTTAAAGGCTTTTCTTGCTTTTTTTATCTTTTTCTAATTTTATTTTTTTAGCTTTTGCAGCTTTTTCTTAAGTTTTTCCAATAAAAAAAGAGCAGATTAAAAAATCTGCTCAAAAAATTATTCTTTTTCGGTTTCTTCTGCTACTATAGGTTTTGGTTGCTTTTTAAATCTTACTTCTGATTTATGGTATTTTGTTGGAATACCATCTTCGCCTACACGCACCATAAGGTTGCCTTTTAAAAGATTTACGTCAAGCACCGTTCCTTCGCCATCTTCAGTTATAACGGTTGAACCTTTTTTAGGGGTTGTTTTAATTAAATATTCGTAAGCGTCTTGCTCGTATTTTAAGCAACACATAAGACGTCCGCAACAACCCGAAATTTTTGTTGGGTTTAAAGACAAACCTTGTTCTTTTGCCATTTTAATAGAAACCGGTTGAAAATCATCCAAAAATCTTGAACAACAAAATGGTTGGCCGCAAATACCAAGACCACCAAGCATTTTTGCTTCATCTCTAACACCAATTTGTCTAAGTTCAATGCGTGTGTGAAAACTTGCAGCTAGGTCTTTAACAAGCTCTCTAAAATCAACTCTGCCATCAGAAGTGAAGCAGAAGGTCATTTTATTAGAGTCAAAACTAACTTCCACGTCAACAAGCTTCATATCAAGCCCGTGAGAAGCAATTTTTTCTTCACAAACGGCAAAAGCTTTTTGTGCTTTTTCTTTGTTTTGCTCAATCTTTTTAAGATCGTCGTTATTGGCGCGCCTTTCAACCTTGCAAAGAGGCTTTATGATGCGACTTTCCGGCACTTCGTGGTTAGATTTAGAAACGGTTGCGCACTCTGTGCCTTTGCTGGTTGTAACCACAACCATTTCGCCAACGTTATATTTTTTATCACAAGGGTCAAAGTAATATTCTTTGCCTTCTTGTTTAAATTTAATGCTAATAACTTCGGACATAGTATCCTCCATAATATTTAATACTAATTTATTATATATCTAATAATGCAATAATGCAAGTTTTTTTGCCAAAAGCAATTTAAAAACATAATATATAATAAAGGAGAGTTTAAAATGAAAAGTTTTGTTATAACGGGCAGTATCACAAAAGCATATTTAGCCCGAGATATATTGAAAAATTATGGTATAAAAACAGAAATTAAGCGGCAACCAAACAATTTAAAACGGCTTGGTTGCGGTTACGGTGTAATTGTAGATAAAAAGGCGATTGAAATTTTAAAACAAAATGGCGTTAAAATACTTGGCGTTTTAGAAATTTAGGTGGTATGGTTGATATATTTAGATAATGCCGCTACCACTGGCACAAAGCCCAAAATGGTTATAAATGCAGTTAATAATGCACTAAAAAATTATTCGGCAAATCCGGGTAGAAGCGGTCATGATTTATCGCTAAAGGCTGCGGAGGAAATATTTAAAACACGCAAAAATTTAGCAGATTTTTTTAACTGCAGTGCAGAAAATATCGTTTTTACTTCGGGGTGCACAATGGCTTTAAATATTGCAATAAACGATATAATTGGCGAAGTTGCAATATCAGGTTTTGAACACAATTCGGTGCTTAGACCGTGTAGTAAAAAAGGGTATAAAGTTTTTTATAAACACCCCAAAGAAGTTGTAAATAAAAACACAAAAGCGGTTGTTTGTACCCACGCTTCAAACGTTACGGGAAAGGTTTTTGATATTGAAGAAATAGGAAAATACTGTAAGCAAAACGGCCTTATTTTTATTGTTGACGCCGCACAAACTGCGGGTGTTTTGCCCATAAAATCTAAAGTTGCAGATTATATAGCAATTGCAGGGCACAAGGGCTTTTATGCCCCGATGGGTATTGGTGTTTTAATTGCCAATAAAACACCTAAAAATTTAATCATAAGTGGTGGTAGCGGCAGTTTATCAGAAAGCGAAGATATGCCGCCATTTTTACCCGACCGTCTAGAAAGCGGCACCCAAAATTTACCCGGTATTATGGGACTTAACGCAGGACTTGAATTTATTAAAAGAACCGATGCTTTTTCTTATGAACATTATTTGTGCAAAGTCCTTTATGAAAACTTAAGATCTATAAGGAAGGTTAATATTGTTTCGTTAGAGCCTACAAAGAACACTGTCCCAATAGTAAGTTTTAATATAGAAGGCAAACATTCAGAAGAGATTGCAGAAAGCTTGAATAAAAACGGTATTGCAGTACGTGGAGGACTTCACTGTGCGCCACTTGCTCATAGAACCATTGGCACAATAAATACGGGTGCGGTTAGAGTTTCACCTTCGGTTTTTAATAATAAAGAAGAAATCAATATTCTCTCAAAGTTGATTTTAGATTTGTCAAATTAATAAAAAATCAACTATTGGTTGAAATTAATGGTTGAATTTTGCTGTTTTTTGATGTATAGTTGAGTTAAAGAAACAAAAAATCAACCAAAGGGTAAAAATAATGAATTCAGTTATTTCTAAAAAATTAAAGCAGTTAAGAATACAACACGGGCTTTCACAATTAGAACTTGCTCAAAAACTAGGTATAAGTAATCGCGCAATTTCAAAATGGGAAAAGGGTATTTCTATGCCTTCAAGCGAAAATATTTATCGCCTTTCTAAAGTTTTTGGTGTATCTATTGAATATTTTTATAGTGAAAACGAAGTTGAAAAAAATATAAAAACAAAAAACGGTATGGAATCTTTAACCGAGCTATATAAAATTGGAAGAGGCCCGTCTTCTTCTCACACAATAGGCCCAGAAAACGCCTGTAAAATTTTATTAAAAAAGTATATTGATGCCGATTATTTTGAAGTAACTTTATACGGCTCACTTTCAAAAACGGGAGAAGGCCATGGCACCGACACCGTTATTTTAAAAACCCTAGCCCCTAAAAAGGTTAATATTAAATTTGATTATAGCGAAACTAATCTTTACCATCCCAACGCCATGAGTGTTAAGGTTTTTAAAGAAAATAACCTTTTAGCCACCGAAAAAATATATAGCATTGGTGGTGGAAGTATAATGTTTGAGAAAAGCGACTATATACCACCCGAAAGAATTTATAAGTTAGATAAATTTCACGATATATACGAATATATTACAAAAAATAATATGCGCCTATACGACTATGCAATTGAAACAGAGGGCGAAGGCTTTGTGGAGTATATGCATAAGGTTTGGCAACAAATGAAGGAGTCTATAAAAGAAGGCTTAAAAGCAGATGGTATTTTGCCGGGTGGACTTAATTTGCAACGCAAGGCAAAAACTCTTTTAAGCAGTCAGCATATAGACGAAAGCGCTCAAACAAAGGAAAACCGTATGGTTTGCGCCTATGCCTTTGCTGTTAGTGAGCAAAATGCTTCGGGCGAAACTATTGTAACGGCACCAACTTGCGGAGCTTCGGGGGTAGTACCTGCGGTGCTTTATTATCATCAAAATAAAAGCAGTTTTACAGATGATCAAATTGTTAAGGCCTTAATAACTGCAGGAATCATCGGCAACTTAATAAAAACTAACGCTTCAATTTCGGGTGCGGAATGCGGTTGTCAAGCGGAGGTTGGAACGGCTTGTGCAATGGCGGCAGCGGCACTTGGCGAATTATATGAATTAGATATTGAAAAAATTGAGTATGCCGCCGAAATTGCAATTGAGCATCATTTGGGACTTACCTGTGACCCAATTTGCGGACTAGTTCAAATTCCTTGTATCGAAAGAAATGCGGTAGCCGCAATGAGAGCAATTAACGCGGTTAACCTTGCAAGTTTGCTATGGAGTACAAGAAAAATTTCTTTAGATAATATTATTGAAACCATGCGCGAAACAGGTCGCGATTTAAAACCCTCTTACCGCGAAACAAGTGAAGCGGGACTTGCAAAAATAAATATAAAATAAATTGAGGAGCGTAGATTTTTTCTACGCTCCTGCTTTTTCTAAACTTCTTTTTAATTTTGAAATTATTCTTTTTTCGAGCCTTGAAATGTAAGATTGTGAAATACCTAAATTATCGGCAATTTCTTTTTGGGTTAAGGCTCTTATTCCAAAAAGTCCAAATCTCATTTGCATAATTTGGCGTTCACGCGGGGGAAGCTCTAAAACCATCTTTTTAAGTTCATTTAGTTCGTCTTCGGCTTCAACTAATCTATATGCTTCATCAGGTCCTGAACCTAATACGTCAGAAAGCAGTAATTCGTTGCCGTCCCAATCAACGTTAAGGGGTTCATCAAGCGAGATTTCAGATTTTATATTAACCGATTTTCTTAAATACATTAAAATTTCATTTTCAATACACCGCGAAGCATAGGTTGCAAGTTTAATATTTTTATCAGGACAAAAGGTGTTAACCGCCTTTATAAGTCCTATTGTGCCAATAGAAATTAAATCTTCAAGACCTGCTTGTTTGCAGTCAAATTTTTTTGCAATATATACAACAAGCCGCAAATTATGTATAACAAGTAATTGTCTCACTTCTTCTGGTTCGTTTTTAAGCCGCAAAAACAGTTTTTCTTCTTCGGTTGCAGTTAAGGGTGGGGGCAAGGTTTCGGGGCCGTTAATATAGTGTATATTCTTTTTAAAAAGTTTGCTTAAAAATTTTGAAATATAATATCTTATTTTCATAAAAACACTCCTAATTATTGTTTAATAAAGTTTCACTTATAAGCCCGTCATAATCTTTAAAATCGGTGTTTGTTACCGCAACTATTACCGAATATATTTTTTGGTTGTTAATTATAATATAATCGGCTTTAAAAGCCGGCAAAAGTCCTTTGTGCTCAACCGAATAATAGGGGATTACCCTAAAACCTTGAACCTTGCTTTTTGGTACGGTTTCAACTGCTAATTCTTCTTCTAAAAGTAAAAATGCTAAACTTTTGTTTATTAATATAACAGGGCGGTCGCTTATGTTATCTGTTAAAGAATTACCGGTATCTAATAGGCAGTTAGCAATAATTTTTTTATCTTTATAAAATATTTGCAAACTATATTTATTGTTTTGGTTTCCCGAAGATTTTGTAAAACGTGTAATTAAGGTTATTAAAAAATAACTAATTACCGTAGTAGAAATTAATATAATGGGCGAAATATCAAAATATACCATGCCGTTATTAATAATTATTCCGCCAGGTTTAAATAAACTCCAAACGGCAAAAACAATGCCGCCAAAAAGCATATTAGATAGAAAATAACAAAAAGAAGCCTTTATAAAAAACTTAATATTATTAAAGCCAAACGCAATAAACGTAAGTATTAAACAAACGGTCGTACGAATCGCCAGTTCAATTAAAATATGTTGCTCGGGTAAAAATATGTATAAAGAAAAAAGTCCACCTAAAAAGCAAGATGCCACAATTCTTAAAAGATTATACCCCGTTTTGCACACCTTTGCCGTTAACATTAAAAGCAAAAAGTTTATAATTATATTTACCGCAATTAAAACGTCCGCATAAATAATCATAAATTCACCCTAAATAATTATATAGGTTAAGCCTTTAAAAAAATGTCTTATTTTAGAATAATAAAAAGTAAATATATGTCTAATTGACAAACATTTAAAAATAAAGTAAAATTTATTTAATAAAGGGGTGAAAATGCTTTGTCTATTGGTATTTCAAGCGCTTGTTTATACCCAAAAGAAACCGAAGAAGCTTTTTTATTTTTAGCCGAAAACGGTGTTAAAAAGACCGAAATTTTCTTTAATGGACTGTCTGAACTTAAAGACGGTTTTATTGATGAGCTTATAGATATAAAAGAAAAATACGGTGTTGAAATTACTGCTATTCACCCATATGCCTCTTTTGCAGAGCCCTTTTTAATATTTTCGGAATATTATCGTAGATTTGTGGAGTCACAAAAAATTTACAGCCATTATTTTGATATTGCAAAGGCCCTTGGTGCTAAGATTATATCCCTTCATGGCGATAAGCCAACCTCTAAACTACCAATAGAAGAATATTGCAGCCGTTATTTAGAGTTGTCTTTACTTGCTAAAGAAAAAGGAGTAATGTTGAACCAAGAGAACGTTGCAAACTTTCGCAGCCGCGATATTGAGTTTATTTCTGAAATGTCGGAAATTTTAGGGGATAACGTTAGTTTTACGCTTGATATTAAGCAGTGTATCCGTAGCGGCGTAAACCCGCTTGATATGGCAAAAACAATGGGTAAAAAAATCACCCACCTTCATATAAGCGATCACTCTTATTCATCAGATTGCCTTTTACCACTTAAAGGCGGCTTTAATTTTAGTGGCTTTTTTGATTATATGAAAACCCTTGAATATACGGGAAATTATATGATTGAAGTTTATAATAATTCCTATAAAGACCCTAAAGAAATTATAGAAAGTTATAAATCCCTTTTAAAAATTTGTGAATAATTTTGGAATTTTATATTGACAAACCTACCTCTGTGAATTATAATGAGAAAACACAAATGTCGAGAATATTCACAAAATTGAGGTTAGGGTATGAAAGCAAAACTGATTGAAAGTATAGTTTTTGACGAGCAAAATATAGCTCATAAAACTTATGGAGTACAGGTAATGGGCAAAGACTATCACGATATTTCTTTAGATAAAGATTTAATTTTAAAGTTTGTTGAATTTTTAAATAATGATGAAGCACCCGACGCTGAAATAGAGGTAATTATTGAAGATTTATTATCTTAAGGAGATTTTATGAAACGAATTTTTTCGATATTGTTGTGTTTAATTTTAACGTCTTGTCTGTTTATAGGCGCAGTAAACGCCGTAAGTACCAATTTGGTGTTAGAATATAAAGCGGGTACCGTTAAAAAAGGGGAAACCGTAAAGGTTAGTTTATTAATAGATAATAATATGGGGTTTGGTACGGCCATTGCAAAAATAGGATTTAATAAAGCAAATTTAGAACTTAAAAGTATAACTAAAACCTATACCCCACAAGGTAATTATAAAAATATGCACCTAGATACTTCGGTTGCAAATGCAAACAAAGTGGGTAAAGTAACGGTGGGTTACACTCCCGACGTTTTAGAACCGGGTGTTTTTACTAGCCCTATTACCTATAACGGCGTTTTAGCAGAGCTTACCTTTGTTGCATTAAAAGATTGCACCGTAGAAGCCTATTTTGCAGGGTATGAACTATATTTAGACGATATGGATATGACCGACGTACCCTGTAGTACCGTTATTAAAAAGATAAACGTTTTAGAAAATACTCCTTCAAACGTTATTACAAGCAGCGGCTTAAATACAAGTGATAAAAATCCGCAAAACAATAGCGGAAATACCGTAACCACAAGCAAAATTGTTACAAGTGACAATGAATTAACCGCTAATACCCAGTCGGTAGAAAACAAAGTAAACACCGCTTCAAATAAACAAAACAACGGCAATAATGATGGTGTAAATTATTTATACGTTTTAATAACCGTAATAGTTGTGGCAATAGTTATAGTGGCTTTAGCACTAGTAATAAAGGGTGCAAAAACAAAGAAAAAATAGATTAAAAGCGGCTTTTGGTTTTAAAAAGTCGCTTTTTATATTTATATAGATAATATTTTTTATTAAAAAGCCTTGATTTTTTAAAATATAGTGATAAAATATTAATTAGCACTCTAGGGTTTAGAGTGCTAAAAATAGTTTTTAAGGCCTTTGCCTTTTATTTTTAAGGAGATGTTTTTTATGACAATTAAACCCTTACTAGATAGAGTTGTTACAAAATTTGTTGAAGCCGAAGAAACCACAAAAAGCGGCATTATTTTAACCCCCGCCGCTAAAGAAAAACCACAAATTGCTGAAATTGTGGCAGTGGGCCCTGGTGGTATAGTAGATGGCGAAAAACAAGAAATGTACGTTAAAGTTGGAGATAGAGTTTTATTAAACAAATATGCCGGTACCGAAGTTAAGGTTGATGGCGTTGAATATCAAATTATTCGCCAAAGCGATATACTTGCAATAGTAGAATAGGAGAAAAGTGTTATGGCTAAAGAAATTATTTTTAGTGAAAAAGCTCGTAAAGGCTTAAACGCAGGCGTTGATAAACTTGCAAACGCAGTTAAAGTTACTTTAGGTCCTAAAGGAAGAAACGTTGTTTTAGAAAAGAAATACGGTTCTCCTTTAATTACTAACGATGGTGTAACAATTGCAAAAGAAATTGAACTAAGTGATCCTTTTGAAAATATGGGTGCACAACTTGTTCGTGAAGTTGCAACCAAAACTAACGACATCGCAGGCGACGGTACAACAACCGCAACAGTTTTAGCACAAGCCCTTATTGGCGAAGGCATGAAAAACGTAGCTGCAGGTGCAAACCCAATGGTACTTAAAAAGGGTATTTCTAAAGCGGTTGATACTGCAGTTGCAACCGTAATTAAAAATTCTCAAAAAGTAAGCGGTAGCGAAGATATTGCTCGCGTTGCTACTGTTTCTGCAGGAGATGAAGTAATAGGCGGCCTTATTGCAGAAGCAATGGCAAAGGTTTCTGCAGATGGTGTTATTACAGTTGAAGAATCAAAAACAGCTGAAACCTATATTGAAGTTGTTGAAGGTATGCAGTTTGACAGAGGTTATATTACACCTTACATGGCAACCGATACCGATAAAATGGAAGCCGTAATTGATGAACCTTTAGTATTAATTACCGATAAGAAAATTAGCAATATTCAAGAAATTTTACCATTACTTGAACAAATCGTAAACGCAGGCAAAAAACTTGTTATTATTGCAGAAGATATTGAAGGCGAAGCATTATCTACAATTATTGTTAATAAACTTCGTGGCACATTTATTTGCGTTGGCGTTAAAGCACCTGGCTTTGGTGATAGACGTAAAGAGATGCTTCAAGATATTGCAATACTTACAGGTGGCCAAGTAATTACCGAAGAACTAGGTTTTGATTTAAAAGATGCCTCTTTAGCACAACTTGGTAGCGCTTCTCAAATTAAGGTTGGTAAAGAAAACACCATTATTGTTGACGGCGCAGGCGATAAAGAAATGATTGCTGCACGCGTGGCACAAATCAGAAACCAAATTGAAGTAACAACAAGCGAATTCGATAAAGAAAAACTTCAAGAACGCTTAGCAAAACTTGCAGGCGGTGTTGCAGTATTAAAAGTGGGTGCTGCAACCGAAATTGAAATGAAGGAAAAGAAACTTAGAATTGAAGACGCTTTAGCTGCTACAAAAGCGGCTGTTGAAGAAGGCATTGTTGCAGGCGGCGGCGTTGCATTAGTTAATGCAATCAGCGCAGTTAAAGAAACTGTTGATTCTTTATCGGGCGATGAAAAAACAGGTGCAAACATTGTGCTTAAAGCATTAGAAGCACCTATTCGTCAAATTGCAATTAATGCGGGTCTTGAAGGCTCTGTTATTGTTGATAAGATTTTAGAAAACGGTAAAGCAAACTACGGCTTTGATGCATATAAAGAAGTTTACTGTGATATGATTGAAGCAGGTATTGTGGATCCCGTAAAGGTTACACGTTCTGCTTTACAAAATGCAGCTTCAGTAGCATCTATGGTGCTTACAACCGAAGCTTTAATTGCAGAAAATAAAGAAGATGCCGAAAAAGCAAATGCGGCGGCAGCGGCAGCAGCTGCAGCAGGCGGCGGTATGTATTAATAGTTTTTAAGCAAGCAACGAAAGTTGCTTACTTTTTTTGTCGCAAAAGGGAATATAATTTTTAAATTAATTAACATTTTGTTCTTTATTTTTACAATCTTTTATGTTATTATATATTAATAATATAAAATAGATAAATTATATCCACTTGAAAGGAATTAATATAATGGGTTTACTTCAAAAACTTTTTGGTGATTATTCCACCAAAGAAATTAAAAGAATAGAACCTCTAAAACAAGCCGTTTTAGATTTAGAGGAAGAATATAAAGAACTTTCTGATGATGAATTAAAGGCAAAAACCGACGAGTTTAAAAGCCGCCTTTCTTCAGGCGAGACTTTAGACGATATTTTGGTTGAAGCATTTGCAACCTGTCGTGAAGCTTCGGCTCGTGTACTTAATATGCGTCATTTTCCGGTGCAAATTATAGGCGGTATAGTTCTTCATCAAGGTCGTATTAGTGAAATGCGTACAGGTGAAGGTAAAACCTTAGTTGCCACTCTTCCTGCATATTTAAACGCACTTAGCGGCAAGGGTGTTCATATTGTTACCGTTAACGATTACCTAGCTAAACGTGATAGCGAGTGGATGGGCAAATTATATAACTTTTTAGGTCTTTCGGTTGGCCTTATTATTCACGGTATGGATAACGCAAGTAAACGCGAAGCATATAATGCCGATATTACCTATTGCACAAATAATGAATTAGGTTTCGACTATTTAAGAGATAATATGGTAATTTACGCAGAAAACCGCGTTCAAAGAGGCCATAATTTTGCGATTGTCGATGAAGTAGATAGTATTTTAATTGACGAAGCAAGAACTCCTTTAATTATTTCGGGTAGGGGCGATAAATCAACCGACCTTTATATTGCGGCAAACCGCTTTGCAAAGGGACTTAAAATGTGCAAGGTTGTTGAACTTAACGATAAAGAAACAGATGAACAACAAAACCTTGACGGCGATTACGTTGTAGATGAAAAGGCAAGAACCGCAACCCTTACAAAAGAGGGTGTTAAAAAAGCAGAAAAAGCCTTTAATATTGAAAACCTAAACGATGCCGAAAATATGGCGATTGCTCACCATATTAACCAAGCAATTAAAGCACACGGCATTATGAAAAGAGACGTTGACTACGTTGTTAAAGACGGTGAAGTTGTTATTGTTGACGAATTTACAGGTCGTTTAATGTTTGGTCGTCGTTATAACGAGGGACTTCACCAAGCTATTGAAGCAAAAGAAGGGGTACAGGTTGCTCACGAAAGCAAAACACTTGCAACCATTACCTTCCAAAATTTCTTTAGATTATACGGTAAACTTTCGGGTATGACCGGTACTGCTATGACCGAAGAACTTGAATTTAGAGAAATTTATCGTTTAGACGTTGTAACAATTCCAACAAACAAACCTATGATTCGTGAAGACTTAGGGGACGTTATTTATAAAAACGAAAAAGCAAAGTTTAATGCAGTTATTGACGAAATTGAAGAAGCTAACAAAGTGGGACAACCCGTTTTAGTTGGTACTATCACTATTGAAAAGAGTGAAGAGTTATCTGCACTACTAAAACGTCGCGGCATTAAACATAGCGTTTTAAATGCTAAACATCATGAAAAAGAAGCCGCAATTATAGCTCAAGCAGGTAAATTTGGTGCTGTTACAATTGCAACTAATATGGCAGGCCGTGGTACCGATATTATGCTTGGCGGTAATGCTGAATTTTTAGCTAAATCCGATTTACAAAAAGAAGGCTTTAGCGATGAAATTATTGCAGAAGCAACAGGCTTTGCAGAAACCGACGATAAAGATATACTTGCTGCAAGAAAACTTTATAACGAAAAACTTGTGGAGTATAAAGCTGAAATTGCACCCGAGGCCGAAAAGGTAAGAGAAGCAGGCGGTTTATATATTATTGGTACAGAAAGACACGAATCTCGCCGTATAGATAATCAGTTGCGTGGTCGTGCAGGTCGTCAAGGTGACCCCGGTAAAAGCCGTTTCTTCGTTTCTTTAGAAGACGATCTTATGCGTTTATTCGGTGGAGACAGAGTTACAGGTATTATGAATATGCTTAACTTTGACGAAAATATGCCTCTAGAAAATAAGATGCTTACAAACTCAATAGAAAGCGCACAAGCTCGTGTTGAAAGCCGCAACTTTGGTATTCGTAAGAGCGTTTTAGAATATGACGACGTTATGACTAAACAACGTGAACTTATTTACGAACAACGTAATAAGGTGCTTGATGGCGAAAATGTTTTCTCTAACGTTTCTAAAATGATTGAAGAGTGCGTTAACCGTGAAATTTATAACTTCTTAGATGATGAAGTTGTTCACGATAACTGGGATTTAGACGGATTAAGAGGTTATTTCTTAAATTGGATTTTAACCAAAGACGATTTAAGATTTACCACCGAAGAATTAGCAAACATTACTCGCGAAGAAGTTGGAGAAATGATACTTTCTCGCGCAATGGAAATTTATAGTGAACGCGAAAAAATGTATGGCGAAGAACTAATGCGCGAAATTGAAAGGGTAATGTTACTTCGTACTGTTGACGAATTTTGGATGGAACACATTGATAATATGGACGAACTTCGTCGCGGTATTGGACTACGCGCTTACGGTCAACACAACCCTGTTATTGAATATCGTAACGATGGTACAGATATGTTTAACGAAATGATTGATTCTGTAAAAGAAGAAACAGCAAAACGCGTTTTAACGGTTGTTGTTAGAAAGAACGAAGAAGTTAAACGCGAAAAGGTTGCTGAAGAATCAACCGATAAGTCAAACACTACTGTTCGTGGTAAAGGCGTTGTAAGTAAAAATGCACTTTGTCCTTGTGGCAGCGGTAAAAAATACAAACGTTGCTGCGGTAAAGAATAAAAAAATGGTGAAGTAAAATGTTGGATAAAAGAATTGTTATAAAGGTTGGTTCTTCAACCCTAACACACGAGGGCGGCAAACCTAATTTGCAAAAATTAGAGCAACTTGCCCGTGTTATAAGTGAACTTAAAAATCGTGGACACGAGGTTGTACTTGTGTCTTCGGGGGCAATTGCGGTTGGTAAAGGCAGGATGAAAATATCGGGCAAACCCGACGTTTCAACTAAACAAGCCCTTGCCGCTATTGGACAAAGCGATTTAATTGGCTTTTATGACAGATTCTTTTCTGAATACGGTTATGCCGCAGCTCAAATACTTATGAACCGCGACGTTATTGATAATAAAGAAAGAAAAACCAACGTTAAAAACACCTTGGAAAAAATTATCGAATTTGATGCAGTCCCAATTGTAAACGAAAACGACAGCGTTTCTACCGAAGAAATTTTATTTGGCGATAACGATAATCTTTCGGCTATTGTTGCAAATTTATCTAATGCGTCAATGCTAATAATTTTAACAGATATTGACGGTCTTTATGATAAAAATCCAAGTATTTATAAAGATGCTAAAAAAATTGACGAAGTTTTTGAAATCACCGATGAAATGGTTGAAAATGCAGGCGGTAGCGGCAGTGCTGTTGGTACTGGCGGTATGAAAACCAAATTAGAAGCCGCTAAATATTGCAAAAAACACGGAATTAAAACCGTTATAATGTCTGGTGAAAACCCTAACGACATTTATAAACTTTTAGACGGCGAAAAAATAGGAACAATTTTTAATTAATTGGAGTAATACAATGGATATATTACAAATGGGCGAGTTAGCCCAAAAAGCGGCTAACAAATTAGCACTGCTTTCAAGTGAAGAAAAAAGCAACGCTTTAAATATGGCGGCCGATGCCCTAGTGGAACATCAAGACGAAATATTAAAAGCAAACGAAATTGACTTAGCTGCCGGCAAAGAAAAAGGGCTATCTGAATCACTTTTGGACCGTTTAGCATTAAACGAAAGCCGCATAAAATCAATTTCTGATTCTTTGAAAGAAATTGCAAAAGAACAAGACCCGGTTGGTGTAATTTTAGAAAAAGATATTCGTCCGAACGGGCTTAAAATAAATAAAATTTCAGTACCTTTAGGGGTAGTTGGCATTATTTATGAAGCAAGACCAAACGTTACAGCAGATGCCGCCGCCATTTGTTTAAAAAGTGGTAATGCTGCAATACTTCGCGGTGGTAAAGAAGCTATTAACAGTAATATTGCAATAGCTAAGGTCTTATCTGACAGTTTTGTAAAATCGGGTTTACCGGAAGGTACCATTAATCTTATTACAGATACCAGCAGAGAAAGTGCCACAGCACTTATGAATTTAAGGGCTTTAAGTGTTATTATTCCACGCGGAGGAGCCGCTTTAATTAAACACACTTTAGAAAACAGTAAGGTGCCCGTTATTGAAACTGGTACCGGTAACTGCCACTGCTTTGTTGATTCAACAGCCGATCTTGACATGGCAAAAAAAATAGTTGTAAATGCAAAATGCTCGCGTCCATCTGTTTGCAACGCTCTTGAAACCTTGCTTGTTGAAGCAGGAATTGCAAAAACCTTTTTACCGCTTTTGTATGAAGGTTTAAAAGAATACAATTGCCGCATTTTAGGATGCGAAAAAACGGTTGAGATTTTACCCGAAGCTATACTTGCAGCCGAAGAAGACTATATGTACGAGGCGCTTGATTATTCTTTAAGCGTAAAGGTTGTAAAAAACGTTGATGAAGCAATCGAACATATACAAAAATATTCTTCCGGGCATAGCGAGTGCATAGTAACAGAAAATCATAATAACGCAGGCAAATTTATTAAACAAATAGATTCTGCTGCGGTTTACGTTAATGCTTCAACCCGTTTTACCGATGGCGGAGAATTTGGTTTTGGTGCAGAAATTGGTATTTCAACACAAAAAATGCACGTGCGTGGTCCTATGGGGGCAAAGCACTTAGTTAGCTTTAAATATGTAATTTTAGGGGAGGGACAAACTCGATGAAATTTGAAAAGTTCAAAAAATTGTGGATACCGCTTTTTATATTTACTGCCATTGTAATTATTTTTTACAAAACAGTAGATCAACTTGGCGTTGTTGTAGGCGGTATTTTAGAATTTCTTAAAATTTTTAGTCCCATTGTTACAGCCGCAATTATTGCTTTTTTGCTTTTTATTCCGCAAAACGCAATAGAAAAACTATTTAAAAAGCTTAAAAAGACGAACTTCTTTAATAAGCATTCACGCGGCATATCGGTAGGCATTACCTATACGTTAATTATCACTATTATTGCAGGCGCTATTTATCTTTTATTCCCCGCCATTTCTAGAAGTATTACCTCTCTTATTGAAGACGTGCCTAAATACTATGAAAGTGTAATTAAATATTTGCACCAATTGGGTGGCGAAAGTGGTAAAATACTAGGTATTATTGACGTTAAAGAAATAGAAAAGAATATTACCGTAGAAGCAATTTTAGGTTATTTCAACCTAAATTCAATGGACCAATACCTAAACGAAATTCTAAAGGTTGGCTCCTTCTTCTCTAATTTAATAATTTCTATTGTTATGTCGGTTTATATGCTATGCTCTCACGAACAAATTGTTTTAGCAATGGGCAAAGTGTTAAACCTAATATTTAAAAAGAAAACCCTTTATACCGTATATTCTTACGTTGCAAGAGGTGCTAAAATTTTCTACGATTATATATACGGCGCATTTTTAGACGCCATTATAGTTGGTGTGGTTTTAGGTATAGCTTTAAGTATATTCAAAATTCCTTACGGCTTGTTGCTTGGCATATTTGTAGGTCTTTGCAACCTTATTCCTTATTTTGGTGCAATCATTTCGGGCGGTATTGCCGTAATTGCCACCTATATTACAACGGGCGATTGGCTAAAAGCCTTAATTGCTCTTGCAATAATTTTGGTTATTCAACAAATTGATGCAAACCTTGTTCAGCCGCGTATAGTAGGCCACTCTGTTGGCGTTAAACCTTTCTACGTGCTTGTGGCAATTACTGTTGGCGGCGCACTCTTCGGCTTTGTTGGTATTTTATTATCAGTGCCTACGGCCGCATTTATAAAAATGCTAATTCTTGATATTTTTGAAATTAGAAACGAAAGAGCAAGAGAAAAAGCATTGGCCGCAGCAAATACAAAAGATAATACTGAAGAATAGGTAAAGTTTATGAAAATTGCAGTTTTAGATAAACAAACCCTAACCGATGGCGATATTTCTATAAATGTTTTTGAAAAGTTTGGCGAAGTAGAATACGCTAAAACCTTAAAGGGACAAGACCTAATAGACTTTATAAAAGATAAAGACGTGGTTTTGTTAAACAGAAGTGTTTTAACCAAAAATATTTTAGAAGGTTGTAATAATTTAAAATACGTTGGTGTATTTGCCACCGGCTATAATAACGTTGACATCGCCTATTGTAAAGAAAAAGGCATTACTGTTTGCAACGTGCCGGGTTATTCAACCGAATCTGTTGTACAGCTAACAGTTTGCTTTATACTAATGCTTTGCAACAATACCGAAAGCTACTCTAAATACGTTAAAGACGGTCTGTGGTCTTTTACGGCAGAAAGAACCTATTTCCCGTTTTCTATAACAAGACTTAAAAATAAAACTTTAGGTATTATTGGTATGGGTAATATGGGTAAACGTCTTGCAGAAATTATGTCGGTGTTTGGTATGAATATTATTTATAATAGCCGCACAAAAAAAGATTTACCCTATAAATACGTTTCAAAAGAAGAACTATTTGCTTCTTCCGACGTTATTTCGCTTCATTGTCCTGTTAACGATGAAACCAAAGAAGTTGTAAATAAAGATTCATTGTCTTTATGTAAAGACGGCGTTTATATTGTTAATACCTCGCGTGGTGCATTAGTTAATGAAACAGATATTGTAAACGCAATAAATAGTGGTAAGGTAAAAGGGTATGCTGCTGACGTTGTTTTAAACGAACCGCTAGATAATACTAGTCCCTTATTTACTGCCAAAAACACAATTTTCACCCCGCATATTGCCTGGGCCGATTACGACACAAGAACCGAACTTATTGAACTTGTTGCCAAAAATTTAGAGTGTTTTATAAACGGCGCGCCAATAAATAAAATTGTATAAAAAATAAGCCGATAGGTATTAAACCTATCGGCTTAAATTGTGCTTAAATTTGCGTTATTTTGTGTTTTTTGGGCTATACCCGTAGAAATTCTTATAAGCTCTTGAAAATGCGTAAATGCTTGAAAAACCAAGGCGTTCGCACACTGCAGAAACGCTGTTTTCTTTAAGTAGTTCTTTTGCGGCTTTTAACCTTACAGAATTTTTATATTCAATTAAACCAATATTAAATTCTGCTTTAAATTGCTTTTCAAGATAAAATCGACTATATGAAAATTGTTGCTCAAAATCGCTCAAAGAAAAGGCAAAACCAAGCCCTGCATCAATATAATCTTTTATTTGTGAAGCTACCGACGTGGACGTTTCGTTGGTGCTTAATATGTTTTGAAAATTATCGGCAATTAGCATTTCTAAAAGCATAATTAGGTTGGCTTTTTTTATTAAAGGGTTGCTTTCGTATGTAACCATATAAAAAAGCTTTAGCGCCTTTTCTTTGTTTTTAAAGGTAACAATAGGGGAGCTTGCCTTTAAATAATCGGGGTGAATTATAGATTTTTCTTCTTCGGTAAAATCTTCAATATTTTTAAAAGATACGGTGCGTTTATTGCTATCACTCGAATATATAATATCAAAGTGAATATGCGGTTGCGAAAGATCATCTTTAAGCCTTTTAAAGCTATGAGAAACTGCAGGGTGCAGTAAAATAAAATCACCCTTAGAAAAAGAGTAATCTTTATTATTATAGCAAAGCGTAAGATTGCCTTCTTCAATATAAATAAGCTCGTAATCAAAAATTGCGCGCATTTTTATAAAGCTGTTTTTAGGCAAAACAGAATGCATAGCCACCCTTATATATGGATTTATTGTATTAATTGAAATTTTCATAAAAAAATACCTTTTTGCAAGAAATGTTAAATTTAAAACAAGATTTGTTATTGTAATTATAAGGTATTTATGATAAAAATGCAATATAAAGTTTAGAAATGCGGCAAAATATGTTAAATAATTTAACCACTAAAAAAATATTAGTGCTTTTTTAATATACCTTAAAAATTTAATAGGTAAAAAAGGCAAGGGTACAATGAAAACAAAAGACAGTGGATAACCTTAAGAATACTTATTCGACTTTACCCAGTAAGAACGAATTAGAAATTGTATAAAATAGTCAAATCTCCCTAAAATATTAGGGAGATTTTTTACTTAAAAATATTAAAAAAAATTCATAAATTCACTTGACAAACCTCTACACAGTTGCTATAATATATTGGTCGCTGTGAGCTATTAGCTCAGTTGGCAGAGCACTTGACTTTTAATCAAGGTGTCCGGAGTTCGAATCTCCGATAGCTCACCAAAATCGTTGCAGACCGTTTGGTTTGCAACGATTTTTTCTTATCAAAATAAATTTAAAGGATGTGATTTTGTGAGCGTTGAGCCTAATCCTCTGAGTAGAAAATTTAATATTGGTTCAAGGTTTGCAAAATAACAATATTTATAGCAAACCTTGAAAGAAAGGTTGTAGCTATGATTAAATACTATTTAACTACTAATGGCGTAACCGAAAAGGTGGAGGAATTAACTAACGGCGCATGGGTAAACGTTTATGCCCCCACTGCCGCAGAAATTGAAGAAATTCAAACCACTTTCGATTTGCCCGAAGAATTTTTACGTTCTTCTTTAGACGAAGAAGAAACCTCCCACATTGTAACCGAGGAAGATAAAACCTTAATTATTCTTGACATCCCTTGCAGCGACAAAAAAGGGGACGAGGTTACTTATTACACCACACCTTTTGGTATTATTATTACAAAAACAAATATTATTACCGTTTGTACCAAAAACCACTCGGTAATTCGCGAAATTGCCAAAGGTGCAGTAAAAGATATTAACACCGCACATAAAACACAGTTTTTATTGCATATTTTATATAGGGTTGCAACAAGATTTTTGCAGTATATTCACCTAATGCAGAAAAAGTCCGACTCGTTAGAAAAAAAGCTTCGCTTATCAATGCGTAACGAAGAATTAGTGCAGTTATTAGATATGCAAAAGGCCTTCGTTTATTACCACACTTCGCTTAAATCTAACGAACTAACCCTTTCAAAAATTATGCGTACTAGAAATATTAAGATGTACGAAGACGACCAAGATTTAATGGAAGACGTTATGATTGAAATCAAACAGGCTATTGAAATGTCTAGTATTTATCTTAATATTTTATCAGAAACCATGGACGCCTTTGCGTCGGTTATTTCAAATAACCTAAATAACGTAATGCGTCTTCTTGCCGCAATTACTTTAGTACTTTCTGTTCCTACCATGATATTTAGCTTTTACGGTATGAATATTGGTGCAGAAGCAGGCGGGCTTCCTTTTGCAAATAACGTTGTAGTACCACTAATAATTTCTTTAGTGCTTGTACTTATCTGCGTTATCGTGCTATTTAGAAAACCCAGAATTAAAAAATAATTATTATACTGTGGTTGCTTTTTTAAAGTGTTAGCGGTATAATAATTATCATAAAAGCCGGTGTGTTGGAATTGGCAGACGAGGCGGACTCAAAATCCGTTGGTAGCGATACCGTGCGGGTTCGACCCCCGCCACCGGCACCAGAAATCGACAAGTTTTGCGAGAAGCTTGTCGATTTTTACTTTTTCACTATTCACTCTTTCAAAACTTGTCGATTAGATAATAGGAAGAGTGAAGAACTTCGCTATGAAATATTTGCTGAAGCATTAAGACTTACCGCAGATAAGTTGGACAGCAAGAACTTCTACGTTTGCAACCCCAGTTTTGATAAAAACTGCGGGCAATAAATCAAAAAGGAGACTTGTTAAAAGTCTCCTTTTCGCTATAATATTTTATTTTTTTATCCACATAGCAGGTCGGATACCACGGGCCCATTCTTCGCTTGGGTGTATATACTGGTCATAGCCTTCGGATGTTACAAACTTGAATGTGGTTGGGAATTCTTGGGAGGGTCTTAAAAGCCAATAGGCATATAGTGAATTCCAATCGCTACAATCATTTTGCTCATAATATTGTTTTCTTGCCAATAACGAAAAGCGAGCACATTGGTTATTTCGGTCGATACGGTTGAATTCTTCGCTGTTTAGTAAAAAGACTTTATCCTTTGAGGAGGAACCAACAAGCTTTGTTTCTAAAATACGTTCTCTTTCTTTCGGCTTGAAGGCACGAGTCAAAAATTGATTATTCAACCAATTCCGAATTTCACTTTTGGACCAATGTGACATTCTTTTTTTACGGTAATCATTTCGACTTGCTAAACATTTGTGGGAAAGAATAAGCATTTTATCGTCAGTTTCATCAATAACATCCCAAATTATTGGTTCTTTTTTTGCTCCTTCACAAGCGTCTTGGACAAAGGAACCGAAAGTGATTTGTTTACAGTTCACGTCGTCTTCAAACTCTGTTACGATTTCGGCTCCACAAGCTTCTCCGATTTCTTCGTATTGAATGCAACATTCTTTAGCATAGGCAATAGCATAACTATTTTTAGGGGCTTTTATCGTGACTTTACCACAATCTTCAAAAGCGTTACATTTAATTTGTTTTACGCTTGAGGGGATTGCTACCCATTCAAGATTTTTGCAATTTTTGAACATATAGTCTTCTATCGATTCAAGCCCATTAGGTAAAGTAACCTCTTTTAATTTTGAACAATTTCTGAAACAACCAGCGCTTATCTCTTTTACCTTCTTGTTAAATACAACTCTTTTAATTCCTGTGTTAACAAATGCACCATTGCTGATTTTTGTAACTGTTTCGGGAATTTCAATATTAGGGTTTGTGCCTTTTGGAGTTTTTGCTTTTATTAAAGTCGTATCTATGACAAAAAAGTTGTTAGAATAAGAATGAAACCAAGCTGTATTGTGAAAAATGAAGCCACCGTATTCTGCATAAAGCTTACTATCTTCAAAAGGAAATTTTGGAAGAGTAATATCACTTAATTTTGGACAATCGGAAAAAGCAAATCCACGATATTTTAATATTACTTTTTCAGGGAAGACTACTCGCTTCAAATTAGGACAATCCCAAAAAGCAAACCCTCCAAGCTCCACAGTGTTGCACTCAAAAATCACTTCCTCTAATTTTGACCAATGTGCAAAAGCATTGTCGTCGATTGTCGTATATGGCTTTTTAAAAATCAACAACTGAACACTATCTTTTCCTTCAATAGGGCAATTTTTAAATTCTGGAGAAAATTCATCAAAAACAAGTTTAACTACATTTTTTTCAATAGAGTTTTGCATATTTCACCCTTCTTTTGGTTTAAGTAACTTATTTAGAATTATATGCTACTAACTGTACCAAATCTGGTACAAAGCGACGCTTTTGTTTTATTTTACCATTATTTTTTTAAAAAAACAACTATTTTACAAAATATAACAACTCTCAATGTATCAAGGGATTTTAGGCATCTTTTTGATTTGGTAAGAACGGTGATGCAAATATGGGCAAATTTCATTGAAATATATGATAATTTATGCTACAATTAGCTTGTAGATAAAATGATTGGTTGGAGATTACAATGGACTGTGTGTTTTGTAAGATAGTTAGCGGAGATATACCTAGTTTTAAGGTGTACGAAGACGATTACACCTTGGCATTTATGGATATTGCTAATGATGTAGATGGTCATATGGTTGTTATACCTAAAAATCATGTAAAAAGCATTTTGGATTGTGACGAAGAAACTTTATGTCATTTAATTAAAACAGTCAAATATGTTTCAAATCACTGTGTTGATAGTTGCGGATATGATGGTGTAAATCTTTTAAACGCTAGTGATGAAAGTGCAGGTCAGTCGGTTGCGCATTTTCATATTCATATTATTCCTAGAAAAAACGGTGATGGCATAGATGCTTGGCCTAAATTTGAGGGAGCAAATCATGATATAGAAGAACTCTTCGACAAATTAAGGATTAAATAAGTATTTATAAATGAAGTCAAATTACGCTCTTGTAATTATGAAAAAAGACAGGTTCTACCTGTCTTTTACTGCATTTCATTAAAGGCGGCTTTTAGTTGTAAGGGGTCCAGGTCTTTAAAAAGTGGGTCGCTTAAAATTAGCGGAGTGTTTAATTTTTCTAAAAAGCCGTCAATATCAATTAAATTTTCACCCGAAATTGTAGCGTTTTCTTCTAATAAGGTGGGCTCTGTACCATATAGCGTCATAGAGTCTTCGCAAAGCTTATAAAACTCGTTTTTGTTGTTGGTTTTTATATAAACGTTGTTGCAATTATTTATTGTGTTAAGCAGTAAATTTAAGTACTTGCCGTCTTGGTTTTTTATAATAGGACTACTTGTATTAACGCCCTTTAAAAAGCTTAAAATCATATTGTTTTTAAATTCTTCTGTGGGATATGGTAAAAGTATATTTTGGTCAAAATTTTTAGGCAAAACAAATGGCCCCGAAAAACGCTTTAAAACCGCATTATAACTATATTTTCCAAAGATATTTTTTCTTAAAATTATAATACTGAAGCCCTTTCTTTTTATCTCTTTAATTTGTTTTTTTAACGGCTTAAAATCTTTTAAAACTAAGCAATAAAACATAAAAACACCCCAACTTAATTTTATTAAAAAGTTGGGGTGTTTATTATTAATTTTTATAAATTTTTTATAGGGGAGATTTCGCTAACAAAAACCTCAATACCGCTTCTTGTTCTTATATACTCTGCTAGTGGAGAAATAATCATATTTTCGGTGTTAAAATGTCCTGCATCAATAAGTGTTAAGCCCTTTTCTTCGGCGGTTATAAAGGTTGAGTGCTTAACGTCTGCGGTAACTAGTGCATCGCATCCACTAAGAAGTGCTGGAACTAGCATTTCACTACCTGCTCCACCACAAATTGCAACCCTTTTAATGTTGGTTTTACCGGTGCTAAAGCGCACAACCGTGTTAAGCTTTTCTTTAACGTATAAAGCAAATTCATCCGGTGTTAAGGCTTTATCTAATTCACCATAACGGCTCGAAAAATCGCCCTCTAAATTATCTAAAATTTTAACCGATTTTAGCCCTAATGCTTTAGCCAAACAGTCGTTAACGCCACCCTTTGCAACGTCTAAATTAGTGTGGCACGAAATAACCGAAATTCCGTTTTTAATAAGCTTAAAAACCCTTGTTTGTTCGGTAATGTTTTTTAAGGGCGCCCAAATAATAGGGTGGTGGGTAACAATTAGGTTTGCACCTAAATTTTTTGCTTCTTCAATAACACGGCTTGTGCAGTCAAGTGCTACTAAAATCTTTGTAATTTCTTGATTTTGGTCGCCAACTAAAAAGCCAACGTTATCATAAGAAGCGGCGGTGCTTTTTGGGCACCATTCTTCTAAACAGTTTAAAATATCTATATTTTTCATAGCTTAATACTGACTTTCATGTTTTGTAAAGAAATCGGTTTTGGGTGGTAAAAACTTAAATTCGTGGCCGCCCTTAATTCTTTCGGTAACGTCTTCAAAAATATATTCCCAAGAATAAATTTCGTCACTTAAATTCAAGTAATCAATTACCATATCGCAACCTTTGGGTGCAAATGGATGGAATAGGGTTGCAAGCACTTTTACAATGTGAACCGAATCAATAATTAATTGTGCTAATAGGTTTTTATCGCCCGTTTGATCGGCTTCACGGCTTTTTGCCGCCCAAGCTTTGTTGGCATCTCTTAAATAAACGTTAAGAAGTTCAAAAATCTTATCAAACTTATTTTCGTACATAAGTTTTTCGTAAGATAAAATTACTTCTTCTGCTTTTTCTAAAACTTCACTAGATACCTTGCCGCAAGGCATTTTATTTTCAAAATGCTTTTGAGCGGTATATAGGCAAGAACGAACCAAGCGGTTATAAACGTTGGTTAAAAGGTTACCTTCGTATAAAACAGTGTCAAATTCACCATTTTTAACGGCTTCGGGGTTCATAACACTTTTGGGCTCAAAGCCAACGCTTTGTTCAGATAAAGAAGCATTAATAAAGTGCATTCTAAGTTGTTCTGCAGTGTAGTAATTTAAAAGTTCGCCGGCTTTTGGTGGCTTAATTGCAGAAGATGAGCTTGCCTTTTTCTTGCCAAAAAGAAGGTGATGGTTTGCAACTAAGCGTGTTAGCTGTAAAACGCCGTCTTCTGGGGTAATAGAAGGTTCTTTTTCTTGTAAAGCAAGCCAAAGACCTGTTTGAGCAATGCCGTAAAAATAAATATTGTCTTCACCAATAAATTGGTAAACGGTACAGTCCTTGCTGTTCCACCAGTTTTTATATTCGTTATCGTCGGCCCCGATAGATTTTAAATATGCCTTTGTAAAAGAAATTGGTGCCCAAAGACTTTCAGGCCATACCCAGAAGGTTAAATTTTCGCTTTCGGGAATTTTAATGCCCCAAGAAGCATTACCCGAAATTCTGAAAGGAACAACTGTTTTACCTGTGCGGTAACGAATAGAAGCGTTTGTAAGCTCTTTACAAGCTTCTGCTCTGTCTTCTAAGGTTTCAAAAACCAACTGATAAGAGGGCTTGTTGTCTTCAAAAATAGTGGTGTATTTGGGTAAATTTAATGCTTTAACTTCTTCTTCGCACTCTTTTTTAACAAAAATTGCGGGGTCTTTTAAAAACTCACTCATAATGGTGGTTAAACCTTCGCGAACGTTGGGTAAAGTTTTTAAATATTCGGTGTATTTTATAATGTCTTTTCTAAAAGAAACTAAATCAAAATACCAGTTATCAACCTCTTTAATAACAGGTGCTTCACCAGAAAGCACACTCTTTGGTGCAATTAACTCGTCGGCGTTATATTGGTGTCCAAGTGAGCACTCGTCTGCATAAGCAGTTTCAGATTTACAACCTTGAATAGGGCAGCGGCCAACAACCTGTCTGCCGTTTAAAAATGTGCCCATTTTTTCATCGTAAAACTGTTTGGTTTTTTCTAGTTTTAAATAACCCTTTTCTTTTAGGGTATTAAATACTTCGTTAGAGGTTTTGGTTTGTTCTGCACCGCCTTCAAAAAGGGCAGAAGCGGCAAAAAGGTTAAGTGAAATATCATAATCTTCTAAAACCTTTTTTTGCTTTTGGTGGTTAGATAAAACAAAATCTTTAATATCGCCACTAAAACCATCGGCTTTTGCGGCTTCATAACTTGCTTCAATGGTAGAGCCGTAGCAGTCTGTACCCGAAACAAAAATAACGTTATCTTTACCAATTCTGTCTCTTAAGAATCTTGCATATATATCAGCAGGAATAAATACGCCGCCAATATGTCCAAAGTGTAATTCTTTGTTACCGTAGGGCATACCTGCAGTTACAATTGCGCGTTTTGGGAAAATAGGTCTTTGTGCTTTGCTCATTAAAAATTCTCCTTAATATATGCCTTTGCGGCGTTTAAACGTTCCATTGTTTCGTCAAGTCCAATTAGTAGCATAATGCTAAATAAATCGGGACTGTTTTTGCGTCCTGTTATACATAAACGAATAAGTGTGCTAACGTCAGCAACAGAACCTTTGTAAGCAGAGGGGTTTTGTCTAAATTCTTTTGTATCTGCACAGTAATTTGCAACAGAACAAATGGTTTTTAGGGTATTAAACCAGTCGCTTTGGGTTTCTTCTTCTTTGTAAACCTCAATGTATTTATCAATAAGCTTTATAGCGTCTTCCTTTGCCATATTTTCAGGAAGTGAAACTGTCGGTCTATTGTAAAAATATTCAGTAAATTCAAGGGTGTCGGCCCATTTTGCAATATCTTTACGTGGTTTTGGAACCTCTCTGTCTATAGAGAAAATTCCTTTTAAAAATGCGGTGTCTTTTGATATTTTTTGATAAAAATCGGGGTCAAATTCTTTTGCCCAAGCAAGTACCGAATCTGTAACCTCATCTGCCGACATTTTGCTGATAATGTTTTTGCTAACGTCGTTTAATTTGTCAGAGTCAAACAGTGCACCCGAAAGACTCATTTTTTTAATATTAAAGTTAAAATCTTTGTAGGTTGCGTTGGGGTTTGCCTTTTTAAAGTTTTCATATTCGCTTGAAGCAATATGCATTAAATATTCAATAACCGAAATTGCAGGGAATCCCTGTTCTTTAAAGTAAGAAACGGCAGCCTCGGGGTCTTTGCGTTTGGAAATTTTTCTTTTATTGCCGTTTTCAAGCTTCATAATTGGGGCAATGTGAGCAAACTTGGGTGGCTTAAAGCCAAGTGCTAAGAATAACTCAATGTGCTTTGGTAAACTTGAAAGCCACTCGTCACCACGAATAACAGTGGTGGTTCTCATTAGATGGTCGTCAACCGCGTGTGCAAAGTGATATGTTGGAATACCGTCACTTTTTAAAATAACAAAGTCTTCATCGTTTTGAGGCATTTCAATTTTGCCTTTAATTAAATCTTCAACAATGATTTTTTTGCTTTCGTCGCCATTACTTTTAAATCTAACCGTAAAGGGAAGACCCTTTTCAATTAGCTCTTTAGCTTTTTGGGGTGTAATATCGCGGTATTTTGCATATTTGCCGTAATAACCGGTCTTAATATTGTCTTTTTCTTGCATTTCACGAATTTCTTGAATTTCTTCTGCGGTGCAAAAACAAGGATAAGCTAGTCCTTCGGTTACAAGCTTTTTAGCAAATGCGCGGTAAATCTTTCCGCGTTCACTTTGTTTATAAGGACCGTAGTCTCCCTTTTCGCCGGAAAGTGTATAACCTTCATCGGGAATAATGCCAAAGTCGTAAAGTCCGTTTAAAATATTTTCAACTCCGCCTTCAACCTCACGCTTTTTGTCGGTGTCTTCAATTCTAACGTAAAACACACCGTTTTGTCCTGCAGTAATTCTGTCAATTAAAGAAACGTAAAGTGTTCCCAAATGCAAATAACCTGTAGGACTTGGTGCTACACGTGTAACCTTTGCACCTTCGGGTAAATTGCGTTTCGAATAAAGGTCTTCGTAATACTCGGGACTGTAAAGTTCCTCGTTAAAAATTACGTCTTCCATTTTCAATGAATTAGTCATAAATATGCTCCCATAAACTTAAAATACACATATATAGTCATTATCGCAAATTTTTTTAAAAAATGCAAGTCCTAATATATATAAAAATATAAAACAAGAAAATTATGTAAAAAGGTTTAAATTTTTGCTATTAAATAGTTTAATTTTAAGCCGTTTGATAGGGTGTTATTTTATTGACAAAAAAGGCAATTTAGTGTAGAATATATGTGATATAATACGCTTATTATATAGGAGGCAAATATGAAGAAAACATTATCGATTATTCTTAGCTTCGTTCTTCTAGTAACCAGCCTTGTTTGTATTTTCACAAACGGGTTTATGGCTTCTGCCACAGTAGGTTACGAAGAAGATTTCGAAAGCTACAGCGTTGGTACCGATATGGCTGCCGACGATGCCCTTACATGGAAAGTATATGATGAGGGCGAAAATGGATACTTCAAGGGCAAACCCGGCTCTAACGGCTGGTTTGCAGGCGCTGCAGCCACAAATCTTTTAGTATCTAGCACCAAAGCAACCACCACCGGTGGCAAAGCTATGGCAATTCCTTCCTGGGGTGTTGGATTTAAAGAAATTGCAGTTCAACCTAATATGGACTACACCTTAACCTTTAAATTCAATGCTGACGCAGTTGATTGGAAAGATTTTGCCGTTTATGACGTATCTAACGTTACTGCAGATGGTTATAGCTTAAAAGCCTATACCTCATTTACACCTGTAAATGCAGCTAACAGATTACAATATTACGACAAAACCTTACTAACAACATACGCATGGGAAAGAAATAAAACATATACCGCAAACACTTGGACTGAATATACAGCTAAGTTCACCACTTCTTCAACTGCAAGCAAAATTGTAATTGCTTTCGCTTATGAAGGTAGCGGAAATATGTATATTGACGATATTAGCTTAACCTACGTTGTTAATACCGAAGCTAATGCTATTTTTAAAGACGGTAGTTTTGAAAATGCAGTAGCATTAGCTGCTGGTTCAACCGTAGCAAACGCTAATGGTGTTCGTGCTACTGAGTGGAAGAATAACAAACCAAGCATTAACACAAATGGTTGGGTTGGTTCTCACTACGGTAACGGTAATATTTTATTAGGTGGTACCACATATAACACCAGTGCAGGTAGCATTACTACTCCTGCCGCTAAAGATGGTACACATATTATGCGTTTAACAACCGAATGGCACACTATTGCTAAGGTTATTAACGTTAAAGCTAATACCAGTTATGCATTATCTTATTGGTATTATGCAGATTCAGCCGAAGCTAAATTTATGGATAACATGGATTTTGCTATTGGTTTAAATGCTAATGCTACAACCATAACAATTCCTGTTACCCATTACGAAGCAGATGGTGTTACCATTAAAGACTGCGGTGGCGATATTTTAGCTGACGGTACAGATGGTCAAACTAAAATTAATTATGAACCTGCAGCAGGTGACGATAAAACCGTAGTTAATCAGTGGACAAAACGTACACTTTACTTTAATTCAGGTTCGTTTACCAAAATTGCAATACCGTTCTATCATAAGAAAAATAACGTATATATCGATAATGTTTCTGTTCAAGAATATGTAGATTTAAAAGTAACTGTTAAAGTAAGCGGCGCTGATACAAACAATGCCGGTATTGCAAACGTTACTTTAAGTGATGATGAAAGCACTTTAACTTATACAGCAAAAGCATTTTCTAACGCAGTATTCACCGGTTGGTACGATGGTAATACTTTAGTAGAAAGCGCTGCTACATTTACAAAGGCTTATGATCCGGCAACATATAAACAATTAGAAGCTCGCTTTGATTGCTTATATGCTAATGAATTTGATAATGGTTATTTCGATGATATGGCAACCGGCACAAACGTTGTTGAGGGTCAAACCATTGCAACACAAAATACTGCACAAGTTAGTGGTTCATGGAAATACACCTTTACAGTTAAACCCGGTACATTAAATTGGATGACTAACCAAAATGCATACAACAATATTCCTGTTGTTGTAAAAGAATATGGTACAGATACAACCAATAAAGCGCTACAAATTCAACAATGGGCAAACTTAGGCCGTATTGTTGAGGTTAAACCTAACCATAAATACATTTTAAATTATGATTACTATCTACCCACAGGCTGTGAATTTGGTAACTTTAATATATATAATGTATCTAATGTAACGGATAATACATATATAGGTTATGACAATTTAACAAATTCAACTTCCAACCAATTCTTATACGTAGATAGCAGCAAAAACAAATTCCCAGAAATGGGTAACAACTATAAACGTTTATCTGCAAAAGCAGATGGCGTTGATGCTGACGGCAATCCTGTTGATTCTCACGATACATGGATTACCCGTACTTGTGAATTTGAAACTGACGAAAATACAACCAAAATTTTAATAGTTTGGAACCCTGAAGGCAACCAACCTATGTATATTGATAACGTTGTACTTTCAAGCACAGTTATTCCTAAAGTTAACGTTGTAGTAACAGGCGAAGATACCACAAACGCAGGTGGTGCTTACGCAAAACTAAACGATGCTCAAACTGAAATCACATACGTTGCTTCTGCATATCCTAACGGTAAATTCTTAGGTTGGTACAAAAACGGTTCTTTATATGAAACTAACGAAACATTTAAAGAAGCCTTTAATCCTAACAACTATGAAGTTATTGAAGCACGTTTTGAATGCACTTATAAAAACAGATTTACAGGCGACGCCGGTTTTGATGCAACAAGCGTTGGTGCAAACCTAGTTGCAGGCGCAACCTGTACAGAGAGAACAGATTTAAAATATGTAATCGTTAATGGTTACGATAAATCTTCTGCAGACGCTGAAGCAAAAGCCGAAGCAGACGTTCAAAAATTACAACAAGCAGGCATTTCTGCTAAGGTTGTAACAAAAGCAGCAAACGGTGTTAATTACGCTGCAGTTGCAGTTAACCCAACAGATACTACAGTACAAACAAACGCAGCATCTGTGTTAGGCAACCCTGCAAATCCAATTCCTGAGGGCTCTAAATATTTATATGTATTTAATTCTTCACCTAACGAAGCTGGTTGGTATCAACACACAACAGCAGCTGCTAACGTTGTTGAAAAAGCAACAGATAAAAATGCATTAAACCATGCATTACAAATTCCACTATGGGGCAAAATCGGTAGAGTAATCGATGTTGTTCCAAACTCTGATTATCAACTAACCTTCGATTATTATATGGCAATGTACGTAGAATTTGGTAGCGTTGTTATATATGACGTATCTAACGTTGATACATCAGTATTATTTGGTCGCGATGACGTTTTAAACGATTTAAATACCGATTATAAATTTAAACCTCTAGACAATAGCCAATTAAGAATTTTAGCTTCTTGGCGTTCAGCAGGTAAGGGTGGCGCTGAAGACGTATCCATTCACGATAAATGGGTTACACAAACTTTAAACTTCTCGGCAGACCTTAAAACAAATAAAATTCTAATCGTTTGGGCTCCTGAAGGAAATACCAATCCTGGTGCAAGCTATGCAGACGGTTCACCAAAACCAGTTCCAAGCGATACAAATCTATACTTAGACAATATTATTGTTGCAGGTAAAGAATTAGATTATCCAATTAGACCTGTTGCAGGAGCTGGTCAAGAAGAAATGGGTGGCGTATATCCCGACACAGGTTATATCCCTGTTGGCGAAAGTGAAGCAACCTTAACCTTTATGGCTTCTCCATTACCAGGTAATAAGTTCGTTAAATGGCAATTAAACGGCGTTGACGTTGCAGGTGCTGCAGGAACAAACCCCGTTTACACAGGCACATTTAATAAAAATACCAAGTTAACACCTGTATTTGCAAAGGTTGGCGAAGGTAATCCTGTTGTTAACCCAGGTGCTGAAACCGTAACAAGCGGTACTAACTTATTAGATAATAAGAATAATCCAACAATTCCCGGTAGCTGGTTTGCTGCTTGGTCTTCAGATGGTTCTGACGGTAACGGTTATTCTGCAAAATACTTAGAAGTTGACGATAAGAACAACCCAAGACCCGGTCAAACTTTCTGGACTAAAATTACTGCTTCCAGTGAAGAAGCAAGAAGTGGTAACAACTCAGTTAAATTTGAGAAAATGAGTTACCAAATCTTAGGCCGTGATATTACCGGTCTTAAAAAGAACACAAGATATTTATTATCCTTCTGGGTTAAATTCACTTCTGAAAGTTCTTATATGCAATTCGTATCCGTTTCTCCAAAGGCAGTTAAAGACGAACAATGGCAAAACGGCGAATGCTACAGTTCTAACCTAAATACCCACGGCGTTGGTGGTAAGGCTCTTGCTTATTTAGTAGATAACGATGGCCTAGATGTTGACGGCGTTGCACAAGGTTGGCAAAAGATTTCTATCGCATTTAATACTGGTAGTTACGATGCAGTAACCTTAACTTTACAAATGGTTGACCCCAAAGGTAAAGCAACTGCATTATATATTGACGACCTTGGCGTTGAAGTAATCTCTGCTTCTCAAAAACTTGTAAACGCTAATGCAACCTACAATATCGGTGGTATTTCTCAAACATCTGCCGGTAATGGTTTGGTTAAACCCGGCGAACTTACAATGTTCTATGCAATTCCTGATACCGGTATGACCTTCAAAGGTTGGTATAAACCCGGTACAACAACCAATCCTGTTTCTACAAACAGATACTACGTTGTAAACCTAAATAGCGATTTATCTTACGAAGCACAATTCAACGTTGTTGAGATTAAACTTCAAAGTTATGAACTTGGTGGTTATGCAACAGTAGATAAAACAGGTGTATTTGCATCAGGTACAGTTGCAACGTTTACTGCAACACCGGACGAAGGTAACACCTTCGCAGGTTGGTACAATGCAGCAACCAACACACTTGTTTCTACCGATTTAGTTTATACAGCTCCTCATTACGAATCAATTGCATTAATTGCAAAATTCAATGGTTACAATAAACCTGCTCGTGAAGTTTTAGGCTTAAACGGTTTTGAAAATATGACTCTTGAAACCAACATTAAAGAAACCTGGATGGATTCTATTGTTGATTATCAAATTTTTGCAGACGGCGATACCGATAACTCCTGGACATTCTTCACAGTAAGTAACAGACGTGCTTATGCCGGCGAAAAAGCATTATATTGCTCTAACCGTTGGAGATACACACGTTTACAACTTACAGGTTTAAATAAAAACACAACCTATAAGATTAAATTTAAATACCACATGCAAGAAGAAGACGAATCTGCTAAGATGTACACTTACATTGGTCCTATGGGTATCACTCAACCTGATACAACAACCAACCAAGCATTAATGTACATTTATGATGCGGCAGGTCTTGGCGGCGGTCGTGGTTGGGATACTTATGAGTTAACCTTTAACTCTGGTGAACTTTCTGAACTAGAATTTGGTATTAAATTCGAAGCAGCAACTCCTCCTTTCTCTGGTAATGAAGCATATCTAAATCCATGGGCACACGACCAATCTAATATGTATATCGATGATTTAGAATTATGGGAGTACTCTGCTAACGATACTATTAAAGATGCAGATTTTGAAGGTAGCAACAAAGCATGGTTATCTAACGGTTCAAAAACAACCTTTATCGACGGCGTTGCTAATATTCCTGCAAATTCAACATTATATCAAGCAGTTACAGTTAAACCATTTACTCAATATCTATTAACCTTCGAAGCAGAAGCAGGTGCTTTAGAAGCAGGTGCTATCGATGTTGAATGTGGTGGTGTAAACAGTTATTCAATTATCAGCAGTATTGCTTCAACAAGCATTACAAATACTGCAATGAATAAATACACAATTGCATTTACAACTGGTAACGAAGAAGCAATTAATATAGCATTTACTAATAAAGATGCTTTAATTGCTAAGGTGGATAACGTAAGCTTAACTGTTGATACAGTTGGTTACAGCGAAGGCGTAATTGAAAAGGTTGACTTTGAAAGCGAAAGATTCGCAGTTAACAACTTCTTAATTACAGACCCTGATAAAGAACACATTTTAAAATGTGCTAACGAAGCTCCTTTCCAAAACGAAGGCTTCGAAATTTACACAGCAACCTCCGCTAACGATAAGAACGTTCTAAGCGGTAATAAATCATTAAAGATTTTACCTCAAGAAGATACAGAAGTTGCTCATAAATTATGGCAAACCTGGATGAACTTCCCGGCAGCTAGCTTAAAGGGTAACTACTTAATCACATTTAATTACAGATTTGAAAATGCTAAAGGCGGCGCAATTTACCTAGCCGGCGATGCTAAAGACAGATACGTTCAAGAACATACAATCTATGCTCAAGACGATAAATGGCATACAGCATCATTTAGTATTGATAATACCGAAGGTTTAATCTATATTAAAGCTGCAGTAGGTACAATAGCAGGTAATGCAGGTTCTGCAATTTACATTGATGACATAGTTTATCAATTACACCCAGCTATGATTACCGAAGGCACAACTCGTTACACCTATTGTGAAAACCTATATAACGCAGTTGAAAACAGCAACTTTGAAGACAAAATTACTTCTGCAGACTGGTCCGGTATGCCAAGCACTTACTCAATTGCAGTAGGCGGCGCATTTACCGAACAAAAATATCTAAAAGCAGGCGTATCTTCAACAACATATACAAAAGTAGTTGAAGTTGATCCTTCAGCAGCTTATTACGTAGGCGTTTCTCTAAGAGGTGCAAAGGGTACTAAAGGTAAAGTAAGCCTAATGGCTTCTAACGTAACAGGTAACAACGTACTATTTACCGACGTTGATAAGACTGTTAACTCCACCTTTACTTATAAGGGTGAAGGTGAATGGGAACGTTACGGATTTAAGTTCGTTACTCCATCAAACGGTAAAATTGCAATCGTAATCGATACACGTAATGGTGCAATTGACGTAGATAATATTATGATCTTCCCAATTAAGTTCAAATACACCTACGATCCTAACGACTATTACAACTACAAACCTTATGATTATACAGATATGTCTAACGTAATTATTAATGGTGGTGTTGGTGAACAACCTTATTACGATGGCGATCTAACAGTTGGACGCGACAAAGATCCTTACGCAGCACAAGAAAAAGCAAATAACGTTCTAATTTATAACCCAACACACTCACAAAACCCATTATTCAATGTAATCGCTCTATTAATAAGCGTAGCATTAGGTTTATTCGTGGTAAGTTATTTAATTGTAAAATCCAAAAAAAAGGAGGTAAAGTAGAATGAGTAAAAATGTAAAGCCGGTTGAAGTTAAACAACCAAAAGAAAAAGGCAAGAAAAAGACATTATTAGCTATTCTAATCGCTGCAACAGCAGTTATACTTTGCCTCGCACTAATTTTAGGTTTAGCATTCTGCACCGAAGATGGTTTAAAAATCATCTTCGGTCAGAAGAATGATACCAGTGACGTACAAAGCGCTGGCGATGGTACACAATTTGGTGAGGATGATAATACCGGTACTGAAGAACCTCCCTATGAAGAAGAGGAAGAAGAAATTGGGATTGATGATTCTTTAGTTGAAAAACTAAGAGTATTCAACTCAAAAGCTCCTATCCAAGAAGATTTTATGGGTGCTTCTTCAACAGTTTATCACTGCTCAACCTATATGCCCGATAAATACGGCAGACAATACACCGAAGAAATGGCAACACTTGAACTTGATCGTTTAAAAGACTATAACATTAAGTTTGCAAGAACCATGTTCAAATCTCACTGGATTTGGGACTCTGTTAAAAAAGCATACAACTGGGAAAGCGAAAGAATGCAAGCATTCTACCGCTACGCAAAAGAACTTCAAGATAGAGATATCGATATTGTTCTAACAACCGGTTGGCACTTTGACACTCCCATTAAAGCCAAAAAAGAAAATGGCGTTATAGTTGGTTACAACTATATTTACGGTATTAACGAATGTATGTACATTTATGGTGCAGAACCCGGCGTTGATAACCTATACGGCGAACTAGACGTTCCTGCAGGTTATTTCGATGGCATGGATGAAGACCAAATCCGTATTAGAAAAATTGGTTTACGTTTAGGTGAATTTGCTCGTCAAGCAATTATGGAATGCCGCAAACGTGGTTTAAATAACATTAAATACGTTTTAACCTTCGTTGAACCATCTTCTCAAGGTTCTTTAGGTTCCGGTAAAGAAGGTCCTTCAGCAGCAGAACTTGCTAACTGCGTAACAGGTTACAAATATGCTTTCCGTAAAGGCGGCCAAACTAACGACGTTCTAATTATGGGACCAAACCAAGGTGGCGGTCACACAGGTACTTTAAATGAGTATATGTTAAAGAATTACCCCGATTTATACGAAGTAATTTCCGGACATAACTATCCTCACGCACCTAAAGATACTCAAACCGATACCTTTGCGGAAGATGCGAATAATACCTATTCAATCTTCCACAACAGAATGGCAAAATACGATAAATTAAATCGTAACTATTGGAACGACGAATTCCAAGCAAACTCTGATAACGCAGGTAACGGCCAGCCTAGTGCACTAAATGGTCTAAACTCTTGCGTATCATTACTTGTTGGTATGCAATATAACGTTCAAAACACTTCTTGGTGGCAGTTATACGACCAATTATGGGTTGACTCTACCGCTACAAATAACGAATTTAACGGCGGTATTCACGTTGTTGGTATGCATCCATCATTATTCGTTTCAAGTATTCCAAAACCACAGTATTATGCAACTGGTATTTGGACTAAGTATATGAACAGCGATGCCGCAACAGTTTACCCTGTAGGTACTGCCGGCACAGATTCAATGGACCTATACAGCTATGTATATATGAACGCCCTAAAAGATAACGAAACAGGACTTTGGACCATTGTTGTTTGTAACGCAGCTTTAGAAGATACTAAGTTTGAACTTAAACTTGATAAAGCAATTAACCAAACACTTTATCGTCACCTTTACGAATCTTCTGAACCACGTTGTTCAACTGCAGCTCACTTAGCAGATCCGGATAGAGTGTTTAAAAACGTTAAGAACGTTTTAGTAGATACTATTCCTCCGGGATCGGTTGCAGTTTATACCGCAAGAACTTATTAATAATAAAACACCGTGTGAAAACACGGTGTTTTTATTTTATAATATGTATATTAAATTATAATATATTATATAATATAAAAAAGCAGATTAACGTGTTGTTAATCTGCTTTTCTTTTATTCAATTTCTTTAAAAAAGTCTTCAATTGTTTCTGTCTTATTTTCTATATTTTCGGTTACAACTTCAATTGCCTTGTTTTGCTTTTTAGAAATTAAAAAAGCAATAATATAAATCAACATAAATAAATTTGTAATAATAGAATCAACAGAAATATGAACGCCGCTTAAACCAAAGAAGGTTATTATAATTTGTGGAACAGAACACAGACTTGAAGTAATTATTGCCGCACAGGCTGAAATAATTGTAATAAGCGAGGTTCTTTTAGAAGCAACGTTACATAAAATTTTACTACTAAAATGCAAAAATGCTAAAATGCAGCATAAATTTACAATTTCAAAGTAGTTTTGAGAAATCCCCGACATCCCCGTATAACAAATAAATGTTACAAGTATTCGTGTAACGTAAGAAAGGGAAGGAACAATACATAAAATATAGTTTGGTTTTTTGCCTATAAAATTTAAAAATCCTATAATCACAAAAATTACACCACTTAAAATAATGGTAACTGTTTTGAGGTTTTGTAAAATTACAGGAACCGACGCCGAAACCTTTTCTACAAACCAAGGTTCAATGGCAAGGCTAACGCCAAGCATTATACCTGCAACACCTAAAAAGTTATTAGGTTTTGGCGGGGCAATTCTTTCTTTTTGCTTTGTTACAATACTTAATACAATTAAAAGTAAGGTTATACCCACAATAACCAAGGTTAAAATATTACCAAGTTTTTCATAACTTTCGTAATAAAACCCCGATTCCGAGTCGATCATTATAACAAGTTGTAAAATTCTTATAACGTTTACAAGCAAAAAGGCAAAGGCTAAACCAATTGGAAAAACTGCCTTTTTCAAATTATCACCTTATTAATATATTTCGTAAAATTCGCTATAACCTAATTCCATTAGTTTATCTTTTTGGAATTTTACGTTTTTGTTTTTCTTTGTAACCATAACGGTTTTACCATCTTCACGTTCTTTAGCGGCTTTTTTAAGAGTATTAGCAATACTTTCAGAAGAAGCCTTTTTATCAACTAAATAACAAACGCCTGTTTTTTGCGGAGGGGTAAAGCCGCGATCTTGTAAAATGGTTAGTATTCTTTCAAAACCAATTGAAAAACCACAAGCAGGGGTGGGGGCTGCGCCAAATTTACCAATCATTTCGTCATATCTGCCGCCGCCTGCAACCGAAAGACCAAGTTCATCCATAGTGATTTCAAAAATTGTACCTGTGTAATAACCCATACCACGCACAAGGGTGGGGTCGTATTTAACGCTAAATCCTTTTGGACTTGTTGCCATAACGTTATTGATAATTTCATTAACGTTATCGTTAGGAACGGAATTTTCAACGTTTTTAGCGTAAGCACTTGCAACACTTTCAGAAAAACCACTTTTAATTAGTTCGTTATAAACGCCTTCCGCACCAATTTTATCCATCTTATCTAAAATAATAAAAGCTTCGTCAATGCGGTCTTCAGCAATACCGCTAATTGCAGCTGTTTCTTTTAGAATTTTACGGTCGTTAATTCTAACTGTAAAGCCTTCAAAACCTAAAGAAACCAAAAGAGAAGACGTAGCTAAAATTAACTCTGTTTCTGCAAGGTTGGTGTTGTCACCTAGTATATCAATATCACATTGCATAAACTGTCTAAATCTACCTTTTTGAGGTCTATCTGCACGCCAAACGTAACCAATTTGTAAAGCCTTAAATGGCGAATACAATGCATCTTGGTTATTTGCATAATATCGAGCAAGTGGTAATGTTAAATCATATCTTAAACCGCAGTCAACAGCAGAAGCAATATCGTCGCTCTTTTCTAACTTTTCGCCGCGTTTTAAAATTTTAAAAATTAACTTTTCGTTTTCGCCGCCTTGTTTACCCGTTAGGTTTTCAATATGTTCAATGCAAGGAGTATCAATAGCGGTAAAGCCGTAAGAAGAATAAACCTCTTTAATTTTACCACTAACGTAATCTCTAAGTCTTTGTTCGCCGGGCAGTCTATCAGCGGTACCTTTAATGGGTGTTTTAATAAGTTTCATTTGCCTTTAACATCCTTAAAATATAATTATAAAAATATTATATAATAATTATTATTTAATTGCAATATTCATTTTTATTTAGCAAATTAACAATTTATTTATATTTTTTGTTTTTATTGCACAATTTTCCTTTCTTTAACAAATAAAAAGTGCTTGACTTTGACAAGACAAAAGCATATAATTAAATTAGATTATAATCGAAAGGATAGATTAAGCTCATGAAAAAGATTTTTGGCATAGCTTTAGCACTTGTTTTAAGCGTTTGTTTAATTTGTGCTATTGCTGTAAACGCAAGTGCTGCTGTTGTATTTACTGCAAGTAATGCAAGCGGTATTGCCGGTTCAGAAGTTGACGTTAACGTTGCTATTTCTGAAAATACCGGTTTTGGTGTGTTACAAATTGAAGTTAAATTTGACCACACTAAAGTTCAATTAGTTTCCTTTAACAAGAACATTCCATTACCTGAGGATTATAGTGATATCGGTGTTAATGGTACTGTTAACAAAGCAAACACCACAGGTTCTATTAAAATTAAATGGGAACCCGACCTTATTGAAGAAGGCGTTTTCTCAACTCCTTTAACATTTGAAGGTAATGCATTAACCTTAAAATTCCAAATTTTAGATACTAATGCAGTTGGTACCGAAATTCCTGTATCTTTAACTATTAAAGACTGCTACATGGACGATATGGATATGACTGACGTTGCTAACACTGTTGTTAACGGCAAAATTACCGTTATCGCTTGTGACCACGCAGCTAACACCAATCCATTAACAGAAACAAAAACTCCTAACTGTACTGAAGAAGGCGAAAAGAGTGCTAACTGCTCTGTTTGCGGCAACTTAATTACAGAACCTATTCCTGTTGTAGCAGATGCTCACGACTGGGGCGAATATACAGAAACCACACCCGGTAACTGTACTACTCCTGCAGTATTAACAAGAGTTTGCTCACACAATCCAACTCATACAGAAACAAAAGATGGCGAAATTGTAGCTACAAATCACGATTTCGGCGCTTGGACAGAAGTTACACCTGGTAACTGCACAACTCCCGCAGTAGAAAAGAGAGTTTGCTCTCGCGATGCTAACCACTATGAAACCAGAAACGGCTCTACCGTTGCTGATAATCACGCATGGGGCAATTGGACCGAAGTTACACCCGGTAACTGCACAACTCCTTCAGTAGAAAAGAGAGTTTGCGCTAACGATCCAAACCACTTTGAAACCAGAAACGGCTCTACCGTTGCTGATAATCACGCATGGGGTGCTTGGACAGAAGTTACTCCTGGCGACTGCACAACTCCTTCAGTAGAAAAGAGAGTTTGTGCTAACGATCCAAACCACTTTGAAACCAGAAACGGCTCTACCGTTGCTGATGATCACGACTGGGGCGCTTGGACCGAAGTTACACCTGGTAACTGCTCAACTCCTTCAGTAGAAAAGAGAGTTTGTGCTAACGATCCTAACCACTTTGAAACCAGAAATGGCTCTATCGTAGCTGACAATCACGACTGGGGTACTTGGACAGAAGTTACACCCGGTAACTGCTCAACTCCTTCAGTAGAAAAGAGAGTTTGCTCTCACGATGCAAGCCACTTTGAAACCAGAAACGGTTCCATCGTAGCTGATAATCACGCATGGGGTAATTGGTCTCCAATTTCTGCCGGAGACTGCGTAACTCCTCCTCAAGAAGAAAGAGTTTGCGCTCATAACGAAAATCACAAAGAAACCAGAGATGGCACAATTAATCCTGATTTACACGATTGGAACGATTGGTCTGTAACTACTCCTCCTACTGCTGATACAGAAGGAGAAAGAACAAGAGTATGTGCTAATGATCCTAACCACGTTGAAACTCAAACCTTAGCAAAATTAGGTTCAACCTTTAATTCTGATGACGAATCTGCAAGCATTAAACTTGACGACACTTCTTTAGTTCCAACCGACGCTAAACTTGACGTTGTTAATGCTTTAGAAACCGGCGATCCTGACGATATTGCAGATTTTGCAGCAGCAGTTAAAGAAAAAACAGGTAAAGATTTAGCTGATTTTTATGGCTACGGCTTAATCAAGAATGATATGCTTGTAGATATTGATAAAGCTACAATCTCTGTTAAAGTTCCAGTTAATGACGGCTTTAATAACCTAAAATACTACGCTGTTGATATGACCACCGGCGACTTTGTTGACGTATCTGATAAGATTGTTGACGGTACTTTAACTTACGACGTTGAAGATGTAGGTACTTTATTCCTAGTAGCTGCTGGTGATAAGGTTGTAACACCTGGTCCTGGCAATGTAGATAAGAACCCTGAAAATGGCGACAATGCAGCTATTCCTTACATCCTAGTTGCTACTATGATGGCAGCAGCTGCAGCTATGGTTATCTTCAAAAAGAAAGCTAACGCTTAATCTATAATCTATATATAAATGAGTGGTGAATTTCACCACTCATTTTTATTTTCATAAATCACCTTTTAAAATAATAGTATAAATTGGGTGGTATTATGGAACAAGTTTTAAAGTCTTTTAGCAAAATTATTTTTGGGCTTCCACTTGCACTTATAATACTTTTTATAGGTACATATTTAACGATTAAAAGCCGCTTTTTTCAAATAAGAAAATTAAAATTAATTATAAGAACGGTTTTTGCAAAACCTAACGATAATACTAAAGGAATTTCGCCTTTTTCGGCTCTTACAACATCCCTTGCCGCAAGTATAGGCACAGGCAATATTGTTGGTGTTACAGCGGCCATAATAACGGGTGGCCCCGGTGCTGTTTTTTGGATGTGGGTATCCGGTATATTTGGTATGATGACCGCTTTTCTTGAAAACGCACTTGCAGTAAAATATCGTCAAAAAGATAAAAATGGCAAGAATTACGGCGGTGCTTTTTTATATTTAAAAAACGGCATAAAAAATAAAAAAATATCTGCTTTTTTATCAACGGGATTTGCTTTTTGTTGTGTGCTTTCTTCTTTTACAATGGGCAATATGGTACAGGTTTCTTCTGCCTCAGCTGCCGCAAAAAACTTAAATATAAACAGCAGTGTTTTTGGTGCAGTGGTATTTTTCATTTGTTTAATATCCACCTTTAAAGGCATAAAAAGTATTTCTAAATTCACAAGTATTGTAGTACCTGTAATGTCGGCTTGTTATATTTTAATAGGCTTTTATATAATAGCAGTTAATTTTAATAAGATTCCATCAGTAATATTTTCAATTTTTAAATCGGCGTTTGGGTTTAATTCAATAACGGGCGGTTTTTGTGGTATAGCTTTAAAAAACGCAATTACAACAGGTTTTAAAAGGGGAGTTTTTTCTAATGAAGCAGGACTTGGTAGCACAACAATCGCCGCCGCTTGTTCTAGCGAAGAAAACCCAAAAACTCAAGGATTATGGGGAGCTTTTCAAGTGCTTTTTGATACAATAGTTATTTGCAGTATTACGGCACTAATCGTATTACTTGGCACTAGTAACATTTCAAATTATAATATAGACGCAGTAAGTCTGATTTCTTTAGCGTTTTATAATGGTTTTGGTGAAATTGGCAACCTTTTGCTTTCTATAATTATAATTATGTTTGCACTCTCCACGGTTATTGGTTGGGCGTATTTTGGTTTGTCAAGTGCAGAATTTTTGTTTGGCCCTAAAATTAAAACACCTTTTTTTATTGCCTATGCAATCATTAGCTTTTTAGGTTGCAACATAGCGGTAAATTCTTGCTTTTTGTTAGCAGATATTTTTAATGGCATTATGGCGGCCTTTAATATTATAGGTTTGCTGATTATAATAAAACAAAAACAGGCTAATAATTATCTATAAAAAATAACCTTGAAAAAATAAAAGAAATATTGTATATTTATAGCAGTAACAAGAAAAGGTTGTGTTGTTATGGAGTTTTCCTTTTCAGAATATATTGCTCAAATGATATCTAACCCCGTACTATTCGTTACGGTTTTGTTAACGTTGGGGGTTATTTTTGTAAACGGCTGGACAGATGCGCCAAACGCTATTGCTACTTGTGTTGCAACAAGAAGCATTAAACCTAAAGCGGCGGTGCTTATGTCGGCTGTTTTTAATTTTTTGGGCGTTTTTGTTATGACCATGATAAATTCCTCGGTTGCTTTTACCATTACAAAAATGGTCGATTTTAAGGGTGATAATCAAACAACTATAATTGCCCTTTGTGCAGCCTTAGTTGCGATTATTGTTTGGGCGGTTGCTGCTTGGTGGTTTGGAATTCCAACAAGTGAAAGCCATGCGCTAATAGCAGGACTAACCGGTTCTGCAATAGCTCTCGGCGGTGCTCAAGGGGTAAACATGGCAGAGTGGTCTAAAGTTCTTTACGGCCTTGTACTTTCCACTGTTTTAGGATTTATGATGGGCTTTATTACCACAAAACTTACAGAATTTATTTGCAAAAATATGGATAGACGCAAAACGGTTGGCTTTTTTAAAGGCGCGCAGGTTGCAGGCGGTGCCGCTATGAGCTTTATGCACGGCGCACAAGACGGTCAAAAGTTTATTGGTGTATTACTGCTTAGCCAGTTTTTAGTAAATGGTGTTGACGTTCAAACGGCAACTCCTAAAGCACCGTGGGAACTTATGATTGTTTGCTCTGTTGTAATGGCACTTGGTACTAGTCTTGGCGGCTATAAAATTATTAAGGCTGTTGGTATGGATATGGTTAAACTTGAAACATATCAAGGCTTTTCTGCAGATATAGCAGGGGCTGGGTGTTTGCTTGTTTCGTCTGTATTTGGTATTCCCGTTTCAACAACCCACACAAAAACAGTTGCAATTATGGGTGTAGGAGCCACAAAACGACTAAGTGCAATTAATATGGCAGTAGTTAAAGATATGGTGTTAACTTGGGTATTAACATTTCCGGGTTGCGGAATTATAGGTTTTTTAATGAGCAAATTATTTCTTGCAATATTTTAAATAGGCAAAAGTAAGGAGAAAATAAAATGGCTAAAAACGATAATTATTATTTTGAAACCTTTGTAAAAGGCATAAAAGTTTCTAAAAAAGCGGCAGAATATTTAAATGGTTTTTTAGAAAATTTTGATACTGAAAATCTAGAAAACGCCGTAAAAGAAATTCACGCAATTGAACATAGTGGCGATGCACTAAAGCACGACCTTGTTAGAGAGGTTTCTAAAGCATTTATAACACCACTAGACCGTGAAGATATTTTAAAATTAAGCCACACTATCGACGACGTTACAGATTCTATTGAAGATATTTTGGTTAATATTTATATTAGAAATATTAGAAGCATTAACGATAGTGTTAAGGTACTTTCAAAATTGCTTGTAAAATGTTGCGATGCAACCGTTTTAGTGTTAGAAGAACTTAAAAACTTCAAAAAATCAAAAACGATGCCCGAATTATTAATTGCTGTAAATAAGATTGAAGAAGAAGCCGACGAACTTTATCATAACTATATGAGAACCCTTTACACAGAGCAGTCGGATGCTTTAAGAATATTGCAATGGAGCAAGATTTATAAATACTTTGAACAGTGCTTTGACGCTTGCGAAGACGTTGCCGACATTGTTGAAAGCATTATTATAGAAAATACTTAAAAAGACTTGACAATTCTCTTTTTAAATTATATAATAGATAGGTATAAAAATACTATTTTGCCTAAGGAGGGACGAAGAGAATGAGTCAAGTTCGCGTAAAAGAAAATGAATCTTTAGAAAATGCGTTACGTCGCTTTAAAAGGCAGACTGCTAAAGACGGTGTTATTCAAGAAGTTCGCAAAAGAGAACACTATGAAAAACCTTCCGTTAAGCGTAAAAAGAAATCGGAAGCAGCAAGAAAACGCAAGTTCCGCTAAAGAAAAAATTATGCAGGGCCAAGCCCTGCATTTTTTGTAGGTGTATTTAATGTTTAAACCAAGCTTTCAGTTTAATAGAGTAACCGATATTTCTGTTTCTTTCTTAAAAGAAAACGGAATTAATGCTTTATTGCTTGATGTTGATAATACCATTATTACTTATAAAGGCAATAAGTTAATTTCGGGTTTTAAGGCTTGGAAAGAAGAACTTGAAAAAGCAGATATTAAAATTCTAATTTTATCTAACGGCAAAAGCGAAAGATTAAAGCTTACTGCAAAAAAAGCAGAGTTAGATTATTTGCCAATGGCTTTAAAACCACTGCCTTTTAAGTATAATAAGGCAATAAAAATATTAAACGCTAAAAGGACAAACACCGCAATAGTGGGTGACCAAATTTTTACCGACATTTTGGGCGGCAAATTAGTGGGCATTAAAACAATTCTTTTAAAACCCATAAAATTAGAAACCACCACCTCTTTTAAAATTAGAAGATATTTTGAAAATAAACTTATTGCAAAATGGGAAAGGAAGGCGTAAATTTTGGCATATTTCGGACCTGCAGGAAATAGCGATAGTTTTTTCGAAAAAGGATATAAATCAAGTCTTCAAGTTCCAAGATACGTTAAAGAAATGGGCCTTAATGCTTTTGAATATCAATGTGGCAGAGGAGTAAATATCGGTTTAGATAAATGTGAAGCATTAAAAGAAAAAGCCGATAAACACGGTATAAAAATGTCGCTTCATGCTCCGTATTATATTTCGATGTCTAGCATGGAAGAAGATAAACGCTTAAATTCAATTAACTACATTTTGCAGTCAGCAAAAGCAGTTAAAGCAATGGGCGGCAATAGAATTGTTGTTCATACCGGCTCTGTTGGTAAGTTTACAAGAGAAGAAGCACTTGAACTATGTATAGATACAATGAAAAAGGCAATCATAGCATTAAAAGAAAATGATTTGTACGACGTTCATATTTGCCCCGAAACAATGGGCAAAATTAATCAACTAGGCACTTTAGAAGAAGTTTTGGAACTTTGTAAAATTGATGAAAATTTAATTCCTTGTATCGATTTTGGACATTTAAATGCGAGAACTTTAGGTGGGATGAATACCCGTGAAGCATTTTTAGATTGCTTTAACAAAATGGAAAATGCAATTGGTATAGACCGCATGAAAGAATTTCACTCCCATTTTTCAAAGATTGAATATACAGGTGGCGGTGAAAAGAAGCACTTAACCTTTAGCGATACAATTTACGGGCCAAACTTTGAAGAAATGTTAGATATTGCATATGCTAAGGGTTGCAACCCCACCATTATTTGCGAAAGTGCAGGCACACAAGCAGAAGATGCAAAAGCAATGATGGACTATTGGCAAATGAAAGGATAGGTTTTATGAAAATTTTAGTTATTAACGGACCAAACCTAAATATGTTAGGATACCGTGAACCTGAAATTTACGGTACACAAACGTTAGATGAAATAAACGCCTATATAGAAGCACAGTTTGAAGGGGTAACTTTTGAGTTCTTTCAAAGCAACTGCGAAGGTGAAATTATAAGTAAAATTCACGAATCTCAGTTTGACGAATTTGATGGTGCAGTTATAAACCCGGGTGCATATTCGCATTATAGCTATGCAATTTATGATGCCATAAAAGCTGTTAAAACACCCTTTGTTGAAGTGCATTTAAGTAAAATTGAAGAACGTAAAGAAGAGTGGAGAAAGGTGAGCGTAACTGCTCCTGCATCAAAAACTATGATATCCGGTAAAGGAATTATGGGATATATTGAAGCAGTTAAGTACTTTCTTTAGAAAAAGACTTGAAAAAAGGAAATAAATAGTATAAAATTATAATAGCAAATTATTGGAGGTATTTTATATGATTTCTGCCGGCGAATTTAGAAACGGTATTACATTTGAAATGGATGGCAAAGTATATCAAATTATTGAATTCCAACACGTTAAACCTGGTAAAGGCGCAGCTTTTGTTCGTGCTAAAATCAGAAACGTTATTGAAGGTAGCGTAACAGAACGTACCTTTAACCCTAACGATAAATATCCACCAGCATATATCGAAAGAAAAGATATGGAATATTCTTACGCTGACGGCGGTATTTACAACTTCTTAGATCCCGAAACATACGAAATGGTTCCTGTTAACGAAAGTGAACTTTCTGATAATTTTAAGTTTGTTAAAGAAAATATGACCTGTAAAATTCTTTCTTACAAAGGCAAGGTATTTGGTGTTGAACCTCCTAACTTTGTAGAACTAGAAGTTACTAAAACCGATCCCGGTTTTAAAGGTGATACTGCAACAAACGCAACAAAACCCGCAACACTTGAAACCGGTGCTGAAATTCGCGTTCCTTTATTTATTGATGAAGGCGATATGATTAGAATCGACACCAGAACCGGCGAATATATGGAAAGAGCATAAGCAAAATATTTTAAAGGGTGAATAAAATGACAATTACAGAAAAATCCGCATATTTAAAAGGTCTTGCTGAAGGCATTAAATTAAGTGATGACGATAACGGCAAAATCTTAAAAGCAATTATTGATATTATTGACGATCTTGCAAATGAAGTTGCTGATACACAAGCAGGCGTTGATGAACTAATTGATCAAATCGACGCGGTTGATGAAGATTTAGCAAATCTAGAAGAATACGTTTATGATGAAGAAGATTGTGATTGCTGCGAAGACGATGATGAAGTTTTTGAAGTAGAATGTCCTGAATGTCACGACGTTGTTTATTTAGATTATGAAATGCTAGAAGACGGCGAATTTGCTTGTCCTAACTGCGGCAAACATTTAGAGCTTGAATTTGACGATTGCGACTGTGACTGTGATTGTGATTGTGATTGCGACTGCGACCACGACTAATATTATTTTGCCGCGCTTTTATTTTAGCGCGGCATTTTAAATTTGAAAGGCAAAAATATGCAAACCTTAGAACAAACGGTATTAGAATATTCTGTACGAGAATTTCAAGAAGATACGGCTGTGGTTATTGTGGCGGCAGGGTCTTCTAATAGGATGAAAGGCATAAACAAAATTTTTATGCCTATATTAAATACGCCCGTAATTGTTAGAACAATTAATGCGTTTTATAATGCAGGTTTTAATAATATCATTGTGGTAACAAAGCAGGAAGATATTTTAAAAATGCAGAATATTTTAGATAATTACGAAGTTTTAGGGGTTACAGATATTGTAGAGGGCGGAACTACCAGAAGTGAAAGTGTTTTAAAGGGTATTAGCAAAATTAATAATAAAAAATACGTTTTAATTCACGATGGCGCAAGACCGCTAGTAAAAGAAAAAGATATTTTAAGGGTAAAAAACGCCTTGAATAGTAATAATGCGGCGGCTTTAGCCACATTAGTTACAGATACAATTAAAGAAATAGACCAAAACGGGTTTATTATAAACACTATAAATCGCGAAAAATTACTTGCAATGCAAACACCGCAAGGCTTTTTATTAGAAGAATATAAAAAGGCTTGCAATATGGTTGATATTACAAACCTTACCGATGACTGTGCTATTATGGAAGCCGCAGGACATAAAATTTATCCCGTTATTACCGATAAAGAAAATATAAAAATAACCACCAAAGAAGATATAATTTTAGCAGAAACAATTTTAAAAGAAAGGGGCGAAAAATAATGCGAATAGGCGAGGGTTACGATGTTCATAGATTAGTTAGAAACCGTCCGTTAATTTTAGGCGGCGAAAGATTTGAACATAAAAAAGGACTTTTAGGACATAGCGATGCGGATGTGCTTTTACACGCAATTTCTGATGCGCTTTTAGGAGCTGCCGCTTTAGGTGATATTGGCAAACATTTTCCGCCCAGTGATATGAAATATAAAGACGCAAATTCGTTAGAGCTTTTAAAAGAGGTTGGCGTAATTTTAACAAATAACGGTTTTACCATTTGCAATATAGATGCTACCGTTATTGCAGAGTTACCCAAAATAGGCCCTAAAAGAGAAAAAATTGTTGAGAATATAGCAAATGCATTAAATTTAGAAAAATCGAAAATTAGCGTAAAAGCCACAACCGAAGAAGGTTTAGGCTTTACAGGAAGGGGAAAGGGCATTGCCGCGCGCGCAGTTGCCTTAATAGAAGAAAATGGCAAATAAAGAATATAACTTTTTAGAAACTCTCTCGCCCGAAAAACCCTATAACTATAAATATGAGCAAACAGTAAACTATACACTTTCTGTTTTTGACGAAAACAATTTATATAACGCAGAAGATATTTTAAACCTTATTAAAACTATAGATACAGTAACTGTAGGCACTCAAAAAATCTGCTTTTTAAAGGGTTGGCAATATAACGGTGAAGATACCGGCTACCCTGCATTTTTTGAAGTTAATAACTGCTTAAAACGTGAGTGCGACACAACCGCCAGAGAAAGCTTATTGTGGCTTATTTCTGAAGCGGAAAGCTATAATACAAAGGTTAGTTTAAGCATAAACTTAACCCACGCAAAAAAGAATAGTCCAATTTACGATTTATACGAAGAAAAAGGTTTGTTGCTTAAAAATGCAGATGGCAACCTACTTTGCGTTAAAAATTCTTATAAAAATTTAGTTAATCTTGTTAATTTAAGCAAAGAACTTGAGTGCGGTTATTTAGAACGCAGATTAGAAAAACTTTCTGAAATTGTACCGCTCAAAAAAATAGGCGTAATATTAATTGAAGAATTTGAGGTTAGATCTTCGTTTGATACTAATATTGATTTAATGAAGGAAGCCAGAACAAAGGTCGTAAAACTCTTTAAAAAGCAAGGGGTTGATGTTTGCTTAGATTACCTTTATTACGAAAAGCAAGACGGTGTTAGAAGTGATAGTCTAGTTGGTAGAGTGCCCTTTATATTCAATTTATCACAAAGTCTGCTTGATTATATGGTGCGCCCTGTTAATATTTTATGTGGCGGCAAAACCACAAATCTATTTAAAGAGTGCGAAAGCAGTCAAATGAATATGCTTTTTGGCGAAAGTGTAGATATTGCAACTCTTTTAAAAAATCCCAAAACATTATCAAAATCTTTGTTTAAAGAATTTTGCACTAAATATTTAAAATACCGTTTCTTAAACGGACTTGACCGCCTAACGGCCACAGTTGTTGGTAACGACGTTAGCGTTAACTTTTCTAAAAACGTTACAACCTATTTAAAAGAAGACCGCCTAACAATTAACGGCGTTACGGCAAAACAAGGTAATGAACTTGTAATTCCTACAGATTTCATTGAAAAAGGCTCTGCCGTTGTATATACCGAAAAGGGCGGACAAATTGACTGGAACCTAAGCAAAATTTTAGGTTTTGCAAGCAGTCAAAATATTGAACTTTCTGAAATTAACGAAAACGGTTTAAGCGAAAAGAAACGTTTTACTCGCCTTAATAACGGCATGTTAGAACTAGATTTAGAACCCGGCAAAGAAACTGCTTATTTAATTTCAAGATTATAGTATTTTTAAAATTCACCCCGCATATATTTGTGTGGGGTGAAGATATGTTTTATTTAACCTTTTCTAAAAGAAAAACCTTTGTTATTTTATTACTTGTTAATTTATGCTTGTTTGCTTTTATTGTGCTAACTGCATTTAAAGATAGGGGAGTGCGGCTTAATAATCCCACTTTAAGAATAAAATATTTAGAAGAGCAAGGTTATAGAATAGACACTAATTTTTCCGAAGAAATAAAGGTAATGACATTACCAACCGAATTTTCTGACGTGTATAAAAACTATAATCAATTGCAAAAACAAAACGGTTTTGATTTAGAAAAATATAAAGGTTTTGAAGTGACAAGATATACCTTAAAGGTGTTTGACGAAAATAACCGCAACGACCTATATTGCCATATATATTTACACAACGGTTATTTAATCGGAGGCGACGTTGCCACAACAGCAATTGACGGCTATATGAAAGGACTAAAAAATGCGTCTTGACAAATGTTTAAGCGAAAATACCGCCTTTACTCGCAGCGAAATAAAGGCTCTTATTAAAAAAGGACAAGCGGTGGTTAACGGTGTGGTTGTAAATTCACCGCAAACGCAGGTAAAGTTTGGCGAAAAAATTGTTTTTTGCGGCAAAGAAATTAATACCGACGAGTTTATTTATATTAAAATGAATAAACCCAAAGGTGTGCTAACTGCCACAAGAGATAATCGCGAAACGGTGGTAGATTTATTGCCGGAAGAACTTAATATTAAAAATTTATTTCCTGTTGGTAGATTAGATAAAGACACAACCGGACTTTTAATTTTAACTAATGATGGTGAATTAGCTCATAAGCTTATATCACCTAAATACCAGGTTGAAAAAACCTACGAGGTTATTTTAGACGGTAATGTCCCAAAAAGCTTAATTGATGAATTTAATAACGGCGTAACTTTAGCAGATGGTACAAAACTAAAACCCGCTAAGTTAGAAATAATTGAAGATAACAAATGTTTGGTCACTTTAACTGAAGGTAAATACCATCAAATTAAAAGGATGTTTGGAGTATATAACTTAGGAGTAAACGAACTAAAACGCTTGTCTTTTGGAGGAATTTTACTAGAAAAAACCTTAAAAGAAGGTAGCGCCAAATTGTTAACAAATAATGAACTAAAAATGCTCAAAAACGCAAAAAACAACAAAATATAAGGCTTTTTTTGTAAAAAGTGTTAAACTTTAAAATTTTTGTAGTCAAAACACACAAAAGAAGCAAAATATCTTTGTTAATTTTTTGACTTGTACTTTTAATGAAACTTTGGTAGAATATTATAGGAACATTGCAAAAAGTTGGAGGTTATTATTAATGGCAAGTGTTACACTTAAAAATATTTATAAGAAATATGCTGGCGGTGTTGTAGCTGTTTCCGACTTCAACCTTGAAATTGCCGATAAAGAGTTTATTATTCTTGTTGGTCCTTCCGGTTGTGGTAAATCAACTACACTTCGTATGGTTGCCGGTCTTGAAGAAATTTCAAGCGGTGAACTTTACATTGGCGACCGTCTAGTTAACGACGTAGCACCTAAAGACCGTGATATCGCTATGGTTTTCCAAAACTATGCTTTATATCCTCATATGACCGTATTTGATAATATGGCATTTGGTCTTAAACTACGTAAAACAGGTAAAGAAGAAATTAAACGTCGTGTTGAAGAAGCTGCTAGAATTCTAGATATTGAACATCTATTAGATAGAAAACCAAAAGCTCTTTCCGGTGGTCAACGTCAACGTGTTGCTTTAGGCCGTGCTATCGTTCGTGAACCTAAAGTATTCTTACTAGACGAACCTCTATCAAACTTAGACGCTAAACTTCGTGCACAAATGCGTACCGAATTAACACGTATTCACCAAAGATTAGGTACAACCTTTATGTACGTTACTCACGACCAAACCGAAGCTATGACAATGGGTACTAGAATCGTTGTTATGAAAGACGGTTTAGTTCAACAAGTTGACGCTCCTCAAGTATTATACGATAAACCCTGTAATATGTTCGTTGCAGGTTTCATTGGTTCTCCACAAATGAACTTCTTAGATGCTGTAGTACTTAAAGAAGGCGAAGACTTCTTTGTTGAATTTGGTAGTGAAGATACCAAAACTCGTGCAGGCGTTAAATACAAAATTAAATTACCTGCATACAAAAACGAAGATAAGATTGAAAGAATCGTTGGTTTATTAGAACCCTACGTTAACAAACCAGTTATTATGGGTATTCGTCCTGAACACGTTCATAACGAACCTGCTTTATTAAAAGAATTTGCTGAAGGTGTTATTGAAACAAACGTTGAAGTTACCGAACTTATGGGTGCTGAAACTTATCTATACACCAACTGCGAAGGTCAAGCACTTAACGCAAGAGTTGATCCTTCTTCAACAGCAAAACCTGGCGATACAATTAAGGTTGCTATTGAACCCAAGAGAATTCACTTATTCGATAAAGATACAGAAAAAGCTATCTGTAACTAATAAATTTTTAAGAACCGCAGTAATTGCGGTTCTTTTTTTACCCACCTTGCAAATAATATTTATATTTGTTATACTAATACTATAAACGTTAGGGAGAATTATATGTTTCTAAAAAAGTTTATAGATTTGGCTACCTTAAAATTTATTTTGGTAGGTATTATAAATACCTTAATAGGCGGCGGTATTCAATTTATGTTGCTTAATTTGTTTAAAGCGGATTATTGGGTGGCAAACCTTTCAAACCTTATAATCGGTAGCATAGTAAGTTATTTTTTAAATAAATTTTTCACCTTTAAACAAAAAGGTAAAAGCATTAAAGAGGTTATTATTTTTGCAATAAACGTAGCGGTTTGTCATATAATTGCTTATGGTTTAGCAGAACCCTTTGTAAATTATATTTTGCTGGGTCAAAATGATACTATAAGAAAAAATATAGCACTTGCGGTTGGTATGGTGCTTTTTACAGGCCTTAATTATTTAGGACAACGTTTTATTGTGTTTAAATATAAAAAAGAAGAGAGCAAATAATTATGAAAGCATTAGTTTTAGCAGAGAAATTAAATTTAAAGGTTTACAATGAGGGTGAAGATAAAGAAATAACCGGTGTTTATTGTTGCGATTTACTTTCGGTTGTAATGGGCAAAGGCAAACCCGATAGCGCATGGGTAACCGTTATGGGTAATATAAATTCTGCAGCGGTTGCAGTGCTTGTTGATATTGGTGTTATTGTGCTTGCAGAAAACACAAAGCCCGATGAAAATTTACTTAACAAAGCAAAAGATGAAAATCTAACTATTTTAGGAAGCGAAGAACCCATTTTTGAAACTGCATTAAAAATTTATAAGGAGCTTAATTAATGCCCCGTTTTTCTTACGATTTACATATACACTCGGCTTTATCTCCTTGTGGCGATAAAGATAATACGCCTTGCAATATTGCGGGTATGGCGGCCGTGCAAGAATTAGATATTATTGCATTAACCGACCATAACACCGCAAGAAATTGTCCTGCAACTGCGGCGGCGTGTGAAGAATATGGTATTTTGTTTATACCGGGTATGGAACTTACAACCGCAGAAGAAGTGCACGTTGTGTGTTTATTTCCTGCACTTGAAAATGCATTAGCCTTTGATAAAGAAGTGTATAAGCATTTAATTAAGGTTAAAAACAATCCCGAAATTTTTGGAACTCAAGAAATTTACGACCAAAACGATAACGTTATTGATATTGAACCAAATTTACTTATAAACGCAACCGATATTGATTTTGCAAGGGCCTTTTTAATGGCTAATGAATTTGGTGGGGTAGCAATGCCGGCGCACATAGATAAAACCTCAAACTCGCTTTTTTCAAACCTGGGTTTTATTCCGCCTGAGTGTAATTTTAAAACGGTTGAAATAAATAACGAAATGCGTTTTGAAAAACTTAAAGAGCAGTTTCCTTATTTAAAAGACTGCCTGGTTTTAAAAGATTCCGATGCTCATTATTTAGGTAATGTTTCCGCACCTAACAATAAAATCGAACTTGACTTTTTAACCCACAATGCAGTAATAGAAAAAATTAAAAAAGGTAAGTAAATAATGCAAAAGCAGAGTGTAAAATACACTCTGTTTTTTTGTTGCATTTTTTAAAACAATATGCTAAAATTTTTATAGAAGATTTCGTTTAAACGCAATTTTCGTTTAAACGAAGAAAAGTGGGTGAAATAATGCGCTATCTAACTGCAAAAGAAATAAGCGAAAAGTGGGGGGTTAGTGCACGTCGTGTGCAAGACCTTTGCAAAATTGGTGCTGTAGTAGGTGCTGAAAGGCATGGACGCGAGTGGCTAATACCCGAATTTAGCCAAAAGCCAATAGATGGTAGAGGAAGTTCTTATCGTGCGAAGCGTGAACTAGTGGATCAATTAGACCAAAGTCAGTTTGTTTTTTTTATGCACCGTTATAAACGTGATGGTATGGCGGCCGAAATTTTAGATGGACTCAAAGATCGTCCTATTGCTAAAGATATTTTTAATATGCAATTACTTTTTTATCGCGGAGAAATTCAAAAATCTTTAAATATTGCATTAAAATATATTGATACAAAAGGCGGTTTTTTGCAACACACACTTATTGGCAGTCAGCTTTCTTTATGCGCAACCGCAATGGGCGACGTTGAAAATTGGTATAAAGCGCAAAACTTTTTAAAAGAGTTTAAAACCACTAATAAAGCCGAAAAAGAAATTATTGAGTTTTTATGTGCCGTAAACGCAAGCTCTGCTTACGATGGCTCGCTTTTTCCCGATTGGTTTAGACGTGGCGATTTTACATATTTACCGCAAAATATGCAGGCAATTGCTCGTTTTCATTACGTAAAATACTTGTATATAATGACTCGCGACGATGCTTGTATTCAGCATAATATTCCAAAGCTAGAGTTTATAAGAATAATTCCGCTTATTGTTGAGCCCCTAATTGCACAGGCAATTTTTGAAGGTAATATAATTAACGAAAACTATTTACGCCTTATGTGTGCGGCGGCTTACCATATTGCAGGTGAAGACGAACTAGCCAAAAAACACGTTAAAAAAGCGGTTGATTCTTTAATTAAAGACCGTCTTTATTTACCTCTTGCGGAATATCGTAACCGACTAGGCAACCTGTTAGATGATTATCTATTAAGCGTTGACGAAAAGGCCTTAATAGAAATTAAAAAGCTTTCTAAAACCATTAACAGCGGCTGGATTAAACTTCATAATGCAGTTATGAAGAAGCGCCTTTCAGATAATCTTTCACTTCGCGAACGCGAAATTGCAAAGCTTGCAATTTACGGTTTATCTAATAAAGAAATTGCCGACCGCCTTGGTATTTCGGTTAATGCAATAAAGCAAGCAATACGAAGCGTTATGGATAAGACGGGTGCTTCTTCGCGCTCTGAATTACATAATTACGTATAATTTTGCCAAAACACTTTAAATGCAATATAATTTACTACCCAAATAAAATATTTTTGGTGTAGTGTTTTTAAATTTAATTTCCCCTATACTTTAATTAAAGAAAAAAGTATAGGGGGATTTTTTATGGCGAAAAAACACTTACCCAAAGAAGGGGACCTATATAAAGTTATAAAAGTAGGCGAAACCGAATTTACAATATATTACGGCTATTATTCAGAAAGCGACCGCTTTTTAGAAAGCCCAATGCCAATACTACCTGATTTTTTGAAAAACCCACAATACAGTAGTTGCGGCAGACCATTTGTAACAAGAATACAAGATGCTTGCGAGCATTATAAAACACACGATAACACCGAAGGTGATGGCTGGTGTGCTGATTGTAAATACTACTTAAATAAAGATGACGATATCGCACTATGCAAAAATAAAAAACGACTTAAAATTATTTCAAACGATAACCCTTTAAATGAAGCGAAGGAGGTATAATAAATGAAAAAAAGATTTACTAAAAGGCTAGTGGCCGTTGTAGTAACTTTAGCATTAATTGCTCAAATGTTTACTTTTGGCGCATTTGCCGCAGAACCCGTAGTGGACAATAGAGTGGTTGACCCTTCAACCATGACTGATTGGCAAAATTATTTTGGCAAAACCGTACTTAACACCGAAAATGCCGGTGGTGTTTGGGGCGATAAATCAGTATTTTTAAATGCAGATGATTTTAACGCCGCATTAGAAGACGGCATAAACCCATATAATATTGATTTTACAGAAAAGGGCGATAATTTCTTGGTTGCACTTTCCGCAATTGCCTCTAATAAATCAATAGTTGGTTATTCGGCAATACCCACAGATACCATATTTGTTTTAGACCTTTCAAACAGTATGTCAAATGCTTCTATGACAAGTATGATTAATTCAACAAATACCGCAATTAAAAAGTTAAACGACCTTAACCTAAATAACCGTATAGGCGTTGTTGTTTATGCAGGCACACGTGCAAGTTATAATAGCGATACTTATGGTTTAACTCAATCTGCAACCGTTTTATTACCGCTTGACAGATACGAGGGTGTTGGCAATAATAACGCAACATTTTTAAATTACTCTAACGATACCGTTTCTGTTGCACGCGGAGTTTTAGCAAATAATAGAACTCCCTCTAAAGCTGCAAACGGAGCAACCTATATTCAAGCAGGTATTCAACTTGCAGTTGACGAATTTAACGACGTAACCGATACCGTAATTACAAGCGGTCCACAAGCAGGCACCGTTCGTATGCCGGTTATGGTATTAATGAGCGACGGCGCTCCAACAGCGGCTACCGCAAGCTTTAATAACGTTGGCACTTCGCAGTTTGGCACAGGTTCTTCTTCAAGCACTTCTGCTCGTGAAGTTTATTTAACTCAACTTTCTTGTGCTTATGCTAAAAACGTTATGCAAACAAAATATGGCCGTGCACCACTATTTTACACCTTAGGTTTAAACGTTGGTAACTCAGCATACGCTATGGCAATTTTAGACCCACAAAATGCCTCAACACCATATACAACTTTATGGAACGAATATGTAAATGCTCAAAACGGAAGCAGCGCAAACATTACCCAAACAGTAAGAAACAGCCAAAACAATGCGGTTAACTTTACAGTACCCGTAGTTAAGGGCTTAGAAAAGAACTACGTTACAGAAAACTTCCTAGCTTCCAGCGATACCGCATTGGTTAACGCGTTTGGTAGCATTGTTAATCAAATTATTATTCAATCTAAATATTATCCAACCTTAGTTGACGATGGTAAGCACCACCTAAACGGTTATATTACCTTCAATGATGAACTAGGCCCATTTATGCAGGTTAAAGATATTAAAGGTATAACTGTAGATGGCAAGCTTTATCCGGGCTCTGCAATTGCAAAAGAAATCTTTAGCGGTACGTTGGGTGATATTTCGGGTGGCAACCTAGATAACCTTAATGAAGAAGGACGCGCATTTTTAGTATCTATCGAATCTCGTTTAGGCATTACTGCCGACGAAGCAAAATCTGTTGCTTCTCAAGCGATTAAAGATGGTCAACTTTACTATAATAGCGCAACAGGTGAATTTTCTAACTACATTGGTTGGTACGCAGATGCCAATGGCAAATATATTGGTTATTGGAACGGCGTAAATTACAATTATCGTCCAGCTAATGCTGTTTATGCAAACAAATCTTACGGCTTTATGGGAACGGTTGGAAGCGACGAAGAATTTAATAAAACCGATATGCTTCACATCAGTGTTCAGATTCACGAGCATATTGATAAAGCACATCAAACTGTTATTTATAAAATCCCTGCAGCTTTAATTCCAACAGTTAATTACGAAATCACCTTCGACGGCGATAGTTTAGAAAACGGCACAAACTTTAAAATGAGTGTTAACGGCGCAGACGAGCCAATTCGCTTATTGTTTGAAGTGGGACTTCGCGACGATATTAACCGCATTAACGTTGCCGAAAAGGTAGCAGAATATGAAGCAGAAGTTAACGAAAGCTACCCACACAAAAATAACGGCGTTTATACCTTCTATTCAAACGCTTGGCGCGAACACACTCACGAGCCATCTGTTTTGGTTGATAGCCACGATGCCGCTTGGTTAAAGTTTGAGCCCAGCAAAGAAAACGAACGCTATTATTACACTCATAATGCCCTAATTTACGAATTAGACGGCACAACCTATAAATTAGTTACCGCCGATCCTAGAAACGAAAATAGCACCTATTACACTCAAGTAGCGGTATTTACAACCAGTAGCACCGCACTTGATAGTGCAACTATGGAATACAAATACGTTCCAATTCATAAAGATACAATAAAATTAGCTATTAAAAATAATGATAATACTTGGTATATTCCAAAAGACACCGTTCATCGTCTATTAGAAGACCCAAGCGGACACGATTTCCATATTGCAAAGGTTGGCGAAGATTTAACAACCGCCACAAAAGAGCACCCAACCAAAACACTTAACTATTCAAATTATCCCGCAGTTGTATTTTTAGATGACGGCACCGTTCACGCAGATGCCTGCTTAGGTAATAACGGTACTTTCTCAATAACTCAAGCAAGCGGCATAAAATTAACAAAATCTGTTGAGGTTGACGGTCTTGGCGCTAACGAAGAGTTTACCTTTAATATAGCGCTAACTGCCCCTGCAGGCAGTACTCTAGCAAACGAATATCCCGTATATGATGCAAACGGTATTTATATTGCAGATGCCCTTGTTATTAGCGGAACTATTACTTACAACTTAAAACCGGGAGAAACAATTTATATTGCAGATTTACCTGTAGGCACAACCTACACCGTAACCGAAAGCTTAAAGCAGGGCTGGACGGTTGGTTCTAAAACTAACGATACCGGCACAGTTTTAGCAAATGCATTTAACAACGTTGAATTCTTAAATCTTCCTGTATCTCACGGCAATTTAATGATTCACAAAGATGTTGTTTTACCAAATAATATTGGTGTTACAGAATATAACGGCGAATTTGAATTAGAAGTAACCTTTACAAGTGCTACTCCTTTTACAAACGTAAGTGTGAACGGAACCGATACTGCTGTGGTTAATAACAAATTAACAGGCCTAACAATTAAAGACGGCGAAACTATTTTAATTAGTGGTATTCCCGAAGGCACAACAGTTGACGTTAAAGAGGTTAATAAACCAAGCTTCTGGAGAGATAGCTATACACAAAACAGAACTACAATCCACGAAGATATTAATACAATAGTTACTGTTACAAATACTTATGACGTAGCTTCTGCTCACGCTTCCTTTAACCATAACGGCATTAAAAACTTAATTGGTCGTGAGTGGTTAAATACCGATAAATTTGAATTCTCGTTAGAATATTTTGATGGCACACACTGGGTACCATATAACGAGGTTAGAACTGTTTTAGGCACACAAAACGCAAAAACCTTTAGCTTTACAGATTATATAGGCAATATGATATTTGATAAAGCAGGTGTTCATCAGTTTAGAATAGTTGAGCTTCCAACCGAAATTGGCGGTGTAAACTACGACTATATTCCTAAACGCTTTGAGGTTGAGGTTGTAAATAACTTTAACTTAGGCAAATTAGAAATTGCTTCTGTTACAACCGCAACTCCTATGACAACCGGCGAAAATCCTTACGGTACAGATATTGCATTAAATAACGGAACTTATACTATTACAACAGTATTTAATAACCGTTATGGTGTAACAGGTACTGCAGATGCTTTAATTAATATTCAAAAAGTGCTTGAAAACCAAACCGGTATCAACAGAGATTTATCGGGCTTTGAATTTGAATTATATCAGTTAGACGGCCAAAACCAAAAGATTAACGTTGAAAAAATAGGACCCACAAATGCAAGCGGTAATTTACAACACGTTAAGTCTTTCGGTGCAGATTTAGTGGGCGAGACCCTAACTTATTATCTTGCAGAGGTTAATTTAGCAGAAGATGGTGTTAAATACGATACCGCCGTTAAAGAAATTAATATTAAAATAGTTGATAATCTAGACGGCTCTGTTTCTGCAAATGTTAACGGTAGTGGTTCTAACGAATATAACGCAACCTTTACTAATAAATACGAATTTAATGCAGCCGAAGTTGAACTAAACGGTACAAAGAAAATGACAGGTAGAGAACTATTAGCTACCGATGAAATTTACTTTGAACTATATAAAACTGACGAAAACTTTGCTAACGAAGTCTTAACCGATACTCAAAAACAAGCAAACGGTCAGTTTACATTTAGAACTAACGAAAGCACAGTTGGCAAAAAGTATTATATTATTAAAGAAAAAGCTACAAACCTACCGGGCGTTAAAGACGATACTGCAGTATATAAAATTACAGTTAACGTAGAAAAAGGCACAGGCGATAATTTAACCTATAATATCGAATCTATCCTAAAAGATAATGCACCTGTTACAAATATTGAGTTTGTTAATACCTATACACCAAACCTCATCACAAAGGTTATTTTAGGTGAAAAGAACTTAACAGGCCGCGATATTGTAAATGGCGAATTTAAGTTTACACTTAAAGATAATTCGGGTGCTGAAATTGAAACGGTAGAAGTTAAAGACGGTAAATTCCAGTTTGCTGCTTTAGAATTTACAGCGGCAGGGGAATACCTATACACGGTTGAAGAGGTTAAACTAAACGATGCTGACGTTACTTACGACGAAACAGTTTATAACGTTAAAATTGTTGTAACAGACGATGGCCTTGCCACCTTAACACCCACCGTAACAATTACTAATAAAACCGATGGTGCAGTTGCAGAAAAAATAGTATTTAATAATGTTTATACTGCTCCAACTCCAGAGCCCACCCCAACACCTAACCCCAACCCACCAATGGGCGATACTGCAAATATCTTCTTATGGTTTGCAGTTGCCTTCATTAGCGGCGGATTAACCTTGGTAACGGGTATTTTGGGTAAAAGAAAACAAGTAGAAGAATAAAAAATTCTATTTTAAAAGCCGAGTTTTTATAAACTCGGCTTTTCTTTTTTATATTAATGTGGTAGAATAATATGTAGCGGAGGGATTATTATGGAATTTTTAGGTTGGCTAATTACAACTTTAGATTCATCAATGGAAGAACCCACCCTTTATGGTTGGTTTCATTGGTTGTTTTTAGCATTAACCGTAATTGCGGCAATTTTTTTATGCAAACGTTTTAAAAATGCGGATGAAAAAACTGTTAGAAAAATTATTTTAACTATTTCTTTAATTTCAATAGTTTTAGAAATTTATAAACAATTTAACTATACCTTTAGTTACGAAAACGGCGTTATAGTTGCCGATTTTCAATGGTACGCTTTCCCGTTTCAGTTTTGTTCAACACCTATGTATATAGGGCTTTTAGCGGCCTTAATTAAAAATAAAAAGGTACATAGTGCGCTTTCTGCATATTTAGCAACCTTTGCTGTTTTTGCAGGCCTTTGTGTAATGGTTTACCCTGTACAAGTATTTATTAGTACAATTGGCATTAATATTCAAACTATGATTTGTCATGGCAGTATGATAGTGCTAGGCGTTTATTTGCTATATATAAACTATATAAAATTAGAACACAAAACAATTTTAAAAGCGGCAAGCGTTTTTGCTGCTTGTGTAGCTATTGCCATGATTTCTAACGAAATCGCAAAAATATCAGGTTTATTAGAACGCGAAACCTTTAATATGTTCTATATTAGCCCATATTGCGAACCATCTTTACCGGTTTATTCGTTAGTTCAACAAGTAGTACCTTATCCGTTTTGTTTAATTATTTATATTGCAGGTTTTTCTATAGCATCATATTTAATATTACTTTTTGCAATGTTAATTAAAAAACTTTCTAAAAAATCTAAAAAGGAAAATATATGAAAATTTGCGATTTGCACACCCACTCACACTTTTCAGATGGCACCCTTTCTCCTAAAGAATTAGTTCTTTTAGCAAAAGAAAAGGGACTTTCAGCCATTGCTTTAACCGATCACAATAATATTTTAGGCTTAGAAGAATTTTTTGATGCCGCACAAAAAGAAAATATAAAAGCAGTTGGCGGTATCGAAATTACGGCAGAAGCCTTTAATAAAGAAATTCATATTTTAGGACTTTTTGTAACCAAAAAACATTATAAAGCAGTAAACGAATTTTTAGAAAATTATAAAAAAGAAAAGATTAAATCATACGATTTGCTTTATGAAAACTTAATAAAAAACGGCTATAATATTTCTTACGAAAACATTAAAAAAAGCGAAGAAAATGGTGTTTACAACCGTGTGCATTTTGCAAAAGAACTTATAAAAAGCGGTTACGTTTCATCAATTAAAGAGGCTTTTTCGGGTATTCTTTCAGAAAAAAACGGCATTTATAAAGCGGCAAAACGCCTAAACGGCCTTGCGGTAATTGAGTTTTTAAGTAAAAACAATATAGTGCCGGTTTTAGCTCACCCCTTTTTAAATTTAGATTATCAAGAGCTTTTAGAGTTTTTACCCAAAGCCGAAGAAAAAGGACTTGTTGGTATAGAAGTCGATTATTCTTTGTTTAATGAAGAAGAAACTGAAAACGCTCATAAATTAGCAAAGCAGTTTGGTTTGTTAAAATCGGGCGGAAGCGATTTTCACGGGGAAAATAAACCGCATATAGATTTAGCGGTTGGCAAAGGTAACTTAATAATTCCTTATGAATATTATTTAAATCTTAAAAATAAAAGCGAGAGTTAAACTCTCGCTTATTTTTTATGCCATTTTTAAAATAACGTTTAATATTTGTTTAACGCAAAGCTCTAAATGTCCGCGTGTGATTTTGCCTTCAGCTAATGCGTCTTTAATTTCTTTAGGAAAACCGTAAGGCATTTTTATATTGTTACCCGAAAGCACTAATTTATATTGCTCACAAGGAACGTCCCAGTCAGATGTAACTAAACCGTCAAAGCCCCACTCTTCTCTTAAAATTCGGGTAATTAGTTCATAGTTTTCGCAACAACGAACACCGTTTAAAACGTTATAAGAACTCATAACTGTATATGGTTTTGATTCTTTAACAATAATTTCAAATGGTTTTAAGTAAATTTCTCTTAGTGCTCTTTCACTAACACGGCTATCACTATAGTAACGATTTCTTTCAGATTCGTTACAAACAAAGTGCTTAACGCTGGGCGCCACACCAATGCTTTGAATACCTTTTACTATGGCACTGCCAATTTTACCGCTAATTAGTGGGTCTTCACTGTAATATTCAAAGTTACGTCCGCATAGTGGTGTTCTATGAATATTAACACCTGGCATTAGCCAAAAACCAAGACCTAGTTCTTTGCTTTCAATGGCCCCTGCAACCCCCATACTATATGCTAAATCGCTGTTCCAAGTACTTGCTAGTACAGAAGCCGATGGGAAGAAGGTTGTGCCAATACCGGAAGCAGGGTAAACGTTAACACCTGCAGGGCCGTCAACCGTCATAATTGCGGGAATACCAAATTTGTTTAAGCCGCCAAAACCTGCAGTACGAGAAAGACCTGTGCAATTAACACCATCTAATAAGTAAATTAAATCATCATCTGTTAGTTGGGTAATAAACTGTTCTAAAGTAATTTCTCCGTTTAATACTGCTTCTAATTTTACTAACTTTTCCGTTTCTAATTTTTTTGCAGGGTTTTTATATTCGGGAATAATCGGTTTTTTAATAGGGAAGGAAGGTAGTGCTTCATATTTGCCGCTACTTAATAAACGTTTTGATAGCTTATTAGGTGGGCATTTTCTTTCAAGTTGTTTAACAACGAGATCCTTTTCAAGTGTATAAGTAAATTCAGCTTTTTTAAGATTTCTTGAACTGTTGCCAATATAAAAACCATATTCGCCATTTTCTAAAATTAAAGCCGATTCTTTAATTTTACCAAGGTCGTCAAAAGAAGCCATATCACTTATATCAAAACTTAAAATAAGCTCTTCTGATTCGTTAACATTTAAAAGTTTGGTCTTTTTAAATGCACCTAAAGAAATTTTACTTTTACCTAATTTGCCACAAGGACAAGAATAATATAGTTCTAAAACCTCTTTACCAGCCATTTTGCCAATATTTTTAACATTAACCGCCATTTCAAATTTGCCGTCTTTAATGCCGGCATTTTTAATGGTAATATCAAAATTTGTATAAGAAAGACCGTGTCCAAATGGATACACTACCTTGCCATACATACCGGGTATTGTTTCAAAATAGCGGTAGCCAACGTAAATGTCTTCGTAATAACAAACGTAGTCGTATTTAGATCTATCCGGACCAATGTCTTTTGTGTTAATAATAGAGCCGCTTTCTTTATAAGTATCAGCAGAAGGGTAGTCTAAATAATTTTTAGCAAAACTATCAATTAATTTACCCGATGGGTTAACTTTACCCATAATAATATTTGCAACGGCCTGTGCACCTTCCATACCGTTTAAACCGGCATATATAGCGGCAGTTATTTTATCGTTCTCTTTTATAAAAGAAAGGTCCATCATACCGCAAACGTTAAGAACAACAACTGTGTTTTTAAAGTTTTCGGTTAAATTTTTAATAAGGGCTTCTTCGTTATCGCTTAAATAAAAATCGCCCTTTTCTTCAAATCTGTCGTAGTTTTCACCCGAAAATCTATTAAAGGTTACAATTGCAGTATCGCAAACTGAAGCACCCTTTTTAATTAATGAAAGTGGCACTTCGGGTTCTTTTAAATATTTACCAATATTAAGCTCGTCTAATTTTGGTAAAGCATAATCGTAATAAAAATTTAAGCTGTCTTCAAAAAGCTCTGCGTTATTTGCTACAAAACTTTCGTGTAAGTCTTTTATATATTTGCAGTAAACAACACCACTGCCGCCGCCACCTGCAATATAATCAATAGTGCCAACACCAAAAAGTGCAATTTTACTGTTTTGTGATAAGGGTAATACACCGTTGTTTTTAAGTAAAACGGCACCCTCTGCAGCAATTGTATATGCTAAGTCAATATGCTTTTTGCTGCCTGTTAGCATTTCGCCGTTTTCACCCATAGGGGTGGTAAGGTTATATTTGTATCTTGCCCAAGGAGCTTCTTTAACAAGCCCGTCTTTACGCATAAGTTTCATAAAAAAAACACCTCAAAAAGTAGTTTATATTTGCATTATAAGAAAAATAGTGTTATAATTCAAGTAAATAAATATTTAATTTAAGACAAAAAGTGCAAAGAGGGTTTAAAAATGCAAAACACTTTTCGCGAAATAAAGCAAGATATAGTTTTTACAATAAATAAAGAGCTTAACTTTCCGGCTCATATTCACGATGATATTGAGCTTGTGTTTGTAATAGAAGGCGGTGGCGAAGCTTTTTGTAACGGCAAGGCATATACATTAAAAGAAAATATGTTTTTCCTAGCCTTTCCAAACCAAGTGCATCATTACGTTAATTGCAAAAGGGGAGAATATCTGCTTTTAATAATAAAACCCGATATGCTTATTCATTATACCGGTCTTTTTTTAGAGCGCGAGCCTATAAGTGCAGTAACAATTACAGATAAAAGCACGGTAAAACTTTTGTTTGATGCATTTACAGAATTTATGCAAGATGGCCTAAGCCCAATAATTGATGGTTATTTAACTGCCTTTTTTGGTAAGCTGCTTAAAAATTATGATTACGAAAAAAGTAGTCTTCCAAAAGATGCAACCTTAAAAATTTTACAGTATTGCATGAAAAACTATTCTAAAAATATAACCGTTAAAGAAGTGGCTGAAGCATTAAATATAAGTCGCAGTTCGGTTTCGCATATATTTTCTCAAAAATTAAAGGTTAACTTTTGCGATTATATAAATTCTTTGCGGCTTAATAACGCCAAAACCCTTTTATTAGAAAATAACTATTCTATTACCGAAATTGCTTTGACTTGTGGATTTTTAACAGTTAGAACCTTTAACCGCGCATTTATAAAGCAGCACGGTATTACGCCAAGTGAATATAAAAAAATAAAAGCGAGAGGTTAACTCTCGCTTTTTATTATTTAACAGAATTTTTATAACCCTTAATAACGTTTTCAATAGTAGAATTGTTTTTTACGTTATGGTACACTTTCGAAGAACGCCAACTGTCTGTATTAATAGATGGGTCAAATCCATTAAATATATTCGAGTCATAGTCGTTACAACTTGCGGTACCATGATATAGTTCGCCATATTGTTCCCAAGTTATTTTGCCGTTTTCATCGGTAACTTGTGTAAATACTGCAACGTAAACGTTTTTAATATTTGACCACATTGATAAACTATCGGGAGTCATATAAAGGGTATATTCAATATCGCCGTCGTCGTCTAAATCTTCTTCCTTAATCATACAAGTTAGGTCGGTCTTTTCAAGCTTTCCTGTATTGGGATCGGCAAGCATTAGATTTAAGTTGCCGGCAAATAGTTCGCCTAAAACCTTAGAGTCATTATCAGAACTACCAACAACGTTACCAACGTAAGCACCGGTAGAACTGCTTTGGTCCATAATTCCATCTAATCTTTCATAGTCTGCTGGAGTGTTTAAGATTTTCTTAAATGCTTCTAAAGCACCGTCAACAGGAGTGGTAATGTGCTCCGGACTAATTTCGTTAAATGGTTTAAACACAAAGTTTAATACCGAATTTAAGGTTGCATTAGAAAAATCTGTAACGTTATCTGCAAATTTAAAGGTAATTTCATATTGGTGGGTTTGTTGTGGCTGAATTCTTGTTACGTCGCTAGCCATAATACCATCAACAGTATATGGACGTTTAAGATTGGTTATTGTATATGTAATGTTTGTGTTATCATATTCTGCTGAGGTACTAAGAACACCATCAAAACCTTGCACAACTTTAGAGTTATTTATTACCGTAATACGAAATGTAAGTTCGGTTCCTTTTGGAACGTTTATAGAACTTGTTAGTATGCTTTTAACGTATTCTGCATTTGTATATGTACCGCTACCTGAAAGATAATCAACGTCAATAATATAAACAATTTCGGGATAATCAAATGGGCTAACGGTTGTTGGTAAATCTGTTTGTGTGGGGTTTACGTAGTTTTCTGTATAACTGAATGTTGCGTAAACTCCTCCAATTGAAAGAATTACTATAAAGCAAAGCAGCAAGGGTAAAATTCTTTTAATCATCCTTGCGGCCTCCCGTTACAACAAGTTCGCCGTCATTTTCATGCTCGTATTTTGTTTGGCTGTTTTTTAAACAAACCGCTAAACGTGCTTTTTTTGCATTTTCTATCTTTTTATCTAAAATAGGTGTTGCAATTATTGCAAAAACAACAAGTAAGGTGCAAAGCCAACCCGCAGGAGATTGCATAAATAGAATAAAGCTTCCAATAAAAGGCAGACGTTCACCACGATAAATGCCTTTCATTTGTTCGTAAAGAACGGGGAAGCGGTCGGCAGCTTCAACAGCATCACCTTGTAATTTAAAGTGGCGGCAATCAGGGTGATTTTCGTTAGGCTCTTCAATTTCAACAATACGGTGAATAATAAGCATACCGTCTGTTTCGTAAACAACAATATCGTAAAGCTTTAAATCCATTTCATCAGGTAGCTTTTCGGTTTTAATTAAATCAAAGGTTTGAATTTGATTATTTAGCTTATTTTCTGCAAGGTAGGTGTTTTTAGGATTTTTTTCTTCCATAGAAGCAGTTTTAACAACACGGTAGGTTGGTAAAATGCCACAACAAGAATTTTCTGTGCAGTTAATAATAACAGATCCTAAAAGCATAACAACAAAAACCAAGCAAACCACACCCGAAACGGCGCAGTCTAAAATTTTAGAATATTTACTTGCTCTTTTTTTAGCGCGTTTTTGATTATGCTCTTTTAAAATTTCTTTGTCTTCAACACCATTGTTTATTAGTTTTAAGGTTAGCTTTGAGATAACGCTAACGCAAAATATTGAAAGTGTTGTTAACAAAATAAATACAACTAAGCACAATATAAAAACGTAAATATCATAATCAGTCATTTTAATACCTTGCTTTTTGTTTATTTTTTTATAACACTCAAACCCGAATCGTTTTTTATGCAAACTTTATTGTTAAACGGTTCAGGATTCAATGCTATGGCTAACGGCAAGGGGAGAGTTGCCCCTTGCCGTTTAAAAATATTTTATAGCTTAAATTAAGAAATAATACCGTCTGTTACGCGTGCAACGATATTACCGTTTAAAGCTGCGCGGAATGCATCATGTTCAGATTTTAAGTCTAGCTTAAAGGTTTGAGAAAGTTTAATTTGTTCTTTTAAAGCAGCTTCGTCTAGGGTGTATGTAAATGTGCCGTTGGCTTGTTTTGCCCAAGTAACGTTAATGTCTAAATCGCCGTCAGAAACGTCTTTTAAAGTAAAGATGTTTTTAGCAGTTCCGTTTTCATCATAGTTGCCTTCAGCATCCATTTTGTATTGCATGTCTGTTGTTGTACCAAAGTATAATTCAGAAGGAACGCCTTCATCTTTAATGTGCTGTGGTGCATTAATAGCAGGGGTAAATGTAACTGTTAGGTGAATTGGTTGGCTGTCGTTAGCAGAAAAAACTAATTCAGCTTCGTGAGCGTCGTTAGCTTGGTCAACAGTTAAAACAAGGTTGCTTTCAATCTTATATGTACCGTTAGAACCAACAAATTCAGCGTCGGCAATTGTAACCTTTGCTTCTGCAAATGCGTCAGCAATGTCTTCGGTTAGTGCGTAAGACCATGTAGCATAAACACCGCCAATAGTTACGCAAAGTAGTAGTGCGATTAAAATGCTTAACTTTTTCATAATTTTAACTCCTTTAATTTAATAAAGTTTGCTTTTTTATCTTACTCCTTAAAATATTATATGTCAAGCCTTTTAAGTATAATATTTATATAATAACATTTCTTGACATTTTTCTTATAGTATTTTACAATTAAACTATAATATTTGAGGAGAAAATCTATGAAAAAACTACTTGCGTTATTATTATCATTAGTTTTAGTTTTTGGCTTTGCTGGTTGTAGCAAACCGGCTGCACAGCCTGTAACACCCGTAGTAGAGGGGTGGTACACAGAGGGCGAAATTACAATCACTCAAAGCGAAGTAAGTGCAATTGTAAACGGCCAATTTAAAACACCCAAAAACGTAATCATAATTATTGGCGACGGTATGGGACCAAATGATATCACCCTAGCAGAGCAATACGCAAAAGGCGTTTACGATTTTGGTTTGGTTTTAAACGAAATTCCAAATCACGGTCTTTGCACAACCTATTCTGCAAATGCAGAGGTTACAGATTCGGCGGCTTCTGCCACAGCTCTTGCAACCGGTATAAAAACCAACAATAGTTACATTGGTAAAGATATCAGCGGTAACGATATTAAAAATATTTCTGAAATTGCACGTGAAAAGGGTAAAAAGGTTGGCATTATTACCGATGAAGCATTATCGGGTGCTACACCTGCAGGCTTTGTAGTTCATAATATTAACCGTGATAATAGAAAAGAACTTATTAATTCAATGGTTAAATTTAAACCCGACGTTCTAATGTGCGCAGGCTATAACGACGTTTATGCACCATTAGACGAAGAAGGTCGTAAAATTTTTGAAAACGAATATTTGGTTGCTAAAGACTTTACCAAATTTAAAGAAGTGCTAGATACCGATAAAGAAAATACAAAACCCTTCTTCGGCTTTTTAAACAGATATTCAAGCAATCCGTCATATAATCTTGCACAGTGTGCAGAGGTTGCTTTTAAGCGCCTAAATAACGAAAACGGCTTCTTTTTAATGATTGAAAGTTCGGGTACCGATAAATATGGCCACGATAAACACGTTAACGGCAAATTAAATAGTGTTGTAACATTAGATAGGACTGTGGCCGCAGCATTAAAATTTATGAAAGATAACCCCGATACACTTTTAATTGTTACTTCTGACCACGAAACAGGCGGCATAAAACTGCCTGCAACTAAAGAAGAAGGCACAAAGAACATATATACAACCGATTATCACACTGGGGTCCCCGTTCGTGTTTTTGCTGTGGGTAAAGGTAGTGAATACTTTAAAGGCAAAACTGTTGATAATACCGATATTGCAAAATTCTTAATTGCCGCAGTTAAAGGCGAATAATTTACTTTGTACCATATTTGGTACAAGCAAAATGGTATTATTGGTTTATAAAAATTTAGGGGGATTTAAAATGAAAGATATTTGGGTATTAACAATAAAAACTTCTTTACCAAACGAGTGCGAAGATGCACTATCAATGAAATCAACGCATAGAGCATTTAGTTCTTTTGATAAAGCTAAAGAAGTGCTAAGAGAAAACCTTAAAGAATTATCGTCTAAAAACTCAATGTTTGATGAAAATGGCGATATTATTCATTTTAATAACTATATTAAAGACAGCATTACTGTTGACGAATTAGACGATCCGGATGACGATCTACTAACACAATCTGAACTTAAAGAAATTCATTTAGCTTTAAAAGCTGTTTTTAATGGCGAAACATATTTTCCTGAATTAAGAGAATATTACGACGATTATATGGTTGGTGTTTCTGTATCAGAAGACACAATTAGCCTTTATGGTACGTGTGACGGCCCCATAAACGGAATTAACCCTAATATTTCAAGCAATATGTATGATATGTCAGAAGAAAAAGATTATCATTTATATATCGACGATATGTTCGGTCAAGAAATTAGTTCCGAACTTTATATCGACCTTAACAAAGTTACTTTAGAAGAATAAAAAAAGCGAGGTGAATTTCACCTCGCTTTTTTATTTTATTCTTTATTAGTCGTTAAAAATTTTACTGTCGGCTTCGTCAAAGGGAAGAATTTCTTCTGTTACACGGTTGTAGTCGTCCATATTGTCAATTTCGTCAATATAGTAATCTTCATAAGAAAATGCGCGAACGTTAAGTTCTGCAAAAATTTCGTTTAAAGCGTTTTCGGCATAGCAACGGTCTTCGCCTTTTTCAATAAATTCTTCAACCTTTTTAATCCAAGCAGCGGCAGTTGCTTTATCCATTTTATAAAATGGTTGAAATGCAAAGCAGTCTTCATCAAAAATGTTAATAGAAACTTCTAAAACTTTGCCGTCGCGAACTCTGCCTTTAAAGTCTTTTTCGGGTAGAGCCTTTTTAAAGTTAACGGTGGCGGTGTTTTTATCACTGCAATTTAATACGTCGTGCACAAGGCGGCGGTTAAATACTAGGTCGCCGTGTAAAAAGATAATATCGTCGTTCATATATTCGCGCGCTAAATACATTGAATAAATGTAGTTAGTTTTAAAATAAATATCGTTTGGAACAAAGGTAAAAGAAAGGTCTTTAAAATCTGCGGCTTCACCTTTTAATTGTTCTGCAAAAGGACCGGTTGTAACAATAAAATCTTTAATTCCTTCTGCACTTAATAGTCTTATCTGACGGTGAAAAATTGTTTCGCCGTTTTTTAATACAGACATTGATTTGTGATGAGTCTTTGTAAAATCGCCAAGTCTATTGCCAAGTCCAGAGTTAAAAATTACAACTTTCATAATTATTCTCCTTTATATACGCTTTGTTTTCATATTTTTTGCAACAAAGGTAAGAACTAATAAAATAACGTATAAAACACCAATTGCTATAAAACCTGCAGCCCAACCAAAATAATCTTCTACAACTGCAAATAAAATTGATTGTAACGCAGCGCCCATATAAACCGCCCAGTCTAAAACGCCAACAACGGTTGAAGCAAATACTTTGCCACCAATATCGCCCGCAATTGCCCAAATAACGCCTGTAACCATAGAAAATACGCCAAGAACGAAAAGCATTATAGAAGCGGCAATTTGACTTTTAATAAATGGGAAGGCAATCATACCTAAAAAGGTTACGATAGACGCTACAATTAGCATTGGTTCGCGCTTGCCTTTAAAGAATTTATCTGTAATAACAGGGAAGATAAACATTGCACAGGCTTGTCCAAAAGGAAGTAAAATTGTTCCTAAAACACCTTCTTTAATTCCAACGTGGAAGGTGTTTTTAAAGTAAGATGGAATCCAAGTTAAAAGACCATATCTACCAATACCGGCAATAGCAGAAATTAAGCATAGCACTATAACCTTTGGTTCAGAAAATAAAACTTTATAGGGGTATAAATAACCTTTTTCTTTAATATCTTTTGCAAGTTTTTGTTCTTCGGGTGTAATTTCTTCGTTTAAGCCCGTAAGTCCTACGTCTTCGGGGGAATTATGGAAGAACATAACAAAAGCCACTAAAATTAAAATCATAGGAATCATCGGGTAACGGAAAGCCGCACGCCAACCCCAATCCGGGTTAAGCTCTGTGCAAAGCAAAATTGTAAGATAGGTTACAACCTGTGCCATACCCGAAAAGAAGGTGGCAAGTCCCGAAGAAAAACCGCGTTTTTCTTTTGGCCACCATTTGTTTACAACACCAAGGCCGTTAGACCAAACCATAGATTGAAAGAATCCGTTTAGTCCCCAAAGTATTGCAATTACCACAAGAGACTGTTGAAATGAAATAATAACGTTTAATACGGCAGAAGCAATAACGCCTATTATCATAAAGTTTTTATAACCAAATTTAGCACCTAAACGGCCGTTAATAAGTTGGCCAAAAGCATAACACCAAAATAATGAAGATGTTACAATGCCAAGACCGGTTTTATCGGTATTAAAGCTTGCGGCCATTTCATCAATAACAATGTTAATGTTTTGCCTGCCATTATAAAAGAACAAGTATGTAAAACCAAAACTTAATAATACAAGCCATGCCATTTTCTTAAAACGTGGGTTTGAAAAACCACCGGTAGTCGGTTGCTTTAAGTTAGCCATAAATAAGCCTCCTAAAATTAATACAAAATAATTATAACATAAAGCCAATAAAAAGTAAACAAAATTACATATTTATAACTTTTTGTGTAAATTAGTTGATAATGGTTTTAAAAATATGATATAATAAACCAACCCAAATTTTAATTAAAGAGGTTAAATAATGAGCAAACTTGTACCAAGCTTTAATAAAAATGATTCTATTACTCCAAATACGAAATTATTAATTGTTGGCACTTTAACGCCACCACAAGGGCAAAATAGTGGCTATTTTTATACAGCTCCCAAAAATAGAATTTATGGTTATATTGATGCAGCCACAAACAAAACAAATTTAAAAGAATTAAAAGGAAATTTAAAAGATGCTCCAAATAAAACAGATTTAAAAGAAGCCATAATAGAAGAAATTATTAAGGTTTTAAAAGAAAACAACATTGCCTTTTTAGACGTTATTGATAAAGCGGTAAGAAAAGATGAAAACAGTTATTTAGATTCTGATATAGCCGAATATACTTTAGATTATGAAAGTTTTAAAAAACTTAAAGACCATAAAAATTTAACCGTTATATCAAATAGCAAATTTGCAGAGAGTGGCTATAATACAATTAAAGAAAAATTAAAAACAGAAAATATTGATTTACCAGAAGCCAAATATCTTCCGCAACGCGGCAAGGGAAGTAATAAAAGTTATTGGTTAAAAACAATAAAAGAAGCATTAAAATAAAAAACGAAGGGATTTACCACCGAATTCCTTTGCAATATATACCGTGAAATTAATTTTAGCAATTTACAAATTTAATTTTTGGTGCCCTTTATCCTTCTATAGACTTGACGAAAAGGGGAAAATGTGCTATAATTTTAGATAATTAAATAATTATAATCACATTAATGGATCTAGCTGTCTGTAGAGGAAGCTGGGTTCATTTTGTTTATTAGCAGTAAATTTAACTAAATACAAAAAGGAGATAGAATTATGGAAGTTCAACTAAAGGAGCTTATTGAGCAAATCAAGAAAGACGGCGCAGAGGCAGCAGAGGCCGAAGCCAAGGCTATAGTTGAAGCAGCCAAATTGGATGCCGAAAAGATTATTGCTGATGCACATGCACAAGCAAATAAAATATTAGCAAGTGCAAAAACTGAAACTGAGCGCATAACAAAATCAAGTGAAGATGCTATTCGTCAGGCTGGTCGTAATTTGCTAATTTCTTTTAGAGAAAGTGTAACAAGAGAATTAAAGGCTATCGTTAGTGAAAATGTTACTGCTGTATATTCATCAGAGGTATTAGCAGGGTTAATTATCAGCATTGTTGAAAACTGTGCCAATAATCCGGACACAGAAGATATCGCGGTTATTTTGAATACACAAGACCTTAATAAGTTAGAAGAAACCTTGTTAGCGGCTCTTAAAGAAAAAATGTTAAAGGGTATCACTTTGAAGGCAAATGATAATTTTGACGGTGGATTCCGTATTGCTGTAAGTGGTGGCAGTGCATATTACGATTATTCGGCAGAGGCAATTGTTGATATGCTTTCAAATTATCTTAGCCCCAAAGTTACCGAGCTTTTGAAAGAGGCGAAGTAATAGCTATGGCTGAATATTATTTAATATCACAGTTGCCGTCTTTAGATGGAATAAGTGAAAACACTTCAATTCCAATTACAGAAGAACGATTTACCGAGTTGTGTAACCAACTTTTAGGAAAAAGATCGCAAGAAGCGATGAATAAACTCACTTTATTACCACCAAAAAATAGTGAGAGTTCGGGCTCTGCTTTGATTGATGCTTGGAACGAAAGTGAGAGAAATCTTAGATTTGCACTTGGTAAAGTTAGGGCAGAAAAAATGAAGAAGTCGTTTGATACGGCAAACAAAATTTTTCCTGTGGAATATATAAAAGTGGCGAGGGAAGCAATAGAAATTGAAAACCCAATGGAAGCAGAAAAATATCTTAACAGCTACCGTTTGGAGATATTAGAAACGCTAAGACCTATGGATAACTTTTCAGAGGATTATATTTTCTATTACGGACTTAAATTAAAATTGCTTCTTCGTATAAGGCAGTTCGATACAAAGAGCGGAGAAAAAGCATATAAAAATATATACGACTCCATTTTAAATGGAGATAGGTTGGAGGCAAAACAATGACCGAAAATAAAGGAAAGGTAGTAAGCATAAACGGAAACTTGGTGTCGGTAGAATTTGATAACAACGTTTCTATGAACGAAATATGCTATGTTTATGTGGGTGATACCGCCCTTAAAAGCGAGGTTATACGCATAAAAGGGAACGTAGCACAAGTGCAGGTTTATGAAATGACCGATGGAATTCAATGCGGAGATATTGTTGAATTTACGGGAGATATGCTTTCAGCAGACCTTGGCCCTGGATTGCTTGGCCAAATATATGACGGACTGCAAAATCCACTTCCGGTTTTAGCAGAACAGGCAGGCTGGTTTTTGGAAAGAGGAATTTATGCAGACGGACTTAATACAGAAAAGAAATGGGAATTTACACCAACTGCAAAAATTGGTGATGTTGTTCGTGCCGGAGAATATATAGGCACAGTTCCTGAAGGCCCATTTACTCATAAAATTTTTATCCCCTTTTATCTTTTAGGAAACTATACAGTAAAATCTATAGCCGAAAAAGGCCAATATACCGTTAAAGAAACTATTGCGGTGGTAACCGATGAACGTGGACGTGAAATACCTGTATCTATGTCGTTTAAGTGGCCTGTTAAACGTGCAGTAAAATGTTATAGTGAGAGATTGGCACCTACTGAAACAATGGAAACTAAGGTGCGACTTATCGACTCTTTCTTCCCTGTAGCAAAAGGGGGCACTTATTGCACTCCCGGACCTTTCGGTGCCGGTAAAACCGTACTACAACATACCACGTCAAAATATGCAGACGTTGATATCGTTATTATTGCTGCTTGTGGCGAACGTGCAGGTGAAGTTGTTGAAACACTTACAGAATTTCCCGAACTGACCGACCCTAAAACCGGTCGTTCACTTATGGAACGCACCATTATTATATGTAACACCTCTTCTATGCCGGTTGCTTCTCGCGAAGCTTCGGTTTATACCTCAGTAACACTTGCGGAGTATTATAGACAAATGGGTCTTCACGTTCTTTTACTTGCAGACTCTACGTCCCGTTGGGCACAAGCGCTTCGTGAAATGTCCGGAAGGCTTGAAGAAATTCCCGGTGAAGAGGCTTTTCCGGCATATCTTGAATCTTATATTGCAGCATTTTATGAAAGAGCAGGATATGTACGTCTCCCTGATGGTAGTACCGGTTCAGTCACTATTGGTGGTACGGTATCTCCTGCAGGCGGTAACTTTGAAGAACCTGTAACACAAGCAACCCTAAAAGTTGTTGGAGCTTTTCATGGTCTTTCACGTGAGCGTTCGGATGCAAGAAAGTATCCTGCTATCGATCCGCTTATTTCATGGTCGAAATATAATAGTGTTATTGACAGTGAAAAGTTAGAATTTTGCAAAAATATTCTTCATCACGGCGATGAGATTGGCTCTATGATGAAAGTCGTTGGTGAAGAAGGTACTACTCTTTTAGATTACATTACCTATTTAAAATCTGAAATGCTGGATGCTGTTTATCTGCAACAAAATTCTTTTGATTTAGTTGAGGCAAACTGCGGAATAATGAGACAGCGTTATGTTACTGATAAACTTGTATTTATTTTAGGAAGTAATTACGCTCTTCAAAACAAAGATGATGCAAGAGGATTTTTTAACCGTATGCGTCAAAAATTCATCGATTGGAATTACTTTGAATTTGAGAGTGATGAGTTTAAAAAAGCAGAATCTGAAATTGATGAATTGTATCGTAAATACGACGGTAAATTAGCCGCAATAACCGAAAAACTATTAAAGGACGGTAATTGATAATGAATAAAGTATATAATCGAATAGAATCTATTACCGGTAACGTTATTACTGTCCGTGCAAATGATGTTAAATATAAGGAATTGGCACAGATTAATTCACGCTTTGGAAAGTCCTTGGCTCAGGTTAATAAAATCGAGGGAGATATTGTTTCTTTACAGGTTTTTGCCGGCGGACAGGGTGTTTCTACAGGAGATGAAGTGCGTTTTCTCGGTCGCGAAATGCGAGTATCTTTTAGTGAAAATTTATTGGGTCGTATATTCAACGGCTCTGGTGAACCTAGAGATAAGGGTCCTGCACTTAACGAAAATATGAAATCTATTGGTGGCCCATCGGTTAATCCAACTAAGCGTATTCTTGCAAATAGAATGATGAGAACCAATATTCCCATGATTGATATGTTTAATACCTTGGTTGTTTCTCAAAAGTTGCCCATTTTCTCTATTTCCGGTGAGCCGTACAACCAACTTCTTGCTAGAATTGCTATGCAGGCAGAAGCCGACGTAATAGTTCTTGGTGGTATGGGCCTTAAATACGATGATTTTTTATATTTTAAAGATGCGCTTTCTAAAGGTGGAGCTTTAAGTAAAACCGTTATGTTTATTCATACTGCTTCCGATCCTACAGTTGAATGTATGATGATTCCGGATATGGTGTTGGCGGTAGCAGAGCAATTTGCACTTCAGAATAAAGATGTATTGGTACTTCTTACTGATATGACTAACTTTGCTGATGCTATGAAGGAAATTGCTATTACTCAAGAACAGGTTCCTTCTAACCGTGGATATCCTGGAGACCTATATTCTCAGCTTGCCGCCCGCTATGAAAAGGCGGTTGACTTTGCTGATTCTGGTTCAGTTACCGTTTTAGCAGTTACTACAATGCCCGGCGATGACGTTACTCATCCTGTTCCTGATAATACGGGATATATTACAGAAGGACAGTATTACCTTAAAGGCGGTCGTATAGAACCGTTTGGTTCACTTTCTCGACTTAAACAAAACGTAAACGGAAAAACAAGAAAAGATCACCGTGCACTTATGGACGCAATGATTCGTTTGTATTCTTCCTACAAAGAAACACTTGAAAAGAAAAACATGGGCTTTTCTATGAGCCGTTGGGATGAAAAATTGCTGAAATACGGTGAACTTTTTGAAAGTAAGCTAATGTCGTTGTCTGTTAATCTTGCGCTTGAAGATGCACTTGATTTAGGATGGGAAATATTAGCAGATTGTTTTGAAAAAGACGAAACCGGAATTAAGTCAGACCTTACTGATGAATTTTGGCCTAAAGGTTAAGGAGGTCTGTAGTTTTGGCAAAAATCAAACTAACTAAAAACGAGTTAAAGGTACAAAAGGACGCGCTTAAAATGTACCGCAGATATTTGCCTACTCTTACACTAAAAAAGCAACAACTCCAATCGGTAATTCGCACAATTGAAGCAAAGGCGAAGAAAACCAGAAAAGAAAGAGAAGACCTAGAATTTGGCTTTCGTGATTGGATTGCTGTTTTTAGTGAAGTGGATGCCTTCCCAAAAGGAATTATAACCGTTAGCAATATTCGAAAAGGCAAAGAAAATATTGCAGGTGTTGATATTCCTACGTTTTTGGGTGCGGATTTCTCACGAGGAGATTATGACTTTTACGAAACACCGCTTTGGGTGGATATTGCTGCAAACCATATGGAAAAGGCAATGTCTCTTGATTTAGAGGCGGAAGTGTTAGAAGAACAGGTCAGATTATTAGAGATTGAATTACTTGCAACCTCTCAAAGAGTTAACCTGTTCGAAAAGATTAAAATCCCCGAAACAGAGGAAAATATCAAAAAAATATCGATTTATATGGCAGATCAACAGGTTAGTGCCGTAGTGCGTTCAAAAATATCAAAACGTAAAATAGCCCTTCGTAATGCTGTGTCTTCCGAAAAGGAGGTTTATTCATTATGATAGTGCCTATGAAAAAAGTATCTCTTATTATTAGAGAAAACAAAAAGGACGAAACTCTAAAAAAGCTTCGTAAATTAGGAATTGTTCACATCGAAATAACTGAAGGTTCAGGTGAACGACTAGCCTTGCTTAAAGAACAAATTGCTTTACTTGAAAACTCAATATTTACAATTGGCAAAAATAAAAAGGTAGAGCAGAAAGATATAAGCACTGCAAAGGCTTTGTCTGTTGCAAAGCAAATTCAAGAGCTTGATGCAGAGAAGAAGCAGTGTCAGCAAGAGCAAATTGCACTCAGCTCCGAACTTGACCGTTTGAAAAGCTGGGGTGATATTGATCCAAACAGCATAAGCGAATTGGAATCAAAAGGTTATGAGATATCTTTTTATGAGATGCCTAAAACTGAATATGAGCTACTTGCCGAAAGCATTAAAACCCTTCGAATTGATACAACAAAATCAACCGTTAGATTTATGCTACTCAAATCTAACAATGAAGAGCTAGAGAAAACTGATACACCACTTGATATATACCGTTTGGTATTACCGCAGATTTCTACAGGAGAAATGAATCGCCGCCTTTGTGAACTTAAAACTCGTACACACGAAATCGACGAAACGATTTTCTCCAATGCTTGTTATATTGATAGCATCAAAAGAGCTATTAGAACTGCTGAAAAGGAGATAGAATTTGAAACCTATGCTACGGGCATGAAAAATGAAAATTTATCTTCCGAAAGCGAAACACCACTTTCCGTTTCCTATTTCACAGGCTATATAGAGAGCGAAAACCTTGATGGTCTAAAACAAATAGCAAAGAGCAATTCGTGGGGACTTATAGTAGAAGAGCCTACGGTTGAGGATAATGTTCCAACCAAACTTAAAAACAACAAGTTTGTTAGTCTTATTTATCCATTAACCGATTTTTTGGGTACCGTTCCCGGATATTTTGAATATGACATTTCGGGCTGGTTTTTAGCATTTATACTCATATTCTTTGGAATTATTTTCGGTGACGGTGGCTATGGATTGCTTATTTGTGCTATTGCGGCAATCCCCATTATAAAATCGATTATTACAAAAAAGCAAATTTCTTCTATGTTTTTGCTTGTAGGACTGTTTGGGTTATCAACTGTTTTGTGGGGGACACTTACCTGCACTTGGTTTGGACTTTCTCCGTCTCAGCTGCCCGCTTGGTTAAGAAATATATCTATACCGGTAATTTCAAATGTGTATGCCGATAAGATATGGTATCCGTTCTGGACTAACGGCACAGCAGGACTTACTACAGCTCAAAATCTACAGATATTCTGTTTCTCACTAGCGTTAATACAGCTTACAGTTGCACATATAAAAGGCGTTTTGAGAAACAAAGGGTCTATTAAAATGCTCGGAGATATTGGTTCGATATTACAACTTTTAGGTATTTACTATTTGGTGCTTAGTCTGGTTGTAAATGCTGAAGTGTTCAGCTTTGGACTTGTTATTGGAGGAATACCCGTAGGAACGGTTTCTATTGCACTGATAGGCGTGGGCTTTGTTTTAAGTTTTGTATTTTCAAACTATGAAGGAAGCATTATTAAATCCATAATTTCAAGTCTTACCAACATTGTGTCGGTTTTACTTGGTGTGGTAAATGTATTTTCGGATATTGTTTCTTATATACGACTTTGGGCTGTTGGCCTTGCCGGTGCCGCAATCTCTGCTACTGTTAATGAACTAGCAGGGCCCTTGCTTGGCAATTTTATGTTTATGATAGTTGCCATAATTCTATTGGTGTTTGGACACGGACTGAATATGATTTTAAATATTCTTTCAGTTATTGTTCACGGAATAAGACTTAATACCCTAGAGTTCTCCTCGCATTTAGATATGTCGTGGAGTGGGCATAAATTTAAACCATTTAAAGAACAAATTGATTAAAGGAGAATCATTATGAATTTAGGATTATTAGGAACGGCTTTGGCATTAGGCATTGCTGCAATTGGTTCGGCAATAGGTATTGGTATTGCAGGTCAGGCTTCAATTGGCGCTTGGAAAAAATGTTATATGAGCAATAAGGCAGCGCCATTTATTCTTACTGTTTTTGCAGGTGCGCCTCTTACACAAACCATTTACGGCTTTCTTTTAATGCAACAGATGAAGGGCTCAACTGCAGATCCTGCATTTTTGCTAGGCCTTGGAATTGCATCAGGTTTAGCTATGGCTTTTTCAGCTGTGGTTCAAGGTAAAGCAGGTGCTGCAGGTGCTGATGCTTTAGCTGAAACAGGAAAGGGCTTTTCGCAGTATATCACGGTTGTAGGCCTTTGTGAAACCGTTGCCTTGTTTGCACTTGTGTTCAGTATGGTAGCGTTAGGATAATATGAGAAAACAACCTCTAGTGTCCACGACACATATTATATTGTTGAGCTTTTTGATAACGATATTTTTTGGTGCAGTGTTGCTTTCACTTCCCATAAGCGCGGCTAATGGGAAGGCAACGCCCTTTTTAGATGCGCTTTTCACAGCAACGACTTCTACATGTGTTACTGGTTTAGTGGTAACACCAACTGTAACCTCTTGGAGCATTTTTGGACAAATCGTTATTCTGATATTGATTCAAATCGGCGGCCTTGGTATTATTACTATAATGTCGGGACTAATGATACTTATGCACAAGAAAATAGGTATTGGGGATAGACTGCTCTTGCAAGACGCTTTTAACCTTAATTCCTTGTCGGGGCTTGTTAGGTTTGTAAAAAAGGTTGTAACCGGAACTCTCATTATAGAAGGAGCCGGTGCGCTACTTTATATGACGGTTTTTATTCCTGAGTTTGGTGCAAAAGGAATATGGATATCGGTATTTACTGCTGTTTCTGCCTTCTGTAATGCAGGTATTGATATTATTGCAGAAAATAGTCTTTGTAACTATGCGCTTAACCCCGTAATCAATATTGTTACTTGTGCCTTAATCATCTTTGGCGGTATAGGCTATATTGTATGGTGGGATGTAGTAAGGGTAGTAAAAAATTCCAAAACAAAAAAAGTAAGATTCTTTAGAGATCTTACCTTGCATAGTAAAGTTGCTATTACGACAACCTTAATTTTAATTTTTGTGGGTGCAATACTTATTTTTGCGTTTGAATATAACAATCCGCAAACAATAGGCAACTATACGTTGCTACAAAAAATTGAAGTATCTTTATTTCAGTCGGTTACAACTAGAACCGCAGGATTTGCAACAGTGCCGCAAGAAAACCTTACCAATGCAAGCGCTGTAGTATGTTTGCTTTTAATGTTTATCGGCGGTTCACCGGTTGGCACAGCCGGAGGTATCAAAACGGTAACCTTTGCTGTTATTATTGTGGCCGCAATCGCCTCTATTCGCAATAAAGAGGATACCGAGGTGTTTGGCAGACGGCTTACAAAACAGGCGGTTAGTAAAGCGACGGCCGTTATTTGTATGTCTTTTATTATTATGTTTACTTCAACAGTGTTGCTTTCGGCTGTAACAGATGCAAATGCACTTGATATTGTTTATGAAACGGTTAGTGCTACCGCAACTGTAGGCCTTACAAGGAATCTAACGGCATCTCTTGGTAGTATTGGTAAACTTATAATTATTATAACAATGTATCTAGGCAGAGTGGGTCCAATATCACTAGCTGTTGCATTTAAACGCAGCAAGGATAATCAAAATTTAGTAAAAAACCCGACTGAAGAAATCAATGTGGGATAGAAAGGGATAAGTTATATGAGTATCAATAAAACTTATGCAGTATTAGGTCTTGGCAGATATGGAAAAGCCGTTGCAGAAGAACTTGTAAATAACGGCGCAGAAGTTTTAGCTGTTGATATTGATCAAAATAATGTTAACAACGCTATAGAAACCATACCCGTTTGTAAATGTGCCGATATTACCGAGCCGGAGGTAATTAAAAGACTCGGTATTGGTAATATCGATGTTGTTATTGTTGCCATGGCAAGTAATCTTGAAGCAAGTGTTATGGCGGTAACACTTTGCAAAGAAGCAGGTGTAGCTAACGTAATTGTAAAATGCGGCAATGAAATGCACCAAAAGATTTTAAAACGTGTGGGTGCCGACAGGGTAATTATTCCTGAAAAAGAATCAGGAACAAGACTTGCCAAAAACATGCTTACATCGGGCTTTGCTGAAATGATAGAACTTTCAAATGAAGTGTCTATGGTAGAAATAGATGTAAGAGATGAGTGGGTTGGTAAAACGCTGATAGAGCTTAGCCTTCGCAAAAAATATTCCATTAACGTTGTTGCAATGCGAAATGATGATAAAATTAGCACAACGGTAGATCCTACACTACCTCTTGAAAAAGGTATGCAACTTATTGTTATTGCCAACACTTTAAAATTACAAAAACTGAAATAATACGGCAATCAAGTTGATTACACCGTACAAATAAAAAAGCGAGGTGAATTTTCACCTCGCTTTTTGTTTTACTCTATATTATTTGTCTTGGTTAGAGCAGCCTTGACGGATTTTAAATGCTTATGTATTTCCAACAATTCCTTTCGGGTTGAAACGCCGAGCTTCCCGTAAAGATTTCGGTTGTGATATTTCAAGGTGGTTTCCTTGATGTTCATATTCGCCATAATCTCCTTCGTGGTAACTCTGGCAATATATGCATCATAGATATCCCGTTCTGTCGGGGTCAGCGTTTTCAGTCCCATCATAAAGACTTCGATGCGCTCAGGTGCAATGGCTTCATCCACTACCGGCTTTTCAAGCATTACATCAGGTGTGGATGCATCAGCATCGGAATAGCCCTGTACCGACTCGACCTGCTTGACGATCTTCTTCATCCGCTGGTATTCGTTCATAACAAGGTGAACACCAAGCAAGAACAATTCACTTATTATATATGAAACCGAGAGCATTTCAAAATCAATGCTAACAAGCTGTTCAATAAACCAAACGCCGATATTAACGAAAACGGCGATAGCAAGGATTACGGCGTGAGCCGTAGCTTCAATGGTTTTTTTGATTTGAGCTCGGATAATAATCGTAATCATAGCGGCAAAATAGCCGAGCAAATAAATCAGATAAAGCGGGTGCAAGGGCCCATAAACCTTGTTGAGTGAGGAAACGCCGTTAACTGTTATAAAGGAAACCTCTTTATAATAAATCGGGAGTATCCCCGGACTTGCGGCGATTAAAAATATTATAATCGATAATACGCCTAAAACTCCGTGCAACCATTTTGGATGCTTCGTGCCGGTAACGTTCAATATGATCATCAACATCGACAGCGGTAAGAATACCGAGCCGAGATATGCCACTCGGTTTGCCCACAGTGCCATCTCTAAACAAGTGGACATTGCCAGGAAGGTATATCCAACGTTTACTATAAGCACCGATGAAAACAGCAAAACAAACCATACCTTCTTTTTGCGAACCAAAAGGCAGCAGCCAATTAGAAGCAATAAGGATAATATGGCGGCGGCGGAATAAATAACGGAAAGGCTGGCGTTTTTACTGCCAACAGTACTACAACTCGATAGGCTCAACATTAAAAAGAGTAATATAGGCGCGCCGGCAAATATCTTTTTCATTTTGCTCTCCTTTAACCGCATTTAAAAGCGCGGTTTAACCCTAAAAATTACTATACTTTTTTCAAAAAACGGCTAATCCCATACTTTTAGTATGGGGACAAGCAAAAAAATAAGGATTATAATAATATTAACAAGAATAATTCTTGTAGGTTTTACTTTATTGTATCATAAAATTTTTATTTGGTCAATAAAGGCAAAAAAGGAGAGGTTAAATTATGAAAAAATATTTGTCATTGGTTTTAACAGTAATTATGCTTTTATGCCTAATGCCAACCACCTCGGTTTTTGCGGCATCCGTTACTATGGTTGATGCGGTGAATATCGAGCTTCCCGTAGCCGGAGAGAAGCCTGATTTCTCGGCTGATCTCCCCAACTGGTCAAACGCACACAAGATCACCGGTGACGAGTGGGTTGAATATGATGAAGGCTGGGAATGGGAAAAGGATATGTCCGCTAATGACACCTTCAAAGAAGGATATTGGTATGTTGTATATGTTCATTTTGAAACAACTTCCGGAAACAATTTTTCCGAAACAATTAATCCTCACATAAATAATGAAACGGCTCAAATATCGGGTCCCGCTGTTCAAGCAAACAGAACTAAAGTTTCTATTTATAAGGCGTATCAGGCCACCAAAGCACCAACCATTATAAGCAAGGTCGACCTTAATGTTGTAAAATCTGTTGTTGGAAAAACGCCCACTTTTGCTAAGGTTGATACAACGCAATATTTTAGCGAAAAGTACG
>JAZQHT010000009.1:0-35332 GCA_045540715.1 Acutalibacteraceae bacterium | reverse complement strand
TAAAGACAACGATATTACAGGTAAAGACATTACACACTTAGCAAGATACTTTGCAGAGTGGGATGGCTACACCCTAGACTAACAAATACAAAAAAGACCGAAGAAAATTCTTCGGTCTTTTATTTTTTAATTATTCTTGCATTAAAGCAACGAATCTTTCGCCGTCAATCTTTTCGTTTTCGAAAAGCTCTTTAGCAATGATGTGAAGCTTTGACATATTTTTATTTAAAATGTCTTTTGCTTTTTCATATTCGCCTGTAACAATGCGATTAATTTCAGCATCAATTGCCGCTGCAATATCGTTTGAATAGTTAGGTGTTGAAGAGAAGTCTCTGCCTAAGAACACTTCGTTATTATCATTACCATAAGTAATTGGGCCTAACTTTTCGCTCATACCAAACTTGGTAATCATCTTTCTTGCAATTTCGGTAGCACGTTGCATATCGTTAGAAGCACCTGTGCAAATATCGTCTTGAGTTAATTCTTCTGCTGCACGGCCGCCAAGTAACGAACAAATTTGACCATATAGCTTTTTACGGCTAATATGCTGATTATCTTCGTTAGGTAAATACATTGTAAAGCCTGCTGCCATACCGCGTGGAATAATTGAAATTTGATGAACGGGGTCTTCGGTTGGAATATGATAAGAAACGATTGCGTGGCCTGCTTCGTGATAAGCGGTAATCATCTTATCTTTATCAGAAATAACGTGTGAACGTTTTTCTGTACCCATTACAACCTTAATGGTTGCTTCTTCAATATTTTCTTCTGTAATTGCCTTTTGGTTATTACGGGCGGCAAGTAATGCGGCTTCGTTTAAAAGGTTTTCTAAATCTGCGCCTGTAAAGCCAGCGGTTGTTTTTGCAATGGTTTTTAGGTTAACGTCAGGTCCTAATGGCTTTCCGCGAGAGTGAACCTTTAATATTTCTTCTCTACCTTTAACGTCGGGATAATTTACTGTAATTTGTCTATCAAAACGACCAGGACGAAGTAACGCTTTATCTAATACGTCGGGACGGTTTGTTGCCGCCATAACAATAATACCTTCGTTTGCACCAAAGCCATCCATTTCAACAAGTAGTTGGTTTAAGGTTTGTTCTCTTTCGTCGTGTCCGCCGCCAAGACCTGCACCACGTTGACGACCAACCGCGTCAATTTCATCTATAAACACAATTGTTGGAGCATTTTTCTTGGCTTGTTCAAATAAATCTCTTACACGAGAAGCACCAACACCAACAAACATTTCAACAAAGTCGGAACCCGAAATTGAGAAGAAAGGAACTCCTGCCTCCCCTGCTACTGCACGGGCAAGTAAGGTTTTACCTGTACCGGGAGGGCCCATTAAAAGCACACCTTTAGGAATTCTTGCTCCCATTTGGTTAAACTTTTTGGGGTCTTTAAGAAAATCAACGATTTCCTTCATTTCTTCTTTTTCTTCGTCGCACCCTGCAACGTCAGCAAAGGTGGTTTTCTTTTTATTATCGGCAACTCTAAACTTTGCCTTGCCAAAAGACATTGTTTTGTCTCCGCCCATAGCTCCGTTCATACGGCGCATCATAAATATAAAGAAGAAAACAAGTAATCCAAAGGTTAAAAGGGTTGGTAACAAATTCATAATCCAAGAGGTTTCGTTACCTCTCTTTTCATTGTACTTAATTAAATCTTTTGGATTTTCTTGGTTATGCTGTAACACAAAATCGTTAACGTCTTCACGGAAGTGTTCAGGATTTGGCACGGTATATTTGTGCTGTGTTTTATTGTCGCTTCTTAAATAATATTTAAGTTCACCGGTATAAAGGTTAAGCTCGTAAGATTCTACTTCATTGTTTCTAATCATATTAACAATTTTGTAGTATTCAACATCGCTTTTTTCGTTTGCAAAATTCATAAATAACATTATACCGATTATTAAAGCAACCGGTAATATTATATATAAAAGTACGTTTTTAAAATTCTTCAAAGTATTTACCCCTTATTTTTATTCATAAAGTTCGGGTTTTAAAACCCCAACGTATTCTAAATTTCTATATTCTTCAGCAAAATCCAAACCGTAACCAACAATAAATTTGTCGGGAATTTGCGCGCCAACGTAATCTGCTTTAATATCAATTTCGCGGCGGTCGGGCTTATCAAAAAATGCACATATTTTTAAAGAATTAGGTTCGCGAAGGCGTAGCATTTCGGTTAAATGTGAAAGTGTTTTGCCACTATCAAGTATATCTTCAATAACTAAAACGTCATATCCTGAAATATCTTCTTGCAAATCTTTAATAACGCGAAGTTTACCGCTTCTAGTACCGCCTGCATAGGAAGAAATTGCCATAAAATCGGTTTTGCATTTTAAATTTATTTTGCGCATTAAGTCGGCCATAAATACAACCGAACCTTTTAAAACACCAACAATCATTAACTTTTTATCTTTATAGTCTTCGGTGATTTCTTGCCCTAGTCTTTCAACAATTTTTGCAATATCTTCTTTTGTAAATAATATTTCTGCAATATCGTTATGCATTTTGTTCTTCCTCCACCATAATTCTCATAAGTTTTTTTGAATTTTCGTCAGCAAGTACCCTTTCGGCTGTGCCAACTTTATAGCCCCAAACAACTCCGCAATCATCGTGGGCAACAGGAAGTAAGTCGCGCAACGTGGGTTCTATATTTTTTTCACTATAAATGCGCCTTAGTTCTTTATTGGGGCGCCCTTTAAGTTTAATTTTATCGCCATCTTTTTTGACCGATATAATTAATTCTCCTACAATTTTATCACAATCAATTGTATTATTTAATAACAAATTATTAACAATTTCGGTTTTTACCAAAAATTTCGGTTTTTTTTCGTTAACTAAAAAAAGCACACCGTCTTTTAGTTCAATAAATAAATTGCCTTCTATATTAATTTTTGTGCTTTTGCTATTTTTAAAACTATCTAAAATTTGGTCGGCCGTTTTTTTATTAAAGCTTAAATTTTGATTTTCAAAATATATTTTAATTACACGGCTTAAAACCGCAATATGTTTTTCTTTAATTAGGCTTAAATTTAAGCCGTTTTTTGTTGCCGCTTTATTATATTCTTCTAGTGCTTTTTGATTTAAATAATCATCGTCTTGTTTATTTAAATCCGCAAAACGATTTATATTTTCGCTAAAATTTTCGTTTATATCTTTAAGCACCGGAAAAACAATATTACGCAATTTATTTCTTGAATATTCGTTTTGATTGTTTGTGCTATCAATTACGTAATCGTAATTATTGCTATTTAAATATTCTAAAATTTGCGCTTTTGAAAAGTTAAGCAAAGGTCTAATTATTTTGCCGCGAATATTTGGTATTCCCCCTGCCCCTTTTGTTCCGCTGCCACGCAAAACGTTAAGTAGCACGGTTTCAGCGTTATCGTCGCTATTATGAGCAGTTGCAATATAATCGCAATTTAAGGAATCAAAAAATTCGTATCTGATTCTTCTAGCGGCGGTTTCTACACTTTCGCCCTTTAAGCAAAGTTTTACAACCTCTTTACTTTCTAAAGAAAGCGGTATATCTAAACTTTTACAAAGGTTTATGCAAAATTGCATATCGCGGTCGGCTTCATTTTCTCTAATATTATGGTTTAAATGAGCCGCAGAAAGCTTAATATTATATTTGTTTTTTATATCATTTAGCAAATGCAATAAACAAACAGAATCAGGGCCGCCGCTTAAAGCCACTGCAACCCTGCTGCCGCAGATTTCTTGATTAGCTTCAAAAAATCTTTCTAAATTAATTGTATTTGCGCTATTATGCATTAAAATTCCTCGTGAGTATAATCCTTAGCAGTAAAACGTGTAAACTGACCGTCCCAATTAAGTTTAATTGTTGGTGTAGAACCATGACGGTTTTTAGCAACAATTAATTCAACTGTATTATCGGGTTCGCCAAATTCATCGGTTTTATCTTGTTCTTTATGTAAAAACATTACAATATCTGCGTCTTGTTCAATAGAACCAGAATCTCTTAAATCAGCAAGTCCAGGTTTATGTTTTGCGCCACCCTTGCCTTCAACGCCACGGTTTAACTGTGCGCAAACAAGTAATGGAACATTAAGGTCTTTTGCCATAATTTTTAGTGAACGAGAAATTTCAGAAACTTCTTGAACGCGGTTTTCAGTACGAACCGAACCTTTAATTAAGCCTAAATAGTCGATAATTACCATATCGATATTCTTTTGTCTTCTAATTTTGGCCTTAATTTGTGAAACGGTAATATTAGCACTTTCGTCAACAAATAACTTTGCATTTGAAAGGGTTTCGCTTGCTTGTGCTAAACTTACCCACTCTTTCTCGGTCATTTTAGAGCTATCTCTTAAATGATCACTTGGAATACCGGCTTCGTTAGAAAGAAGTCTTTGAGCAAGTTCGTCTCTTGTCATTTCTAGCGAGAAGAAGGCAACGCTTTTATTTTCTCTAACTGAAATATTTCTTGCAATATTCAGTGCAAATGAAGTTTTACCAACACCGGGTCGAGCACCCAAAATAATAAGGTTACTTTTATTAAAACCTGATAATGCTTCGTCTAGTTCAGAAATGCCGCTGTTAATACCAATAAAGTCTTGACGTGTTACGGGGTCGGCAATTTTTTGCAAACGGTCATAAGTTTCATTTCTAATAACCTTTGAAATATGAACTAAATCACTTGTTTCGCGACCTTGTGTAATGTTATAAATGCTTTGTTCAGCTGCATCAATAAGTTCTTCTGCTTTATTGCCGTTATTAACGTCTTCAATAATTTTTTGAGCCGCTGCTAATAATGAACGGGCATAAAATCTATCTAAAACAATGCCGCAGTACATATCAACGTTTGCAGCAGTGGGTACTGCTTGAACAAGTTGTGTTAAGTAAGCTTTGCCACCCGCTTTTTCATCATTACCTTCGTTTTTTAACTTTTCATATAAGGTTAAAAAGTCAATAGGTTGATTTAGGTCGTACATAGAAAGCAAAGCCGTAAATATAATTTTGTGCTGACTTAGATAAAATTTATCAGCATCAATCATATTTGCAACTAGGTTCATACAGTTTGGATCAATTAAAATTGAGCCAATAACCGATTGCTCAGCATCTATTGAAAACGGAGTTTTATTTAGTTCTAACGAAGTATTATTTTCCATAATAACTTTCCTTTTCTTAGTTTCCTATAACGCAAACGGTAATGGTTGCAACAACACCGTTATATAGTTTAATTTCTGCAGTATATTCGCCAAATTGTTTAATATCTGCAACACTCATTTTTCTGCGGTCAATATCTTCAGAAAAACTGTTTTTAATTTCTGCGGCAATTTCTTTACTTGTTACAGAACCAAAAAGTTTACCGTTTTGGCCTGCTTTTGCTTTAATAATTACTCTTTTGCCGTCTAGTTTTTCTTTTAAAGCAACAGCCGCTGCTTTTTCTTCGGCTAGGTGATGAGCTTTTGCACTTTCCTTGCCTTTAAGTATGTTCATAGCAGAATTATCTGCTATTACCGCTAAATTTTTTGGGAATAAAAAGTTTCTTGCGTAACCGTCAGAAACGTTTACAAGTTCACCTTTTTTACCTTTGCCTTTAACGTCTTGTAATAATACAACCTTCATTTAAATCAGTCCTTTATATTTCCATAATAATAGGTAAAATCATGGGGCTTCTTCTTGTTCTTTCGTATAAGAATTTTGAAGTGCCGTCTCTAAGTTTTGTTTTTAGGGTGTTCCAATCGTTTTGTCTTGAATTGTAAAGACAATTATTAATAATGTGGCACACGTTATTTTCTAATGCTTCCATTAGTTCTTCAGATTCGCGAACGTAAACAAATCCGCGAGATATAATTTCGGGTCCAGCTAAAACGTCTTTTGTGGCACCGTCAATAGTAAGTGAAATTACAATAACACCGTCTTCTGCTAAATGCTTTCTGTCTCTAAGCACTATACTTCCAACGTCACCAACACCAAGGCCGTCAACAAGTACTCTACCGGATGGTACGGCATCGGCAATTTTAATTTGCTTTTTGCTTACTTCAATAACGTCGCCAATGCTACTAATAACAATATTCTTTTTATTTATTCCCATACCTTCAGCAAGGCCTGCGTGTTTAAATTGATGTTTTGGTTCACCATGAACGGGAATAAAGAATTTTGGTTTTGTTAAACTTAACATTAGTTTAAGTTCTTCTTGACAAGCGTGGCCCGATACGTGCACGTCGTACATTTTTTCGTAAACTACGGTAGCGCCTTGCTTCATAAGTTCGTTAATAACCTTTGAAACAAGTTTTTCGTTACCCGGTATTGGAGTTGCCGAAATAATAATAAGATCATTTGGCATAATGCCAACAGTACGATGGTCGCCATAAGCCATTCTATGAAGGGCTGAAAGAGGTTCGCCCTGGCTACCGGTTGTTATAATAACAAGCTTATCGTTAGGATATTTATTAATTTGTTCCATTTCTATTAAGGTGTTTTCGGGAACTGTTAAATATCCAAGTTCGCTCGCTACTTGAACAACGTTTTGCATACTTCTGCCAATTACTGCAACCTTGCGGCCAATTTTTACGGCTTCATCAATAATTTGCTGAATACGATGTATATTTGACGAGAAGGATGCAACTATAATTCTGCCGTCCGATGCTTTTTTAAATAGGTTAGAAAAAGATTCTCCAACTATTCTTTCACTTGCAGAATAACCCGGTCTTTCGGCGTTTGTAGAATCTGAAAGGAGTGCTAATACCCCTTGTTTACCAAGTTCTGCAAAACGGGCTAGATTTATCATCTCACCATCAATAGGAGTTGTATCAATCTTAAAGTCTCCCGTTTGAACAACGGTGCCAACAGGCGTTTTAATTACAACGCTTACGGCATCGGGAATTGAGTGGTTAACGTGAATAAGCTCAACGTTAAATTTGCCGAAATTCAATTTTTCGCCTGCGTTAAACTCAACAAGCTTTGCGCTGTTTAAAAGCCCATGTTCTTTTAACTTACCGCTGATTAAACCTAAGGTTAATCTTGAAGCATAAATTGGAAGGTTAAAATTGCGTAATAAATACGGAATTGCTCCAATGTGGTCTTCGTGCCCGTGGGTTACAATTAGGGCTTTAATTTTTTCTTTGTTTTTTAGAATATAGGTAAAATCAGGAATAACAATGTCAATACCCGGTGTTTCTTCATCAGGGAAGGTCATACCGCAGTCAATAAGAAGCATATCGTCTTCATATTCGTATAAGTAACAGTTTTTTCCTATTTCACCTACGCCGCCAATGGGAATAATTTTTATAGGTGATTTATTATTTTCCGTTTGGCGTGTGGTTTTCTTTTGGTTTTGGGCCACCTGCTTTTTCTTTGTGGCTGGCTTTAGTTTGGCATTTTGAGTTTTGTTTGCCATTTATTTACCTCCGTAAAAAATTTATGTATATACACGGCACACGCAATCCGTGTAAAAAAATTAAAATGTTTAAAATTTGCTTGACAAATAGCCGATATTAAATTATAATAATTCTTGCTGACAAGCTAAATATTGCTGCTATGGCTCAGGTGGTAGAGCACATCCTTGGTAAGGATGAGGTCACCAGTTCAAGTCTGGTTAGCAGCTCCAAAAATCCCGTTCGCGAAAGTGAACGGGATTTTTACTTATTCCCTTTTCACTCTTCATTTTTCACTAATTTGTAAATTTTGCTAAATGAATTATTGTCACAACTTTATTGTGGACAAAAAAGATTTTTAAAATACAAATAAATATATGTATAGATATTATTATTTTATAACAAAACCCAAAAATATGCAATAGTTTTTAAATAGATATTAAATATAATTTATTGATTTTTACCCTTGACAAAATACGACTTTTGTTATATAATTGCTTTAGCGCATAAAAGCGTTAAAGTTTAAAGCGTTAAAGTGAGGGTGATAGAAATGCCGGATATTGCAGTTATGATTTTAACAATCGTAATTTATTTGGTACTTATGGTTATTTTAGGAATTAGCTCTAATAAAAGTGTTAAAACCCTTTCCGATTTTACTGTTGGCGGTGGCAACGCTTCCGCTTGGCTTTCTGCCCTTTCTTACGGCACCGCATATTTTTCTGCCGTTATGTTTATTGGATATTCCGGAACAACCGGTTGGAAATATGGCGGCTGGGCGGTTTTAGTTGGCATTGGCAACGCCATATTTGGCAGTTTACTTGCTTGGCTTGTACTTGCTAAAAGAACACGCAAGGTTGCAAGAAGCTTTGAAGTTAAAACAATGCCTCAATTTTTTAATGCACGTTATCAAAGCAACTCTATGAAGCTATTTTGTAGCATTGTTATTTTTATCTTCCTTATTCCCTATTCTGCAAGCGTTTATAAAGGTCTTACTTCGGTTTGCTCTGTTTTACTTAACGTTGATGAAACTATAACTATGATTATTATTGCATTAGCTTCTATTGCAATTCTACTACTTGGCGGTTATTTAGCCGCAATAAAAGCCGACTTTGTTCAAGGCATTATAATGTTTTTCGGCGTTATTTTACTAATTTTCTTTGTGCTTCGTTCTGACGCCATTACTAAAAACGGCGGTGTTATGGGCCTTGCTAAAATTACAAATAATTTAGGTTTAAAAACAAACGACTGGGTTGCCCTTATTTCAACAATTTTAATGACCAGTTTTGGTACTTGGGGACTACCTCAAATGATACACAAATACTATGGTATTAAAGACGATAAAGAGGTTAAACGCGGCACTATAATTTCAACCGTTTTTGCTTTACTTGTTGCAGGCGGCGGCTACTTTATTGGTTCGTTTGGCAGAATTTTCTTTACAGAAATTGAAAATTTTCCAACTCCACACACCGACTATATTGTGCCTAATATTTTAAAACAAGCTAATATGCCTGCGGTTTTATTAGGGGTTGTTTTAGTGCTTTTAATTTCTGCAAGCGTTTCTACCCTTTCTTCTATTACAATGACGGCCTCTACAACTGCCGTTATGGACCTATTTAAGCACAAAAAAGAAATGTCTGATAAAAAGGCAACCTTAAATATTAAAATTTTATGTGTTGTGTTTGTTGTGCTTTCTTACTTTGTGGCAAATACCAATACTCCTATATTAGATATGATGTCTTATTCTTGGGGTATTTTATCGGGTAGCTTTTTAGCACCATATATGCTATCTCTTTACATAAAATCTATTAACAAGGTTGGTGCATTTAGCTCTATGATTTCGGGCTTTGTTATTGCATTTATTCCTGCAGGCAGTATGTTAATTAATCAAATTGCCCCAAATATTCAGATTTTTGCAACCCTTAAAAACTTTGGTCCACAGTTTGCGGTTGCCGCTATGATAGTATCCTTTATTGTTTGCATTGTTGTAAGCAAACTAACTAAAAAAGTGGACTATTCGGAATTTTATAAAAAAGCCGAAATTTAATAAAAAATTTAGCAAAATATATTTTAATTTGTCTTTGTTTATGGTATAATTTTTATAATGTTTACCTAGACAAAGACATTTTGTTTAAAAGTTATAATTGTAGGTGTTAAAAATTGATTTGGAACAAAGAAATTGAAACAATGCCAAGAAGCAAGTTAAAAGAACTTCAGCTTGAGCGCATGAAATGGATGATTAAGCATTGTTACGATAACGTGCCGCTTTATCGCAAAAGATTAGACGAGTGTGGGATGACCCCCGACAAGTTTAAATCTTTAGACGATATTAAAAATATTCCTTTTACCGTTAAAACCGATTTAAGAGATACATATCCATTTGGACTTTTTGCAGTACCACAAAGCAAAATTGTGCGTATTCACGCTTCTTCTGGTACAACAGGCAAACCCACCGTTGTAGGTTACACAAAAAATGACCTTGACAACTGGGTAGAAATGATTGCTAGACTTGTTACTGCAGGTGGTGCAGATGAAAACACTATCGTTCAAATTGCATTTGGCTACGGTATGTTTACGGGCGCCCTTGGTCTTCATTACGGACTTGAAAAAATTGGTGCTACGGTTGTTCCCTGCTCATCTGGAAACAGCGAAAAACAACTTATGTTTATGCGTGACTTTAAAACAAACGCATTAGTTTCAACACCTTCTTATGCATTATATTTATCTGAACTTGCAAAAGAATCGGGCTATCCTATGAGCGACTATAACCTAAAAATTGGTATTTTAGGTAGTGAAGGTTGCACCGAAGAAATGAGAGACCAAATTGAAAAGAACTGGGGCATGTTTGTTACAGATAACTATGGTCTTTCTGAAACGGGTGGACCGGGACTATCGGGCGACTGCGAATATAGATGCGGTATGCACATAAACGAAGACTTTTATTATTGCGAAATTATTGATCCAAATACAGGCGAGGTTTTACCTGAAGGCAGTGAGGGCGAACTTGTTGTTACAACCCTTACTAAAGAAGGTATTCCAATGCTTCGTTACAGAACAAAGGACCTTACCCGTATTGTTACAGAGCCTTGTAAATGCGGAAGAACAACTGCAAGGATGGACAAAATCAAAGGCAGAAGCGACGATATGCTTAAAATTCGCGGTGTTAACGTTTTCCCATCTCAAGTTGAAAGCGTACTTGTAGGGTTAGACAGTATCAGCCCGCACTATCAGCTAATTGTTACAAGAGAAAATTATTCTGATAGCTTGGAAATTAAGGTTGAGCTTATTGACGGAAGTTTGCTTGATCGTTACGGCGAATTACAAAACCTACAAAACACAATTAGAAGTAAGGTTCGTTCGGTATTAGGTATTGACACTAAAGTAAGTTTAGTTCAACCAAAATCAATTGAACGCTTTATGGGCAAAGCAAAAAGAGTTATAGATTTGAGGAATAAATAATATGAAACAATTATTACTTGGTAATGAAGCGGTGGCTCGTGGTCTTTATGAAGCAGGCGTTAAGCTTGTATCTTCATATCCTGGTACTCCTTCAACAGAAATTACCGAAACAGTTGCTAAATATAAAGAAATTTACAGTGAGTGGGCACCAAACGAAAAGGTTGCAGCAGAAGTGGCAATTGGTGCTTCTATTGCAGGGGCAAGAAGCTTTTGCGCTATGAAGCACGTTGGCTTAAACGTTGCCGCCGACCCCGTTTATACTGCTTCTTATACAGGCGTTAACGGTGGCTTTGTGTTAGCAGTTGCAGATGACCCAGGTATGCACTCTTCTCAAAACGAGCAAGATAGCCGCAACCACGCAATTGCTTCTAAAACACCTATGTTAGAACCCTCTGACTCTATGGAGTGTAAAGAATTTACAAAGCTAGCTTTCAGTCTTTCTGAAGAATTTGACACACCCTTTATGCTACGTTTAACCACACGTGTAGCACACTCTCGCAGTTTAGTTGAATTTTCTGAGCGTGAAGAACTAGAATTAAAAGAATATACAAAAGACCCACAAAAATACGTTATGATGCCTGCAATGGCAATTAAACGCCACGTTATTGTTGAAGACAGAATGTTAAAACTTCAAGAATATGCAGAAACTGCAGAAATTAATAAGGTTGAAATTAATGAAGGCGCAAAAATTGGTATTATAACTGCAGGCGACTGTTATACTTACGCTAAAGACGCTTTAGGAAACAGCGCTTCTTATTTAAAACTTGGTATGGTTAACCCCCTACCCACAAAGTTATTTTTAGACTTTGCAAAACAGGTTGAAACACTTTGCGTTTTTGAAGAACTTGACGGTGTTATTGAAACACATTGTAAAGCGCTTGGCATTAAGGTTATTGGTAAAGAATTATTTGGCCTACTTGGTGAATTTTCTCAAGATACTATTAAAGAAAAGATTTTAGGTGAAAAAGTAGAGGTTAACTCAACCGACCTACAAATTCCACCACGTCCACCGGCACTTTGTGCAGGTTGCCCTCATAGAAGTCTTTACTATTCTCTTAAAACAATCGGTTGCTACGTTAGTGGCGATATTGGTTGTTATACTTTAGGGGCACTCGCTCCCCTTTCTATGATGGATACTTGTATTTGTATGGGCGCTTCTGTTTCGGCACTTCACGGTGCTTCTAAAGTTAGAGGTAAAGATTTTTCTAAAAATGCCGTTGCAGTTATTGGTGACAGCACCTTTATTCATTCAGGTATTACAGGACTTATTGATATTGCTTATAACAAAGGCATTTCAACCGTTATTGTTTTAGATAACTCTATTACAGGTATGACGGGGCATCAAAACAACCCTGCAAACGGTTTAACAATTTGCGGTGAAGAAACAACTTCTGTTGATTTAGAAGCACTTGCACGTGCTTGTGGTATTAACAACGTTAGAGTTGTTGACCCATATAAAATGAAGGAAACAACCGCAGTTATTAGAGAAGAATTAGAAAAAGAAGAACCATCTTTAATTATTTCAAGAAGACCCTGCGTATTACTTAAAACCTTTAAGGGTGCACCCGCTTACGAAATTAAAGATTGTAAAAAATGCAAAATGTGTATGAAGATTGGTTGTCCTGCAATTAGCTTTAACGAAAATGGTGCAGTAATTGATAATACACTTTGCGTTGGATGCGGCGTTTGTACAGAAATGTGCAAATTCGATTGCATTAAAGGGGGTAAATAATATGTATAATTTAATGATTGTTGGCGTTGGCGGACAAGGAACCTTACTTGCAAGTAGATTGCTTGGCAATATCATGACAAACGAAGGTCTTGACGTTAAGGTTTCGGAAGTACACGGTATGAGTCAACGTGGCGGTAGTGTGGTAACCTACGTAAAGGCCGCCAAAGAGGTTAACTCCCCCATTATTACAGAGGGCGAAGCCGACATTATTTTGGCTTTTGAACAGCTTGAAGCTGCACGTTGGATTAAATATCTTAAAAAGCAAGGCAAAATTATTTTAAATACACAAAAAATTATGCCAATGCCTGTTGTTACAGGTAATGCTACATACCCTTCTGACGTTATTGAAAAACTAAACGGCACAGATGCAGAAATTATTTCTTTAGATGCTTTAAAACTTGCAGAATCTGCAGGTAACAGCAAAGCAGTTAACGTTGTACTTATTGGTGTACTTGCTAAAAACACCGATATTCCTTATGAAAAATGGATTGAAGCAATCAAAACAACCGTCCCACCCAAGTTTCTAGAGTTAAATCTTAAAGCTTTCGATCTCGGTTATAATAATTAGTAAAGGACTGAAAAATATGGCAAATTATTTTAATCCCGAAATTGAATGTGCCGATAGAGAGACAATGCGCGCTATTCAAAACGAAAGATTAAGAGCAACCGTAAAAAGAGTTTATGAAAAGGTTCCCTTTTATAAGAAAAAGTTTGACGAAATGGGCATAAAACCCGAAGATATTCAAACTATTGACGATATTTCTAAACTTCCTTTTACGCTAAAAACCGATTTACGCGACAATTATCCATTTGGCCTTTTTGCAGTACCTCGTGAAGAACTTGTACGTATTCACGCTTCTAGTGGTACAACCGGCAAACAAACTGTTGTAGGCTATACTAAAAACGATATTGACGTTTGGTCAACTTCGGCTGCTCGTGCAATTGTTGCAGTTGGCGGCACAAAAGAAGATATTATTCACGTTTCTTACGGTTACGGTTTATTCACAGGCGGTTTAGGTTTACACTACGGCGCAGAAAAATTAGGCGCTTGTGCAATTCCCGTTTCTAGTGGTAATACAGATAGACAAATTCAAATTTTAGAAGACTATGGCAGTGATATTATATGCTGCACACCTTCTTATGCCGCATTTATTGGTGAAAGCTGCCGTGATAAAGGGGTTGACACCTCTAAACTTCGCGTTAGGGCCGGTATTTTCGGTGCAGAGGCCTGGAGTGAAGGCATGAGAGAAAACATCGAAAAACTGCTAAATATCAAAGCTTACGATATTTACGGTCTTTCTGAAGTTGCAGGTCCAGGCGTTTCTTTTGAATGTGAAGAACAAACCGGTATGCACATTAACGAAGACTTCTTCTACCCCGAAATTATAGATCCTGATACAGGCGAAGTTTTACCTGAAGGTGAAGTTGGCGAATTAGTATTTACCTGTATTGGTAAAGAAGCTCTTCCACTTATTCGTTACAGAACAAGAGATATTGCAGTGTTAACTCGCAAAAAATGTAGTTGTGGAAGAACACTTATTAAAATGCTTAAACCTATGGGCAGAAGCGACGATATGTTGGTTATTCGTGGTGTTAACGTTTTCCCATCTCAAATTGAATACGTTTTAACAACTATGGGCTATGAACCAAACTACGTTATTGTGGTTGACAGAGTTAATAATCTTGATACTATTGAAGTTAGGGTTGAACTTCCACCAGAACACTTCTCTGACTCGGTTAAAGACATTGAGAGAAATGAACGACTAATTGGCGAAAAGCTTCGTGCTGTTTTAAATATTAGTGCAAAAGTAAAATTAGTTGAACCCAAATCTATTCAAAGAAGCGAAGGCAAAGCCAAACGCGTTATTGATAACAGAAAAATTTAGGGGGTAAAAATTATGTTAATTGATCAAATTTCTATTTTCATTGAAAACCGCCAAGGACGTATGGCAGAAATCACAAAAATTCTTGCAGATGGCAAAATCGATATTCGTGCTTTATCCATTGCAGATACAACCGACTACGGTATTTTACGTCTAATTGTAAATAACCCCGAAAAAGCAACATTGCTTTTAAACGAAAATCACGTAACCGCAACAATTACAAAGGTTTTAGCAATTGCTATTGACGATAAACCAGGCGGTTTAAACAAAGCAATTACTATTCTTTCTGAAAAAGGGGTTGACGTTGAATATATGTACGCATTTGTTAACCCAAGAAAAGATACTGCGTTTGTTATTTTACGTGTAGCCGATAATGAAAAGGCCGTTGAAATTCTTAAAGACGGCGGCATTGAATTAATGTCAAACGAAGATATCCAATAATAAAATATAAATTAAAAAGACCGAAGTTTTAAACTTCGGTCTTTATTTTTTATAAAACTTTTGATAAAAATGTTTTAAGTCTTGGGTTTTTAGGATTATCGAAAAATTCTTTTGGTGGGGCTTCTTCCATAATTATACCCTCATCAATAAAGATAATTCTATCTGCAACTTCTCTTGCAAAACCCATTTCGTGAGTAACAACAACCATTGTCATACCCTTTTTAGCAAGGTCTTTCATAACCTCTAAAACTTCGCCAACCATTTCAGGGTCTAATGCACTTGTTGGCTCGTCAAAAAGCATAACGTCAGGATTCATCGCAAGTGCTCTAACAATTGCAACACGTTGCTTTTGTCCACCCGAAAGCATTGCCGGATATTCGTTAGCCTTATCTTCTAGGTCAACAGTTTTTAAAAGTTCTATTGCTCTTTCTTCAATTTCAGCCTTAACTTCTTTTAAAGGTTTTAAATCTTCTTGATTATATTCTTTACCAAAGAATTTTAGACGTTTAGCTTTATTATATTTCTTTTTAGCAACGTATAACGGCGCTAAAGTAATATTTTGAAGAACTGTTTTATTGTTAAATAGGTTAAAGTGTTGAAATACCATACCCATTTTTTGACGGTGTACGTTTATATCTACCGACATATCTGCAATGTTAACGTCGTGAAAATAAATTTCACCACTGGTTGGGTCTTCCATACAGTTTAGACAACGTAATAAAGTACTTTTACCAGAACCCGATGGGCCCAAAATAACAACTTTTTCGCCTTTTTTAATAGAAAGGTCTATATTGTTTAAAACAAGGTTATCGCCAAATGATTTGCATAATTTAGATACTCTTATCACCTTTTCTTAAACTCCTTTCCATTAATTTTACTAAGAAACTAATAATTAAAACTAATAATATATAAACTACTGCCATTGCTAAATATGGAACAAAATATTCATACCTTACGTTACCGATTTCTGTAAAGGTTTTATAAAGGTCGGTAGCAGCAACAAAGCTTACAACAGACGTGTCTTTTATAAGTGCAATAAATTCATTACCTAACGTTGGCAAAATGTTTTTAATTGCTTGTGGGATTACAATTTTCATCATAGTTGCACCATAACTTAAGCCCATCGCTCTGCCGCCTTCGGTTTGACCAATATCAACAGATTGAATTCCGCCACGCATAATCTCAGAAACATAAGCAGCACTATTTAGACCAAAAACTATAATGCTTGTATCTAATGGAGAAATAGTAATATTGAATAACGGCCATAAAACATAATATGCAATTAGCAGTTGAACAACAAGTGGTGTTCCACGAAAAAATCCAACATAAAATCCACAAATTTTATCTAATATGCGTGGTAATAGTTTATATTTAGGCATCACCTTTACGGCCGCAATAACAGTACCCAAAATCATGCCAATTATAAGGCCTAAAACAGCAATAAGTAAAGTGTTTACGAGCCCTATAGTTACTACTCGTTTCCAGCCGCCTTGAACTATAAACAGTTCATAAAACACTTCAAATTTTCCGGAAAAATCCATTTTTAAATTCCTTTCAAAATTTTAAAATGCCTCTGCGTTATAAACCCAGAGGCCTTTTAAATAAACTATAAATTAATTACCGTTAAGTTTTGCAGCAATTGCCTTTGCGGGGCCATTATCAGCAATAACGTATTTTACTTGTTTTTGATTCATAGCTGTGATAGCAAGAGCAACGTATTTATAAGGAGCAGCTTCAGCAGTTAATTTAGTAAAGCCGTAATCTTCATCACCCTTAATATAAAGTTCACCTGTTGTACCTGCTTGACAACCAATTTTAACGTCAGAGCCTAATCCTTTAAGAATTGCGGCAACTTCTTCACCTGTTTTGCAGTTATCAAAAGTTGTGTCATCTTCAGGACAAATAACTACTTGAGAAGCGTTATAATATGTTTTAGAGAAAGTTACAACCTTTTGACGTGCTGGTGTTACAGATAAGCCTGCCATACCGATATCTGATTTGCCAGATTGAACAGAGTTTACAACAGCATCAAAATCCATATCTTGAATAACAAGTTCTAAATTAAGTTCTTGTGCTAAATAATAAGCAATTTCTAGGTCAACACCAGAATACTTACCTGCTGCATCTACCATTTCAAATGGTTCAAAGCCTGTGCTTGTAGCTACAACTAATTGATCTTTGGAAGGATCAAGTGGTTTTGATTCAATAGAAAGTGGTGTGCCATCGCCAAAATAGTTATTGCAAATTTCTTCGAATTTACCGTTTGAAGTAATCTTATCTAAGAAAGCATTTACTTTATTAAGAAATTCTGTATCATTTTTGTTAACAGCAAATGCATATGTTTCTTCACTTAAAGGAAGATCAATAACCTTTACCTTTGTGGAAGAACCGTTTGTTGCTTGATTACAACCTACTGTAACAAGACCGATAGTTAAAACTAATGATATTGCTAAAATAATTGATAATATTTTTTTCATTTTTATTTTTCTCCTTGTTTTTATTAGTGTGCATATATATTATCACACCTTGCATAAAAATGCAAGTCTTTTTTGAAAAAAATTTAAAAAATATTCAATTTTTATGCAATTTATGTAGAATTTTGAATATTTTATTGCATAAATTTGCATTTTAACGTGCATATTTATACATTTTGCATACGGTTTGCTTTTTTATTTTTTATTTGTTATAATAATTAAAGCAAAAAAATTATAAAAGGGACATATTTTATGTTAAAAAGATTTAATAAAAATGATAAAAACGAATATTTTGAGCTTGCAAAACTTTTTTATTCAAGCGATGCGGTTTTACATCCCGTGCCCGAGCAGCATTTAGAAAACACTTTTACAGAACTCATTAACCGTTCCCCCTTTTTAGACGGTTGCAAAATTATACATAATGGAATTACAGCCGGTTTTGCACTTTTTGCTATTACCTACTCACAAGAGGCAGGCGGCAAGGTGCTTTGGCTTGAAGAACTATATATAAAAGAAGAATTCAGAAACCTCAAATTAGGTTCTGAATTCTTTAAAGAAATATTAAAACAACTCCCAAACGATTTTAAACGTATTCGTTTAGAGGTTGAAGACGATAACGAAGGCGCTATTAGATTTTATAAGCGTTTTGGTTTTGACTGGCTTAATTACAAACAAATGAATATTGACTTTAAATAGATTTATAAATACATTCCTTTGGGCTTTTATCATCTCTTAAACCCTTAAAAACAGGCTGCCTAAGCCCACCATTTTTTGTTCTCATCATAAATTTAACTGTGCAAACCAATACCGGTTCTTTAAAAACAACAGTCGGTATTGGTTTTATATTTTTATATACCGAATCTTTAAGTTTTTTAACTTTTTTAAATACTTCACTGTTTTTCCCTACCGCAACGCTTGAACAGTATTCAATATTATTATTGTTATATTGTCCTAAAATAATGCTTGATAAATTAGAATCAGCGTTACCTTCTTTAAAGCCAATAATAATAAAATCGTCATCTTGTAAGCATTTTATTTTTATCCAATCTTTTGTGCGTTTGCCGGGAGTATATATACTGTCTTTTCTTTTTGCAACAACGCCCTCAAGATTATTTTTTAATGCAAAATCGAAAAGCTCGTAACCTTTATTTTCAAAACAGTTAGAAAGGCCTAAACTATCATTGGGTTTTAAATTTTCAATTAAAATTTCTTTTCTTTTATATAGCGGCTCGTCTAAAAGCGATTTTTTGTTTAAATATAATATATCAAATGCCGTAAAACTTGCAGGATATTCGTTACTTAAAAGCTTAATTTTATTTACGTTTGAGGTTAAACTACGCTTTTGAATTTCAAAAAAATCCGGCTTTCCGTTTTTTAAAATCATAAGTTCACCATCTATAATGCAAGGGATTTTAATTTGTTTATGAATATTAGCAAGTTCGGGTACTTTTGGAAGCATTTTAACTCCACGCTTATTTATTAGCAGAGTTTCATTTTTATCTAAATAGGCTAAACATCTTTCTCCATCAAATTTTAATTCAAAAAGAAAATTTTTGTTTGAAAAAACTTCTTTTTCTTCTCCAATAAGCATTGGTAAAATATTAATGTTATCGTATAAACTCATTTGCTTTTTTGTTTAGCAAGACTCTTCTTTAAAGCGTCCATAATATCTTCAACATTAATTGCAACCGTCTCTTTTGGGGTAACTATTTTTTTGCCGCCTATTTTCTTTTTGATAATTGTCCATAACTTTGACTGATACTCATCTTTATAATCTTTAGGATCAAACTTTTCGTTCATGGATTCTATTAATGCCTTAGCCATTTTAAGCTCTTGTGGTTTTACTTTTTCTTTAGAAAGTTTTTTGGGACTTTCTTTTATTTCATCATAAAAAAATAATGTTTCGGCTAAAATGCCGTCGTTTGTTGGAATAAGTGCTAATAGTTTTTCTTTTGTTCCTAAAACCGTTTTAGCAATAGCAATCTTTTTTAAATCTTTCATGGCAACATATAATAAATTAAAGGCCTTTTCACCGCCCTTTTCGGGTATTATATGATAAGTTTTGTCGAAATAAATAGGTTTAACTTCTGAAAGATTTGCAAAACTTATTATATAAATAAGCTTATCCTTTTGTGATTTTGCTTTTTCAAATTCCTTATCTGTTAATGTTACGTATTTTCCTTTTTCGTATTCAAAACCTTTTACAATATCGCTGTTTGCAACCTCTTTACCACAATGTGAACACACCTTTTTATATCTAATTCTACTGCCGTCTTCTTTGCAAAGCTGATTAAATTGCAAGTCATTATCTTGAGTGGCAGTATAAAGACCAACTGGAATATGCACAAGACCAAATGAAATTGCGCCCTTATGTGCTACCGGCATATTTTACACTCCTTTTAATATTTTAAGTTATTTTCCCCCTTAAAAATTAAAATATAAATAAAAACAGCATATAGTGCGGTATCCGATTTTTCAGATACGACACTATATGCTGTAAAATTACGGTTTATAAATTAAACCAACTCGATGATAGCCATTTCAGCGGCATCGCCTCTACGAGGACCGATTTTTGTTATTCTGGTATAACCGCCGTTTCTTTCAGCATATTTAGGAGCAACTTCGTCAAATAATTTTTTAACAACTGCTTCTTTAGTGATAAATGCCATAGCCTGTCTTTTATTGTGAAGGCTGCTATCTTTAGCGAGTGTAATATATTTCTCGGTTAAAGCGCGAACTTCTTTAGCACGTGTTAAAGTGGTTTCAATTTTACCGTTTTCAAGTAAGAAAGTAACCATTGCACGAAGCATAGCTGTACGGCTGTCTGTTGCGCGGCCGAGTTTTCTGGTACCTGCCATAATATTTCACTCCTTAATGGTAATTCAAAAATTATTCGTCGCCTTTAGAAAGTGTAAATCCTAAAGATTCAAGTTTTTGTATAACTTCTTCAAGGGACTTTCTGCCAAGGTTTCTAACCTTCATCATTTCTTCTTCAGTTTTGCTGATAAGGTCTTCAACAGTGTTTATTTGTGCTCTCTTTAAGCAGTTAAAGCTTCTAACGGAAAGATCTAATTCTTCAATTGTCTTCTCTAAATTCTTTTCTTTACCGCTGTCACCCTTTTCAACCATAATTTCAACGCTATCAGTTTTGTCAGATAGGTCAACAAATAGTTTTAAGTGCTCAATAAGAATTTTTGCAGATAAAGACACTGCTTCTTTGGCTGTAATTGTTCCGTCTGTCCAGATTTCAAGAGTTAAGCAATTGTAATCTGTAATCTGTTCTTTACGGGTATCTTCAACATCGAACTTTACTCTCTTTACAGGGGTAAAGATACTATCAACCGGAATTAAACCTGCTATGGTTTGTTCGGGTTTGTTTGCTTCAGCAGAAACGTAACCACGACCATGGTCAAGATTAATTTCCATAAATAGTTTGCCGCCTTCTGTTAATTCGGCAATGTAAAGATCTTTATCAAGAATTTCAACTTCTGAATCGGCTTTAATCGAACCTGCAGTTACAACACAAGGACCTTCTGCTTCAATATAAACAGTTTTAGGACCGTTGCTATGCAATTTCGCGGTAAGACCTTTAATGTTAAGAATAATTTCTGTAACATCTTCTTTTACGCCTTCAATTGTTGAAAACTCGTGTAGTACACCGTCAATTTTAACAGATGTAACTGCAACGCCTGGTAAAGAAGAAAGTAAAACTCTTCTTAAGCTGTTACCTAAGGTTGTACCGTAACCGCTTTCTAAGGGCTTAAGTGTGAACTTACCATAATTGTCTTCGGGAGAAATTTCAACCGTTTCCAAAATTGGTGTTTCAATCTCTATCATATAAAGCTCCTTTTCTCCACACTTTAAATTAGTGTTAGTTTTATCTTTGTGCGGTAAGATAAAACCAAAATAATGTGTTTATTATTTTGAATAGAATTCAACGATGGGTTGCATATCAACAGGAGCATCGATTTGGTCGCGCTCTGGTAGGTTTACAACCTTAACGGTGAATGTTTCATGGTTAACGTCGCACCAAGCTGGGAAAGGTCTAGAAGCGTTTGCTTCCATAACTGACTTAATCTTTTCGCTTGTTCTTGATTTTTCGCAAACTGTGATAACATCGCCAGCAGATAATCTGTAAGAAGCGATATCAACGCGATGACCGTTAACTTCAAAGTGGCCGTGGCCAACTAATTGTCTTGCTTCTGCACGAGAAGATGCAAAACCTGTTCTGTAAACAACGTTATCTAGGCGGCTTTCTAAGATTTGTAATAGATTTTCACCTGTAACGCCTTGTTTACGTTCAGCAATTTCAAAATAGTGTGCGAATTGTTTTTCGTTTACACCATAGAAACGTCTTGCTCTTTGCTTTGCGCGTAGCTGTAGACCGTATTCAGAAGATTTCTTACGACCTTGACCGTGTTGGCCGGGTGCGTAAGCTCTTTGGTTTAATGAACATTTTTCAGAATAGCAGCGTTCGCCTTTTAAGAAAAGCTTTTGGCCTTCTCTGCGGCATAATCTGCATACTGCACCAGTATATCTAGCCATTTTTCGTTACACCTCCAAATTATACACGACGTCTTTTGGGCGGGCGGCAACCGTTGTGAGGAATAGGAGTTACGTCTTTAATCATGTTAACTTCTAAACCTGCAGTTTGTAATGCGCGGATTGCTGCTTCACGACCTGTACCGGGGCCTTTTACGTAAACTTCAACAGTTTTTAGTCCGTGTTCCATAGCTGCTTTAGCTGCTGTTTCTGCAGCGCTTTGTGCAGCAAAGGGGGTGGACTTTCTGCTACCGCGGAAGCCTAATTCACCGGCAGATGCCCAAGATAGTGCGTTTCCGTTAATGTCGGTAATAGTAACAATGGTATTATTGAAAGTGGATTGAATATGAGCAGCACCACGTTCAATGTTCTTTTTCTCACGACGCCTGCGGGTCGTACCTTTTTTTTGTGCCATTATTTAACTCCTCCCCGCTTATTTCTTCTTATTAGCAATTGTCTTTTTAGGACCTTTACGTGTTCTTGCGTTTGTTTTGGAACGTTGACCACGAACAGGTAAACCTTTACGGTGTCTTAAACCGCGATAACTGCCAATTTCGATTAAACGTTTAATATCAAATGCGATTGAGCGACGTCTGTCACCCTCTACTTCAAGATTCTTTTCAATGTAATCACGAAGTTTTGAAATGTCATCCTCAGTTAAATCTTTAACTCTAATATCAGGGTTGATGCCTGTTTCAGCTAAGATTTTCTTTGAGGTTGTAAGACCTATACCGAAAATATAAGTTAAGCCAATTTCAACTCTTTTTTCGTTTGGTAGGTCAACACCGGCTATACGTGCCATTTATAAATGCACCTCACTTCATAATTTTAGGGATTAACCCTGACGCTGTTTGTGTTTTGGGTTTTCACAGATAACCATGATTTTACCCTTACGTTTGATTACTTTGCACTTTTCACAAATTTTCTTTACAGAAGGTCTGACTTTCATTTTTAATGTGCCTCCTTTATTTTGAACGCCAAGTAATGCGTCCTTTTGTTAGATCGTATGGTGACATCTCTACGGTTACTTTGTCTCCGGGTAAGATACGAATAAAATTCATACGTAATTTACCGGAAATGTGAGCAAGTATTGTGTGACCGCCAGGGATCTCAACCTTAAACATTGCGTTAGGCATAGTTTCAAGCACGGTGCCTTCGAGTTCGATCATATCTTCTTTAGACATATAATTGCCTCCATTCGTTTATTTAAAATTTAGGTTTCAGTTCAGTTCTTGCCATTTAATCGGCTATGGTCAATATTTTAGGACCGTCCGGTGTTATGGCTATTGTATGCTCGAAATGAGCTGACAAAGAACCGTCGGCTGTTACTACCGTCCATTTATCAGGAAGAATTTTAACATCAAAACCGCCGGCATTAACCATTGGTTCAATTGCTAATGTCATTCCATTTACTAAACGAACACCTCGTCCGGCTATACCAAAGTTTGGTACCTCCGGTGCTTCGTGCAGGCTCGTGCCTATTCCGTGGCCGACAAACTGGCGTACCACCGAATAACCACGTTCCTCGACATATCTCCCGATAGCATTTCCTATATCACCGATTCTGCCGCCATGGACTGCCATTTTAATACCTTCGTAAAGGCTTTCTTTGGTTACGTCCATCAGCCGCTTCGCTTCAGGTGAAATGCTGCCTGCTGCGAAAGTTGCGGCGTTATCTCCGTGATAACCATTAAATACTGCACCAAGGTCAACGCTTACTATATCGCCTTCCTTGATTACTCGGGACTTACTCGGTATGCCGTGAATTACCTCGTTATTTATAGATATGCATGCGGTAGCTGGATAGCCTTGGTAATTTTTAAAGTTGGGTTTTGCACCCTGCGATAAAATATACTTTTCAGCTAATCGGTCAAGCTCGGCGGTTGTTACACCGGGCTCTACCGCACTGCCTATCAGCTTTAATGCTCCGGCCGATATTCTGCAAGCTTCACGCATTATTTTAAGCTCGCGACCGGTTTTGAGTATAATCATAATTATATACCCAATGCCGCAAAGGTAAGTTTTGTAGTGTCTTTAAGTTCTTCTTGACCTTCAACTGTTACGAGTTTACCTTTTGCATTATAAAATGCTTTTAAAGGTTCAGTTTGCTCGTGATAAACGTTAAGTCTATCTAAAACTGTTTCAGGTTTATCGTCCTTACGGATGATAAGCGAAGCACCGCAACTGTTACAAATACCTTCTACTGCGGGTTTTTTATACTCAATATGATAACTTGCTCCACAGTCGGGACAAACCCTTCTGCCGGACATACGACGAATAATATCTTCGTCAGCAACTTCAATAGATAAAACTGTATCTATTTCGATTCCCATTGTATCTAAAGCCTCTGCTTGAGGAATAGTTCTTGGAAAACCGTCTAAAATGAAGCCGCCCTTGCAGTCATCTTGAGATAATCTTTCTTTGATGATGCCAATCACAACTTCGTCTGGGACAAGTTGTCCTGCATCAACACGTTCTTTTGCTTTTTTACCCATCTCTGTACCTTGTTTCATCGCTTCGCGAATAATGTTACCGGTTGATATTGCGGGTATATTAAGCTTTTCACAAATAAGCTCTGCTTGGGTGCCTTTGCCGGCACCCGGAGCTCCTAATAAAATTAATTTCATATATTCACCTAATCTAAGAAACCTTTGTAATGTCTCATCATTAACTGGCTTTCTAGGTTCTGTACTAGTTCTAGTGCAACACCTACAATAATTAGTACCGAAGTACCACCGATTGAAATGTTGAGTTCACCAATGTTGCCTACGAAAATAGGTAAAATAGCTAAAACGCTTAAGAATAATGCACCTAATAAGGTAATACGAGAAAGAATTCTTGCAATTGCATCAGATGTGGGCTTACCGGGACGTACGCCAGGGATTGCACCCGCATTTTTTCTTAAGTTGTTTGCCATTTCAACAGGGTTGTACTGAATTGTTGTATAGAAATAAGCAAATCCTATAATTAGGAAGAAATAAATGATTGCATAAAATGCGCCTTGAACGCTAAACAATTGTAATGCTTTTGCAATTGTTGAATTTGCATCAAATAGGTTAAATGATAAAAGCATTGTGGGAAGCATTAAAATACTGCTTGCAAAGATGATTGGTAAAACACCGGACATATTAACCTTAATGGGAATATGAGTGTTTTGACCACCATATTGTTTTCTGCCAACAACTCTTTTTGCGTATTGAACAGGAATTCTGCGTTCTGCATTTGTCATCCATACAATAAATACTACTATAAATACGAAGATTAATATAATAGCAAGTACGGGTAACCATTTGCCTAATTTAAATGCATAAGTCCATAACATAGCAAATGCATCGGGTGCTCTGGAAATAATACCAGCGAATAATAGCATTGAAATACCATTACCAATACCCTTAGCGTCAATTTGTTCGCCAAGCCACATTACAAGTGCACTACCAGCAGTTAATGTTAATATAATAACAAATGCTGCAAACACTTTAACGCCGCCTGTTGCTGTAACGTAACCGGAAGTATTTAACCAAATATAATATGCGATACCTTGAATTAAACCTAAGATAACTGTTGCATATCTTGTAATTTGAGCTAATTTCTTTCTTCCTTCCTCACCTTGTTTAGAAAGTCTTTCTAATGGAGGAATAGCTACGGTCAAAAGTTGAATAATAATCGATGCGTTAATATATGGTGTTACTGACATTGCAAATAAAGCGCCATATTCTAAACCGCCACCGGTTAATATTGATAGATAGTTAAAAAAGTCATTTGTTCCGCCTGTTGTTGCAGAGTTAGCAGCTAATTTCATAAAATCTACGAAAGGAACCGGGATAACTGCACCTAAACGGAAAATGAATAGGATGAAAATTGTAAAGAATACTTTTTTACGAATTTCGGGAACTCTCCATGCGTTTTTAATTGTTTCAAGCATGTTAGATCACCTCAGCTGTGCCACCGGCAGCTTCGATTTTAGCCTTAGCTGTCTCGGAAAAAGCAGTAGCTTTTACAGTAAGTTTCTTTGTAACTTCACCGTTACCTAGAACCTTAATACCGTCATAAGTTTTCTTTACAATACCCTTAGATTTTAAAGCTTCAGTATCAACTACTGTGCCTTCTTCAAATACGTTAAGATCGGATACGTTAAGTACCGCATATCTTGTAGCAAATATATTGTTAAAGCCGCGCTTTGGAACACGTCTTTGTAGAGGCATTTGACCGCCTTCGAAACCAGCTCTTTTATTTGGGCCGGAACGTGCTTTTGCGCCTTTATGGCCTTTACCGGCTGTTTTACCATTACCGGAACCATGTCCTCTTCCTATGCGTTTTACATCTTGATTAGATCCAGCTGCTGGAGAAAGTTCATGAATTTTCATAGTTCGCACCTCCTTAGATTACGCTTTTGTTACCTCAACAAGGTGGATAATTGTTTTAATTTTGCCGTTGGTAGCGTCGTTATCGGGCTGAACGGTTTCATTTCCAACCTTTGTAAGGCCTAATGCCTTAGCTGTGGCAATTTGATTGTCTTTTGCGCCGATAAGGCTTTTTACCAACTTGATTTTAAGTTCAGAAGCTTTTTTTGCCATTGTTGCTTCCTCCTTAACCTAAAATTTCTTTAACGCTCTTGCCACGAGTAGCAGCAACTTCTTCAGCGCTTCTTAAAGAAGCAAGACCTTGAACTGTTGCACGTACTACGTTACAAGGATTGTTAGACCTTAAAGCCTTGGTACGAATATCTTTAATACCAACGGTTTCTAATACGGCACGAACGGGGCCACCAGCGATAACACCGGTACCGGGAGCTGCGGGTTTTAATAAAACACGACCAGCGCCGAATGCTCCGATAACTTCGTGAGGAATAGTTGTACCTTTTAGAGGTACTTTAATAAGGTTCTTTTTAGCGTCTTCAATACCTTTGCGGATAGCTTCGGGAACTTCACCAGCTTTGCCTAAACCAAAGCCGATGATTCCGTTGCCGTCACCTACAACTACTAAAGCGGAGAATTTCATAATTCGGCCGCCTTTAACGGTTTTAGAAACACGATTGATTGAAACAACGCGTTCCTTTAAATCTAAAACTGATGCGTCAATTCCTGTAGCCATTATGTTTTCTCCTTCCTTAGAATTCTAGGCCGCCCTCGCGGGCACCTTCAGCTAATGCTTGAACGCGACCTTGATAAATATAACCGCCACGGTCAAATACAACCGTTTTGATTTTCTTAGCAATTGCACGTTCTGCAACAAGTAAACCTACTTTTTTAGCTGCTTCACAGTTACCTTTAACATCGCCAAAATCTTTTTCATTAGATGCGGCTGCTGCTAATGTAACACCATTTACGTCGTCAATAATTTGTGCATAGATATTTGTACGAGAGCGAAAAACATTTAGTCTTGGAATCTCAGGGGTTCCGCTGATCTTACCGCGTACTCTCTTATGGCGAGTAAGACGAGCTTTGTTAGAATCTTTAATCTTAACCATCTTTCAATCTCTCCTTTCTTATTTTGCACCTTTACCGGCTTTACCTTCTTTATGACGAACATATTCGCCGGTATATCTGATACCTTTGCCCTTGTAGGGTTCTGGTGGACGTTTTTCACGAACTTCAGCAGCGAATTGACCTACGCGCTGTTTGTCGCAACCTGAAATGATGATTTTGTTAGGGTTTGGAACGTCGATAGTGATGCCGTCTTCTTCAGAAACGAATACTTGGTGTGAATAACCTAAGTTCATAACTAAGTCTTTTCCTTGTTTAGCTACACGGTAGCCAACGCCCATAACGTCTAATTCTTTGCTATAACCTTGAGAAACACCAACTACCATGTTGTTAATTAATGTTCTGGTTAAGCCGTGTAATGAACGATGTTCTGCAACGTCTGAAGGTCTTGTAACGTTGATAACGCCATCGTTTAATTCAATTTTGATATCCTTGTGGAAGGTATTAGTTAAACTGCCTTTTGGACCTTTAACGGTAACAGTATTGCCGTCAACCTTAACTTCAACACCTGCAGGAATCGCAATGGGTTGTTTACCAATTCTTGACATTGTACTGTACCCCCTTACCAAACAAATGCGAGAACTTCGCCGCCAACATTAGCTTTGCGAGCCTCTTTATCTGTCATAATGCCTTTGCTTGTTGAAAGGATTGCAATACCTAAACCTTTCATAACTTTAGGCATGTCTTCTACGTTAGTATAGATACGTAAACCGGGTTTGCTGATTTTTCTAAGACCCTTAATAACTTGTGTTTTATTAGGACCGTATTTTAATACAACATGAATAACTCCCTGTTTGCCATCGTCAATAACTTGAAAGCTGCTGATATAACCTTCGTCTAGTAAAATTTGAGCAATTGCTTTTTTTACGTTGGAAGCAGGAATATCAACCGATTCATGCTTTGCCGAATTAGCATTACGGATTCTGGTTAACATATCTGCGATAGTATCTGTAATTTGCATGTCGTTTTCCTCCTTACCAGCTTGCTTTCTTTACGCCTGGGATTTCGCCCTTGTAAGCCAACTCACGGAAGCATATACGGCATATACCGTATTTGCGAAGGTAGGCGTGGGGGCGGCCACAGATTTTACATCTGTTGTAGCTTCTTGTTGAAAATTTTGCAGGACGAGCCTGTTTCATCTTCATTGATGTTTTAGCCATTTTCCTCTCTCCTTACTTTGCAAACGGTGCACCCATAAGTGTTAATAACTCACGTGCTTCCTCGTCGGTGTTAGCGGTTGTAACAAAAATAATGTCCATACCTCTAACTTTGTCAATTTTATCGTAATCAATTTCAGGGAATATTAATTGTTCTTTAACGCCCATAGAGTAGTTACCTCTACCGTCGAAAGAATTGGGATTAATACCTCTGAAGTCTCTAACTCTCGGTAATGCTGCCGAGAAGAAACGATCTACGAATTCGTACATTCTGTCGCCACGAAGTGTTACTTTAACACCGATTGGCATGCCTTCACGAAGTTTGAAGTTAGCAACAGATTTTCTTGCTTTACAAATAACAGGTGTTTGACCTGTAATTTTTGATAAGTCGCTAATGATAGCATCAATAGCTTTGCTGTTGTCTTTTGCTTCGCCGCAGGCTACGTTTATAACTACCTTATCGAGCTTGGGAATCTGCATGACGCTTTTATACTCAAACTTTTTCATTAAGGCAGGTGCTACTGTTGATTTGTAAGCTTCTCTTAATCTAGCCATGTGATATTCCTCCTACTCTAAAAAGTTTCGCCGCACTTTTTGCACATACGGTCTTTTTTACCATCTTCATAAACCTTATGAGCGATACGTGTGGGTTTGCCGCATTTAGGACATACAACCATTACTTTGTTAGCATAAATAGCAGATTCGGTTTTAATAATACCGGATGGATCGCCTGCTTTTCTGGGTTTAACGTGTTTGCTAACTACGTTGATGCCTTCTACGATTACTTTGCCTTCTTTGGGGCTGGTTTGTAGAACTTTACCTTTTTTGCCGCGATATTCTTTATCGCCGGTTAAAAGAACTACTGTATCCCCAGTTTTAATGTTTAATTTTTTCATTTTCTTTCCCTCCAAAGCTTATAGTACTTCGGGAGCTAAAGAAAGAATTTTTAAATATTCTTTTTCTCTTAACTCACGGGCTACTGGTCCAAAGATACGTGTACCTCTGGGGTTTTTATCGTCTCTGATGAGAACGGCTGCGTTTTCGTCAAAACGGATGTAAGTTCCGTCGTTACGGCGAAGACCTTTAGCTGTTCTAACTACAACGGCTTTAACTACGTCGCCTTTTTTAACTGTGCCGCCTGGAGCAGCTTTTTTAACAGAAGCAACGATAACATCGCCGATATTTGCATATCTTCTACCGGAGCCGCCTAATACACGGATGCACATTAATTCTTTAGCACCGGTGTTGTCAGCAACTTTTAGGTAAGTCTGTTGTTGTATCACAGTTTTGTCCTCCTTACTTAGCCTTCTCGATGATTTCTACTAAACGCCATCTCTTATCTTTAGATAGAGGTTTAGTTTCCATAACTAATACTTTATCGCCAATACCACATTCGTTGTTTTCGTCATGTGCTTTTAGCTTATAAGTGCTTTTAATGATTTTGTTGTAAAGGGGGTGTTTTACGTTGTCTTCAATAGCAACTACGATGGTTTTATCCATTTTATCGCTTACAACTTTACCCACTCTGGTTTTTCTTAGATTTCTTTCGCTCACAGCTTTAAACCATCCTTTCTTACGACTTTGCGCTGTCAGAAAGCTCGCGTTCGCGAAGAACTGTCTTCACTTTTGCGATGTCTTTTTTAACAGCTGTAAGGCGCATGGGGTTTTCGAGCTGGTTAACGGCGTGACGGAAACGAAGTTTGAATAATTCTTCCTTCAAATCCTTAAGCATATCATTAAGTTCAGCAACTGTTTTTTCTCTGATATCCTTTACGTTCATTACTGCTCACCACCCTGTTCCTTTTTAACAAACTTACATTTGATAGGTAATTTGTTTGCTGCAAGACGCATAGCCTCGCGAGCTAAAGTTTCGTCAACACCGCCGATTTCAAACATGATACGGCCAGGTTTAACTACTGATACCCAGTATTCCGGTGAACCTTTACCACTACCCATACGTGTTTCAGCAGGTTTTTCGGTAATTGGCTTATCGGGGAATATTTTAATCCAAACTTGACCGCCACGTTTAATGTAACGAGTCATAGCAATACGGGCTGCTTCGATTTGATTTGAAGTAATCCATGCGGGTTCGGTTGCTTGAAGACCAAAATCACCATAAGTTACGGTGTTACCTCTTAAAGCTTTACCGGTTAATCTACCGCGGTGTACTCTTCTGTATTTTACTCTTTTAGGCATTAACATTAGCGGTTGCCTCCTTCCTTGCGAGGACGGCGTGCATCATGAAGAACTTCGCCTGTGTAGATCCATACTTTAACACCGATTTTACCGTAAGTTGTGTTTGCTTCTGCAAAACCGTAGTCAATGTCAGCACGGATTGTTTGTAGAGGAATAGTACCTTCGTGATAATGCTCGCTTCTTGCAATTTCAGCGCCGCCTAAACGACCTGATACTTGAGTTTTAATACCCTTTGCGCCTAATCTCATGGTTCTACCCATAGCTAATTTCATAGCACGACGGAAGGATACACGTTTTTCTAATTGAGCTGCAATGCCCTCTGCAACTAAAGTTGCGTCTAAGTCGGGGTTTTTAACCTCAACAATGTTGATGTGCACTGGTTTGTTAATCATTTTTTGGCAGTTTAAACGAAGTTTTTCAATTTCTGCACCGCCACGACCGATTACAATACCGGGTTTTGCACAATGAATATGAATTCTTACTTTTGATGCATCACGTTCGATTTCGATTTTTGCAACGGCTGCTGCATATAAAATCTTTTTAAGATACTTGCGGAGATTATAGTCCTCAACCAAAGTATCGCCAAAGCTGTTTTTGTCAGCAAACCAACGTGAATTCCAGTTACGGATAACGCCTACGCGCATACCGTTAGGATGTACTTTCTGGCCCATTAACTTTAACCTCCTTCTTAGTCTTCAATTTCCTTAACAGTAAGGAAAACGTGAGATGTTCTTTTTAAGATACGATGTGCTCTGCCGTGGTCTTTAGCTCTAATTCTTTTTAGTGTTGGACCTGGGCAAACGTAACATTCTGATACATAAAGCTTGGAAACATCCATTGAAAAATTGTTTTCTGCATTAGCAATAGCAGATTTTAAAAGTTTCTCCAATAACTCGCAGGCGGCCTTAGGTGTGAACTTAAGGATTGCCATGGCTTTATCGGCTTTCTGTCCACGGATGAGATCCAAGACAATTTTAACCTTTCTTGGTGAAATACGTGCGTATTTCAAGGTTGCCTTTGCTTCCATAGTTATATCTCCTTTCGACCGCTTACTTGGTTGTTTTTGCACCGGCGTGACCTTTGAAGGTTCTTGTTGGTGCAAATTCGCCTAATTTATGGCCAACCATATCCTCTGTTACATATACCGGAACGTGTTTACGACCGTCATGCACAGCAAAGGTGTGTCCGACGAAATCGGGGAATATTGTTGAGGAACGGCTCCAAGTTTTTAAAACTTTCTTTTCGCCGGCTTTGTTCATTTCTTCTACCCTTTTTAGAAGTACAGGTTGTACGTAAGGGCCTTTTTTAATGCTTCTTCCCATTATAATTCTCCTTTCGTCGACTACTTAGAACGACGGCTTACGATATATTTATCGCTAGCTTTGTTCTTCTTACGTGTTTTGTAACCTAATGTAGGTTTGCCCCAAGGTGTAACAGGACCGGGACGACCAATTGGGGATTTACCTTCACCACCACCGTGAGGGTGATCACAGGGGTTCATAACTGAACCACGAACTGTAGGTCTCCAACCCATATGGCGTTTTCTACCGGCTTTACCTAAGTTAACGTTTTCATGTTCGGGGTTGGATACTTGACCAACTGTTGCCATACATTTTTCAGGAACGTTTCTTAATTCACCGGAAGGTAATCTTAAAAGTGCTAAACCGTTTTCTTTTGCCATTAATTGAGCTTGGTTACCGGCTGAACGTGCAAGTTGTGCACCTTTACCTGGATATAGCTCAATATTATGAAGAAATGTACCAACGGGGATGTTAATTAAAGGTAATGCGTTACCGATTTTAATATCAGCGTTAGGACCGCTTTCAACCTTGTCGCCAACTTTTAATCCGTTAGGAGCGATGATGTAGCTCTTTGAACCATCTTCATATTGAATTAAAGCAATAAATGCTGAACGGTTTGGATCGTACTCTAAGGTTTTAACTTCTGCTACTTCACCAAAGCGAAGTCTCTTGAAGTCGATAATTCTGTATTTTTTACGGTTGCCGCCGCCTCTATGACGAACGGTGATTCTACCGTAGCTGTTTCTACCTGCACTCTTTTTAACAGGTGCTAAAAGACTCTTTTCGGGCGCTACTTTTGAAAGTTCAGAATAATCCAAAACTGTCATATTTCTGTGGCCCGGAGTAGTCGGCTTATAATGTTTAATTGCCATTTTCTTTTCACTCTCCTATTAGGCTTAGCGGGATATTTATCCCATACATTGCCGCAAGACTATACTTGCATTACATTAGACCGTCAAAAAATTCAATGGTCTTGGATTTTGCAGTTAGGGTAACAATTGCTTTTTTCCAAGCAGCTGTTGTGCCGCTGTAACGACCAACCCTTTTATTTCTTCCGCGTACTGAAACTGTGTTTACAGATTCAACCTTTACGCCGAATAGAGTTTCAACTGCGTTAGCAATTTCTACTTTGTTGCTATCTGTTGCAACTTTGAAGGTATATTTTTTGTTTTTTGCATCAATCATAGTTTTTTCTGTGATAACTGGTGCAATTACGATGTCTTGTGCTGCTTTCATTATGCATATACCTCCTCTAACATTTTAACTGCTGCTTTAACAACAACTAATTTATCTGCATTTACGATGTCGTAAGTGTTGATTGTGTTGATTTGAGCAGTTTTAACACCTTTAATATTAGAAGCACTCTTGATTGCTACTTTATCATTTGTATCAAGCACGATTAAGGTTTTACCTTCTGCACCGATAGCGCTTAAGCAGTTAGCAACTACTTTTGTAGCAAATGTTTCAAGTTTTAATTCTTCTAATACGATTAAATCGCCGTTTAATGCTTTATCTGATAAAGCAGATTTAAGAGCAAGTCTCTTTGTTTTCTTATTGATGCTGTAGCTGTAATCTCTGGGCTTGGGACCTAATGCTACGCCACCGTGTCTCCATTGTGGAGCGCGAATAGAACCTTGTCTAGCATGACCTGTACCTTTTTGTCTCCAAGGTTTTCTACCGCCACCGGAAACTTCTGTACGGGTTAATGTAGATTGTGTGCCCTGACGTTGATTTGCAAGGTAGTTTACAACTGCCATGTGCATTACAACTGCATTTGGTTCAATTCCGAAAAGAGCGTCGCTCAATTTTATAGTTCCGACTTTTTCGCCGGCCATATTTAATACGTTAGCTTTTGGCATTTATAACACTCCTTCCGTTATGCTTTAACGCTGTTTTTAATAACAACGATTCCGCCTTTAGGACCGGGAACGGCACCTTTTACAGCGATGATATTGTTTTCAGCGTCAACTTTAACTACGCTTAAGTTTTGAACAGTAACTCTTTCAAAACCTAGATGGCCTGCCATCTTTTTGCCTTTGAATACTCTAGCGGGGTCAATAACACCTAGAGATCCACCGTGACGGTGAACAGGGCCTGTACCGTGAGATTCTTTTAAACGGGAAAAGTTCCAACGTTTAATAACGCCTGCGTAGCCTTTACCTTTGCTTTTACCGATTACGTCGATTGAATCGCCTTCAGCAAATACGTCTGCTTTAATAATGTCACCAACGTTAACTGCGCTGCAGTCTTCTAAACGGAACTCTCTAAGAACTTTCTTAGGAGCTACGTCGCCCTTTGCAAAGTGACCTTTCATTGGGCTGTTTACTTTTGAAGCTTTTAAGTCGCCGAAGCCAACTTGTACTGCTTCATAGCCGTCGTTCTCGATAGTTTTCTTTTGAACAACTACGCAAGGGCCTGCTTCAATTACTGTAACAGGAACGACATTGCCTTTTTGGTCAAAAAGCTGAGTCATACCAAGCTTTTTGCCGATGATACCTTTTTGCATTTATATTTCCTCCTATTTGGTTATTGGTTGGGCGTTACCCAACTTGACCAGTCGGCCATTAAAGCTTAATTTCAAGCTCTACGCCGGCGGGAAGCTCAAGACCAGTTAAAGCCTCAACAGTTTTGTTGCTGGGTCTTAACACGTCGATAAGCCTTTTGTGTGTTCTGGTTTCAAATTGTTCGCGGCTGTCTTTATATTTATGAACAGCACGTAAAATTGTAACCACTTCTTTTTCGGTAGGTAGCGGAACAGGGCCCGATACTCTAGCGCCAGTACGTCTTGCAGTTTCTACAATTTTTTCTGCAGATTGATCTACAAGTGCATGGTCGTATCCCTTGATACGAATTCTGATTTTTTCCTTGATTGCCATTTTTATAGCCTCCTAATTTTTTGGGGCCTTTTGCTTTCCACACCGCCGGGTGTTTCAAACCCAAGATAGAATAAAACCGGATTGTCCTTTTTTAAGGAAATCCGGGGCGCGGCAAGATGCCGTTTTTGTAGAAAACAAAATTATCGCCCGGTTTATAAATCGGACATACTCCGCGGAAATTCCCCTACTCTACGGTAGGCCACCTCCCGCATCAACGCATATCTGCACACAATAGCATGCTTATACACTATACCACAAGCATTATTAAAATGCAAGTGTTTTTTGAAAGTTTTTTTAAAATATTTTTTAGAAATAATTTTCCGTGAGATTCCTTAGGTGACTGGGAAAAGCCGAAAAAGCCTTTAATTACCGCGAAAAACGGGCTTTTTCTAAAAAACAAACGCTCAATAAAAAAATCATTATTTTAACCGAAAAATACGGCG
>JAZQHT010000008.1:0-17304 GCA_045540715.1 Acutalibacteraceae bacterium | reverse complement strand
TGCTGTTAAAAGTCTTGATTTAAGAGAATTCATACATTTCATTCCTTACACACCGCCAAAACGACGGTTTCTCTGATTAAAAATTTTAATTGCTTCATCTAAATCTGCGGAAGTAAAATCAGGCCACAGTTTGTTCATTATTATAAATTCAGTGTATGCTGATTGCCATAATAAAAAATTTGACAAACGATATTCGCCGGAAGGTCTGATGATAAATTCGGGGTCAGGTTGACCTGATGTATACAAATAATCCGATACCATATTTTCATTGATTGAGTCTATATCAATATCACCATTTTTAACACCGAAAGAAATATTTTTAACGGCTTTTACTATTTCATCTCTACTTCCATAATTCATAGCAATATTCAAAACCATACCATCGCGGTCCTTTGAATATTCTTCGTTTTCTATCATAAGTTTTTTTAATTTATCACTAAAAGGAGATTTATCACCGATAAAACGAACAACGATAGTATCATCTTTGAAATCTCGTATTGCTTCTTGTAAATAATCTTCAAAAAGTTTCATCAAAGCATCAATTTCATTTTTAGGGCGTTTCCAGTTTTCAGTTGAAAAAGCATATACAGTTAAATATTTTATACCAATATCACTACAATATCTTGCTATTTCTCTGAATACCTTTCCCCCTGCATTATGTCCTGCAGAGCGAGGTAAATTTCTTTGTTTAGCCCATCGTTCGTTTCCGTCCATAATTATGCCAATATGTTCTGGTAAATTATATTCTGTTATATCAATTTTATTAGTTTTTTTGCGACTAAAAAGTCCCATATTAAATCTCCATTACTTCTTTTTCTTTTGCATCTGACATTTTGTCAGCCATCTTAATATATTTATCAGTGATGTCTTGAACTTTCTTTTCACCGTTTTTAACATCATCTTCAGTAAGTTCGCCATCTTTTTTCATTTTCTTCAACAATTCCATTGAATCTCTACGAACATTTCTGATTTGAATTTTAGTATCTTCTGCAATTTTAGAAACCTCTTTAACTATTTCTTTTCTTCTGTCCTCAGTTAAAGGTGGGAAAGTTAAACGCAAAATCTTACCGTCGTTTTGTGGGTTGATACCAATATCGGATGTTTGAATTGCTTTCATAATTAAATTTAAAATTGAAGCATCCCAAGGTTGAATTGTTATAGTTCTTGCTTCAGGAACGGAAACTGTTGCCACCTGATTTACAGGTGTTGGAGTTCCATAGTAATCAACCTTAACTTTATCTAAAACTGCAGGATTTGCTCTACCTGCTCTGATTGCTTTATATTCTGTATCAAGATGATTTATTCTTCTTTCCATTCTTTCTTCTGTTTTTGCTAATAATTGTTTCATTTTTATTTACCTCCGTTTAATCAATAGTATCTACAAGTGTTCCAACAGTTTCACCACAAACTGCTTTATAAATGTTGTCAGGTTCATCAATGCTGAAAACTAAAATAGGAATATCATTATCTTTACAAAGTGATGCCGCAGTGCTATCCATAACTGCTAAATCTTTGTTGAGTACATCGTGGAAAGATATATGATCATATTTTGTAGCATCAGGATTTGATTTTGGGTCACTATCATAAACACCGTCTACCATAGTTGCTTTCATAATAATATCTGCTTCAATTTCAGCGGCTCTTAACGCAGCACCTGTATCAGTACTGAAGAAAGGATTACCTGTACCGCAACCAAAAACAACTACTCTGCCCTTTTCTAAATGGCGAGTTGCACGATTTCTAATATAAGGTTCTGCAATTTCTTTCATATCTATTGCTGTTTGAACGCGAACTTCAACGCCTTCTTGTTCAAGTCCATCAGCTAGTGCTAATGAGTTAATGGTTGTTGCAAGCATACCCATATGATCTGCACGAGTGCGGTCCATTTTACCACCCTCACGGCCGCGCCAGAAGTTGCCGCCACCAACAACAATACCAATTTCAACGCCCATATCTACGCATTGTTTAACAGCTTTGCAAATTTCTGCTACAATATCAAAATTTAGTCCAAAGCCTTTGCCTTTCGCTAGTGCTTCACCACTTAATTTAAGCAGCACTCTTTTGTATTTTGGTTCCATAAATTTGCCCCCTATTATTTCTTGAGTTTATTTTACAATACCGTATTTAGATTGTCAATTAAAATAATATAAATATTATATTTAATAATTTGCAGTTAAATAATCACAAATTACGGCATAAAGCAATTTTTTGTTTGGGTTTAAATCCATTTTTCTTTTAAGTTCAGATAAATTGATAACAATATTATTTAGGCGTTTATCTGAAAAACTAGATGCTTCACCCATTTGTTTTCCCTTTAATTTATCAACCGCCATTTGCTTAATAAACAAAACAAGTAAATCTAATTCGGCGCGGTCGGAAATTTTATTTAGTTCCACCAAAATTTCATATCTTTTGCCTTGTTCCGCTTTATTGAAAATTTTCTTAGCAATCTCTTTTAATTCAGCGTGTTCTTCATTTTCGCTACCGTCAATATTAAAAGTAACGGCTCTTGATTTTATAGTATCTAAAAGATTTGAAGTGTTGGTAGTAGTAATAATAAACAATAGGTTATTAGGCGGTTCTTCTAATATTTTTAACATAGTGTTTTGGCACCTATCGTTAAGTATTTCGCCGGCAGTTATATGAACTACCCTGCCGTTTGACATAAATGGCGCCAACATAATTTCGTTAGATAACTCTTGAAATTTTTCAACAGCGTGTATCTTTGATTTTGGAGAACTGGGTGCTATTGTTAAAATATCGGGATGAGTACCAACGTCAACTAAATGGCAGCTTTTACAGCTGTTACAACCAGTAGCTTTTTCTTCACATAAAAAAGCCTTTGCAAGATATTTTGCTAAAGACAACTTTTTATCTCCGTCGCCCTCAATAATAATTGCGTGCGGCAGATGATTTGCGTTAAGCAACGCGTCTATTCTGTTTTTAGCAAAACTTTCTTGCATTATCTAATATAGCCTACCTTTTTCATTGCTTTTGAAAGTGTGCGAATTGCAATATCTCTTGCTTTTACAGCACCAGCGCGATAAATATTTTCAAGTTCGCCCTTATCTTTTATAATGCGTTCAAAATTCTCACGAACGGGACGTAATTCTTCAACAACCGCTTCACCAACGGCAGTTTTAAATACACCATACCCTTTACCGTCAAACTCGTTTTGAATTTCTTCCGGGGTTTTACCTGTAACGCAAGAATAAATTGAAATTAAGTTATTAATACCATGTCTATCTTCAGATAAGCAAATTTTATTTTCACTATCTGTTACGGCACGTTTAAATTTACGCATAATGTCTTCGGGTTTATCTAAAATTGCTACGAAAGCATTGGGATTTTCATCAGATTTAGACATCTTTTTGGTGGGGTCTTGTAAACTTCTAACCCTAGCGCCGTTTTTAGCAATATAGGCTTCGGGGATTTTAAATACGTCACCATATAAACCGTTAAAACGAGTAGCAATATCCCTTGTAATTTCAAGGTGTTGCTTTTGGTCATCGCCAACAGGAACAAGGTCGGGTTTATATAGTAAAATATCGGCTGCCATAAGTGTTGGATAAGCAAAAAGACCTAAATTTATGTTATCTGCGTGGGTTTTAGATTTGTCTTTAAATTGGGTCATACGGCTTAATTCACCAAACTGTGTATAGCAGCTTAAAAGCCAGCTAAGTTCTGCGTGTTGCGAAACGTTCGACTGCAAGAAAAGTATATTTTCTTCGGGGTCTAAACCCAATGCTAAAAGCAAAGCAAAAGTATCGTAAATTTGCTTTCTTAAAGCGGCAGGTTCTTGTCTAACTGTAATGGCATGTAAATCTGCAACCGCAAAAATACAATCAAATTCTTTGCTCATATTCTGCCAATTTTTTAAGGCTCCTAAATAGTTGCCTAAAGTTAACATACCGCTTGGCTGAATACAGCTTAAAACTCTCTTTTTATCTTCCATTTTTCTTTTCCTTTATATAAATTCTTTAATAAATTGTCCTAATTTTTCTACACCCTTTATAATTTGTTCATCCGTTGGGGTGCTGTAATTAATTCTAAAATATTGAGTATCGGCTTCGGTATCACATAAAAATGCAGTGCCGGGAACCGTTGCAACGCCGTTTGTTACGGCATATTTGCAAAAATCGGTCATTTTAACCTTATTAGGCAATTTGCACCATAAAAAGAGTCCGCCCTCAACCTTTTGATATGTAATGTGCGGGGTTAAGTGCTTGTCGCAAAGTTCCATCATAAGTTCTGCCTTTTTGCGATAAATCTCTCTAATCTTTGCTAAATGACCTTCAAAATCGTATTCAGTTAAAAATTTGTGGGCGACCATCTGCGCCCAGATATTTGTGTGAACGTCCGAAGTTTGTTTGCAAACTGTGATTTTTTTAATTAGTTCTTCATTTGCAAGGCAATAACCAACACGCATACCGGGAGATATTACCTTTGAAAATGAACCAACGTAAATAACGTTACCGTTTTTATCAAAAGATTTAATGCTTGGTAAAAATTCACCCTTAAATCTTAATTCACCGTAAGGATCGTCCTCAATGATAACCTTATTATATTTTTCAGCTAAGGCTAAAACCGCTTTACGCTTTGCTAAGCTCATTGTAATACCGGATGGGTTTTGGAAGTTAGGAATTGTATAGAAAACCTTTACATTTTCGTTTTTAAATGCATTTTCTAAATCTTCTAAATTAACCCCGTCTTCTTCGGTTTTTATACCAACAAGGCCAATGCCGTAAGAACGAAAGGCATTAAGAGAACCTATAAAAGATGGATCTTCACAAGCCAGCAAATCGCCTTTATTACAAAGAATTCTTGCGCTTAAAGCAATTGCTTGTTGTGCGCCTGAAGTAATAATTAAATCTTCGCCTTCTTTTACAAGACCGTATTTTTTATTTAAATAGGCTTTAACCGATTCGCGCAAAGGGTTATACCCTTCTGTTACCGAATATTGTAAAGCACTAATTGGTTCAGTTTCTAAAATTTCTTTTGAAATATTCTCTATTTCGGCAAAAGGAAAGGCTTCGGGAGCGGGGTTCCCTGCAGAAAAAGGAATCATACCCGGCGTACTTGAAAGCTTTAAAATCTCTCTAATTGCAGAGGGTTTTAAGGCTTTAACGTTATCTGAAAAGTTGTATTGCATTTTAATCTTCCTAACTTAAAACAAAAAATAATTATACATTTAAAGTATAACAAACCAAAAAGCAAAAATCAACCGCTAATATTTAAGTTGAAAAAATATCATAATTATAGTAAAATATAATAAAATAAATAATTAGAACGGAATAATTATGAGGGTTTTATGTATTGGCGACGTTTGTGGTAGAGGTGGGGTTTTTGCCCTTAAAAAAGCCTTACCTAAAATTAAAGCAGAAGAAAAAATTGATATTACTATTGTAAACGGCGAAAACTCGGCTGACGGCAACGGTGTAACACCGCAATCTATGAGAGATATTTTAAACGCGGGGGCCGACGTTATTACGGGTGGTAACCACACCTTAAAAAGAAAAGAAATTTTAGACGAACTTGAAAATAACGACAGGCTTTTACGCCCCCACAATTTATCGGCTAAATTTTTGGGCAAGGGTTACACCGTTATTGATTTAGGCTTTACTCAACTTTTTGTTGTAAATTTATTAGGACGTGTATTTTTAGAGAATATTCACCCCCTATATGAAACGGCTTTAAATCCTTTTGACGCTTTAGATGAACTTATAAATAAAGCAAACGAGCTTGGAATTAAAAATATTGTTGTTGATTTTCACGCTGAAGCCACAAGCGAGAAAAAGGCTTTAATGTTTTATGCAAAAGACCGTATTTCTGCTTTGTTTGGCACACATACCCACGTATTAACCGCCGACTGCGATATTTTTGACGGTTGCGGTTATATTACTGATATAGGCTATACAGGTTCTTATAACTCGGTACTTAGCGTAAAACCCGATATTTCTATTGCAAAAATTAAAGACAACGCACCAATAAAATTTGAAAACGGCGATGCTCCTTATATAATTTCGGGCGTAATTTTTGATATTGATAATAAAACTGGAAGATGTGCTAAAGCAAAGACAATTTGCATAAAAGATATAGCCCTTTAAAATAAACTGTTGAAAAAATCGCAAGTTTAAGGTATAATATTAAACTGACCAAATAATGTTTTAAGGAAGGTGTACCAAATTAACAGAAAAATAATTTCTTTAATTGCGGTTGTTTGCCTTCTTATAAGCATTTGCGGATGTAAAGGCAACAACGCTAATACAACCAGCGGAGCAAACGGACAAAGTGAAACCGCAAACTCAATAAATTTTGATTTGCTTTATTGCACCAAAGATTCGTTTGACCCTTACGTTTGTAAAACAAAGCAAAATTTTGAACTTAGCCATTTATTATACGACCCGCTTGTGAAGGTTGATAACGAGTTTAATCCCGTTAAAGTTTTAGCTAAAAGCGTTAGTATTGAAGATAAAATTTGTACGGTAGTTTTAAAATCTGTTAAGTTTACAGATGGCTCAACAGTAACTGCCGACGACGTTGTATTTTCTTTTGAAAAGGCTAAAAAATCTAGTTCTGTTTATGCTTATTCTTTAAAAAATGCCGCTTCTATTTCAAAGGTAAACGATACTACCGTTACAATTAATTTAACAAAATCTGATCCGTTTTTTGAAAACGTTTTAGATTTTCCTATACTTAAAAAAGATAGCGATCAACTTAAAAACTCAGATAATAAGGCTCTGCCTCCTATTGGCGTTGGCAGATACCTTTTTAATTCCGGCTATAATGCTTTGGTTGCCAATAAGTCTTACCATGCGGGTGCACCAAAAATAAGCCAAATTGGTCTTATTGATTCGCCCGACGAAGAGGCCGACTATCACAATATTGAAATTGGTTCTGTTGACTATTATTATTCTGATTTAAGCAGTGGTAGTTTCCCTAAGATGAACGGTCAAAAGGTTGAAGTAAATCTTAATAATCTTGTGTTTTTAGGAATAAACTTTAATAGCCGATATTTAAGTAATATGTCGGTAAGGCAGGCTATTTCGGCTGCTATTGACCGCACAAAAATTGCTAAAAATTCTTACTTTTCTAATGCAACACCATCTTCAGGCCCCTTTACTTCGGTATGGGCAAAAGCCAAAGATTATCAATCTATTCCGCTAACCGCTAATAATGAAATTGCGGCTTCTAACCTTAAAAACGCAGAAATTGTTGATAAAAATCAACAGGGCAAATTCATTAAAAACAATAAAACAATTAACTTTTCTATTTTGGTTAATGATGATAACAGTGTGCGGGTTTCTGCTGCTGAACTTATTGCAAAACAACTTAACGATTTTGGTTTTACCGTAACGGTTGAAAAGGTTTCAAGAAAAACCTATGACGCAAGAATTGCTGCCAAAAACTATGATATGTATATTGGCGAAATTAGGATTTCTAATAATATGGATTTAACCGAGCTTATTACTATGATTGAGCAATATGGTTATTTGCCAACCAGCGAAGTTACGGTTAACGAAAACAAAAACGAAAGTGAAAATAATGAAGGTAATTCAACGGTTAGAACCGTTTCAACCAAAACAGCTATAAAGGAATTTTATAACGGTACCTATTCTTTAGGTGATATGCTTAACGTTTTTAATTCTGAATTACCCATTATTCCAATATGTCATCGTAAAGGCCTTGCGATGTATTCCGACAGTATAAAAAATCCCTTTACCCCATCGGTGAGTGATTTGTTTTATAGATTTGAAAATGCAAGTTAACAGGAGGTTTATATATGATTTCTTATGAAACACGTCTTGGTAAAATAACAGTTTCTAACGAATATTTTGCTAAACTTATTGGTCGTGCGGCTTCATCTTGCTTTGGTGTTGCAGGTATGGTTCCAACAGGCGGTATTCAAAGGCTTAAAAAATTATTTAACAAAAGCCGTATTGATGAAGGTGTTGTTGTTACAGGAGATATAAATTCCATTACCATTGACCTACACATTATTGTAATTTATGGTATGAATATAAACGCAATTGCCAAAAGTATTACTCATAAAGTTAAATACACCGTTGAGGAAGCTACAGGCATTAAGGTAGATAAAGTAACAATTCGCGTTGACGGCGTTAAAGGTTAATCGCTAAAAAGGAGTGTAATTATATTGTTTAACGGTAATATTCTTCGTGATGCGATAATTTCAGGCGCTAACAATATTTACAAATATCGCAAATCGGTAGATGAACTTAATGTTTTCCCCGTACCTGATGGAGATACCGGTACAAATATGTCAATGAGTATTGGCAACGCTGCAAGAGCTTTAGAAAAAATTTCTGATAAGCCTGCAGGTGAAGTTGCTGATATTGCTGCTTCTGCTTTACTTAGAGGTGCACGTGGTAACTCGGGTGTTATTACCTCTTTATTATTCCGTGGCTTTGCAAAAGGCTTAAAAGGTCAAGATGAAGTAACTGCTGAAAATCTTTGTTCTGCTTTAGAACAAGGTGTTGCGGCAGCTTATAAAGCAGTTATGAAACCAACAGAAGGTACAATGCTAACAGTTATGCGCGTAGCTTCTGAAAAAGCTAAAGAAGCTTTAGCAACAGAAACTGATGCTTTAAAAATTTGGGAAGTTGTGCTTGAGGGTGCTAAAGAAGCGCTTGACTCTACCCCCGAACTTTTACCCGTATTAAAAAAAGCAGGCGTTGTTGATGCCGGCGGTATGGGTATTCTAAAGATTTTTGAAGGTATGTACGAAGTATTTAATGGCGGCGAAGTAGTAACCAGCGACGAAATTGTAAAAGCGGACAAAAACGCAGGTTTAAATATTGAAGACGACTATACTGCAGAAATCACCTTTACCTACTGTACTGAATTTATTATTTCAAGAGGCAAACAAAAGAAGGATACCGATGCTGAAGAACTAAGAGAATTTTTAGGTGGCATTGGCGACAGTTTAGTTGTTGTTGAAGACGACGATATTATTAAAATTCACGTTCATACCGATCATCCGGGTAATGCTTTAGAAAAAGGCTTAAATTATGGTATGCTAATCAATCTAAAGATTGAAAACATGCGTGAACAATACGAAAATGCTAGACCCGCTACCAACGAAAAACGCACCGAAGTATTTACTCCGGCTGCTCCTGAAAAACATTTTGGTTTTGTTTCAATTTCTGTTGGTGAAGGTTTAACAGAATTATTTAGAGAATTAGGTGTTGATACTATCGTTTCCGGTGGACAGACAATGAACCCATCTACCGATAATATCTTAAAAGCAATTGAAGCTACACCAAGCGAAGTTGTTTTTGTGCTTCCTAATAATAAAAATATCATTATGGCTGCAGAACAAGCAGTACCACTAAGCACCAAAAAAGTTATAGTTTTACACACAAGAACTATTCCTATGGGTATTGCAGCAATGCTAAGTTTTGATCCTGAAACCGATGACGAAACAAATGCTATTAATATGCAAAAAGCTTTTGAAAAGGTTGCAACAGGTCAAATTACTTTTGCAGCAAGAGATGCTGACTTTGACGGCCAAAAAATCAAAAAAGATGATTTAATGGCTATTGAAAACGGTAAGGTTGTATTTACCGAAACAGATCTTAAAAATTGTACCGTAAAACTATGTCAAAAGATGGTTAACAAAAATTCTGAATTTTTAAACCTATATTACGGTGAAGACGTAAGCGATGCTGATGCAAATACTATTTACGAAGCAGTTAGAGCAAAGCTTTCTGGCAAGGTTGAAATTACTTTAATTAAAGGTGGTCAACCGGTATATTATTTCTATATTTCGGTTGAATAAAGGATTTTTTAATGCTTTATAATGAACGAGAAGTAAGATACGTTAAGGGCGTAGGTGAAAAAACGGCCCAGCTTTTAAATAAGCTGGGCATTTTTACACTTGACGCTCTTTTAAATTTTTACCCCAAAAGTTATATTGATTTAAGTGATATAACTAAAATTGCAGATGCCGCTTTTTATAAAGACGTTGCAATAAAAGCTAAAATTACTTCTGAAATTAAGGCTAATTATATTAGAAAAAATATGATTATTTACAAGTTTACCATTTATGATAAAACAGGTGCTTGTGAGGTTTCACTTTTTAATAATAAGTATTTAGCCGAAAGTTTAAAGCAAAATGAAGAATATATTTTTTACGGCAAATTAAATTTAATCGGTAATCATTTTATCACAATGAATTCGCCGCTAATTACAAAAGTAGATGATGCCGCCATTACCCCGGTTTATCATCTAACCGCCGGGCTTTATAACAAAACCCTTATTAGAATTTTAAAAAATGCTATTACCTATTTAGAAAACGAAGAATATATACCAAAAGAAATTTTACAAAAATACAAACTTATAAGCCATAAGCAAGCTATTGAAAACATACATTTTCCTAAAAGTCAAATGCATTTAAAACAAGCAAGAAGAAGGCTTATTTTTGAAGAACTTTTCTTGCTGAAAACAGGTCAGCTTATGCTTAAAAGCAAAAATAAAATTGCTAAAACAGAACCCATTTTAAATGCTGATTTAAGTGGTTTTTATAAGTCTTTGCCCTTCACCTTAACCGATTCTCAAAATAAAGCCATATCAGAGTGCTTAAATGACATGGCTTTAAACAAGCCTATGAACCGTTTACTTCAAGGTGACGTTGGTTGTGGTAAAACCGCTGTTGCCGCTGCATTAATTTATGCAACAAAACAAAGTGGCAAACAAAGTGTTTTAATGGCGCCAACCGGAATTTTGGCTTTTCAACATTATAAAACCTTAACCACACTACTTCCCTCTTTAAATATTGCTTTGCTTTTAGGCAGTACCAAAAAGAGTGAAAAAGATAAGATAAAATTAGGATTTAAAGAAGGCAAAATTGATTTAATCGTGGGTACTCACGCAGTTATTACCGAAAAAGCAGAAATTAAAGGGGCCTCGCTTGTAATTACCGACGAACAACATCGTTTTGGTGTTAAACAACGCGCCACTTTAGGCACAAAAGCGGGTAATCCGCACACCCTTTATATGTCGGCTACTCCTATTCCACGCACTTTAGGTCTTGTTATTTACGGCGAACTTGATGTTAGCGTTATTAATGCCCTGCCCTCTGGTAGAAAACCCATTAAAAGTATGCTAATTACAGAAGAAAAACGTGAAGCCGCTTTTAACTTTATTAAAGACCAAATTGCTTTAGGAAGACAAGCTTACATTGTATGCCCCTTGGTTGAAGAAGGCGAAGGCGAACTTGCTTCTGCGTTAGATTACAGCAAAAAACTGCAAGACGGTATTTTTAAAGACCTTAAAGTTGGTGTTTTACACGGCAAAATGAAACCCAACCAAAAAGAAGCCGTAATGAACAGCTTTTTAAAGGGCGAAATTGATATTTTAGTGGCCACAACTATTGTTGAAGTAGGCGTGGACGTTCCAAACGCAACCGTTATGCTAATTGAAAATGCTGAACGCTTTGGTCTTTCTACATTACATCAATTGCGCGGAAGAATTGGGCGCGGTGGTAACGAATCTTTCTTTATAATGCTTAGCGAAAGCGATACCGAGCGACTACAAATTATGTGTAAAACTTCTGACGGCTTTAAAATTGCAGAAGAAGATTTAAGACTTCGAGGCCCCGGAGACTTTTTAGGAAAACGTCAACACGGTCTTCCCGAACTAAAAATGGCAAACCTTATTGACGATAGTGTAGTTATGCAAATTGCAGGCGAAGAAGCCGATAAAATGCTAAAGCAAGATCCACTTTTAAAGAAAAACTCACTATTAAAACACAAGGTTCTACACCTTTTTTATGATTTAGATTTAGATATATAACTATTTTTTAGCGGACTGTATTGTTTACAGTCCGCTTTTATTTTTTTATGGCAATAGGTGTGAAAATCCTTGCACCTATTTGGGTGCAAAATTTGTGCATTATACACATATAATAAAGATGTATATGTTCTTAAATAAGCACAAAGGATGTGAGCTTTTGAACAAGGAAACCGAAAAGAAAATCGGCGAAAACATTAGAAGACTCCGCGAAAAATCAAACTTAACACAAGAACAACTAGCAGCAAAACTTCAACTTTTAGGTTGCGATATAACTCGCAGTGCAATAGCTAAAATTGAAGTGGGACAAAGGCACATATACCCCGACGAAATTATTTTTATAAAGCAAATATTAAATGCGGAATATCGCGATATACTTGGTATTTAATTTACGAGGTGTTTTATGAAACAAGAAATTTTAGAAAGACTATGGCTACACGAAATTAAAATTTTAGATGAAATCGACCGCATTTGTAAAAAGCATAACATAACTTATTTTTTAATGTGGGGCACCCTTATTGGTGCTGTAAGACACAAGGGTTTTATTCCTTGGGATGACGATATTGATTTAACCTTCCCTATTAAAGATTATAAGAAATTCTTAAAGGTTGCAAAAAAAGAATTATCTGATGAATTCTTTTTGCAAACAAGCAAAAGCGATAAATATCATCCAACATATTTTGCAAAGGTGCGCTTAAACAACACCGCTTTTTACAGTAAAGAAGACACAAATTTAAAGAAACATCACGGTATTTTTGTTGATATTTTACCTTTATATAATTATTCAAATCCACCATCTGTTTTTTCTAAACTTTGCAGAAAAATCGGTGATAAATTAACCCTTTGCGTTAATGGAAAACGTGAAAATAAAAATATTGGCAACCCCTTAATAAAAAAACTACCCGACGGCATTTTATGCTTTTTTAGAGATTTATTGTTAAACACTCGCGGCAAACAGTTTTATTCTTGGGGTTTTTATTTTGATAAGCAAGACTTTTTACCCGCAACTAATTTAGAATTTTGCGGTAAAACCTACCCTGCCCCTAATAAATATGACAAGGTTTTAACACGTGTTTACGGAGATTATATGAAATTACCGCCAAAAGAAAAACAGGTTGCTCATAATCCCGGAAGAATTAGTTTTGACTTAACAAAGCCCGACGAAGAATATAAATAAAGAGGTTATAAAAATGCTAAACAAACAAGAATTTAACCTACTTCGCGATATTTACGAAAATGTTGCAGAAAATAAAGCCGATTATTCTGCCCTTATAGAAAAAGGTTATATTGATAAGCAGCACAATATAACAGAAACCGGCTTTAACGTCCTTGCCCCACATAAAGTTGATAATGCCATTATTTTAGCGGCAGGTATGAGCACCCGATTTGTGCCTGTTTCTTATGAAAAACCAAAAGGCCTTATTGCAGTAAAGGGTGAAGTTTTAATTGAGCGCATTATTAGACAACTACAAGAAAAAGGTGTTAAAGAGGTTGTTGTGGTTGTTGGTTATATGATGGAAAAGTTTTTATACTTGCGTGAAAAATTTGGTTGCACCCTTGTTGTAAATAACGAATTTGCTACTAAAAACACCCACTCAAGTATTTACCACGCAAGGGAACATTTAGGCAATACATATATTTGTTGTTCAGATAACTATTACCCCGAAAATCCTTTTCATGAATATGAATATAAAGCCTTTTATTGTTCAATTTATTTAGAGGGCATTAGCTACGTTGAAAGGGCCTTTACCTTTGATGAAGACGGCCTTATTTACGATACTAATAAGCCAAGCAATAATCAATGGATTATGTACGGACATGCCTATTACGACAAAGAGTTTACAAAAAACTTTGTGCCAATACTAAATAGTTATTACGGCAGAGACGGTGTTGAAAATCTTTACTGGGAAAACGTTTATGCCGAAAACCTAGACAAGCTTCCTATGTATATTAGACAGTGTGAAGACGGCGAAATTTTAGAGTTTGACAGTATGGAAGAGTTAAAAGCCTTTGACCCCGACTTTATAACACACAATAAAATTAAGATTTTTGAAAATATTTGCAAGGTTTTAAACTGCGAAAACAAAGATATTAAAGATATTGAAATTATTAAAAAGGGCTTAAATAACCGTTCCTTTAAGTTTTTAGTTGATGGTAAATATTACGTTTATCGTCATCCCGGCAACACCGCTTCAGGTGTTATTGACCGCAAAAAAGAAGCCACTTCTTTGAGAGCGGCAAAAGACCTTAAAATTGACGACACACTAGTTTACGTTGATGAAAACGAAGGTTGGAAAATTTCAAGGTTTGTAAACATAACCGACGAATTTGATTTTAAAAATGAAGAACATATTTCATTTCTTGCGAAACATTTAAAAACCTTACACACCGCAAACATAAATGTTGGTTTTTACTTTGATTATTCTTTAGAAGCACAAAAACTTTTAGAAATAATAAAAAATACCGACAATGCCGCTTATGAAGGTTTAATTTATGCGGTAAATAAGATGGCCCCGATTATTGAATATTTAAACAATGATAAATGGCAGGTTTCTTTATGCCATAACGATATTTATGAACCAAACCTTTTAATAACCGATGAAGGCTTTAAGCTTATTGACTGGGAGTTTGCCGGAGACAGCGACATTGGTTACGATATTTGCAAACTATTTAGTTTAAACTGCCCCACTTTTAATGAAGCAGATAAGTGGCTTAAATATTATTTTGAAAAGCCAGTTACCAAAAAAGAAAAGCTACACCTATTTTCTTGCGCGGCAGTTATTTACTATTATTGGTTTGTTTGGTCTATTTACGAAAGCAAAACAGGTGGCAAGGCATCGTCTTATATGATGGGCTGGCACGACAAAATGAATCATTACGCAGACATTGTTTTAAAATTTATAAATAAGGAGTAACAAATTATGGAACTTGCAATTGCACTTGGCATTGGTCTTTGGTTTTTAATTTGCGGTATTGTCTCTTTTATTCACGTGTCTAAAACCTTTAAAAGCAAAGATAGAAAGGAGAATAAATAATGCCTGACGTATTTTTAATTGGCGTATCTATTACATTTGTTCTCTATATCTTTGTAAGTTTTTTAATTAGTAGAAAATTTAAATCTGCTAATGATTTCTTTGTTGCAGGCAGAAACGCCCCAACCGCACTTATAACAGGCTCTCTTGTAGCTTCTTTTATTGGCGTTGGCTTATTTATGGGCGACGTTGGCGAAGCATATAACGGCGGTTTTGCACCCGTTATGGTGGCAGTTGGCGTGCTTTCGGTTGGCTATATTGTGGGTTCGGTATTTTTTGGCCGTTATTTAAGACGCAGTAATTGTGCAACACTACCTGAATATTTTGGTAAACGCTTTGATTCTAAAGCTATGAAAAACCTTGCAACAATCACAGGCACCTTTATTATGCTTGTTTACACAATTTCTTGTGTTCAAGGTATTGGCGGCCTTATGAAATCTTTAACCGGTTTTGATTATAATACTTGTGTTATTATTTCGGTTTGCGTATTTACTTTAATTACTGTTTTTTCGGGTGCTAAAGGCGTATTAATTACCGATACAATTATGTATGCAGTATTTTCTATTGCGGCAATACTGGGCGCAGTATTCATTGCACAAGCTGCAGGTGGTTGGACAAGTACCGTAAGCGAAATGGCTACCTTTGAAGGTCTTGAAAACATTTTAGCAGGTAGTGGTAACGAAAATTGGCTATACCCTACCGGTACTGAAAATATGATTTGGGCAGTAGGTTATGGTATTGCTTGGATGGCAGTACTTATGGTAGCACCTTGGCAATCAAGCCGTTATCTTATGGCTAAAAATGAACACACGGTAGTTAGAAGTGGTGTTATTGCCTCTGCCAGCGTATTTATCATTGAATTTTTAATGTGTATGGCAGGCGTATTTACCAGAAAAATTAACCCCAATTTAGAAGATCCATCTAGTGCATTAATTTGGGCTTCTATGAAAATTATGCCAACAATTTTAGGTGTAGTTGTTCTTTCTGGTGTTTTGGCTTCGGCTATTTCTTCTGCTACAACCTTTTTATCTTTAATTGGCTCTAACATAACAAAAGACGTTATAAACATTAAAGATGACAAAAAGCAACTTGCTATTGGCCGACTTATTATTTTAATTGTAGCAATTGCTATTTGCTTATTATGCATTTACTGGCCACCACAAATTTTCTGGATTACCTATTTGGGTGCTACCATTGTTGCTTGTTCGTGGCTACCTGTTTCTATTGCAAGTGTTTGGAGTAAACGCGTTACAAAAGCCGCTGCATTTGTAAGCATGCTTTCAGGTTTTGTAGTAAGTGCATTAATGAAAATTTACGTTACAATTAATAAAATTACACTTCCCATATATTTTGACCCCTTCTTTATTGGTATTGCAGTAAGTATTATTACTTTAATTGTTGTATCAATGTTTACAAAGGTTACCGAAAAAGAAAAAGAAGAACGCGCAAAACTATTTATTTTACCTGAAGGCGAAGATAATCCAAAAGAAATTAAGCGCACAAAGCTTATGATTGGTCTTACAATTCCGCTTGGAATTATAGTTACACTAGCACTATTATTCCTTTGGGTAATTCCATATTTACAAGGTCTAGCGGCATAAAAGCAAAAATAAAAAGGTATTAATTATGAGAAAGAAATTATTTTCTATAATTGAGTCGGCAGAAAACGATAGTAAGTTAAGCAATGTTTATGATTTTATAATGATGGTAACTATTGTTGTAAGTGTTGTTCCACTTGCCTTTAAGGAAACAAATACTATTTTTCAGTGGATTGATTACGTAACTGTAACCATTTTTATCTTAGATTATTTTTTGCGTTTAATAACCGCCGACTATAAACTAAAAAAATCAGTGGTTTCCTTCTTTGTGTATCCATTTACACCAATGGCGGTTATTGATTTAATTTCAATATTACCATCTATAACCATTTTGAACAGTAGTTTTAGATTGTTAAAGCTATTTAGATTGTTGCGAACATTAAAAGTGTTACGTGCTTTTAAATTTTTAAGATATTCAAAAAGTTTTGATATCATAACAAATGTGTTCAGAAAGCAAAAAAAGGTTTTGTCTGCAGTTGCAACGATGGCAGTTGCTTACATCTTAATTTCTGCGCTTGTAATATATAATGTTGAACCCGATTCTTTTGAAACGTTTTTTGATGCAATTTATTGGGCAACCATCTCCCTAACAACTGTTGGTTATGGTGATATTTATCCAATAACAACAATAAGTCGGAGGCCAAGCGGTCTTAGGAAGACAACATGTTTCCCCAACTCCTTGGCCACAGAACGACATGGCTACGATCCGACTTGGCGGTTATTGATTTAATTTCAATATTACCATCTATAACCATTTTGAACAGTAGTTTTAGATTGTTAAAGCTATTTAGATTGTTGCGAACATTAAAAGTATAAGTCGGAGGCCAAGCGGTCTTAGGAAGACAACATGTTTCCCCAACTCC
>JAZQHT010000007.1:0-36844 GCA_045540715.1 Acutalibacteraceae bacterium | reverse complement strand
GGAGGCGCCACCCAGACTTGAACTGGGGAATAAAGGTTTTGCAGACCTCTGCCTTACCACTTGGCTATGGCGCCGTATTCAGTTAAAATAAAAGGACGCTAAAAGATTCCTTAAAGCGTCCTTGGAGCGGATTACGAGGCTGGAACTCGCTACCTCCACCTTGGCAAGGTGGCGCTCTACCAGATGAGCTAAATCCGCAAAATCCTGGTGCCTCCGGTCGGAATCGAACCAACGACACGGGGATTTTCAGTCCCCTGCTCTACCGACTGAGCTACAGAGGCGTGTTTGGCGACCTGGATGGGGCTCGAACCCACGACCTCTAGCGTGACAGGCTAGCGTTCTAACCAGCTGAACTACCAGGCCATTTGGTGGGAACAACAGGGCTCGAACCTGTGACCCTCTGCTTGTAAGGCAGATGCTCTCCCAGCTGAGCTATGCTCCCATTTGTTACCGCCTATGGAGTTTATCGGCGACGAAAGTTATATTAACATAGTTTTTGAAGTTTGTCAACAACTTTTTTCAAAAAAATTATTAATTTTTTTATTTATTATTTATTTTGTTTTATAGTAATACTATATGTTGTGGTTGTGCTTTTTATTTATAATATTATAATATTTATTCTATTGACTTTTCTATTAAAAACAAGTATTATAGTTTTGTCCAAACAAAAATTTATGACAAGAAAGTGCAGGTTTAATTTAAGTGGACCCGGACATACTGATACAAATTTTAGTTTTATTTTTACTCGTTTTAGCTAACGCGTTTTTTGCTATGAGCGAAATTGCTATTATTTCGCTTAACGATAACAAGCTTAAAGCAATGGCTGAAGAGGGCGATAAAAAGGCTAAAAAGGTACTTAAGCTCACTGAAGACGTTACCGGTTTTTTATCAACCATACAAATCGGCGTAACTTTGGCGGGCTTTTTAGCATCTGCAAGCGCTGCTTCAACCTTTGCAGAACCCTTGGCTAATTGGGCGGCAACCGCCATTTTTGGTTTAGACAAAGCAAACAGCATCATTAACACAGTTGCTATGGTGCTAGTAACAATAGTAATTTCTTATATCACGTTAGTTTTGGGTGAATTAGCACCAAAACGTATAGCAATGAAGAAAAGCGAAAAGGTTGCTTTTAAAAGCGTTGGAATTTTGCTTTTTATAAGAAGCATTATGAAACCCTTTGTTAAGGTATTATCTTTTTCAACCAACATTGTTTTACGCATTTTTGGTATTGACCCAAATGAAGAAGACGAAGAAGTTACCGAAGAAGAAATTAGGCTTATGGTTGACGCCGGTGAAGAAAACGGCGTTTTAGAAGAAAGCCAAAAAGAAATGATTAACAACATTTTCGAGTTTGACGATGCGGTTGTAGCTGAAGTTATGACACATAGAACCGATATTGAAGCTGTTGAAATTACCGATTCTATTGAAGACGTTGTTAAAATTAGTGTTGAAAAAGGTTTTTCAAGAATTCCCGTTTATGAAGACGATCTTGACAATATAGTTGGTATATTATACATTAAAGACCTTTTACCTTACGTTGGCAAAGCAGTGCCACAAGGCAAAAAAATAAGCAAATTAATGCGTGAAGTAAGCTTTGTGCCCGAAAGTAAAAAATGTGGCGACCTATTTGAAGAAATGACCGAGAAGCATATTCACATGGTTATTGTTTCTGACGAATACGGCGGCGTTGCAGGGCTTGCAACAATTGAAGACTTAATTGAATCAATCGTTGGTAATATTCAAGACGAATATGATATGGAAGAAGAAGAGGCCGTTCAGCTTAACGAAACCACCTTTGAACTAGATGGTACTGCAGATATTGAAGAGGTTGAAGAAACCCTAGACATAACCTTCCCAGAAGGCGAATATGAAACTATTGGCGGCTTTATTATGAGCGAAATAGGCCATATTCCAACCGAAGATGAAGAAGCGGTGGTTGAATTTAAGGGTTATAAATTAACCGTTAAAGAGGTTGACGAGCGCCGTATTGAAAAGGTACTTGCCGAAAAACTTCCAAAAGAAGAAACCGAAGAAGACGAGGAAGAAGAAAACGGCAAACGCAAGAAAAAAGATAAATAATTTTTAGGCGGAGTTTTATTTCTCCGCCTTTTTAAAAAGTAGGTGAATTTATGCCCGAAACAATGCTTTTAATATTTGAAATTATTGGCACCATTGCCTTTGCGGCATCTGGGGCTATTATTGCGCTAAATAAAAAGATGGACGTTTTCGGTGTTATAATTTTAGGTCTTATTACTGCTGTTGGCGGTGGCGCTTTAAGAGACATTATTTTAGGTTTAACACCACCAAATATGTTTAAAAACCCGATTTATGCAATAGTTGCTGCGGCGGTATCGCTATTGCTATTTTCTTCCACAATAAGAAAATTAGCCTTTAAAAACCCAAAAATCTATGATTTTGTACTACTTGTTATGGATTCAATAGGGTTAGGCATTTTTACGGTGGTTGGTATATCGGTAGCTTACGACGTTGGCAAAAATAACCCCTTCTTTTTAGTGTTTTTAGGGGTTATAACAGGTGTTGGCGGCGGTATTATGCGTGATATTTTAGCAGGGCACACACCATATATATTTGTAAAACACTTTTACGCAACTGCCTCAATACTAGGGGCAATTTGCACCGTTATACTTTGGCAATTCGTTGGCGAAACCTGGGCAATGATTATTGGCGCTACTATAATTGTTGTTTTGCGCCTACTTGCCGCAACGTTTCGTTGGAGTTTACCAAAGCCAAAAGAAATTACAGAAAACACAGATAATAAATAATAAAAAGCGGTTCGAAAGAACCGCTTTTTTATTTTATCTGCCGTAAATTCTATTAAGCTTTTTATATTTACTTGTATCAATTTTACTTAACTGTTCTTTAGTAATTCTAAATGCCCAGTTATTTTCAGCAAGTCCCGGTGTGTTAAGACGCGTATCTGCACCAAACTGCAAAATATCTTGCATAGGAATAAGAACTAAACCAGCACTGCTTCTAAGTAAACACTCAATAATACTGTCGTAGCAATAATCCCAGTTTTCGTTTTTATAGCCAACGTAATCTAATACGTTTTTACGAGTTTTTTCATCGGCTTCCCACATAAAACCAAGTAGGGTGTTGTTGTCGTGAGTGCCGGTAAATGCAACGGTATTATTGGTATAGGTGTGTGGCAAGTGTGGGTTTTGGTTGTTACCGTCAAAACCAAACTGAAAAACGCTCATACTCTTAAAGCCACTATAATTTAATAAATCAATAACCTTATCATCAATCGTTCCAAGATTTTCAGCAATTATTAGTTTATCTTTTGCAATATTATTTATTAAATCTACAATTTGTTTGCCAGGTGCTTTTTTCCACTTGCCCAAAATGGCATTTTCTGCACCAAAGGGGATGGTGTAATATTCAGAAAAAGCTCTAAAATGGTCAATTCTAAGTCCATCAAATAAATTTAAGTTAAACTCAAAACGGCGCTTAAAAAACTCAAAACCGCTTTTTTCAATATAGTTAAAATCATAAACGGGGTTACCCCAAAGCTGACCAAATTCCGAAAAATAATCGGGTGGCACACCTGCAACTAATTTTGGGTTGCAGTTATCATCTAACAAAAAGCATTTTTGGTTAAAATAAACGTCGCTGGAAAAAAGCGAAACATAAAATGGTAAGTCCCCAATAATTTTAACGCCCTTATTTTTAGCATAGTTATGCAATTTTTCCCACTGAGTGTAAAACGTAAACTGCATAAAGTAATATGCAAAAAGAGTGTCTTCATTGGGGGTTAAATTTTGCCAAGAGGTAAAGAACAAATCTTTATTTTGTTCTTTTAATGTTAAGAATAAACAAGCCTTTTTAACATCTTCGTTTTTACTTATAAAGTTTAAAACCTCATCCTTATTTTTAACCCTTGCGGCCGACTTTTTAAGCAACGAAATTCTGCTATCATTAATACGAGAATATTCGCATAAATATTGATTATTCTGTTTTTCGGATTCTAGTTCTTCTTTTGTAATAAGTTTTTTATTATATAGGTCTTCTAAATCAATAAAGTTGGGGTTGCCCAAAAAAGAAGATGCTGAAGCATAAGGCGAATTATATTCGTCGGGCAAACAAAGAGGAAGCATCTGCCAAAAGGTAAAACCGCTTTCGTTTAGAAAGTCAACAAATTCAAAAGCGCCTTTGCCAAAGTTACCACAACCGTAGTCGCCATAAAGTGAAGAAATCGGCATTAAAATACCACTTGCGCGATTCATTTTTTAGTTTTACCCCCAAACTTTATTAGTTTTTATGATTATAAATTTTATCATAATTTGTTCTTCTTTACAAGATTTGCTTAAATTTTTACTGAATTTATCAAAAAAACTTAAAAACATATACAAATATATGTAAATTGTGCAAAAAAATCTATTGTAAAATATAAAAAGTATTGTATAATATATATAAAGATATAAAGGGGAAGTAGCATCTTCCGTTAATTTATACCTAATTTCTTTTTTGGAGGAGAGTTTATGTTTTTTCAGAAAAAAGACTGTATTGCAATGATTCTTGCAGGCGGTCAAGGAAGCCGTTTAAAAGTTTTAACCGAAAGCACAGCAAAACCCGCTGTTCCGTTTGGCGGAAAGTATAGACTAATAGATTTTCCGTTGTCGAACTGCGTAAACTCAAATATTGATACCGTTGGTATTTTAACACAGTATCAACCACTACAATTAAATGAATATATCGGTAACGGTATGCCTTGGGGTTTAAATAGTAGCCGCGGTGGTATTCACGTTTTATCACCATATTCAAAGGCCGCAAGTAGTGAGTGGTATAAAGGTACTGCAAACTCAATATTCCAAAACATAGCTTTTATTGATAGATATAACCCCGAGCACGTAGTAATACTATCGGGCGACCATATTTATAAAATGAATTACGATAAAATGCTTACTTACCACAAAAAGAAAAAGGCAGATTGCACAATTGCCGTACTTAACGTTTCTTTAGAAGAAGCATCTCGTTTTGGTATTATGAATACCGATAATAAAGATAGAATTATTGAATTTGAAGAAAAACCCAAAAAACCAAAAAGCACCAAAGCATCAATGGGTATTTACGTGTTTAAGTGGGATATATTAAAGCGTTATCTAATTGCCGATAACGAAGACCCCGAAAGCAGTAACGACTTTGGTAAAAACATTATTCCAAAGCTTATTGCTGACGACCATAAACTTTTTGCTTATGATTTTGACGGTTATTGGAAAGATGTTGGAACAATTGATAGCTTATGGGAAGCTAATATGGACGTTCTTGGGGATAAACCAAATCTAGATTTAAACGATCCTAAAAACCGTATTTATTCACGTAACTACGGCCACCCATCAAGCTATATTGGTGAAGGCGCAGAGGTAGTTGATTCTCATATTGCAGAAGGCAGTACTGTTTATGGCAAGGTTTATAATTCAATTATTTCAACAGGTTGCGTAATTGGCAAAGATGCAGAAATTTATAATTCCTTTGTAATGCCCAACAGCGTTATTGAAGAACACTCAACAATTCGTTATTCAATTGTTGGCGAAGACGCTGTAATTCACGCAAATGCGAAAATTGGTGATAACCCAGAGTTTTACGAAAAGAACGAGTGGGGTATTACTGTTGTTGGTAAAGATAAAGAAGTTCCTAAAAACTTTGTTTTAGGTCCTAAAGAAGTATATTAAGGAGGGCAAAAGGATGAAAGCATTAGGCGTTGTTTTTTCTAATATTTATGACAGTTCTTTAGGCGACCTTACAAGTGAACGTACAGTTGCCTCGCTTCCTTTCGGCGGAAGATATAGACAAATCGACTTTGTTTTATCTAATATGTCTTCTTCGGGTATTCACAATATCGGTGTTATTACAAAATACAACTACCGCTCACTTATGGACCACCTTGGCTCTTGTGCCGACTGGGATTTAAACCGTAAAAACGCAGGACTTACAATTTTACCTCCCTTTGCAAGCGGCAGCACAATTGTTTATAAGGGCAAAATGGAAGCACTTTATTCTGCAGTAAGATTTATTGAAGAAAAAGATTTTGATTACGTTGTTTTATCAGATTCTAACGTGCTTTGTACTATTGACTATAAACCGGCTATTGAAAAACATATAAAATCCGGTGCTGATGTTACAATCATTACAGCAGGGGATCATGCAGAAAGAAAACAAAACCATCATTTAGTTGTTAAAGCCGATAAAAAAGGCAAGGTTTCTGAGATTTTGGTTGATGCGCCCTATGCTAAAGGCGATTATGCCGGTATTGGTATGTTTATTATTAAGCGTGAACTTTTGGTTAAAGCAATAAACGAGTGTTACAGTAAAGGTCTTGTTCATTTTGAGCGCGACTTTGTTCAACGCGGCTTTAACGAAAAGAAACTTTCGGTTAATATTTATGAATATAACGGCATAGTTTTACGTAACGATGACGTACAATCTTATTACCGCAACAATATGCTTTTACTTGTTAAGCGTATTCGTGATGGCCTATTTAACGCAAAACACCCATTATATACTAAAGTTAGAGATGAAATCCCTTCAAAATACAATAAGGGTTGCGTAGTTAAAAATTGCCTTATGGCAGATGGCTGCGAACTTTCAGGTGAAGTTGCTAACAGTATTTTATTTAGAGGTGTTAAGGTTGAAAGCGGTGCTAAAGTAAATAACAGTATAATTATGCAAGGAACCAAAATTGGCAAAAACGCAGAATTAGATTACGTTATTTTAGATAAAAACGTAACCGTTAAAGAAGGTACCGTATTAAAAGGCACACCGGATCACGCAGTTATTGTTAAAAAAGGGGAAACCGTATGAAAATAGTATTTGCGGCGGCAGAAGCTGCCCCGTTTATTAAAACCGGAGGGCTCGGCGACGTAGCCGAAGCCCTTCCCGGCGCTTTATCAAAAATTAAAGGTAACGAAATTTATTTATTCTTACCTTATTACAGCAAAATTAAATATAACGAGAATATTAAAACCGAATTTTTAACATCATTTTCGGTTGATTTATCTTGGAGAAAACAGCACTGTGGCGTGTTTAAGTATAAGTCCAGAAAAACTACGCTACAGGTCTTTTTTATTGATAATGAATATTATTTTAACCGCGCTAATATTTATGGCGAACCCGATGATGGAGAAAGATTTGCATATTTTTCAAAAGCCATTTTAGAAACGGTTAAAAGATTAAAGTTAAATCCCGATATTATTCATTGTAACGACTGGCAAACAGCATTAGTGCCGGTGTTTTTACACGCCTTTTATCATAAAGAGCTAGGCAACGCAAAAACTGTTTTTACAATTCATAATATTGAATATCAAGGTAAAGCCGACCCCTATTTTATTGGCGACACACTTGGTCTTTACCCTGAATTTGAATCCACTTTAATGTATGATAATTGCGTTAACTTTTTAAAGGCCGCAGTTTTAAAATCTGATGCAGTAACAACTGTTTCAGAAACATATATGAAGGAACTTTCATATCCATATTATTCGCACGGCCTTTCAGATGTTATAAACGAACATCTATTTAAATCTCAAGGCATAGTTAACGGCATTAATACCGAAATTTTTAATCCTTTAAATGATAAGGCTTTGTATTTTAATTACGGTAAAGAAGACGTAAACAGCGGGAAAGCAAAAAATAAAACCGCTTTACAAAAAGATTTAGGATTACCTACAGATGAAAATATACCAATGATTGGTATGGTTTCTCGTTTAGTTTCTCATAAAGGGCTAGACCTTATTGTAAATAAATTAGAAGAGCTTTTAAGTCAAAACGTTCAGCTTGTAATTTTAGGTACAGGGGATAAAAAGCACGAAGAAACACTAAAGAAGATTGCCAAAAAATATAAAAATAAAATGTCGCTAAATCTTATGTTCGATTTAAAACTTGCTTCCAAAATATATGCTGCAAGCGATTTATATTTAATGCCGTCAAAATCTGAACCATGCGGACTTAGTCAGCTTATTGCCATGAGCTACGGCACAATTCCGGTTGTTAATGCGGTTGGCGGCTTAAAAGATACCGTAGAGCCCTTTAATGTAGAAACAAAACAAGGCAGCGGCTTTAATTTCCAAAGCTATAATGCAGATGATATGTTAGGTGCAATTAATCGCGCACTAGATTTGTACTTTAATAATAAACCTTTATTTAATAAGGCGATTGAAAATGCAATGAGCGGCGATTATTCTTGGAAAAAACCTGCAAAAAAATATATGAATTTGTATTGCAAAATTTCAAAAAAAATGTAAAATAATAAATATATATTTTTAGCAAAGTTTAAGGAGTTTATTATTAATGCTTAAAACCAAAGAAATTTTACCCAAACTTAACGAGGTATCTAGTAAACTTTTCAACTGTAATATAGGAGAACTTACCGAAAAGCAACTTTATACCGTTATGTGCACTCTTTTAAAAGAGTTACTTGCTCAAAAGCGCAAAAAGTTTAAAGACGAAATAAGCCCCGAAAATAAAAAACAGGTTTATTATATGTCTATGGAGTTTTTAGTTGGCACTTCGTTAAGAAATAACCTTTATAACTTAGGACTTGAGGGTGAATTTAGACACGTTTTAAAACAAGAAGGCTTTAATATTGACGATATTTACGAGCTAGACCCAGATGCAGGACTTGGCAATGGCGGTCTTGGTCGTTTGGCTTCTTGCTATATGGATTCTTTAACCGGTCTTGATTATAATGCAACAGGTTTTTCAATCCGTTACGAATTTGGTATATTCAAACAAAAAATTATAGATGGTTGGCAGATGGAATTTCCTGACAACTGGCTTGAACGCGGTGAAGTGTGGTTAACCCCTCGCCAAGACGAATCTTATGAAGTTAAATTTGGCGGCACCGTTAACGAGTGGTACGATAACGGCCAGTTTAAAGCAGTTCAAACAGGTTATCAATCTGTAACAGCTGTTCCTTACGACCTATATATTACAGGTTTTGATTCTAAAGCGGTTAATAAATTAGTTCTTTGGTCGGCAAAATTACCAAGCTTTGATATGTCGGCTTTCTCTCGCGGCGATTACGTTAAAAGCTTAGAAGAAAACACCATGGCCGAGGTTATTTCAAAAGTTTTATACCCGGCAGATAACCATATTGAAGGCAAACGTTTAAGATTAAAGCAACAATATTTATTAGTTTCGGCTTCTCTTCAAAGCATTTTATTTAAACACCTTAAAAAATATAACACTTTAGATAATTTAGCCGATAAAGTGGCTATTCATATTAACGATACCCATCCTGCTCTTTGCGTACCCGAACTTATGCGTTTACTTATGGATGAGTGCGGTTATGGTTGGGATGAAGCTTGGGATATTACCACAAAAACTTTATCTTATACTAACCATACCGTTATGAGTGAGGCACTTGAAAGATGGAGTGTTGATTTATTTAACGAACAACTTCCTCGTATTTATTCCATTGTTAAAGAAATCAACCGTCGTTTACTTGAAAAATTAAACAAAATTTATCCTAACGATTATGGCAAGATTGACTATATGGCGGTTATTGCTAATAACGAAGTTAGGATGGCTAACTTGTGTCTTGCTTGTTGCCATAAAATTAACGGTGTTTCGGCACTTCATACAGAAATATTAAAAAACAGCATATTTAAAGACTATTATAACGTTGATAAAGATAAATTCCTAAACGTTACAAACGGTATTGCTTATCGTCGTTGGTTGTGTCAAGCCAACCCCTTATTAACCGATTATTTAAAAGATATAATTGGCGATAAATTTACTAAAGATGCAGATGCTCTTTTAGATTTATTAAAATATCAAGACGATAAAACAGTTTTGCATAACCTTAGAAAGATTAAGCTATTAAACAAGCAAAATCTAGCTAAAATTATCGCATCAAAAAATGGCATAAACGTAAATCCCAACTCAATTTTTGATGTTCAGGTTAAGCGTTTACACGAATATAAGCGTCAGCTTTTAAACGTATTACACATTTTATATTTATATAACGAAATTAAAGCAGAACCCAATAAAGAATACGTTCCACGCACCTTTATTTTTGGTGCAAAGGCGTCTGCAGGCTATATGATTGCAAAGCAGATTATCTCTTTAATTTCTGCCGTTAGTAACTTAGTTAATAACGACCCCGTAACACACGACAAAATTAAGGTTGTGTTTATGGAAGACTATAAGGTTTCCCTTGCTGAAAAAATTATTCCTGCGGCAAACATTTCAGAACAAATTTCAATTGCAGGTAAAGAAGCAAGCGGTACAGGAAACATGAAACTTATGATTAACGGTGCCGTAACACTAGGCACACTTGACGGCGCAAACGTTGAAATTTTAGAAGCAGTCGGCAAAGACAATATGTTCTTATTTGGTATGACTGTTGACGAAGTTAACGAGCTTTGGGCAAAGGGTTATAACCCATTAGAATTTATTAACCGCGATGAAAAACTAAAAGCGGTTATCAATATGCTAACAGATGGTAGCTTGGGCAAACGCTTTGACGATATTGCGGCATCTTTATTAACAACACGTTTTGGCACTGCCGACCAATATATGACCATTGCCGACTTTAATGATTACGTTCGCGCACAAAAAGATATTGAAAGAGTTTATAAAGATAAAGACGCCTTTGCAAAAATGTCTTTGGTTAATATTGCAAAAGCGGGTGTATTTTCAGCCGACCGCTCGGTTAAAGAATATGCCGAAAAAATTTGGAAGTTATAATTAATGCGAATTTTATATGATAGCAAAAATTTAAAATTCAAAAGTCCTTTTGGAACTTTAAAAGAAAACGAGTCTTGTAGTATTGCGGTTTTAGTGCCGCAACACTGCAAGACTAATTCTGTTTATATTAAGTTTAAAACCGAAGACCTAAATGATGCCTGTTCTTTTGAACTTTTTAAAGAAAAAGAAGAAAACGATTACGAAATTTATAGAACCAACTTTAAAATTGATAAGGCAGGACTTTATTTTTATTGCTTTTATATAGAAACCGAAATCAGTAATTTTCATTTATACAAACAAAATTTTTCAGATACAAATATGGAAGAAGGGGAGTTTTGGCAGCTTTCGGTTATTCCGCAAAGTTTTAACGTTCCTAAAAATTATATGGGTAGCGTTATGTATCAAATTTTCCCCGACCGTTTTTATAAAGAAGGCACAGCTAACCTAAACGGTAAATTAGAGCCATTTTATTTGCACGAAAATTTATTAGAAACACCTAACTTTTTACCTAATAGCAAGGGTGAAGTTTTAAATAACGATTTTTATGGCGGCAACTTAAAAGGCATAACAAAAAAACTACCGTATTTAAAAGAACTTGGGGTTAAAGTTATTTATTTAAACCCAATTTTTAAAGCCTTCTCTAACCACAGATACGACACCTGCGATTATAAAAAAATAGACGAACTTTTAGGAACAGAAGAAGACCTAAAGATCCTTGTAAAAAAGGCACATAAACTAAACATAAAAATAATTTTAGACGGTGTTTTTTCTCACACAGGCAGCCGCAGTATTTATTTTGATGCGAACAAAGAATTTTCAACGGGTGTTAAAAGCAACAAAAATTCGCCCTACAAAAACTGGTTTAATTTAGAAGAAAACGGCGAATATACTTCTTGGTGGGGAATAAAGACCCTTCCTTGCGTAAACGAATTAAGTAAAGACTTTTTAAACTATATAATTTATGATGAAGATAGCGTTGTAGCACATTGGCTAAACTTAGGGGTTGACGGATTTAGGTTAGACGTTGCCGACGAACTACCCGATAAATTTATTTTAGCTTTGCGTAAGCGCATAAAAGAAATTAATAAAGATGCTTTTTTAATTGGCGAAGTTTGGGAAGACGCATCAAATAAAATAAGCTACCTTAAAAGAAGGGAATATTTTACTGCGGGCGAGCTTGACAGTGTTATGAACTACCCATTTAAAGAAGCTATTATAAATTACCTTTTATTAAAAGATGATGGCAATGGTTTCATGAAAACCGTAATGACTATTGCAGAAAATTATCCTAAAGAAGTTTTACACTCTTTAATGAATATTTTATCTACTCACGACACCTTAAGAATTTTAACCGCCTTAAATAATAAGCAAATTGATAAAAAAGAAGATAGAGCGGTTTATAAAATGACAACCGAAGAACTAAAAACGGCCACACAAAAATTAAAAATTGCGGCATTTTTACAGTTCAGCTTACCCGGTATGCCAAGCATCTATTATGGCGATGAAATTGGAACTGAAGGTTATGAAGACCCGTTTTGCCGCAGCTTTTTTGATTGGAATAAAACAAATAACAATCCGCTTTTAGATTTTTACAAAGCATTATCTAAAACCAAAAACAAAACCTTGCCGTTAAAATATGGCGATATAAGATTTTTAGAAAATCAAAACGGCATTATTGTTTTCGAAAGAAAATATAACGGCAAAAAAGTAACAGCCGCAACAAATTTAAGTGAGAGCGATATAACCCTAAACGCTAAAAAAGTTGTTTTTGGCGACGGTTTTATTAAAGATAAAGATAACGTAATTTTAAAACCAAACGGATTTATATTATTTTAACTTTACATTTTAATTTAAATAAGTTATAATATTTCTGTTAACTATTCTTGGAGGAATTATAATGAAAAATATTAAGAAGCTTTTAGCTTTAATTTTAGTTTTAGTAATGGCTTTAAGTATTACTGCTTGCCATCCTAAAGATGAAACTGCTATTTCTTTAGGAGATGATGAAATTACTTCTGCAATTTACTTAATTGCACTTATCAACGCAGAAGATAATGCAAGAAGTCGTGCTTATAGTATTGCTTCTCAAAGCAATATCACCCTTTATACCGATGAAGATTATTATAATCAAACAATTGACGGTAAAGATTTTAAAACCTACGTTAAAGATACTGCTTTAGATTTATGCAAACAATATTTAGCATTAGATAAACTTTTAGCAGAAGGTAAATACAAATTACCCGAAGATATTGACAAAACTGTTGAACAATTAGCACAAAACAATTGGTATGCACAAGGTTTAAGCGTATTATACGAAGCAAATGGTATTTCTTATGAAAGCTATAAAAAGACTGTTCGTTACAGCCAAATGGCAGAGGCTTACTTCTTAAGCATTTACGGCGAAGGCGGCAGCAAAGAGGTTTCTAAAGAAGAACTTAAAAAAGCGTTAGCCCAAAACTACGTATTAGCCTATACTTTAGACGGCACAAGCAATTCAGATACAGAACTTACAGCCTTAAAGAAGGAATTTGCAGGTTATAAAGCAGATATTGAAGCCGGCAAAAAAACCTTTAGAGAAATTTATATTAAATACAACAAAATAACAGATGAACAAATTAAAAACGCAGAAAAGGTTGAAGAAGGCGTTTCTAAACCTAAAGACATTTTTGCTTTTGTTATAGGCGGTAGCAAAACAAGCAATCCGGATAGTAACTTTGCCGCTATTCAAACCATGAAGAAAGATGAAATTAAAATTATTGATTCTGATTCGGGTTGCACTTTAGTTGTTCGTTTAGATATTAACGAAGATCCGTATTATTTCGAATCTTTAGAAAAAGAAGTTTTAAATATTCTTAAAAACGAAGAGTTTTCTAAAGAACTTGAAACCTACACCAACAGCTTAAATGTTGACGTTAGCGATTTTGCAACAAATCGTTTCAAGGTTGAAGATATAGTTACTTATTACGATCTTCAAACAGCACAATAAAACAAAACGGTGAGTCCAAAGACTCACCGTTTTTATTATATTATTTATTTTTCTTCGTTTAAAATTTGTTCAACTGCCTGTGCAATTTTATAATCACCCATAGTGGTTATTTTTAGATTCGTATAGTCCCCTTCAACTATAAATACAGGATGATTATTTAAAACAAAAATTTTACAAGCATCAGTTAAGGCGTCCTTATCTTCTTTGGAAAGCAAATTATAATATTTTTTAAGTAAAGAAATATTAAAGCTTTGCGGACATTGCCCTTGATACATACGGCTCCTATCCGGGATATTATCTATAAAATTTTCACCATCAGAAATAACAATTGTATCAACCGCACGCGAAAGTGTATTAACCGCACCATATTTAATTACTGCATCAATATTTTCGTTAATCATTTTTTCGGTAACAAAGGGACGAACCGAATCGTGTGTTAAAATGACGTTTTCATCGCCCTCGCCATAGTCTTTTTCAATAGCGTCAACAATGTTAAAAATTGTATCAGTTCGGCTTCCGCCGCCTGAAATAACTTTGAATTTTTCTTTGTCATTTAAAAAGAATTCATCAATTAAGTTATTCATATGTTCTTCCCACTCGGGATGAACGCCAATATATATAACATCAACTCTGTTTACAGCAAGATATTTTTCGAGTGTGTGGATAATAATTGGTTTTTTACCTAAAGGTAAAAATTGTTTGGGCATATCTGCGATATTCATCCTGGATCCTACGCCGCCGGCAAGTATAGCGCCGAATATCATATAACCACTCCTTTTAAAGCATTTTAACATATAAAGGCGAAATATTCAAGCACATATATACAAAGTAAAATATGGTTGAAAAACAATATTAAATATATTATAATATATAATTAGGTAATAATGCGAGGAGAAGTATTATGAGTAAAAAAGCGTTAAGTTTAGAAGAACTTCAAAGTATAGAATTAGAAATATTAAAGGTTTTTCATAATTTTTGTGAAGAACATAATTTAATTTATTATTTAGCCGGCGGAACGCTTATTGGTGCTATAAGACACAAAGGCTTTATTCCTTGGGATGATGATATTGATATTATGATGCCAAGAACAGATTATAATAAGTTCTTAAGTTTAATTAAAGATGGCAAACTGGACGAATATAGAAGTATTGACAATATGCACGTGAACAAAAATCCTTTAACTGCTATTTTAAGAATTTATGATAATAGAACCGAGTTAACATTTAAAAATTATCGCATAAGCAAAAAACTTGGCTGTTGGATAGATATTTTCCCACTAGACGGCCTTAGTGATTCTCCTAATAAAAGAAAGTGGCAATTTAAAATTGCAAGAATATTAAAAGACTTAATCGTTATTAACGATACGAAGTTTGGTGGTCAAAGAAGAAATAAGGTTGCAACCATTTTGCAATACGGATTACTTCCCGTTTTACCTATTGTTTATTTAATTGGCCATGAAAGACTTGTTAAATGGATGAATAAGTGGGCTACAAAATACCCTTATGATACTGCAACCTACGTTGGCGTTATTGAAGGGCGCGCCGGCATAAAAGAAGTTATGAAAAAAGAAGATATGAAACCTATATTGGTTCCTTTTGAAAACGAACAATTTTATGCAATGTCTAACTATGACGAATACTTAACAAACCTTTACGGCGATTATATGACTCCACCCAAGAATCCGGTTTCAAGACATCAGATTGACGTTTATTGGAAATAATTATTTTTGGAAGTTAAATTGTTATGAAATATGTTTTTTGTAGTTCAATTTACAATATGAAAGACTATGATAGTCTTTCAAAAAAAAGCAAGATATCTTTAAGTCTTGCAGATCACAACTTAAACAGTAATATTATTTTGGGTTTAGATCAAGCAACGGGCGTTAAAACTACGTTGGTAAATAATACTCAAATCCCGTCTTATCCTAAATATCCCAAGGTGTTTTTTAAAAGACAGTTGTGGGCACATAGTGATGGTGCTAACGACGTTAACTGTGGTTTTATAAATCTTCCGGTGTTAAAACATATTTCGAGGGCCATTACCACTTTTAAAGAGGTTAGAAAAATTATAAAAGAAGAAGGTCCCGAAAACGTTTGCCTTTTAACTTACGATTTGCGTTTGGGTATATCAATAGCCTTAAAGCTTATTAAAAAGTTCTATAAAAGAGTTCGCACTTGTGTAGTCTTACCCGATATCCCTACTGCGCTTATAGTGGTAAACGGCGGTGGTAAAGTAAGTTTTAAAGCTAAAATGAGAGCTTTAGTCAAAAGCAGCTTTATAAATCAGTACGACTCTTACGTATTTTTAACCGAATATATGAAAGAGGCTGTTAATGTTGAAAATAAGTCTTACACAATTGTTGAAGGCATTTACAACAGCAGTCAACCCGAACTACCGGAAAGCAGATCTGATAAAAAGGTTATTTTATATACAGGCCAACTTAATGCAGCTTATGGGATGGAAAATCTTTTAGAGGCATTTGTTGAACTTTATAAAGAAGATACTGATTATGAACTTTGGATTTGTGGCGGCGGAGGCCTTGCAAACCATATAAAAGAACTTGCCGTAAGCTGCAAGGGAATAAAATTTATGGGTTACGTAGGTCCCGAAAAGGTTAGAGAGTGCCAACAAAATGCAACGGTTTTAATTAATCCACGTCAAAACATTGGCGAATTTACAAAATATTCCTTTCCTTCAAAGACAATGGAATATTTAGCGTCTCAAAGACCTGTTATAGGATACAAATTAGATGGTATTCCAAATGATTATGACGAATTTATGGTTTACGTAGAAGATAATTCTATAGACGCCTTAAAACAAAAGTTAAAAGAAACTTGTTCTTTAAGCAAATCAAAAAGACAAGCTATGGGCAAAAAAGCTCGCGCTTTTATTTTAGAACACAAAAACCCAAAAAAACAATGTGAAAAAATTGTTAAAATGGTTGAAGCTTTAAAATAAGGAAGGCAATACTTTAATGAGAATTACAAACAAATTAAATGATAAAAACAATTTAAGTTTGAAATTCCCAATATACCTTACAGTAGTATATTTGGTTTTTTCACTAGTTGTTTATATTTTATGCCCGTATGATTGGCCAACTAAACAACCAGTCTTATTTTATGGACTTAATATTTTATACATTTTAGCGCTATACTTGGGTTATATAATAGGCCAAAGACAATCGGTAAGTCTGCAGTTAATTGAATGGAACGAAAACAAAACCGAAAAACTTATTAAAGTTATTTCTGTTATGGTAATTTTTAATGTTCTGTTTTATATAATTCATATTTTTAGAACCTACGGCTTTAATAGTTTTGATTTTGCAGGGCTATTTAAAGAAATGTCAGTTGGTCTTAAAAATCCGGGACTTGGTTATAAGCAAAACTTTTTAAGACAGCAAACACTAGATGGCCCAAACGTTTTGGGCGGTTCTGTATTTACGGTTATTAATCTTGCATGGGGCTTTGTAAAAAACATAGTTATTATTTTGGCTATGATCTTCTTTAAAAAATTAAAACTTTATGGCAAGATATTTACAATTTTATATTTAAGCATAGTTGTTGTTTTCTATATTTCCATTGGTACTAATATTCAGTTTTTACACGTGCTTTTATTGGTTGAAATTCCTGTAATTGTTGAAACCTTCCAAAAGTGGCACAAAAAAGAAATTAACAGAAAAGCAATAATTAAACTTATAGTGTTTATCTTGGTTGGTGTACTATTGCTTTTAACCTACTTTGGTTGGATGATGGAAACACGCAGTGATGCCTCCGATTATGAAATAACAGAGTATGAAATTGGTGGCTTAAAACCAGAGAATAAGGACGATGGTAGTCCTAAAGATAATAAGATTGTAAATTTATGGTATAGCTTTTCTAGTTACTTAACTCAGGGATATTATGCTATGAGCCAAGCTTTAGAGGTGGAGTGGACACCTATGTACGGTCTTGGAAGTAGCATGTGGGTTGTGGATATTGTATCTAAAAATATTTATGACGTGGATCAATTTACATATCAAGTTAAGTTAGAAGAATTTGGTTGGGACAGCGACGTGCGCTGGCACTCAATGTACACATGGCTAGCTAACGATTTTTCCTTCTATGGTGTAATATTAGTTATGTTTGTAATAGGGTTATTATTTGGCGGTATGTTTAAAGATGCTATTCAAAATAAAAATCCCTTTGCACTTGCAAGTATATTCTTCTTTATGTTGATGATGATATTTATTCCTTGTAATAACCAGGTGGGACAAACCAACGAAAATCTCTGTCCATTTATCTTGTTAGTTTTATTGTGGTTATTATGCAAGAGAGAAAAAGGACCTAAAATTTTTAAAAAGACTGTTGAAAATTAAGGAGTAATTTTAGTGGCTCAATCAAGAAGTAAAAATAGTATATTAAACGCTATTTCTGCAATGGCCTTAACGTTAGTTAACGGCCTTCTTGGTGTTGTTGTAACCAAAATGGTAATGGATACCTTTGGTTCGGATTTTAACGGGGTTAATTCAACCGTTAATCAAATTGTAAATATGCTTCTTATTTTAGAGGGCGGCTTTACAGTGGCTTCTAACGTTTCACTTTTTGCCCCCTTAACTAATGGCGATTATAAATTAGTAAACGGTATTCTTTCTGCAACCTTAAAAAAATTCCGCAATATTGCATTTTTGTTTTTAGGAATTGGCGCTGCAGTAGCGGTTGGCTTTGGCTTTTTAGCAGAAAGCGAGCTTAACGTAGAATTTATTATTACGGTTGTTTTAATGGCGGTAGTTCCTGCGGCCTTTAACCTTTTTTATGCCACTACCTTCCGTGTGCTTCTTCAAACTCAACAAAAAGAATATATTATAAGTTTAATAACAATGTTTACAATTGGCGGCGGCCATATAGCTAATATAATTATGATGCGTATGGGCGGTCCAATGTGGGCGGTTAGATTTATAACAATGCTTTTTGCATTTTTAAATAGCTTTTTAATTGCTTTTTACGTTAAACGCAAAAACAAGTTTATTGATTTTAAAGAAGCCCCAAAAGGTGAAATGATTAAAGGCACTAAAGACGTAATGGTGCAAAAAATTACCGGCGTTATATATAACTCTTTCCCAATAATATTCTTGTCAATTTCAAGCAGTACTGTGCTTGCCAGCGTTTATACTGCATATAACCAGGTGTTTGTTCTTATAAAAAGCATTTTGCATGCGGCAATTGACGCGCCCCGTCTTTCTTTTGGACAAATGTTAACCGAAAAGAAAAAAGAAGAAGTTTGGCACACCTTTAAGGTTTACGAGTTTATTGCGTTTTTTGCGGTCTTTGTATTGTTGTGTACGGCGTTTGTTTTAATTTTGCCATTTATATCTATTTACACTAAAGACGCAAAAGATATTAACGAGGTTAAATACGTTGACCCTTTGATTGCTTTGTTTATGGTAATTATAGCGGTGGTTGAAATGATACATATACCATCGGGTCATTTACTAAATATGGCGGGCAAATTTAAAATAAGCAAAAACTTCCAGCTTATTGCATGTATAACCCTTGTAATTACAATGTTAATTGGCGGCAACTTGTTTGGCGTTTATGGAATGCTCGGCGCACTTTTACTTTGTGCAGTTCTTTTAGCCGTTTTAGAAATGGGTTACGTTCATTTATTCTTTTTTGAAAATAAATTATTTGAACTTATAAAATTAATGTTACCGTTTGTTATGTTGGGCGTTTTACTATGCTATGCCGAATCTTTAATACCAATAACCATTAACGGATATTTACAGTTTGTTATTTACGGTGTTATGTTTGGTGCAATAAATCTTGTGGCGGCAATATTTATAGGTTTAATATTTAACCGTAAAATATTATTATCATTAATAACACGCGTAAAAAATATGCTCAGTAGAAGATAAATAAAAAGTCAAAATCGCAGATTTCGAATTTTTTCGATTTCTGCGATTTTTTGTTTTTATGCACCGATTTTGGTACATTACACTCGTTATAATAAAAGTACAATAAAAAACGAGGTGCTTTTATGAAAAATATTTGGGTATTAAACGTTAAAACTTCTTTGCCTGCAAATTACTCGTATAGCGGTTATACGCAGAGCAAAACCTTTGCTTTTGAAGATTTTTCTAAAGCAAGAGATGTGTTAAGGGCAAAACTAAAAGAATTTGCATTTAGTATTAATAGTATGTTTGATGGCAACGGCCGTCTTACTTATTTAAATCATTATTTAAAACACGCAGTACAAGAAGAAAACGACTGGGTAGATGATGATACTTTAACCGATAAGATTTTAAAAAAGATTTCTGATGCGTTTTACGAAATATTTTCGGGCAAAGACACCTGTTTAGATATAGCGCCAAATTTTTATACCGATTATATGATTGCGGCCACCGTAACAGATGATTATTTGTCTGTTGAAGGGGATGACGATGGCCCTATTAATGGTTACAACCCCGATATTAAAACCAATATGTTTAATATGCAAAAAGAAGGCTACTATTATTTATATATAGACGACTGCCTTGGCCAAGATAAGTATTCTTCAAGGCTTGATATAGAACTTAAAAAAGTAGAGATTAATTAAGGAAAAGGGCCGAACTCTTTGCGGTAGCTTACAGCTTAATTTATTAAGGGGAAAGACGAGTCGTCTTTTTAGGATTTCTAATTACCACATAGGGTGATAAATCCTATGTGCGCTGATACAAATTTTCGCAAAATTTGTATCAGATAGTATTTATCACTTAAATATGTACTGCAGAGGGTTCGGCTTTTATATAAAAAAGAAATGAAACTATTTAATTTTTTATTTAAAAAGAAAACTGCTAAAACCTTTAAAATTAAAACCATTAAAGATTTAGCAGAAGTATTAAATGTTAAACCACAAAAATTAATGGCAATTGCTAATAAAACGTTAAACCATTACGAACTAATTGTTTTGCATAAACCAAGCGGTAAAATTAGACTTATTCATAGTCCAAGTGCGTCTTTAAAATATATACAACGCCAAATTTTAAACAATTTTTTAATTAACGAGGAAATATCTGCTAGTGCAACGGCCTATAAAAAAGGTGCTAGTTTAGTGCAAAATGCAAAACCTCACGTTAACCATAAATATCTTTTAAAGATGGACATTATGGATTTTTTTGATAGCATTAGTTCTAAAATGGTTTTAACTAACGTGTTTAACTCTAAAAAATATCCTAAATCAGTGGGGATTACGTTAACTCATCTTTGTTGTTTAGAGTGGCGTTTGCCACAAGGAGCCCCAACTTCGCCTATGATTTCTAATATTGTTATGAAAAGGTTTGACGAAATAATTTTAAATTGGTGCAAAAAACGGGGAGTAACCTATACGCGTTATTGCGACGATTTAACCTTTTCTTCAAACACCCCGTTATATAACGTATATTTAAAGGTGAACGATACTTTAAATAAATTTGGTTTTAGAATAAACAAAAGTAAAACTAAATTTATAAGCAGTGCCTCAAGGCAAACGGTAACAGGGCTTACTGTTAATAAAAAGGTGTCGATTACAAAAGATTATAAAGCAAAGCTAAGGCAAGAATTATATTATGCCAATAAATACGGTATAAGAAATAGCATAATAAAGGGTAAAAAATTTAAGTTTATAAAATACGGCACCCCAAATCTTGAAAAATACTATAATCATTTATTAGGAAAATTAGATTACCTTTTACAAATTGAACCAAAAAATAAATGGTTTTTGGAAAACCGAAAACTGCTAAAACAAAAATACTTAATTGAGTGTAAAAAATAAGCACCAATTTTGGTACATTAAATATTGCTAAAATATTTATTGTATGGTAAAATTTGATTATACTAGGAGGTAATGGTATGTCAAGTTTAGAACCTAAAAAGTTGGCGCTTATAAGAGTGTTGCAAATTTTAAAAGAGCATAGCGATTACGACCATCCTTTAACACAAAACGATATTGCCGATTATTTAGAAACCGAATATGGTATTATTTTAGAAAGAAAGGCAATAAGCAATAATCTTTCTTTGCTAAGAGAAGCAGGTTACGAAATTAGCCCTTCAAATAAAATGGGTTCTTATTTAGAAGAGCGCGAGTTTGAAGATTCGGAACTTAGGATGCTTATAGACGGTGTGCTTTCAAGTAAGTACATAACCGCAAAGCACTCTAAAGATTTAATCGAAAAACTTTGCGGTATGTCTAACGAATATTTTCGTTCGCACGTTAAAAATATTTATTCTGTTAACGACTGGTCTAAAACCGATAACCAAGCACTTTTTTACAATATAGAAATTATTGATAAAGCAATTGAAGAAAACAAACAAATTCAGTTTGACTATAATAAATATGGTATTGATAAAAAGTTGCACCGCTCAAGTTATAACAGAGTAACACCCTATCAATTAATATTGCATAATCAAAGATATTATCTTATGTCGTTTAACGAATATTGGCGCACACTAACCTTTTACCGCGTTGACCATATTTCTAAAATGAGTTTACGCGAAGAAGCCGCCACCCCAATAAATGAAGTACCGGGTATGGCTTCGGGTATAAATTACAGAGAAATTGCATCGGGCCTTCCTTATATGTACACCGATAAACTTGAATATATTGAGTTTTTAGCAGATAAAAATATTATTGACCATATTATTGAGTGGTTTGGTTACGAGGTTAAAATTTTAGAGCAAAGCGAAGATAAAATTTTGGTTATGTTAAAGGCAAGTCCTTTAGCAATGAGTCATTGGGCAATGCAATATATAAATCACGTTGAAGTTTTAAAGCCCCTTTCTTTAAGAGAACACATTAAAGAAAGCATAAAACTTGCGGCAGAAAAGTATAAATAAAAATAATTTTTTTAAAAGATCCGAGTAAAATGCTCGGATCTTTTTTAATGTACCAACATTGGTACATTTGAAATGCTAATATTATATTAAGAAAAAATATGGGGGTAATATTATGATTTTTTACAGAATTGACGCTAAAATGGAATACGCACTAACTGCCGAGGAAATTAAAGATTTTAATACCAACATATTGGATGCAAGTGATAGCCTTTTTGATGCTAACTATCGTAAAAATTTGATTTTCGTTTCTCATTTAATGGGAAAGGGTGACGAAATAGCTTTTGGCGCAGTTTTTACTGACGACACAGATGTTTCAAGCGAGTTTGAAAAAATGGCAGAAGAATTAGAAACAATAAATTTTACAGAATATAAAGTCAGCGAAATTACCTTTTCAACTTTATCCTCCTTACTTACAATGGGAAATAGAAACTTTTACGTAGAAGAAGACATTATTTTATCGCACTTTCATTTAGATAGACTAAGTCAAAGAAATTGCCGTTTTGGTGAAAAAATTATAAAAACCGACCTAAAAAAAGGCGACCTTTTAACAACGGCAGATAAACTATTGCTTAAAACAACTTTAGGCGAAGAAATTAAAAGAATATATTCTAACCCCGGCACTCTAAAACCAGTAGGTCATCCCGTACAATATATGGTAACAACAAGTGGCACACCTATTGGACAAAATACGGCAGAAGCACTGCTTTGCGCTTTATACCAAAACGGGAGAATTAAAAATAAACGTTATTCGTTTATTGATTACGACGAACAAAGCGTGGTTAACCGCGCCTGTTTAAACGCGTTATATAAAAGTTCTATTGGGGGAACCGTTGTTATAAGATATGTTGGGAACGATGAAAGCGACGATGAATTTGCTTCTCGCGGACCCGAAGTAATAGAAGCAATATCTAAAATTGCTCAAAAGTATAAAAACGAAGTTTTAACTATTATATCGTTAGACGTTAAAACCGCATCTTCAAAAGAAATATTTTTATCTTATTGGGGCACCACTCGATTTATAGATATATATGAAGACGTAGCGTTTGATGAAATTGCAAAAAATTACCTTTATGAAAAAGCTAAAGACGTGGGTATTAAGGCAGATAAAAATTTATATTCTCCCATCAAAGAAAATCAGGGTTACACAAAACCCGAACTTAATAACATTTTTAATAATTGGTATGATAATAAACTTTGCAAAACAATTTACCCACAATATAAAGATATATTAAGTGCTTCTAAAGGCGTTGCAAAAACCGAACATAAAGGGGGCGCTTATTTAGAATTTCAACAGCTAATAGGACTAAGCAAAGCAAAAGAAATCTTAGAAAAATCGCTTAACTATTTTAAGGCCCAAGCACTCTTTAAAAGTCGTGGGCTAATACCCGAAGCTCCTTGTATGCATATGGTGTTTACAGGTAACCCAGGTACTGCAAAAACAACCGTAGCACGTCTTTTTGCTAAAATTTTAAAAGAAAACGGCATAATTTCAAACGACGAAGTTTTAGAGGTTGGAAGAGCCGACCTTATTGGAAGATACGTTGGCCACACAGCTCCATTAGTTAAAAAGGCTTTTGCTAAAGCTAAAGGCGGTGTTTTGTTTATTGATGAAGCCTATTCGTTAGTTGATGGCAAAGAAGGACTTTTTGGTGATGAAGCCATTAACGCGATTGTTCAAGAAATGGAAAATCATCGTAAAGATACAATTGTAATTTTTGCGGGTTACCCCGATAAAATGGAAAACTTTTTAAGTAAAAATCCAGGCTTAAAAAGCAGAATTGCCTTTCATATACCATTTGACGATTATAGCGCTAAGGAACTTGTGGATATTGCCGATAAAATTGCACACGATAAAGGTTTTACTTTAAGTGGTAATGCAAAAGAAAAACTAAACGGCTTGTTTACAACTGCTGCACAGTCTTCCGATTTTGGTAACGGTCGTTATGCCAGAAATCTTATTGAAAGGGCAAAACTTGAACAAGCCAACCGTTTGTTACAAGCAGATTTAGACGCACTTTCTTCAGAAGATATATTTACTCTTACAGATAGCGATATAACCGACACTTTAGAAGCAACCCCACAAAAATTAACAATAGGTTTTTAATGAAAGGAAGTAATTATGAATAAAACTCCAACACATTATACAGATGAACAAATGGCAGAAATTCAAGAGATAATTAACAACAATTTTACCAAAGATGAAGAAGGGTATATCATGCACGAAATATCAAGTGATTACGTGCATACCGACGTTCAAACGGGTTACATTAACAATAAGCAGCGCAGTTTTGTTACTTTTGGTATGGGCTCTAGAGAAATGAACTCTCCAACAAATTTAAAAAGATGCGAACTTGCAATGTATAGTTCTAAAAAGATTGACCCATCTTCGCAAGATGGTTTTAATATTTCAAGTGAACTGGTTCACCTTTCTAAATTTCCGTTTAAAAAAGACACCTGGTTTGGCCCAGGCCACACAATTAACGCAACGAAAGAATTTACAGAAAGATTTGGTTTTACAAGTTTTGCTTTTTCTGAACCCGATGTTGTCGCAAACCTAACCGGCATTAAAGATGATATTGCATTTTTACCAATAGTGCCAATATATGACGATGAGCGCGAGTGGATGATGGCCCATAGAACCGACCTTTTTTTAGGGGCATTATATGAAAGATATGGTAACGCAATGTTTAACGTTGATTCGGGGCGCAAACATTTTATACCTGATGACGATGAAAACGAACTATATGCAAAAATGTTTATGCGCAAATTTAATATCGACCGCAAAACCTTAGATAAGCTAGGCGAATATTTAACCTTATTAGAAGAAGCGGGTGAAGAAATTACCGAAGAAATGATTTATCAATGGGTAGAATTAAATAAATAAAAAATAAATTTTAATGCACCAATTTTGGTGCATTTATTTTTTTATAATCTAAATATCAAGTGATAAAGGAGAATAAAAAATGTCAACACCTAATTCACAAAATCAAACCCCTAATAATGCCGTTGAGCTTGCTCAATTTAAGCGCAACACCCTTTTTAATTTTTACGAAAGTATTAAAAATGGTAGCGCTTTCTTTTCTGCAGATGAAATGGATATTGCCATAGAATCTTTAAAACTTGCTCAACTTGATATTAAAGAGCGCGAACGTCGTCAAATTCAAGAGCGAGAAGCCGAAACTTTAAAAAGAAAAATGGAAGAAGACGAAAAACGCAGAATAGAAGCCGAAAAGCGCGCTGCTGCTCGTGCGGCTATTGCACATAAAAAGCACGTTGACGAAGTTACTTCTATGGATTTACCCGTTGACTTTGTTAACGCGTATAAAGATGATTACCGCGCAAGTGTTCATTGTGATAACGTAAATGATGCCCTTTTACTTTCTATTGATGCGTTGGGTTTAGTTGATATCGAATTTATCGCTTCAATTACGGGTGAAGAAATGAAAACCGTTATTGAAAAATTAAAGGGTCAAATTTATCAAAATCCACTTCATTGGGAGGAGTGTTTCTATAAAGGTTGGGAAACAGCCGATGAATATCTTTCGGGCAATTTAAGGCATAAATATCATTTAGCGCAAGAAGCCAACGAAGAATATTTAGGCTATTTTGCAGATAACCTTTCTGCTTTAGAAAACGTAATGAAACCCGAAATTCCAATTGAAGATATTTACGTAACGCTTGGTTCTCCTTGGGTGCCTTCAGATATAATTGACGATTTTATTTTGCATTTAGTAAACCTTGATAGACTACCAAACGGCAATTACCCAAATGCCGCGGCCCCCTTTTTATCAAAACAATATGCAGTCGTACACGAAGACACAACGGGGTTATGGGAAATCCCCGAAAAAACTCGTTTTAACAGAGCCAACTTTCACGGCAAGTATGAAGAGCTAAATCATCACACTTGGGGTACTGAAAGGATGGGTATGTTAAACTTAATGGAAAACATTATGAATATGAAAACCCTTACCATTAATGACTATGTCGGTAAAGACAAAAAAACTAAAATTTTAAATACTAAAGAAACGGTTAAAATTTTAGAAAAACAAGATAAGATGATTAACGAGTTCAAAAAATGGGTATGGCTTGACGAAACCAGAAGAAAACGCTTACAAGGTGTATATAACCGTAGATACGGCAACATTAAAAAGCGTAAGTTTGACGGCTCCTTCTTAGAATTTCCGGGTATGAACCCCGAAATTAAATTAATGCCTCATCAAAAAGATGCGGTAGCAAGAATTATATTTTCAGATAACGTTCTTTTAGCTCACGACGTGGGGGCAGGCAAAACCTTTACTATGATTGCGGCGGGTATGGAATTAAAACGTCTTGGTAAATCACACAAAAATATGTACGTAATTCCTAATAATATATTACCTCAATGGCGCAAAATGTTTTTGCACATTTACCCCAAAGCCAACTTGTTGGTTATTGACCGCAAAAACTTTAACGTTAAAAAAAGAGCCGCCACTTTAGATAAAATTGTTAATGAAGATTACGATGCCATTTTAATTGCATATAGCTGTTTTGATATGCTTTCGCTTTCTAAAAAATATTATATGGAATTTTACCAAAAACAGTTAGCCTCGTTAGAAAAGGCAAAAGAAAAGTTTTCTGCAGAAAGAAAAATAAATTCAAAACAATTATCTGTTATGAACCTTATGGCAAAACTTGAAGAAGATATGACCGACAACGTTTGCGAAACACCCTTTGATGAACTGGGCATTAACACCTTGTTTATTGATGAAGGCCATAACTATAAAAACGTTTCGTTGCACTCAAACGTAACCCGCGTTCGCGGCATTTCAAGTAAAGGCAGTAAAAAGTGTGATGCAATGATGGATAAGGTGCATTGTATTCAAAGGCAAAATCGCGGGGGACGCATTGTTCTTGCAACAGGTACACCAATTACAAACTCCATTACCGATTTATTTATTATTCAAAAATACTTACAAAACGGCGAACTTGAGTTTTTAGGTATTCCAAACTTTGATTCGTGGGTTGCTATGTTTGGTGATAAGAAAACCGAATTTGAAATTGACGTGGATACAAACAGTTATCGCCCTGCAACCCGTTTTGCCAAATTCCGCAACGTTCCCGAACTTACCGCAATTTTATCTTCGGTAAGCGATTTTTATCACGTTGACAGCTCAATGGGACTACCCGATTTTGAAGGTTATACCGACGTGGTAATACCGGGTACTGAAGACTTTAAAGAATTTTTAAAAGACATTTCTAACCGCGCAGATGACGTAAGAAAAAAGAGGGTAGATAGAAAAACGGATAACCTATTAAAAATTACAACTGATGGAAGGAAAGCCGCTCTTGATATGCGACTAATCGATATGGTTTACGGCTTAGATTTCAACTCTAAAGTGTATAAATGCGCAGAAAACGTTTTTCAAATTTATCAAAACACTAGAGACGAACAACTTATTCAAATGGTGTTCTGTGATACCTCAACACCTAAACTAAGTTTTAACCTATATACCGAACTAAAAAGGTTATTGGTTGCAATGGGAATACCCGAAAGCAAAATTGCCTTTATTCACGATGCCGATTCTGAAGATAAGAAAAACCTACTGTTTTATAGTTTAAGACGCGGCGATAAATCGGTTATTATTGGTTCAACCTTTAAAATGGGCTTAGGTGTTAACGTGCAAGAAAAACTCTGTGCGCTTCACCACTTAGACGTGCCTTGGCGCCCTGCAGATATGGTGCAAAGAGAAGGCCGTATTTTACGTCAAGGCAATAACTGTGATTCGGTAAAAATATACCGTTACGTTACAAAGGGCAGTTTTGATGCTTATTCTTGGCAACTATTAGAAAAGAAGCAACGTTTTATTAGCCAAATTCTTTCCGGGGACGTATTTGTTAGAGACGGCGATGACGTTGATGATACAGTATTAAACTACGCCGAAGTAAAGGCGCTTTCTGTTGGTAACCCATTAATTAAAAAGAAGGTTGAAATTACTAACGAAATTGATAAACTTCGTATTTTACAAAGGGATTACCTTGCTTTAAAAGAAAAACAAGAAAGCGAACTTGCCGTTTTACCAATTCAAATTGAAAAACAAAAACAACACATTAAAGACGTTGAAGAAGATATGGAATATTACAATGAAAACAAAATTGATTATGACGATATTCCTTATGAAGAACAAAAAGAAATACGCGAATTAATTTATGCGGCAACAAAAACCCACATTAACCAACCTTTCGAAAAGAAGGTTTTAACCTATCAAGGCTTTGACGTTGTAGTGCCCGAAAGGATGAGACCAAGAATTCCGCAAAAGCGCGTAACAATGGAAGGGGAAGAACCAACAACCACAAGTCCAATTCCGTTTGTAATGGTACGCAGAAAGGCTTCTTACAATATGGATATTGAAAGTCTATCGGGTATTACCAAAAGATTAAACTTTTTGCTCAATAATTTAGCAAGAGAAAAACTTCGCCGTGAAGAACACTTAGAAACCTTATTAAATAAGAAAGCCGCTCTAGAAACAGAACTTTCTAAACAAGGCGAATCCTATGCTAAAGACATTGCTCGTTTAACTAACGAACTTGAAATAATTGATAAAAGCTTGGGGGTTGCAGCATAATGACAGAAACTAAAAATTCTAACATGCCGGTTTTATCGGTAGAAAAAACAATAAATCACCTATCTTTTGCATATTGCACGGCAATTAATAATAAGGTGTCTCCTAAAGTGTTACCATCGGTAATGCTTTGGGGGCCGCCCGGTGTTGGTAAATCTCAAGCTATAAGGCAAATTGCAAAAGACATTTCTTCTAAAACGGGCAAAAAAGCAAAAATAACCGACGTTCGTTTGCTTCTTTTTAACCCCATAGATTTGCGTGGAATTCCAACTGCTAACGCAGATAAAACCTTAGCCATTTGGTTAAAGCCACATATATTTCAAATGGACCCCGGCGAAGATATAGTTAATATTTTATTTCTAGATGAAATATCTGCGGCCCCTCAGTCTGTACAAGCGGCGGCCTATCAAATCACCCTAGACCGTGTTGTTGGTGAACACAAACTACCCGATAACTGCATTGTTATTGCGGCAGGTAACAGAACAACCGATAAATCGGTCTCCTTTAAAATGCCAAAAGCACTTGCTAACCGTTTATTACACATTGAGGTTGCAGGCTCTGTTGCTTCTTGGATGAATTGGGCCGAAAACGCAGGTGTTAACCCAAAAGTAATAGGCTTTTTAAAAAGTCGCAGTGATTGTTTATTTGGGTTTGACCCTACAAACGATGACCTTGCTTTTGCAACTCCTCGTTCGTGGGAGATGGTAAGCAACATTTTAAACAATATTTCAGATAACGTAAAAGAAATGTTTCCGCTAATTTCGGGCCTTATTGGTAAAGGCCTTGCTTACGAATTTAAAGCGTGGTGTGACGTTGCGGGAGAAATACCCAAAATTGAAGATATATTCTTAGGTAAAACGCTAAAGGTCCCACAAAAAACCGACTGTATATATGCCGTAATATCGGGTATGTCTGCTTACGCTAAAGACTGCAAAGACGATGAAGAAAAAATAGGCAACTCTTTAAGATATGCAGCAGCATTTCCTGCCGATTTTATATCGTTACTTATTAAAAACTATGAAGCTATGGACGAAAATTATAAAGAATTTTTATTGCAATTACCCGATTATTATAAACTAAGTCAAATTATGGGACGGGCCAGAAATGGAAAAGCAAATTAATGTTTCTAAAATTATAAATAGGTTGCAAGATGCAAAAACTTCGTTGCTTTCAAAAGCACCTTTTTATGCGCTGCTATTAATGAGTATGAAGTTTGCTATTGATGAAAATTGCGAAACGGTTTATACAGATGGCATAAGGGTTACTTTTAACCCCGACTTTATACTTTCTCTTGCGGATTCAGAACTTGAATTTATTTTAATGCACGAAGTTTTGCACGCGGCTTTAGGGCATCCGTTTAGAAGTAGGCCAGGATACCACCTTGAATATTACGATAAGGCTTGTGATATTGTTGTAAACTCTAATATTCTTTTGAGTTTTAACATGGACTACTCCAAAATTATGTTACAAAACAAAATCGCCGCAAACAAAACGCCAAGCGGTGAAGACGGTTATAACTTTACGGCTGAGCAGATTTATCGTCAGTTTGTAGATTATTACGGTTTACCAAAGGCTAAACTTCCTTCTAAAACGGGGGAAGTGAGTTTAGAAAGTAGCGAAGAAGAAAGCGCCGAATCAGATGATAAGGCAAAAAAAGAAGATGCTGTCCTAAATAACGCTGATACTGACGAAGAGGTTGAAAATAAAGAAGATAGCGATGAAGCAAAAGATGCTGAAAAAGAAAGTGCCCTAAAAAGCGACGAAAAATCTGAAGATGGTCAGTCTGCAGAAGGTGACGCAACTGCAGAAAATTGCGAAAAATCAGAAAGTAATGGAAACTCAGAAAATTCGTTAGAAGACTTAATTGAATCTTTAAAAGCAAGGAATCAAGAACTTCGCGAAAAATATAAAAATGAATTAACAATTAAAGCCAAAAAAGATATTGAAGTTATGGTGGAACCGGTTGACGACCACAGTTATTGGAACTATGACGATGAAGAAGCAATAGTGCAATCAAAGTGGGACGGCATTGTTATGAAGGCCGTTAATATAACAATGGAAAAAGAAAAAAGCCACAAAGGGTTTGGCGGCGCGCCTGCGTGTATGATTAGAAAGTACAAAGAACTAACAGAACCCGAAGTTGATTGGCGTGCGGCTTTAAACGAATTTGTGCAAGAAGAAATAAACGATTATTCATTTTCGCCACCCGATAAACGTATGGATGATTGCCCTTTCTTTTTGCCCGATTTTAACGAAAAAGACGAAAGTATTAAAAACGTATGGTTTTTAATTGACACTTCGGGTTCTATTGGCGATAAAGAAATAGCGGCGGCTTATTCTGAAATTATCAGCGCTATGGATATGTTCAACAACAAATTGCAAGGGCTTTTAAGCTTTACCGAAGTTAAGGTTACAGAGCCTATACCCTTTTGCAGTGTTGAAGAATTACTAGAAATAAAACCCGTGGGTGGCGGCGGCAACGACTTTGGCGAAATATTTAGATATATGGCGGCTAATATGATGGACGACCCACCCACGTCTGTAATTATATTTACAGATGGTTACGATACCTATCCGCCCGAATCTGCTGCACTTGGCGTACCGGTATTTTGGTTAATAAACAATGAAGATGCCAAGCCACCGGTTTGGGGCAGGTGGGCAAGGTTTAAAATTCACGATAAAAAAGTTTAGTGCACCAAAAAGAGTGCATAAGGTTTGATAAACTATATTAGCAATAAAAAAGGGGATAAAGGCTATGAACAATCTTTTTAGGATGCACGAACTTATTGACCTTATTAATAAAGCCGATAAAGCGTATTTTGGAAATGATAAACCTATTATGAGCGATAAAGAATATGATGCGCTTATAGAAGAACTAACGACTTTAGAAAAAGAAAGCGGACTTCACTTTAAAAATTCACCTATTGGTCGTGTTGGTGGCGAAGTTAAAAAGGGACTAACTCCCGTAAAACACACAAAGCCTATGCTTTCTTGCAATAAAACCAAAAACTTAAACGACGTAATAGCTTTTTCAAAAAATCAAGACGTTGTGCTTTCTTGGAAGTTAGACGGCTTAACTTTGGTTTTAAGATATGAAAAGGGCGAATTTACAAAGGCTATAACTCGTGGTAGCGATGGTATTATTGGCGAAGACGTTACCCACACTGTTTTAGAAATGCGAAATATTCCTTTGCATATACCTTGTAAAGAAAGTTTTGAAGTGCGAGGGGAAGGCGTAATTTCTTATGATGATTTTAACTTTTTAAACCGTATGGGCGAAAAATCCACTCACCCTAGAAGCGTAGCGTCGGGGGCGGTAAGAAGTTTAGTAGCAGATAGAGGTAAACTTTATCATATTGACTTTTTTGCTTTTGAACTTATAAAAGAAAACGCACCTTCAACAAAATTAGAACAGTTGGAATTTTTAAAAGAAAATAATTTTGACGTGGTTCAATACATTTTACTTGAAACCGATACAACCGATGAAGAAAAGTTAGAAATTATAAAAGGGTGGAAACCCGAAGGTGTTGCGTATCCGGTTGACGGCATTGTTTTTGAATATAACGATATTGCTTTTGGTAAGTCTTTAGGTGTAACCTCACACCACGAAAAAAGGATGTTAGCTTTAAAATGGAAAGACGAAGTGGTAAAAACCTTTTTTAGAGGTGTAAGTTTAAATACCACTCGTAACGGCATTGTTAGTATTGTTGGCGAGTTTGACGAGGTGCTAATTGATGGCACTAGAGTTCATAGAGCAAGCCTTCACAATTTAAGTAACTTTGAACAGTTTGAGTTTGGCGAGGGGGATCTTATAACAGTTTATAAAGCTAATATGATAATTCCGCAAATTGCCGATAATTATAGTCGCAGCGGCGGCTATGAGTTACCAAAATTCTGTCCTAGCTGTGGCGAAGAACTAACCATCAAGGTGTCCCCCGGTGGTATTAAAGATTTGTATTGTAAAAACTCCGACTGTATTGCAAGAAATGCTAATAGAATTGCAAGGTATTGTGATAAAAACGCTATGAACATTGACGGCCTTTCTGCAACCACTTTAGAAAAAATGATTGCTAACGGTTGGATTAAAACCTATAAAGATTTATATCATCTTGAAATCCATGCCGATAACATTATTAACACACCGGGCTTTGGAGTGGAAAAATACAATCAAATTATTGAAGCGGTAAATAAAAGTCGTGATTGTTTATTAAGCAAGTTTTTAGTGGGAATTGGCATTAATCACTTAGGTCCCGAAGCCGCAAAAGCTATTCATCAATATTTTTACGGCTCTATTACCGATTTTGAAAACGCTATAAAAAATAAATTCCACTTTTCGTATATAGAAGGGGTAAGTTATAACGTTGAAGAAGCAATTTACGAGTGGTATGAAAAACCGATAAATCAAAACGTTTTACACTCTCTTATGACAGAGCTTTCTTTTAAAGGCAGCCCAAAAGAAATAGACGATAATAATCCTTTTTATAATAAAAGGGTGGTTGTTACGGGTACATTTAAAAATTTTGAGCGCGTGGACATTTTAAATCTTTTAGAATCATTAGGGGCAACCACCAACGATATTGTTAGCAAAAGTACCGACTATTTAATATACGGCAGTTTGCCGGGCAGTAAAAAGGTTGGCTCGGCTATTTCAAATGGTATTGCAATGCTAAGTGAAGATAACTTTGCCGCTATGTTGGAACAAAATTTATGCAGTTAGTAATTAAAGAAATAGAGATTTATAAAAATAATAAAACTACCGCAAAACTTTCTTTAAACGAAAATTTTGCGGTAGTAGAAAACGCGCATCAGATAAAACGTATTATAAATATAATTTGTGGCAATAAAAACGAAAAGCTAACAAAGGGTACCTCTTTTAAAGCAAAGGCTTTGCTAGACAAAGAATATATTATAAAAGGCAAATATAAAAACGATAAACTAACGGTAATTTGCACTGTTAATAATATCCCTGTTAACACAGACGAATATTACAATTTACTTGCCACCACCCCCGAAATTGATAACCTGACCATTTTTAAAGAAACGGCAGATTATCATAAACGTTTAAATAAATATAAAGAATCAATAGATAATCATCAAACCAAAGGTTTAAATGCTTTTACGGGTGGGTACAGTTTAACAAGAAGTTTTCGCGGGTTTGTTCATCAATATCTAAAGTATTTTAAACCCATAAAACTTTTTTACGAAAAAGAGTGGGTGCTAAAGCCAAACAAAAAAGGGGACTTTTCGGTATTTAACGAAAGAGATGAAATTTTACCCCTTTCAAAAAGCGAAAAATTAGTGTATAAATATTTATGTTATCGTTTGATAGTAGATTTTTGGTTAAGGGCTGAAAGAATTCGTAATTTGAATTTTGTTGCAAAACCACTTTTGGTGCAAACCCATCTAAACGAAAAACTGCTTAAAGAAATAAATCAGGTTAAAAATCTGCAATGTCAAACTATTGTAATAGAAAAATAAAAAAATATTGTCTATGTACCACGTTTGGTACATGCAAAATGGTATAACTATATATACAATAAATAATAAGGAGAGATAAGTTATGGAAAATAAAATTTATGATAGTATGAGTGATATTGAACTCACAGCTAACGACTTTATTACCCTTATGTTTGAACGTACCGATGAAAATGGAATATTATATATTCCGGGGTGGCATTACGACCGTATTAGTGGTGATGAAAAAAATACTGATGAAGACGATAGTTATCGTTGCAAAGTGGATTGGAATCTTTATAAGTTTGAAAACTTTCAAAAAGAGTTTGAAGGTTTAAATAACGCTTTAAAAGAAATTGCAAATTTTAGAGAAGAAATTGATGATAATATAGACAACGCAAAAAAATTTCTATCAAAAGAAGTGTTTACAATTTGGGATACTTATATCCGTCCTTTTGATATTGGCGATATTGATATGGAAAAAATCGGCGATATTGAAGACCGTATGGAAATTATTTCTTGGGTTAAAAGAATTGCTAAAGACATAGCTAACGGTAATACTATCGAAAAATTTGAAAAAGAAGTTTTATCCGAATACCTTGACGTTCAAGTATCAAACGAAGAAATTGCATATCGCAACGAGTATGTTAATCGCGTTTTTAAAGATTCTGAAAAACGTGTTGGCAATAATATCTGTGCTTACGACGTTGTTATACGTGCAATGCGTTTATGCCGCCTTTACAATCTAAATGCTCCTAAGCTGGTTATTAATAACGAAGCTAGACAATTAGCTGCTGCTATGGTTTTACATAATTTTGGTAGCAAAAGAGAATTAGTAGATACAAGCATTAGACTAAGATTAGAAAGGATTGAAAATATGGAAGATGAAGAATTAGACGAACTATTTCGTCCACAAAAATCCAACACTCGCAAAAGCTTGGCTCCTTTATTCATTTTCGAAGTAATAAACAAATATTCTAATCCCGATAAACATTTAAGACATCAAGAAATTTTAGACCTTCTAAAAAAATATCCTTACGAAATTTCTTTAGAAAGAAAAGCATTAGGAAGAATAATCCATAACTTAACCGATTCTCAATATGGCATCTACTCCGATAAGTCGGGCGTGTGGATGGATAAATAAAAAACCAATAATAAAAAAGGCAAAGAATCTAAAAATTCTTTGTCTTTTTCTTTTTTATAGGTATAAATTTAAAGAAGGTTTCATATTTGTAACTATCTGTAACCAAATTGAAATCAAACTGTAATTCTTTTGAAACGACTTTTTGTTATTTTAATAATATAATATTAATAGAAAAAAGGAAAGAAGGTGCAATTTATGAAAAAAGTGGTTACAATTTTTCTAGTGCTTGTTTTAGCATTAAGTTTAATTGGTTCTATTTCTGCCGCTTATGATGAGAAATTGTACCCGGAACCTGTTTCGCAAGATTCCTTTGTTCCTTTTAGTGATGAAACCTTCGTTTTTACAGAAATGCTTAATTCCAACTTCATTTATAATGAAGCCTTTGTTTCAGACTTCGACTTAATTGAAGGCACAATGGTAATGCTTTTGGATGAAAGTGAAGATGGCCGCGTTTTAAAAAATCGTGTTGCAGAACAAATGCTTGATTTTTATGGTATCACAATTAACGAAGCAGCCTACGAAGCAGATTATACCGATGAAGAATATTTCTATTATATTCCAAAAGGTTTTGATAGGGCAAAGCACGTTATAATTTCTATCGACTTTGACGGTGAATATTATAATGTCGTTTCAGATGTTACGTTTACTTCCCATGATGAAGTGGTTGAACCAATTAAAGCAACCTCAACCTTTGTTAAAAACGAAAATAGCACTTACGGCTTTAATTTAATCAGTTGCGTAATTGAATAATTAAATAATTGAATAAAAATAGTAGCGGCTCATTAAAAGTCGCTACTATTTTTTTATATAATAATATAATACATTTAATAATACATATATAATAATAGCTTTTTGAAGCCAAAAACTACAATATATATAGGTAAAAGTTAGTAAAATATACAATTAAAATAAAATATTTTAAAAATATTAAAAATTATTGTTGCAATTTACAAAAATTTAAATTATAATGTTTATGTGTTAATATACCCTAGTATCGTTATACCCATTTTTAAGGTGTGCGGTTTTTGGGTGTAAAACATCTTATAAATTATAGGAGTGAAAACAAAGATGAAAAAAGCATTATCAGTATTCCTCAGTTTGCTTATGGTCATCACCACAATCTCGGTAG
>JAZQHT010000006.1:0-63277 GCA_045540715.1 Acutalibacteraceae bacterium | reverse complement strand
GGTTTATTTGAATAGAATGCGTTCCTATCGGGATCTGCCCATGAGATTGGGCGAGACTTCCACCCTCTTCCGTAATGAGGAGAGCGGCGAGATGCATGGGCTTATTCGTGTGCGGCAGTTTACCATCTCCGAGGGGCATTTGATTCTCCGCCCCGATCAGCTGGAGGAGGAATTCAAGGGCTGCTTAGAGCTTGCAAAATATTGCCTGGATACCGTTGGAATGCTGGAGGATTGCACCTTCCGCTTCTCTCAATGGGATCCTAATAATACCGAGAAATATATCGGCACCCCCGAGCAATGGGATGAGGCGCAGAGCATCATGGGCAAGATCCTCGATGATCTGGGTGTGGAATATACCATCGGCATCGATGAAGCCGCTTTCTATGGCCCCAAGCTGGATATTCAGTATCGTAATGTTTTCGGTAAGGAAGATACCATCGTAACCATTCAGGTGGATCAGCTGTTGGCAGAGCAGTTTGATATGACCTATATTGACCAGAATGGCCAAAAGGTGCGCCCCTATATCATCCATCGCACCTCCCTTGGTTGCTATGAGAGAACTCTTGCTTATCTGATCGAGAAGTATGCAGGTGCTCTGCCTACCTGGATGGCGCCTGTTCAGGCAAGAGTGCTGCCTATCAGCGAAAAGACCCTCGATAAGGCCAAAGAGCTTTATGAGACCCTGCGTGCCGCAGGCTTGCGGGTGGAGCTGGATGAGCGGAATGAGAAGATTGGCTATAAGATCCGCGAGGCTCAGATGCAGAAGGTTCCCTTTATGGTGATCCTGGGCGAAAAGGAGGCCGAGGCCGGCAACGTTTCCGTGCGTGGCCGCCATGATGGCGATCTGGGCACCATGACCATTGACGAATTTATCGCTTATATTAAGAATGTGATCGATACCAAGGCGAAAAAATAATTTCTTCCTAATATAAAAGAGCGATTCCCTGGGGACCGTACTCTAAAGGACAGTAAAAGAGCTGTGTAGAAAATTTCTACACAGCTCTTAATTTGTCTTGTACCGTAGCAAGCAGGGCATTTTTGCGTCTTAATGTCACTTGTTAGGAAAACATGAATCTAATTCAACGTTAATCTCGTATTGGTCATCAATGAGAATAATCTTTGCATTATGCTTTTGCGCAAGAGCGAGGACTTGTGCATTATCTGTCAAAACGTTCTCAATGGTACACCATTCATCCTCCAAACGGTTTTCAATGATGTTTGCGTATTTTTTTATGTCGGCAAAGTGGTTTCTGATATACTCCTCACTCATTACCAGGCAGTAATATTTGATGCTTTCAAGATAGTTGGAGTCAAAGTCCTTCTGCCAATCGAATGGAATATAGCAACCTTCGACAATTAAATTCTGCTTATTTTCAATAGCAGTTTTAACCATTTCACGAACAATCGGCCACAGATATTCGACCAATTCCGTATCGTCCATAGGGGTAAGTTCTGTGTTACCACTACGAATTAAGCCCATTTTCAGATGGTCTATTGAAAAATAGGGGTATTTATATTTTTCGAGCAGATTTTGGGCAAGTGCAGTTTTGCCTGTATGCGATGCTCCGGTAATTAAAATGATCATGACTCACCTACAAATTCTTATTTTCCTAACTGTTCGACCTATTGGAATTTGTTATTCTGACAAACATTTTTTATTTAAAATTCAATTGTCGTTTCCTTTTCCTTAGCTAAAGCATAATATTTCTTAAACTGTTCTTCTAACCCAACTGGTTGTTCATAATAATTGCCGCCATACCCCAAATATCCGTTATTAATTGAGAATGCTACATCACTATTAAATACAACAGAAAGTGTTGTACCAGGTTTTGCTCTTTCTACTTTATTTTTCAATACAACATTATTCCAATATTCGACCATTTCGCTAATCAATACCCTGTCAGATATAATTTTTTGTTTTGGTCCTCCATTAAGCGAGGTGAATATTTTTATAGTTACAGACGATATCTCATCTACACTGAGTTTTGTCTTTTGAAATGGTTCACCTTGGTTTTCTACTTGTGTTTCTTTTCCGTCAAGTGTCTCTTTGTAATACTTAATTTCAAATTTGTCTAAATCCTCAATTGTTATATCTCCAATTTTCAATGCTTCTTCAACTGTTTTTTGGGAACCATCTGAATATTCGACTATAACATATTCACTTTTTATGCAGGAATAAAAATAGTTATATTCAGCATCAGCATAAAACTTTTGGAGAGCATCAGCACAGGTAATATCTTCAGTTTTCGTCTTATCAATGATTTCAATGACTTCAACTGTTTGAGTGGCAGACGATTGGTCTGTTATTTCTGTGCCGTCTGTGGTATTTGATATTTCTGTATTCGGTTTATCGATGGATGTGCTTTGACATCCTGCAAATAAAACGAGTATCGCTAATAATAAAAACAAAAAATGCTTTTTCATATGAAAACCGCCTTTCTGTAAAATTCTTATTTTCCTAACTGTTCGACCTATTGGAATTGGGTTAATTCACATTTGTAGCGGATAACCGTTTCACCGTCATAAATTTCAGAGAATTCTGTAATACTAAAATTGTTCTTCTGATAAAAACCGACGGCATCATTATCCGTTTCAGCATATACAGACAATAAATCATAATTATTTATCACTTGTTTTATCATATAAGAACCAATGCCTTTGCCACGAGCAGATAAATCAACCGCAATTCCTAATATCTCAACTTTCTTCTGTTCAATAAAAGAAACAGCCATAACACCCACAATCTTTCCGTGACTAAAACAAGCAAAGATTTTTACAGAGTTATTATTCAGAAATTGTTCTACTTTCTTATTAAACTTTTCTTCGGTAGGCATAAACATACAGTGTTTGTAAATCTCATATGTTTGTAAAATATCGTTCTTGTGAGTTAATTCTTTTAGGTTCATTGCACGCACCTACAAATTCTTATTTATCGGTTAGCTATATTATAGCACGACTTGACTAACAAAGAAAGAGAATATTAAAAACACCCGTAGTTTTGTAAAAAACTATGGGTGTTTTTGTATCTTGTTGTACTGTCCCTTACTGTACGACTCTTATTGGTTTGTGCTTTTATTATTTTTAAACTATGCTATTATGGCAATATCTGGTATATCGTCTATAACAGAGATATCTGCGCCAAGATTTTGAAGTTTTTCAACAATGTCTTCATATCCGCGTTCGATATATTTAATGTTATCGATAATCGTTTCACCTTCTGCGGCTAAAGCGGCAATTACTAAAGCGGCACCAGCGCGAAGGTCGGTTGCGGTAACTGCCGCACCCTTTAATTTTTCAACGCCGGTTACAATGGCAATTTTGCCGTCAACGCGAATTTGTGCATCCATAATACTTAATTGATCAACATATTTAAAGCGGTTATCCCAAATGCCTTCCGAAACAACGCTCATACCATTAGCTTTTGTTAAAACGGCAGTAATTTGCGGTTGCATATCGGTTGGAAAACCGGGGTGTGGTAAAGTATTAACCGAACAACTTTTTAATTCGCCTTCAACCGAAATTTCAACTGATTCGTCATATTCTTTTATAGTTGCGCCAATTTCTTCTAACTTTGCGGTAATACTTTCTAAGTGCTTTGGAATAACATTTTCTAAAGTAATACTGCCTTTTGTTATAACTGCGGCGGCCATATAAGTACCCGCTTCAATTTGGTCGGGAATTACGCTATAGGTTGTGCCTCTTAGCTTTTCAACACCACGAATTTTAATAATATCGGTACCGGCACCCATAATTTCAGCGCCCATAGAGTTTAAGAAGTTTGCAAGGTCAACAATATGTGGTTCTCTAGCGGCATTTTCAATAACTGTTAAGCCTTTTGCTTTAACTGCGGCAAGCATTATATTAATGGTAGCACCAACAGAAACCTTATCTAAATAAACAGCAGAGCCCAAAAGTTCTTTAGCTTTTGCGTAAACCATACCGCCTTCTATTGTAACCGAAGCGCCTAATGCCTGAAAGCCTTTAATATGTAAATCAATAGGTCTTACCCCAAAGTCGCATCCACCTGGAGGGGCCACGCGAGCCTTATTAAAGCGGCCGAGTAATGCACCTAAAAAATAACTTGAAGCACGCATTTTTTCACTTGCTTCTTTAGGAACGGTATAAGAAAATACCCCTTTAGGATTAATTTCAACCGTGTTTTTATCAAGGTATTTTACAGTAGCGCCAATGTCTTGTAAAATAGACAAAATACCCGCTACATCAGAGATGGCAGGTAAATTTTCTATTATGCAAACATCATCCGACAAGATTACTGCCGGAATAATGGCCACTGCGGCATTTTTTGCACCGCTTATTTTAACGGAACCGCTTAAACGGTTGCCGCCACGAATACAAAATTTTCTCAATAAAACACGTCCTAAAAAATAATAGGGGCAGTTAAATAGGTGGGTTCAAACCCACCTATTTATTATATACTTTAATTAGTGTTTTGTCAAGGAAGACAAAGTTATATTTAAGTTTATTTACAGTTAACTGTAACGGTGTTAGATTTTAGGCCCTTTGCCTTTGCAGTAATGGTAAAGCTACCTTTTTTACTTGCAGAAGCAATGCAAAGCGCATTACCAAAAAATGATGGTATTTTATTGCTATGAAGCACACCAACGTATTCTTGGTCGCCATTATCAACCGCAATTATATTTAAGTCGTCAGAAACAAACTCAATATCAACAGGTGTATTTCTAACAATATGGCCAAATTTATCTTTAACGGTTGCGGTAATATAGCATAAATCAATATTATTGGCTTCAATTTCTGCTCTATCAACCGTTAGTTCAATTTCTTTTGGCTCATAGGCGGTATAAACTGTATCAATAACTTCGTTACCGTCTTTATCGTAGCCAACAGCTTTTAATTCGCCGGGTTCGTATTTAACGTCCCAATATAAATGTTCGCCGTTATTGTTATCGTAAATCTTTTTGCCTACCGATTTGCCGTTTAAGAATAGTTCAACTTCTTTTAGGTTTGTATATGCTAAAACCTGAAGCATCTCCCCTTCTTTACCTTCGAAGTTCCAATGTGGGAAGATATGTAAAACGGGTTTATCTGACCAGAAGGACTGATAAAAATAATAAGAATCTTTAGGAAAACAACAGGTATCCATAACACCAAAATAAGAACTGCGAGATGGCCACGAGTGAGGACTTGGCTCGCCCAAATAGTCAACACCTGTCCAGATAAAGAAGCCAGGAATAAAATCGGTGTTCATATGTTTACGCATTGAAAACTCTGCACTTAAAATGCGGTTTGCGCCTGTTTCAACATATTCGCCTAAAGCAAAATCCACCCTTTTATGAGTATCTTTTAAAACATCTAAATTATATTCACCACGTTTCCAAAGCGGTTGAACACTTGTGGTTTCTGTGCCTATAATTGCACGGGTGTTAAAGCGTTCGTGGTGTGCATCGTATAAAACTTCGGCATAGTTATAACCGGCAATATCTAAAACGTCGCAGAAATTTGTGTTTTCTGCAGAAATAATATCAAAACAGCAAGCAGCAGTATTTGGTCTTGTATCATCAAACTGCTTTAGATAATCGCCCAATTTTTGCGCATTTACTTCTGCATCAACTATGCTATAGCGTTGCTCGGGAATTTCGTTACCTAAACTATACATAATAATCGAAGGATGGTTGCGGTCTCTTATTGTGGTTAGGCGCATATCTTCCTTCCAATGTTTATTGAAATACTGATAATAATCTCTAACGATGATTTTATTTGGACAATCTTCCTCATAAGGAATGTATTTAGGAAATTCCCACTCATCAAAAAACTCATCCATAACCATAAAGCCCATTTCGTCGCAAAGGTCAAGTAAACCTTCGCTCATGGGGTTATGAGAAAAACGAATTGCATTACAACCCATTTCTTTCATAAATTTTAATTTTCTTCTATCGGCAGAAATATTGCTCATAGCACCTAACGCGCCATTATCGTGGTGCAAACAAACACCCTTAATTTTTGTGAATATACCGTTTAGGAAAAAGCCCTTATCTTTATCGTAGGCAATTTCTCTAATACCAAAACGAACGGTAGAATTATCGTAACATTTTTTACCGTCAACAAGCTTTGTGGTTAAGTAATATAGGTTGGGATTTTCGGGGTCCCAAAGCTTTGGATTAAGTAAAACTGCAGTGTCTTTACATTTAACTGTTTTATTAGCTTTAACCGTAACTTCTTTCGAAGAAAAGCTTAGTAGCTCTACACCGTCAATATTAGAAATTGTGTTTAATACTTTAAAGGTAACTTCTTTATTGGTTGTGTTAGTAACTTCGGTTTCAACCGCAATTTCAGCCCTTTCGGTATTGGCAACGGGTGTTGTAATAAAGGGTGCTAAATTGGTTAAAAATACGGGGTTTTTGATATATAGATTTACGTCTCTATAAATACCGCTACCTGTAAAGAAACGAGAACAAGGTTGTTCACTATTATCAACCCTTACGGCAATTAAATTTTCTTGACCGTATTTTAAGAATTTTGAAATATCAACTCTATGGGTTGTATAACCATTTATCCAAAAGGCAACCTTTTTGCCGTTAATATAAATTGTAGGTTTGCGGAAAATACCGCCAAATTCAACCTCTATAACGCTACCCTTATATGCCTTATCAATAAAGAATTTTTTACGGTAACAACCAATACCTGCAATTCTATAACCGCCACGAGAGGTTGTTGGTGCATCTTTTACAAAGGGGCCATCCATAGACCAATCGTGTGGAACTAAAACATCTTCAAATTTATTATCATCGTAATCTTCTTTATAAAAACCGGGTTGATTATTAAGTTTAAACTTCCAACCATCGTTAAAATTAATTTTAATTCTTTCTTTTAACATAAAAACACCTCTTTAAAGGGCTGAGCCGCCCTTAATTAGCAATTTTCTAACCTTTGTACCGTCTATATCTTTAACAGCTATTGACTCGTTTAACGAAATGTAAGCGGCAACACCTGCGGCTTCACCCAGTTGGTTAAGGTTAACCATAACTCTTAATGCTCCAAAGCCCATATCATCTGCATTTATCATACGGCCTGCGGCTATAAAGTTATTATATTTATCTTGTTGCAATAGCTTAAACGGAACTTGATAATATTTAGTGTAATTATTATCTAAGCCCTTTTCTTTACGCCAATCCCACTCTCTGCCTTCTCTCGTAGCCCCTTTCATACTAACAGCATAACCAGTTAAATACATAAAATTAACAGTACCGTCTTCGTCGTGCATATCAACACGGTAGGTGCCGTTTAAAATGGCATCGTCGTAACGTTTACCAAGCAACAAATCCCAACCGTTTGCCTTAAATAAGGTTTCAAAATGATTACTTTCGCGAATACCAATAAGTGAACAAAGAGAAGCCACGATATGTTTATTGCTGCTATATTTTTTAAGTAAGTCCATAAGGGCGTATATTTTGCGGCGGCTATCCATTTCGGCAAAGGTTAAGTCTTTTGCATTTGCACAGTCAACGTCAAAAATATGAAAGTTTGCTTGTAAAGAAAAGTCTTTATTAAAACCGGGCAAATCGCTACACCAACCAAAATCATTAGGAAGGCCAAATTCTTCACCGTGCTCTTTAATTAAACGCTGTACTTCGGTTTCTTCGATGCCCCCGTGCATAACGTAACATGGTGTTGGTGGTTGAACAACATCTCTGCGGTAAATTGGCATTTTTAAAAACTTTGCTAAGTCGCCATCCCCTGTTGCATCAACGTAAAACTTTGCTTTTATAGCGCTTCGGCCATCTTTATTTTCAATTAAAGCTGCTGTAATATCTTTACCATCTGTAATTGCGCCAACGCATAAAGTATGTAAATATACAATAATTTTTTCTTCTAAAACCAATTTATCAAGTTCGTACATTAACCTATATGGGTCAAACTGAACAGCTAAAGATGGGTCGTCCATAAGGTCTGCGGCATCTGCTTTAACCAAACGCTCGGTAACTTCTGCTGTAAGCCCTGCAATAACTTGATTTTTATAATCTATATCTTTAAAACTGTGCCAAACGTTAACCAAAGCGGCGGTGGCCATACCACCAAGACAGTTTTGCCTTTCTACTAAGCACACCTTAAGTCCCATTCTTGCGGCTCTAACTGCGGCAAAAACACCCGTGCAGCTACCACCCGCAACAAATAAATCCACTTCTTCTTTAACCGGCAAGTTCTTTTGCGGTTCTAAAATAAAATCCATTTTTATTGCTCCTAAACACAAATTGCCAAGTTAATAATAATATACCAAAGACCCACCTTTTTTGCAACCATAAACTGTCTTTTAACCCCTTGTGAATTTAAACAAAAAAATTAATATAAAACTGTTGAATTTTACCTTTTTTTATTATATAATAATTATAGTATCCTGACATAAAGATTTTATCTGATTGAAAGGTTGCGGTTAAATATATTATTTTAATTTTTACCGTGCCTTTTTAGGTGCGGTTATTTTTTTACAAGGAGTGTTATTTATGGAAACACGCGTTGCAGTTATTAGCATAATTGTTGAACAATTAGAAACCATTAATTTACTTAACGAACTTTTGCATGAATACGGCAAATATATAATTGGTCGTATGGGGCTACCCTACCGCGAAAAGAACATTAATATTATTTGCATTGCTATTGATGCCCCACAAGACGTTATATCTACCCTTTCGGGTAAATTAGGAAAACTTAGCGGCATAAGTGTTAAAACGGCTTATAGCAGTGTGAAATAATGATTAACAAGGTTAAAGCTTTAATTGACCGCCTATATAAAACGCGTAAGCTAAGTTTAGAAGAATATGAGTTTTTAATTGATAATTATTCTATTGACGCCTATAAATATGCCGCTCAAAAGGCACTGAATTTGCGCGAGTTTTATTATGGCAAAAAAGTTTTTATACGCGGACTTATTGAAATAAGTAATATTTGCAAAAACGACTGTTTTTATTGTGGTATTAGAAAAAGCAACAAACTTTGTTCGCGTTATAGACTAAATAAAGAAGACATTATAAATTGTTGTAAAGAAGGTTATTTACTAGGTTTTAGAACCTTTGTATTACAAGGTGGCGAGGACCCATATTTTGACGACAATCGCTTAACAGATATTATTAAGAGTATAAAAGAACTATATCCCGATTGTGCCGTTACCCTTTCTTTAGGTGAAAGAAGCAAAGAAAGTTACGCCGCACTAAAAAACGCAGGTGCTGACCGCTATTTATTAAGACACGAAACGGCAGATAGTAATCATTATAGCAAACTTCACCCCATAAACTTAAATTTAAATAGTAGGGTTAAATGCTTAATTGATTTAAAGCAATTAGGGTTTCAAGTAGGTTGCGGCTTTATGGTGGGAAGTCCATATCAAACAAGCAAAACGCTAGCTAAAGACCTTAAATTTATTGAAGAATTTAAACCCGATATGTGCGGAATTGGACCCTTTATTTCGCATAAAGATACACCATTTAAAGATGAGCCAAACGGCAGTGTGGAATTAACCTTATATTTACTTTCTTTAATAAGAATTATTCATCCACCTGTACTACTACCAGCAACAACAGCTCTTGGCACACTTAACGATAACGGAAGAGAAAACGGCATACTATCAGGAGCAAACGTAATTATGCCTAATCTCTCGCCTAAAAGCGTAAGACAGAAATATATGCTTTACGACAACAAAAAATCTGACGGTGATGAAGCCGCAGAATCTTTAAAAGAAATTAAAAATCGCATACAAAAAATCGGCTATGAAATAGCAATTGACCGTGGCGACGTTAGAAAGGACATTTAATATGGCAGTTTATAATCCAAAATCTTTAAAGGCAGAAGAATTTATTAATCACGAGGAAATTTTAGAAACCCTAAAATATGCCGAAGAAAATAAAAATAACTTTGAACTTATTAATGAAATTTTAGAAAAAGCAAGGCCAAGACAAACCGCAAAAGGTATTGAGTGCCACGGTTTAACACACAAGGAAGCATCTGTTTTACTTGCTTGTGAAGATAAAAAGGTTTTAGAAAAAATTTATGAAATCGCCGAAGAAATAAAACTTCGTTTTTACGGCAACCGCATTGTAATTTTTGCTCCCCTTTATTTATCTAACTACTGTGTTAACGGTTGCGTATATTGTCCTTATCACATTAAAAACAAGTGTATTCAAAGAAAAAAATTAACACAAGAAGAAATAAAAAAAGAAGTTATTGCGTTACAAGATATGGGACACAAGCGTTTAGCGATTGAATCTGGTGAAGACCCGGTGAATAATCCCATTGAATATATTTTAGAAAGCATTAAAACAATTTACAGTATTAAACACAAAAACGGCGCTATTAGACGTGTTAACGTTAATATTGCAGCAACCACCGTTGAAAACTATAAAAAGCTAAAAGATGCAGGTATTGGAACATATATTTTATTCCAAGAAACATACCATAAAGAAAGCTACTTAAAGCTTCATCCAACAGGACCAAAGCACGACTATGATTATCATACGGAAGCAATGGACCGTGCAATGCAAGGCGGCATTGACGACGTTGGACTTGGCGTTTTATTTGGCCTTGAGCTTTATAAATATGAATTTGCAGGACTTCTTATGCACGCAGAACACCTTGAAGCCGTTCACGGCGTTGGTCCTCACACAATAAGCGTGCCAAGAATAAAAAAGGCAAATGACATTGATCCATCTGCTTTTGACAATTCTATTTCTGATGAGATGTTCCAAAAAATTACTGCTTGTATTCGTTTGGCGGTACCATATACAGGTATTATTATTTCTACTCGCGAATCGGAAGAAGTACGCGGTAAGCTACTAAAAATGGGTGTATCGCAAGTTAGTGGCGGAAGCAGAACTTCCGTTGGCGGTTATACAGAAGAAGAAAGACCACACGACACAGAACAGTTTGACGTTTCAGACCAAAGAACCTTGGACGAGGTTGTTCGTTGGTTAATGCAAAACGGACATATCCCCTCTTTCTGTACTGCTTGTTATAGGCTAGGCAGAACGGGTGATAGATTTATGAGTTTATGTAAAACAGGTCAAATTTCTAACTGCTGTCATCCTAACGCATTAATGACTTTAACTGAATATTTGGTTGACTATGCAACAGAAGCTACAAAAGAAGTTGGTTTTAAAATGATTGAAAACGAATTATTTAAAATACCGAGCGATAAGGTTCGCGAAATTGCAAAACAAAACATTGAAGACATTAAAAATTCTAACCGCAGAGATTTTAGATTTTAATTAGGAGAAAAACTATGAGTTTAAATGCAGTTACATCTTCTGAAAGGGTTCATATCGGCTTTTTTGGTCTTAGAAATGCAGGTAAATCAAGTCTTGTAAACGCTGTAACGGGGCAAGAATTATCGGTTGTTTCAAACGTTAAGGGTACAACAACCGACCCTGTTAAAAAGGCAATGGAACTACTCCCTTTAGGTCCCGTTGTTATTATTGATACGCCCGGGTTTGACGACGAAGGCGATTTAGGTGAACTACGCGTTAAAAAAACACGCGAAATTTTAAGCTTAACTGATATTGCCGTACTTGTTTGCGATGCTACATTAGGACTTAGTGCAACTGATAATCAATTAATTTCTTTATTTAAAGAAAAAAACACTCCTTTTATTGTGGCTTTTAATAAAAGCGACCTAATAAAAGAAGAATTTAAATTAAACGATAATGAAATTTTAGTTAGTGCAGTAAATAATCTTAACGTAAACGAACTAAAAGAAAAATTAGCGACACTAGTTAAGCAAAAAGAACAAAATAAGCCCATTGTTTGTGATTTATTAAATAAGGGAGATACCGTAATACTTGTTATTCCAATTGACGAATCTGCACCAAAAGGACGTATTATTTTGCCACAGCAATTAGTGCTTAGAGAGTTATTAGATAATAACTGCACGGCAATTTGCTGCAAAGAAACAGATCTAAAAAACACCCTTAACGCACTTAAAGAAAAGCCTGCACTTGTAATTACCGATTCGCAAGTATTTAATTACGTTTCAAACATTTTAGACGATGATATTTTGCTTACTTCGTTTTCTATTTTGTTTGCAAGATATAAGGGTGATCTTTCTACTTTAGTTAAGGGTGCCAAGGCACTTAAAGATTTGAAGGAAAATGCAAATCTGCTTATTTCTGAAGGATGTACACACCATCGCCAATGCAACGATATTGGCACCGTTAAAATTCCAAACTGGGTTCAAAAGTTTACAGGTAAACAAATTAACTTTAATTTTACAAGCGGTGGAGAATTTCCTGAAGATTTAGAAAAATACGACTTGATTATTCACTGCGGTGGGTGTATGCTTAACGAAAAGGAAATGAAATCGCGTTTAGAAAAAGCAAATAAGCAAAATATTCCCATTGTTAATTACGGGGTTGCAATTGCCTTAATGAACGGCATATTAGAACGCGCATTACTCCCTTTTAAAAACATTAATTTGTAGGTAAAATTATGGAATTTATAAAAGAACTACCTAAAAAGACTGTAGTAAAAGATAATTATGACGTTATTGTTTGCGGTGGCGGTATTGCAGGGGTTAGTGCCGCTTTAGCAGCCGTTAGACAAAACAAAAAAGTACTCTTAATTGAAAAATTATTTTTACTTGGTGGCCTTGCTACAAGCGGACTTGTAACTATATATTTACCCCTTTGTGACGGGTGTGGCAAGCAAGTAAGTTTTTCTATTGCAGAAGAACTGCTACACCTTTCAATTAAGCATGGTTTTGAGGACGAATACCCTTACGCTTGGTTAAACGGCGGAACGGTAGAAGAAAAAGCACAAAAACGTTTTCAGGTGCGTTTTAATGCAAACCTTTATGCCCTATTACTTGAAAAGCATTTAAAAGAAAATGGTGCCGATATTTTATATGGCTCAACCGTTTGTAATGCCGTTATTAAAAAAGGTAAAATTACGCATATTGTTTGTGAAAACAAAGAAGGCAGAACGGCTTATAAAGTGGGTTCTGTAGTTGATACTACAGGAGACGCTGACGTTTGTAAATTTACAAAAGCGGGTACTACTACCTTTAAACAAGGAAACACCCTTGCAGGCTGGTATTACTTTTTAAACGGTAACGAAATGGATCTTAAAATGCTTGGCTTTTCTGATATACCCGATAAATATAAAACCGAAGCCGAGAAACAAGTTAAAGGTAAAAGATATTTTGGTATAAGTGATTTATCTAAAATGGCAGAAGATTCACACGCCTTTACTTTAGACGACTTTCTTAAAAAAGGCGACATTACTAAAGATTATCACCTATCCACCATTTCAACAACGCCACAAGTTAGGATGACAAGGCGAATTTTAGGCGAATATACTTTAGACGATACCGAAATGCACAAGGAATTTTTTGATAGCATTGGTTTAATTGCGGACTGGCGCAAAAACGGCCCCATTTATGAAATACCCTTTAGAACACTATATTCTAACAAAATTAAAAACCTTATAACTGCGGGACGCAGTATTAGTGTTACAGATGCTATGTGGGACATAACAAGGGTTATTCCCGTTTGTGCAGTAACGGGCGAAGCTGCAGGTATTGCTGCTGCTATTACAAATGATTTTACCAAATTAGATATAACTCTTTTACAAGAAAAGCTAATTAAAAACGGCGTTAAACTTCACGAAAAAGATTTATAAAAACAAAAAAATCAGTAGTTAAACAACTACTGATTTTTATTTTATTTTATTTTTTAATCCAGGTTTTGGGGTTAAAAGCAAGTAAAAGCGGGAAAATTTCTAAACGGCCAAGCAGCATTGCAGCCGATAAAACCATTTTAGAAAATGCAGAATAACTTGCATAACTTCCGCCCTCTCCTACCATACCCAAAAATGGGCCAACGTTATTAAAGCATGAAACAGTTGCAGTAATATTAGTTGTAACGTCAAAAGGTTCAAAAGTAATTAATAAATAAACTACAGCTATACAAGCAGAATATACTGCAAAGTAAATACTAACACTTCTCAAAACGTCGCTTTCTACAGGTTTTCCGTCAACCTTTACTGTTACAACACTTCTTGGATGTAACATTTTATGAAGCTCCGCTTTTATTAACTTAATTAAAATTAATAGTCTTGAGGTTTTTAAGCCACCGCAAGTTGACCCTGCGCAACCACCCAAAAACATAAGTATAAAGCATATGCCTTTAGAAAATTCAGGTAAAGCATTAAAATCTGTGGTGCCAAAACCGGTTGTTGATATAATAGAATTTACTGTAAATGTTGAATAACGAAGGGCATCGCTTATATTATTATAAACCGACAAAAGATTTATTGTTATTGCAGTAATAGCACCTAAAACTATAGTTACATATAGCCAAAGCTCGTTATTTTTAAATACTGCGGCAAATCTTTTTGCAAGTAATAAATAATAAATGTTAAAGTTAATTGCAAATAAAAACATAAATACTGCAATTACCCATTGTGAATAGGCGCTGTAAGAAGCTATACTATCAGCTTTCACACCGAATCCGCCTGTACCTGCAGTTCCAAAAGTGTGAACAATGCTTTCATATAAATTCATATCACCACAAAGCAGCAATACAATTTGAATAACAGTTAAGCCAAAATAAATACCAATTAGTATTTTTAAAGTGTCTTTAAGTCTTGGGGAAAGTTTACCAAAGGTGGGACCCGGCATTTCTGCACGTAAAATATATATGGTTTTACCCGAAACGTCGGGAATAAGAGCCATAACAAAAACTAAAACCCCAAGTCCTCCGATATAGTGCGTAAAGCTACGCCAAAAAAGTATACCCTTACTTAGTGCTTCAACATTAACTAAAATTGATGCACCGGTTGTTGTAAAACCTGAAACGGTTTCAAAAAAGGCATCGAAAAAGTTTTTTATTTCTCCACTAATAATAAACGGTAAGCAACCAATTAATGAAGCAAAAATCCAAGAAAGTGCAACTATTAAAAAACCTTCTCTTGCATATATTGCTTTTGGTGGTTTTTTGCTAATTAACACAAAGAATCCACCAACTATAAGGGCAATCCCTATTGTAACTAAAAACGCCCAAGCGCTTTTTTCATTATATAATAAAGATACAACCATTGGTATTATTAAAGCAACCGCTTCTAAAAGGATCATCTTTCCAACGGTGTTTACAATTAATTTACGATTCATATTGTTACCTACCTTATAATACCTTCAAGGTCTCGTAGGCCTTCATTAGAAGTAATAACAATAATTAAATCGTTGGGTAAAATTACATCATCACCGGAAGGAATAATGGCTTTTCTGCCACGAACAATACCGGCGATTAAAGTATTCTCTTTTAGTTTCATTTCTTTAAGGGGTATATTACAATATTTAAAATTGTTTTCAACCCTAAATTCCAGTGCTTCAACCTTGCCGTCAAGTAATTTATAAAGTGTTTCAACCTTACTACCAATTGAATTTTGCAAGGCTCTTGCGTATTGAATAATAACGTTACAAATTGTTTCTTGAGGAGATACAATTGTATCAAGTCCTAATTTTTCGGCCATATCTCCTAGCGGACCATTATTAACCTTTGCAATTACTTTTGGTACGTTACGATTATTGGCACTTAAAGCAACTAATATATTTTGCTCGTCAAGACCGGTTAAACTTACAAAAGCATCGTGATGGTTAATACCTTCTTCAAATAGCACTTCATCTTCAAAACCGCTACCACAAATCATATTAACGTCTTTTAAATCATTAGCAAATTCTTCGCAACGTTTTGGGTCTTCGTCAATAATCTTAACAGAGGTGCCACCAGCTGAAAGCATTTTTGCCAAATAATATGAAGTTCTTGTAGCTCCAACTATCATAACGTTTTTGGCTCTGCTTTTTAGAACCTTCATCTGACGCATTAATTTATAAATTTCAACAGGGGTTGCGCTAACGCCTATTCTGTCCCCTACTTTTAAAACAAATTTACCATCGGGAATAAAGGCTTCTTCGCCACGTTGAACCATACAAACAACAAATTCTGCCGCAAAGTTCTTTCTAAAATCTGTTAAAGATAAATCTGCTACAGGAGAACCTTCTTTAATTTTTAGTTCAACCATTTGGAAGTTTCTGCGAGAGAAATTCTCAATTTTTACAGCAGATGGGAATTTTAAAATATTATATAATTCGTGAGCAACTAAAAGCTCAGGGTTTATTGACATTGATAAATCTAATTGAGAACGTAAAAAGTCTAAACTTTGGTCGTTATATTCGGGAGTACGAATTCTTGCAATAGTTTGACTTGCCCCCATCCTTTTTGCCAAAAAGCATGAAAGCATATTAAATTCATCAGAACCCGTAACTGCAATATACATTTCTGCCTTTGAAATCTCGGCTTCTTTTAAAGTATCATATTCTAAGGCGCTACCACAAACACTCATAACGTCGTAATTGTTAGTTAGTTCGTTAATAACCGATATTTTTGAATCTATTACAACAATATCGTGTTCTTCTTTTATAAGACTTGCCACTATGCTGGTACCGATTTTACCGCAACCTGCAATAACAATTCTCATTATATTGCCTCCTAAAAAGTGTTTATTGTATTTTAACACAAGGTTTATATATTTTCAACAACGCTTGGGGTTTAAGTTTTTTACTATATATTATAGAAAAAATAGTCCGTTTTAAACGGACCTTTTTTCTTATGCTACTATATAACCTGTCCAATCGGCCAGGTATCTTGCTAAATATGTTACGTCTTTACCGTTAATCTCAGTATCTTTATTAATATCTAATGCCGCAATATTAACAGTTACGTTCCAGTCGGCTAAGTAACGGCGAAGGGCGGTTAAGTCTTTACTGTTGCACTCATCATCACCCGAAACGTCGCCCGGTACAAATTCGCCCGAAGTAATATTCGAAATTACGTTACTTTGCAATTCTCCAAGTGCGGCACTTGAAGTTACGGTGCAATAAATATCTGCACCTATATCGTTAGAGGTTAAAGTATAACTACTATTTGTTGCCCCACTAATTGCACTGCCGTTTTTATACCACTGATAACTTAAATTATCATAAACGTTTAAACTTGCAAGAGCAGTTAGTTTACTACCAACCGTTTTATTGCCGCTTATAGTTAAATTTCCACTTATAGATGGTATATTAGAAACGCGAGTTTTACTAACGTAACAAGTAAAATAGTTATATTTGCTTGAATAAGCGCCAACCGAAATATAGCTATCAATATCTAATACCGTTAATTTATAATTTTTACCCGAAGCATTAGCTATTTTAAGGCCGTTACGGTACCAAATTACTTTTTCTAAAACGTCGGTATAACTGCCGCTTGTAACGGTTAAGGTTTTACCCACTACCATATCTCCCGAAACAGAAAGACAATTTGGTATATCGGTTAAAGAGGTATTATAGAAATTAAAGACAATTTCGCTACCTAAAAAGTATGCGCTAACCCTTAAAGAATTATAGCCTAGTTCATTTAAAATGCCGCGCATAATGTTTTGATTGTCTGCATTGAATTTTGCAAAAACGTCGTTTAATAAATCAGAACCTTGATAATTGTTTATCTTAAACTGAATTACAGGACCTTGTTTTTGAATTAGTTTTATAATGTTGTTTGTATTAATATCTTCATAGTCTAATTCGTAACCGGTAATTGTAAAATAGTTATCTTTCGTAGCAGAAGACTCTGGTATAGAATAACCTGGATTTGCAAACTGATGGTCCTTAGTTATTGTTGAATAATCGCAATTTAAATAACTGTAAAAAACTTTTGTTTGGTCTGCCCAGGTAACGTCGGAATAATAATATTCGCCATTAATTCTAACGAGGGTCCAAGCGTGCGCTTCGCCAACCCCTGTTGTTGGATTATAGCTATTACCCGACACCGTATGAGCTATAATGCCAAGTTTATTTAATAAAAATTGATAGGCTTTAGCGTAACCATCACAAACAGAAGCACCATTAACGAGTGAACCATAAATTGTATGGCAATAAGGCGCGTCTAATACATAATCTATATTTTCACACAAGCGCTCGTAAACTATTTTTGAAGCCTCGTATTCGCCAATTTTGCTAACGTCAATATCTTCTATTAATTTGTTTGCTTTTTCTTCAATTTCTGCCATATAAAAGTTATATTCGTCTTTGGTTATGTAATATTTAGGGAAGAAACTATAAACTTTATCTACACCATCCCAAGAATAGCCGTAAGGAGTTAAATAGTTATTACCTTGATTATCAATCATCATTTCAAAACGCTCGGGGTGGTCGTTTTTAAAAGCATTATAAACAGTAGCAAGTTCTGAAACAGTAACGTTATATTTACTATCAAAGGTTACCTGCTCTTCAAAATTTATTATGCAATTTTCAATTGTTTCGTATAAATATAGATATTCTTCGCTGTTGTCTAATAAGCTAAGAGTAAATTTACCATAATTAAAATCGTTACCGGTAGCATCATAAATATAAAAGTCGCCAAAATAGTCGGCTCTTATGGTTACTGTTTTATCGGTATCGTTATAAGTTAAATACAAAGGAAAAATTTCATTATTTGCATTTTTACAATATGCCATTGGGTTTTTATTTTGTGAATTATAAGGCAAGGTAATTTCAACGTTGCCGTTATGGTTTGTTTTTAAAAGGCCTGATGTAATACCGCTAACAGTATATTGCTTAATATTTTTATTTTGCTGCTCTACAGTAGTACTATCTTTTACCCTTAAATAACTTAAAACGGGGGTTGAGTTTTGAACATAAGAAGCGCTAAAGCTAATTTTTGCATAATCTAAAATAAAGCTAACACCTGTTCCCTTTGATTTTGCTAAACTAAATTGTTCTGCTATTTCGTTAGTTTCTAATTCATCGGTCTTTGCAACTAAATAATTGTTTGCATCGTAATAAACGCTACTAGCCGATGCAGTAGTGCCGCTAAAAATACTGATTATTAAAATTAAAGATAATGATAACGCTAAAAGTTTTTTACGCATTTTTTCACCCTCTTAACTTTTATTTTAGCACACTAATTTTAAAAAGTCTATATTTGTATAAAATTTGAATTGTTACAACAAACTATTATTTATATTAATAAACTAAAATATATTTATTGAATAATGTAAAAATTTGTGGTAAATTATTATATATACTTATTTTGCGAGGAATTTTAATGATTAAAGTATTAGAATATAAAGGGCATATAAGAAACTTTGCAAAGTTAATAAAAGAACTTAATATTGATGAATCTTTTATTGCTTTAAGAGAAAAACGCGAAGAACAGATTTTAATTGAGGGTTATAAAAAGTGGGGTAAAGAAATTGGCAACCACCTTTTTGGTATGTTTAGTTTTTGCCTATACGACACCGATAAAGACCTGTATTTTTGCGTGCGCGACCAATTTGGCGCTAAACCCTTTTATTATTACGAAACCGAAGATAACGAGTTTTTAGTGGGCAGTAATATTCGCAAAATTATGAACCACAAAAACTTTAAAAAAGAATTAAACGAAGAACTTTTACAAATTTATTTAACCCTTACTTACACAATTGGTGAAGATACGTTTTTTAAAGGTGTTAAAAAGTTACTTCCCGGCAGATGCTTAATAAGACAAAACGGCAAAAACGAAATTTATCGTTATTTTAAACCTACCTTTAATCCTGATTATACACATTCACTAGACGAGTGGGCAGATGAAATTCATAATACAATAAAAGAAATTATGCCCGAAGTTAAAGAGAAAAACGAATATGCCGAAAGCTTTTTATCGGGCGGAGTTGACTCTTCTTACGTTTTAGCTATGAGTGACGTTACTGCTTGTAACTCTTGCGGTTATGATGACAGCCGTTTAGATGAATCGGGTATGGCAAGCGAGACTGCTAAAATTTTAAACAAAAAATTTAACCGTTGCGTTATAACACCCGAAAGGTATTTTGAGACTATTCCCTACGTTATGTATAATATGGAGCAGCCTTTAGGTGACGCTTCTGCTGTTGCTTTTGCAATTGGATGTATAGAAACGGCTAAACACACAAAAATTTGCTATTCGGGTGAAGGTGCTGATGAATTTTTCGGCGGCTATAATATGTATCGTAATGCTGAACGCTATGGCGATAACCTTAAAACCTTCTACGTTGGCAACACCAACATTATGAAGGAAGACGAAAAGCAAAAGATAATGAAAAATTATATTGACGGTCTTTTGCCTATTAATTTTGTAAAAGAAATTTACGAAGAAAATGAAGGCCTTGACCCTCTTTCTAAAATGTCGGACGTTGATATTCAACTTTGGCTTGAGGGCGATATTTATTTAAACGTTGATAAAATGGGGTCTGCCGCAGGGCTTGAAGTTAGGATGCCATTAACCGACGTTAGAATTTTTGATATTGCTTCGCGTATGCCAAGCTGCTACAAGGTTAACGAAGAACAAAACAAGGTTGCATTAAGAACTGCTGCTTCTAAGGTTTTACCCGAAGAAATTGCATTTAGAAAAAAACTTGGTTTTGTAGTGCCCATTAGGGTTTGGATGGCCGATGAAAAATATAACGGCGACGTTATTAGATTATTTAACAGCGAAATTGCAGAAAAATTCTTTAACCTAAAAGAAATTAATGCAATATTTAACGAATATATTGGCGGAAATTCTGATAATTGGCGCAAGGTTTACGTTATTTATAGTTTTTTAGTATGGTACGAAGAATATTTTGTTAAAAGATAAAATTATAAAGGTGATATTATGGGACATTTACAAGGTAAAACAGCTATAATTACAGGAGCCGGCCGTGCAGTTTTAAGCGACGGCAGATGCGGTTCTATTGGCTACGGTATTGCAACTGCTTATGCTAAAGAAGGTGCAAACCTAGTAATTACAGGCAGAAACGAAAAGAAATTACTTGACGCAAAAGAAGAGCTTGAACGCCTATATGGTATTAAAGTTTTAACCGTTATTGCTGACGTTAATAGCGGTGCGGATAACGAAAGTGTTGTTAAAAACGTTATTGAAAAAACAATTGCTGAATTTGGCAGAATTGACGTGCTTATTAATAACGCACAGGCCTCTGCAAGCGGTGTAACCTTAGCAGACCACACAACCGAACAGTTTGATTTGGCTTTATATAGCGGTCTTTATGCGGCCTTTTATTATATGAAAGCTTGCTACCCATATTTAAAAGAAACAAAGGGTTCTGTTATTAACTTTGCATCGGGTGCTGGTTTGTTTGGTAACTTTGGCCAGTGTGCTTATGCCGCCGCTAAAGAAGGTATTAGAGGCCTTAGCCGTGTTGCTGCAACAGAGTGGGCAAAAGACGGCATTAACGTTAACATTATTTGCCCTCTTGCTTGGACTAGTCAGCTTGAACAATTTAAACTTGCTTACCCTGACGCATTTGAAAAGAACGTTCACACCCCACCAGCCGGACATTTTGGCGATGCAGAAAACGAAATTGGCAGAGTTTGCGTTCAACTTTCTCACCCCGACTTTAAATATATGACAGGTGAAACTTTAACTTTAGAAGGCGGACTTGGTCAAAGACCATAAAAAACAATAAAAACTTAATATTATAAAATTTAAAAGCACCCGCAATTAATTGCGAGTGCTTTTTATAATCTTTTTTATACTTCACGTTTGCGAACGGCTAGTAAGCCTAAAACTAAAAAGGCTACTGCATAAACTGTGCTTACAATTGCAATTCGTGTTAAATCGGCAGATTCTGTGCTATTGGTAACTGCCATACCGCCTTCTATCCAATAATCGATAAAGTTGAATTCTTTATCTTCAATGAATAAATCCAGCAAAGTAAATACTAATGTTGGTACCATTTGAATAACAATTCCAACTGCTAATGAGCCACCAATATTTTTAAGCACGCAAGCAACCAAGAAGAACAAGGTTGTATAAGCAATAACCGAAATAATTTGCACTAAAAATACCATTAAAAAGGCTCCGTCAAACGCACCTTCAAAGCCCCAGAAAATTCCGCCAAATATAAGTCCTATTACCCAGCAAATTACCGTTGCCATAAGGGAACCTATAATACTTACAACGTATTTAGAACCGAATATTTGAATTCTTGAATAGCCGTGGCCTATAATATTTTTCAACGTACCGTCAGAGTGATCGGCGCAAACGTAAAGGGCAATCATAACGGCTAAAATGGTGCCAAAGTTTGCATTAGTTAATGCACCTTGCATGCCATATTGTGCAGAAAGTTCGGGCATAAGGCCCATCATCATTTCTTCTGCAGAAAATTCCGCCCCTGTCATATTATACATTAAATCGTAGGTCCACAAATTTAATAAAAGCAAGGCTACCCCAGCCGCTATTACAATATATACAGCCTTTTGTCTAAAAAACTTTTTAAGTTCAAAAGCTATAAATTTTTTCATTGCACGCCACCTATCCTTTCAACAAAATATTGTTCAAGGCCATCAGATAGGAGTGTTAAACCACTTACCTTTACACCAGCTTTAACAAGGGTTTCATTAATAAGAGCAGGATCTTCAATGTTTGTAAGTAATATTAATTCATTGCCGTTAACACGCATTTCAACATTTTGCAAAACCTCTGCCGCGCGTGTGGGGTTATCAACAATAACGCGCAAACGATGACGAGTACGTTCAAAAAGTTCTTCGGTTGATACTTCTTCCACTAATTTTCCGTTATTTAAAATACCGTAACGTGTAGCAATTTTAGAAAGTTCATCTAATAAGTGGGACGAAATTAAAAAGGTTACTCCCTTTTGTTTATTATATTCTAAAATTAAATCACGCACGTCGCGAATCCCCTGTGGGTCAAGACCATTAATCGGCTCGTCTAAAATTACAAGTTCAGGTTCTCCTAAAAGTGCAATCGCAAGACCTAATCGTTGTTTCATGCCTAAAGAAAAACTACCCGCTTTCTTTTTGCCAACGTCCGCAAGTCCTACTTTTTCAAGCAAAATATCGGCTTGTTTGGGATCGGCATTAACTAACTCACCAAAGGCTAATAGATTTTCTTTTGCAGAAAGGCCACGATAAAACGAGGGTGTTTCTATTAGCGAGCCAACCTTTAACCCTGCTGTTTTAAAGCTTTCGCCGTTAAAAAGTCTAATGCTTCCGGCAGTTGGAAAGGCTAAGTTTAAGCATAAACGCATAAGGGTAGTTTTACCTGCCCCGTTACCGCCAATAAAGCCGTAAATATCACCACGTTTTACTGTGATATTTACTTTATCTAAAGCAACCTTACGTCCAAATTTTTTAGTTAAATCAAAGGTTTGTAAAACTGTGTTCAAAAAATCACTCCTTTGTGTTTATTTTATAACTTCTTGTTTTATACTTTCTAAATATTTATCGGCCGCTGATTCATATTCATTAACTTTTGGCTCAGTTTCAATAATGGTTCCTTTAATTACACGCTTTGAAATATAAATATTATCGGGCATATCATCGCTACCGCTTTTAAGTTGGCTAAAAGAGGGCAAATCATTGATTTTTAAGGCTTTTCCATCATAATCGGATAAATTCTCGTTTAAAAAGAAATCGCCTTTTTCCTTCATTACGCCGTTAATATATTCAAACGATTTATCATCTGTAATATATAGTATTGCCGAACTTTCTCCCATTACGCTAAACTGCAATTTTTGGCGCATAGACATAACGTAGTTTGCGTCTTGTTTTGATTCGTCAAATGTGCAGTTCATAAAATTAATGTTAATTTCGCCGTCGCCATTATAGTCTTCGGCATATTTTTCTAAATCTTCTTTTATAACTTCAAACTGCTCGTTAGAAACAACCGAATCTGTAAAGCAAACAACAACCGACATATCGTATTTAGGCCTACTTACGCATTGCGATACTACAACGGCAAGAACAAAGGCACCTATAAGGCCGGCTACTATAAACCATTTATAGTGGTACCAAATATTTTCAATCCATTTAATCATTTTATAAATCCTTATATTTCTTTTAATATATTATAAATAACATATTTTGCTTTGTCAATGAAGCATAGATTAAATTTATGTTAACTCTTTCTCTCTTAAAATGCCTTTATAAAGCCCGTCAACACAACTGCCAACCGCCTTATAACCGCGAGAGGTATAATATTCTTCTAATGGTTTATTATCAATATCAGAATCAAGCCGCATATATTTATAACCCATCTTTTTAGTATATTCTTCGGCTAAATTTAAAAAGATGCTTCCAACGCCCTTATAATCTAAACGTGTGGCAAAGTTATGTAAATAAAGCGCAGAAGCAGGTGTTTTCCAACGCGCATCTTCCTTCATTAAAACGGCCACTGCGACTATTTCGTTTTTTATTGTTTCTTCCAAAACAAAAACTTCATCATTTTGGCGCTTTTGCTCAAAATAAGAAAGCGGATAAACTTCGGCATAGTTAGTGGTGTTCCACTGCTTTATGCCAACCTTGTCCATCCATAAGACCCTATCCCCTATTATTTTAAACATTATTGGGATTTCGTGCTTTTCAATTTTTCTAAAAATATAATTCACCTTATCACCTAAAACTATAATAACATAAAGTAAAATAAATTAAAAGAAAAAATAAACGGACTATGAATTTCATAGTCCGTTTAAATATTAATCTAATGGTTTCATTGTAGAAAATAACATATCATAATATGGCATAACTTTTTCCAATTTTCTAAACTATATGATAACTATTTCTTCATTTGTCGCAAGAACAACAGAACCGCTAAAAAGAGCAGAACAGCGGCATATCCCAGCACCCACCATATATGAGGAAAAATTCCAGAAAAATCTCCGACAAGTACAGCACGTTCCATCTCTACTGCGTGAACAAACGGAAGTGCGTATGCAATCTTCTTAAAAGTGCCTCCTACAAGGTCAAGATCAAACCAAACACCCGACAACCAGGCTGAGAGGTTAGTTAGTAACGCACCGCAAATACCACCAACCTGCTTATCGTTCAATACGCTTCCACAAAGAAGTCCTAACGCAATATAAAGGATGGATACAGGAAGAATAAATGCAACAGCATACAAAATATTTACAGTAATGTTAAGGCCAAGAATTATTGCGGCAATATAGCAAATAATGCATTGAGCGATAGAAATTGGAATTATAGGCAAAGTGTAACCAAGAATAAAATCTAACGGTGTCAGTGGCGTTGCATACAAACGCTGTAATAGCGAACTGCCTCTGTCTTTTGCGATAATTGTTGATGAAAACAAAGTCATAAATGCCAAGCCGAAAACCGTTATACCCGGAGTTAGGTGTTGTATTTCAAACAGTTTTACGGGGATGTTTGCCTGTATAGCGCTTAACAATAAAATCAAAACAAGTGGAAATCCGAGTCCAAAGAAAAGTGTTAGAGGATCTCGTAATATTTCTTTCGTATTTCTGTTTGCAAAACTAAGCATTCTCATATTGACACCCCCTTAACAATATAAATAAATGCTTGCTCGAAAGTATCCGTTCCTGCTGTTTTCTTAATCTTATCGGCAGTATCACAAATAAGAAGCTTGCCGTCTTTCATAATAGCAATACGGTCAGACAAGGTTTCTGCTTCTTCCATATAGTGCGTTGTTAAAATAATGGTAACCTTTCCTTTAAGTGAGTTTATCAAATTCCACAAATCACTTCTGGCAAGCACATCAAGACCAAGTGTAGGTTCATCAAGAAATAATATCTCCGGCTCACTGATCAGTGCCATTGCAATACTCAGCCGACGTTGCCAGCCACCGGACAGTTTGCCTGCCTTTTTCTTGATAACAGATTCCAAGCCTAGTAGTTTTGTCAGCTCTGCAATTTTCGCATTTTGCTTGTCCTTTGTAAAACCGTGAACCCCACACATCAGTTCGAGATTTTCCCGAACCGAAAGGCCTAATGCGACTGCAGTTTCCTGTGGAGAAATGGCTATTAGCGATTTTACAGCGGATGAATCTTTGCAAATGCTTTTTTCGTTAATAAAAGCATCTCCGCTTGTAGGTTGTATAAGACAGGATAGCATTTTAATAGTGGTCGTTTTACCTGCACCATTTACACCTAGCAAAGAAAATAATTCGCCTTTTTTAACCTGCAAATTTAATTGGTCCACCGCAACTGTATCCTTGTATTTTTTAGTTAGATTAACAGTCCTTATAACGTACATACAATTTGTCCTTTCGGTAAATGTTTACTATATTATAGCATTTAAATTATAAAAAAACTTGTTTTTCATCTATTCGGTTCTTTTTTTTTCGTAAGCGGTAATCCTATGCTGCGTTTACGACACCTTATTGTAGTAATTCCCACATTTTTAAGCAATAATTTGTATAAACAAAAAGCTGTAAATGTTTTATAAGTTCTTATAACCTCTTAAAACTTGTCTTTTAAAAACAGTAAAAACCAAGATTTTCTTATATCTTCGTATAACTTTTTATAATTTCTCCTTAAACTCTGGTAAAATTGTGGTAAATTGATTTTGTCATTTACTTGTGTTATAATGTAAAAACAAAGGAGGAATTGCGATGCTTAATAACAGAATAGTACGAATTATTTCTCTGCTTTTTTCAGTTTTATGCTTGTTGTCATTATTCGGTTGTTCAAAAGAAAAACCTAATGATGCCATTGTAACATATCACGAAGATGTTTCTGCCATTGCTGATTTCAAGTGTGTTTGTTCAACCGACCATAAAACAGAGTTTGTTATAGAAAATGATGAGGCAAAAGCATTATATACATATATAATGGAACAATGGAAAAAGGCAGAGGAAACCGGAATTGACAGAACTGAACAAGATGACATTTACCTTTCTTTCCAAGACGGAGAGCCTTTGCTTATTTTGAGTCAAGAACCCAAAGCAGAAATATCCGATGCTCTCGCAGTATCAGATGAGCATTTTTACGGTGTGTTTTGGATTCATGAAAATGACTATATGGTCTTTACCGCCATGCCGATGACCTCTTTCCAAAAATATTATAAAATGCCCGAAGGCACATATGATAAAATTGCCGAGTTGGTAAAAAAATAACCTATAAAGCAGCAAAAACACCCTATGACTTTTGATGGTCATAGGGTGTTATTTGTTATAAAACTGTGGTAAGAAAATTTTAGAAAATTCTTATATCTTCTTATAAGTTCTTATAACTTGTTATTTAGTCCAAAGGTTTCATTGTGGGGAGTATGCAAGGGCTATAGAATTAAAATCAAAATATCTTACCTCATCTTACTTTTTTATAATTTTTCCTGACAATTTCAACTATTGCATTTTTACTTTCAAAAAATTTTCTTACCTCAAATTACCTTTTCGGGACATATCATACCTCTGAAATGGTCTAAAAAATGGCCCAAAATACCATAGAATATGATGCATTGCAGTTTTGAATGGTTTGTGGTATAATAAAACTTACCCACCTAGTATATGGAGATTATTATATGATTGATATTGAAAAAATATTGTATGACAAGGTTAAATCTGTAATGTCAAATTGGAACGAGGACGGCATTTATGCTATTTCATTTTTCGTCTATTCTAATGAGGCCTATGAGTTTAAGAACTTCACCAATGTATCAACTTGGGCTATTAGTTACAACACCGAGGCAGATTGCGAGGGAGCAGGTCCACTTGACGAGGAAAGGTGGAACTATGCTTTTTGGAGACAAGACGAAACAAGCATAATTGATATTGACGAACCTAACAAATGTACAGAATCCTTGTATAAATGGTATGCAGAACAAGGTATTGAAAATATAGGTTTCGAGGATATGGAAAATATGTACGATGAAGAATATAATTACATCGGCAAGGGACCTGTTGGCCATTATGAATTGATTGAAATTGCCGCCAATGTTGCAAAGAAATTGCAAGAAGATGGGTTTGTAATAAAGCAATTCAAAAAACCAATCCCAATCATAATTCATGGACTCGAATGTGCTTGGTATGATATTGAGGCAACCCAAAAAGCGAACCCCAACGGAGAGGCAGATACATACATTCGTGCAATGAAAGAAATGGGTGCAATTTAACTTTTTATTAAAAAAGGACTATGACTTTTCGGTCATAGTCCTTTGATTTTTAGTCCAACGGTTTCATGGTCGGGAATAAAATTACTTCGCGGATTGAGTCGGAGTTTGTAAGTAGCATTACAACTCTGTCAATACCAATTCCCATACCGCCTGTTGGGGGCATACCGTATTCCATTGCTGTTAAGAAATCTTCGTCAAGCATTTCGGCTTCGTCGTCGCCGCGTTCACGAAGTTCTAATTGTTTTTCAAAACGTTCACGTTGAACGATTGGATCGTTAAGTTCTGAATAAGCGTTTGCAAGTTCACTATGGCAAACGAAAAGTTCAAAACGTTCTGTTAAACGTGGGTCAACAGGTGAAGCTTTTGTTAAAGGAGAAACTTCAACCGGATACATTGTAATAAAGGTTGGTTGAATTAATTTTTCTTCAACCTTTTGATCAAAGCAAGCGTAAAGTGCGTTGCCCCAAGTTTTATCTGCAGTTTCTGCAAGTTCAACACCAATGCTTTCAGCAGCTTTTACCGCTTCTGCATCGTCAGTAATTGCACCAAAATCAATGCCTGCATATTCTTTAACGGCATCAACCATTGTAAGACGGCGCCAACCGGGTGTTAAGTCAATTTGTTCGCCTAACCACTCAACTTGATATGAGCCGTGAATTTCTTTTGCGGCACCCGAAATAATGCCTTCAGCAATATCCATCATATCATGAAAATCGGCATAAGACTGATAAAGTTCAACCGTTGTAAATTCGGGGTTGTGCTTTGTATCCATACCCTCGTTTCTGAAAATTCTGCCAATTTCATAAACGCGTTCCATACCACCAACAATTAGACGTTTTAAGGGAAGCTCGGTAGCGATACGCATATACATTGGTATATTTAATGTGTTGTGATGTGTAATAAACGGACGAGCAGCCGCACCGCCAACAATTGTATTAAGTACGGGTGTTTCAACCTCAACGTAATCCATATTATCTAAATAATTACGCATAAACTTAATAAACTGAGAACGAATTTTAAAGTTGCGTTTTACGTTTGGATTCATAATTAAATCAACGTAACGTTGACGGAATCTTAAATCGTTATTTGTAAGTCCGTGGAATTTTTCTGGAAGTGGTAAAAGTGATTTTGCTAAAATTTCAATATGTTTTGCGTGAACAGAAATTTCGCCTGTTTGGGTTTTAAAAACAAAACCTTTAACACCCATAATATCGCCAATATCCCACTTTTTGAAGGAAGCATAAACTTCTTCTCCTACGTCGTCGCGGCGAACGTAAAGCTGAATATCGCCTTCGCCATCACGAATTGTAACGAAGCTTGCTTTACCCATAATTCTTCTAGCCATTATACGGCCAGCTAGCGAAACGTCTTTACCTTCGTAATTATCGTAAGCGTCTTTAATTTGCATTGAGTGGGCATCTACGTCGTATTTTGTTTTAATGAAGGGATCGTTCCCACTTTCACGCATAGCGGAAAGTTTATCACGACGAACCTGTAAAATTTCAGATAAATCTTCCACCGGTTCGTTAACCTTTACATTTTCTAATTCTGCCATTGTAATCTTCCTTATTTTTCAATACTAATAATTTTAAAAACCTTGTCCCCTGCGGGTGTTTCAGCAGTTACTTTTTCGCCAACTTTATGGCCGATAAGTGCTTTACCAACCGGTGATTCATCAGAGATGAAACCATGTAAAGGATCGCTTTCTGCTGAAGATACGATGCTATATTTTTTAGTTGTTTTAGACTTTTCGTCTTTTACTTCTACGGTTACGCCGATAGATACTATGTCGCTAGCGATATCTTCTTCAGAAATAATAACGTGGTTTTTAATTAATGCTTCAATTTCTGCAATTCTTGCTTCAATTTTAGCTTGTTCGTTTTTAGCGTCATCATATTCGCTATTTTCGCTTAAGTCGCCATAGCCTAGAGCAACCTTGATTCTTTCAGCAATTTCTGTTCTGCCGACAGTTTTAAGATTTTCTAATTCGTCTTGTAATTTTTTAAGTCCTTCATCTGTTAATCTTACTACTTTTTTCATTATTAATTCACCTTTTTTAAAGTTTTTTGGGGTGGTGCTATTTGTTATTTACTAAATAAATATTATATTAAAATAAGCCGTTTTTGTCAAGAAAACTCCTTTAAAAGTCTGCTTGACCGGTTGTTCTTGGGAAAGGAATAACGTCGCGAATATTGGAAATGCCTGTAACGTACATAATTAGTCTTTCAAATCCTAGACCAAAACCTGCGTGGTTTGTGCCGCCGTATTTACGAAGCTCGTTATACCACCAATAATCTTGCTTATTTAAACCGAAGTTTGTAAACGCTTTATCTAAATAATCTTCTCTTTCTTCTCTTTGGCTACCGCCAACGATTTCGCCAACACCCGGCACTAATAGGTCCATAGCGGCAACGGTTTTGCCGTCATCGTTTAAGCGCATATAGAAAGCTTTAATTTCTTTTGGATAATCTGTTACAAACACAGGGCCGCCAACAACCTTTTCGGTTAAATATCTTTCGTGTTCTGTTTGTAAATCGCATCCCCAGAACACAGGGTAATCGAACTGGTCTTTTACCTTTTCAAGTTCTGCAACTGCTTCTGTATAAGTCATTTGCTTAAATTCAGAATTTACTAATTTAGTTAATCTTTCTTTTAAGCCGTTATCCATAAATTTGTTAAAAAACTCAATTTCATCGGGGCATTTTTCTAAGATATAGTTAATTACAAACTTAATCATACCTTCTGCAAGTGCCATATTGTCTTTAAGATCGGCAAAAGCAATTTCGGGTTCGATCATCCAGAATTCTGCCGCATGGCGAGGAGTGAAACTTTTTTCTGCTCTAAATGTTGGACCAAAAGTATATACTTTTCCAAATGCTAATGCAAAGCACTCTGCATTTAACTGACCCGAAACGGTAAGGTTTGCGTGTTTACCAAAAAAGTCTTCACTATAATCTATAGCTCCGTCTTTTGTTGGTAGGTTTGCCATATCCATACTTGTTACGTGGAACATTTCACCGGCACCTTCACAGTCGGAAGCGGTGATAATTGGTGTGTGAACGTAACAAAAACCATTTTCTTGGAAGAATTTATGAATTGCATAAGCAGCAACCGAACGAACTCTAAACACTGCATTATATGTGTTTGCGCGTGGTCTTAAGTGAGCGATTGTACGCAAAAATTCTGCCGAGTGGCGTTTTTTCTGCAAGGGGTATTCGGGGGTAGATTTACCTTCAACCGTTACCTTTGTTGCTTTAATTTCGTAGGGTTGTTTATTTTCAGGTGTTAATACAACCTTACCTTCAACAATAATTGCAGAACCAACGTTTAAAGATACGATTTCTTTATAGTTTTCTAAATCTTTTTCTTCTAAAACGATTTGTGTGTTTTTAAAACAGCTACCATCGTTAATTTCTGCAAAGCCAAAAGCCTTGCTATCTCTAATAGTTCTAACCCAACCGCAAACTGTAACGGTTGTATAACTTTCGGGTGAACTTTGAATAGCTTTTAATTCTGTTCTAATCATAATAATTCAATACCTTCTTTTTCGCACATTTCATAGGTTTTTTTGTTCCACAAACTTGCTTGAACTTCACCGATATGTATTTTTTCAAGTAGTAATAAGCACATACGACTTTGTCCGATTCCCCCACCTATTGTAAGGGGTAGTTCGTTATTTAATAATGCTTTATGAAAAGCTAATTCTTTTCTATCTTCTTTGCCTGAAATTTCTAACTGTTTTAATAGAGCTTCTTTATCTACGCGAATACCCATTGAAGAAATTTCAAAAGCAATATTTAATGGTTCATACCAAAATAGTATATCGCAGTTTAGCGACCAATCGTCATAATCGGGGGCGCGGCCATCGTGCCTTTGACCGTTTGATAATTTGCCGCCTATTTGCATTAAGCAAACTGTACCGTGCTTTTTGCAAATTTCATTTTCGCGCTCTTTAGCGGTTAAATTTGGGTGCATATCTAAAAGTTCTTGTGTGGTTATAAAAAATACTTCTTTATTAATACTACCCTTTAGTGCCGGAAAATGTTTTTTAACAAGCTCTTTAGTTTCGTAAACGTCTTCAACAACTTTGTTTACAACGCTTTTTAAAGTTTGTAAATTTCTGTCTTCTTTATCAATTACAAGTTCCCAATCCCACTGGTCAACGTAAATTGAGTGTATATTATCTAAATCTTCATCACGGCGAATTGCGTTCATATCTGTATATAAACCGCTACCCTTTTTAAAGCCGTAACGTTTTAGTGCCATACGTTTCCATTTTGCTAGAGAGTGAACAATTACTGCTTCTTCTTCGCTATCTTTAATATCAAAAGAAACTGCACGCTCTGTACCGTTTAGGTCATCATTAAGTCCGCTTGAACGTGTAACAAAAAGCGGTGCTGAAACCCTTTGTAAATTTAAAGATTCTGCAAGTTTTCTTTCAAAATTGTCTTTAACCAGCTTAATTGCCGTGTTTGTTTCTTGCAGTGTTAAAATTGATTTATACATAAACTACTCCTTTTGAGTACCATCGTTTATAAAATCGGGATACTGATTTTCTAAAATGGTATAAAGACTATCCATAAAACCTTTACCCATTTTATTAAATGCCGCTACGTCAATTTCAATAATCTTATTATTTTTAACGGCATTGATTTGGCTTAAATTTTGATTATTTATAATTTTTTCTTTTAAGCCGATATTTACAATTAATGTGTCGGGGTTAAGCTTAATAAGTTCTTCTGCTGTAATGGTATTATTCTCACCCATTTTGTTGTTACCGCCAATTAAACTTAACATATTATTTGCAAAACTTTTATTATTTGCAGCAAAGCCTTCTTCGTAAATAAATACGTAAGAAAATTTGTTTTTAGTAGATAAAAACTCTGCAATATTATCTAAACTTTCTTGCATGGGATTTATAACAAATTCTGCGGCTTCTTTGCCGGTAATGTTACCGCCCATAACCTTAGCAACCGCCATATAATATGCTTTTAATTCTTCAAAATTATCGGGACTTGGTAATGTTATATTAACAATGCCTTGAGATTTTAACTGATTTAGGGTTACAGTAGAAAGATTTGCAGGCGTAAATACAACCGATACGTTTTCTGCAAAAAGATTTTCAACGTTTAAATTTAAAGGTGTTCCAAAATCGCCCTTAACTAAGCGATCGCCATAACCTAAATGTTCAATAACCGCTATTGCAACGTCAGATAAAGCGGCAACCTTATTAGGTGCAATATCTACTTTAGCACCATTAACTTCAACCGGATATTCAGTTTCGGGTTTGCAGGAAGCAACAAAAAACACAAGCACTAATGATAAAACAAGTGCTAAAAAACGAAATGTGTTTTTCATAATATTCGCCTCCAAACAATATATACTTAATTTTACTCTATTTTAAAGATAAATTCAAGATAAATTTTAATAAATAACACCACTTGAAAAAAGTTTATTAAAGTTTTATAATATATTAGCAAAAACTATTCTAAAGAAGGTGCAAAATGCTTAAAGTAGGACTGCTAAACGACTCTTTTCCGCCTATGATAGACGGTGTTGCAAACACTACTTTTAACTACGCAACAATTATTAATGAAAAATATGGAAAACCTTCGGTAATTGTACCTTATTACCCTAACGTGTTTGATCATCATCCCTTTACGGTATATAGGTATTCTTCCTTGCCGCAGGTTGGCAAAATGCCTTACAGAATTGGTAATCCATTTTTACCGAACAACCTTATAGACGTTAGAAAAATGGAACTTGATATTATGCACTCGCACTGCCCGTTTGCTTCTTCAATGTTTGCAAGACAGGTTAACGCGGTACCAAAATCTAAAAGAATTCCAACGGTATTTACCTATCACACAAAGTTTGATATTGATATTGACCGCTACGTTCACAATAAAAGATTTAATAAAATTTCAAAACAATTTGTTGTTGATAATATCAAAGCAGCTGATGAGGTTTGGGTTGTATCTAAAGGAGCCGGTGAAAACCTTAAAGAGCTTGGTTATAATGGTGAATATTTAATAATGCCAAATGGTTGTGACTTTGAAAAAGGCATTGCAGAAAAAGATAAAATGCTTGCTTTAAAGAAAAAATACAACATTAAAAAAGATGAACTTGTGTTTTTATTTGTTGGCCGTATGATGTGGTATAAAAACCTACAATTAATTATGGATGCATTAAAAATCGTTAAAGATGCCGGCATAAAATTTAAAGCTTTCTTTGTTGGCGATGGTGCCGACCGCCCCGCCGCTAACCAATATGCAAAAAATATTGGTATTGGGGATGAAACGGAATTTCCGGGTGCTGTACTTGATAGAGATGAACTAAAGGTTTACTTTTCAATTACCGACCTGCTTTTATTCCCTTCTACTTATGATACGTCAGGCCTTGTTGTTATTGAAGCCGCCGCTTGCGACTGCCCCGCTTTACTTGTTAAAGACAGTTGCGCTTCGGAAGGTATTACAGATATGGTTAACGGTCTTTTAGCCGAAGAAAATTCAGAAAGCTGTGCTAAAAAGATTATTGAGGCCGCGCGTGAAAAAGACTTTTTAAGAAAACTGGGCATAAATGCAGGCAACGAAGTATATATTTCGTGGGAGCAATCTGTTGACAGAGCCGTTAAACGTTATGAAGTTGTAATTGAAAACTTCAAACGCAAAAACGAAAAAAAATGCTTATTTAAATAATAAAAAAGACTTCGCAAAATGCGAAGTCTTTTATTTTTATAAAATGTTATCTCTGATATATTCAACCAAGGTGCTGGTTGCATTTCTTTGGCCTTCGTTTGTGGGGTGTCCGCCACCACCATCTGCGTTACGTGGTAAAAATACAAAGTGCATTTTGCCGTCATTTAGTTCGTTTATAGCACCCTCGAATATTTCGGGTTTCGATGTTTGCATCATACCATATACCCAAATAATGTGTGCATTTGGATTATATGTTCTAAGTTTTGCAATCATCTTTTTAACTTCTTCTTTTAAGCCATCTGGGTTGTTTTGAATATTTTCAAGATCGTTTGTGCCAAGACCTATGATTACGATGTCTGCTTGATTATTGGCATAATCCCACTCGCCTTCTACACCGTATTTGGTATTATAACAGAAATCTTGAATTAGATTATCCGTAGCAGTCATAACAGATGCGCCCGAACGTGAAATAATGCTTACGTCGGCATTAAAGGCCATAGCAGTTTTATTGCCGTAAGATTTATAACCGTCTTGACTAATAAAGTCGTTAGGCTCTTGCTCGGTTGTAAGAAGTGCGCAACCACTTGTAATACTATCGCCATATACTTGAATTTTTAGTGATTTTTCTGCAGGTGCACTATATAAAATACCGTTATAGGTAATAGATTCAATTGTCATTGTGCCAAGGCGTGGTTCGGTTGCTTTAAATAACTGAACGGTGTGAATACCGGGTGTTAAATTAGCAATTGTAAAGGTGCCGTTATTACTATCTAAAATTAGATTTGTGGGGTTGTAATAATCGTTATCAACGTAAACATAAATATTTGAGCTTTCGCCTGTTACCGATAATTTAACCTTAAATTCGCCGCTAAAGTTACCGCTTACTGTAAAGCCGCTACCAATCCAATCGGCACCTAAAGTAGTTTCGTTCCAATAGGTTCTACCATTTAGTAAAACTGCATCTTTAACGTCAACTAGGTTAACTGTGTTTTCTGTATAGCTATTTAACACGTAACCGGGGTTGCCGTAATAGAACTGCATTGGCATTTTAACTTCGTTAGTAGAGATAGTATCTTTATTATCGTTTACAGTTTTTAGATAGTTAATAATTGCGTTTGAAACAATTTCAATTTTATTCGCGCTATAATCATTATAATTAATAACGCTTGTATTTTTTAATGCTTTATCTAAATCTATAACAGGAATATTATAAAGCACAGCTGCAGGCATTTGAGCTTCTTTATTGGTTGCGTTTTCGCCTGCTTGCATAACAACGATAACTGCGTTGCCGTTATCTTTAAGTGTTCTTAAAATGGTTTCAAACTTTTGATTATCAGCGGCTGTATCGTTTAAAGATAAATCAACAATTACAAGTTCATCGTAAATTCCGCTTAAATCGGTAGAAATAATATTTGAAGAAGTTATTGTTTCTCCATAAATATGTTCCTCGTAAACCGTATTGTTAAGGGTATTTTCTAAATAGGTTTTAACAGGAAAAGTATATGTATGATCGGAAGTGATAAATCTTAGCTTATAAGAACTAGGATTTTTTAAGTAATTTGCAACAGGTGCGCTATCTCCCATAAAGCATAGGGTTGAAGCATTAAATTCTGCATTTGTACCTGCAAGAATTTCTTCTCTGATTACGTTTTCGGTTTTGCCGGTATAGAAATTATTTCTTAAAATAACAATATCAGAAACAGAAATTTTACCATCACTGTTAAAATCTGCATCTTTGGTTAAAGTGGATTTTTGTAAAATGTGATTTAAAATTAGGGTTGCATCGTCTTCTGTAACAGATCCGTCGCCGTTTAAATCATATTTTACGTTAAAGGGACTTTCGGTTTCGTTTTCGGTAAATACTGCTTTTAAAGTTCTGTTAGCGTTTGCTTTAAAAATATAGTTTACATTTGTTGAAACTAAGGTTGTGCCATCAAACCAGCCCTTAAACGTGGTATTAGGATTACCGACTGCGTTAACGATAACTTCTTCATCTAAAGAAATATCGCTTGTTTTTGATGCATAAGCAGTGCCGTTTTCTGCGGTAACAGAAACAGTATATCTAATATCAGAATCTAATGCATCTGCTTTAAATACGGTTAGCTCATCAATAATAAGTGTGCCGCCGCCAAGTCCAAAGAAGACCTTAACGTCGGTATAATTATCAGTAAAAAATTCCATACTTTCGGTGTACCACACGCCATCCGTTAATGATACTGTATCGGAATTATTTAAGATACGTTGACCTAAAGCATTTTTTCTGCAAGCGTCAATATCTGTAACGGTTGAAGGGCCTGCAATAATGCCGCGATAAGTAGTAGCTTTTCCCGGTGCAGCTTTATATTTATAAGAGATTTTATAATATGTATTTCTTTCTAAATTTTTAATATTTAAGTAAGATTTTGTTCTCCATGCAATACCCATTTGAAGATATTTACTACCGGAATATGCATTTGCACTATCTGTAACAACGGTGGTTTTTGCCCAATTATCATGGTCTTCAATAGTAAATAGTGTATCGGTTGTAGCCGAAGAAATTACACCATCGGTTAAGGTTTCAAAACCAGGGCTTTGTAAAAGGTTATTGTTTTTAAATTTAGCAACTACCTTACCTGTAACACCATTTAGGTTATAAGTAGCGTTTGCGCTTAAAAGTTCATCACCTTTATACCAGCCCAAAAATTTGTTGCCCAAATAAGCGGTGGCAGAATAAACTGTGCCGCTATTTTGAATATAACCTGCTTCTACACCTTCTTCTAAAGAAACGGTGAGTGTTTCGGGCTCTTCCGGAGAAGGTGTTTCTCCACCAACACCGCCTTCGCCAACCTCAATATCGGTGTCTTCACCATCGGTAGCAAAAACAGTAGGCCTAAATATAGTGCCACTTAGCACAAGACAAATGGTTAATAATATGCTTAATGCTAAAATACTAAATCTCTTCATAAAAATCTCCTTATATATTTACATATATGTTAATAATACCATATTTCATAAAAGAAAAAAGGTTTAAATTTTACCTAAACTTTAAGTAAAATTTAAACCGATTTATATAACCTTAAAATTTATTAAATGAGAAACTCCCGGAATACTTTCTTTTTGGTTTGCACTCGTTGGTGATTGTAATGCCCCGGTTGCACAAAATAACACGTTTTTTAGTTCACGACTAGCCATCATATTTAAAATATAACCACATAAAATTGAAGCCGAGCACCCACACCCAGAGCCACCCGCGTGTACGTCTTGCTTTTCGCGGTCATAAATCATAAGACCGCAGTCATCATGAATTGAGGTTATATCTAAATTATTATCTTTCAAAATATCAATTAGTAAATTGCTGCCTATCTCCCCTAAGTCACCGGTAAATAAAGCATCATAATCTTTAGGGCTAGTGTTTGTTTCGTTAAAAAAGGTAAGAATTGTATCGGCAGCCGACGGTGCCATGGCAGCCCCCATATTGGTGGAATCGGTAATGCCTAAATCAACAATTTTGCCTAGGGTGATGGCATTTATGCAAATGTCGGTTTTTTCGTTTGTTAAAACAACAGCGCCGGCCCCTGTAACCGTATGCTGTTGCGAAGGTGAACGTTGACCGCCATATTCAAGTGGAAAGCGATATTGTCGTTCTGCCGTGCAAAAGTGCGAAGATGTAGCCGCTACTACCTTGTTTTTAAAGCCGCCCGAGACTAAAAATGACCCCACCGCCAAAGACAGCGCCATTGTTGAACATGCTCCATAAACGCCGATATATGGAATATTACTTTCGCGGCTGGAAAAGGTGGATGCTGTGCACTGATTTAACAGGTCCCCTGCAATTATTAATTCTATATCGCTTTTTTTAAAATGCGATTTTTCTATTGCTTTATTAATTACAGATTTTTGCAATTCGCTTTCAGCTTTTTCCCAAGTATCTTTATTAAGTAGTGGGTCTTCAAAAACCATATCAAAATATTTACCATATAGCCCTTCTGCCTCTAAAGAACCGGCAGCGGCTGCAAAGTTTTTTATATAACACTTATTATTCAAAATAACCGTATTCATATATTTACCTCCATTTTTAATATTTTTTGTAGGTAAACAAGGTTTATTCACACAGTTGCGTATAAAACAAATTTATGTTAAAATACTTTTGGTGAAGAAATGAATAACTCGTTATTAAAACAAAAAAGCAGTTTGAATTTGGTAACCTTTTTTAAAGGGGTTGCCATAATTTTGGTTATATTGGTTCACTCTCATCAAAAATTTGCATTATCTTATAATGCGGCCCTTATTCCTCGTTTTGGGCAAATGGGTTGCCAAATTTTCTTTTTACTTTCTTCTTTTGGACTTTGCTATTCTTTTAGTAAAAATAAAATTAGTTTTATAAAATTTATGCAAAAACGACTTTCTAAAATATATTTAGGTTTTTATTTTGCAATATTCGCCCATTTGGTTATGCGAATACTTGAAAACGGCTTTAATGCAAAATCAGTGAACATATTTGGAATTATAATAAACGCACTATTTTTAAACGGGCTAATACCTAATGCAGAAACTAATAATTTAATTGTGCGCGGCGGTTGGTTTGTTGGAACAATTGTTGTTTTATATGCGCTCTTTCCCCTTTTATTTAAGCTTTATAACAAAATCAATAAAAGCGTAAGAATAATTTTATTTCCAATTATAACCTTTATGATTTGTTATTTTATTATTAGCATTTTAGAAAAGGTTGACCCCTTTTACATTTGCAGTAATAACTCATTTATGTATTTTTCTTTTATAAACCAACTTCCCCCATTTGTTTTAGGCATTGTGCTTTATGATATTTTTGAAAACGTTGGTACAGAAAAAATTAAAAGTTCTTTAATTTTAAGCGTGATATTTTTAATAATTACTATTCATCTATTTTATAAAAGATATAGTTTTTCTTTTAAAATTTGCGGTTTTACCATGGCTTTAAGCGTTATGTTTCTATTTATATTTTGTTACAAACACAACGCTGTTTTTAATGCAATTAACAACAATAAAAATATTGTTTTAAAAGTTATTTCTTCTTTTGGTAAAATAAGTTTTCAAATTTACCTGCTTCACTCGTTTGTGGTATATAATTTAATTGAAAAGCTTTTACCGCATTTAAAGGTTTTACATAGTAGCAACAAATTGTGGTATATTGTATTACTCCCCTTTATTTATGGATTATGTTTTTTAGTTGGTTTTATATTTAACAAATTACTTAATTTAATAAAAACAAAAAAGCCCGTTTAAACGGGCTTTTTATTATTTTGCGTAATTTGTAATGTCGTTTGTATCGTCTAAAACCGACATAATCATATATAGTCTTGGAATATGGAAGGGGCCTTTAAAGATGTTACCTTTTAAGGTTGTAGAAGGTGTGTTATCATAATGTAAATAACCGTACCAATCGCCATATTCTGCATCTACAAAATACTTTTTGCAATATTCTTTTAGTTCTTCGTAATATGTATTATATTTTTCTTCTTTAAATAAAATATAAGCAAGTCTTAAAGCAATCATAGCTTCGCATTGAGGCCACCAAAGTTTCATATCCCACTCTAGTTGAACGGGTGGGTTACCATTAAGATCACAGAAAGCAATAATGCCGCCGTGCTTTTTATCAATACCAAGAGGTAAAGTAATATCAATAATTTGTTTACCCTTTTCAATTGCTTCTTGATTGTTTGAGGTTAAGCCCTCTAACATTAAGAACCAAGCAGCTTCAAGTGAGTGGCCGGGGTTTACAATTCTGCCGTTAGGGGTATTTACAAACTCGCCCTTTTTGGTAACGTTTTCAAGTAAAGCTTTATCGGTTAAATAGCCGCCGTGTAAAATTTCATCGATACATTCAGTTACAATTGATGCGTAAAAATCTTTGTTCCCACTATTCATACTTGCCATTGTGCCTGCAGTTGAAAGCATAATCATTGCAGGAGAAAGGGCTTTAAGATCTTGATTATCAGGGTTAATTTTAGGTGGATTTTTTCTAATGCCCCTAAAGCACTCGTAAGCAACTTTAAAATATTTTTCGGCAGTTTCTAAAATTTTAACGTCTCCGGTTGCTTTGTAATATTCTGCACAACCAATAGCCGCAAATGTTTCAGAAAAATAATAACGTCTTTTTTGTAATTCTCTGCCGTCTTCTGTAACGGTAAAATACATACGTCCATCAGTATCGGTGCATTTTGGTAAAAAGTCGTAAATAGTTTTTGCGGCCTTTAAATATTCCTCGCGCTTTTCAATAACGTTATATGCTTTGCAAAAGGTCCATAATGCTCTGCCTTGGAACCAAACAGATTTATCACGGCCGTAAATATTGCCTTCACGGTCTAGACAGGTAAAAATACCGCCATTTTCATTATCGATAGCGTTGTTTAGCCAAAATGGTAAAATGTTGTCTAATAAGGTTCTTTTATAATTCATAATAACTCCCCTAACACTTTTCGGATTATAAAAATATTATAACACACCATTTTTTAATTTTAAAGCAGTTTTTACAGAATATTTATTTTTATTGCAATATTGATTTTAGTAATATATAATTATTTTGTAAATTTATTTGAGGAGAAAATTTTATGAAAAAACTACTTGCATTTCTACTAGCATTTTCCCTTTTATTTTGCCTAACTGCTTGCGGCGATGGTGAAAATAACGATTCTAAAGATGATGAACTAAGTTCCGAATTAACTGATAATAATTCAAATGTATTTAACTCTTCAAATATTTCAACCATTAATCCAAACATAACAATTAAAGACGATAGCGGCAATATTCTGCTAACAAGTGCAGATATTGAAAACATTAACCAATGTTATTCTGAAGGCATGGGTTATTATATACAACTAGATTTCAATGAAAATGGAGCGGTAAAACTAGCTTCGGTAACCAAAAAATACACAGGTGAAAATTTATCTATATTTGCAGAAGAAACGCTTTTAGTATCTGCAGTGGTTTATCAAGAAATTACTAATGGTTCAATAACCATAAATGGTAGTTTCGACGAAAAAGAAATTGATGATATGCACAAAATACTAACAAGCACAAACTGGTGATGTTTTTAAAGGATTGACCTTATCGGTCAATCCTTTTTAATTTCATCTGCACACCATAAAGGTTAAGCCTTCATTTTTTGAAATAGTTTTTTAATTTTAAAGCAGTTTTTACAGAATATTTATTTTTATTGCAATATTGCTTTTAGTAATATATAATTATTTTGTAAATTTATTTGAGGAGAAAATTTTATGAAAAAACTACTTGCATTTTTACTAGCATTTTCCCTTTTATTTTGCCTAACTGCTTGCGGCGATGGTGAAAACACAGATTCTAAAGATAATAGTGATGAAACTTCATCAGAACAAGACGTTATTTCTTCTGATGAAAGCACAGTTACAACTTCTACACCAACCAATTCTTCAAATCCTAGTTCAACCGAAAACTCGTCCACAACCACACCTCCAACCTCTTCTAAAGTAAGTGGCCCCACCACTACTACAAGTAAACCAAGTGTAACCGGTATTTCAAACCCAAGTGCTGTTAAACTTGAAAAAGAATACGTAGGTAAAGTTTATTTTACTTATGATGCCGAAAATATTTATGCACCCGGCATTTGTTTTTATAACGACGGTGGCTATGGCGAGGGTATTTATTGTTTACTTTTAGATGCTATGTTTACTTCTAACCCCGATGATGATATTAAAGACAGAACACCCGTTACTTATGGCGGTAAAAAATATTATCGTTGCGGAAGCGGTATGTCCCCAGCTTACGTTAGTATGACAAGTACTGAAATTACCATTACTCAAGATTCAACAGAAATTAAGGCTGTATTACTTCAAAACGGCAATTTAAAGATTACAAAATCTAACAAGCAAAGCTTCCCTGTTAATACCGAATTGTCAATTTCTTGGAACTATTTAAGTTAGTTACTTGAGGCTTAACCAAAAGGTTAAGCCTTTATTTTTTTAAAAAATGTTTACACAAAATGTTTAGAGTAGTATAATTAAAGATAGTTTTCAAAAGGAGGGGTTATTACGGACACAAAAAAGCATAATTTACTTACCGGTTCTATTGTAAAGTCTATGTTGCTTTTTGCTTTGCCTGTATTTTTGGGCAACGTTTTTCAGCAACTTTATAACACCTTCGATGCTTGGTGCGTTGGCAATTATATTGGTGATGATGCCTTAGCGGCTGTAAGTTCATCGGGCAGTTTAATATTTTTAATGGTTAGCTTTTTTAACGGTCTTGCTATGGGGGCCGGCATAATTATTGCGCGCGATTTTGGTGCAAAAAATTATGATAATATGAGTAAAACTATTCACACCGCTATTGCATTTGGTGTAATTACCGGTCTTGCTCTAACAGTAATCGGCGTATTACTTACACCTTTTATTTTAAACCTAATGGGAACACCTTCTGACGTACTGCAACAATCTATAATTTATTTTAGATATTACTTTTTAGGTGCGATTTTTACAGTTATGTACAACATTTTCGTTGGCATTTTACACGCTGTTGGGGACAGTCGTCATCCTTTATACTATTTGATTTTTTCAACCTTTGTCAATATTGCATTAGATATGCTTTTTGTAGCAGATTTAGGTTGGGGCGTGGGCTCTGCCGCAATGGCCACAACAATAGCGCAAGGTGTTAGTGCATTACTTTGCTTTTTACATTTATTGCGTATTAAAGCTCCTTACAAAGTATTTATTAAAAAAATTCGTTTTCATAAAGAAAGTTTAAAACAAATTTTACGCTATGGCCTGCCTTCAGGTGTGCAAAACAGCGTTATTGCCCTTGCAAACGTTTTTGTACAATCTAACATTAACAGCTTTGGTAAATTGGCGGTTGCAGGTTGCGGTTCTTACTCAAAATTAGAAGGATTTGCATTTTTACCCGTTACCTGTTTTACCCAAGCACTTTCTACCTTTGTTGGACAAAATCTTGGTGCAAGACAATACAAACGGGTTAAAAAAGGTGTTGCTTTTGGCGTTATTTGCAGTTGTCTTGTTGCCGAAATTATAGGTATTATTTCTTACATATTTGCACCTAAACTTATAGATGCCTTTAGTGATACACCTGATGCCATTAGTTACGGCACTCAGCACATGCGTACCATTTGCTTGTTTTATTGTTTACTTGCATTTTCGCATTGTATAGCAGGTGTAATGCGTGGGGCCGGCAAAGCTAATATACCAATGATTATTATGTTTGCTTGTTGGTGCTTATTTAGGGTTGGTTATATTTCGGTGGCGGTACATTTTGTAAGGCAATTAACAACCGTTTCGTGGGCCTACCCCATAACCTGGACTTTAAGCAGTATATTATTTTTAATTTATTTTTTAAAAGCAGATTGGATGCATAATTTTGAAAAAACTAAAAAGGCTTGACCAAATAGGTCAATCCTTTTTTAAAACAATGTTGTTATCCAATAAATAAAACCATATATAACACCCGTAGTTATGCCGTAAACAATAACCGGGCCTGCAATTTTAAATATATTTGCGCCCACTCCTAAAACGTAACCTTCGGTTTTAAATTCCATTGCAGGAGAAATTACGGCATTTGCAAAACCCGAAATTGGTACTAACGTGCCTGCCCCCGCTTTTTTTGCAATTTTATGAAAGAGCTTTAAAACGGTTAACAAAAAGGCAATAAAAATAATACTGCAAGGAATTAGCATTTTAATTATATCTTCTTCTATTTTAAAATACTCAAATATTATTTTTAAAATTTCGCCAATAGTACAAACAATGCCGCCAACCGTAAAAGCATAAATATAATTTATAAAGTTTTTGCCGGGCGGTGTTTTTTTATCGCTTAATTTTTTATATTCTTCTTTTGTAATTTTCTTCATATAATCACCGATAATATTTTATATTTATTTTTAAAAATTATTCAAAATGTGGGTAAAATAGATTTGGTGAATAATATGGAAGAAATAATAAGGTTAGAAAATATAAGCAAAATATATGGTGTTAGCGGCAACCAACTTGCCGCATTAGATAATATAAATTTAACGGTTAAAAAGGGCGAATATATTTCTATTGTGGGTAACAGCGGAAGCGGTAAATCAACACTAATGAACATTATTGGCTTTTTAGATAAGCAAACAAGCGGCAGATATTATTTTTGCGGTGAAGAATCTAACACCTTAAAAGAAAGGCGCTTAGCAAAAATTAGGGCAAATAGTATCGGTTTTATATTTCAAGGTTTTAATTTAATACCCACCCTTTCGGCATTAGATAACGTTATTTTGCCCTTAACTTATAAAGGCATTTCTAAAAAAGAACGAACTATTATTGCAAAAACGGCTTTAGAAAAGGTGGGACTTCTTAACCGCATTAAGCACTACCCTAACGAACTTTCGGGTGGGCAATGCCAACGCGTTGCGGTGGCCCGCGCTATTGCAACAAAACCCAATTTAATTTTAGCCGATGAACCCACAGGCAACCTTGACAGCTCTTCGGGTGAACAAATAAAGCAATTATTATTTGAACTTCACAACGAAGGCAACACAATTTTGCTTATAACCCACGACAAAGAGTTTGCCGCAAGAACCCCCAAAACCATAACAATTAAAGATGGGAGAATTATATAGTTTAAAATTTGCCGCAAGGTTGTAAAAAACGAAAGAACCAAGCGCTCTGCTTGGTTCTTTTCTTATTATAAAAATTGAAAAACCTTCCTATGTTTTTTCTAAAAACTGGTTATACCAAATTATAAACTCTCAAGCACCCTGTTTTATCAACAGTACAAATCAATGTGCCTGTAAGATATTCATAATGTTTAACAAATACTATGTCACTATTTAAAACAGTGATTTTTTCTATTGAATATGTATATGTTGTTGGAATGTCATCATATTGCGAAGGAGTGACTGTTTCCTTAAAATAATAATACCCTTTATTGGTTTTTATTGTTCCATCAATATATAGTTCAATTTTTTCATCTTTATCGAAACAATATATCGGTTCTGTTGGTATTTCTCTGCCTTCATGTCCAGAGCCATCTCCAAATAAATAAACTTTATCGTCTTTTATAGTGGATGTTATTATAAACTCGTTATTGACATCCATAGCGTGTGCAGAATTAATATAATCGCCACTTTCGATTACGGTAGTTAAAGTATCTCCCTCGCCATTGTTAAATAAGGAAACCGAAAAATCTTTTTCTTTATATTGGTACACATCATTATTATCACTAATAATTGTTCCACGGCTAAACTTAACAAAATTTATACCTTCACCAATTTTCTTTAATTTTGTCCCATCTGAAAAATTTCCTATCTTATATAGAGTACCATCATCCGTGATGAATAAATCATAATAATGATTATAATCAACTATAGTTTTCAATTCTTCGCACTGGAACTCATACGACAATGTATGTAAAACAAAAGGTTCTAAGATATCAAATTCCTCGGATTGCGTAGATGATGTGTCAATATTTCCGCCACAAGCTGCTAAAATAAAAACTAAGATTAATGATAGTAACAACACTACTATTTTCTTCATTTGTTTTAGCTCCTTTAAAGTTTATGGTATGTTTTCTCCCTTTAAAATATTGTAAATATTTTACACCTTTAATTATTAAAAGTCAAGAAACTCACAAAGCAAAGCACCGGCTAAAAACCGGTGCTTGTTTTTTATGGTAACGCACTAAAATGTAGTAAAATAAAGGCTTGAAAACAATTAAAGATGGAAGAATTATATAGTACCTTTAAATTTGTTTTTCATATACTGTATTAGAGGTGGAAAACAAATGACAAATCAAAACTGCGGTTATAAATTAGACTGCGTTGCTTTAAGCATTTTTCTTAGCATTATAGTAACAATTACGGCGGCCATTTTGCGTTATACTGCAATTATCACCCTTACCCCCGTATTTTTGTGGGTAGCACTTGGTGTTGCGGTGGGCTTTTTGTTTGCCGCGTTTTTAAAACCCGGTAACTGTTGCATAACTGCTTGTAAAAAAATACCCCTTTGGCTTTTAATTATTGGCTCCGGTATTGTAATAGTTACTGCCGCAATTTTATTATCTGTAACATTTGCGGCAACAAGTTTAATTGGCGCTATAATTTCGGGATTATTAATTGGCGGTTTAACACTTATGGGAAGTTCTATAATTTGCCACATTATTAAAGCGGAGGACTGCTGTAACTAAAAATAAGCACCATCTTAAAGATGGTGCTTTTAATTTTAATATTCAATTCCGTTGCGCTGTTTAGTGCCCGTTTTAAAGGGGTGCTTTATTTCTTCAACGTGAGAAACATAATTAGAAATGTTTTTAATATTTTCTGATAGGTTATGACCTGTTAAAACAATTTCGATTTCTTTATTTGCAACATTTATAACGCTTAAAAGTTGTTCTTCTTTTAAATAGCCAAATTCTAATAAATCCAAAACCTCGTCTAAAACAATAAAATCGTAATTATTTATTATAGATTTTAGGTTTTCAAAAAACTCTACACATTTATTTGTGCGTTTTTTTATTGATTCTTCGGTTAGTTTTTCAAAAATTGAATATTCGCAATTTGGGTGCAAGCACTCAACATTTAATTGCTTTAGGGTTTTGCACTCGTTGGTGTTATCTTTTTTTAAGAACTGAACAAAAAGCGCTTTTTTGCCACAGCCAATTGCTCGAATAGTTCCACCAATGGCGGCGGTGGTTTTGCCTTTACCTAAACCGAAATACGTTTGTATCATAACTATCTCCTATTTTAAATCTTCGCCAAAATTGGTTGAATATAAAATTTCAATTTTATCGCCGGGGGTTAGCTCATACTGGGCCATACTAGTCATTGCCATTTCGCCGTTTATATAAAACAACCAACCCGACATTTCACCATAAGCCATTTGATAAATATTATTAACTGCCACTACGTATTCAGAACCTTTTTCGCCTTCGGTTTCTAAATGAATTTTATTTTTTGCGGTGGCTTCTAATAAAATATCGTAAACTGTTTCGCCCTTATTAATTTTAAACTCGGCACTATCTAAAATTACGGGATTTTCTACCTTGTCTTTTATTGTATTGCAATTAATACTAATTGTAACACTGCCTATTGCGTTTGGCTTATCAGCGGTGTTGCTACTGTAAAATTCGTCGGGTGTTTGAACAGTACAGCCGCAAACAAACAATAGCATAAAAATTGCGATGGTTAGTGTGAATAGTTTTTTCATAAAAATACCTTCTTTTTTTTATTTTAATAAGGCATAGCCCTTATTAAGCGGTTTTTTGCTTAACATGGGCTTAAAAAATAAACGCAGTTAATTAAAACAAAAACCCTTTTAGCGTTAACTAAAAGGGTTGAAAGTTTTATTTTTGGCTCTTTTACTTCCATACCCAAGTAAGCTTTCCAAAAATACGGCAGGTATCCTGACTTATGACTAAGTGATTCACGCAAAAGACAAGTCTTCTCAAGAAAAAATTCTCAATGACGTATATGCCTTTATTCGTCAAATACAGTAATGGTGGTTGCTTCGGATTCTAACCGAATTCCCTATTAATCTAATGAACCGTATTTTTATATTAAATTTTCGTTTAGTATTATAGCACTCTAAAATATACTTGTAAAGTGTTTTTTAAAATAATTTTTCATCAATTATTTTAATTGCATCTGCCATAACTTTGCGGCTTTCTGCGTTAGGGCCTAAAGAGTTTGTAATAATGGCTACAATATAACTATCGTTACCTTTCCAAACAATTCCGGCATCACTATAAGATGGCCAGGCGGCAGTATTGTTATGCCCTTGCTTATGAGAAATTGTATATTTATCGCCAAGGGCTAGAGTTGCGTAATTATCGGGTGTATTGGTGCAACTATTATAGAAAAATTCGGCATGCATAGCGTCAGAATTTACATATTTATAAATTTCGCGCCAGATAATTGCAAGGTCTTTAGCGCTTGCTTTTAATGCCCAAACGGTTGGTTTAATTTTTAAACTGCTACAACCCAAATTTTCAATAAAAGTGTTGTATTTTTCTCTGCCGAAATAATCAACACTCATCAGATACCCTACGTTATCTGATATACTCATACTTTTATGAAGTATTGTTTTCATATTAAACTGTGTGCCATAAGAAGAATATTGCATATCCCCCGTGCCCGGTTCGTAATGCTTTTCTTGGTAGGTCATAACTGTATCTAAAGAGCCAACACCGTTATCCATTTCTTTACAAGCGAAAAGGTTAAAGGCCGCTTTTACCGTACAAGCGCAAAACATACGGGCATTTGTATTATAGCTTATAGCTTTTTTATTATTAAGTGAATAGCAAACAACCGAAATATCACGGCTATATCCATTTAAAACGGCTTCAAGTTCTAAAAAGGCGGATTGATATTTTTCATCACTTAATTCGCCATAAAACATTAGTGTTTTATCGTGGTCGAAAATATGCAAAAGCTGATCGTTTTCGCCACTATAATTTTGCACTAAATAAGGCGGTGCCGAAAAATCAACAGTAGAAGTTATGGTGCTACTTTGTATTGGTATAACGCTACTGGTTTTTGCCACGTTATTACTACAACCACACAACAAAACAGCAAAACAAATAAAAATTGTTAAAACTTTTAATTTCATAATTTATCCTTTATTGTTTTTATAAAAATATCATATCATTTTTACAGTATAAAAGCAACAAAAAACCTCTGAAAAAATCAGAGGTTTTAATTTAGCATTGTTTTAAAAGTCTAATAAAAAATTCAACCGAGCGATAAAGCGCATCTAAACGAATTCTTTCGTTATGGCCGTGAATAGTTGAGCGTTCTTCGGCTGTTAAGTCCATAGCAGAAAAACGATAAACCTTATCAGAAATTTTGCCGTAATGACGGCTATCTGAACATTGCACCATTAAGTAAGGAGAAACAATGCTTCCCTTCCATGTTGATGCTACTGCTTTTGCTACTTTATTATATCCTTCGCAATCTGTAACCGAAATTCTGCTTGGGTTCATACCGTCTATTGCGGTAATTTCAACATTTTCATCATTTACGGTTTTACGTAAATATTCTAAAGCCGAATCCATAGTATCGTAAGGGTTTAAACGCATATTAGCCACCATTTCTGCTTTGGGTGGAATAACGTTTGGTGCATCTGAACCTTTCATTTGTGTAAATGCTACGGTTGTACGCATTAAAGCGTTTAGCTCGCCGCCTTGCATTTTGCAAAGCATATCTAAAACAGGTTTAAAAAGCCAAAGATTTGCAAAAATCATCCTATATAAAAATGATGAATAACGGCCCAAAGTATCAAACATTTGTGCAACGGGTGGTGTTATATGAGATTTAAAGGGTTTACTTAACACCTTACAACAAGCTTTAGATAACCTATCTATTGGTGCGTTTGGTTTTGGTGCGGATGCGTGTCCGCCTGAAGAAGAAACGGAATATTTTGCATTTAACATACCCTTTTCGGCGATACCTATTAATGCGCAAGGCATTTTAACGCCCGGGAATACGTTTTCTACAACACCGCCGCCCTCGTCAACAACCATACTTGGCGTAATACCCTTTTCTGAAAAATAATTAACTATGTGCAAAGCACCATTGCCGTTTATTTCTTCACCGCCCGAAAAAGCAAAATAAACTGTATTTTCGGGTACAAAGCCGTTTGCTAAAAGATGATCGGCTGCAAATAAAATTCCGTTAAAGGTAACTTTAGTATCTAAAGTTCCTCTGCCCCACATAACGTTATCTTCAATTATTGCTTCAAATGGTGGTTTTTGCCAACCTTCTTCTAAAACGGGAACAACGTCGTAATGGGCCATTAAAACAGCTGGATCACCATCATTTTTACCTTTTAAGCAAAATAGTAAGCCTCTGTCTTCTAACTTTGTAAATTCGCAATGCTTAAAAACGTTTGGATAAAGTTTTGGCAATTTATCTATAAGCTTTTGAAATTCGGCATCGTCTTCTAAAGAAGAATCTCTATAAGACACGGTTTTGCAGCGAACAAGCTCTTGTAAATTTTTAACCGCCTTTTCTTTATCAAAAGTTTCTTCGGTATTAATAATATCAATTTGTTTGCGAGGTTTAAAGTTTATTGTGCGAATTATTAGTACAGCAAAAAATGCTACAACTATAAATACAGGTATTAACCACCACATATTATAGCCAACCTTTCTTATACATAAATCTTGCAACCGCAACAGTTAATACAACGCCAACAGGTACCATAATACCAACAGTTGATGAATCTAATGCGGGTACAAAAATAAATAATAATAGCATTAAAATAATGGGAGCAATTGCAAGTTTTGTGTTTTTGGCAACAAATACAACTGCAAGGCCACCAAAAAGTGCCGGTAAAATCATATCAAATGCGGGTTTTAATTCGGGAGATTCTAAAATGGGTGTTAATGGTACTAAACAAATAACACCAACAATAATTACTAAAGTGGTTACAATGCTTGAAACAGCAATTGCAATTGTAGAAATAACTTCCCCTTCTTCGCTTGAAGCTTTAACTTCTGCACGTTCCATAGCATCAATAGCGCAAGGAAGTTTTAGGTTTGAAATATTACCTGTAATAAAAGATAAATATGTGCCGCCTGCACCTAACATTGGAACGTAGGTGAAAATTTCAACAATACCCACAGCCCAGTACATTGGCGCTGTTGCAATTATACCATCAACCAATACTGACCAATTGGGCACACATTGAAATATAATAGAAACGGCAAGAGGAAAAACCATAATTATTAGGCCAACAACTATACCCCAAATACGTCCATCACGGTGGACACTTTCCATATAAGTTAAATTCTTTTTCATTTTTCGTGTCCTCCTATCCTAACCAATTTGTTAAAGGTATTGCCGATATCATACCTGCTATTAGGCTTAGTGGTAATGCGTAATCTTCAATCCAGCGAGCCTTTAACTTTTTAGAAATAAGTCCGCAAATTGCCATAACAATAGCAGAAACAAGCATAACAAGTGCAGGTATTAAACCTGAAGTTGCAGAATAAGTGTAAGTTACGCCTTTTTTAACTACTGTATAAACACCGTCTTGAGCTTTCCATAGACGTTCAATATCGCAGAAAACATAACCTAAAAATGCAGAAATCATACCTAAGAACATAGCGTTATTAAAAATTTCCGCCCATTTTTTATCTTTCATACCCATTTTAACCATACCGCCTTGAATACGCTTGGTTAAAAATGGAACTAATACAATACCTGCTGCAATACCGATTGTCATAACCCATAAAACAGTAACGTAAAGGCTTGGATCTGTAACGGTTTCGCTCATAGTTTGCCCTGCCGCATTTAAAGCGTTACCTGCTGCAACGTTTTCGTAAGTGATGGAACCTATAACCGAAAGTCTTAACCAAGGTAATGCAACACCTAATGATTTAGATAAAGCAATAACGCCAACTAAAATTGAAATAGCGGGAGCCACGGTAAATACCGCTGAAGAAGAAATTGTTTTTTTAATTTTGGAAGATGAAATTCCTAATTCTTTCGCACGGCGCATTGCTTTAATTAAAAAGTAAATTGATTGCCCTAAAACAACGGCAATAATAAGGCCGACTATAACGAAAAGTATAGGATGATTTACATTAAACTTCAAGAATAACACCCCTTATGTTTTTATATATACTAAAATATCACAAATTGTATTTTTTTGCAATAAAAAGCCCGTAGTTTTTAACTACGGGCTAAAGCTTAATTTAATTTTGGAAGGCTTGCAGCAGCTGCTGACTGACCAACACGACGAGATTTTTCGTCGGGGATATGTAATTTTACTTTGCTTGCAAGACTTGGGAATTCTTTATCTAAAACCTCTTGTGCGCGAGATAGTAAAATTTGGCCGCCTTCTCCGCTTGTTACACGGCCCATAATAATAACGTGTTTAATATCGTAAAATTCTGCATAAAATGCAATTGCGTAACCAAAATAAGCGCCAATAGTATCGTATATATCGGCCGCACGCTTATCGCCGTCTTTCATAAGACCTTGAACAACCTTAAGTTTTTCTGCAGGAGAAAGACTTTCATCTAAAGTAATGCCTGCTGCGGGTGCTAATTTAATAACACCGTCTTGTGAGAAGTATTTAACACCGCAACCGATATCTCCCGACCACTCATCTTCCATAGCATCTAAGCTAAAGTCAACAGGAGCAAAAGCAAGTTCGTTTAACCAGCCTGTAATATTACCTTCAGGGTCCACGTAACCTGCGGCTTCACTTGTGCCCATTGCAACGCCAAGTACGGAATTATCGTTTAAATCCATAGCGCCTGCAAGTGCTGTAACGTCGCCATCGTTAGCAACTTCAATAGGAATATTTTCGCCTATTTCTTTTGCAACGTCTATATACATATTTTTAACTTTCTTTTCAAAGTCTTCATCGCTAACCTTTAAGAAAAGTGATGCAACCATAATTCTGTTATCAACGTAAACGCCAGCCGAAGAAACACCGATTGCATCAACACGTGGCATATGTGAAGCGGCAGTTTTCATAGCTTCTAAAATGCCTTGATAATGATATTCGGGGTCGGCAGTAATTTTGGGGAACCATACTACTTCTTCACTATAAACGCTTTCTCCGTCTATTACTGCAGAAACCTTTCTGTCGGAGCCGCCTGCATCAAAACCAATGCGGCAACCATCTAAATGGCGGCCAACAGGAGATGCTGAAGATTTATCTTTTGGGGCATCTTTAATATCGCAAGTAATAACTTCAAATTTTGTTTCGTAAACGCGTTCCATAAATTTAACGTCAAATTCACGAGCGCCGCCGTAAGAATAAGCTTCTTTAATTTTTGCACCAACAATTTCGCTACCGGCAATATAAATTTTATAGCCGCCTGCTACCCAAAGTAAAGCCTTAACCATTCTTTCAACAAAACGGTAGTTTTGCTCGTCTTTGCCTGTGCCGTCTTTTAAAATACGGGTTTTATAGGTTGTGGTATAACCTTTATTTCTTTCTATTGCAATAATTAGGTCTTGACCGTCTTCTTTAGTTGCTTCACGCATTTCACGGCAAACTAATGAAAGTGGCTGAAAACCGGGGTCTAATTTGGCTTTTACTTTAAGATTCATACTTGATTTCTCCTTTGATGATGGTCTTTTCTATGTTAAACTGTGCATCTGCAATAATAATATCTGCATCCTTGCCAACAGTAAGAGAACCTTTTTTGTCAGCAATGCCAAGTGTGGTTGCAGGGTTTAATGATGCACCGTTAACGCACTCGTTTAAAGGAATATTGGAATTTTTATATACGTTCCAAACACCTTTATTAAGTTGTAAAACACTACCTGCTACTGTGCCGTCTTCAAGTCGGCAAACTATATCGCGGTAAATAATTTTTGCGCCACCCAAGGTATATTCACCATAAGGCAAGCCGCCTGCAGGAAGACAGTCGGTAATAAATACTAACTTTCTACCCTTTAGTTTATAAAGCATATCGTAAAAAGCTGAGTTTACGTGAAAAGTATCAACTATTAATTCACAAGAAGCATCACTATTAAGGGCGGCTGTAACAACACCTGGCGCACGATGTGCTAATGGGGTCATAGCGTTAAATAAATGTGTTACGTGTTTAACGCCAACCTTTGTGCTATTAAGGGCTGTTTCGTAATCTGCAGAGGTGTGTCCCATAGAAACAACTACGTTAGTATCTTTGGCAATTTCTTTAATGGCTGCAAAGTCTTCAGTGTCGGTTTCGGGTGCTAAGGTTATAACACTAATAATATCTGCATACTCTTTAACAAACTTTGCATCGGGTTTTAAGATGTATTTTGGGTCTTGTGCGCCTTTTTTGCTTTCGCTAATAAAGGGGCCTTCTGCGTGACAACCCAAAATTTGAGAGCCTTCCCAAGTTTTGCTTTCTTCTTTTAAAGAACGGCAAACCTCTAAAGCCTTTTTAATAACCTTCATATCTACAGTCATGGTGGTTGGTAAGTAACCTGTAACACCGTTTGCAATTAAACCTTTTGAAATGGTTCTAATGCTTTCTTCTTCACCGTCGCACACGTCTTTACCTAAATAACCGTGAATATGCATATCGATAAGGCCAGGGGCTACGTAACTGCCACTAGCATCTATAATTTCTGCATCTTGTGGAATTTCTTCTTTTGTAATAATGCCTTCAATTTTATCAGAAAATAACAAAACTTTATCTTCTAATATACTGTCAGGTAAAATGATTTTACCATTTATAATTACTTTTAACATGATGATTCCTCCGGGGGCAAACATTTTTCTAATTTAATTTTAACAAACAAGATTTTAAAAATCAATAAGCTATGACATAAATTTAAAAAAATTTAAAAAATTGTTCGACATTGTAGTAATTGCATTAAAAAATAAAAATGAGCCGAAAGTATTTTCGGCTCTGTAATTTTATTCAATTAATACTTTTGCAGCAGATTTTGCTTCTTTATAATTAGATTTTGCATCTTCTAATGCATTATCGAAGGTTGTCCAAGAATATGTTGAATCTCCTACAACAAGATCTGCTAATTCAGAATATGCAACGTACATTTCTCTAATTGCTTTGTATTCTTCTTCATACTTTTCTGGAGCGTCTTTTAAATCTGACATTATTTCATCAATTTTTTCGTTATTAGATTCTATTAACTCTCGAGTTTCTGATTCCCCACTATAAAATGCATATAATGCCGTGTTAAAATCATCATAAAAATAACCATAAGAACTTTTAGTATATTTATCCGTCTCGTAACTATCGGTTTCCATTATACAGTTGCGCCAAACTTTACTTTGTAATGAACAATAACTTTCAGCTTCTTCTGCGGTAGTTGAAATTAATTCATAGGCCTCTTCTAAGTCATCTTTATAATCTCCGCTATCAGAACCACTATTTGATAATACGCCTAGAATAATTGCGATGGTAATTGCAACAGCTGTTATTACGCTTATTAAAATAATAAGTTTTTTGTTTAATTTTTTCTTAGGTTTGGTTTCAACACCTATTGTTTGTTGTATAGGCATTGGTGCACTTGTTTCTTGCACTACAGGTATAGGTGTAACCGTCTCTTGTGCTACCGGCATTTCTGCAACCACCTCTTGCGTTACCGGCTTATCTATAGTTGTTACTACTGGTTCAGTAACTGTTGCATCAACAGTTTCAACTTCTACTGTTGTTTTTTCTACCGTAACCGCTGCACCACAACTTGAGCAAAACTTTTCATTTTCTTTAATTTCTTTTCCACAATTATAACAAAAGCCCATTTTCGTCACCTTTCTAGTTTTAACTACATTTAATACGTTTATTATACTCAATGTTTGAGTATTTGTCAATACTCAACTTATGAGTATAATAAAATAAAGCCATACTAATAAGGAAGGGTGGCTTTTATGGACTATAGAACACGCTTAAGAAATTTAAGAGAAGACCGCGACTTAACTCAAGCAGACATTGGCAAAATTCTAAATAAATCACAACAAGGTTATAATCACATAGAAGCCGGCAGAGCCGAATTAAAAATTGATGATTTAGCAAAGTTGTGTCAGTTTTACAATGTTTCAGCTGATTATGTTATAGGGATATCAAACAATTTAACTCCACCAAAAATTAAAAGCCGCTAATTAGCGGCTTTTATTATTTTATATTAATTTGGCACATTTTCATTGTTGTAATTGCGGCGTTATGGCTTTCTACTGTTACGCCTGCGCAACAATTTTCTATTACGTTAATCTCTTTTTCAAAAAAGTTTGCCTTTAAAATTAAGGCGTTTGACACAACGCATATATCGGTGCAAAGACCGATTAAGGTAACGTCAAAGTCTTCATCCCCTGCTTTTTCCTTTATTATATTAGGAAGTTTAGTTGAACCAAAGGTTAGCTTTTCTAATTTAGTATATTCTTTATTTTGCAAAGCGGCTTCTATTTTTTCGTTTAATTGCCAGCCGCTAGTATTTTTAACACAATGTGTTACGGGTAACTTTGCACCCTCCAAAGTGTTTAAATAATCTTCAAAATGGGTGTCGTAAGTTACAATAATTTCGCCGTTATGCTCTTTTATTACTTGTGCAGCATTATTTATTATAGCCTCGGCTTCTTTAGTGCCAAGCGCCCCGTCAACAAAATCGTTTTGTATATCAACAACTACTAAAAAGTGCTTCATATTTTTCACCTAAAAATCAATTTCTAAAATTTCTTTAAAATCGTAAATGTAAAAATCGGCAACCGATTTTATTTCTTCAATATAATCTTTTGAAGAATCATCGTAAATACCGCAAACCTTCATACCTGCTTCTTTAGCAGTTTTATCTGCATTATAGTTATCGTCAACAAATAAAACTTTATCAACAGTGGTATTTAACTTTTCTGCCACCATTTTATAAATTTCGGGGTTTGCTTTTGTTGTATTAAAATCGTCACAAGACCAAACGTTTGTAAATAAATCATAAATGCCTATGCGCTTTAAGCACGGATCTAACGTTACGTGCGGACTTGCCGTTAAAATATTCAAATTTGCTCCATTTGCTTTTAAAGTTTTAATTGTTTCTACAACGTTTTCTTTAGCTTCAATTTCATAACAATAAGCATAGCTCATATAGATTTTCATTTTTTCAACAATTTCTTCTACGGATAGCTTAACGCCTAAAGTAATAAAATATTTTGCAGTACCTAAAACACCAAGCGGTGTAACAATTTTAACTATGTCATCACCATACTTTATATTCTCTTCATCTAAAATTCTTAATACAGATGAAATGAACTTTGGCATTGAATCAACAAGCGTGCCATCAAAATCGAATAAATAAGTTTTCATATTTTGCCTCTATAATTTTAAAAGTTTTTTTGCATTTAAAGATAATATTTTTTCTTTTTGGGTATCGGTTAAAAGATTATCGTTAATTACACCACCAACGTACATACCCATATTGCAGGTTGGATAATCTGAACCAAATAAAACACGGTCTTCGCCAAAACTATCAACAATACGTTTTAAAGCCCCGTGCCTAAAAATACCATAGCCCGAAATATCTAAATAATAGTTTTCGCTATATTTTAGCCTTTCAATATGGCGCATTAAATCGTTATATTCGCCGGGGTGTGCCGCAACAAATATAAGGTCTTTATGCTTTTTAACCATTTCATCCATAGCGTCGTTATCCATCGAGTGAAAGCTAACTATCATATTTTGCTTTGCGGCAGCATTTAAAAGTTCGTCAAACTCAGCCGAGTTATAGCCTTTTTGCCAATTATCTGCATAAGGCACAAGTTCACCAATTAGGTTTACACCAAGGTTTTTCATACGCTTAATTTCGTTTAAAGATTCTTCTACAAAATCGGGGCTAATATGAAAACCTGGTATATAAAAATCGCCATAAATTTCTTTAAGCTTTAACGCCTCGTTATTATTGGCAAGAATTTTATCAAAACCCTTTTTCTCACCCGAAAACTCAATTACAGAGCCACAAATTTTACTAACACCTAAATTTTTGCAAATTTCAATTACGGTGGAAGAATCCATATTTAAATGGCTTTTATGCGAGCATATATTGTTATTTTCTTTAATAAACGGATGAGTGTGAAAATCTATAATATCAAACTTCATATTATTTTAACCTTATATAGTTTTTTAATATTATATCATACAAAAAAATAACTGGCAATAAAAACTAAAAAAATAAGTCCCCAAACCTAAGTTTAGGGACTTTTATGTTTTTATTTATTAGCCTGCAATACCTAATGCGATGATGCAGAAGAAAGCAATGATACCAAAAAGAACGGTGGAAATAATACCTAAGATTTTACCAACCATGGTTATTGCTGAAGTATTACCATCATTACGTGCGCTGCTTGAGAAAACAATACCTAAAATTGAAGCAGGCATAAAGCATAAAGTAAGAATAAAGCAAGGAATTACAACGTCATCAATTAAATAATAACCAAAGAAGCTTAAATCATCTAAAACTTCTAATACTTCAATCATATTAATAAATAATACGAAAGCTAAAATCATACCAAAAATAGATAGGCCTAAACCAATGCCACCTAATATTTTACTTTTTGTAGAAGGGCCTTGTTGAACGTAAGGATTATATACAGGGGCAACAGGAGTAACTGGAGCAACCGGTACAACAGGTGCAACGGGGGCAACGGGGGCAACTGGAGCTACGGGAGCTACGGGAGCTGCAGGTTGTTCAACCTTTGCGCCGCAAGATGCACAGAAAGCTGCGCCGTTTTCTAAAGCCTGGCCGCAATTAACACAAAATTTGTTTACTACTTGATTATCCATTTAAAATCTCCTCATTCCATATAGATTCTTTATTAATGATATCATAACTTATTTTATTTAGCAAGTAAAAAATAAAACGTATCTTTTTTATTTAATTATATTAATATATTTATTTTTTATGCTCTATTTATTAAAGGCTTCCCATAGAAAAAACAATTGCTATACAAAAAACAATAATTCCAATTGTGCCTAACACCTTACCGGTTTTTGTAAGCCCCGAAAGATTACCATCGTTACGAGCAATATTGCTAAAAACTAAGCCAATAATTGAAGCAGCCATAAATATTATCGAATAAACAATTACTATTGTTGCCATAACGGTTGCCGAAGAATCATAATAATATGATGAAGAATCTAGCTCTAAGGCCGCCATTGAATAAATAAACATTATAATTGAAACAACTAGACCAAAAATAGATAAACCTAAGCCTATGCCACCCAACACCTTACTTTTGGTACTTATAGGTTTGGGTGCGTAGGGGTCGTAATACTGTGATTGGTTATAGCTTGAATATGGTGAATATGTTGTTTGATTTCCAACAAGCGGTGGCGGCGGTGGTGTATAGGTTGGCTGTGTTTGTTTTGTGCCGCACACAGGACAAAACACTGTGTTAGAATCTAACAGATTACCACATTGTACGCAAAATTTAGTTGACATTAAAATCTCTCCCTTTTTAGATAAAAAACACTACGTTTGCAAAAACAAGTAATAATGCATTTAAAATAATTAAAACGTAAGATATGCCTTTTAGTTTTAAATTATCGTTCATTTTAGAACTAATAATTGAAAACATTAAACCAAATGGGCAAATAAACGATAGTCCAATTCCTAAACCCCAGCCCATACCAAAGTAGCTTAGTGCGGTTTTGTTTTCAGGGTTTTCGAGCGCTTTAAAGGAAGCGTTTAAATCGTTAAGTCCGTAAATAAAAACTGCAAAGCTTAAAACAAAAATTATAACTGCAAGAATAAACATTACTAATTTAGTTTTATTGTTCTTTGTTTTTTCTCCTGCTTTATTTTTCATATTCTTTTAATACCTCTTTTAAAAGCACAGGATCGTCGGTCATAATGCAATCAACACCCATTTCAATTAGCATACGCATTTCATCTGCATCATTTATCGTCCAATATTGAACCGCAATATTTCTTCTGTGTGCTCTGTCAATAAGTGTTTGTTTATCAAGCGGAACGGTAATACCAACGTCGTAAGAAAGTGGTATTTGCAAACAAGCAAAATCACCGTTATCAAAAATATTTACACCTAAATACTGTGTTATTACAAACTTTGCTGCAGCCCCTGTAGATGCCCCACGCATTAAGTGTGGATAATTATTTTTTAATTCTTTTTCAATTTCGTCGTTAAAGGTGCCAATAACAATGTTGTCTTTATAATTTGGGTATTTATTTAAAATATCAGATAAAATCTTACAAGCTTTAATACCACGCTCGCCTGCATCTTTAATTTCTACAATGAATTTTAAATTTGGGTGGCTTTCGTAAAATCTTTCAAAAAGTTCTTCAGCTGTAGCAATTTGAAGACCCTTTTCTTTAATATTGGTAATGTCTTTATAAATACGTTTGCCATTTTTATCAGTAAAATAGTAACCAAAATTATACTCTTCAAGTTCAGCTAAAGTCATATCTTTTATGTAATGGCGTTTTGTTTCGTCTTCACACAGTTTTGTAACTTCTTCTAAAGATATATCGCCGTTAACGTTGCAAGTAGTATCAATATATTCATCGTGATTATAAACCAAATAACCGTCTTTGGTTAAATATAAATCGCTTTCAATAATATCAACGCCAATAGTATTAACTGCTTCAGAAAAAGCAAGCATAGTATTTTCGGGATTGTTTAAACTACCGCCTCTATGTGCAGCAATCATAGGAAGTGCTTCCTTTTCAACGATAAAAGGGTTGGTTTCTATATTCTTTTGGGGAGGTATAATATTAATAACCGCAAAAAATAAAATTAATACTGCAAGAATAATGCCTATAATTTTTAAAGCTTTAAATTTGCTTTTTACTTTAGTATTTTCAGACATAAACAAAGCCTCTTTTTAAATACATTAATTTTTATTTATAATAACATAAGTATATATTTTTTTCAACAATATAAAAATAAAAGCACCTCGTTTGAGGTGCTTTAAAAATTCATTATGCGTTTGCTGTTGGTTGTTTTTTATTTGTAATTTTTAAAATTACTCCACGTGCTACTAGTAATAATACACCAACAACTAAAAGCACAATGCTAACGGTTGAGGTTACTTTAATTATACTACCTAAAATTGCAACTATAAATGCGCTTTCAGAAATAACGTTCCAAACCGGAGAAAGCGAGAATATTAAAGCTAATAAACTACCAAAGCCACCTATAATTGTAAAGTCTATACCAATGCCCTTAAATGCTTGTAGATAATTATTTTTAATCATAATTACTATCATAATTATACTTAAAGCAATAAATATGTACATTAAAGTATAAGAAAAACCAACGCTTACTACGTAAATAACGCTTTTTTCTTCAGCTTCTAATTCACTTAAATCAATTTCAATTTCATCCTCACCATCCATAATATGGTTGGCAATGTTTTCTACCTGATAACTACTTAATCTTACGTTAAACTTTTTATAAATTAAATTAGAATTGTCTTCAAGTAAATCTATAATTTCATCTTTGCTAATGGTAAGTTCGCCTTCACCTTCAAAAATATCATCACTAAAATTTGAAATTTTCTTAGCTAAAAATTCTTTAATTGAAGATTTGTTTAAAAAGGTTTCAAGTTTGCTGTCACTAAGTTGTACATCATAGTTTTGATACATATATTCGTAGAATTCTTTAAGATTCTTTTTGCCGTCAACTTCTTTAATAATATCAACAATTTTAACTTCTTCTAAAACCTTTTCAACGGTTTCGCGTTCTAAAGTGTTTCTAACGTTAAAAATTAAAACTGAAAACATTGTGGTAAAAAACAAGAATATAGATAAAAGCACAGTAATTGTTGTTGTAAGTTTTGAAGATTTAGGTTTTTTGGGTGCTTTTTTAACAACGGGTTGTACCATAACAACGGGTTGTGCTACCGGCTTTGTTGCAACCGCTACAGGTACAGCTTGAGCTTGTGCCTGTGCTTGAGCCTGTGCTTGTGCTTGAGCCTGAGCCTGAGCCTGAGCCTGAGCTTGTGCTCTAGCATTTGCCTGTGCAATTATAGCTTGGATTTTATCTTGGTCGCATTTAGGACAAAGCCCAAAGTTTTGATCTATTTTTGAACCGCATTTGCCACAAAAGTTTTTCATAAATATATCCCCAAACTTTATAATTTGTTGTGCTAATTATATCATATAGTTTTAGTTAGTGCAACTGTTTTTAAATTTTGGTTATTGCAGTACTTTTAGTCTAACTGCTCGTAAATTTCTAAAATTTGCAATGCCCACTCTTTTTGTAAATTGTATTTGTAAGTTGCCATTGCCGGTCCTATAATTGAACCAATGCCATATTGATCTTGCAAAGATTTTAAATATTCTTCACTTTTAGTTTGAAAATCAGTTGTAAAAGTTGTTTTTAAACCGGAAACGTAAGCGCGTAGTTCCTCAGTATTACTATAATTTTCAGTTTTTGTAACGCTACCCTCATAATTTATTATTTTGTTGTAATATTCATCTGCTAAATCTGCCCACTTTGCAGCATAAATATCGGTAACTTCAATAATTTTTAAGGTGGAAGAATTCTCTTCTTTTTTAGATTCTTCAATATACACGTCATCAATTTCGCGTATATATTTTTCGGTTAAATCTTCTTTATAGGTAATATTCGAAGTTTCAGAAGAGGTTGTAGTAATATTACTTGAATCTGTTATTTCACTTGTGTTTGTTGTTTGATTAACACTTGTAGTTACGTTATTTTTAGGCTCCCCACCACAAGCAGTTAAAGAAAAAACAAATACCATAGCACAAAATAAACCTATTACTTTTTTCATATTATCACCGCTTAAAATGATTATAGCATAAAAGCGAAAACAAATCAATGCGAAGCATTGTATATCCCTTCGGGGAATGACGGGCTATGCCCTTATTACATCAATTCCGTTGCATATCATCAAAACTTTAGTTTTGTATTTCATCAAGCCGACACAAATACACACTTCGTGTGATGATATACCAAGCCTGTCGGCTTGGATAAAAAAACTCTCGTTCCGAAGAACGAGAGTTTTTTGGTTCAACTGACCAAAAAAGAACTGGTCGAAAAACCAAATTTTCTTTGAAATCAACTATCAATATTAAGAATTTTGTTAAATTCAGTTATTAAAAAATCAAAATCTTCTTTATCATAATAGCAATGTCCAGATTTTTTAAGTTTGTTCACCAAAACATTAGGCTTGTTTTCAAAATATTTTGCACTTCGACTTGAAACCATTTCATCTTTTTCAGATTGATATACCAAACAAATTGTATTAAGCAAATTCACAGTTTGGCGAG
>JAZQHT010000005.1:0-27608 GCA_045540715.1 Acutalibacteraceae bacterium | reverse complement strand
CTAATCTCATGTTCAGCGCAATTCTCCGTTCGACTTGCATGTGTTAGGCACGCCGCCAGCGTTCGTCCTGAGCCAGGATCAAACTCTCTAAAATATTCTATCTATTCAAGTCCTTAGACTTGCATAAATCATTTTAGAGCTCTTCTCGCTCATTTTTAACAGCTAGCTCTTCGCTATTTCTGCTTCTTGTCCATCTCTGGATTTTTCCGTTTTTCCCTATTTCTCATAGGAATTTTCGGGTCCTTTTCGTTGTTTAATTTTCAAGGTTCGAGTTGACTCACCAGTTCTTAGGTGAGCTTATCTATATTATCACACGAAAATAACTTTGTCAACACCTTTTTTTAATTTTTTTACAATTTTTTTAAAAAATTTTTAAAGGGCAATTTCTCGAAGTCGCTTTAATATTTTCTTTTCGTTTCGCGAAACCGCAACTTGAGTTATTCCAAGAAGATTTGCAGTATCTGATTGCGTTTTATTATCTATATATCTTAAATGAATTAAGTTCCTTTCAAACTGCGGTAATTTATCTAAAAGTTGTTCAACCGCTACCTTATTATATATATACTCTTCTTGTTCGTTAGTTGCAATATCTAATTCTTTTGTTTCGCCTGATTCGTTAGAATAACTTAATGATGCAGGTGCAACCGACACACAAAGAGCTTCGGCTGCTTCTTCAACGTTTACCCCCAAACTTTCTGCGAGTTCAGAAATGTGTGGTTCGTGGCCTAACGTTTGCGAAAGTTTTTCGTAGGTTGCGGCTGCCTTTAAAGATAAAGTTTTAAGTTCTCTTGAATATTTGATTAAACCGCCATCACGAAAGAGTCGTTTTATTTCACCCATAATTACAGGAAAGGCATAGGTTGAAAATGCAAAACCCAGTTCTTCGTTAAAAGCATCGGTTGCTTTTATAAGACCTACACACCCTGCTTGATAAAGGTCGTCGTATTCTACGCCTTTACCCTTAAAGCGTTTGCAACAACTGTGCACTAACCTTAAATTTTCTAAAATTAAACTTTCTCTATCCATTTTTGGCAAAGCGTAAAGATAATTTCTTTTTCATATTAACGGTTGTTCCCTTTCCTACTACAGATTTTACGGTGAGTTTATCCATAAAACTTTCCATAACCGCAAAGCCAAGTCCCGCGCGTTCACTACCGCCCGTAGTGTATAGCGGTTCCATTGCCTTTTTAATATCAGCAATACCACAACCGCGATCACGAATTTTAATAGAGACTGAACGGTCGTCAAAAATTTCGCAGGTTATGTAGATTTTGCCTATATAATTTTTATAGGCGTGAACAATTGAGTTTGTTACTGCTTCTGATACTGCCGTTTTGATATCGCAAAGCTCGTCTATTGTGGGGTCTAATTGTGCGACAAAGGAGGACACCGCCACCCTTACAAAACTTTCATTATATGAATTTGAGGTTACCGTTAAACTAAATTTATTATTTGACTTCATTTCTATCTACCTTTCCTAAAACCGCTAGGCGTTCAATTCCTGCAAGTTTCATAACTTTTGTTATATGCGGTGTTGTATTTGTTATATGCAATTCTCCACCAATATTTGAAAGTTCTTTATATCTTCCCATTACCAAACCTATACCACTACTATCCATAAAGGTTACGTCTTTAAAATCTAAAACCAACATTTCTGGCGCAGAGGCAGCAATTGAGGCATCTATGACTTCTCGCATATTTCTGGCGGTATGGTGATCTATTTCTCCTTCTAAATAGGCTGTTAACACCTTACCGTTTATTTCGGTTCTTACTGACATTTAAAATTCCTCCTATAAAAAAATACAAGCCCTTATTAGTATAAGGACTTGTACTATATATTTTTTAGCATATTAGGTTGTCGAATTAAAAAATCTTTTAGCTTTTTCGCGTATTTCGGAAGCTAAATATAGCGAGCCACAAATTATAATATCGTTACCGTTTGCATTTTGTTTTGCCATTTTTAAAGCCTCGTTATAACTTTTAGCGCTAATTGATTTTATATATTTTGAAGCCGAAATTTGTAGGTTTTCGGCAGTTTCGGTTCTGATTTGATTTGAAACTGTTACGGTTATTATAACGGATGCTTTTTTAGCTAGGGTTTTTAAGACAAAATCGGTATCTTTATCTTTCATCATCCCCATAACAAGCAAAGAGCCGGGCTTTATTTGCTTGCTTAAAGCTATAGCACCATCGGGATTATGTGCGCCATCTATATAAACACCCTTTGCTACCTGTTCCATCCGCGCGGGAATAAATGCGTTTTTTAAACCTTTTAAAATTAATTCTTCTTTTATATTTAAAACTTTTAAAACATTATAGGCGGTTGCGGCATTTTCTTGTTGATATGCGCCTTGCAGATTTAAATCGAACTCTTTTTCCATATTTGCAACCACAACGCTTGCATTTTTCTCTTTTGCTATACGCTTAATTTCTGCAAGGGCTTGTTTTTCTTGATTTGGGGCGACAACAACCGGAACATTATTTTTAATAATACCTGATTTTTCGAAAGCAATTTGCTTAAAGCTATTTCCTAATACTGCGGTATGGTCTAAAGAGATTTTAGTAATTACAGAAACTAATGGTGTTATAACGTTTGTGGCATCGAACCTGCCACCAAGACCCACTTCAATAACAGCCACATCAACCTTTTGTTCTTTAAAATACAAAAACATTAAAGCAGTTATAAACTCAAATTCGGTTGGGTGGTCTTGCATTTTTTCGGCAACAGTTTTAACCTTATTTACTAAGCGCGAAAGCGCACGCTTATTTATATATGTATTATTAATTTGAATTCTTTCGCGAAAATCTATTATATAAGGAGAGGTGTAAAGCCCTACTTTTTTGCCCGAAGCAATTAGTGCTTCGTTTATCATAGTACTTGTAGAACCCTTACCATTTGTGCCTGCAACGTGAACACAAGCAATATCTTTTTGTGGATTACCCAAAATATTTAAAAGCTCTACAATGCGGCTAAGCCCCGGCTTTGAGCCGAAGCGATTAAGTGAGTGAATATAATCTAATGCTTGATTATAGGTCATAATATCTCCTAAAAAATCTGCGTACCAAAACGGTACGCAGAAAAATACTATTTTAATTCATCGATGCTCTTTTTTAGAACGTCGATTTTTTCTAAAACTTTTGCTAATTGTTCTTTTTGAGCTTCAACAACCTTTGCCGGTGCTTTATTTACAAAGCCGGGATTATTAAGTTTCTTTTCAAAGAACTCTTTATCAACGTTTGCTTTTTCAAGTTCTTTGTTTAGTCTTGCGCGTTCTGCTTCAAAGTCAATTAGCTCGTTTAAAGGAATAAACATTTTTGCGCCATCTGTAACAACGCAAACGGCACCTTCTGCATTAAAACTGTCCCCTACTGTAATATCACTTGCAGATGCTAAACGGTTAAAGATTTGTTTTGATGAATTAAATAAATCTTTATTTTTAGTTTCAATAAGTAATGCAGCTTTTTTGCTTGGCGGAACGTTCATTTCGTTTCTGCGGTTACGAATTGCACGAACTGCTTGCATAATAAGTTCGAAATCGGCTTCTTCTTTAGAGAAAACTAGCTCTTCGCTAAATTTGGGCCAATCTGAAATCATAATGGTTTCGCCTTCGTGTGGAATAGATTGCCATAATTCTTCTGTAACAAACGGCATAAATGGATGTAAAAGTTTCATAGTGTTAGAGAAAACGTAAATTAAAACTGCTTTTGCGGTTTCTTTTTCTTTTGCATCTTCACCGTTTAATCTAATCTTACAAATTTCAATATACCAGTCGCAGAAAATATCCCAAATAAAGTCGTAAAGTTTTGCAACCGCTAAACCTAATTCAAATTTTTCAAGGTTTTCGGTAACTTCTTTTACTACGTTATTATATAAGGAAAGTACCCATTTATCTTCAATTCTTAGGTTTTCGGGGATATAAGGTGCTTTTTCGGTGCCGTCAAAATTCATTTGCATAAATCTTGCGGCGTTCCAAATTTTGTTTGCAAAGTTACGGCTTGCTTCAACCTTTTCGGGTGAATAACGCATATCATTACCAGGTGTATTACCTGTAGCAAGGGTAAATCTTAAGGCGTCTGCACCGTATTTTTCAATTTCTTCAAGTGGGTCAACACCGTTACCTGAAGATTTTGACATTTTTCTTCCTTGGCTATCACGAACAATACCGTGGAATAAAACGGTATTAAAGGGAGCTTGACCTGTATATTCTAAGCCGGAGAAAATCATACGAGATACCCAGAAGAAAATGATATCGTAACCAGTAACAAGTGTTGCGGTTGGGTAGAAATATTTTAATTCTTCGGTATTATCTGGCCAACCTAAAGTTGAAAATGGCCAAAGTGCCGAGCTAAACCATGTATCAAGTGTATCTTCGTCTTGTTTAATATTTTTACTGCCGCAATGTTTACAAACGGTGGGTTCGTCTTTAGAAACGGTAATTTTGCCACAATCAGCGCAATACCAAGCAGGAATTCTATGACCCCACCATAATTGACGGGAAATACACCAGTCTTTAATATTTTCCATCCAGTTATAATAGGTTTTTTCAAAACGGGAAGGAATCATTTTAATATCGCCATCTTTAACGGCGTTTAATGCAGGAATTGCAAGAGGTTCCATTTTAACGAACCATTGTTTTGAAATGCGTGGTTCAACAACAGAGTTACAACGATAGCAAGAGCCAACGTTATGTTTCATAGGTTCAACCTTAACTAAGAAACCTTCTTTTTCCATATCGGCAACAACGGCTTTGCGTGCTTCGTAGCGGTCTAGTCCACAGTATTTACCGCCGTTTTCGTTAATAACGGCTTCGTCGGTCATAACGTTAATTATGGGTAAATTATGGCGAAGACCAACTTCAAAGTCGTTAGGGTCGTGAGCGGGTGTGATTTTAACAACACCTGTTCCGAAATCCATTTCAACGTATTCGTCTGCAACAATTGGAATTTCTCTGTTCATTAGCGGTAAAGTAACTGTTTTACCAACTAAATCTTTATAGCGTTCATCTTTAGGATGAACGGCAACTGCGGTATCACCCATCATGGTTTCAGGACGAGTGGTTGCAAGTTCTAAATAACCAGTACCATCTGTTAAAGGATATCTGAAATGCCAGAAAGAACCGTCTTTTTCTTCATAAGTAACTTCGGCATCTGAAATAGATGTTTTACAGTGTGGGCACCAGTTAATAATTCTTTCGCCTCTATAAATTAGGCCTTTTTCGTATAGACGTACAAAAACTTCTCTAACAGCTTTTGAACAGCCTTCGTCCATAGTAAAACGCTCTCTGTCCCAGTCGCAAGAAGAACCTAGTTTTCTTAACTGACTGGTTATACGGTTACCGTAGGTATTTTTCCACTCCCAAGCGCGTTCTAAAAAGCCGTCACGGCCTAAATCTTCCTTGGTTATGCCTTCTTTACGCATTGCTTCAACAATTTTAGCTTCGGTTGCAATTGAAGCGTGGTCGGTGCCGGGCATCCATAAAGTTGAATAACCTTGCATTCTTCTAAAACGAATTAAAATATCTTGCAAAGTATTATCAAGGGCATGGCCCATATGAAGCTGACCTGTGATATTTGGCGGTGGCATTACTATTGTATAAGGCTTTTTGTCCTTATCTACCTCAGCGTGAAAATAACCGCCGTCTAACCAGAATTTATAAATTCGGTCTTCCATTTCTTGTGGGTTTAAAGTTTTTGCAATTTCCTTCTGCATTAAGGATTCCTCCATGCTAAAAATTACCAAGTGTAATTTTTGTAATAAAGTTTATAATAGTATTGTCGGACAAAGTTTTAATATAGATGTTTGGTTTTGCCTTTATTTGTTTGTCCGATGCCGTTTTCTTTTTTAAGAAGGCGGCTTTTTTGTTTATAATAATGAAATTTGTTCGTTATCGTTAGCGGTTGGTAAGCTACCTGCTGCAGGTAAACTCTTTGTGCGATAACGATGTGGCTTTTCTATACCTTCACCGTTAAATATAACGGCATCAACAACGCGTTGACCTTTTTTCTGAGTCATAACGGCAACGCCGCCATTTGCTTTTGTTGATTTAGTTTGTAAGGCTGCAGTTGATACTAAAAGCATTCTTCTGTTAGAAGATGTAAGTAATATTTCACCTTCTTCTTCAAAATGAAGAATTTTTAATAACTTGTGCTTGTCGGTATAGGCATTAATAAGTTTTTTACGGTTTTGCTTTGTAAAATAGCTTTGTAAATCAACCTTGCTAACTCTACCGTTATCAAACACAAAGATTAAAAAGCCTTTATAATCTTTAGTAACAACCATACCAACGGTTTGTTCACCTTCGTCAAAACCAAGTTTTGAAGGTATATATTCACCTAATACACTTGCTTTACCATCGGGCATTTCGTAAGCTTTGGTTTTATAAGCTTGCTGATGATCTGTAAAGAATATTAACTCAACATCCCCTGTTGTGTCAACAGTTTGTGTAATTACGTCCCCTTCTTTTAGTTTTTGCTCACCGCTCATTCTTAAAGAAAGTGGAGTAATCTTTTTAAAGTAACCTTCTTTTGTAAAGAACAAGTGAATTGGAGAAGCATCTATAACCTTTTCTTCTTCAACATAATCATCGCTTACGTCGTAAATAATTTCGGTTCTACGGGGTTTACCGTATTTTTTAATTACTTCTTCAAGCTCTTTAACAATAATTGAAGAAATTCTGCGTTTAGATTTTAAGATATCTTCCATATCGGCAATATCTTTTTCTAATTCTTCAATTTCGGTTAAGCGTTTTAAAATATATTCGCGGTTTAAATGCCTTAACTTAATTTCGGCAACGTGCTCTGCTTGAATTTCGTCAATGCCAAAACCAATCATTAAGTTTGGAACAACTTCTTTTTCTTCTTCTGTTTCGCGAACGATTTTAATTGCTTTATCAATATCTAAAAGGATTTTTTGAAGACCTTTTAATAGGTGTAATTTTGCTTTTGCCTTGCTTAAATTATAGAAAACACGTCTTTTAACGCACTCTTCTCTAAAGGCAATCCACTCGGTTAATATTTCGCGAACACCCATAACGCTTGGAGAACCTGCAATTAGCACGTTAAAGTTACAAGAAAAAGTATCTTGTAAGGGTGTAAGCTTAAATAATTTTTGCATTAACTTATCGGGGTCAACACCTTTTTTAAGGTCGATGGTGATTTTAAGACCTTGTAAATCGGTTTCATCACGAATATCGTTAATTTCGGTAATCTTTTTAAGCTTTACTAAATCAATTACCTTTTCAATAATTGCTTCAATTGTGGTTGAAGGCGGAATTTCGGTAATATCGATGCACTTATTATCTTTATCGTAATTATAAACACCGCGCACCTTAAAGCCGCCACGACCGGTTTCGTAAATTTTTTGAATCTCTTCTTTGTTATATAAAAGTTGTCCACCAACAGGAAAATCGGGGGCAAGTAAAGTTTCTGTAATATCTTCGCAAGTGCCTTTTATTAGGGCAATTGTTGTTCGGCAAACTTCTTCTAAATTGAAAGAACAGATTGTACTTGCCATACCTGCGGCAATACCCATATTGTAGTTAACCAAAATTGATGGGAAAGTAACCGGGAACAAGGTTGGTTCTTTCATTGAGCCATCATAGTTATCAACCATTTCAACGGTATCTTTATCAATATCGGCAAAAAGTTCCGCTGCAATTGGGGCAAGTTTTGCTTCTGTATAACGAGAAGCGGCATAAGCCATATCTCTTGAATAAGCCTTACCGAAAGAACCTTTAGACTGAACGTAAGGATGTAAAAGGGCATCGTTACCTTCAGATAAACGCACCATTGTTTCGTAAATTGCGGCGTCACCATGTGGATTAAGTTGCATTGTACGACCAACAATGTTTGCAGATTTAATGGTGTTACCCTTTAGTAGTCCCATTAAATGCATGGTGTATAAAAGTTTTCTGTGTGAAGGCTTAAATCCGTCAATTTCAGGAATTGCACGCGAAACAATAACGCTCATAGCATAAGGCATAAAGTTTGCTTTTAAAGTTTCGGTAACCTGTTCTTCAACAATGGTACCGGCCCCTGCAATATATGCATTGGCGTTATTCTTTTTCTTTTGTGGGGCTTCTTTCTTTTTTCTTGGAGCCATTTATTGTTTTTCTCCTTTAAGAAATATCGGCATCGTCTAAATACAAATAGCCGTTATCTTGAATATAATCTTTTCTGCCTGCAAGGTTATCGCCAAGTAATAAATCAAACATTTCGCTAACCTTTTCGGCTTCTTCGGGTAAAATTTTTATAAGTCTTCTTGTTTCGGGGTTCATAGTAGTTAAATTCATCATATCAGGTTGGTTTTCACCAAGTCCCTTCGAACGCTGAATTGTATATTTAACGTCCCCTATTTTTTCTAAAATTTCACGCTTTTCGTTTTCGTCATAAGCAAAATACGCCATATCTTTGGTGTTAATTTCATAAAGTGGGGTTTCTGCTATAAACACTTTACCCTCTTCAATAAGGGTGGGCATAAGTCTATAAATCATTGTTAAAATAAGTGTTCTAATATGGAAGCCGTCAACGTCGGCATCGGTACATATTACAATTTTATTCCAACGAAGGTTATTAAGATCAAAGGTTGAAAGGTTTTTATTTGCTTTACTTTTAACCTCAACACCGCAACCTAAAACCTTAAGTAAATCGGTAATAATTTCGCTTTTAAAAATTTTATCATACTCGGCTTTTAAGCAGTTTAGAATTTTACCGCGAACCGGCATAATGGCTTGGAAAGAAGCATCACGAGCAAGTTTACAAGAACCTAAAGCCGAATCGCCTTCTACTATATAAAGTTCGCGTTCTGATACTTCACGAGAACGACAGTCAACAAACTTTTGAACACGGTTGGCCATATCGTTATTTTGCTGAAGGGTCTTTTTAATATTTAATCTTTCGCGTTCGCTTCTTTCACGGGAACGCTTATTAATTAAAATTTGTTCTGCAATTTTTTCAGCTTCGGGTTTATTTTCAATAAAGTAAACCTCTAGGCTATGCTTCAAAAAGTCAGAAATTGCTTCGTAAATAAATTTATTAGTAATAGCCTTTTTTGTTTGGTTTTCGTAAGAAACAAGGCCTCCCGGTGAAAAGGATGAAATTAAAATTACCAAACTTTCTTCAATATCGGAAAAGGTAATTTTGCTTTCATTTTTTTGATATTTATTATTGTTTTTTAAATAATTATCAATTTGGGCAGTTACAGCGTAACGTACCGCCTTTTCGGGTGAGCCGCCATACTCTAAAAACGAGGAGTTATGATAATAATCTCTTAACTGCTTTTTATTTGAAAAAGTAAGGGCAACGTTAATTTTAACCTTATATTCGGGTTTATCGTCGCGGTCTCTACCCTTTCTTTCACAGGTCCAAAATTGCGGAGTTGTTAAAGAATCTTCTTCTATATACTCAACCAAATAATCTTGAATACCGTTTTTATAGCAAAATTCTTTAATTTCAAAACGAGAACCGTGTTGCCTTTTAAATACAAACACAAGTCCGTCGTTAACAACTGCTTGGCGTTTTAAAACGTCAATAAAATATTCATCGGGAATTTTAATGTCTGTAAAAACTTCTAAGTCGGGCTTCCAACGGGTTTTAGTGCCTGTGTCGCGTCCCGAATATGCTTCTTTTTTAAGTCCACCAACGTTTTCACCTTTTTCAAAGTGAAGGTTATATAAATAACCGTCGCGTTTTACTTCAACGTCCATATATTCAGAAGCGTATTGCGTTGCGCAAAGGCCAAGACCGTTAAGGCCTAAAGAAAACTCGTAGTTTTCGCCATCGGTATCGTACTTACCGCCTGCGTACATTTCGCAATAAAGCAGTTCCCAGTTATAGCAATTTTCGTTAGCGTTAAAGTCAACCGGAATACCACGGGCAAAGTCTTGAACTTCAATTGAGCCGTCTTCATAATAGGTTATGATGATTTTTTTACCGTAACCCTCTCTTGCTTCATCAATAGAGTTTGAAATAATTTCAAACACAGAGTGTTGGCAACCGTCAATACCGTCAGAACCAAAAATAACCGCAGGGCGTTTACGTACCCTTTCGGCTCCTTCTAACTTTTTAATACTTTCGTTTGTGTAAGCAGCTTTTTGTGCCATAAAAAAAGCATTCTCCTTATACTCATAGATATATTAATTATATACTATATTTAGTGGTTTAGTCAAGTAAAAACCGACAAAACTTGTGTATTTTAGCGCAAAAAAAGGGCTTTTAACCGATAAACGATTAAAAGCCGTTAATTATAGTTTGTTTTTGGGACAATTTTTAATACAAAGTCCACACACAACACCGCGTCCTATATGATTATATGCCGTTTTCATGTGATTTGAACAAAGAGCAGGATTAAGCACGCTTTCTCTACCCTTTTCTATGCTAAAATTACTGCCGAAAATTGCGTTTGCAGGACAAGCATTTTTGCAAATTTGACAGTCGCCACAGTCTTTATTAATAATCTCTTTTTCTGCTTTTAGCGGCATATTAGTAAGCACCGTGCAAAGACGAATTTTAGAGCCATATTCTTCGGTTATAAGAAGCCCGTTTTTACCAATATACCCAAGTCCCGAAAGGCGTGCGGCAGTTTTATGGCTAAACACACCGCAATACTCATCTTTGTTTGTATTTAAACTTTGACTTGCGGCAATCGGCAACGCTAAAAAGCCCTGTTTTTCAATTTCTGAAACGGCTAAAAGCGATAGTAAATCAAGTTTTGTGTTAACCGTTCTGTAGTAATGAAAATAGATAATTGAGGGCTCTTTATCTATGGTTTTTAAAACGGTATCTGAAAGCTTATAAGCAATGCTTACAGCATTAGTAAATTCGCCAATTTGTTCGTCTTTTGGAAGTTCGCAAAAGCCAACGAGTGCAGCCCCGTTTTCTATTAATTTTTGTTTTAAATTTTCTTTAAATTCTTTATGCATTTTCTACACCAAAAAAGGAATATCATCAATTTTATTTGTAGTAAAGGTAATGGTATGGCAATCTTCAAAAAAGCTTGCCTTTATGCCGTTTTTATTGGCTTTTTGCAAAAATTCTTCGGCGTGTTCGCTTCTTGTGTAACGTATTTCAACCTTTATTGGGTATGCTATTTTTACAAGGTTAGTATCTGCTTTTGCAGCACACTTTACGCCGTTATAAATTTCTTCTAAAACTTCTTGTTGCTCTTTAAATTCTGCGGCATTTCTTCCAAGGGCTTTTTTGGTTTTTACAATTACGATATTTGGCACTAAATCTTCAATTTCTTTTAGTGCAATATCATCTGACGAAGCAAAAATTGGTTTTAACCCATAAGTACCCGCCACAATGCTATCAATGGTAAGCTCGCCAACCTGTGTGCCGTTAATTTTTATATACTGAATATTTTTTGAGTTATAGGTGTGTGCTAAAACGCCGCCCGGTTCCCCTGCTTTTGCGTGATAACCCATAAATAAAATGGCATTAAAATTAAATTCTTTACAAAAACCCATTCTCCTATCGGGTATTTTTTGCCATAAAATTACACGGCTATCTAAACACTCTTTTTTTAAGTTTACACCAGCGCCGTGGTTATCCCAAACAACCACGGTTTTAGCGCCACTTTCAAAAAGAGCACGAGCAGCCGCATTAATTTCTAAATGGGCGTTTTCAACCGCAATTTTATAATCTGCCATATCAGGTGAAAGGCCTTTTAAAGCTTCGCCTTTAACACCGTGAACACCTTCTAAATCTACTGCAATTAAATATTCCATATTGCACCTTACTTCAAAGTTTATATGTTTAGTATATAATAGAATTCTTTAAATTTCAACAATAAAAAAGCACCGCAAAAGCGGTGCTTTAAGTTTTATTTTTTAGGCTTTTTAATTTTATTAAGTTTTGCGTTTAAATCTAATAGTTCTTCTTTAGTAAAGGTAACGCCTGCAGTACCCATTAAAGTGGTTAAACGAAGAACTGTAAAGCCGTTCATCATTTGCATAATACCTTCACCAAATTTGGTGTTTTCATCAATAAATCCGCCACCCGCTTTTTTCATATTTTTCATCATAGAAGCCGCAAAGCTCATAAATAAAAGTTTACCTTTTGTTGTGGCTAAAATATCGCCTAACTTATCGTTAAGAGAAAAATGACCTTCAACTTCAGTAATATCAAACCAGTTTAGAATTGCACCTTTTTCGCGTAGTTTATAATTGGGGTTAAATTCTTCAACCTTTTTGATAACGCTTTCATCTGTGCAATCGCCCGCAACTGCTTTTAGGTTGGAAACGCCGTTATTTGGTACGTCAAAATAGAAGAAATGATCTTCTGCTCCAATTGCTCCTAAAGATTCACCATTAACAAAAAGTTCAACTGTTGGTTGGTTAGAATAAACTGTTACTTTTGTAACTTCTTCTACTCTGTCAACGTAACGCTTGCCGCAGATATGAACAAAGGGCTCATCGCTTAACCATGCTTTATATGCATAGAAAGAGTCTTTTTTATACTTTCTGTCAAAGGTTACAAGACCTTTATGGTTTTGACCGTTTTCGCCGCCTTCGTTTCTGGCATCGGCACCAAAGTCAAACATATTCCAAACGTGTGTTGCCCACATAAATTTACGGGTGAATAATTGTTTAATTAATTCTTCGTGGTAATATGCTTGATATTCTTCGGTATAGTCGCCTTGTTGTGGGTTGCTTGTGTGCCAATCTAATGCTTCGCAACCATATTCGCTACAGCCGATTGGAATATTAGGATATTTTTTATGGAACTTATCAAACCAAGGACCGTTCATTGAAGTATCGCCGCCATACCAACCAAAATAATGGTTATAAGAAACGGTATCGGGAATTTGAATATATTCGGCATCCATACTGCACATAGAAACAACCGCCATTGTGGTTAGCCTTGTGCTATCCATTTCGCGCACTAAATCGTTTAAAATGCGATGATTTTCTAGTAAATCAGGGTCGGCTTCGCCGCCCATTGTGATTTCGTTTGAAAGTCCCCAAACAACAATGGATGGATGATTATAGTTTTGAACAATTAGCTCTTTCATTTGGCTAATGGTGTTTTCACGGCCGTTCGGCATATGTCTTGAAATATAAGGAATTTCTGCCCAAATTACAAGACCGCGTTCATCACACAAATCATAGAAATATTGATCGTGTTGATAGTGTGCTAAACGAATTGTTGTTGCCCCTACTTCACAAATTAAATCCATATCTTCTTTATGATGCTCGGGTAGTAATGCATTACCCACACCCCAACGGTCTTGGTGACGTGATACACCGCGTAATGGATATTCTTCACCGTTTAAAATAAATCCACGTTCGGGATCTATTTCAAAGCTACGGCAACCAAAGCGAGTGCTTATATTATCAATCACCTTGCCATCAACTAAAAGATCAGCTTTTAAAGTATATAAATATGGGTCTTTTTTACCGTGCCATAGATGAACGTTTTCAATATCAAATTTCACCTTTTGTTCGTTAGAGGTAATTTCTTTTAGAACCTTACCGCTATTGTCTAATAAAGTTAAAACAACCGTTTGACCCATTTTACTATTGGTTACAAATACTTCTGCTTCTACTTCTGCGTTTGCGCCAACTACCTTAGGTGTTACCATAATGCCCGGGCCACCATAGTAATCTAAATCAAAGTGAGATTCGTTAACGCAAATTAAATTTACATCTCTATATAAACCGCCGTAGAAAGTAAAGTCAGCCATTTGTGGATATACTCTATCGTTTTTAGAGTTATCAACAGCAATAACTAAAAGGTTTTCGGTTTCGATAGTATCGGTTAAATCAACTCTGTAAGTTGAATAACCGCCATCGTGTTTTGCTAACTCTTTACCGTTTAAATAAACGATTGAAGATGAGTTTGCACCCTTAATTTCTAAATAATATTTATCGGTTTCAGGTAGGTCAATTTTATCAAACTTTTTAGCATAATATGCTGTACCTCTGAAATAATCGTCGCCACCATCTTGTCCGTCAATAGCATTCCAAGAATGTGGAAGATTTACAAAATCCCAACGTGTATCAATAGTGGTTGGAACTTCTGTTGCCATTTTAGAAAAAGCCCATTTTGCATTAAAATTAATAATTTGTCTCATAATTCTCTCCAAATTTTAATATTTTACTTTATTATAATCGTCAAATATTAATAAAATATTAACAAATTGTTATTTTTGAAAAGAGCGTTCGACCGGAATATGCCGAACGCCCATAAAAACTATTTAATTAAGCGTCAACTTTAGTTGCCACTGCATTGCGTTCTGCAAGTTCAGTGTTCATTTTTTCTAAAGTTTTCTTATCTAGATTGTAAATTAATGCTAGACCTACAAATTGCATAACAGCTGCAACTAAGAATAATACAGCTACTAAAACACGTAGGTTAACAGCAACTTCAAATGAAAGTTTGTTAACATCAATCATTGCGGCACCAGTTTTAGGATCAATCGCATTGTTAACATAACCTAATCCGTTCATAATAACAAGCGCAACTGCAGGGCCAACACCTTGTGCTAATTTACGGAAGAATGAGTGTAACGAATATACTACGCCTTCTTCACGAGCACCTGTTTTCCACTCGTTATAGTCGATAGCATCGCCCATCATAGCCCAAGAAACTGTAGAGTAAATGCCTAAACCTAAGCTATAAACTAATTGGCAAAGAACATAAATAACAAGGTCTAGACCTGTATTTTGTGGTGTGATGATAAATAAACCTAAACCGCCAATAATAGAGCAAATTGCGCCAATAACAGATAATTCTTTTTTACCGTATTTAGTAACCATTTTTCTTGCTAATGGAGTAAATACTAAAATAGGAATCATGGAGAACATTTGAACGACACCGGAAATTTGCGGATTCTTAAAGTAAATTTGGAACACAACAGAAACAGCTGTTGCTGCACCTTGCATACCAATAAACATACCCATAGCGGCAACTGTTGCGCCAACTGCAGGACGGTTTTTAATAAAGTTTTTAAGTGCTTTAAGTACATTAAATTTAGGTTGTTCTTCAGATACAGTAATTTCTGTTTCAACACGAATTTCAGTATTTCTAATCATAAATTGGAAGCATAAGAAACCTAAACCGCCCATAATAAGTGCTGCTAGGAATACTTTGTAACCATTTAATGATTTATCAGGGTTATACATAATGAAAGGTAGTATAACCATTGGTAACATATTACCAACCATAGAACCGATTGAACGCCATGCAGAAAGTGATGCACGGTCAGCAGGTTCTTTAGAAATTAAAGAAAGTAATGAACCATAAGGAACGTTTGCAATTGTATAAAATGCGTCCCAAATAACATAACCTGCAATAAAGATTATGAATTTAGCCCATGTTGGAGCTTGTGGGAAAGGTAAGAAACAGCATGCGCCGCCAACAATAAGACCAATTGAACCAACCCAAATATAAGCTAAAAATTTATTTCTCTTATATTTGCGTTTGTCGGCATCAATAATTGAACCAATTAGCGGGTCGTTAATTGCGTCCCAAACTTGAACGATAACTAGTAAAAGTGAATACCAAAGACCCATACCCATAACTTGGGTCCAGAAAAGAGCCATTGTGCCTTTAAGTGCAAAGCTCATATTACAGCCAAGGTCACCAGCTGCATATGCAATACTATCGCGAATACCAAACTTGCGGTAGCCGTTTGCATCTAATTTAGGTTGCTTTTTCATTGGATTTTTTCTCTCCTTAATAAAGTGTTTAAAAAGTAATTCGCTATCATTTATTATAAAGCCTATAAAATATTTTTACAAGGAAAATTTTTAGGTATTTTTGCAAAATTTTTATATAAAAAGACTTTTTTATGTTGAAAATCGACCAATAATGTACTATAATAAACAAAAAAGTTGATAACTTTTGTGAAATTCCACAAAAAAGGAAGTTACTATTTATATGTTTTACGAAAATGAACTTAGGCTTTTTAGAACAGTATTTTCAAAATGTCATATTGAAACCTATATTGTGAATATTGACGACAAGGTTGACGCCCGTTTAGACTTAGGGTTATACCGCTTATTAAATATGGAACTACCTAAAAGCAGTTACAGAGAGCTCTTTCCCGAAATTAAAGCGGCAGATATTATAAGGGTTATTGATAATTATTCCAGGAATTATATTTTTATTACTCTGCCCGAGCTTAAAAAGTCAGCCTCTTTAATTATTGGACCTTTTGTAAATAAAGAATTTTCGCCTAACGACATTTTAGAGTTAAGCGAAAGTATTGGGGTTTCGCCTAAACTTACAAAAGAGCTGGAAAAATATTATGGCAGTCTTCCAATTTTGGAAGCTAAAAGTCATTTGTACGCATTTATTGACGCCCTTGCAGAATTTATTTACGGCACTGCTAACTACAAGGTTATTGACGTTGCAAAAGAATACGATAATAATCTCCCCTCTCTAGATCTTGCAAATAGCCGAACACCCGAGCAAACCACCTGGAATATGGAACTTATGCAACAGCGTTATGATTTTGAAAACGAGCTTATTGAAGCGGTGTCTCACGGTCAAGAGCACAAGGTTGAAATGCTTTTTGCCAGACTTACTTCTTTTGCTTTTGAAAAGCGCGCCCAAGACCCAATTAGAAACTTTAAAAATTATATTATTATAATGAACACTCTACTTAGAAAAGCGGCTGAACAAGGCGGTGTTCATCCTGTTTATTTGGATAAAATTTCAACAGAATATGCTTTAAGAATTGAAAGCATTGCAAATATTACGGCCGTACAAAATTTAATGCAAGAAATGTTTCGTTCTTATTGCCGACTTGTTAAAAAGCACTCACTTAAAAATTATTCGCCAGCAGTTGGCAAAATTATAACAATTGTTGAAGCCGACCTAACGGCCGATTTATCCCTTAACTCATTAGCAACCACTCTTAACGTTAGTGCGAGTTATCTTTCTACCCTTTTTAAAAAGGAAACAGGAAAAACCTTAACAGAATACGTAAACGGCAGAAGAATTGAACACGCTAAAAAGTTATTAAAAACCACCAATCTGCAGATACAGACGGTGGCCGGTCTTTGCGGTATTGACGACGTGCATTATTTTAGCAAAATGTTTAAAAATGCTTCCGGTTTAACACCAAAAGCTTTTAGAGAAAACATTAATTAAGGCTATCTTTAAACTCCTTAGGACTTATGCCGTATTCGGTTTTAAAGGCTCTGTAAAAATTAGCATAATCTTTAAAACCACACCTTTCGCAAGCCTCTTTGGAAGAAGCACCGCCAAGCAGTAATCTTTTGGCTTCAAGTAGGCGCTTTAATATTATATAACGGTATATACCCGTACCCACGCTTTTTGAAAATTCGTGAGAAAGATAATATTTTGAAACGTAAAATGCTTTGGCTATTTCTTCTAATGTAATCTCATTAAAATAATTTTCATTTATATATTCTAAAACCCCCGAAATCAATTCGGTTTGTTCTTTATTATTAATTAACTTTTGGTTGGATTTTATTGAAAGACGATTTATCTCAACTAAAAACTGAAGCAATATTCCACTAGCGTATAAATTGCCACCAAAATCTTTATTTTTTGTTTCTTTAATAATAAGGCTTAATTTATCAATAAGTTCTGCGCGTAAAGAAGCAGAAGGGTGCAAAACACTAACCTCTTTATCAAAACATTTATTAAGCGGAACTTCGGATGAAAGACCCTCTAAATATGGCTTCTCAAGCCATAAAACCATGCGTTCCGAAACTGTGTTTTGTGTTGAAATTGGGCGGTGCATAACCATTGGGTTTATAAGCAAAATATCCCCTGCTTTTAAATTGTAAATTTCGCCATTAACCCAATAAGAAACCTTGCCATCTAATAAAAAATACATTTCATAAAAGTCGTGGTGGTGCACAGTTGTTGCACCCTTTGGTTCTTTATAATAAAACAACTCGTACTTTTCACGGTGCATTATCTGACGGGTTTCAAAGCTTTGTGCTTTTGCCTTCATAAAATCCCTCCAAAATTATATTACCGCAAGATTTACAATGTGTCAAGCAATATATACAATTAACATTGTGAAAAAATATTGATATACTATAATTAAATTATATTATGAAAGGGGTAAATTATGGTTAAGTTTATGGACAAAGATTTTTTGCTAAAAAACGATACTGCTAAAAAGCTTTATCATAACTTTGCGGCAAGTTGTCCTATAATTGACTATCACTGTCACGTTAGTCCTGAAGAAATTTACTCAAACAAGCGCTTTTCTAATATTACGGAGGTTTGGCTAAAGCACGACCACTACAAATGGCGCATTATGCGTTCTAACGGCGTTGATGAAAAGTATATTACTGGAGACGCTAGTGATTTTGAAAAGTTCTTGGAATTTGCAAAGGCCCTTCCCCGCTCTGTTGGTAACCCAATGTATCACTGGTGCCACTTAGAACTTAAAAACTATTTTGGTTTTGATGGTGTTTTAAACGAAAGCACTGCAAAAGAAGTTTTTGAGCTTTCTAAAAAGGTGCTAGCTGAAGAAAATATGGGAGCACGCGGAATTATTGAAAAAAGCGGCGTTAGTTTTATTGGCACAACCGATGACCCCATTGATTCTTTAGAGTGGCACAAAAAATTGGCCGAAGATAAAAGTTTCAAAGTAACTGTTGCCCCTTCTTTTAGACCTGACAAAGCGCTAAACGTTGACAAAGCGGGTTGGAAAGATTATATTTTCAACCTTTCAAAAGTAAGCGGCATTGAAATAAAAGACCTTGCTTCTTTAAAAAAAGTTTTAGAAAACCGCATTGAATATTTTTATAACAACGGCTGCAAGGCAAGCGACCACGGACTTAACAAGGCAGTTTACGTTATAAAAACAGAAGACGAGCTTAATGCCATTATGCAAAAGGGCTTTAATGGTGAAGCCGTATCTGTTTTAGAGGGCGATGCACTTAGAACAGAACTACTAATATTCTGTGCTAAAGAATATTATAAACGCGGTATGGTAATGCAAATTCATTACAACTGCTTACGCAACCCCAACCAAAAAATGTTTGAATTAATTGGTGCAGATACGGGTTTTGACTGTATGGGCCCTAACACTTCAAACTGCCTAGCTGATTTACTCAACAAGCTTGAATATGAAAATTCTTTACCAAAAGCAATTCTTTACAGCTTAAACCCTGCCGATAACGAATTTTTAGACGTGCTAATTGGCGCATTTCAAGGAACCGAAATTAAAGGTAAAATTCAACACGGCAGTGCTTGGTGGTTTAACGATAACAAGCAAGGTATGATAAACCAACTTACAAGCTTGGCTAATTTAAGTATTTTAGGCAATTTTGTAGGTATGCTTACCGATTCACGCAGTTTTTTAAGTTACGCAAGACATGAATATTTCAGAAGAATTCTTTGTAACTTTGTGGGCGAACTTATTGAAAACGGCGAATATCCAAACGACCTTGACTATGCAGGCGGTTTAATTAAAGACATTTGCTATAATAATGCTAAAGTATATTTTGCTTTGGAGGAGAAATAAATGAATATGAAATTATCTTTTCGTTGGTACGGTAAAAGCGACCCCATTTCTTTAGAGTATATTTCACAAATTCCCGGTATGCGTTCAATTGTTTCGGCAGTTTACGACGTAAAACCAGGTGAAGTTTGGCCCGAAAGCGCACTTAAAGAAATGAAGGAAGAATGCGAAAAACACGGTCTTGTTTTTGACGTGGTTGAATCTATTCCCGTTTCTGAAGACATTAAGCTTGGCCGCAACAACGTTGACGAGCTTTTAGAAGTTTACTGTGAAAATATTCGTCGTTGTGCAAAATATGGCGTTAAGTGTGTAACCTATAACTTTATGCCTGTTTTTGACTGGACAAGAACGCAACTTGACTACAAAGCAAAAGACGGTTCTACAAGTTTAGTTATGTATTGGGATCAAATGAAAGGTTTAGACCCATTAAAAGACGATATACATCTACCCGGTTGGGATGCAAGTTACACACAAGATGAAGTTAGAGAATTAATTTCGGCTTATCAAGCAATTGGTAGCGAAGGATTATGGCGCAATCTAGAAAAATTCTTGAAAAAGGTTATTCCTGTTGCAGAAGAATGCGGCGTTAGAATGGCAATTCACCCAGATGACCCGCCATACCCAATCTTTGGAATTCCAAGAATTATTACTGACGAAGCCGCTTTAGACAGATTTTTAAGTTTATATGATAGCCCTGCTAACAGCCTATGCTTATGCACCGGTTCACTTGGTTGTGCAAAAGCAAACGATATTCCTAAAATGGTTGAAAAATACGTTAAGAAAGACCGCATTGCATTTATGCATATAAGAAACGTTAAAATTATGGATGATGGTTCTTTTGAAGAAAGGGCTCACCTATCTTCTTGTGGCTCGCTTGACATTTATAAAATTGTTAAGGTATTAGCAGAAAATAATTATGATTTATACGTTCGTCCTGACCACGGCAGAATGATTTGGGGCGAAACCGGCAAACCCGGCTACGGTTTATTTGACAGAGCTTTAGGCGCTACCTATATTAACGGCTTATTTGAGGCCTGCGAAAAAGCAGCAAAAGGAGAATAATTATGATACAAAACGTTATTAATACCGATTTAAATGGCAAGGTTGCAGTTGTAACGGGAGCAGGCGGTGTGCTTTGTTCACACTTTGCAAAGGTGCTTGCCCGTGCAGGTGCTAAGGTTGCACTACTTGATTTAAATGAAGAAGCCGCCAAAGCATTTGCAGACGAAATTGTTTCAGAAGGCGGTATTGCAAAAGCATATTCTTGCAACGTATTAGATAAAGAAATTTGCGAAACCGTTGCAGAACAAGTAAAAGCAGATTTTGGATGCTGTGATATTTTAATTAACGGTGCAGGCGGTAACAACCCAAAAGCCACAACCGACAAAGAATATTTTTATAAAGAAGATTTAAACCAAGATATTAAAACATTTTTTGATTTAGAATCAAGTGGTGTTGGTTTTGTATTTAATCTTAATTTTTTAGGAACCTTAATTCCAACACAAGCATTTGCAAAACAAATGGTTGGTAAAGAGGGCTGTAATATTTTAAATATTTCTTCTATGAACGCCTTTACCCCACTAACAAAAATCCCCGCTTATTCGGGGGCAAAAGCTGCAATTTCAAACTTTACACAATGGCTTGCAGTTCACTTTTCTAAAGAAGGAATTCGCGTAAACGCAATTGCTCCCGGATTCTTTTCAACAAAACAAAACGCAAAACTTTTATTTAACGAAGATGGCACTCCAACTGCACGTACCGGCAAAATTTTAGCCGCAACTCCTATGGGCAGATTTGGCGAATCTAACGAGCTTGAAGGCGCTTTATTATTCTTACTTAATAACGATGCCGCAAGCTTTATTACCGGTGTAGTTTTACCTGTTGACGGCGGATTTTCTGCTTATTCGGGCGTATAATATAAAGGAGAAATTACTATGAATAAAATTAATACTCGTATTAGTGAAATTGGTGTTGTTCCCGTTATTAAGCTTAATAACCCCGAACGTGATGCCGCAAACCTAGCAAAAGCATTAGTAGAAGGCGGACTTCCCGTTGCAGAAGTAACCTTCCGTGCGGCAGGGGCAGATAAAGCCATTAAGCTTATGAAAGAAGCTTGCCCCGAAATTTTAGCGGGAGCAGGTACTGTTATGACAACCGAGCAGGTTGATAAAGCAATTGCCGCAGGTGCTGAATTTATTGTAACACCAGGTTTTGACCCCGAAATTGTTAAGTATTGCGTTGATAAAAATATTGCTATATTCCCCGGTTGTACTACCCCTACAGATTATCACGCAGCATATAAATTTGGACTTGAAGTTTTAAAGTTCTTCCCTGCTGAGCAATCGGGTGGACTAAGCAAAATTAAAGCAATGAGCGCTCCATTTCCAATGTTTAAAGTTATGCCAACAGGCGGCATTTCTCTTAAAAACCTAAAAGAATATTTAAGTTGTCCCGTTATTTGTGCTTGTGGTGGAAGCTATATGGTAACTGCCGACCTTATTGATAATAACAAATGGGATGAAATTATTTCTTTATGTAAAGAATCAGTAAAAATTGTTAAGGAGGCCCGCAAATAATGGCTAATAAAGTAGTAACCTTTGGTGAATTAATGTTAAGATTAAACCCACCTATGAATCACAGATTTTTTCAAAATGATCAACTAGTTGCAACCTTTGGCGGTGGCGAAGCTAACGTTTCGGTTTCTTTGGCTAACTACGGTTTAGACAGTATGTACGTTACAAAATTACCTTCTCACGCAATTGGTCAAGGCGCCGTAAATTCTTTAAGATATTTTGGAGTTGATACCTCTAAAATCACTCGTGGCGGAGATAGAGTTGGTATTTACTATATGGAAAAAGGTGCTTCTCAACGTGGCTCGGTTTGTATTTACGACCGCAAACACTCTGCTATTGCAGAAGCCGAAAGAAGCGACTTTAACTGGGACGAAATTTTTGAAGATGCAAAATGGTTCCACTTTACAGGTATTACCCCAGCACTTGGCGGTAACCTTGTTGACATTTGTATTGATGCTTGTAAAGCGGCAAAAAAACGTGGCGTTATAATTTCTTGCGACCTTAACTATCGTGGTAAGCTTTGGACCAGAGCAGAGGCCAAAGAAGCAATGACAAAGCTTGCTGAATATATTGACGTTTGTATTGCTAACGAAGAAGATGCAAAAGACGTATTTGGTATTGAAGCAACCGATACCGATATTTACGGCGGTAAATTGAACCACGAAGGTTATAAATCTGTTGCAAAACAGCTTGCAGATACTTACGGATTTAAAAAGGTTGCAATAACACTTAGAACATCTATTTCCGCTTCTGATAATAACTGGGCAGGTATGCTTTACGATGGTGAAGATTATTACTTCTCAAAAAGCTATGCACTTCACATTGTTGACCGCGTTGGCGGTGGAGACAGCTTTGGCGGTGGCTTAATCTACTCTTTAGTTACAGGCAAAAGCAGTAAAGACGCAATTGAATTTGCAGTTGCGGCTTCGGCACTTAAGCACTCAATTGACGGCGACTATAACCGTGTAACAGTGGCAGAAGTTGAAAAACTTGCAGGTGGCGACGGCAGTGGCCGTGTTCAAAGATAATTTTAAAATTTTATAATTTTTAATGCACCTAAAACTTTTGTCAAGTTTTGGGTGTATTTTTTTAATAATTTCTTAATAATTTTTATTGCAATTTGCCCAAAGGTGATTTATAATGAACTTGTATAGTTATATATATTATATAAATACAAATTTAAAGGAGAGAAATTTATGAAGAAAATTCTTTCAGTAATGTTAAGTTTACTGATGATCTTCACTACTATTTCGGTAGTATTCACATTACCGGCTAGTGCAAAAACCGTTACATATACAGTTTTTGAAGAAGATTTTGAAGGCTTTAACATTGGCGACGCTCCAGCAGCCGATTACGAGGCAACTTGGAAACAGTATGACGAAGGTGCAAACGGATACTTTAAAGGTGGCTTACCTGCCGAAAATGGTTGGTTTGCTGCTAGTACAACAGCTAAAAACAGTTCCATAATTGCACAAAACACCGATACAACTAACACAACAAAACACTTAAGCACTCCCGCTTGGGGCGGTATTGGTGTTTCTTTTGCAGTTAGTGCAAACACAACCTATACAATTTCTTTCAAAGAATATTGTGCTTTATCAGGTTCTGCTAACTATGCAAGAAACGCAATTGTTAATGATATTAGCGACGTTACCGAAGGTTTTAGTTTTAAAACAGGTCTCGTTGCAAACTATGACAATACTGCGGTTCCTGAATTATTAAATGTTCGTGGAAGTATGAATCCCGGAGCCGTTTGGCATGAACGTTCATTTACATTTACAACAGATGACGACGCAACAAAAGCGGCCTTCTTCTTTAAAACAGACTATGAAGGTTACTTAATTGACGACATTAAAGTTACATACTCTGTTGAAGTTGGTGTTCCTGTAGTTACAACTACAACAACAGGTGCTGACGATAAAAACGGTGGTGTTGCTTGGGTTGAAGAAACCAACGACGGTTTTGTATTTAAAGCAGTTCCTTATGAAACCGCTACATTTACAGGTTGGTTTAGAAATGGTCAATTAGTTTCTGAAGAAGCTACTTTAGCAGAAGATTTAAACACTGCTACAAATATTGAAGCACGTTTTAACGCAACATATAAAAACATATTCCCCGAAGGTTCTTTTGAAGACGAAATTGCTTTAGGCGCAAGTGATACACCCGCTGCTTCTAACGCTTTATTCTGGGGTACAGGTCTTCCCGCCGACGGCATAAAAGCAATTGGTGCTAACGACTGGGTTGGTCAATCCTGGGCAGGTATTGTTGTTGCAAGTAACGCATTTATCAACGCTAAGATAGATGGTCTTACCGCTTATACAGGTACAAAAGCTGCATATATTCCAAGAAATAACAACCACACTAACTACAAGGTTGTTCGCGGTTTAAAAACCAACACAGATTATTATTTAACCTATTACATTTATCAAGATAAAGCAAGCGCATTTAACCCCAATGACTCCGCTAATAACGGTATCATTTCTTACTGTGCAACCGGTATTCCTACCGGTGCTACAACAGTTTTAGTTAACGATATGAACTTGCAAGTAGCTGGCACAACAGGTCAAACACGTATTCCTTATGAATATATTAGCGATGCAAGAACAGCTACAAATGCTTGGACAAAGCACTCAGTTAAGTTTAACACCGGTAACCATACCGACGTTGCTATTAACTTCTGTGCAGACGGCGGTAACGTATTTATTGACCACGTTTCTTTATACTATAAACCATCTCCTGAAATTACAGTTACAACTGTAGGTCAAGGTACAAACGGTGGTATTGCTTGGACCGATAAAGCCGAAGCACTTCCCGGCGAAGAACTAACATATAGTGCAAAAGCTTATGCTAACGCTGAATTTATTGGTTGGTATAAAAACGGTTCACTATACGTAACCGATGAAACCTTTACAGAAAGCTATGATCCTTCCGATACTTATGAAGCACGCTTTAATGCTTTTGCTACAAACCTTGACACCAACGGTTCCGGTGAAACATATCAGGTTGGCGAATTAATGGAAGGAAGCGCTCATAGAAGTCCTTGGGGTGAAATTACCACAAACGCTTATGTTATTATTAACAACAATTTCCCCGAAATTGCAAAAATGTATTACGGCAAACTAAACGTTAATAATACAAAAGCATATTCCGGTACTAAAGCTTTAGAAAACCTAACAGGTTCTCACGGTTTCTTTAAAATTTATGATGTTGAACCAAATTCAACCTATCACTTCAGCTACTATTATTATCAAGATAGCGTTAAGTTAGAAGCAGAAGGCGGTTATTCAACCTTCCCTGATGCTGCACTTATTGCTGATGATGCAACAAACATTTACATTAAAGGTGGCAGCAACGTAAGTAATATACTTATTGCTAACAATGCGGCAGGTCAAGTAATTACCGACCTATTTATTGACACACCAAACGTTTACTACAAAAAGCAAACTGTTGTAGGCGAATGGACAGAAGTAAGATACACCTTCTTAACAGGCGAAAATGGCGGCAAGGTTGTTATTCCTATGCCTACTGCAACAGGTGTATTATTTGACCACTTTACATTATATAAAGAAAACGACTTTGAATCTTCATATAGCTTCGCAGTTGTTCCCGATACTCAAAAGTTTAATGATGACAGACCTTTAGAAGGCGAAAGCGGAACCAACGATTACAATATTAACGAAGCATATGCTAAATTATACGACGATATTTTAGCCAAAAAAGATGACAAGAATATTCAAATGGTTATTAGCCTTGGCGACATTACCGAAAACAGCTTTGAAAGCGAATACAATAACGCTAAAGCTCAATTTGACAGATTAGACGCTGCAAACCTTCCCTACACTGTTCTACAAGGTAACCACGACTATCTATCACAATTTAAAAACAATATTCCTTATGAACAATATAAGAGCACTGCAGCAGGTTCCTTTAACGGCATTGCAAACACATATCATAAATTTACTGTTGGTAACGTTAAATACTTAGTATTAGCTTTACAATATGGTGCAACCGATGACGTTTTAGATTGGGCCGCTAAAGTAGTTAGCGCTAACCCCGATTACAACGTAATTGTTACAACCCATGGCTACTTAAAAGCAAATGGTCAAAGACTTAACGAAAACGACGGACATAGCCCGGGTAGCGCAGGTTCTCCTGATGAAGAAACCGGCAAATATCCTTCTAGCGGATTAAACCACTCATCTGACATTTGGACAAAATTCATTTCTAAACACGAAAATATCGTTATGGTTCTATCCGGTCATATTGAATATGACGGTGTAAGAATTACTGAATCTTATGGAGATAACGGCAATAAAGTTTTAGAAATGCTTATTGACGGTCAAGGTTTAGATGAACGCGCAAGAAATGAAAATCTACAAGACGACGAAACATTAGCAGACGTTGCTTACGGTTTAGTTGCTTACTTTAACTTCTCCGAAGATGGCAGCAAATTAAACATTGAATATTATTCAACCAACTTAGAAAAATTACATTATGAAATTACTATTGACGTTCCTGTTGTTAACACCGCAGTTGAAACCTTAACTGTTGTTGCAGGTGATTTAGGAAACGTTGACGTAAACGAAAAGGTTGGCAACCACGTTGAATATAAAGCAGTTGCAGGTACAATTGTTACTTTAACTGCTAAACCTTATCACGATGGTGAATTCTTAGGTTGGTATGATGGCGAAAACCCAATTTCAACCGATATTTCTATTGAAACCACAATTGCTACAAAGACCATTACTGCTAAATTCAAAGAAAACAATGCAGTAGTAGATTCAAGCTTTGAACATCTTGAGGTTGGCGATACACCCGACGGTTTATATTATGATTCAAGTATTGATTGGGCAACTGTAAAGGTTGTTGACAGTGTTGACTTCCCAAGAGATACTGCATCTACTCACGCTGCAAGCGGTGAAAAAATGCTAGCAATTAAATATAGAAACACTAAGGGTCTATATTTTGAAGTTGACGTTGATCAGTACGCTGATTACACCTTAAGCTTAAAATGGCTATTAACCTTAGCTGAAGGTGAATTACAATACAACGAAGCAGACGTTGTTTCACGCATTAAACACATCGCTATTGGTAAAGCTGATCAAACACAATATGAAGCCGGCAAGATGATTGCAGAAATTTCTAATTATGCTTCAAACGGCTTGTGGAAACAAGAAATTATTAACTTCAGTTCAGGCAGAAACGAAAAGATTAGAATCTTTATTGAATATGAAGTTGGCGCTGCATCACAATACGGTGTAGCTAATGGTACTGATATTCTTTACATTGATGACTTTGCAGTTATTAAAACCGCTCAACACGAAGCACCAACCTACATTTTAGGTGACGTTGACGGTAACGGCGAAGTTAATGGTAAAGACTTAACCACACTACGCAGATATTTAGCTGACTGGGATGTAACCGTTAACAGCTCACTTGAAGCATTAGACGTTAATAAAGACAACGATATTACAGGTAAAGACATTACACACTTAGCAAGATACTTTGCAGAGTGGGATGGCTACACCCTAGACTAACAAATACAAAAAAGACCGAAGAAAATTCTTCGGTCTTTT
>JAZQHT010000004.1:0-282075 GCA_045540715.1 Acutalibacteraceae bacterium | reverse complement strand
GTAGTTGTTTTTGGTTGCGGTACAGGTAACCCCTTCTTTACAACCGATACTGCAGCGGCATTAAGAGCTGCAGAAATTGAAAGTCGGATCGTAGCCATGTCGTTCTGTGAGCCAAGGAGTTGGGGAAACATGTTGTCTTCCTAAGACCGCTTGGCCTCCGACTTGTAGTTGTTTTTGGTTGCGGTACAGGTAACCCCTTCTTTACAACCGATACTGCAGCGGCATTAAGAGCTGCAGAAATTGATGCTGATATTATTTTCAAAGCAACAAACGTTGACGGTGTTTATGATAGCGACCCCAAAACTAATAAAGACGCCAAAAAGTTTGACGAATTAAATTATATTGACGTTTTAAATAAAGGCCTACACGTTATGGATAGCACCGCAGCGTCTTTATGTATGGATAACGATATTCCAATTTTAGTATTTAATCTTAACGACCCCCAAAATATAGTTAAAGCCATCAAAGGCGAAAATAACGGTACAATCGTAAAATAAGGAGAAGACTATGGACGAATTATTACTTAATTTAGAAGAAAAAATGGAAAAAGCACTTAACGCATTAGATAGAGATTATTCTGCTATTCGTGCAGGTCGTGCAAATCCAAAAGTTTTAGATAGAATTACGGTTGATTACTATGGCACCCCAACCCCAATTCAACAAATGGCTGCTATTTCAGTACCTGAAGGCAGAATGCTTCAAATTCAACCTTGGGACGCTTCAACTTTAAGAGATATCGAAAAAGCAATTCAAGCTTCAGATATAGGCATTAATCCTTCTAACGATGGTAGGATTATTCGCTTAATCTTCCCACAATTAACAGAAGAACGTCGTAGAGATTTAGTTAAAGAAATTAAGTCTCGCGGCGAAGAAGCAAAGGTTGCGGTTAGAAATTTAAGACGTGATGCCGTTGATAAAGCAAAACAAATGAAAAAGAATAACGAAATCACAGAAGACGATCAAGCAAACTTAGAAAAGAAAATTCAAAACTTAACCGATAAGTATTGCAAAGAAGCAGATGACCTTGCTGCTAAAAAAGAAAAAGAAATAATGGAAATATAACTTAAAATCCCCATCGAGAAATTTTTCTCGGTGGGATTTTCGGCAATAAAAGAAAGGAAAACTATGTTTTTTAAAAAGCAAAAAACAGTAGAAAGAAAAATACCAACCCATATTGCAATTATTATGGATGGCAACGGTCGTTGGGCTAAAAAGAGGGGACTTCCTCGCTCAGCAGGCCACGCTCAAGGTAGCAAAAACTTTAAAACTATTGCCCGTTATTGCAACAAAATTGGTGTTAAGTATTTAACGGTATATGCCTTTTCAACTGAAAATTGGAGAAGACCAAAAGAAGAAGTTGATGCGCTTATGAATATTTTTAGAGATTATTTAAAAGACACCAAAAACTTCTTAGACGAAAATATTTCTTTACAGTTTTTAGGTAGCAATAAAGGTATGCCCGAAGATATTTTAGAACTTATGCACCAAGCAGAACTAGATAGTAAAGACGCAACAGGTCTTCACTGCAATATGTGCATAAATTACGGCGGCAGAGATGAAATTGTTAATGCCGTTAATAATATAAATAAAGATATGGCATTAGGTAAAATAGAAGGCGAAATTACAGAAGAACTTATTTCTTCTTATATGTATTCTTTTGGCCAACCCGACCCCGACCTTATTATTAGACCAAGCGGTGAATATCGCACTTCAAACTTCTTAATTTGGCAATCGGCTTATAGCGAATATTGGTTTTCTAATATTTTATGGCCCGATTTTAAGCCTAAACATTTAGAAGAAGCTATTGATAGTTTTAACGGAAGAAACCGCAGATTTGGAGGAGTTTAAATGAAAACCAGAATTATTTCAGGCACGGTTATTGGTGCAGTTTTAGTTGCAGTATTGTTCTTAGGTTTTTACCACACAATTACTTATAGTGTTGTTGCTGCCCTTTTAGGTGCAGTTTGTGTTTTTGAACTTTTTCATAATACGGGCTTTGTAAAAAATACGCCCTTAATAGTTTTAGGTGCAATTTTTGCAATGGTAAGCCCATTTATTAACGAAAAAGCATTAGATTTTGATTATTTTTATGCCGTTGCAATTTTTGCAGTGGTTGCAGTAATTATTTCTTTAATGTTTCATAAACAGGTTTATCCAACAACAATGACCTATGCAATTGCAATTCCAATTGTTATTTCTTGTTGTTTAAGGTCTATCGTTTTATTAACAATAGAATCTATAAACGGTTTATTCCATCTTTTACTTTTAATCTGCTATACCGTTTTTGCAGATATTGGCGCATATTTTATTGGCGTATTTTTTGGCAAACACAAAATGGCACCGGTTATTAGCCCCAAAAAGACTTATGAAGGTTTAATTGGCGGTATGGTAACAAGCATTATTGGTGTTTTGGCAGTTTGCTTAATCTTTAAAACCGCCTTTAGAATGTGGACAATGAAGGTTTTATTAACCGTTTTAACTACACCCATTTTTGTTTTACTTGGTGTTGTTGGCGACCTTTCAGCATCCTATATTAAACGTTATGCCGCCATAAAAGATTATGGCGATACAATTCCGGGACACGGCGGAATTATGGATAGAATTGACAGTATGTTACTTGTTGCTCCCATTTTTTACGTGTTTAATGAAATTTTTGTATTGTCGGGTATAAATTAATGAAAAAAATAACGGTCTTAGGTTCTACCGGCTCTATTGGTACACAGTGCCTAGAAATAGTAGAAAAATACGGCTTTGAAATTGAAAGCTTAACGGCTCATAAAAACATTAAACTTTTAGAACAGCAAGCAAGGGTTTTTAACCCTAAATTTGTTGCGGTTTATGATGAAGCAAAAGCTAAAGAGTTAAAAGATAATTTAAAAGATACCCCCGTTAAAGTTTTAGCAGGGGAAGAGGGCGTGCTTAATTGTGCTGCAAGTAACTGTGATATTGTTTTAAACTCTATTGTTGGTATTGCAGGTCTTAAGCCAAGTTTAACTGCTATTAATAGCGGTAAAACTTTAGCCCTTGCAAATAAAGAAACAATGGTTGCAGGCGGCAAATTAGTAACAGATGCCGCTAAAAAGATGGGTAAAGAAATTTTACCCGTTGATAGTGAACACTCCGCAATTTTTCAAAGCCTAATTAAAGAAAAAGACCGTAAGTTTTCTAAAATAATTCTTACAGCTTCGGGTGGGCCTTTTTACGGCAAAACCAAAGACCAACTTAAAAACATTACACCTAGCGATGCTCTAAAGCATCCAAATTGGAATATGGGCCAAAAAATCACAATAGATTCTGCAACCCTAATGAATAAAGGTTTAGAAGTTATTGAAGCGGTTCATTTATTTGGTTGCAATGCTAATGATATTGAGGTGGTGGTGCACCGCCAAAGCATTTTGCACTCTGCCGTTGAATTTTGCGATGGTGCCGTGATTGGACAAATGGGTACACCTGATATGAAAATTCCAATTCAATTAGCATTAACATATCCTGAAAGATTACCATCTGACGCGCCTAAACTTTCATTAACCAATATTGGCACTTTAACCTTTGCAAAACCCGATTTAGAAACCTTTACTTGCTTAAAAACTTGTATAGACGCTATAAATAAGGGCGGTTTAAAACCTGCGGCGGCAAATGGTGCTAACGAAATGGCTGTTCAGCTATTTTTAGAAAACAAAATAGGATTTTTAGATATTGGCGAACTTGTAGCGTTTGCCACAGATAAACAAAAAGATGTTTCAGATTTTACCTTAGAAGACGTTTTTAATGCTGATAAAGCCGCACGCGAAGCAGTATTAAGTCAGGTAAAAAACGCATAATATAAAAAGAAATATCTTTTTTAAGGAGTTTTTATGTTACAGGCAATTGGCAACTTTTTTAGCAACGTTTGGCCTTATTTAGTGGCCCTTCTTTGCTTTATGTTTTTAGTGGTAGCCCACGAATTTGGCCATTTTATTGCGGCAAAACTTATGGGCGTTAAGGTTAACGAATTTGCTGTTGGTTTTGGTCCTACAATTTTAAAATTCAAGGGCAAAGAAACAACCTATATGCTAAAACTTATTTTACTTGGCGGTTATTGTGCCATGGAAGGTGAAGACGAAGAAAGCAAAAGCGAACGTGCTTTTTGCAATAAAAAAGCCTGGCGCCGCTTTATAATTGTTGTAATGGGCGCAGTGTTTAATCTGCTTTTAGGCTTTATTATTGTAGCTATAATGCTTAGCCCCGGTAATGCATTTACCACCACAACTGTTGGCGGTTTTACAGAAAATGCCGTTTCTTCTACAACCGGTTTGCAAGAGGGCGATAAGATTTTAGAAGTAGAAGGACGTAGCATTTTAACAAGCCTAGATTTAGGCTATACCTTTACAAACGTTTCCGACGGTAAACTAGATATGACGGTTTTAAGAGACGATAAAAAGGTTGAACTTAAAGACGTTAAATTTAAAACTGAAAAATATGAAGGTTATAACGTTGTTTCGGTAGATTTCAAACTAAAAGCCGAAAGAAAAACCTTCTTTAACTATATTGGCAATACCGTAAAAGTAACTATTTCTTACGGCAAAACTGTTTGGTGGAGCCTTATGGATATGTTGGGCGGTAAATATAGCATTTCAGAGGTTTCGGGTCCTGTTGGGGTTACTGCCGTTATGGGAGAAGCCGCAAAAACCTCAATTTTTGATTTATTGCCCTTACTTGCAATGTTAACAGTAAACCTAGGTATTTTAAATTTATTGCCATTACCGGCACTAGACGGCGGCAGGTTATTGTTTATTCTTATTGAAATGATATTCCGCAAACCCGTACCACCAAAATTTGAAAATATTGTGCACGGCATTGGCTTTGTAATTCTATTTGGACTTTTAATTTTAATTGCAGGAAAAGATATATTACAACTTATAAAAGGATAGTTTATGTATTTAAGAAACGAAACAAGAAAAATAAAGGTAGGAAACACTTTTATTGGTGGAAGCGATTACGTTTCTGTTCAGTCAATGCTTAACGTTAAAGCGTCTGACTTTGCAGGAAATATTAAGCAGGCCATAGAACTTGAAAAAGCAGGTTGCGAAATTGTTAGAGTAACCGTTCCAAATTTAGAAACAGTGCCTTTAATTTCAAAAATCAAAGAAAATATTTCAATACCGCTTGTAGCAGATATTCATTTTGATTATAAAATTGCGGTTGCATCTGCAGAAGCAGGTGTTGATAAAATTCGTATAAATCCCGGAAATATCGGTAGTGAAGATGGGGTTAAAGAGGTAGTAAAGGCCTGTAAAAAAAGAAATATTCCAATTCGTATTGGTGTAAATTCGGGTAGCGTTGAAAAAGAAATTTTAGCCAAATACGGCGTTACCGCTCGTGCTTTATACGAAAGCGGTAAATACCATATCTCGCTTTTAGAAAAGTACGATTTTAACGATATTGTTCTTTCTTTAAAAGCCTCAAACCCACAGATTATGTTCGATGCTTATAAAATGGCGGCCGAAAGTTTTAATTATCCGCTTCATTTGGGCGTAACAGAAGCGGGCGGCGAAAAATGGGGAACTATTCGTTCTGCGGCTGGCATTGGCGGTCTTTTATTATACGGCATTGGTAATACAATAAGGGTTTCATTAACAGATACACCCGTTAAAGAAATAACTGCCGCTAAAGACATTTTAAAAGCAACGGGTATTCGTAGTGAGGGTGTAAGAATTGTTTCTTGCCCCACTTGCGGCAGAACCGAAATTGATTTAATTGGTCTTGCAAAAAAGGCAGAAGAAGCCTTAAAAGACTGTAATAAAAACATAACCGTAGCCATTATGGGTTGCGTTGTAAACGGCCCCGGTGAAGCCAAAGAAGCCGATATTGGTATTGCAGGCGGCAAAGGCGAAGGCTTATTATTTAAAAAGGGTAAAATTATATGTAAAGTAAAGGAAGATGAAATTTTACCCACCCTTTTAAAAGAAATAGAAAATATGTAGATTAGGAAATAGGTAATGAAAAGTTTTAATGAACTTTTTGGCAAAATTCTGCCAAAAGACGTGTGCGAAGAATTTAATAATCCCGAAATTATAAAGTGCGACGTTAATTTAGACGAGCGCTGTCTTAACCTATGCTTAAAATTAGAAAAAGCATTAGAAGAAAGATATATAAATACACTTAAAAATTCTTGTATTGCCGCATTAAAACTTAATACCATTAATCTTACGTTAGAATTTTCAGAAGAAAAAGTCGAAGAAAAAAAAGAAGAAATTAAACCTAATATAACCAATATTACCGTAAACGACCTTACTGCAATTATAGAAAAAATTAAGGTTTCTTTGCGTATTGTTGGCGGCTTTTTAGAGGGCGCAGAATTAATTTTAAACGGTAACGTTTTAGAAATTGTTTTAAAACACGGTGGCCTTACCACTATTGAAAACAGCGATTTTATTAGAATCTTTAACGAAGAGTGCATTAAAGCCTTTAATACCACCTTTAAGGTGCGTTTTTCTGGAGAGACTGAATTTGAAGAAATTGAAGTTGCAGTAAAACCAAAAGCTGCAGTAAGAAAAGAAGCCGAATATAAGGGCAAACCCAAAGACGGCCTTCCGGTTTATTTAGAATCTGCAAGATACATATTTGGTAAAGCCATAAAAAATCCAGAGCCTATAAAAATGGTTGATATCGTGCGCGACGAACAAAACCTTGTTGTTTGGGGTGAAGTTATAAATTTAGAAAGCACTCCAACAAAACGCGGCGATAAGAACTGGTATAAGTTTATTCTTTCAGACCATACAAATTCCGTTCAGGTTAAAACACTAATGACTAAAGAGCAACTTGAACGTTTAAAACCATTGCAAAACGGTTCGTATATTTTATTATCGGGTGCATACAGTTTTGACGACTGGGAAAAAGATTTCATTATAAAGCCTTATTCTATTGCGCTTGTTAAAAAATATGAAGAAATGGATGAAGCGCAAGAAAAACGCGTTGAGCTTCATTGCCATACAAATATGTCGGCTAAAGATGCTTGTGCATCTGCAACCGATTTAATTAATCGCGCTTACAGTTGGGGACATAAAGCAATTGCAATTACCGACCACGGCGTTGTTCAGTCTTTTCCGCTTGCAGCAGATGCTGTAAAGAAAATTCGCAAAAGCGGTGGCGAGTTTAAGGTTATTTATGGTGTTGAAGCCTACTTCTTTGACGATAGTAAGCACGATATAACCACACTTACCACAAAGCAAATAGGCAAATTACGTTATCACCAAATTATTTTGGTTAAAAACTTTGTGGGCCTTAAAAACCTTTATAAATTAATTTCATATTCGCATTTAGATAGTTTTTACGGCCGTCCCGTAATTTTAAAAAGCGTTTTAGACAAGCATCGTGAAGGCTTAATTTTAGGTTCAGCTTGTGAAAAAGGTGAACTATACGTTAATATCGTTGCGGAAGAAAGCGACGAAAAACTTTTAGAAATTGCTTCTTATTACGATTATTTAGAAATTCAACCTTTAGGCAATAACGAATTTATGGTGCGCGAATCTGCATTAGAAGATAAATTCGATAAAAAGACGGGCGCACTTATTCCAAACCGCTTTAAGCACGTAAAAAGTTTAGAGGTTATTAAAAACTTTAACCGCAAAGTGGTTGAAATTGCCGATAAATTAAATAAACCCGTAGTAGCTACGGGTGACGTGCATTTTCTTAAAAAAGAAGATGACATTATTCGTAAAATTATGCTTGCAGGTCAAGGCTATGACGATTTTGATAATCAAGCACCATTACACTTAAAAACCACCGACGAAATGCTTGCAGAGTTTGACTATTTTGGTGAACGCGCTAAAGAATTCGTTGTTGATAACCCCAACAAAATCGCCGATATGATAGACGAAAATATAGTGCCTATTCCAGAAGAAAAATATCCGCCTGTTATTGAAGGCTCGGATGATTTATTAAGAGAAATTTGTTGGAATAATGCCCACAAAAAATATGGTGAACAAGTACCTGAAATTGTTTCAAAACGTTTAGAAAAAGAATTAAATTCAATTATTAGTAACGGTTTTTCAATAATGTATATTTCTGCGCAAAAACTAGTAGCCTTTTCAGAAGAACATGGCTATTTAGTTGGTTCGCGTGGTTCGGTTGGTTCTTCTTTTGTTGCCACAATGGCAGGTATTTCAGAGGTTAACCCATTAGCACCACACTATGTTTGTGCAAAATGTTGTTATAGCGAATTTTTTACCGATGGTTCTTATGGTTCAGGTTTTGACTTACCCGAAAAAATTTGTCCAATTTGTGGTGAACCACTAGAACGCGACGGCCACGATATACCTTTTGAAACCTTCTTAGGATTTAAAGGGGATAAGGTGCCCGATATTGACCTTAACTTCTCTGATGAAGTTCAATCTGACGTTCAAAAATATACCGAAGAACTTTTTGGTAGCGAAAACGTTTTTAAAGCAGGTACAGTTTCAACTGTGGCCGAAAAAACTGCTTATGGCTTTTCTAAAGCTTATGCCGAAAAGAAGGGCATTACTTTAAATAATGCCGAACTTAATCGTTTAGCGGCAACGGTAGAAGCTTCAAAAATTAAGCAAACAACCGGTCAACACCCCGCAGGTATGATAGTTATTCCGCGTGATAAAGAAATTTATGATTTCTGTCCCGTTCAGCATCCCGCAGATAAGACCGAATCTGATATTATTACAACCCATTTTGAATTTAAATATATTCACGATACAATTTTAAAACTTGACGAACTAGGCCACGTTATTCCCACAACCTATAAATATTTAGAAGAATATTCGGGTGTTCCCGTAACTAAAGTTTCAATGAGCGACCCCAAAATTTATAGTTTGTTTACTTCAACCGAAGCCCTAGGTGTTAAACCGGAAGATATTTATTCAAACACCGGTACTTTCTGTTTGCCCGAATTTGGTACTTCTTTCGTTCGCGGCATGCTTGAAGACTGTAAACCCAAAAACTTCTCCGATTTACTTCAAATTTCGGGTCTTTCTCACGGTGAAGACGTTTATTTGGGCAACGCTAAAGATCTTATTGATAACGGCACTTGTACCATTTCAGAGGTTATTGGTACACGTGATAATATTATGGTTTATCTAATCCATAAGGGTATGGACGAAGCAAGGGCCTTTAAAATTACCGAAACGGTGCGTAAAGGTCTTATTGCAAAAGGCGAAATTTCGCCTGAAGATTGGGCCGCTATGGAAGCCGATATGCGCGCAGTTAACGTACCCGAGTGGTACATTGACAGTTGCCGTAAAATTAAATATATGTTCCCAAAAGCTCACGCATCAGCTTACGTTATTTCGGCAATTAGAGTGGCGTGGTATAAGGTGTATAAGCCTTTAGCATTTTATTGTGCATATTTTACGGCTCGTCCCGAAGACGTTGACGTTCCCACAATTTTAAAGGGCCACGCAGCAGTTAAACAATATATAAAAGATATTGAAGCAAAAGGCCACGAAGCCTCTAAAAAAGAGCTTGACGTTTATAATAATATGCTTATTTTTAACGAAATTATGGCTCGTGGTATTGAAGTGTTACCGATTGATATTAATAAGTCGCATGCAGTAAAGTTTGTTCCTGAAGACGGCAAAATGCGTTTGCCTTTTGGTGCGCTTTCGGGTGTTGGCAAAAAGGCGGCATATTCTATATACGAAGCCGCACAAGCTAAAAAATTCCTTTCTAAAGAAGACTTTAGAATGGAAGCAGGGGTTTCTAAAACAATTATTGATGATTTAGCAAACCTTGGCGCCTTTGGCGACCTACCCGATACAAATCAGTTATCCTTGTTTTAATTATGTATAAAGTATATTTTAAACCTTTTCCAAAACTTAAAGCTGATAATCTGCTTTTGCGTTTAAACAAACTTTACGATATTAAAGATATTTACGAAATATATAAAGACCCCGACGTTTGTAAATATTCCGATATCACACCATATACTTCAATATCTGATGCAATATATTATTGCACTAATAACCTTAAAAACTATTATTTTAAAAATAAGTGTTATACCTTTGTGGTTGAAGAAATTAGTTTAAAAAAGGTTATAGGCACAATTACAATAACCCAAGCGTCTTACGATTATAAAATTCTGCAAATAGGTTATTCTTTTAATAAAAAATTTCATAAAAAGGGTTATGCCACAAAAGCCTTAACCGCATTTTTGGATTTTTGTTTTAATAACTTAAATGCCGAAAGGGTAGAAGCGTTGGTGCTTCCGCAAAATATTGCTTCAATAAAACTTTTAGAAAAGTTAAAGTTTAAAAATGAAGCATTATTAGAAAAAGGTGCAATGCATCAAGGACAAAGCAAAGACGTTTATATGTTTGCAAAAATAAAATCTCGTTAGTAAAAAATAACGAGATTTTTTTATTTTTTAGCAAAAAAAGGTTGCAATTTTGTAACTTTTTGTTATAATAGAATTGTAAATGTAACAAACTTGTAACTTTTTAAAGGGGAATAATTTTGGTAGAGCTTATTGAAAAGTATATAGAGCCTGCAATTTTGTGGTGCAAAAAAGCGGTTAAATCAACCGTCGCTTTTTTTGTAAAGGCTTTTAAGGTTATAGTTAAAATATGCAAAGAATACCCAAGATTATATAAAGGGGTATTAAGTTTAGTTTTAATTACCGCATTAACACTTGCAATTGTGCGTTATACAGGCGTTACAAAAGCTTGCGAAATTCACGTTAACGGCGTTGCAGTTGGTTGCGTTGTAACCGAAGAAGAAGTTGAAAAAGCTAAAGAATTAGCAAAAGAATTAGTTTATGATCAAAGCGGAAAAAACGAGATTGAAAACATTTCTTTTTCTAACGTTTTTACAGGTAGTAGAAATTTAAAAACTCCTGAAAATTTAGTTGATTTAATTATCGAAAACACAAACGGTATTAGCAAGGTTGCAATATTAACTGTTGAAGATAAACTTGTAGGATATGCTAACACCGAAGAAGAAATTAAAGAACTTTTAGATGAACTTGTAAAGGTAAAACAAGCAGAAAACGGAGTTCTTTCAATTGAACTTCATAATACTATTGATATTTTTACAGCATACGTTTCTAATACGGAATTTTCCAAAAACGCAGAGCTTAAAACCAAAATTTTTGAAAAAGACGTTATTCCACTAAGAACCGTTCAAATGGTTACCTCTAAAAAAGAAGTTGCTTTTACAACAATTTACCAAAAAACCAGTTCTATGTACGAGGGCGCCGAAAAAACCAAAATATTTGGCGAACGCGGCTTAAACGAAGTAGTAGAAAAGGTTAGTTATATTGATGGCGTAGAAGTAGCCCGTGAAACAATTTCCGTAAAAATCATTAAAGAACCCACAAATGCAGTTGTAATGGTGGGTACAAAGCAATACTCAAAAGGCGATAACGCAATTGGCAAACCCAGTGCAAAGGGCTTTATTTGGCCGGTTGATACAAGCGTTTATAACGTTATCACTTCTTATTGGGGCGATGGGCGCGGACATAAAGGCTATGATATTGCTTGTGCAAAAGGCACTAAAATTTATGCTGTACAAGCAGGTACTGTTGTTGAATCACAGTGGAGTAATAGTTACGGTTATTATATAATAATCGATCATGGAGACGGCGTTAAAACAAGATATGCTCATTGCAGCAAACTATTTTCAAAAGTAGGTGAGGTTGTTTCTCAAGGCGAAAATATTGCACTTGTAGGTTCAACCGGTTGGAGCATCGGTCCTCACGTTCATTTTGAAGTTATCATTAACGGAACACCCGTTAACCCTAAATATTATATTAGTAGATAATATATAATTATAGCCTAATTATTTAGTTAGGCTATATTTTTTTAAATAAATCTTGACTTAAAAATATATTTTTGTTATAATAACTTTTGCTATAAATTTATATATAGCTCCTTGCTCTGAAAAATGTTCAGGGCCACATTGTCCAGAAGGAGGTGCGACGAACTTATGACAGCAAAATATGAAGCAATGATGATCTTCTCACTTAAAAACGGTGAAGAAGGCGTAGCAACATTAGTTGAAAAATTCAAGGCTTTAATTGAAAAGAACGGTACTGAAGTAAGCGTCGATGAATGGGGTAAGCGTAAACTTGCTTACTTAATCGAAGACGAAGCTGAAGGCTATTACGTTCTTTATAATTTTGACGGCGACGTTAATTTCCCCACAGAATTAGAACGTGTTGCAAGAATTACAGATGGCGTATTAAGAATTATGACCATTAGAAAGTAGGAGACTGAAAGTATGTTAAACGTAGTAGTATTAACAGGAAGACTAACAGCAGATCCCGAACTTAAAACCACTTCATCCGGTATTGCAGTTTGCAGTTTCTCAATTGCAGTAGAACGCAGATATCGCAGTGGCGAAGAAAGACAGGTTGACTTTATTAATATCGTTGCTTGGAGAGCAAGTGCAGAATTTGTTTCTAAGTACTTTAAACGTGGTCAAATGATCGCCGTTGAAGGTTCTTTACAATCTCGCAGATATCAAGATAAAGACGGCAAAAACCGTACTGTATATGAGGTTGTTGCAAGTAACGTTCAATTCGCAGATTTCAAAAGTGTTGGTGCAAGCAGTGATGATGACGCTCCTTCATTTTCAAACGCAAGTGAAAGCGATTTTGTAGAAATCAGCGGTAATGATGACGACCTACCATTCTAATTAACAATTACTAATATTTAAGAAAAGTCGTAGCAAACTTTATTTCAATTATTGATTAAAGTTTTGTTTTGTTGACTTTAGAAAGGAATAAGGTTATGGATAAGAACGAAAAACCAATGCGTAGAAAAACTCGTAAAAAGGTTTGCCAATTCTGCGCAGAACGTGTAGAAGTTATTGATTATAAAGACGTAGCAAGATTACGTAAATTTGTATCTGAAAGAGCAAAAATTCTACCTCGTAGAGTTACAGGTACATGTGCAAAGCATCAAAGACATCTTACAACTGCAATTAAGCGTGCAAGACAAGTTGCTTTACTTCCTTACGTAGCAGACTAATAGTTTTTAAGCGGTACACAAGCTGTACCGCTTTTTTTATTGAATAAATTAAATATATATGTTATAATTATAAAAAATATTGGGGGAATAAATAAAATGAAAAAGTTTTTTGCAGATTTTAAAGCCTTTGCGTTAAAAGGCAACGTAGTAGATATGGCAGTCGGCGTTATTATAGGCGGTGCTTTTGGTAAAATTGTTACAAGCTTAGTTAACGATATTATTATGCCATTAATCAGTCTTGTTACAGGTAACGTTAATTTTTCAGAATTAAAATACGTGTTTAAACAAGCAGTTATTGAAAACGGTGTAGAAATTACTCCTGAAGCAGCGCTTACATACGGCAACTTTATTCAAACAGTAGTTGACTTTTTAATTATTGCTTTATCAATTTTCGTAGTATTAAAAATACTTATGAAAGCTAAAGAAGCAGCTGAAAACCTCAAAAAGAAGGAAGAAGCAGCAGAAGAAGCAACCGAAGAAGCAAAGGTTGACCAAAACATTGAACTTTTAACCGAAATTAGAGATTTGTTAAAAGAACAAAATAAATAATGACGGTTTTTTTAGAAAAAACTGAATATTTATATCAAACTGAAAAGGTAATAAGGTTGTTTTTACCTTTTGAAAAGATTTTATTTTCTTATAAAACAGAAGAAAAAAGACACCTTATTACCAAATTTTTGGGTAACACAATAACCGCCACCCTTTATTTAGATGGTAAAACTTCTACTAATACAGTAGAATATCTTGATGCCGAAAAGGGACTTTTAAAGGCGGTTTTTTTGTGCTTTACAAAAATTTCTAATATTGAGCCCGAGTGGGGATTACTTACCGGTATTCGACCGGCGCGTCTTTTTATATCTTTAGCTAATCAGTTTGGCAAAGATTATGCAGTTAAAACCTTTACCGAAGATTATTTGGTTAAAGAAAGTAAAATTAAACTATTAGAAAAAACCGCTAAAAGTGAAGAAGCAATTATTTCGCTTTCAAATGAAAAAAGCGTTAGCTTATATATTTCAATTCCATTTTGTCCCTCTAAATGCGGTTATTGTTCTTTTGTTTCTGATGCTACAAAAAAAGCCTTGGAACTTAAATCTATTTACGTAGAAAAACTTTGTGAAGAACTTATAGAAACCGCAAAATACATAAAAGAGTTAAATCTTAATTTAGAAACTGTTTATATGGGTGGCGGCACTCCTTCAATGCTAAGTGCTGAAGAATTTAAAGTTATAGCAAACACCCTAAAGCAAAATTACGATTTATCAAATATTCGCGAATTTACGGTTGAAATGGGCCGACCTGATACTACAACAAAAGAAAAACTTTTGGCCGTTAAAGATATTGCTACAAGAATTTGCATTAACCCACAAAGTTTAAATAATAATGTGCTTTTAGCCTGTAAAAGAAACCATACGGCAGAAGAATTCGTTACCGCTTTTAAGTTGGCGCGTGAATTAGGTTTTAATAACATTAATTGCGACCTTATTGCAGGTCTTCCAACCGATACACCCGAAAGTTTTTTAAAATCTTTAAAAGATTTAATTGCTTTAAATCCTGAAGGTATAACGGTACACACCTTATCAATAAAACGTGCGGCAAACTTTTATAAAGATGCCTTTTACGAATTCTATGAAGGCCACCAGGTTATGTTAATGACTAACGGCGCGTTAGAACTTTTAGAGCAAAACGGTTATAACCCATATTATTTATACCGCCAAAGCAAAACAGCCGGTAATTTAGAAAACGTAGGTTATTCTAAAAAAGGTTTTGAAGGCCTATATAACGTATATATTATGGACGAAACCCATACTATTTTAGCGGTAGGGGCAGGGGCTGTAACAAAACTTAAAAAGCCTTTTGAAAATAAAATTGAGCGTATTTTTAATTACAAATTTCCCTTTGAATATATTTCTGATTTTGACGAAATGATTAGTCGAAAAGTAAAAATAGGAGAATTTTATAATGATAACTGTCAATAAAATAAACGAACTTGCTTTAAATCCCACACAGTTCATTTTAGAAACAGAAAATGAATATCATCAAAAAATATGCGACGTTGTAGAGCTTATTGTAAAAGACCCCAATAAAAAGATAATTTTACTTGCAGGTCCTTCAAGCTCGGGTAAAACCACAACCTCGTCTTTTTTGGTTAAAGAGCTTAAAAAATGGGGCAAAATTGCTACAACCATATCGTTAGATAACTTTTATGGCGGCGAACACGAAATGCCTTTACTTGCTAACGGCAAACCAGATTTTGAGTCGGTTTATTCCTTGGACTTACAAGAAATGCACCGTGCCTTTAAAGAAATCATAGACTGTGGTAAAACCGATATTCCTGTTTTCGACTTTTTAAAACATAAAAGAAGCGATGAAAGACAGATTGTTGATATTACAAACGGCGGTATTTTAATTGTTGAAGGGCTTCACGCAATTAACCCTGTAATTTACGAAAATCTGCCAATAGAAAGTCTTTTTAAAATTTACATTAGTTTAAATAAAAGCATCTATAATGAAGACGGTAGCGTTTATTTATCAAGTAGAGAATTACGACTTATTAGAAGGATGTGTCGCGACTCGGTTTATCGCAGTTCAGATGCAAAAAACACCCTTCGTTTATGGACTTCGGTTATAGATGGTGAACAAAAGAACTTATATCATTTAAAGAAAACTGCAGATGCTTGCATTGTAACTTTCCACCCTTACGAAGTTTGCATATTTAAAAAAATAGCATTAAAACTTTTAGAAAATTTACCTACAGATAGCGAAAATTACGAAACTGCTATTAAAATTCAAAAGGCGTTACAATCTTTTAATGATATTGACCCTTCTTTAGTGCCCAAAACCTCTTTGTTACAAGAGTTTATCTAACTTGAATATGCTAAGCTTTTGTGGTAAAATTATTTAAATAAATATAAAAGGGAGCAAAAATATGGATAATTTTGAAGTGGCCCTAAATAAAGCAAAAGAAGTGGCAACCGCCGCTTATAAAAGAACAGAAGAAGCAATAATTGTTCAAAAGTTAAAGTTAGAACTTGCAAGGCTTAAAAATAATCTAAACAAGGCTTATGCCGCTTTAGGAAAAGCCGTTTATAAAAATAAAGACTTTGATATCTCTAACTATAAAGAATTAACCGAACAAATTGAGTATTTAAAAGCAGAAATAGGGGAAATTCAAGCCGAAATTAGAAGGGCAAAATGTAAAGACGTTTGTTCAAGTTGCGGCAAGGAAATAGAAAATAACGTTACTTTTTGTTCCCATTGCGGCGCAAAACAAGAAAGGTAAATTATGAAAGAAATTAAAATTGGCGTGGTTATTGCCGATGAAAACGAATTTAATCCAACAGTTGAAATATTAAAACCATATTTTGTTATGGACAAGCCCCTAAACACAAAACCGGGCAAACTTTTTAAAATTGAAAATAACGGCAATACCGCATTAGTACATATAGTTCTTTCGGGTATTGGTAAAATTAATACCGCTTTTGCCGCCGCCTTGCTTTTAAGCGAAAATGATATTTTAGCAAACTTTGGTTATGCAGGGGGCATTAATGCAAACAGGGGAGATATTGTTATTGGTTCTTCCTTTATTGAACACGATTTTGATATTTCGGTGTTTGGTTACGACGTTTGCGAAAAACCCGGTCAAGAGTATATTTATACTTCAAGTGAAAGATTAAATAAAATCTTAAAATCTGTTTATAAAAGTGCTAAAATGGGCAGAATTGCCACAGGAGACAGTTTTGTTTGTGAAGATTCAACCAGCGAGTTTTTAAGACGCGATTTATTTGCTACCGCTTGCGATATGGAATCGGCGGCGGCTGCTTTTGTTGCAAACGAAATGGGCAAAGAGTTTGTTAGTTTTAAAGAAATTTCTGATGGTGCAGATGACGATGCAACGGTGGATTACCGCGAAGTTAACGATTCTAACAAAACTAGTATGGCAGAAATATTCAAAGACTTTTTATTTGAACTAATAAAATAAAGAAGGTTACTTATGAAACAGAAGAAAAGTAATAACGGTCAAAGTTTTATATACGGCGCCGCAATAATGGTTGTTTCTACCGCCGTAGTTAAAATTTTAGGCGCGTTATTTCGCATCCCGCTAGCTAGGTTAATAGAAGAAGAGGGTATGGGCTTTTATTCTACAGCCTATGACCTTTATTTGCCTATTTACGCTTTAGCTATGGCAGGGCTTCCTGTAGCGGTTTCTCGTATTACTGCAGAGTTTGTTCAACAAAACCGTTATAACGACGTTCGAAAAACCTTAAAAATTGCGCAAAAAGCATTTTTAGTAACAGGGCTAACCGGCTTTTTCCTAATGCTTTTAATTATATATCCGTTTATATTATTAACGCGTAATTCAGGCGCAGTTTGGGGTATGATTGCAATAGCTCCAAGCGTTCTGTTTTGTTGTATTATGTCTTCATATCGCGGTTATTATGAAGGCCTTAGAAATATGTACCCAACCGCAATTTCAACCATTATTGAAGCGGCCGGTAAACTTATTTTAGGTTATGGTTTTGCTTATGGTGTTATTGCATATTACGGAGACGTTACTGCAGAAAGTGCTTCTGTTGCAGCGGCCGCCGCATTACTTGGTATTACGTTAGGAACGGCCGCATCTTCAATTTATTTGGTGTTTAGACATAAAAGAACAGGGGATAGTATTACCGCAGAAATGCTTGCAGATTCTTCTCCGGCTGAAAGCAGTAAAACAATTTTAAAAAGCTTAATTGCTATTAGCGTTCCGGTGGTTCTTGGTTCATTGGTTACAAATATTGCATCTTTAATAGACGTTGCAATGGTTCAATGGCAACTTTCTAACGTTGTTAAAAGTTCAGAAGACGTGTTACGCAATATGTATTCTGAAATGCTTGTAGAAACTAAAGCTGACGGTATTCCAAACGTTCTATACGGTGCATATAAAGGCTATGCCTTTACTTTATATAATTTAGTTCCAACAATTACTTCTGTTATTGGTGTTTCGGCAATTCCCGTTTTAGCAATGGCATGGACTAAAAACAATAAAGAAGAAATAAAAAGAAATATTGAAAGTATGGTTAAGGTAACAGGCCTTGTGGCAATTCCTTGCGGTATTGGTTTAATGGCCTTATCTAACCCGGTTTTAAAACTTTTATATGGCAATGCAAAAAGTATTGATCTTTCAACTAAAATATTAGTAATTTTAGGCGCTACCGCCATTTTTGCGGGCATTATGTCGCCTTTAAATAATATGCTTCAAGCAATTGGTAAACAATGGGTACCGGTTAGGAATATAGCGGTTGGTGCTACCATTAAAATTGTTGTAAACTTTATTTTGGTTGGTATTCCTCAAATTAATATTATTGGTGCACCAATTGGTACACTTTGTTGTTACATTTATATAGCTTTAAGCAATATGATTTGTATTATTAAATATTCGGGTGTTAAACCAAAAGTATTTAAGATATTATTTAAACCGTTAATTGCCGCTTTAACCTGCGGTGTTTCGGCATTTTTAGTAAATATGTTCTTAACAAATTACCTAGGACAAACACTAACAACCTTAATTGCAATGTTTATTGCGGTAATGGTATATTTAGGTATGTTAATGCTATTACAAGCATTTACAGAAGAAGACGTTTTGGCCTTCCCTAAAGGTGAAAAATTGGTTCCTTTATTAAAAAAGGCAAAAATATTACGATAATTTAGTAAAAAATAGCTATTTTTACTAAAAAAACTTAAAATAACTATTGATTTTAGGTGAAAAATATGGTAAAAATAAATACAGAAGATATTGGCGAAATAACCGAAAAGTCAAGATATAATATACAAGATTTAGTGAATATTATGAAAATTCTCCGTTCCGAAAATGGTTGTTCGTGGGACAGAGAACAAACTCATAAATCATTAACGTCAGGCCTTATTGATGAAACTTATGAAGTGGTTGATGCCGCTAAAGAAGATAACCTAGAGGGCCTTAAAGAAGAACTTGGCGATGTGCTCATGCTTATAGTGTTAAATTCGTGCATTGCCGAAGAAAACGGTGAATTTAATTTCGACGATATTTGTGATGGTATTTCTAAAAAAATGATTTTAAGACACCCTCACGTTTTTAAAAATTTAAAGGTTAGCGGAACCGATGAAATTTTGCAAAATTGGGACCGCATTAAAAGGCAAGAAAAAAAGCAAACATCCTATACCGACACGCTTTTAGCCGTACCAAAAGCTATGCCGGCATTACTCAGAGCCGAAAAGGTGCAACGTCGCGCTAAAAAGGCGGGTTTTGATTGGGATGAAGCTAGCGGCGCATTAAGTAAAGTGTTGGAAGAAGCAAACGAAGTTACAAAAGAAGTAAATTCGGGTAACGAACTAAACGCTTCTATAGAATTAGGAGATTTGCTTTTTGCAGTTGTAAACCTTTCTCGTTTTATTAACACTAACCCCGAAGAAGCATTAAACAGTGCAACCAATAAATTTATTAATAGATTTATGAAGGTTGAACAGCTAGCTACAAAAAAAGGAATTGATATGCAAAAAGCTAGCTTAGAAGAACTCGATTTACTTTGGGATGAAGTAAAAAGAGAAGAAAAGTGATTTCAACAGGAAAACCTGTGAAATATATCTATTATTTTTTGGAGGAATATAAAAATGAACAAAACCGAATTAATCGCAGCAGTAGCTGAAAAAGCTGGTATTTTTAAGAAAGACGCTGACAAAGCATTAGTAGCTGTTATCGACAGCATCGCAGCAGAATTAAAAGCAGGCAAAAAAGTTCAATTAGTTGGCTTTGGTACTTTCGAAGTTAAAGCTCGCGCAGCAAGAAATGGTATCAACCCCAAAACTGGCGAAACCATCAAAATCGCTGCTTCCAAAGCTCCCGCATTTAAAGCCGGTAAAGCATTAAAAGAAGCTATCCAATAATAACTAATTTAAAAATAAAGCGGGTTGTTCGTTTAGAACAACCCTGTTTTTTTGGTGAAGTATGAGATTAGATAAATATTTAAAAGTTTCCCGCATAATTAAAAGAAGAACAATCGCAAACGAAGCCTGTGATAGCGGACGCGTAAAAATGGGGGACAAGCCTTTACGCGCTTCTTATGAAGTTAAAGTTGGCGATAAAATTACAATTGAATTTGCTCAAAAAAGCGTTTTAATTGAGGTGTTGTCTTTAAAAGAAAGCACCAAAAAAGAAGATGCTGTTAGTATGTATAAAATAATAGAATAAAAAAACAAGATTTCGAATAATATTGTGTAAGGAGGAAACGATATGCACAATATTATTATGGAAGGCCGTAAAAGTTTAAATATTTCGGGTGTGTTAGACTGCAAAAGTTTTGAAGACAATTTGGTGGTTTTGCAAACTGAATTAGGGGAGCTTACTTTAAAGGGAGAAGAACTGCAAATGGAAAGTTTTTCGGTTGAAACGGGCGACTTTAAAATGCAAGGCACTATTTTTGCGCTTGGTTATACAAATGAAAATAAACCTAAAAGTTTAATAGGACGCATCTTTAAATAATGTGGGAAATAGGGGTTAATAATCAAGCAACTACCTTTTTACTTTCAATTCTTTTAGGATTATTTTCAGCTCTTTTTTACGACCTGTTAAAATTAATAAGACATATTAAAAAACAAAAGACGATTACCATTTTTATAATAGATATTTTCTATTTTTTAGTGTTAACGGTAGTTTTCTTTTGCTTTTTTATTTTAAGAACAAACGGTGAAATTCGTGGTTTTGTACTAATAGGGGCATTTATTGGTTTTTCACTTTTTAAACTAACAATTTCAAAACTTTTTTACTTAATTTTAGGTCCAGCAAGAAAAATTTGTGAATTTTTTGAAAATATTTTAAAAATAGTTTTAAAACCACTTGCACACTTACGAAAAATTGTGTATAATCGGCATATAAAAATAAAAAGGAAGTTAAGTCATTGTCAGCCAAAGAAAGCAAATCGAGGAGTATCTTATTAAGAATATTGTTGCTTTTGTTTGCGGTTTATTTAAGCTACACGTTAATTAACCTACAAATAGAACTTATTAGCAAAATGCAATTACTTGAAGAAAAAGAAGCCTATCTTGGCGAAAAGACCTTAGTTGTAGATGAACTAAAACGTCTTTCTGAAGATGGCGACGAGAAAGAACTTATCGAAAAAGCGGCAAGAGAACGGTTAGGATACGTTTATCCTAATGAACAGGTTTTTATTGACCCATCAGGAAACTAATCGTCTTTTATTTTTTGTAATTACATTGGGGAGGAAATTTTTTAGCAATGCAGGTTAACGTGGGCGATATTTTAGAAGGCAAAGTTACGGGTATTACCGGCTTTGGCGCGTTTGTAGAAATCGGTGAAGGTGTAACGGGTATGGTACATATTTCAGAGGTTTCTCACAAATATATTACTGATATTAAAGAGGTTTTAAAGGTTAACGATACCGTTAAAGTTAAGGTATTAAACGTTAGTGAAGATAATAAAATTTCTTTAAGCATCAAAAAGGCAGAAGAAAGAAAACAAAAAAAATATACTGCCCCCGCAAAAATAGACAATTCTTTTGTATGGACAGAAACCAAAAACGAAGGTTCGTTTGAAGATATGATGAATCGTTTTAAACAAACCTCAGATGAAAAGTTCTCAATGTTAAAGCGCAAAAATGGTGACTTTAACCGTAAAAGCAGAGGACAAAGATAAAAAAGGTACTTTTTAGGTTTTGGCTTAATTGTCAAAACCTATTTTTATGAAAGGAACGTTATGAGAGAGTTAGACGTTAGCATAGTTTCTAAAAAAATAGAAGAACTTTTTATAAAAGCTAATAGAACTTTACCAAACGATATGGTTTCAGCTTTAATCAATGCCGAAAGTTTAGAACAAGGTGCTAGTAAAAAGGCAATTGAAATTATTAACCAAAACGTTAAAGTGGCAAATGAAATGAATATTCCCATTTGTCAAGATACGGGACTTGCGGTTGTTTTTTTAGAAATAGGACAAGACCTTCATTTGTTTGGCGGTAATCTTTACGACGCCATAAACGAAGGGGTTAAAAATGCTTATATAAAGGGACTGCTTCGTCTTTCTGTTGTAGGCGATCCAATTAACAGGGTAAACACAAACACTAATACTCCGGCCATTATTCACACCAAAATAGTGGGTGGCGAAAAATTAAAAATAACCGTTGCCCCAAAAGGTATGGGCAGTGAAAATATGAGCAGTATTAAAATGCTAAACCCAACTGACGGCGAAAACGGTGTAATAAACGCCGTTTTAGAAATTGTAAAAAATGCAGGTAGTAACGCTTGTCCGCCAATGGTTATTGGCGTTGGTATTGGCGGCAATTTTGAAGAGTGCGCTTTGCTTTCTAAAAAAGCGTTAGTAAGAAGCATAGAAAGTAAAAATGCCGACCCATTTTATAGCGAATTAGAAGATAAACTTTTAGAAGAAATTAATAAACTTAATATTGGTCCGCAAGGTTTTGGCGGCAAAACCACCGCTTTAAAGGTAAATATTGAGGTAATGCCCACACATATAGCGGGGCTTCCTGTAGCGGTCAATATTGGTTGCCACGTTAATAGACATATAACAGAAACGCTTTAAGGAGTTATAATGGAATATAAATTTATTGCTACAACGGCACTTGGTATAGAAGGGCTGTTAGCAGATGAATTAAAAAGAATAGGACTTAAAAACGTAGTTGCTGAAAACGGTAGAGTAAGTTTTTTTGGCGATGCTAATTCTTGCGCAAAAGCAAATATATTTTCTCGTTTATCAGAAAGAATTATGCTTGTTTTAGGCGAGTTTTCTGCTACCACTTTTGACGAGCTTTTTGATAACGTTAAAAAAATACCATTAGAAAATTTTATTGGCAAATTTGATGCATTTCCAGTAACAGGCTATAGCTTAAATTCAGAACTACATAGTATTCCAAACTGCCAATCAATTATAAAGAAAGCAATAGTTGAACGCTTAAAAGCCGCCTATAAAACAGATTGGTTTTTAGAAAACGGTAGCACTGTAAAAATCCGTTTTTCAATTATTAAAAACAAAGTTACCGTTTGTATTGATACAAGCGGTGAGGCGCTACATAAAAGGGGATATAGAGCACATAGCAATATTGCCCCAATAAAAGAAACTTTAGCAGCGGCTATGTGTTCACTTGCTCGTATTTATCCCGATACTTTGCTTTACGACCCATTTTGCGGTAGCGGTACCATTTTAATAGAAGCCGCCCTTATGGCAAAAAACCAAGCACCCGGCTTAAACCGCAAATTTGCAGGTGAAAATTTAAGTTTTATTGGTAAAAAAGCCTTTGAAAGTGCTAGAAGCGAAGCCTTAGATTTAATTATTAAAAACCCTGAATTTAAAGGCGTTGGTTTTGATATAGACCCCGAGTGCGTTAATTTAACAAAAGAAAATGCACGCAAAGCGGGGGTTGAAAATTTAGTTACAGCAAGTGTGCAAGACGTTAAAAATTTGCGTTTGCCCGATGGTCGATTAAAGGTTATAACAAACCCGCCTTACGGTGAAAGACTTTTAGATATAAAAATGGCAGAAGACCTTTATAAAGTTATGGGTGAGGTTTTGCCTAACGAAAAAGGTAAAGGCTATTTTGTAATTAGTCCGCAAGACAATTTTGAAGAACTTTTCTGCCGCACTGCCGATAAAAAACGTAAGCTTTATAACGGTATGCTAAAGTGCGACGTTTATATGTTTTTTAAATAGGAGATTAAAATGAAAAAGATTAAGATAAGTAGTGAAGTTGCCTATTTAATAGGCATTATTCTTATGGCTTTTTCTGTTGCAATGATAACCGCTTCTAATTTTGGTGTTTCTATGTTAATAGCACCTTCTCTAATTTTAAGTACAAAGTTTAATTTTTTAACCTTTGGACAGTGGGAGTATATAATTCAAGGCACCTTATTTTTAATAATGTGTATATGGGTTAAAAAAATTAAACCAATTTACTTTTTTGCTTTTTTTAGTAGCATAGCTTTCGCCACGTGTTTAGATTTATTTAGACTTTTGCCCTTTGCAAAACCAGAATTTTATCTTGCTTTTGAAAATAGTTTAATTATTAGAATTATTTTGTTTATAATGGCCGATTTATTAATTGGCATATCTTTAGCATTTGCCTTTAAAAGCTATCTATATCCTCAAACTACCGATTTTTTTACTAAATGCATAACCTTTAAATTTAATTATAGTTTAGCTAAATTTAAAATCATTTTTGATATAGTATTTTTAACAATTTCAATTATACTTTCTTTATGCCTTTTTAAAAATTTTACGGGTATAGGGATTGGTACTGTTGTTATTACTTTGTTTAATGGCCCGTTGATAGGATTATTTACAAAATTGTATGATAAAATTTTTGTATTTGAGCCAACCTTTAAAAGAATAGAAAAAATGTTTGAGATGTAAAAAAATAAAAGACCTGATTATCAGGTCTTTTTTATTTTTCAATATGTCCGTAAAGTCCGCTTTCGTCGCAAGAAGAAATTTTAATTTTTACAATTTCGCCTTCTTTAGCATCATCTAAACAACTAACCTTAACGTAGTTTTCGGTATAACCGGTGTTATCGCTTTCAATAAGCACGGGTAAGATTTTACCAATTTGTTTTGTGTTAAACTTAATAGCTGCTTTTTTTGCGGCCTCTTCCATAAGTTTTACGCGGCGGCTTTTTTCGCTTTTTGTTACTTGGTCTTTAAACTTTGCCGCAAAGGTGCCCTCTCTTATAGAATAGGGGAATATATGTGTGTGTGCAAAACCAATATCTTCAACAAATTTTAAAGATTCTAAAAAGTCGTTTTCATCTTCTCCTGCAAAGCCCACCATAACGTCGGTGGTAATTGAGGGGTTATCAAAAATTTCAAAAATCTGCTTTACTAAATTTTCATATTCTTCTTTTGTGTAAAGGCGGTTCATCCTTTTTAAAGTATTATTGCAACCCGCTTGTAAAGATAAATGAAAATTGGGGCAAAATTCGGGTATTTCTTTTAAAGCAAGTAAAAGTTCCTTTGTCATAAGGTCGGGCTCTAACGAACCTAAACGCACCCTAGAAATACCATCCACGTTTGCAACTGTTTTTACGGCGTTTTCTAAGCCGTAATGGTAAGAAGAAAGGTTAATGCCTGTTAGCACAATTTCTTTGTAGCCGTTAACGGAAAGCACTTCGGCTTCCTTTTTAATTGCAGATAATTCACGACTGCGCACTCTGCCGCGTGCTTTTGGAATAATACAATAAGTACAAGCCCTGTTACAGCCGTCTTCAATTTTCATAAAAGCCCTTGTCTTTTCAGAAAAATTTCTTATAGGTGTTTCGCAAAACTCTTCGTTTGGTTCGTGCACCGGTAGTTCAACAAGCTTTTTGCGGTTTTTTAAATAGTTGTTTATTAAAAGCAAAATATCACGTTTAGAAGTATTGCCAACAACTATATCGGCATTAAATTCTGCCACTTTATCGGGATGCGCTTGGGGCATACAGCCGGTTAGCACAATTATAGAAGATGGGTTATTATTTCTGATTCGGTTAAGCAGTTGCCTTGTTTTTCTATCACTTTCGGCAGTAACCGTGCAAGAATTAACAACTGCAATATCGCCATTTTCACTTAAACTAAAACCGTTTTCAAGTAAAATATTTTTCATGCTTTCGGTTTCGTATTGGTTAACCTTGCAACCCAAAGTGTAAAAACTTACCGTCATAAAATAACCCCCCTTTTCATTGTTTTTTATATTATAATCTTTTTTTATTAAATTCTCAATATAAATAATTGCTTTTTTACAAAATTTAGTTTATAATATAAAAAGTAATTAGTATTTTTAAGGTAGGTCTTATTATGGCAACACCCGATATGTCAACCTTTAAACCAAATAAAGGCAAAAAACTTATTAAAGAAACCTCGTTTGGTAAATTTGCACGTTACCCCGTTAAAACCCACGTTGTTAAAAAAGGGGACAACCTTTTTGAAATTATGGATAAATACGTTATGCCTTATGTGCAAGAGGGCGACGGTATCTTTTTAAGTGAAAAAATGGTTGCAATAAGCCAAGGCAGAGCTTGGCACATTGACGAAATTAAGGTTAGCCCTTTGGCAAAGTTTTTAGTTAAGTTTGTAACCAAATCTCCTTACGGTATAGGTCTTGGCAGTCCCTATACTATGGAATTAGCACTTAGAGATATTGGTTTTCCAAAAATCTTTTTAGGTTGCATTTGTGCAGCATTTACAAAACCTTTTGGTATTAAAGGCGTTTTCTATAACGTTGTGGGTCCTAAAGCTCGTTCTATTGACGGACCTGGCGAATATGTTATTCCACCATATAATCAATATGCAAAAATGGCACCGCTCGAGCCCGATAAAGTGTGTGAAGATTTAGCAAAACACACCGGCTGTTACGTTATCATGCTTGACGCTAACGATATCGGTCTTGAAGTACTTGGTTCTTCTACAAAAGAAGTAACCTTAAGTATGGCTCGTGAATTGTTTGGCGATAATCCGCTTGACCAGTCCGACCAACAAACACCTATTGCAATCTGTCGCAAAATGGCAGATGATGCAGTAGAACCCGTTTTTGAAGATTAGTTTTTAAGGGTGGAATATTTCACCCTTATTATTTTTTGGGAGGTAAAATATGGAGCTTTTAAATACATACGTTTTTACTGAATATAATTTAGGAATTTTAATCCAACTTATCGTTGCTATTATTTGTGGTGGTATTGTAGGTCTTGAAAGAAGCGAGCATCATCAGTTTGCAGGGCTTAGAACACATATTATTGTGTGTGTGGGTGCTGCTTCAGTTATGATGGCCGGCACTTATGCAGTTGAAGTGCTAGGCTTTAGTGCCGACGTTACACGTATGGGCGCACAGGTTGTATCCGGTATTGGTTTTTTAGGTGCAGGTGCAATTTTAAGCAGTACAGAAAAAAGCAAAATTAAGGGCTTAACCACAGCAGCAGGACTATGGACCACCGCTTGTATTGGTCTTCTAGTTGGTATTAAAGCATATATTCCTGCAATTATCACAACGATCGTTGTGTTACTTGCAAGTTTACTTTTAAAACCTCTTTCAAACTATTTTGTAAAAAAAGGCTATAAAGCAATAATTTCAATTAGCTATACAAAAGGTGTTGAAACCGGTAAAATGGTAGATGCTATTTATGCCGCAGGGGCAAGAGGGGTAAGCGTTAGCGAAGTTTCAGAAGAACTTAATACCGATAACTGCAAGGTTAATTTTTCTGCCAACATTTTACCCGAATTTTCTTATGAAAAATTCTCTGAAGAAATTGCAAAAATTGAAGGCGTTAAAAAATTTGCAATTAATTTTAGAAACAAATCTTTAGAAATTTAATAAAAATAAAGTTTGGCCGATATTTTAAATAAATATCGGCCTTTTTACTATTTATTTGGTCTTGATTTTTTGTTTTAGGTTTATTATACTGTGTTTATAAACGTAAGGAGGTTTTTTATGAAAACCATCAATTACAATAAGTCTTTAGAAATTAAATATAATACCGACGTTTTGGTTGTTGGTGGCGGCCCCAGTGGTGTTGCTGCTGCCGTTGCGGCCGCTCGTAACGGTGCAAAGGTTTTACTTATTGAAAAGCAAGGTGCTTTAGGCGGTCTTGGAACGTTAGGTTTAGTACCCTTATTTATGGGATTTGATGACAGTGTTAATTTTTATGCAGGTGGCATTGGTAAAGAAATTTTAGATTCTATGCATAAAAAAATGAACGGCCCTAAAAATCACTATGGTAACTATATTATAGACCCCGAAAGTTTAAAACTTGCTTACGATGAAATTGTAGAAAAAGAAGAAAATATTACGCTTTTATTTTTTACCGAACTTATTGACGCAGTAGTAGAAGATGATACTGTAAAAACAGTAATTCTTTCTTCTAGAAGCGGTGTTTTTGCAGCAACCGCAAAAACCTATGTTGATTGCTCAGGCTCTGGCAGTTTAATTACTAAAACACCTGCAAAATGTGTTTTAGGAGATATAGACGGCAACGTTATGGGCGCCACCCTTTGCACCCTTTGGGGTAACGTTGATTGGAACCGTACAAAAGAGGGAGAAGACCGCTGTTTAGAAAAGGCTTATAAAGACGGTGTATTTAGTAATTTAGACCTTCATTTGCCCGGTATGGTGCAACATGGCAACACTAGCGCAGGCGGTAATTTAGGCCATATTTATAAAGTTGATGAAAACGATGAAGAGTGCCTTACAAAAGCCATAATTAAGGGCAGAAAATTAGCCGAAGAATATAAAAATTATTATCGCGGTTATATTGAAGGTTTTGAAAATGCAGAGCTTTTGGCAACCGCAAGTATTTTAGGTGTTCGTGAGGGTGTGCGTGTTGAAGGAGATTATACTTTAAACGTTAACGATTTTATTACAAAAGCCGCTTTTTCTGATGAAATTGGCCGTTTGCATTATCCTGTTGATTTACACGCCGCAACAAGCAGTAAAAAAGACTTCGATAAATATCACGAAGAATTTAACGAAAAGTTTGTTTATAACGATGGCGATAGTTATGGAATTCCACTTTCTTGCCTTATTCCAAAAGCCCTTAAAAACGTGCTAATTGCAGGAAGATTACTTTCTGCAGACCGCGAAATGCTTGCCACTTTACGCGTAATGCCTGGTTGTTATATAACAGGTCAGGCGGCAGGGGTAACGGCTGCAATTTGTGATGGTGACGTTAGAAAAGCCGATTATACCGAAATAAAAGTTCGCTTAAAAGAGATGGGTGCATTTTTGCCAAACGCATAAAAAATATTTTTTATATGGACTGATTATTCAGTCCATTTTTTTATTGTAAATTTGCTTTATATTTGATATAATTATATAAATATAGAATAAATAAAAGGGGAGACAGTTTTGAAAACATTATTAAGGCTATATAAACATGCTAGAAAATATTGGAAATATATTGCCTTTTCTACCATTTCTCTTTTAATTATAACTGCGGCTAATTTAGTAGCACCCGGTCTTATGCAAAGATTAGTTGCTATTTTAGAAAATGGCGGTAATAACCCAAATTTAGTAACCGATATTATAAAGCTTGCAGTAGTTTTAGCCGTTGTTTATTTAGTTCAAAGTGTTAGCCGTTATTTTAACAGTTATTATTCTCACGTTGCGGCTTGGCGCTTTGTTTCTGAAATGCGCGTTAAAATATATAACCACTTGCAAAAACTTTCACTTGCATATTATTCCGATAAGCAAACCGGTCAGTTAATGTCTAGAATTGTGCATGACACCAACCATTTTGAACATTTAATTGCCCACGCAATTCCGGAACTTATAGGTGCATTATTAACCTTTATAGGAGTTACAACCATTATTTTCTTAAATAACTGGAAGTTAGCGTTGCTCACTTGTATTCCGTTACCATTTTTAGCACTTGCAACACCGGTACTTCATAGAATTCGCGGTGAACACCGCAAAGCACAAAAACACGTTGCAGAACTAAACGCAACCTTACAAGACAACATTTCAGGCATTAAAGAAATTCAAGTTTTCAATCAACAAGAAAACGAAAGAGTAAGAATAGAAGGGCTTTCAAATAAGCACGCTGGTGCTGTTATAAAAGCACTATGGTATTCAGCATTTTTTCATCCTTCTTTAAGTTTCTTTACAAGTTTAGGTAACGTAATTGTTATTGGTTTTGGTGGTTATTTTGTATTAACCAATGAAATGAGCATTAGCGAAATTACCGGCTTTTTAATGTATTTAAGTATGTTCTATACACCAATAAGTTCTTTTGCAAGAATTTTTGAAGATATGCAACAAGGTATTGTTGGCGCAGAAAGAATGTTTGAAATATTAGATACAAAACCCGATATTGAGGACAGCAAAAATGCCGTAGATCTTCCAATAGGTTCTGGCGAAATTGAATTTAAAAACGTAAGTTTTTCTTATAGAGACGATATACCCGTACTTAAAAATTTAAGTTTTAAATTAGAGTCTAAAAAAATGTACGCAGTAGTGGGCGCTACGGGTGTAGGTAAAACCACCCTTGCCGCATTACTTCCACGTTTTTATGACCCAACGAGTGGTGAAATTCTACTTGATGGTAAAAACACCAAAGATATTACTTTGTCTTCTTTAAGAGATAATATCAGTATGGTGCTTCAAGACGTATTTTTATTCCACGGCACAATTAAAGAAAATATTCTTTTTGGCGCCAAAGATGCTACTGAAGAAGAAATGATAGCCGCCGCTAAAACCGCTTGTATTTACGACTTTATTATGTCGCTTCCTGAAAAGTGGGATACCATTGTTGGTGAACGCGGCATGCGTCTTTCGGGTGGTCAAAAGCAAAGAATTTCAATTGCCCGTTCAATATTAAGTAAATCTTCGGTTTTAATTTTAGATGAAGCCACAAGTGCTGTTGATACCGAAACCGAAACTCAAATTAAGCAGGCAATTAACGCTATTGCAGGTAGCCGCACAATGCTTGTTATTGCTCATAGGCTTTCAACCGTTAAAGCGGCAGATAGCATTATCGTTTTAGAAAACGGCGAAATTGCAGAAATCGGCAATCACGAAGAACTTATAAGCAAAAACGGAATTTATAAAAAGCTTGTAGAATTACAAAGTATTAAAGATTAGTAAAAAGTGTTTTTAAGGAGAATATAGAGTGTCTATCCCATTAGAACAAATCAGAAATTTTTGCATAATTGCTCATATAGACCATGGTAAATCCACCCTAGCCGATAGGTTACTTGAACTTACAAATTCAGTAGCAGAGCGTGAGATGGAAAATCAACTGCTTGATAGCATGGATTTAGAGCGTGAAAGAGGTATTACAATAAAATCTCACGCGGTAACCTTATATTACGATGCTAAAGATGGCAAACGTTATGAGCTTAATTTAATTGACACCCCCGGCCACGTTGACTTTAACTATGAGGTTTCTCGCAGTTTGGCCGCTTGTGAAGGGGCAGTGCTAGTAGTGGACGCTTCACAGGGAATAGAGGCTCAAACCTTAGCAAACACATATTTAGCTATTGATAATGATTTAGAACTTTTACCGGTTATTAATAAAATAGACCTTCCATCTGCAGATCCAAATCGTGTTATTGCAGAAATTGAAGACGTTATTGGAATCCCTGCAGAAGAAGCACCTCAAATTTCTGCTAAAAACGGCATAAATATTGAAGAGGTTTTAGAAAAAATCGTTACCGATTTACCTGCTCCAAAAGGCGAAAAGGACGCTCCTTTTTCTGCACTTATTTTCGACTCTTATTACGACCCATATAAAGGGGTTATAGTATTTTTCAGAGTTGTTTCGGGTGAAATTAATAAGGGCGATACTATTAAAATGATGGCCACAGGGGCTGAATTCTTAACGGTTGAAATTGGTAGAAAAAAAGCAAAATATATGGAACCTTGCGATAAACTAACGGTAGGTGAGGTTGGTTATTTGGCCGCTTCAATTAAAACCGTTTCAGAAGCAATGGTTGGCGATACTATTACAAACGCAAACAATCCCGTAGAAACCGCTCTTAAAGGTTACCGTAAGGTTAACCCTGTTGTTTTCTGCGGTATATATCCTGCTGATGGCGCAAGATATGAAGACCTAAAAGAAGCCTTAGAAAAATTACAGCTTAACGATGCTTCGCTTTTATACGAACCCGAAACCAGTAAAGCACTAGGTTTTGGTTTTAGATGCGGCTTTTTAGGATTACTTCATATGGAAATTATAGAAGAACGCTTAGAACGTGAATATAATTTAGATTTAGTTACAACAGCACCAAGTGTTATTTATAAATTTAGACTTACAGATGGCACCGAAATTGACGTTGATAACCCCACAAATTATCCTGATCCTGCAACCATTGCCGAATCTTTAGAGCCGGTTGCCGACGTTCATATTTTTAGCCCCAAAGAATTTATTGGTGATATTATGCAACTCTGTCAAGAACGCAGAGGCGAATATACCGATACTAAATATATGGGCGACAGGGTAGATATACATTACGTTATGCCTGTTGGCGAAATTGTTTATGACTTTTTCGATGCCTTAAAATCTCGTACACGCGGTTACGCAAGTTACGACTACGAGCCAAAAGAATATCGCACTGCAAAACTTGTAAAATTAGACGTTATGCTAACGGGGGACGTTGTAGATGCCCTTTCATTTATAGTGCATGCAGATAACGCGTATCCAAGAGCAAGAAGAATAGCCGAAAAGTTAAAAGAGCATATTCCGCGCCAACTTTTCGAAGTGCCAATTCAGGTTGCAGTTGGTGGCAAAATTATTGCAAGAGAAACCGTTAAAGCAATGCGTAAAGACGTTTTGGCTAAATGCTATGGCGGCGATATTACTCGTAAGAAGAAACTACTTGAAAAACAAAAGGAAGGCAAAAAGCGTATGCGCCAATTAGGTTCTGTAGAAGTGCCTCAAGAAGCGTTTATGGCAGTATTAAAGCTGGATGAATAAATTTGTTAGTATATTTTTAAGCCTTGCAATTTTAATGCTTATGTTTTGTGGCTGTAAGCCGGTAGCAAAGCGCACCTTTTTTGCTATGGATACAGTGATTACTGTAGAAACAGATAATGAAGAAGTAATTGATAAAATCGTTCAAAAGGTAAACGAAATTGAAAAGGCTGTTAGTTTTCATAATCAAGACAGTAATTTAAGCAAACTAAATTTTAACCGTTCCGTTCGTAACGACCCTGTTTTATACGAGATTATCAAAACGTCGATAGAATATTCTAAAAAGACCGATGGTGCTTTTAATATTTGTTTGGGTCAAATTACAAGCCTATATAATTTTGAAGAGCAAAAAGCTCCCACAAAAGAATATACCGCAAGCCTTTTAGATACGATTCATCCCGATAACGTAATGGTTTTACAAAACGAAATTAGGGTTATGGGAGGGGCTTTAGTAGATTTAGGCGGTGTTGCAAAGGGTTACGCACTTGACGAGGCCATTAAAATTTTAAAGCAAGAAAATGTTAAAAGTGCCTATTTAAATTTTGGCGGAAGTATTTATTATTTAAGCGATACCGAAAAATCTGTTGGAATTAGAAAGCCTTTTACCGAAAACGAAATTGCTGCAGAATTGCTTATAAAAAATAAGGTAGTAACAACTGCGGGCAATTACGAAAGATGCTTTAAAAAAGACGATACTTTGTACCACCATATTTTAGATGGAAAAACAGGTTTACCAGTAAATAATGGGGTAAATTCGGTTACCGTCATTTCCGATTCAGCAAAAATTGGCGACATTTATTCTACCGCCCTTTTTGTAATGGGTGCTGACGAAGGAATAAAATACGCTAATAAAAACAATATTTTAGCCGTTTTTATTTTAAGTGATGGCAGCATAAAAATGTCTAGCGGCTTAAAATATAATAATCAACAAAAGATAGTTGTAAAATAATATGAACTGTAATATTTGTCCTAGAAATTGTAACGTAAATAGAGATAATAACAAGGGCTTTTGCAAAGAAGATAACACTTTAAAAATTGCCCGTGCCGCACTGCACCATTTTGAAGAACCCGTAATTTCGGGTACCAATGGATCGGGTGCGGTCTTTTTTTGCGGTTGCAACTTAAAATGCAAGTTTTGTCAAAATTATGATATTTCAAATACTATTAATAACGGCAAAACCGTAACTAAAGAAGAACTTAAAGATATTTTTACGTCTTTAATAAATCAAGGCGCGCACAACATAAATTTAGTAACGCCAACCCATTATAGCCATATTTTATCTGAAATTTTAGAAGAAAAACTTTCTGTTCCCGTAATTTGGAATAGTAGCGGCTACGAAAAACCTCAGACCATAAAACTTTTAGAAAACAAAGTGGACGTCTTTTTACCAGATTTTAAATATGCCGATAATAACCTTGCAAAGAGTTTATCCAATGCCGAAAATTATTTTGATTATGCCGCATCTTCTTTAAAACAAATGGTTAAAAGTAAGGGTAAACCTATAATAGAAAACCGACTTATAAAAAGCGGTGTTATTGTAAGGCATTTGGTTTTACCCGGCTTTTTAGATAACACAAAGCGTGTAATAGATTTTATTGCAAGTGAATTTAAAGATGACGTTTTGTTTTCATTAATGTTTCAGTATTTACCAATTAAAACATTAGAAGAAGAAAGTTTAAACCGTAGAGTTAAAAGAGCAGAATATAACGAAATATTAGATTATTTATATAAAAAGGGAATAGAAGAAGGCTTTACGCAGTCGCTTTCTTCTGCAAGTAAAAAGTATATACCCGATTTTTCGGATTTCGGCTTAAAATAAAAGAATTTGCATATAATAAAATAAATTTATTTTTGGTCTTTACAAATAAAAAAATTGGTAGTATAATAAGCTTGTTAATAATTTAACAATATAAAGGAGTAATTATTATGGCAAACAGATTTATCTTAAATGAAACATCTTATTTTGGCGCCGGTGCACGCGAAAACGTTGCAACCGAAATACTAGCACGCGGTTTTAAAAAGGCTTTTGTTGTAACAGATAAAGACCTTGTTAAATTTGGCGTAGCAGGCAAGGTTTTCGAAGTTTTAGAAAACGCTAATATTGAATATACTGTTTTTGATGACGTTAAAGCTAACCCTACAGTAACAAACGTTAAAGCAGGTGTTGAAGCTTATAAGGCTGCAAAAGCAGAAGTAATCGTGGCCATCGGTGGCGGTAGTGCAATTGATACTGCAAAAGCAGTTGGTATTATTATTGCTAACCCCGATTTTGCTGACGTTGTATCACTAGAAGGCGTTGCAGATACAAAAAATAAATCAGTTCCCGTTATTGCAGTTGCAACAACCGCAGGTACTGCAGCAGAAGTAACCATTAACTACGTTATTACCGATGAAGCAACAAAGCATAAAATGGTTTGCGTTGACCCACACGATATCCCCGTAGTAGCAGTAGTTGATAGCGAACTTATGTCTAGCATGCCAAAAGGCTTAACTGCAGCCACAGGTATGGACGCATTAACCCACGCTATTGAAGGCTTTATTACAAAAGGCGCTTGGGAAATGAGCGATATGTTCCATATTAAAGCTATTGAAATTATCGGCAAATATTTACCCGATGCAGTTAATAATACTCCAATCGGCCGCGAACAAATGGCATTAGGCCAATATATTGCAGGTATGGGCTTTAGCAACGTAGGTCTTGGTATTGTTCACTCTATGGCTCACCCATTAGGCGCTTGGTATGATACTCCTCATGGTGTTGCAAACGCAGTATTACTTCCTTACGTTATGGAATATAATGCAGATGCAACCGGCACAAAATATAGAGATATTGCCGCAGCTATGGGCGTTGAAAATACCGATAAGATGACCGAAGCAGAATATAGAAAAGCTGCTGTTGATGCTGTTAAAGCATTAAGCCAAAAGGTTGGTATTCCTGAAAAATTACACGAAGTTGGCGTTAAGGAAGAAGATTTACCTGCTCTTGCTAAAGACGCATTTAACGACGTTTGCACAGGCGGCAACCCCAAAGATACTTCAATTGAAGAAATCTTAGAAATTTATAAAACAGCATTTTAGTTTTGAATAAAATTATAATCACCTCTAATACTAAATTAGAGGTGATTTTTTATGAAATTAACAGAAAAAGAAAAACTGCTTTTAAAAGATTTAAAAACTGCCGAACAGATTTGCATTGAAAAATATAACGAATATGCAAAAAAGGCAACCGACAAAAAATTGCAAAATCTTTTTAACAGCATAAAACAGAAGGAAGAAGAACATTTAAAAACCGTTCAAAAAATTATGGACGGAAAAACCCCAACCGTAAATAGCGGGGCTAAGGGTAAATCCACGGTAGGTCCTTCAAGTTTAAAAACAGCGGCAACTTTAAGCGAAAAAGATAAAAAGTATAACGCTTATTTGTGTCAGGATGCGCTATCTACCGAAAAATACGTTTCTGCAACCTATAACACAAGTGTTTTTGAATTTGCACAACCAAAACTAAGAAACGTGTTAAACCATATTCAAAAAGAAGAACAAGAACATGGTCTTAAAATTTATCAGTATTTAAGTGCTAATAATATGATAGGCTAAAAAATGCGTCGAGAAGAAATCTCGACGCTAATTTTTTATAAAACTTAATTGATTATTATATAAAACAATGATATAATATATATAACTATATTTATAAGGAGACTATATGGAACAAAATTGCTCTAAATTAAATAGCAAAAGTAATAACCTTATTGTTTTAAAGGTCTTTTTACTAATGCTTGTTTTTGGCTTTTTTATAAGGCTTTTAGTTGGTATGGGCTATTTTAACCATTTTGATACTTACTGGTATAGAGAGTGGGCCTTTGCAAGTCAAAACGGACTTTTTGATTTATATAACAACAAAGCCATCAATTTAGATTATCCACCCGTATATCTTTTCTTTTTATATATCACAGGCTTTTTATATCGTTTTGTAGATGGTGCTATGGCGCACAGTTATATACAAATGCTTTTAATGAAGTCTTGGCCGATTATTTTTGATTTATTAGTAGGGGTAGCCATTTATTTTTATATTAAAAAATATGGCAATAAAGCGGCACTTTTCGCTTCTGCTTTATGGTTTTTCTCACCTGCAACAATATTTAACTCTGCTTTCTGGGGCCAAACAGATGGACTAATGTGCTTAGTTATTTTACTTTCCTTTTGGCTTTTAGAAAAGCATCCCGTTTTAGCATCTGTAATGTTTGCTATAGCGGGGCTTACAAAATTTCAATGCTTGTATTTTACACCCGTATTTTTATATATGCTATTTAAAAACCACGGTGTTAAAAATTTAATTAAAGGTATATTTATGGCGGCGGCCACCGTTATATTAACCTTTTTACCATTTATGATAGGGACCGGTCGTTTGCTATTGTTTTTTGATGTTTATTTAAACGGTGGCAACTCTTACCCATATTTAACCTTAAACGCCTTTAACTTCTATGGCATTTTTGGTCTTAACTGGGTGGCAGAAAAAGAATTTATAATTTTAGGTTTAAATTTTGAACAAATAAACTTAATTTTAACGGTTTTGATTTTTGCCGCAATTATTGTGCTTATGTTCTTATCAAAACGCAAATGCCCGTTTTTATTCAGCTTTGTGCTAATGCAAACTTTATTTATGTTCACAAGCCGTATGCACGAAAGATATCAGTTTGTAGTGCTATTATTCATTTTAATTGCAACGGTAATTTATAAGAAAAAAGAATTTTTTAATTCGTTTATACTGTTAACTTTAGTTATTACAATAAATCACGCAGTGCCAATGTTTAATTGGAATAACGGCGGCTCTTTTTTAGAAACAAATTACGGAAGTATTATGTGTGTTGTTTCTGTAATTAACCTACTGGTTTATATTTATACAATCTATCACGCAGTTAAATTCTTATTTAAGGGGGAAGAAAAATGTCTTTTAGCATAAGCAAAAAAACCTTATTAAAACCTAAAAAAGAACAATATTTAAAAACCTTTTTGTTAGCCTTTTTAACAGCTGCGGTTTTATTTGTTCCTTTTATGGTTATGAACGAAGGCTATTTTCTTTTCTATGGAGATTTTAACGTTCAACAAATTCCGTTTTATTCTTTAGCACACGATGCCGTTTTAAACGGTGAAACAGGCTGGAATTTTGGAACAGATTTAGGTGTTAACTTTATAGGTTCTTACACCTTTTATTTATTAGGTTCGCCTTTCTTTTGGATAACCTTAATGTTTCCAAGTAACCTAGTGCCATATTTAATGGGCCCACTTTTAATTTTAAAATTTTCTTTAGCGGCCCTTACCGCATATTGCTTTATTAGACGTTTTACAAGAACCCCCGATGCCGCTTGTATTGGTGGCCTTTTATACGCATTTTCGGGATTCTCGGTTTATAATATATTCTTTAATCATTTCCACGAAGCCATAATTATTTTCCCGTTATTACTTCTTTCTTTAGAACTTTTAATTACAGAAAACAAACGCGGATTTTTTGCTATTATGGTAGCTCTTTCTGCAATTATGAACTATTTCTTCTTCTTTGGGATGGTTGTGTTTACAGTTATTTATTGGCTTGTTAGAACACTCTCGGGTAGTTATAAAACAACAATAAAAGGCTTTTTAGTAGTAGCGTTTGAAGCGGTTTTAGGTTTGTTAATTTCGGCAGCCGTAATATTGCCGTCTTTCTTTGCGTTAATGAATAACTCTCGTTTAGATGAATTGCAACTTGGTTGGGATGCAATTATGTACGGCAGAGAGCAAATTTACTTTAATATATTTCAGTCCTTCTTTTTCCCACCCGATATCCCTGCTCGCCCTGTATTTTTCCCGGGCGCTGAGGTTAAATGGTCTTCGGTTGCAGGATGGTTACCGGTATTTTCAATGGTTGGCGTGTTTGCAGTTATGCAACAAAAGAAGGGTAGCTTTTTAAGAAGAATTATAGGCATTAGTTTATTTATGGCAATGGTGCCGGTTTTAAACTCTGCATTTTATATGTTTAATACCGCTTATTATGCACGTTGGTATTATATGCCTATACTTATGATGTGCCTTGCTACCGCAACAAGCATTGAAGACCCGAAAATTGAATTTAAATCACCATTTAGATGGGTAATGGGCATAACGCTTGCAATTACCGCGGTTATTGGCTTATTCCCACAAAAGAATAGCGAAGGCGAAATTATATTTGGACTTTATACTCAAGACGAAAACAGCAAAATTTATATAGTTCGTTTTTGTATTACCGCAGCTATTGCAATACTCGGCTTATTAGCATTTAGAGTAATTATGCCATATATTAAAACCAACTTTAAGCGTTTTTGTAATTCTGCCGTTATAATGGTGGTGGCCTTTAGTATGGTTTATGGGCTTGTATTTATTGCAAGCGGCAAAAGCCACTCTTACAAAGAAAAGGATGTTTTAATTAATCAATTACTTGAAAGCGATTTAAAATTAGAAGATAGCGCAGATTACCGTGTTGACGTTTATGACGGTGTTGATAATACTGCAATGTTCTTAAAATTAGATAGTATTAATGCTTTCCACTCAATAGTTCCAACTTCTGTTACAGAATATTGGGAATACGTGGGTGAAGAACGCGGTGTTGCATCAAGACCCACAACACAAAGTTATGCTTCAAGAAGTTTATTATCGGTTAAATACGTTTTAGACCGTCAAGGTAAAGAGGAACAATACTGCTTTGCAGATCAATCAGGTATTACAAAAATGCCGGGCTTTACCTACTATAAAACTGAAGGCGGCTATAATATTTACGAAAATCAAAACTATATTCCTTACGGTTTTACTTACGATTATTACGTTACAAGACATCAAGCAGATACACTTTCTCCTGCAGATAGAAATAACCTTATGGTTAAAGCAATTTTGCTTGAAGATAATCAAGTAATTAAATATGAAAAGATTTTAACAAATCTTAGCGATAAAGACACGGTTCGTGATCCAAATTACGTAGCACCTCCTGTTTTAACACCTCCTGTTGATGATTCTTCGGATATACCTGAAAATGAAAGCAACAGTAGTACTGAAAACAAAAGTGAAGATGCTGTAAGTAGCCAAACCGAAAGCGATGCTAGTGATGAAAGCAGTAGTGAAAACAGCAGCGAAACCGAAACTTCTGATGAATTTTATAAAGAAGATTACGAAAATCTTATCGAAAGTGATAAAAACCAATTTGTTGATAACAGCGTTTTAAATGTTGATTTATCTGCAATTGCACTTTCCTCTGATGCCGCAGAGCGCAGGGAAACAGCCGGCAGCTTTATGAAAACCAAGAACGGTTTTAAATCTGAAATTACTTTAAGTAAAGATAATTTAGTATTCTTTTCAATTCCTTACGATGAAGGTTGGACTGCTTACGTTAACGGCCAAAAAGTAGAAATTGAAAAGGTTAACGTTGGCTTTATGGCAGTTTTAGCTGAAGAAGGCGCTAACGTTATTGAATTCAAATACGAAACACCAGGTTTAAAAACCGGCCTTATTATTTCGGGTGGCGCAGTATTAGTTTTAGTTATTTATTTAATTATTGCTTTTATTTATATTAAGAAAAAGCAACCTGAACTAGCTTATCCTGAAGGCGATAAAATGCTAGAAGAATTCAAAGCAATTGAAGATGAAGAAAATGCAATTGATGAACTTTTAGAACAAGATTATTGGGGTGAAATTCAAACCAATAAAGAAGAAAGCCAAAAGAATAAAGAAGAAACTAATTTTACTAACGGCTTTATGGTTGATTTAAGCTTTTTAGACGAAGAAGAAAATAACGATTCAAAATAGGTGAATTATGCCAAGATTTTTTAAATCAGATTTTCAAAATGAAATAGTAGGCGATGACGCAAAGCATATAATTAAATCTTTGCGTATGCAAAAAGGTGAAGACCTTACCGTTTGTGATGGTATGGGTTTTGATTACAATTGCAAAATTAAAGAAATATTTGATAATAGGGTTATTTTAGACGTTTTAGATAAAAAACCAAGCAGTACCGAACCCGATTTAAAAGTAACCCTTTATCAATGCTTTTTAAAAAGCGATAAGTTTTCGGAGGTTATAAAGCACTCTGTGGAACTTGGCGTTACAACAATAGTGCCTGTTTTATCAACTTTTTGCGTTTCGCGTCCAAAAAAAGAAGAATATAAAAAGAAAACCGAGAAATATCAAAAACAAGCAGAAAGTGCCGCAAAACAAAGTGGTCGCGGCATAATTCCTAAAGTTTTAGACCCTATTGATATTAAAGACGTGCCTAAAGATGCAATTTTATTTTACGAACTTGGCGGCGAAAAAATAGGGGACGTACTGCCAAAAGCAATAAAAGATAATAGTTTATCTATTCTTATTGGTAGCGAAGGCGGAATAAGTAAAGAGGAAGCGGCTTTATTTAATAATAAAGCAACACTTGGTAGTCGTATTTTAAGGGCAGAAACCGCACCATTAACAGCATTAAGTTTAATTATGTATTTAACAAATAATATGGAGTAGTATTATGATTTTTCAAAAGAAAAGCACCTACGATTTTGTAGTTGCGGGACTTGGAAACCCCGGTGAAGAATATAAAGCAACAAAACACAATATAGGCTTTATGGTTATTGATAAAATAGCCGAAAGTAACTATGCCACCTTTAAAAAAAGCAAGTTTAACGCTTTAACAGCTGACTGCAAAATAGGGGACAAGCGTGTACTTTTAATGAAGCCTTTAACCTATATGAACTTATCTGGTGAAGCCATTAGCAAAGCCTTAAAGTTTTATAAAGTAGAAGCAAATAATTTAATTGTTATTTGCGATGATATTAATTTAGACGCAGGTAAAATCAGGGTGCGCCCCAAAGGTTCAGATGGCGGACAAAACGGACTTAAAAACATAATTTTAAATCTTAAAACACAAGAATTTAAGCGTGTTCGCATAGGTATTGGCGCAAAACCCCACCCCGAATACGACCTTAAAGATTGGGTGCTTTCTTCCTTTTCAAAAGAAGTTAAACCACAAATTGAAAGAGCAATTAATTTAGGGCGAGATGCAGTTGAAACCATTATAAAAAAAGACGTTGATACTGCAATGAGCTATTATAACGGAGCATAAAATGTTCTTAAATTCTGTATTTAAACAAACCGGTATTTTTAAAGAAATAGAAGGGGCATTAAAAAGCAATAGTTTTCCGATTAACTTAACGGGTTTAAACCCCACCTTAAAGGCTTTGATTATCGCGGCGGAAGAAAGTAGTTGTACTGTTGTTACTGCAGATGCGGCAGAAAGCAATTTACTTTACCGCGAACTTAAGTCGTTAGGTAAAAACGCAGTTATTTTAGAAGCTAGAGATTTTAATTTAAGAGGCACCGCAACCTATTCTAAAGAATACGAGCATAAAAGAATAAACACCCTGTCAAAAGTTATTGACGGGGACTTTGACGTTTTATTGTTAGATACCGAGTGTCTAACACAGCGCTGCATTTCTAAAAGCGAATTAACCCATAATAAAATTGTTTTAAAAGTAAATGAAGACAGCGTCTTAGAAGACCTAATAGAACAATTAATTTCGATGGGTTATATAAAGGCGGGCCAGGTTGAAGGGCCGGGACAATTTTCTAAACGCGGAGATATTTTAGACGTCTTTTCGCCTGGGTTGGAAAACCCCATAAGAATTGACTTTTTTGGCGATACAGTTGAAAGAATTTCAAGTTTTGAGGTTATAAGCCAAAGAAGATTAGAAAATTTAAATACCATTACTTTTTTACCCGCTACCGAAAGGGGCGCGGTAGATTTAGATGCGCTTAATAAGTTCTTAAAATCTATAAAAAATAAAAACCAAAAATTATACGATATAATTGATAGCGACATAGCCAAAAACGACCTTATGCAAGACAGATATATGGCCTTTTATAAAAATGCCGCTTCAACGGTTTTTGATTATTTTTGTGGCAACCTTTATATTTCGGAATATCGTGGTGTAATTAATCGCGTTAAAACCTTAACAGATAGCCGCAATATTGATAAATTAGCCTTAATTGAAGAAGGTTATATAAATAAAAAGACAGATTGTTTTTATCTAAATAAAGCCGAAGTGATTGAAGGCATTAAAAATTGCAAGGTTATATATTTAGATGCCTTTTTAAGCAGTAAAAATGATTTTCCGCCTAAAGCCCTAATTAATGCCGACGTTAAGGGTTTACCAATTTTTTCGGGCAATACAGAGCAATTGGCAAACGATATTTTAGAATATAACGCAGGGCTCACAATTGTTCTAACAACAAGCGAAAAATCATCAAACGCACTTGCCGGTATTTTAAATAATAAAAGTATTAAAGCAAACGTTTTATATGATAAAGAAATACCACACAAAGGTAAATATCTAGCGGTTGGTGCTTTAAATACAAGCCTGTATTTTGAAAAAGACGATATTTTAATTATAGCCCAGGGCGAAAAAACCGAATATAAACGCAAAAAGCGTTTTAAAGGCGGCAAAGCCATTAATAGCCTTGACGAATTAAAGGTTGGCGATTACGTTGTTCATTATTCGCACGGCATTGGTATTTTTGACGGTATTCACAGTTTAAAAAACGACAACATTATTAAAGATTATATTAAAATTAAATATAAGGGTAACGACGTTTTATACGTACCCGTAACACAACTCGATTTAGTGTCAAAATATATCGGCACAAACGTTGACGGCAAAGTAACGGTGCATAAACTGGGCGGTGTAGAGTGGCAAAAAGCAACAACAAGGGTTAAAACCGCCGTTAAAGAAATGGCAAAAGAACTTGCTGAACTTTATGCTAAACGCCTAAACGAAAAGGGACATAGCTTTTTACCCGATACCACCATGCAAAACGATTTTGAAGACCTTTTTGATTACGAAGAAACCGAAGATCAACTTCGTGCCGCTTACGAAATTAAAAGTGATATGGAAAAATCCAAACCAATGGATAGACTGTTTTGCGGCGACGTTGGTTTTGGCAAAACAGAGGTTGCGTTGCGTGCTGCGTTTAAATGTATTGACGGTGGCAAACAATGTGCAATTTTAGTGCCAACCACCTTACTTGCAAATCAGCATTTTGTAACGGCAGAATCTCGTTTTGCGGCTTTTCCTATAAATATTGAACTTTTATCTCGTTATAAAACCAAAAAACAAATAGAAAAATCTTTAACTAATATTCGTCGCGGTACTGCAGATTTAGTAGTAGGCACACACCGTATGATTTCAAAAGACGTTCAGTTTAAAGATTTAGGCTTACTTATAATTGATGAAGAACAACGCTTTGGAGTGGCTCAAAAAGAAAGGTTAAAAGCACTATTTCCAACAGTGGATATTTTAACTTTATCTGCTACTCCAATACCCAGAACTTTAAATATGGCAATGAGCGGCATTAGAGATATGTCAAGCATTGAAGAACCGCCGCAAGACCGCAAACCCGTTCAAACCTACGTTATAGAAGAAGATATGGGGGTAATAATAGAAGCCATAAATAAAGAACTTCGTCGTGGTGGACAGGTATTTTATTTGCACAATAGAGTAGATAGCATTTATAGTACCGCCGCAAAACTATCTTCTTTAATGCCTGAAGCTAAAGTTGGAGTAGCTCACGGCAAAATGAGTGAAGATGAACTAACTGGTGTTTGGAACGATTTGTTAGAGCATAAAATTGACGTTTTGGTTTGTACCACAATTATTGAAACAGGTGTTGACGTTAGTAACGCAAATACTTTAATTGTTGAAGATGCCGACCGTTACGGACTTGCTCAGCTTCACCAAATTAGAGGTCGCGTTGGCCGTAGTCCGCGCAGAGCCTATGCATATTTTTGTTTTAAAAAGGGTAAAAGCTTAACCGATATTGCCGAAAAAAGACTTTCTGCATTAAGAGAGTTTACAGAGTTTGGTTCGGGCTTTAAAATAGCACTGCGCGACCTTGAAATTAGGGGTGCAGGTAACATTTTAGGAAGCGAACAGCACGGGCACATGGAAGCAGTTGGCTACGACATGTATATAAAACTGCTAAACCAAGCGGTTAACAAAATTAAGGGTGTAGAAACGGTAGAAGAACTTTCTTGTACTGTGGACCTTAATATCAGCGCAAGTATCCCCGAAGATTATATACCCTTTATAACTGCACGACTTGGTATGTATAAGCGTATTGCAGATATAAAAAATAAAGACGATGCATTAGACGTTATTGATGAGTTAAACGACCGTTTTGGCACCCCGCCTGAACGAGTATTAGGCCTTATTGACGTTGCCTTAATTCGAGGGGCCGCTGCTCGCAACGGTATTTGTGAAATTATTCAAAGTAGCGATAAGGTAAAACTCAATATTAAAGATTTTAACCTAGAAAAAGCCGCCCTTTTAGTAGATAAAATAGGGGAAGGTGCTACTTTAAGTTTGCGTGATATTTCTTCTATTATCGTTAACGTTCCAAAACACGAAACGGTGCTTTCTGTTTTAAAAAGAATTTCAGAAAAATTGTAGGTGTTATAATGATTTATACCGTAACTTTTAACCCCGCAGTAGATTATAATATTGTTTTATCGGGCCCTTTAAAAAGTGGTACTATAAACCGCGCAAAAGAAGAAAATATTCACTTTGGCGGTAAGGGTATAAATATATCGGTTGTTTTAACAAGGTTAGGTATAGATAATCTTGCAACCGGCTTTATTGCAGGTTTTACAGGTAAAGCGTTAAAAAACAACCTTTCTTTAGAAGGGGTTAAAACCAACTTTGTTGAAGTAGATGGAATTACCAGAATAAACCTTAAAATTAAAGGTGAAGAAACTGAAATTAACGGTAACGGCCCGTTTATAGACGAGCAGTCTTTAATAGAATTAATAAATATTTTAAAAACTGCAAAGAAAGACGATATAGTGGTGCTTTCAGGTAGCTTACCGCCTTCTTTAAAAAGCGATACATATAAGCGCATAATTTTAGAATTAAACGCTTTAGGCATCAAAACTGTTTTAGATAGTTCGGGTGATGCTTTAAAATCGGCAATCTCTGCTTCTCCATTTTTAATTAAGCCCAATTTACAAGAGCTTTCGTATTTACTTGGTAAAAAATTAACTGTTGAAAAAGACGTTATAGATGGCGCTAAAATGATACAAAAGTTTGGCGCGCAAAACGTTTTGGTTTCAATGGGTAAATTAGGAGCAATACTTTTACTCAAAGACGGCACCGTTATTAAAGAAGAGGCAATAGTAAGAGAAACTGTAAATACTGTTGGTGCAGGGGATAGCTTACTTGCAGGCTTTTTAGCTTGTGTAAAAACCCACACCCCTCGCGAAGCCCTTAAAAAAGCCGTAAAAATTGGCACGGCAAGTGCTGTTTGCGACGGGCTTGCAACCAAAAGTGTTTTAGAAAAAATTTTTAATGACAAATAATTAGAAATATGATATAATATTATTTGGCTTTTAAAAGGAGTGTATATTTCTTGAACGAAAAAATTAAAAAAATAATTTTAGACGAAATGCAACCCCTAATTACAGAAAAGGGTTTTATTGAAGAAAAGGGCGTTTTTTCTAATAATGAATATGCCTTTAAGGTTGAACACGATAGCGATGCAAAACTTTTAAAATTGTTCGTTGCAGTTAAAGAAAACGACGAAATTAAAGATTTTCAAGAAGCATCAGCATTTTTATTTGAAGACGAAGAAGACGTTAAAGATGCACGCAGTGCCGGGTTGGACTTTTTAGATACTGCAAAAATTAAGTTTGGTATTAAAGCAAGCAGATTTCAAGGTGCAAATATTGCGCTTCCAAAATCAACTTCTTCTACACCTGACGTAGAAGCATTAACCGCAAAAATTCTTAACGTTTACCCCGAATTTAAAGATGCATATAAAAACCACGTTTCAGAATATGGCGACTTTTTGTATATCGAATTTTATAAAACTTTCGTAGCACCAAAAGTTCGTGAAGTAGTTGATAGTGGCAACAAAAAGCAAATCAAAAAGATTATGGACTTGCTTTCTGAAATGTTTAACGAAGGCGACAAAATGGTGGGCGACGTTATTGTTGGTGTAATTTTAACGGGTGCTGCTAATTTTGATAAAGACAGAGAAACTGCAATTTTATCAAGTTTAGACGAGTATAAATTCTTAAAACCTGCAGTTTCAAGCTTTTTTGCACTTGCAAGAAAAGATAAAAAAATAAAACAAATGTTATCTTAAAATTTTTATTGACTTTTTAGAGATTTTTAGATATAATTTATAGGCTATGTATTATAAGTGGGAGGACGATTACAATGAAAAGAACCTATCAGCCTAAAAAGCTTCATCGTAAGAAGGAACACGGCTTTTTAAAGAGAATGGCAACTCGCAACGGTCGCAAAATACTTTCGCGTCGCAGAGCTAAAAACAGAAAGTCTTTAAGCTATTAAGCGAAAAACTAAGGCCGCAATATTAGCGGTCTTTTTTACATTAAAGGAATGAATTTTACGAATTATATAACCTTTAAACAAAACTATCAATTTAAAACGGTTTACGGCAGGGGAAAAAACTATGTTTTTCCCTCTGTGGTCGTTTATATTAAAAAAAATAATAAGGGCCAAAACCGTATTGGTATAACCGTTAGCAAAAAAATCGGTTGTGCCGTAAAGCGCAATCGTGCGCGCCGCGTTATTTTAGCGGCATTTAGAGAACTTGTTGCAGAACTAGGCACCGGGTACGACATTGTTTTTGTTGGTCGTACTAAAACAACAGTTTGCAAAATGCAAGAAGTAAAAAAATATATGAGTAAAGCCTTTAACGAATTTAAGGCAACAAATTAAATTAAGATGAAAAAGCTTGTAATAAAACTTATAAAACTTTATCAAAATGGCATTTCAAAAAACAAGGCACCTTGTTGCAGATTTACGCCAACCTGTTCAAATTACGCTATTGAAGCGGTTAGTGAATGGGGGGCCTTTATAGGTTTAATACTAGCTTTATATAGAATACTGCGTTGCAACCCGTTATGTAAGGGTGGGTACGATCCCGTACCAAAACGCAAGTCAAAAAAGGGATGACATTATGTTCGATTTTCTTTTAAAACCATTAGGTTGGATTTTACAACAACTTAGCTTTTTATTAGGCGACAGTTTTGCTGCCGGTGTTTTTGTGTTTACTGTTCTTGTGAATTTACTTATGATTCCATTAAGCATTAAATCACAAAAATCATCTATGGGTCAAACCCGTATAAAACCCAAACTTGAAGCATTACGTCAAAAATATGGTAACGACCGTCAAAAATTTGCAATGGCTCAACAAGAGTTAATGCAAAAAGAAGGCGTTTCAATGTCGGGCGGTTGCCTTCCAATGCTTATCAGAATGCCTATTATGATTGGTATTTATTCCATCATTTTAAGCCCTATGACTTATATTCTTCAAATTGGTTCCGGCGTAATTACCAAAGCTGAAGAAGTTTTTAAAGCCGTTACAGGCAAAACAGGATATATTCAACCTGATATTATTAATGAGTTAAGCAAATATGATAAAGAAATACCTTTAGATCAACAAGGCGCATTTTTATCTAAACTAGGTACGGCAATAGGTGAAGATAAATTAAATGCCACTGCTGATGCGGTAACAAACATTGATTTTCATTTTTTAGGTATTGATTTAACAGATAAACCTGTATTTAATATTGACATTTTTGGTAGTTGGGACGAAACTTGGTGGATTCCAATTTTAGCCTTTGCAGCTGCAATGCTTACAAGTATTGTAAGTATGATAATGAATAAGAAAAACAACCCCGAAGCTCCCTCAATGGGCGGCCTTATGTTAACAATGCCTTTAATCTCTTTAATTATCGGCTTTACCGTTTCTTGTGCGGCCGGTTTCTATTGGGCATGCAGTAGCTTAATTTCGGGTGTTATTCAAACTGTGCTTCAACAATTCTATGGACCGAATCAAATGGTTGCCAACGCTCAGAAAAAAGAATTGTTAGCAAGGTACGAAATTGAAAAGAAGAAACTAAAAGGCAAAAACGCATAACGCAAAGCCTTTAAAATAGGAGGAGAAAACTTGTTAAAAGAAGCCATCGGTACAGGCAACACTATTGACGAAGCTAAAGAAAATGCCATTATGTTACTTGGCGCCACAGTTGAAGATGTAGTAAATATTGAAGTGTTGCAAAATGCGAAGAAAAAGTCCTTTGGTCTTTTCGGCGGCTCATTAGCAAGGGTTAAAGCTACAATGGAAGTTGAGGACGTAGCAGAACCCGTTGCAGAAGAAAAGCCGGTTAAAAAGGCAAAAAAAGAAGTAGCAGAAAAAGTAGAAGTTAAAACCGAAACTAAAGAAGTTAAGGGAGTACCATTTAGCGAACTTAAAGACGGCACCCCCGAAAAGAAAGCAGCAGCTTACTTAATTTCAATTTTAGAAAATCTTGGTTGTAAAAATCTACAACTTGTTGTTAACCCAATTGACGGCGGTTCTGAAATTACCGTTGAGGGTGACGGACTAGGTGTTATGATTGGTCATAGAGGTGAAACTCTAGATGCAATTCAACATTTAACCAGTCTTTCTGCAAACGTTGGTGAAGGTGGTTATTACCGTATTATTTTAAATACAGGTGATTACCGTCAAAGACGCGAACAAACCTTAATTAACCTAGCAAAAAGAATGTCTCAACAAGCTTTAAAAGCAGGCAAATGCCGTACACTTGAACCTATGAACCCTTATGAAAGAAGAATTATTCACACAGCTGTTCAAGCAATCCCGGGTGTTCAAAGCGTAAGCTTTGGTGAAGGTGCAGGTCGCAGGGTTGTAATTGCTCCTGAAGGCGTTACTCCAAAACCCAGAAACGACAGAAGAAACGACCGTTCTCGTGGTAATAGAGGTAATCGTGGCGGTAAATCTGCTTACGTTCCAACACCATCTTCAAATAAAGAAAAGGTGTCAGATGCACCAAACGTTCCACTTTACGGAAAAATTGAATTATAATGTTTATGAGCAACCTTTTTTGGTTGCTCATTTTTTTATTGAATTATATTTTTTAGGGTGTATAATATAAATATATTGCGTTTTAGTAGGTGAATTTTTTGTTAGAAAATTTAAAACCACAATCTGTTTTTAAATATTTTGAAGAAATATGTAAAATACCGCATGGCTCAGGTAATACAAAAGCAATTTCAGATTATTGCGTTAATTTTGCCAAAAGCCATAATTTAGAGTATATTAGGGACGAACTTAATAACGTTATAATTAAAAAACCGGCTTCTATGGGTTTTGAAAATCATAAACCTGTAATTTTACAAGGCCATTTAGATATGGTTTGCGAAAAAACACCGGGCTCTAGTTTTGACTTTTTAACAGATGGTTTAGAACTTTATATTGATGGCGATTTTATCAGAGCAAAAGATACAACTCTTGGTGGGGACGATGGTATTGCCGTTGCTTTTATTTTAAGCATATTAGCCGATAATACTCTTACCCACCCAAAACTAGAAGCGCTTTTTACAACCGATGAAGAAACCGGCATGTACGGTGCTATTGGTCTTGATGCGAGTCTTTTAAGCGCCAACACTCTAATAAATATTGATATGGAAGAAGAAGGCGTTTTAACGGTTGGCTGTGCAGGAGGTGCACGCGCAGACGTTAAAATACCAATTGAATTTGAAAATGGCAAGGGCGAATTTTATAAAATTTCAGTAACCGGCCTTAAAGGTGGGCACTCAGGTGTTGAAATTGATAAAAAACGCATAAACGCTAATATCTTTTTAGGCTCACTTTTAAATGATTTACAAAATAAAACAAACTTTTCATTAGCAGAAATAAATGGGGGATTGAAAGATAACGCAATACCTCGTGAAGCCTGTGCCGTTGTTTTAGCAGAAAACGATATATCGTTTTTAGAAAAGGTCACAACCATAAGGGGTAATGAAATAGCTGATTTTTATAATGATGAAGACTATAAAATAAAGGTTGAAAAAATTAATTTTAGCGGCAAAACCTTAAGTAAAAATTCCTCTTTTAACGTAATACGGTTTTTAAGTCTTTGTCCTAACGGAATTGTTTCTTTTAGTAAAAATATTGAAGGCCTTGTAGAAACCTCTTTAAATTTAGGGGTATTAAAAACCCTTGATAACTGCGTAAGTTTTTCTTTTGCAGTTCGCAGTTCAAAAGAAAACGAAAAAACCGCATTATTAGAAGAAATAAACAAGGTTGCAACACGTTGCAATGCAACGGTTAATACACATAGCTTTTATCCCGCATGGGAATATAAAGAAGACTCTATTTTAAGAGAAACTATGAAAAAAGTTTATACCCAAATTTATAATAAAGAACCGGCAGTGACTGTTATTCACGCAGGACTTGAGTGTGGCATTTTAGGAGAAAAGATTGATAATTTAGATGCCGTTTCTTTTGGACCCGACGTTTTTGACGTTCACACAACAAACGAACATCTAAGCATTTCTTCGGTAGCACGTTCTTATGAATATTTATTAAAAGTTTTAGAAAATTTATAGGAGTATATTTATGATTAAATCAAGAGTTTTAAAAATTCAAAATTTGCTTAACGAAAAAGAAGCCGCCCTTATATCATCCGCAGCAAACTGCTTTTATTTAACCGGTTTTAATAGTAGCGATGGTTATGTGGTTATAACAAAAAACTATGCCGTATATTTAACTGATTTTAGGTATATAGAAAAAGCTAAAGAAACAATAACTTCAATGGACGTAAAAATGCTTGAAAAGTCTGAAGTTGAAATTTACGAAATTTTGAAAAAAGAAAATATTAATCATCTTCATTTAGAAAGTGAAAGCATAAGCGTAAATAAATTTTTATCTTACAAATCTTGCTTTAACGATATTAAATTATCAGTTAATAACACCCTAGATAATGCATTAAAAGATATGCGTGCAGTTAAAACGGAAGAAGAATTAAGCTATATACAAAAAGCGCAAGAATCAACCGATAAAACCTTCGATTATATTTTAAAGAGAATTGAACCCGGCAAAACCGAAAAAGAAATTATGCTAGATATGGAATTCTTTATGCGCTCACTTGGTAGCGAAGGTGTTTCTTTCGATTTTATAGTTGTATCCGGTAAAAATTCATCCTTACCACATGGTGTTCCAACCGACAAAAAAATTGAAAAAGGCGACTTTTTAACCATGGATTTTGGCGCAGTTTATAACGGTTATCGTTCTGATATGACAAGAACGGTTGCAGTTGGAAGTGCCGATGAAAAACAAAAAGAAATTTACAATTTAGTTTTAAAGGCTCAAACCGAAGCCATAAAGGCCATTAAACAAGGACAAAAGTGCAACGATATTGATAAAATTGCCCGTGATATAATTTATGGTGCAGGTTATGAGGGCTGCTTTGGACATGGTCTTGGCCACTCTGTAGGCATTGAAATTCACGAAGCACCGGCCTTTAACACAAGATGCCAAACAGTACTTAAAAAAGGAACTATTATGACGGTAGAACCGGGCATTTATATTGAAAATAAATATGGGGTAAGAATTGAAGATATGGTTTACGTTTTAGAAGACGATTGTTTAAACCTAACCAAAAGCCCTAAAGAATTAATAATTTTATAATTTTTAACGCCATAGCTTCTGCTGTGGCGTTTTTTTATAAAAAAGACTTTTATATTTTATATATTCGTGGTAAAATAAATAAAAGTATATATTAAAGGAATTGTTATGGTTTATCAAAGTTTTAAAGAATTAGTGGGCAACACACCACTTCTTTGCCCAAATAATATTATTAAAAAAGAAGGTTTAAAAGCAAACCTTCTTTTAAAGCTTGAATTATTTAACCCAATGGGTAGCATTAAAGACCGTGCCGCCTTATTTATGATTGAAGATGCCGAAAATAAGGGGCTTCTTAAAAAAGGTGCAACAATTATTGAACCCACAAGCGGTAATACAGGTATTGGTATTGCGGCTGTTGCAGTGCCAAAAGGTTATAAGGTTATTTTGACAATGCCCGAAACTATGAGCAAAGAACGCCGCGATTTACTGTCGGCTTTAGGGGCAGAGCTTGTTTTAACAGATGGCGCAAAAGGTATGTCGGGCTCAATTGAAAAAGCTCACAAATTAAATAAAGAAATTGAAAATTCCATTATTCTAGGCCAATTTACAAACCCTGCAAACGTTATGGCTCATTATAAAACAACAGGACCTGAAATTTATAACGATACTAATAGCAAGGTTGATGTTTTAGTTGCAGGCGTTGGTACGGGCGGAACAATTACGGGTGTTGCAAAATATTTAAAAGAACAAAATAAAAACATTGAAATTGTAGCGGTTGAACCGGACTGTTCTGCAGTGCTTTCGGGCGAAAAAGCTGGACCTCATAAACTAGAAGGCATAGGAGCCGGCTTTATACCCGAAATTTTAGAAGTTAAGCTTTTAGATAAAATTATTAAAGTTTCAAAAGATGATGCTTATAACTGTGCTAATATGCTAGCAAAAGAAGAAGGCGTGTTAGTTGGCGTTTCTTCGGGGGCAAGTTTATATGCCGCTTTAACCCTTGCTAAATTAGAAGAATATAAGGGCAAAACAATAGTAGCTATTTTACCCGATACAGGCACACGATATTTATCAACAGAAATGTTCAAATAAAATAAGCAAGGTAAAAACCTTGCTTAAATCTATTTATTATCATATACCACACAAGTAATTGCATCAGGTAGTTCGTTAGAATATTTAATTATAACGTTTTTGTTGTTTTTAAACTTATTATTATCGGGTGTTAAAGATAAACTTCCAATACCACCCTTTAAGCCGGTGCCAATTAACTTTAAATATGCTTCTTTAGCGCACCAAAGTTTAAAAAATCTTTCATTACGTTTATCGGGGTTATCATCTAAAACAATGTAGTTCTTTTCTTCTTCTGTTAAAAATTTTGCGGTAGCTGCCGCAGAAAATGGACGAATAACCTCAATATCAACACCAATAGGTCTATCGGCTACTGCAACAACAGTATATTTTTCGCTATGAGAAATATTAAAGTGGTAAGGGTAGTTAATGCAGTATGGCTTGCCGTTTTCACCTTTAGCAAAAATTGGTGTTTCACGGCCATTAGAAAGTTCTAAAATTGCCCTTTTTGCAAGAACGTCGCCAGCTAAAGAAAGTTTACGATTTTTAATATCTGCTTTTCTTAAAATTTCGCGTCTGCGTAAAAGTGGCAAAGCATTAAGTTCGCGTTCATATTCCTCATCGGTTATTAAGTTTATATCACAAAAGTATAGTTTATACATATATTCACCTTCAAAAAATATAATAACATATTTTAAAAATAATATCAATGGGAGATAAAATGAAAAAGCCGTTATTTAACAAATTTAAGTCAAAGTCTGAAGATTTTACTAAAAAGGTTAATGCAATTGACCTTACCGGTACTGACGAGCAAGCATTAAAAGAAATGCTTAACGGCAGTATTTTTGAAACTGCCGCCGCAGTTAAAGAGGTAATTTTTAGATTAACCGGTCTTAAACTTTTTAATTCTCAACTTAAAACTGCTTATGGCCTTTATAAAGGTAATATTTGCGAACTAGGAACGGGTGAGGGTAAAACCTTAGCCGCAGTTCTTGCTGCAATTTTAATGCATAAAGAGGGCAAACAAGTAAGCATTTTAGTATTTAACGATTATCTAGCTACCAGAGACGGTAAAGACAATAAAAAGATTTTTGACTTTTTTGATATTTCAAGTGGTTACATAACTGCACTTTCCACTTTAGCACAAAGAAAAAACGTTTATAAAAAGCAGGTTTTCTATGCTTCAGCTAAAGAGGTGGGCTTCGATTTTATTCGTAATTTTTTAGTTACAGATAAAAAGGATTATTTAAATATTCCTTTTGAAAATTGTATTGTTGACGAAGCCGACTCTATTTTAATTGACGAAGCCGGAATACCTTTAGTTTTAGCAGGTGAAGCTGAAGACACCGAAGATATGTCTTTAAAAGCACACAAAGCTGTAATTAAACTAAAAGATGAAGATTACGGCATTAATTTGCAAGATAATCAAGTTTGGCTAAAAGATAGCGGCGCTAATAAAATTGAAAGACGCTTTAGAATTAAAAATCTTTATGCGGAAGAAAAAATTGGCATTTTAGCGGCAGTTAATATGGCATTAGAAGCTAATTTTTTACTAACTAAAGATAAAGATTATATTATTAAAGATGATGAAATTAAGGTTATTGACGAATCTACAGGTAGAATTGCCATAAATCGTCGTTTTGAAGATGCACTTCACCGTGCAGTAGAGGTTAAAGAAGGCCTTAAAATTAACGCCAGCAGTCAAATATATAATACTATAACAATACAGTCATTTATGGAAAACTATGAGTTTTTAAGTGGTATGACTGGAACTGCCAGAACCTCTAAAAAAGATTTTGAATCTATGTATGGTGTTGATACGGTAGTAATTGAACCAAACACCCCTTGCATTAGAGTTGATAAAGAAGATCGTATTTTTAAAACCGCCGATGAGAAAAAACAAGCGGTAATAGATGCAATAAAAGAAGCCTATAACGAGGGAAGACCAGTGCTTTTAGGTACGGCAAGTGTTGCTGAAAGTGAGTGGTACAGTGCTAATATCGATTTACCTCACGAAGTGCTAAATGCTCGTAACGACGAGCGTGAAGCCGAAATTATTGCAGACGCAGGGCTTCCTAAACGCATTACCATTTCAACCAATATGGCGGGTCGTGGCGTAGATATTAAGCTTGGCGGCAAAAATCAAACCCATAAAGACAAGGTTATAAAAACGGGTGGACTTTTAGTTATAAGCAGCGGCTTAAATCGTTCAAGACGTATTGATAATCAATTGCGTGGCCGTTCGGGAAGACAAGGAGATCCGGGAGAAAGTATATTCTTTATTAGTTTAGAAGACGAACTTTTAGCTCCATTTATTGAGTGTGAAGAAAACGGTGATATGGAAAACTATGTTCGCGATGCTCAAAAGGTGGTAGAAGGCAATCAAGCGGAAGCCAGATATATGCTTCATAAATATTCTTTAATTTTAGAGCAACAACGCAAAATGATTTCTAAACTTCATTACGATTTGCTATTTTCTAAAGAGTATGTTGGTTTTATAAAAAATCAGCATAACGATATTTATGAAAGCCTTAAAGCAGAACACGGTAAAACCGCAGTAGAAAAAGCCGAACGCCAACTTTTAATTTATTATAGCGTTAAGTGTTTTTCTAACTATTTAGAAACTATGGAAACGGTTAAAAGCGGTATTCATTTAACAATAGTTGGCGGTAAAAATCCGCTTGATGAATATAACCGTATGGCAATAGAAAATTTTGCTGAAATGCAGCGCGACGTTAAAGAAAACGTTTTAAACGACCTTCAAAAGCTTACCATTACAAAAGATGGTATAGATATGGAAGAAAACGGTTTAACTGCAAGTGCAACAACTTGGACCTATTTAATTGACGATAATACAAGCCAATTTTCAAGGTTACCGGAACTGCTTAAAATGTTTTCTAATAAGGTTAAAAAAGCAAAGTTTTCTTTTTCAAGATTATTTGAAGATGAATAATAAAAAAGGCCAAGTTTTACTTGGTCTTTTTGTTATATTTACAAATATTATTAAGTTCGCAAATTTCACATTTTGGGCTTCTGGCAGAACAAATTTCACGTCCAAAAAGTACAGTTCTGTGGCAAAAATCGTTAGATTCGTCGGGTGGTAAAAGTTCGCGCATAGCCTTTTCAACCTTTATTGGTACGTCAGTATTTACAAACCCTAAACGGTTACAAATTCTAATAAAGTGTGTATCTGTTACAACGGCAGGTTTTTTATAAACGTCGCCCACAACCAAATTTGCGGTTTTTCGGCCAATGCCGGGTAGTTTTGTAAGTTCTTCAATGGTACCAGGAATAACGCTATTATACTCATCAACAAGCATTGTAGCCATTGCTTTAAGGTCTTTGGCTTTTGTTTTATAAAGTCCACAAGATTTTATAAGTTCTTCAATTTGCTGTGTAGGCGCATTTTTAAAAGTTACGGCATCGGGCAAAGCGGCAAAAAGGGCAGGGGTAATAATATTAACCCTTGCGTCTGTGCATTGTGCCGAAAGCCTTGTTGCAACAAGCAATTGAAATGGATCTTCATAATTAAGCGAACATATTGCGTTGGGGTAGCGCTTTTTTAAAGCTTCTACTGCTATTAAAACTTTCTTTTTCATAAATCTTCCTTAATTTTTTTATATAAAAAGCATATCAAATTTTATCATATTTTGCAAGATATAGTTAGCCTTTACATATTAAAAAATTTTTGGTAAAATAAAAATATGAAGATTTTAGTTTTTAACAACGAAATATTAAACGGTATAGCTCCCATAGTTTTAGAAGTATTAAGGTACTTAGTTTGGTTGCCCTTAATAATTTTTTTAATTAGGTGGGCTTATATAATTATGGCAAAAAGGGGCAGTAAAAAGCCCTTTGCTTTACTTACCGCAGTAAACGGTCGCGACCGCTTTGAAATAACCGATTACGAAACGGCAGTTGGCAGGTTAAAAAGTTCAGATATAATTTTAAATTACAAATTTATATCGCGCAATCACGCGGTTATTGCATACAGGGGAGAGAATTGGTTTATTTTTGATACCGCTTCTTCCGGTGGTGTTACGGTAAACGGCAAAAAAATTAGAAAGCCCTCAAAACTTCATAATGGCGATACAATAGGTTTTGCAGGACTTGAATTTGTTTTCTCACCTAGTCCGGAGATGGACGTTGACCGCGATATTTATTCTTATAAAAACTTTAAAGAACAATCAAACAAAAATAAGAAAGGCAAATCAAATGGCAACAAAGGCAAAGAAAAAACTAAATAAAAAGCCTTTTAAAAAGATTTCATCTAAAGGATTACTTGCCGCAGTACTACTGTATCAGGCAATGTGTTTAGTGCGCCTTCTTTTTACTGAAACGGTCTATCAAGCGCCAATAGCACTTGTAGCACTTTTGGGTTTTATGGGTTTTGAAATTTTATATTTTGCATTAATTAGACGCTTTTTGGGTGGCGGCGGAATATTAGAAATTTCTGCTTTCTTTCTATCGGGCGTTGGCCTTTTTGCACTTGCAAGTACAAGCCCTTCTGCGGTTTTGTGGCAACTATTCGCCTTTTTCTTAGGGGTGTGTTTCTTTGTTGTTTTCACCTTGTTTTTAAGTGATATTGACAGAGTCTTAAAATACAAAAAATTCATAATTGCCGGTGCAGTTATATTATTAGTTTTAAACCTAACTTTAGGTAAAGTAATAGGCGGTAGTCAAAACTGGATTAGAATAGGCCCGCTATCTATTCAACCATCTGAATTTGTAAAAATTGCATTTATTTTGGTAGGTACTACAACCTTAGAAAAAATGCAAAGTGGGGAACACCTAACCTGGTTTATTGCCTTCTTTGGTATATGTATGGCATCTTTAGCGTTAATGGGAGATTTAGGTACGGCTTGCGTATTTTTTGCCACCTTTTTAGTGCTATGCTTTTTGCGTAGCGGCAGATTAGGTACTATTATTTTAATGACTTCGGGGGCAGTTCTTGGCGGCGGTGCTATTGCTCTTGCAAAGCCATATATTATGCGTCGTTTTTCTGTTTGGACTAAGGTTTGGCAAAATGCAGATGGTTTAGGTTATCAACAAACAAGAACACTTATAGCCATAGCTTCAGGTGGCCTTTTAGGTCTAGGCCCCGGCAACGGAAAATTAAACGCAGTGCCCGCCGCTAATACCGATTTAATTTTTGGTTTAGTTAGTGAAGAGTGGGGTTTATTACTAGCATCTACCGTTGTGTTTGTGTATATTGGTTGGGTTATATTAGCCATTAAAGGAGCCTCTCACGCTAAGTCAAGTTTTTATGCAATTGCAGCGGTAGCGGCGGCTTCATTGTTATTGTTCCAAGCGGGGCTTAACATTTTTGGCGTTACCGATATTTTACCTTTAACGGGCATAACCTTGCCCTTTGTTAGTCGTGGCGGATCTAGTATGATTGCCTCTTGGGGACTATTATCCTTTTTAAACTTTGTTCCAAGATTGGGGGAAAGTGAATGAAAAAGATAGGTCGCCGTGCTAAAGCGGCATATATATTACTTTTAGCATTTTTAGTCGGTCTTGGCTTTTTCTACGTTAATTTAGGACTAAACGGTGGAGAGTGGGCATTAAGCCCTTATAATCGCCATATATATAAAGACGGTCAGTTGCAAAATTCAGGCACTATATACGATAGAAATGGCGAGATATTAGCTAGAACTATAGATAATAAACGCGAATACCATATAGACCCCGTTGTTAGACAGTCGATGCTTCATATAATAGGGGATAGTTCAGGACATTTTAGTTCGATTCAAACAAATTACGATGCTGTGTTAGCTGGTTATACTTATATGGGCGGTATTTACGAACTAGCTCAGTATAATAAAGTTCCTAAAATGACCCTAACTGTTTCTGCAAAACTTAATAAGTCTTTGCAAGAAGCCTTTGGAAATAAAAAGGGTGCAGTTATTGCGTATAACTATAAAACGGGCGAAATTGTAGCTTCTATTAGTTTACCTACTTACGACCCTTATACACCGCCCGAAAATATTAACGACGAAAAGTATGAGGGTATTTACGTAAACCGTGCGTTTAACGGTATGTATCCGCCTGGTAGTACCTTTAAAATTTTAACAACACTTTCTGCGTTAGAAAATATTTCAGATATAGAAAATAGAAAATTTGTTTGTAACGGCAAACAAATAAATAAAGATAACGGCGAAATAATTTGTAACGGTAAACACGGTGAGATTACCTTACAAGAAGGTATAAAGGTTTCGTGCAATATTGTTTTTGCTAATATTGCAACCGAACTTGGTGCAGAAAAGTTACAAAAAACAGCCGAAAAATTTGGTTTTAATACAAATTTTAAGGTTGGTGAAATTTCTTGTAGTGGTGGCTTTTATAATGCTAAAAATGCCGGTGTTACAGATTTGGGATGGTCGGGTGTTGGTCAATATACAGTGCTTGCAAGCCCCATATCACTTATGAAACTTTCGGGTACAATTGCTAATGGTGGCAAAGAAGTTGCCCCAAAAATTATTAGTAGTATTCAAAATTCATCGGGTATTCCTACAAGTTTGAATATTCCCACTCCTGCCACAACTAAAATATCAACTACAAACGCTAAAACCTTAAATAATATGCTAAAGCAAGCTGCAATTTATTCTTATGGCACCGAACTTGCAAATAAGTATTCATTAAGGGCCAAAACCGGTACGGCAGAGGTTGAAGAAGGCGAACCACACTCCTTAGTAACGGGCTTTTTAGATAATCCCAATACTCCTTATGCTTTTGCAATAATTATTGAAAACGGCGGGGGAGCGGCAAATAGTACAAAGCAAATTTTAAACGTATTATTAAAAGGCCTTACAGAAATAAAATAATAAAAGAGCTGTGTAGAAATTTACACAGCTCTTTTAATTTTATTTTTTTCTTGTCATAGTAACTTGATACATTTCTTTAAAGGTAAATGTATCTTTTGCGGTGTTATAGTAAATGGTGAGTTCTGTATATGTATAAGAGGGAACCACGCCAAAAGTTACAGATTTATCAAACTTTAGTAAATATTCGTAGCCTTCTTCAGTAGCTTTTCCGGTTCCGCTAAATGTCGTTTGATGAGTGTGTTTAGTTTTTCCTGAAATAACAGTATATACGTCTAAATCACCCGAAATACTATTTTTGCTCATAGAATAAACGTTAAATACAAAGGTTCTATTTTTAGAATGTTCTTGTTTACCATCGCCCGACCAAGTGGCTAATATAGTTAACTGATTAGTTAGTTTATCCATAAAATAATAGCCACAAACTTTGCAGGTAAAAACAGAATATCCCATTTTTTGAGAAGTAGGAGGAATAACCTTTTCTTCAAAAGTGTGTTCTGTTTTTTCAATTTTTGATTCCCTTGTTTCTTGGCAAAGCGTACACGTAAAAGATTTAATACCTTCTTCTATGCAGGTAGGTTGTTTAACAATCGTTGCTGCACCCCACTTGTGCGAACATTTATTACCACCTTGCAATTCAAATGGTACACGCCAAAGAATATAATCTCTAAAACACTCGTAGGGTTCACCCGCAGGAATCATTTTAAGTTTTTCTTGTTTTGCTAAAACTTGAGAAATATAGGGTCCGTTGCTCCAAAATTGATTATTGCCCATCATAGCAAAGGTATCATTTACGCTAAAAATAGTTTGCGCATGAGGATCAATTTCCTTAATTAAAATACTATACATTTTTTCGCGCATTTCATAATTTTCAAGCACTTTTTGAAGTCCGACTTTTACAACCTCGAGGCTTTCGGTAAAGTATTTATCAAAAATTGGAACGTTAGAGGTAATAAGACTAAGAGCGTCAATAACGTCATTACAATACTCTTGCTTATTTTCTAAATTTTGATTATTGGTAAGATCTGATACAATATAGCAAGCCTTTGAAAATTTAAACACAACGTCGGCAAACTCGCAGGTTTTACTCATTTTATTAACAAAATTTTCAAAGCCGGAATCATCTTTAAATTTTGCATAAATATCGGCTAACGAAAGTATAGTAGATGCTTTGGAAACAACACCGTCTGCAAGATCCAAACGACCTTCGTAAACCGGTGGTAACTTAGGATCAAAACTCGCCACCAAATCTATAACAGTATTTTTACCGTTGGTTTGAGTGCTGTTTGAAGCGGGAATATGATATTCCAAATAAAGTGTAACCACGTGTTTTCGTTTTGCACTCTCGGTTAATTCATCGTATTTTAGTTTGTAATGTATAGTAGATATAAGGTCAAGCGTAACCTCATTAGCTTGCATAACCTTTCCTTCTGCATTAATATACTGTCCGTCTTTAAAACTTGGCCCTTTTTCTTTTCCACAGCCTATTAATGGCACAAGAACCAGCACTACCATAATTATACTAAGTACAGATTTTAAAAAACACCTTTTCATTATATGTATCCTTATAAAACAAATTTTATATTTTTAATCTTTTTGATTTGCGGAATAAATATCTGCAACTTCACTAATTGTTATAAATGCTTGTGGGTCAATTTCGTGAACGATTTCTTTTAATTTTGTAACTTGAAAACGGTTAACAACAAAATAAATCATATTTTTGGGTTTATTAGAATAACCGCCTGTTACCTCCATTTTTGTTACGCCCGTTTCAAACGATTCTGTTAGTGCTTCGCAAATTTCGTTTGGTTTTGTTGTAATAATATTGGCGCATTTTGCTCTGTCAAAACCTTCAACAATAAAGTCGATTGTTTTAAGTGCGGCAAAATAAGCAACTATTGAATATAAAGGTAAAATCCAGGTCTGTAGCACAAAACCGCATATAACGTATAAAATTAAATTATATATCATACAAAAAGTGCCAACCGTAATACCAAGCCTTTTTGCAAAAATTACCGCCATAACTTCAATGCCGTCCATAGCACCGCCAAAACGAATTGCAAGACCACTGCCAAGTCCCGAAATCATACCGCCGAATATAGCGCAAAGCAATAGATCTTCACCTGCTAATGGTGAAGCAATGCTTACGTCTAGCGGAACAATATCAGAGGTTATTAAAAATGCAGTTAGCGAATAAATTGCAACGGTAAAAATTGAATATATTGTAAAAACTACACCTTGTTTTTTTAGTCCGTATAAAAATAGGGGAATATTAAGGGCAAGTAAGAAAATTGATAGGGTTAAATACTCTGGTGTTAAACTTGCTAGAAGCATAGACGTACCTGAAATGCCGCTGTCGTATAACTTTACGGGTGCTAAAAACACCGTAACCCCAAATCCGTTAATAATACCGGCTAAGGTTAAAAGTAAAAAGTTAATTGGTTTAAATTTTGCTTTTCTTTTCATTATTCTAAAATTTCCTTTAGTTCGTTAACTGTACTAATAAATACAAGTTCAATATTTTCGGTATTAAGATTCATAACTTGTTTATAGCAACCTTTTGGTAAAATACACTTTTTAAAGCCCATGCGCATCATTTCTGCAACGCGACTTGCCGCATTTGGTACCGCTCTTACTTCACCCGAAAGTCCAACTTCGCCAAATAAACAAATTTCGCTGTCAATAGGTATATCTTTAAAAGCCGATATTAAAGAAGCGGTAACGGCTAAATCAGAAGAAGGTTCATAAAGTTTAAGACCGCCAACAACGTTTAAATACACGTCTAGGTTGTTAAAAAATAATCCCGTTCTTTTTTCTAAAACGGCTAAAATTAGGTTTAAACGGTTATAGTCGAAACCGGTTGCCATACGTCTTGGATTACCAAAAGCGGTGGGGGTTGTAAGTGCTTGAATTTCAACGAAAATGGGTCTTGAACCTTCTAAAATACTACAAATTGAAGAACCCGAAACGCCGTTTAATTTGCCCGAAAGCATAAGGGCAGAAGGGTTTTCAACCTCGCTTAGTCCGGAACTTTGCATTTCAAAAACGCCGATTTCGTTAGTAGAACCAAAGCGGTTTTTGTTAGCCCTTAAAATGCGGTAAGAATTAGATTTTTCGCCCTCAAAATAAAGCACGGTGTCAACAATATGTTCCATAACTTTTGGCCCCGCAATATCGCCGCCTTTGTTAATATGGCCAACAATAATCGTGGGTATATCAAAAGCTTTTGCAACCTTTAAAAGACTGCTTGTACATTCGCGTACTTGTGTAATACTGCCGGGACTTGAAGAAAGTTCAGAGTGGTACATAGTTTGAATAGAGTCAATAATTACAACAGCCGGTCTTTCTTCTTTAATATATTCTGCAATAGCTAAAACGTCGGTTTCGCACATAACCATTAGATTTTCGTTATTAACAAAAAGCCTTTTTGCTCTTAAACTAATTTGTCCTTTAGATTCTTCACCCGTTACGTATAAAACCTTGCCGTCTTTAAGGTTGTTTGCCACTTGTAAAAGTATTGTTGATTTACCAATACCGGGGTCGCCCGAAAGTAGTACTACCGAACCTTTAACAAGACCGCCGCCAAGCACACGATTGAATTCGTTTATACCAGTATCAATTCTGATTTCATCGTTAGAATCAATAGTATTAATGCTTTCTGCAGTAAGTTTTGCAAGGGTAGTTTTTGCACTGCCGCTTGGCGTAGTAACGGTTACTTCTTCAAGGGTGTTCCACTCGTTACAATAGGGGCATTTGCCCATCCATTTGCTTGCTTCTCCGCCACACTCACGGCAAACGTAAACGGTTTTATTCTTAGCCATTTTTTACTTCCTTTATAAATTGTTATTATTAATTATACCACAAAAAATCGCAAATGCCAGTTTTTGCTGATATATAGGGTTTGTTAAATTTTGTCGGTCTAACGCATTGCTTAAAAAGCCGCACTCAACAATAACTGCAGGTATTGGCGCATTGTATAACAAAAATACCTCTTTAGTTGCTTTTTTGACTTTTCTGCGGTTATCTTTTTGCAAAATGTTTTTTACCGTACTTTGTATGTTTTCTGCAATTACAAGGCTTTGGTTATCGTTAGGGGAGTAAAAAACTTGTAACCCCTTTTGAATATTATCTGAATATTTATTTAAATGAATACTAATAAAGGTTGCACTAGAGTTTTCTTGCATAATTTTTAAGCGGTTTTTCATATCGCTTATTTTTTTAGTTCTAATGCTATCTCCTTCGGTATTAATTGCAGTGTCGGTTTCTCTAATCATTATTATATCATAACCCATAACGCTTAGCAATTCTTTTAAGCGCAGAGAAATTTCTAGGTTTATATTCTTTTCTAATACCTTGTCAAAAGATGCCCCACCGTCAAAACCACCGTGCCCTGCATCAATAATAAAGGTTCTTTTATTGGTGTTAATTATAGAAGCGGCAGTATATACTTCGCTAAATCCCACAATAAAAATACAAATTGCGGCAGAAAGCATCAAAGAAATAAAAGATAACCATATTTTTTTAACCGCCATAAAATCACCCTTATATAAACTTATGGCCAAAATTATAATTTTATATCATTGAACTGCAATAATATTAAAAACTCGCTATTTTATAAATTTTTCTATATATTTTTCATTGATATTTTAAATACGCTGGTATATTATTACTTGTGTAAGGGAGCGTTTTTATGATATTTTTAAAGCATAGCGCGAGTCATTTACCACAAATAACATTAATCGGTAAAGATGCAAATTTAGAGCCCCACATGAACACTAAAAGAGTATCAAGCGATTATATATTTTATATTATTACAATGGGCGAGATATTTTTTAACGAAAACGGCAGAAAATACCATCTTAAAAAGGGCGACTGCTTTTTGTTTGAACCGGGATTACTGCATTTTGGAACACAAAAATCGATCTACAATCTTATTTATTTTCATTTTAAACCCGATAATATAATCTTAAAGGATATTGGGTATGACGAGTGGCTTAATTTTGCTCAAGAAGAAAATAAAAAATGGCTGACAGGCAGAATTGAAGAAGCCGAAAACAGTATAATACTTCCAAAACAGGTTTCGTTTTATGATGAAACGGTATTTTTAAATATTGTAAAACTTGCCGAAAAAGCGGTTGAAAAGCAAAAAATTCGTTTAGAAAACTATAACACACTTTGTTCAATAAACCTACTTGAAATATTTATTGAAATTTATCGTCAGTACGTATTTGCATCATCTAAAAAATCAAACAAAAGCACAGGCTCTACCTATTTGATTAACGAGGTGATAGCATATTTAAATGTAAACTATTCCCGCAAACTAACGGGTGAGATTATTGAAAAAGATTTAATGTATAACTTTGATTATATAAATCAACTTTTCAGAAAAAATTTAGATATCACCGTTTTTAAAATGCTCGAGTCAATTCGTCTTGAAACGGCGCAGAGATACTTAAAAACAAGCAATTTATCTTTAGAACAAATTGCAGAAAACGTAGGCTATAAAAATGAAGCATATTTTTCAAGGGTTTTTAAACAAAATACAGGGGTTTCACCCTCAAAATATCGTGGACTTACAAAAAAGCAACAAAAAGAGTAGTGTTTTTTGTGTTACAAGTTCTTTAGGTACTATTAACCTTTTTACTTTAGCTATTCCGCTTTTATTAGAAACGGTGGCAAACCGTCTTATAGGTTTTTTAAATTCCGCCGTACTTGCAGGATATAGCGAAAACTCGGTAGCAGCGGTAGGATCAGCAAACTCTGTTATAAACTTGTTTCCTGTTATTTTTTCGGTTATTTCAACGGGAGCAACAGTGGTTATTAGTAACCTTATTGGCGCTGAAAAGCTTAAGCGTGCTTATTCAACTAACTTTACACAAATTGTTCTTTGTGTATTTTTAGGGCTTTTTTGCTCGGCTGTAATGCTAGGGTTTTCCGGCCCCATAATGTCTTTAATGAATTTAGAAGACGCTATTTTATCAGAAGCATTAATTTATTATAAAATTAGGGTTTTTGCCCTTGTGTTTATGGCGGTGACTTCGGGCCTTTCGTCAATACTTCGTTGCTTTGGATTTTCAAAGGCAACGGTTATTACAAACCTTACAACAGTAGCAATAAGCTATCTGCTTAATGTATTTGTTATTAAGTTTCCGCATATTTCACCAATAACCGGTGTTGCCGGTGTTGCCGCAAGCACGGTTGTTAGTCAAATTATAGGGTTAATATTAAATATTTATTTTATTAAAAAGCACTCTATAAAATTTTTAATTCCCAAAAACTTTTGGTATTTTTGGCATAGCGTTAAAAAAGTTGTGAGCATAGGCTTTCCGGCAGGTATATCGGGTAGCACGTTTACGTTTTCACAAGTTATTACAACTTCATTTATAGCATTAATCGGTACATACGCCTTATCTGCAAAGGTTTATTACGATAATATATTGTGTTACGCATATTTGTTTTCAATAAGTTTTGGTAGCGCAAATTCACTTTTAATAGGTCGTCTTGTAGGTGCGGGAGATTTTGAACATGCAAGACGATTGAATAAAACATTGGTAAAACTTACTGTTACGGTTAATTTAATAATATCACTTTTAATAGTAGTGCTTTATAAACCGCTTGTTATGATATTTACCAATAGTCAAAAAATTATTGAAATTGCACTTTGGGTGTTTTTAATAGATATCGTTGCAGAAATCTCTCGCGCGGTTAGTCAGGTATATGAATATGCTTTAAGGGGCGCAGGAGATATGAAATTTATGCTTATAGTTGTAATGACTTCTTGTTGGACTATAAGCGTAGGGTTATCATATTTTTTAAGTATTACTTTAAAGTTTGGAATAATCGGTTGTTATATTGCCATAGCTTTAGACGAGCTTATACGTGCAATAGCGTCAATTTACCGATGGCGAACAAATAAGTGGGCAAAAAGGGTGTGCTGATATGAAATTTGCAAAAAACGACAACAAATATCGTCCGTTACAATTAATACACCAATATTACGACTATAAGCCTTATATGTCTTATAATGCTTCGCTTAAGCGTGCGAGAAAAGCTATTTTAAATTCCTTAAGTTTAGGTTACGGCGGTTTTATAACTAACGTTTATATGAAAAAATACGCCAAAGGTTATTTAAGAGATAAAAGGCAGTTAAAAATTTTGCAAGGCATTATGGATATATATAAAGAGCTTGGCTTAAAAGTTTGGATTTATGATGAGTGTGGTTATCCAAGTGGCTCAGCTGCCGGCTTAGTTGTAAAAAACAACCCTAATGCTGAAGCCTATGGTATTGTTTTATTAAATAAAGAGCTTAAAAAAGGGGAAACCACAAAAATTGATTTACCCTATAAGCACGAAAAATTTAAAGCCGCCTTTTTTAAAACCGAAGACGGTGTAGAAGATATTTCTTATTTATCTGATGAAAAGGGAAGTGTTACCTTTTCAGCAAAGGCAAATGGTACATTATTATACTTTGCTACAAAGGTATTATACGAAGGTGTTCACGCAACCCGTAAATTTGGTGGCAGTGTAAGATATATCGACGTTTTAAGTAAAGAAGCGGTAAAAGATTTTATAAATATTACCCACGAAAAATACAAAGAATATATTGGCCAATATTTTGGTAATACTATTGAAGCATTTTTTACCGATGAACCTTCGGTTATGTCGCAGTATTTTCCTGTTTTACCAGTAAAACACAAAGCAATTGATAAAATTGATAATAAAATTCCACTTTATAAGCATATCGTTTGGTCGCGTAATTTTGAACAAGAGTTTTTAAACCGAAAAGGCTATGATATTTCACCATATATTTATATGCTTTTTGAAGGAGAAACCGAAAAATGCTATAAATTAAGGGTTGATTATAACGAAGTCTGCTGTGCACTTTATAAAGAAGCGTATTTTGAAGCAATTTCTTCCTGGTGTGAAGAAAATCATCTAAAATTATCAGGGCACTTATTAGGCGAGGAAAATCTTTTTGAGCATGCCTATAACGAGTATGATAATTTTCAAATGTTAAAGCCTATGCATTACCCAGGCATTGACGTCCTTTCTTGTAATCCATTAAGCCTTGCGCAAGAACCCTTGCTATTAAAAACCACATCCAGCGAAGCTGTATTACATAATAAATCGGTAGTAATGAGCGAAACCGGTTTTCATTTAGATAGGCTTAAAGGAATTGTTCCCACCGAAGAAAGAGTTCTAGGTTCTATTGCAGTACAGTATGCAAAAGGAATAAATACAATTGCTTCTTATTTGGGCATTAAAAGTATGCCTAAAGAAGATTACCAATATGTTTTTGAACGCGTTGCAAAAATGGGGCAAATATTAGAAGGCGGACACTTTGTAACACCGCTTTTAGTTTATTATACCGTAAAAAGCTGTTATAAGTTTATAACGCCATCGGAAAAACATCGCGATGAGCGTAATTATCATCCAGTATTGGTTAAAATTGATAACTCTATTAAAAACGCTCTTTTGAGTTTAGACGAGCAAAAGCTTGATTATATTTTAATTGATAATGAAAGCTTTAATTTATTAAAAAACAAAGGCAAATGTATTGAAACAGATTCCAAAAATAATTTTAAAGCAATATATTTTCCGGTTTGTGATTTTGCAGTTGAAAATATTGAAGAAAAGATAATTAATTTAGCAGAAAATGGCGCCGTAATTTATTTAGAAAACAGCGATTTTATTACCGAAAAGTTAAGAAATACAAGTGGTATTATTGTTGTAGAAAATGCAAAAGATGCGGCAAAAGACATTTATAATAAAAAGTTTAACGATATAGAAGTTAATATGACTAAACTTCAAAATTTAACCTATTGCCATAAAAAAATTAACGGCAAAGAGGTTTATATGTTCGTTAATAACGCAAGTGATATAACTAATGCCCAGATTACCCTTAAAGAAACCCAAGAGCCTTATTTTTACGATTTAATCAAGCAAAAGAAAACAAGTGTTAAATACACAAAAACCCAAAAAACCACAACACTAGATTTAAAATTAGAACCCTATGGAGTAATTTTTGCTATTTTTGAATGAAATGGTTGAAATACCATTATTTATAAGTTATTATAAACTCAACGAGGTGGTAAAATGATATACGAAACTAAAGATAATAAGCTTTTTATTAATACAAATGACTATTGTTTTGAGTTTTCCGACGTTTTAAGTGCAAAGGATGAAAAGGCAAGTAATAACGGTCTTTCAGAAGAATTTACAAAGATTACCGCAACAGGTAAAAAACAAAGAGATTTTATTGTTTATAAAGACTTGTCTTTAGTATATATGCCTTCTTTTTGCGAAGAAAGTTTATTTATCCTAGATAGCGAGCATTACACCTTAACAACCGTTAAGCTAAATGCTTTTACAGATGAAATTGATACCTTGGTTTTAGAAAACGAATATCATATTTTTTATAAAAAATTAGTAAGCCCTAAAAACGGCGAGATATTTATTCTAAAAAATTATCAAAATAATACCGCCTTTGTAATAATTTCTGAAACTCCCGATAGTTTTACAACTACCTTAAATATTGTTGATGGTATAGTAACCTTAGAAAACGGCGGCAACGGTGTTGCAGTTGGTTATTGCGGAATTAACGATGCCCCAACATTTATTAAAAATTATTACAATAAAGCAAGAAAACCACGCCCACTTGTTACAATGTCTAACACTTGGGGAGATAGAAACGGCATTTCTAGAATTTGCCGCGATTTTGTGCTTAAAGAAATTGATGCCGCAAAAGAACTTGGCGTTGATATTGTTCAAGTTGATGACGGTTGGCAAATTGGCAAAACATATGATACAACTAATTGGGACGATAAAAACAGACCTGTTTTTTCGGGCGATTTTTGGACACTTGATGAAAACTTATTTAGCGGCGGCTTAAACGAACTTACCGAATACGCTAAAAAAAGCAATATTAAAATGGGTATATGGTTTGCACCCGATGCCCACGATGATTACGCTTTATTTGACCGCGACGTTAAAGTACTTAAAAAGGCATATACAGAGTGGGGAGTACGCTTTTTTAAACTTGATATGTTTTGGATTACCAACATTTCTGAACGCAACAAGTTTTTAGCATTACTAAAAGAAATTTATTCTTTTGGTCCCGATGTTGCCGTGCAACTAGACGTTACACGCAATAATAGAATCAACTATTTTTGCGGCAAAGAATATGGCACCCTTTTTGTAGAAAACCGTTATACTAAAGGCGGCACCTATTATCCGCATAGAACCTTAAAAAATATTTGGATGCTCTCTAAATATTTGCCCACTCAAAAGTTCCAGTTCGAGCTTAATAATCCCGATTTAAACGGCGATTTTTATGATGAAACCGACGATTTTGCACCCAAAAATTACGATATGGATTATCTGTTTGCAATTTCAATGCTTTCTAATCCGCTATTTTGGATGGAAATGCAGTTTTTATCTAAAGAGCGAAGAACACAACTACAAAGAATAATGCCAATATGGAAAGAAATTAGAGAAGAATTAAGTGATGCAATAGTAACTCCAATTGGCAATAAGCCAACCGGCAGAAGTATTTGCGGCTTTAAAATAGAAGCAAAAAATAATAACTATTTGCTTATTTTTAGAGAAAGCACTAACGAAAATACATTTAGTTTTGAAACCAATAATCTAAATGCAACCGTTCTTGCAACAAACGATGAAGTAAAATTAAACTATCACGGCACAAAGCTTTACGTTACCTTTAACAAACAAAGGTCTTACGCTTTAATAAAGCTATAAAAAAACAGAGTGGTTTTGCCACTCTGTTTTTATTATATAATTTTTCTTTTTGCCGCTAGGTTTACACCAATAATTCCGCCAAGAGAAGCAGAAATCATAGTTATTACGCCTTTTAAAAGTGTTAAAAGGGTGGGGGCAGAAAGGGTTGCAATTAAAGAAAGACAAGTAAAAATTAAAAACAGTGCACCACCTAAAATAAGACCCGTTACAAGACCGTTTTTCTTTAATTTTTTTAAAGTAAAAATACCTGATAATAAAGCGCCTATGCTTAAAGAAAGGGTAGAACAAATGCTGGCGGCCGTTATTGGCAAAACACCCAAAGACAGTAGTAAAGCGGATAAAACAAGCAAAATAGAAATTATAGCCGTACCTAAAATTACGCCTATAATTAAAGATTTTATCATTTCGTTATTAAAAAACTTTTTATTTTCCAAAATAAAAACCTCCCATAGAAAACTATGCGGAGGTTTTTGATTTTATTCTTATTTTTTCTCTTCTTCGTCGTGAACAGTTAGGTTTTGTTGAATTGCCCAACGAGCAAACTTTAATTTAGATTTATCAACTAAAGATTCAATAACAAAACTGTCTTCTTTTAAAGAAACAATTTTACCATAAATACCGCCGATGGTTAAAATTTCATCGCCGATTTGTAGGTTGTTGCGCATTTTTTCTTCTTCTTGTTGTTTTTTCTTTTGAGGTCTCATAATAAAGAAATAGAAAACCGCAATCATTACAACAAGCATAATAATTGACATCCAGTTCATAAAAAGAATTCTCCTTAAAATTTATATTACCAAGTAATTATATATTACTTTTTTTGTTTTTGCAAGTGTTAAATGCGTTTGCCCAAAATTTCAACCTGTTTTTCCTTCCACTCCTTAAAGGTGCCGTTATCTAAATGATAACGAATTTTCTCCATAAGGTTGTTGTAAAAATAAAGGTTGTGCATAACAAGTAAACGTTGGCCAAGCATTTCTTTAGATTTTAAAAGGTGTCTAATATAACCTTTAGAATAGGTGCGGCAAACAGGGCAGTCGCAGTTTAAATCAATAGGGCTTAAATCGGTTTCGTACTTTTGGTTTTGAATATTAATAATGCCCATACTAGTAAATAGGTGGCCGTGTCTAGCGTTTCGGCTTGGCATTACGCAGTCGAATAAATCAACACCTCTGTCAACCCCTTCTAAAATATTAACGGGTGTGCCAACACCCATTAAATAACGGGGCTTATTTTTTGGCATATAAGGTTCAACTGCTTCAATCATTTCGTACATAACGGGTGCTTCTTCGCCAACTGCAAGTCCGCCAATAGCATAACCGTCAAGATCTAAATCTACAATCTCTTTCATGTGGTTAATTCTTAAATCTTTATAGGTACAGCCTTGTCCAATACCAAATAAAAGCTGATTTTTATTAATGGTTTCATCTAAAGAATTAAGGCGCTTCATTTCGGTGTTGCAACGCTTTAACCAACGAGTTGTTCTTGCACACGATTCTTTAGAATAATTATAGGCTGCAGGGTTTTCAACACACTCGTCAAAAGCCATAGCAATTGTAGAACCTAGGTTAGATTGTATTTGCATACTTTCTTCAGGGCCCATAAAAATACGTTTACCGTCAACGTGGGATGCGAAGGTTACCCCTTCTTCACTAATTTGTCTTAAAGACGATAGGGAAAAGACCTGAAAACCGCCACTGTCGGTTAAAATGGGGCCATCCCAACCGGTCATTTTATGCAAACCGCCAAGCTGTTTTACAACCTTATCATTAGGTCTTATGTGCAAATGATAGGTGTTGCAAAGCATTACCTGGCATCTAATATCTTTTAGGTCGTGCGCAGAAAGTCCGCCCTTTATTGCGGCGGCGGTTGCAACGTTCATAAATGCAGGGGTTTGCACTGTGCCGTGTACCGTTGTAAATTCGCCTCTGCGAGCATTTCCTTCTTGCTTTAATAGTTTATACATATCTTAAATTCCTTTGTTTTTTAAAAATATTACCTCTTACTTATTACCGGTTAATTTTCTTTTTACAAGATTAACATCGCGTCATTGAAGTTTATGGGATATGTGAAAAGAAATTTTTATAATCCGTCGGCTTTGCCGACACCTTACCTCTTCACTTTTCACTCTTCACTGTATAAAGGACAGCGTCCTTTATACTATAAGCATCGCATCTCCAAAACTAAAAAATCTGTATTTTTCTTTAATGGCTTCGTTATATGCGTTAAGCACGTTTTCGCGTCCTGCAAGGGCAGAAACCAGCATTATTAGTGTGCTTTCGGGTAAATGGAAGTTAGTAATAAGTCCGTTTAAACACTTAAACTTGTAACCCGGGTAAATAAAAATACTAGTGTCTTTTTCACCTGGTGTTACAAAGCCGTTATCATCTGCCGCACTTTCAATGGTTCTGCAAGAAGTGGTACCTACGCAAATTATTCTGCGGCCTTCTTCTTTGGCCTTATTAATTAATTTTGCCGTTTCTTCAGAAATAATATAGTGTTCACTATGCATTGTGTGTTCTAAAATATTATCAACCTTAACAGGTCTAAAAGTGCCAAGTCCCACGTGTAAGGTTACGTAACCAATTTCAATTCCTTGTGTCTTTAATTCATTTAAAAATTCGTTAGTAAAATGTAGCCCAGCAGTAGGGGCTGCTGCAGAACCTAATTCTTTAGCATAAACCGTTTGATAGCGGTTTTTATCTTTTAGTTCTTCAGTAATATAAGGGGGAAGGGGCATTTTGCCAACCTTGTCAAGTTCACTATAAAATTCGCCTTCATATTCAAATCTTAAAATGCGGTTGCCGTTATCTAAAACCTTAATAACGGTTGCGTTAAATGTTTCAGTAAAGGTAAATTCGTGATTTTCTTTTGCTTTTTTGCCGGGCCCTGCAATGCACTCCCAGTCATTATCGTTTAAGCGTTTAAGCAACACAAATTCAACCACTGCACCCGTGTCTTTGCGTGTGCCAAAAATACGTGCGGGTAAAACCTTTGTGTCGTTAAGTATTAATAAATCACCCTTTTTCAAATAGTTCTTTATATCTGTAAAAGTGTGATGGCTTGTTTCTCCCGAATCCTTGTTTAAATATAGTAGTCTAGATGCGGTTCTGGGTGTTATTGGAGTTTGAGCAATAAGCTCAGGCGGTAAATCAAAATAAAAGTCGCTTTTTTGCATAAAAATCACCTAAAAATTCATTAACAATATATCAAAATTTAGAATATTATATATTTGACAAACACTTGTAATTTTGCTATTATATTATATATAATGCAGTAATGTTGTTTAACGATATTTTTATTATATTGTAAAATATCATTTACCGCAAGTATTTTTTAGAAAAAGGTTGATATTTATGAAGTCTTATAATGTAGGTATTATTGGTGCAACAGGTATGGTTGGTCAACGCTTTGCGTTATTATTACACGATCATCCATGGTTTAAAGTTAAGGTTTTAGCAGCGTCAGCTAGAACTGCAGGCAAAAAATATGAAGATGCAGTTAGCGGCCGTTGGGCTATGACACAGCCAATTCCTGAAAACTTAAAAGATTTAGTTATTAAAAACGCAACTGATGATATTGAAGAAATCGTGAGTGAAGTTGATTTTGTTTTTTGCGCAGTTGATATGAAAAAGGACGAAATTAAAGCTTTAGAAGAGCTTTATGCAAAACATGAATGTCCTGTTATTTCAAACAATAGCGCAAACCGCCACACCCCTGACGTTCCAATGATTGTTCCCGAGCTTAACCCGGAACACGCAAAAATCATTGAAGCACAACGCAAACGTTTAGGCACTAAAAAAGGCTTTATTGCTGTTAAATCTAACTGCTCTTTACAAAGCTACGTTCCTGCTCTTTTCCCATTAGATGAAAAGTTTGGTGTTGAAGACGTTTTAGTTTGCACTTATCAAGCAATTTCAGGCGCAGGTAAAACCTTTGAACGTTGGCCCGAAATGATCGATAACGTAAACCCCTATATCGGTGGCGAAGAAGAAAAGAGCGAACAAGAACCACTTAAAATTTGGGGCAAAATTGAAGGTGACGAAATTGTAAAGGCTACAAAACCAAACTTTACCGCTCAATGCTTACGCGTTCCGGTATCTGATGGTCACACAGCGGCAGTTTTTGTAAGATTTAAAAATAAACCCACAAAAGAAGAAATTTTAGATATCTGGCAAAACTTCAAAGGAAGACCTCAAGAACTTGAACTTCCACACGCACCAAAGCAATTCTTACATTACTTCACAGAAAACGATATGCCTCAAGCAAAACTTTGCAGAGATTTAGAAGGCGGTATGGCAGTTTCTGTTGGAAGACTTCGTGAAGATACACAATACGATTATAAATTTGTTTGTCTTTCTCACAATACCCTTCGCGGCGCAGCAGGTGGTGCTGTTTTAATGGCAGAACTTCTTGCAGCAGAAGGTTATATGGACTAAATAAAAAACTATTTTGTCATATAAGGAGCTAAATTTATGAAAAAGCTTATATTCGAAGGTGCGGCTACCGCACTTGTTACCCCTATGAATCAAGACGGCTCTGTAAATTACAGCGCTTTAGAAGAATTAGTTGAAGAACAAATTAACAAAGGTATTGATGCTTTAGTAATTTGCGGCACAACAGGCGAAAGTTCAACATTAGACCACGACGAACACGTTAAGGTTTTAGAGGTTGCAGTAAAAGCGGCAAATAAACGCGTACCTATAATTGCAGGTACTGGCAGTAACGATACTAATTATGCTGTAAAACTTTGTAACGATGCTGATAAGGTTGGTGTTGATGCATTTTTAATGGTTACACCATATTACAATAAAACATCACAACACGGTCTTGTTGCTCACTATACCTATATTGCCGATAGAGTTAATAAACCTATCATTTTATATAACGTGCCTTCACGTACAGGCGTAAACATTAAACCTGAAACATATAAGGCATTATCGGCTCACAAAAACATTGTTGCCACAAAAGAAGCAAATGGCGATATTGAATCGGTTAAAAAGACTATTGAACTTTGCGGCGATGATTTATGGGTATATTCCGGTAACGACGACCAAATTATTGATATCGTTTCATTAGGTGGTAAGGGTGTTATTTCTGTTTTATCAAACATTGTTCCAAATGATACACACCTAATTGTTGCTAAATATTTAGAAGGCGATAAAGAAGAAGCAAGTAAATTAGCAAGCAAATATTCCGAACTTATTCGCACTTTGTTTATCGACGTTAATCCCGTACCCGTTAAAGAAGCAATGAATATGTTAGGTTATAATTGCGGACCATTAAGAATGCCGCTTGTACCTATGTTAGACAATACAAAGCAAGAACTAATTAATGCTTTAAAGGAATTAGAATTATTAAAATAAAAGAAGGTAAAAATATGCTTCGTATAATTTTAAGCGGTTGCCTAGGTAAAATGGGCAAGGTAATAACAAATATCGTAGCAAACCGTAACGATTGTGAAATTGTTTGTGGTGTTGATATTAGCGAGGGCAAAGCAGATTATCCTATTTTTTCTGATATTTCAAAAGTTACGGTAGATGCAGATTGCATTATAGATTTTTCGCATCCATCAGCCTTAAAAGGCGTTATTGATTATGCAAAGAAAAATAAAATTGCAGCAGTTATTGCAACTACCGGTCTTTCCACAGAACAAATTGAAGATATCAAAAAAGCCGCAGAAATTATACCGGTATTTTTCTCCTTTAATATGTCGCTTGGCGTAAATCTGCTTTTAGAACTTTCTAAAAAAGCAGCGGCTGTGTTAGATGGCTTTGATATTGAAATTATTGAAAAGCATCACAACCAAAAGATTGATGCACCTTCAGGTACTGCAGTTATGCTTGCAGAAGGAATTAACCAAGCTAAAAACAACAGCTTAGTTTACGAATATGATAGACACTCAAAACGCCAAAAGAGAACCGAAAATGAAATTGGTATTCACGCGGTTCGCGGCGGCACAATAGTAGGGGAGCACGACGTGCTTTTCTGCGGTAGAGATGAAATTATAACCCTTTCTCACTCTGCAAGAAGTAAAGATATTTTCGCAGTAGGTGCGGTTAATGCCGCCCTATATTTAGCGGACAAGCCCCAAGGACTTTATAATATGGGCGATCTTGTAAACAATAAATAGCAAAAGGAAGTTTCTCGTGAAAAAGACCAAGATCATTTGCACTTTAGGACCAAGCTCCACCAATCCCGTAACTTTAGAGAAAATGCTAAAAGCGGGTATGAACGTTGCGCGTTTCAATTTTTCACACGGCACCCACGAAAGCCACAAAAAAGATATGGATTTATTCAAATCCGTTAGAGATAAATTAAAAATGCCTGCCGCAGTATTACTTGATACTAAAGGCCCTGAAATTCGTTTTAAAAACTTTAAAGATGGTAAAATCACCTTAAAAGAAGGCGAAAACTTTACCCTTACAACCAAAGATATTTTAGGAGATAGTACCATAGGCGCCATTACCTATGCTGATTTACCAAGACAATTAAAGGTTGGTAACCGCATTTTAGTTGACGACGGTAAAATTACACTAGAGGTTGAAAGCGTTTTAAATAACGAAATTCACTGTGTTGTTAAAAACGGCGGTGTTATTTCTAATCATAAAAGCATAAACGTTCCTTACGTTAGCTTAGATATGGAATATTTAAGCGAAGCCGATAAAGCAGATATTTTATTCGGTATAAACGAAGACGTTGATTTTATTGCCGCAAGCTTTGTAAGAAGAAAAGAAGACGTTATTGAACTTCGTAAATTCTTGGAATATAACGGCGGTATGGGTATAAAAATCATTTCTAAAATTGAAAATATCGAAGGTGTTGAAAACTTTGATGAAATTTTAGAGCACAGCGACGGTATAATGGTTGCTCGTGGAGATATGGGCGTTGAAGTTGAGTATGAACGTTTACCGGGTCTTCAAAAGCGTTTTATTAAGCGTTGCTATCAGTCGGGTAAAATGGTAATTACTGCAACCCAAATGTTAGAATCTATGATCAACTCACCAAACCCCACCCGTGCCGAAATTACCGACGTTGCCAATGCAATATTCGACGGTACTTCTGCAATTATGCTATCAGGCGAAAGTGCAGTGGGTAAATATCCTGTTGAAGCGGTTGAGGTTATGGCTAAAATTGCAGCACGTGCCGAAAAAGACCTACTCGAAATGAAACTTGCAAGTGGTATTCACTATGAAGTAGATACTAAAGATACAACCAACGCAGTTTGCGACGCCTGTTGTAAAGCTGCAATGGACCTAAAAGCAAAAGCAATTATTGCCGTTACCAAAAACGGCGGTACCGCAAGACGTATGTCTAAATTCCGCCCTAACATTGCAATTATTGCCGCAACACCCGAAACCAAAACATTTCATCAGTTAGCACTTTCTTGGGGTGTTTATCCCGTAATTGCCAGATATCAAACAACCGCAGAAGATTTGTTTAAGCACGCTATTGCTTGCGCAAAACAAATTGATATGGTTCAAAAAGGCGACATAGTTGTTATTACTGCAGGTGTGCCTTTAAACGTTGCAGGCACAACCAACCTTTTACGTGTTGAAACAGTATTTTAAAAATTTTTAAGGAGTAGCATAATGTTATATCCAAAAAACTTATCAAAAACAATTTCTGAAGATTTATTTAAAAACCCAACCGCAGAATATAGGGCAACACCTTTCTGGGCTTGGAATACAAAACTAGACCAAAGCTTACTCAACAAAGAAATTGAGTGTATGAAAGAAATGGGCTTTGGCGGTTTTCATATGCACACTCGCGTTGGTATGTCAACAAAATATCTTTCAGAAGAATTTATGCAGTTTATTAAAAACTGCGTAGAAAAAGCCAAAGAAGAAGAAATGCTAGCTTGGCTTTACGATGAAGATAAGTGGCCTTCAGGTTATGCAGGTGGCTATGTTACAAAAAATAAAGAGTTTAGAAAAAAACATCTTTTATTTACCACCACCCCTTATAGTGAAAATGGTGAAATTGGGCATAAAGACGGTCTTATTGAAGATGCAAATGCCCATGCTGAAAGAACAGAAAACGGTGTTTTACTTAATAAGTACGACGTTGTGTTAGATAAAGACGGCTATATTGCTTCTTATAAGGTTTTAACCGATGGGGAAGAAGCACAAGGTACCGTTTGGTATGCCTATATGGAAACAGCAGTAGATTCTGCTTGGTTTAATAATGAAGCATATGTAGATACACTATCAAAATCTGCTATTGACGAATTTATTAAAATAACACACGAAGAATATAAAAAGCATGTTGGTGATGATTTTGGCGGCGATATTCCCGCAATTTTTACTGACGAACCACAATTTTCAACCAAAGAAACATTAAATTACGCTACCGACAAAACCGACGTATATGTTCCATATACTACCGATTTTGAAGATACATATAAAGCCACCTATGGCGAAAGCTTTTTAGAAAAGCTACCCGAAGTATTTTTTGAATTAAAAGATAAACCATCTGTAACAAGATATAACTTCCACGACCATATTGCAGAACGTTTTGTTACTGCATATGCCGATAACGTTGGTGCTTGGTGTAAACAAAACGGACTTATGCTAACCGGTCACGTTATGGAAGAACCAACCTTACAAAGACAAATTCGCGCCACCGGGGAGGCAATGCGTTCTTATCGTTCGTTTAGTTTGCCGGGTGTTGATATGCTTCAAGACTACGTTGAACTAAATACCGTTAAGCAAGCCGCTAGTGCCACACACCAATACGGTTATCCCGGCGTTATGAGTGAGTGCTATGGTGTTACTAACTGGGACTTTGACTTTAGAGGTCATAAATTACAAGGCGATTGGCAAGCAGCGCTAGGCGTTAGTGTTCGTGTACCACACTTATATTGGGTGGCAATGGGTGGCGAAGCAAAACGCGATTATCCAGCTTCTATTGGCCATCAATCTCCTTGGTATAAAGAATATTCGTATATTGAAGACCATCTAGCACGTGTTACAAGCGTTATGACACGTGGCAAAGCAGATATTAAAATTGGTGTTATTCACCCGGTTGAATCTGCTTGGCTTCATTATGGTCCAAAAAATCAAACCAAAGCCATATTACAAGATATGGATGATCGTTTTGAAGAACTAACAAAACTACTTTTATATAATACTTTAGATTTTGATTTTATTAGCGAATCGCTACTTAAAAATCAATATCAAGAAACAGAAAAAGGCTTTAAAGTTGGAAAAATGGAATATGACGTTGTAATTTTACCGTCGTTAGAAACAATACGCTTATCAACTTTAAATGCAGTTGCAAACTTTATTAAAAACGGTGGTAAGGTAATTGTTATGGGTAAAGCACCAACACTTGTTGATGCAAAAGCTTCTAAATTACCACAAAAGCTACTTAAAAAAGCCATTAAAATTGAGTGGTCTAAAATTGAATTATTAAATGTTTTAGAAGAAAACCGTGATATTGAAATTAAAGATTTAAATGGCAAAAATTCTAAAAATCTTTTATATGGTCTTCGTAAAGACGGTAGCGGTAAAAACCTATTTATCTGCCACGTTAAAACCACAAGAAATAAAGATATTACCGAACAAGAACATTACGTTATTAAAATTAAGGGTGAATATGCACCAACAGAACTTAACACTTTAACAGGTGAAATGGCCCCAATAAAATGCTCTTATGAAAACGGTAAAACCATAATTGAGTGGAACTGCTATACTCACTCAAGCCTTCTTTTAAGATTAGAAGATGGACGCGGTGTTACGGTTGAAGAAGAAAAAGAATCTGAAGTTATTTCAGATTTACCGGTTGCTTCACGTGTTGAATTTTCACTTTCAGAACCAAACGTATTTATGTTAGATATCGCAGAGTGGGCAATTGACGTCGGTGAGTGGCAAGCAAAAGAAGAAATGCTTCGAATTCACGATTCTGCTAAATTAAGCTTAGGTTATTCTTTAGAGGGTGCATCGGGTTGCCAACCTTGGATTTATGCCGGTAACGAACCAAAAGAAGAACATATTTTAAAGCTTAAATTCACAATTAATTCTGACGTTATGGTAACCGAAAGCTTTTTAGCTTTAGAAAACCTAAAAAATACAGAAATTGAATTTAATGGCAAAGAAGTTAAGGCTACTTCTTGCGGCAAGTATGTTGACGTTGATATTGATAAGGTTAAATTACCACTTATTAAACGTGGCGAAAATACCCTTATTTTAACAGTGAAATTCGGTTCTTTAACAACTGTAGAAAACGCATTTATTTTAGGCGACTTTGGTGTTCGTGCGGCAGGAGACAGTGCAACCATTATTGATATGCCAAAAACTATTTGTTTTGGAAATATTGTTAATCAAGGTTTGCCTTTCTATGGCGGCAATATTATTTACCATATTCCCGTAACCCCTGACGGCACTAAAAAGGTATTAAAACTTGACCGTTTTGCTTCAACTACAAATGCCGTTTATTTAAATAGCAATAAACTAGGCATTGTAGCATTAGCGCCATATACTTGCGATTTAGGTGTAATTGATAGTGATGCCACAATTAATTTAGTTGCTTTTGGTAACAGAGTTAACACCTTTGGCGCACTACATAATACCGACAAAATGGAAGATTGGTATGGCTCACCACTTTGGCGTACAAAGGGTAACTGCTTTAGCTACGATTATCAGTTAAAAGAAAGCGGCATTTTAACCACACCAAGAATTATTTCTTTAAAAGCCGAATAATTATTTGTTTTTCATAAATATTATTTTTGGGTGAATTTATGAAAGATAATACTTTTAATAAAATCTATAAAGTTGTAATGCAAATACCAAAAGGTAAAGTTGCAACTTACGGGCAGGTAGCAGCTCTTGCGGGGAACCCACGTTGGTCGCGTGTTGTGGGATATGCTCTTCACGTAAACCCCGACCCTTCAATAATTCCTTGTCATAGGGTTGTTAACCGTTTTGGTCTTCCAGCAAAAGCATTTGTTTTTGGCGGAGTAAACGCTCAAATAGAACTTTTAAAAAATGAAGGCGTAACCTTTTTGGAAGACGGCCGTGTAGATTTACAAAAACATCAAATATAACTAAAAAAATCACCAAGTAATTATTGCTTAATTTTTAGCATAGATTTTTATGAGGTGATTTTTTTGGAATATGAAGAAAACAGAAAAGTAGAAATTAGGGATGAGCAAAAACTTGCAAAACTTCCTAAAGCGCTTGACGGCAAAGGCTATATATTAGTGCTTCAAACCGTAATGTGCGTTGTGATTTTATCTATAGCACTTATAATTAAAAACTTTTTTGGAGATTTATATAAAGAAACAAAACTTTTTTATAAAGAAAATTTTGAAAACACCCTAACCGCTAGTGAGGTTGTAGCAAGTACAGAAATAGGCAGTATTGTAAGTGAAACAAGTTCTGTAAATAATAGCAGTACTGTAAGTACAAGCAGTTTTGTAGCGGCTGGTGGCCCACAGGAAGATAGTCAAATTGTTTTTAACGAAATACGCGCAAACATTAGCAGTAATAGTTTTTTGGTGCCTTTAAAAAGTTATACCGTTTCTTCTCCGTTTGGTAGTCGTACTGACCCCATATCAAACACCAAAGCCACACATAACGGGGTAGATTTAGCTGCGGATTTCGGAGATGAAATTATGGCTTCTTTAAGCGGCGGTGTAGAGTTTGCAGGTTATGATGCTTCTTATGGCTATTACGTTATAATTAAGCACTCTGAAAGTTTAAAAACGGTATATGCTCATTGCAGTAGTTTAAAGGTAAAAACCGGCGATTTTGTAAAGGCCGGGCAAACAATAGCACTTGTAGGTTCAACAGGGCGTTCAACCGGGCCACACCTTCATTTTGAAGTAATACTTAATGAAAATAAGGTTAACCCTGAAAATTATGTGAAGCTAAAATGAAAATAAAAATTTTCAAAACCGAAATATTTATTACCTTTTCATTTTCTGCTTTTTTAGCACTGCTTTTAATTATTGACAGAACGGGTTATTTATTACCTATATTTTTTGCAATAATTATTCACGAAATAGGGCATTTAATTGCGATGTGTTTGTTGTTTTGCGCACCTAAAAATATTATTTTAAAAGCCTTTCATATTGATATTTCAGGATTTGTGCCAAAATCAAATAAAGATAGGGGCATAATTGCGGCTTCTGGCATAATTACAAACGCCTTTTTCTTTTTTGTTTTTTATTTAATATATAAGGTAACGTTAAATAAAGTTTTATTAGTATATTCTGCGGCAAATTTTGCCGTTATGGTTATAAATTCTTTACCTACCGTAGGACTTGACGGGGGAGAACTGTTGTTTTTAACTTTAAATATCTTTTTTAATAAAGATAAAAGTATGTTCATTTTAAAAATAATAAGTTTTATAATAGCCGGGGTATTGATCTTTTGTGCTATATTTGGAATTTTAAATATTAAGGAAAATATATCAATTATATTATTTATAATGTATATAATAATTTGCACTTTTTTAAGCAAAGGGGAATTATAAAGTGGATGATAAACGTTTAGAACAACTGCTTTTAACAGTTCAAAAGCCCGGCAGATATTCGGGTGGAGAACAGGGTAGTGTTTATAAAGATAAAAAGGATAAAATCAGATGGGTTTTATGCTTTCCCGATACTTATGAAATCGGGATGTCGCATTTAGGCCTTAAAATTTTATATTCTGCATTAAACCAACGTGAAGACGTTTGGTGTGAACGTGCCTTTGCGCCCTGGATTGATTTTGAAGAGGTTTCACGTAAACACAATATCCCTGTTTTTGCTCTCGAAAGTCGTGATAGCTTAAAAGAGTTTGATATAATAGGCTTTTCTGTTCTTTATGAAATGTGTTACACCAACATATTAAATATGTTAGAACTTTCAAATATTCCGCTTTATAGCAAAGATAGAACAGATTTAAGTCCAATTATTGTTGCGGGTGGCCCCGCTGTTTGTAACCCCGAACCCATTGCCGATTTTATTGATTTATTTATTATCGGCGAAGGTGAAGAAGTAAATTTAGAACTTACAGATTTATATAAAAAACATAAACAAAAGGGTAGCACCAAACAGGAATTTTTGGTTGAAGCCGCAAGGATTGAAGGTATTTACGTACCTTCACTTTACGAAGTTACATATAATGAAGACGGCACAATAAAAGACTATACACCAAAAGAAAATGCGCCCAAAACCGTTAAAAAGAGAATAGTTAAAGACCTTAACACCTCTCATTATCCAAAAGATTTTGTAGTTCCCTTTACAGAAATTGTTCACGACCGCGCAGTTGCAGAAGTTTTTCGCGGTTGTATTCGCGGATGCCGTTTTTGTCAAGCAGGATTTATTTATCGTCCCGTGCGCGAAAAGAGTGCCGATACAATTATTAACCAAGCAAAAGAACTATTAAAAAATACAGGTTACGAAGAAATGTCGCTACTTTCTTTAAGTACTAGCGATTATTGTGAGATTAATAAACTTTTAAGCGGATTATTAGATTATACCGAAGAAAAACGCGTTAGCTTGTCTTTGCCTTCTCTTAGAATTGACAATTTTACCGACGAGCTTTTAGACCGCGTTAAAGCAATTAGAAAAAGCGGTCTTACCTTCGCCCCCGAAGCCGGCACGCAAAGACTTCGCGATTCTATTAACAAAAACATTAACGAAGAAGAAATTTTTTCTGCTTGTGCTCGTGCATTTGCAGGCGGTTATTTCACGGTAAAACTATACTTTATGTTAGGACTTCCCAATGAAACTGATGAAGATATTATTGGTATTGCAAATTTGGCAGAAAGAATTTTAGATTTATATTACCAAACCGAAAACCGTCCTAAAGGCATTTCTCCCAATATTACAATTAGTGTTGCTTGCTTTGTTCCAAAGCCATTTACACCATTTCAGTTTTATCCGCAAAACACCAAAGCTGAATTAGAACGCAAGCAAGAACTACTTATAAAATCGGTTAAATCTAAAAAGATTAGAGTTAACTGGCACGATAGCGAAACTTCTTATTTAGAAGCTGTTTTTGCAAAAGGAGATCGCCGCTTATCAAAGGTTATTGAAAATGCCTTTAAAATGGGGGCTAGACTTGATAGCTGGGGCGAGTGCTTTAACTTTGAAAGATGGCAAACTGCTTTCAAAAAAGCTGGTGTAAACCCAGAGTTTTATGCTTATCGTGACATTTCATATTCAGAAGTTTGTCCTTGGGACGTAATTGATATTGGTGTTAATAAGGAATATTTAATTTCAGAAAACGAAAAAGCAAAACAAAGTTTAACAACACGTAATTGTCGTGAACAATGTAATAACTGCGGTGCTACTTGTTATAAATGCGGCATTTGCACAGATAAAAGGAATTAACAATGGAAAATGTAAGAGTTTTTTATAAAAAGAAAGACAGGATGAAATTTGTCTCTCACCTTGATATAACAAGGTTTATGATAAGAATGCTTCGCAAAGCCGAAATTCCCGTGTGGTTTACAGAAGGCTTTAATAAACATCCTTATATAAATTTTGCTTTACCACTTTCTTTGGGGTTTGAAAGTAATTACGAGGTTATGGATTTTAAAGTAACTGAAGATATAACGTTAAGCGAAATTCAAAAGCGTATTACCGCCGTAATTCCAAACGGAATTGAAATTATAAAGGTAACCGAGCCAAAGTTAAAACCAAAAGAAATTAAATATGCAGAATATTTTGTTTTATTTGAAGACAATATTAAAGATGAACTTTTAGCCTTTTTATTAAAACCCGAAATTAAGGTTATTAAAAAGGGTAAAAAAAATAAAGAAACCGAAATTGATTTAAAACCACATATTATTAAAAATGAAATTACGGTAACAAAAGAGGGTACACTATTAAAACTAGTTTTACCGGCAGGTAACGAACTTAATATTAACCCATCGTTATTAATAAACGAGTTTTTAAATAATAGAGATATTGCTGTTTTAATAACAAGAAATAATTTGTTAACAAAAGATTTAATTTCTTTTGAATAATTTTAAAAAAAGACTTGCATTTTTAAAGGTCTTGTGCTAATATAATATAGCGTTTGATTTCACCCTTTCCTTAAGGGTGGGTTCATAGCCGTTTATACGACAAATGAAGCGGGCGGTCCTCTATGTTTAAAACTTATGAACGTCTGAAATTTTAAGGAGGAAAAAACAATGGACGCAATTAAAAATCTTGTAGCTTCTAACCTAAAAGAATCTGCTCCTGTAATCGAAATCGGTTCTACCGTTAAGGTTCACGTAAAGATTCGCGAAGGCGAAAGAGAAAGAATTCAGATTTTTGAAGGCACTGTTATCGCTCGCAACAATAGCGGCATCAGCGAAACCTTCACCGTTCGCCGTGTATCTTACGGCGTTGGCGTTGAACGTGTGTTCCCGGTTCATTCACCTAACGTTGAAAAGGTTGAACTTGTTAGACATGGTAAAGTTCGCAGATCTAAGCTATATTATCTACGTGATAGAGTTGGTAAAGCAGCCAAGGTTAAAGAACAAATCAAGTAAGACTAAAGGGAACTTTTTAGTTCCCTTTTTTGCATTTTAAAGGTGGTGTTTTCATGGAACAAGAAACTACTAAAAGAAACTTTAAAAAAGACTTTTTTGAGTGGCTGGATATTATTATATCGTCGGTTTTGGTAGTTGTGCTTGTATTTACTTTTTTGTTTAGAATTGTAAGCATTGATGGTGATTCTATGGAAAACACCTTAATCGATGGTGAACGTGTAGTAATTTCTAATTTGTTTTACACCCCAAAGCAAGGCGATATTGTTGTTATTTCTCGCAATACCGATAATTCGGTTACAGATGCGGGCAATAAAAGCCCCATTATAAAAAGGGTAATAGCAGTAGAAGGCCAAACTGTTGATATTAAAGATGGTTACGTTTTTGTAGATGGTGTTAAACTTAACGAAACGTATATTAAAGATTATGCAATTAATGCGGCTTCTACAGGCCTTTACGACGTTGAATTTCCTTTAACCGTCAAAAAAGATTGTATCTTTGTTTTAGGCGATAACCGTCGTGAATCTTTAGATAGCCGTTCAAAAAACATTGGTGAAAATGGGCTTATAAATAAAAAGTTTGTTTTAGGCAAAGCAATATTTAGAATATTCCCGTTCAATAAAATTGGGGGTATATAAATGGCTGAATCAGGTAAACAAATTCAGTGGTTCCCGGGCCACATGGCTAAAACCCGTCGTAAAATTGGCGAGAGTTTATCTTTAGTAGATGCCGCGGTTGAAATTTTAGATGCAAGAACACCCCTTTCAAGCCGCAACCCCGAACTTAACGATATATTAAAAAACAAACCGTCAATAATTTTACTCAATAAGTGCGACGTTGCAGATAGTGAAATTACTAACGAGTGGATAGCCTATTTTAAAAAAATGGGCATTACTGCCGTTGCAGTTGATTGTAAAAGTGGTACAGGCCTTAAAAATTTTGCTACGGCTGTAAAAAATCTTCTTTCTAAAAAGATTGAAGCCGCAAAGCAAAAGGGCATAAACAAAGCTATAAGATTAATGGTTGTCGGTATTCCAAACGTTGGCAAATCTTCTTTTATTAATAGACTAGGCGATAAACACGCTAAGGTTGAAGATCGTCCTGGTGTTACACGAGGCAATCAATGGTTTTCAACAAAAGACAATTTCTTGCTTTTAGATACACCCGGTGTGCTTTGGCCTAAGTTTGAAGATGAAGAAGTGGCAATTCGTTTAGCTATGACGGGGGCTGTAAAAGATAGCCTTTTAGATATTGAATTTATTGCCGTAAAATTAATTGAATTTTTGGTGTTAAATCCAAAGTATAAAGCACTACTCGAAAATCGTTATAAGGTTGAAATTCACGAAGATTATGAAGATAGCTACGATATTTTATGTAATATTGGCGCTAAACGCGGTATGAAGGCTCGCGGTGGAGATACAGATACAGAACGTGCCGCAATAATGCTAATAGACGAATTTCGCGGTGGTAAAATTGGTAACATTACGTTAGAAAGGCCCAATTAATATGCCTGATTTTTCTTATGAAAATATTTTAAAATCGCAAGGGTTAAATCTTATATGCGGTGTTGACGAAGCAGGTCGTGGACCGCTTGCGGGCCCTGTGTATGCGGCCGCTTGTATTTTGCCTGACGTTTTTATAATTGAAGGATTAAACGATAGTAAAAAATTAAGCGAAAAGAAGCGTGAAGCCCTTTACGACGTAATTATAAATAATGCGGTTGATTATTGTGTTGCAACCGCAAGTGTTGAAGAAATTGAAGAATTTAACATTTTAAATGCAACCTATCTTGCAATGACTAGAGCCGTAAAAGGTCTTAAAAAGGTTGATTATTGCTTAATTGACGGCAATAGAATTCCACCTGAACTTAACGGTATTAGCGAAGCCATTGTAAAAGGGGATAGCAAGTCTTATTCAATTTCTGCGGCATCAATTTTAGCAAAGGTTTCAAGGGATAGATTTTTATTGGAAATTGATAAAGAATATCCAATGTATAACTTTAAAAAACATAAAGGATACGGTACGAAGGAGCATATAGAATTAATTAAAAAATATGGTGCATGCCCGGTTCACCGTAAAAGCTTTTTAACAAAGATATGAAAGATAAACAAACAATAGGTGACCGCGGTGAAGATATCGCGGCAGAATATTATATAAAAAAGGGCTTTTATATAGCCGCTAAAAACTTCCATAGCGCTTTTGGCGAAATTGACTTAATTGCCGAAAGTGAAACTGAGGTTGTTTTTGTAGAAGTAAAGGTGCGTAGAAAAACTGCAGGGTATAACCCTAAAGAAGCCATTACCGCATCAAAAATTTCTAAAATTAGAAAAACAGCTGATAATTATATATTTAAAAGTCATATTTACAGTTCATTACAACCTCGTTTTGACGTGGCAGAAATTACGTTAGACGATAATAACAATTTTAAAAACGCAAAACTAAAGGTTACAGAAAATGCATTTTAATTTGGAGGACTCATAATGCAATATACCGCAACAAGAAATAGCAAAGAAAAAGTAAATTCTTCTTATGCAATTGCAAAAGGTTTAAGTAAAGATGGTGGCCTATATTTACCAACCGAAATTCCAACCCTTACAAAAGAAGATTTTGCTGCTTTAAAAAACGCAAACTATATTGAAAGGGCCGAAATTGTTTTAGGTAAATTCTTAACCGATTTTACTAAAGAAGAACTTCATTATTGTTGCTTTAATGCATATAATAATAGTTTCGATAATAATAATCCTGCTCCCGTTAAAGCGCTAAACGAAACACTTAACGTTTTAGAACTTTGGCACGGTCCTACTTGTGCGTTTAAGGATTTAGCGTTGCAAATTTTGCCCTATTTACTAACCACCTCCACTAAAAAAATAGGCACAGATAAAGAAACTGTTATTCTTGTTGCAACCTCTGGCGATACAGGTAAAGCCGCTTTAGAAGGCTTTAAAGACGTTGAAGGAACAAAAATTATTGTTTTTTACCCAACAGATGGCGTTAGCAAAATGCAAAAAAGACAAATGGCAACACAAGAGGGTAACAACGTTATGGTTTGCTCTATTTTAGGCAACTTCGACGATGCTCAAACAGGGGTTAAAACAATATTTGGCGATAAAGCATTTAACTTAGAATTAGAAAAAAACAATAAACAATTTTCAAGTGCAAACTCCATTAACTGGGGCCGTTTAGCACCACAAATTGTTTATTACGTTTCTGCTTATTTTGATATGGGTTGTCCCGATAAATTTAACGTTGTAGTGCCTACCGGTAATTTTGGTAATATACTAGCGGCTTACTATGCAAAACAAATGGGTATTCCTATAAACAAACTTATTTGTGCAAGTAATAAAAATCGCGTTTTAACCGATTTTATAAATAGTGGTGAATATAACAAAAATCGCGAATTTTACGCAACGGAATCTCCTTCAATGGATATTTTAATTTCAAGCAATCTAGAGCGCTTGTTATACTTATTAAACGGCAATAACGACGCAGAAATTAAAGATTGGCAAGATAAATTATTTACCGTTGGTGAATATAGCGTAACAGATGCTGTTAAAGAAAAAATTGCTGAAAACTTTGTTGGCGGTTTTTGCGATGATAACGATACAAAAGCAACAATTAAAGAAACCTTTGAAAAATACGGTTATTTAATTGATACTCACACGGCAGTTGCTTTTAAGGTTTACGAAGATTATGTTAAAAATAGCGGTGATAACACCAAAACTGTTATTGCTTCAACTGCTTCTCCTTATAAGTTTGCACCAAGTGTTTTAACCGCTTTAGATAAAGAACTAAAAGAAGACGATTTCGAAAATTTAGATAATCTTGCATTATTTACAAACACTATGGTTCCAAATAGCATTAAAGCATTAAAAGAAAAAGAAATTCGTTTTAATAAGAAAATAGCAAAACAAGAAATGAAAGAAGCAATAAAAGAGTTTTTAAAATAAAAAACTCCCCAAATGGAGAGTTTAAAGGTTATTTGCAGGTTTTACAGTCCATAGGTTTATAGGTATCGCAAATGGTTTGGTTTGTGCCATTTTTCATATCGTTACTAACCTGAATTTTGCCTGCTGCACAAGAACAGTCGGCACAGTGATAAACACAGTCTGAAACGTCGCAAGATACACCTTGAATTACACTTTTAAATTCGCTCATAAATTTAATTCCTTTCTTTGTTTTGTAAAATAAAAAGTATTTTACAATATTAGTTTTTACTAAATTTCATTAAATATACAAGTAGGTGAAATATGTCCCTATACGTTATTTCTGACCTGCATTTAGCTTTAGGCACCCCTGAAAAAACCATGACGGTTTTTCGCGGATGGGAAAATTATGAAGACAGAATAAAAGCAGGCTTTTTAAAAATTTTAACCAAAGACGATACCATAATACTCGGCGGTGATATATCGTGGGGATTAAAGCTTGAAGAAACCTTACAAGATTTTCAGTTTCTAGAAAATTTACCTTGTAAAAAAATTATAATTAAAGGTAATCATGATTTGTGGTGGAGTACTGTTAAAAAAATGGAAGAATTTTTCAAAGCAAACAACCTTAGTTCTTTCCAAATTTTATTTAACAATTCCTTTGTAGTGGGGGATTATGCTGTTTGTGGTACTCGTGGCTGGTTTTATGATAGCGGAGATGAGAAAATTCTTTCTCGCGAAGCCGCACGGCTTGAACGCTCAATTAAAATGGGTGTTGATAGTGGTAAAAAACCGGTTGTTGTATTACATTATCCGCCTGTTTACGGCGAATATGTGTGCGAACCAATTATTAACATTTTAAAAAAATACGGTATTAAAAAGGTTTACCATGGCCATATTCACGGGCTTGGTTTTAACAATGCTGTTAAAGAATATGATGGTATAAAATTCAAGTTAATCTCTGCAGATTGTATAGATTTTACACCATGGCAAATTTTAGATTGAAAATTTAGCAAATATATGTTATTATATTATTTGCATTATATTTAGGGGGATTTTCCAATGAGTTTAAAGGCAAGCAAAAAATTAGATACTAACCGCTATGAATTAGATATTCAAATCAGCGGCGAAAGCTTTAGAGAAGCAATTACTAAAGCATATCAAAAGAACGTAAAAAAAATCAACGTTCCCGGTTTTAGAAAGGGCAAAGCACCATTAAGCATCATCGAAGGTATGTATGGTGAATCTTTCTTCTATGAAGATGCACTTAACCTTTTATATGCAGATGCACTTGAAGATGCAGCTAAAGAAGCCGGTTTAGAAATTATTGATGATAAAATGGATTTTGATCTTGTTTCCATTAACAAACAAGACGGTGTTAACTTTAAAGTAGCACTTACCACAAAACCTGAAGTTGAAGTTACAGCATATAAAGGCTTAAAAGCTGAAAAGGTTAAAGCTGTTGTAACAGAAGAAGAACTAAAAGCTGAATTAAACGCTTTAGCAGAAAGAAACTCAAGAATGGTTTCTGTAGAAGGCAGAGCAGCTGCAAACGGTGATACAGTTGTTATTGACTTTGAAGGCTTTTTAGATGGCAAAGCATTTGAGGGCGGCAAAGGTGAAGGCTTTAGCTTAGTATTAGGCTCCGGCCAATTTATTCCCGGTTTTGAAGATCAAATCGTTGGCAAAAATATTGATGAAGAATTTGACGTTAACGTTACCTTCCCCGAAGAATACGGCGCAGAAGAACTTGCAGGTAAACCCGCAGTATTTAAGTGCAAATTACATGAAATTAAAGTTAAAGAACTTCCAACAATTGACGATGAATTTGCTAAAGACGTTAGCGAATTTGATACAATTGCAGAACTAAACGCTGATAATGAAAAGAAAGCTTTAGAACGCAAAGAACAACAAGCTGATGAAGACGTTGAAAATCAATTAATTGAACAATTAATTGAAAACCTAAAAGGCGAAATTCCTGAAGCTATGTACGTTTCAAGAACAGAACAATCTGTTAAAGATTTTGAATACAGATTACAAATGCAAGGTATGAATATCGACACATATTTACAAATCACAGGTTCTAAAATCGAAGACCTAAAACAAAATATGCGTCCTCAAGCAGAAAAACAAGTTAAAATTCGTTTAGCATTAGAACAAATTGCTAAGGTTGAAAACTTAACTGCTACAGAAGAAGATATTGAAGCAGAATTTACAAAACTTGCAGCTATGTACGGTATGGAAGTTGATAAAGTTAAAGCTGCATTACCTGTTAGCGAACTTACAGCAGATATCGTTGTTAAAAAAGCAATCGATTTAGTTAAAGAAAATGCTGAAATTAAAGAAGTTGCTAAAAAGACAGAAAAGAAAGCTCCTGCTAAAAAAGCAACAACCGCTAAAGCAGAAGGCGAAAAGAAACCTGCAGCGAAAAAAACAACTACTGCTAAAAAAACAACTACAACTAAAAAGGCACCTGCTAAAAAAGAAGAAAAAGCAGAATAATTTGATTATAAAATCAAGTTTAAGTGCATAATTTAAAGAGTAATCTCCGGCTGAAGGGCAGGGCATTAAGCCGGCATCAGTTGGAGATTTCATTTTCAGAAAGGATGATATTATGACAATACCTTACGTTATCGAACAAACAAGTCGTGGTGAGCGCTCCTATGACATTTTTTCAAGACTTTTAAATGACAGAATTATTATGCTTTCCGACCAGGTTGATAATAGCACTGCAAGTTTGATTATTGCTCAAATGCTTTATTTAGAAGGTCAAGATCCCGATAAAGATATTCATTTTTATATTAATAGCCCGGGCGGTTCTGTTACTGCAGGCATGGCTATTTACGATACAATGCAATATATTAAATGCGACGTAAATACTATCTGCGTTGGTATGGCAGCTTCTATGGGCGCGTTTTTACTAGCAGCCGGTACTAAAGGTAAACGCTATGCACTTCCTAATAGTGAAATTATGATTCATCAACCATTAGGCGGTACACAAGGCCAAGCAACTGAAATTTTAATTCACGCAAAGCATATTGAAAAAACCAGAGCAACCCTAAATAAAATCTTAGCAGAAAAAACCGGTAAACCGATTGAACAAATTGAAAAAGATACCGAAAGAGATAACTTTATGTCTGCTGATGAAGCTATGAAATACGGCTTAATTGATAAGGTAATTGCTTCGAGGTAATAATAATGCCAAAACACGATGATAAAGATTTAATTTGTTCTTTTTGTGGAAAGTCAAGTAGTGAAGCAGGTCAACTTGTTGCAGGACCGGGTGTATTTATTTGTGATGAATGCATAGAAACCTGCCATAATATGTTAAACCCTAAAGTTATTCCTACTAGAAAGGCTAAAAAAGACGACCAGGTTGATACTCTGTTTTTGCCTACACCAAAAGAAATTAAAGAAAAATTAGATGAATACGTTGTTGGCCAAGATGAAGCTAAAAAGACTTTAGCCGTATCTGTATATAACCACTATAAACGTATTTTCACAAAGACTAAAAGCGACGTTGAAATTGCAAAAAGTAACGTTCTTTTGCTAGGACCTACCGGTGTTGGTAAAACCTTACTTGCAACAACCCTTGCAAGATTTTTAGAGGTTCCGATTGCAATTACAGATGCTACCACACTTACAGAAGCCGGTTACGTTGGTGAAGACGTTGAAAACATCTTGCTTCGTTTAATTCAAGCGGCCGATTATGATATTAAAAAGGCTGAACGCGGAATTATCTACGTTGACGAAATTGATAAAATCGCACGCAAAAGCGAAAACGTTTCAATCACTCGCGACGTTTCGGGTGAAGGTGTTCAACAAGCCCTTCTAAAAATATTAGAAGGTACTGTTGCTAACGTTCCACCGGGTGGCGGCAGAAAACACCCACAACAAGAGTTTATTCAGGTTAACACCTCAAATATTTTATTTATTTGTGCAGGTGCGTTTGACGGTATTGAAAAAATAATTGAAAAACGCATTAGCCGTGGTGGGCTTGGTTTTGGTGCAGAAATAAAAAGCGATGAACAAAGAAAAGAAGAATCGCTTGTTACAAAAGCTACCCATAAAGACCTAGTTAAGTTTGGTTTAATTCCGGAACTTGTTGGTCGTTTACCGGTTGTTTCAACCCTGAATAATCTAACTAAAGAAGATTTAGTTACAATTATGACCGAACCTAAAAACTCGATTATTAAGCAATATCAAGCATTGTTTATGATGGATGGCGTTGAACTTGAGTTTAACGAAGATGCACTTATAAGCATTGCTGAAGAAAGTGTTGAACGCAAAACAGGGGCCAGAGGTCTTCGTTCAATTATCGAAGATGTTCTAAAAGACGTTATGTTTAACCTTCCTTCAGAAAAAGACGTTGCAAAGGTTGTAATAACAAAAGAGTGCGTTTTAAATAAAGCACAACCGCTTTTTGTTAAAAAGAGCAAAAAAGTTAAAAATGCATAATTAATATTTATATATAATAATATATAAAAAAACACTTGACCTTGTGAAGAAAGTATGGTAGAATAACTATACCTCTTCGCAGGTCTTTTTTTTCGTGCGCATTTTTTGCGTATAGACGCTGTTGAGGAAGGCAAAATTTTTTCCGTAAAACGGGAGGTGCCGTCATGAGAGTAAAAATCACATTAGCTTGTACAGAATGCAAGCAACGCAACTACGATACTATGAAGAACAAGAAGAATGATCCTGACAGATTAGAAATGAATAAATACTGTCGTTTCTGCAAAAAACACACACTTCATAAGGAAACAAAGTAAGGAGAAACAATATGAAACTAACTAAAAACATTCTCCGTATAGTTTTCGTTGTCTTTAGTGTAGCATCACTTGTACTATTCTTCACAAACTTTGCAGAAGTAGTTACTAATGGAACAAAAGAACTTTTAACAGGTGCTGAAATGAGCTTCCACGGTACAACAGCCAATGGAGCAAAGCTTGCAATTTCTGCTGACGTTTGGTTCTGCTTTATCCTAACTGCTTTTACAGTTTTATTCAGCGCTTTAACCTTTAAGTTTAAGGGTACACGCTGGCCAAGTATTGTAACAAGTCTAGCAGCTTCAATTTATATGCTAGTAATTACACTATCTGCCCCAAATAAGTTTGTTGACGTTCGTCCTTTACCTAACGTAACAGCAATAAACTACACACCTTTTGTTTTGATCACCACAATTGTTTTATTCGTTACTTTTGCACTAGCAGTTGCATATCTATTTGTTTCTGACTACGTAGAAGTTTTAGAAAGCAACGGTTCAAAACTACCTGTTGGCAGACGCATTATCAACTTCTTTAAAGACTATAAAGGAGAAATCAAAAAGGTTGTTTGGCCCGGTCCACGCGACGTTGTTAAAAACACACTTATTGTTTTTGCCGTTTGCTTAATCATTGGTGGATTTGTTTGGCTAGTTGACTTTGGTTTAAGCCAATTGCTTGAATTGATTTGGAGGATTAATAAATAATGCCTAACACAAACGAAGCACGTTGGTATGTTGTTCATACCTATTCAGGTTATGAAAACAAGGTTGCGACCGACCTTGCTACAATGGTTGAAAGTCGCAAAATGGGAGATTTAATTGTAGATATTAGAATCCCAACAGAAACCGTAACAGAGGTAAAAGGCGATAAAGTTAAAGAATACGAACGCAAAATTTTTCCCGGTTACGTATTAATTAAAATGATAGTTACAGACGAAAGCTGGTACGTTGTTAGAAATATCAGAGGTGTTACAGGTTTTGTTGGTCCGGGAAGTAAACCCGTACCTCTAACCGATGAAGAGGTTGAAAAACTAAATAACATGAAGTCTGTTTCAAGTGAATTCAAAATTGGTTCACCTGTTAAAATTATCGATGGTCTTCTTAAAGGCTTCGAAGGTACTGTTCAAGAACTTGACCTTAAAGCCAAGAGCGTTAAGATCCTAATTTCAATGTACGGCAGTGAAAAGACTGTTGAACTTGAACTTGGAGAGATCGAATTAATTAAGTAATTAGCGTTTTTACGCTTTTTATGCGGTCTTAGACCGCGTGGGAGGGCTTGTCCCGAAACACCACTAAATATTGGAGGAAAATTATTATGGCACAAAAAATCGCAGGCTACATTAAACTGCAAATTCCAGCCGGTAAAGCAACTCCGGCACCACCAGTTGGTCCAGCACTTGGTCAACACGGTGTAAACATCATGGCCTTTACAAAAGAGTTCAACGAAAGAACCAAAAACGACGAAGGCTTAATCATCCCCGTTGTTATTACTGTTTATGCAGACCGTTCTTTCAGCTTCATCACAAAGACCCCACCCGCAGCCGTTTTAATCAAAAAGGCTTTAGGTATTGAAAAGGGTTCTGGTGTACCTAACAAAACTAAGGTTGCACAATTAACAAAAGAACAAGTTAGAAAAATCGCTGAACAAAAAATGCCCGACCTTAACGCAGCAGACGTTGAAGCAGCTATGAGCATGGTTGCTGGTACTGCAAGAAGCATGGGCATCACTGTTGAAGAATAAGGGGAGGTAAGAGAATATGAAACACGGAAAGAAATATAACTCTGCCGCAGAACTTATCGAAACAGGTAAACTCTACGACGTTGACGAGGCAATGAGCCTTGCTATTAAAACAAAAACTGCTAAATTCGACGAAACAGTTGAAATTCACGTTCGTTTAGGCGTTGACAGCCGTCACGCTGATCAACAAGTTCGTGGCGCAGTTGTTCTACCAAACGGTACAGGTAAAACTGTTAGAACTTTAGTTATCGCTAAAGGCGACGCTGCTAAAGCTGCTGAAGCTGCAGGTAGTGATTTCGTTGGTGCAGAAGACGCTATCGAAAGAATTCAAAAAGAAAACTGGTTAGATTATGACCTAATCATCACAACTCCAGATATGATGGGTATGGTTGGTCGTTTAGGTAAAATCTTAGGTCCAAAAGGCTTAATGCCTACACCAAAAGCCGGTACAGTTACTCCTGATGTAGCAAAAGCTGTTACAGAAGCAAAAGCTGGTAAGATTGAATATAGACTAGATAAGAGCAATATTATTCACTGCTCAATTGGTAAAGTTTCTTTTGGCGAAGAAAAACTAAAAGAAAACTTTGAAACATTAATGTCTGCAATCGTTAAAGCAAAACCTGCTGCAACAAAAGGTCAATACGTTAAATCTTGCACAATCGCAACAACTATGGGCCCTGGCATTAAATTAAGCGTTGCAAAATTTGCTTAAGTTTTATAATTAAAGGTGGTTTTAAACCACCTTTTTTATTTTCTATTACCTTAAAACCGCAACTATTTTGTTGCGGTTTTATTTTTTTACACCATATTTTGTGTAGTTTACATAATTTTGAAAAAATTTTTAAATTTTTTTAAAAAAACACTTGCAATATGGGGGTAATACATATATAATATAAATAAAAGTGGTGAAAAGTGGTCGCTTTATCCATCAAAGTGTTTAAAAGTGGAGTGAAAGGAGGGAATAAAATGCTCTACGGTGAATACCAACATAGTATAGATAAAAAGGGAAGGGCGTTTATTCCTTCAAAACTTCGCGAAGAACTAGGCGAAAGTTTTATGATTTGCCGCGGTATTGACGGTAAACGTTGTCTTTGCGTTTATTCTTTAGACGAGTGGACAAAACTTGATGAAAAAATTCGCTCACTTCCAAACACCAAAGCATCTGCAGTTAAAAGATTTTTATATGCAGGTTCAACTAAATTAGAACCCGATGCTCAAGGTAGGGTTTTAATTCCACAAAATTTAAGAGAATACGCTTTACTAGAAAGTGAAGCTTATATATTAGGTATGTCAACCCATTTAGAAATTTGGAACGTACAGTCTTGGGAAAAAGAAAACGAAATGTATTCTCCCGAATCTATTGCTTCTATTATGGAAGAACTCAACTTTTAGGGGTTAAAAATGGAATTTTCACATATTTCTGTTTTGCTTCACGAAACAATAGATGGGCTAAACGTTAAAGAAGACGGCATTTACGTTGACGGTACGGCTGGTGGCGGTGGCCATTCATATCATATAGCAAAAGGCTTAAATAAAGGCAGATTAATTGCTATTGACCGCGACCCCGACGCAATAAAAGCCGCAACCGAAAGACTAAAGGGTTTAAACGCAACGGTTGTTCGTTCAAATTATTCAGAATTTGATAAAGTTTTAAATGAATTAAATATTGATAAAATTGACGGAATGCTTTTAGATTTAGGCGTTTCGTCTTATCAGCTTGATAACGCAGAACGCGGTTTTTCGTTTCACAATGAAGCGCCCTTAGATATGCGTATGAGCAAAGAGGGGACAAGCGCTGCAGATTTAGTAAATAATTTATCTGCACAAGAACTTGCTAAAATCTTTACAGATTACGGTGAAGAAAAGTTTAGTTACAAAATCGCTTGTGAAATTGTAAAACGAAGGCCTATAAACACAACCACAGAACTTGCCGAGCTAATTTCAGATTGTTATCCTGCAAAATTCAAACGCGATGGGCACCCCGCCAGAAAGTGCTTTCAGGCACTCAGAATTGCGGTTAACGGCGAACTTGAGATTATTAGCGATACGCTAATAAAAGCGGCAAATAGGCTGAATATAGGCGGCAGATTAGCGGTTATAACCTTCCACTCGTTAGAAGATAGAATCGTTAAAAAAACCTTCTTAAAACTTTGTGAAGGTTGTACCTGTCCACCTGATTTTCCGGTGTGTGTTTGCGGTAAAACACCAAGCAATAAATTGGTTAATAAAAAGCCAATTATAGCAACAGATGAAGAACTAAAAATAAATGCACGCTCGCGCAGTGCAAAGTTAAGAATCTTAGAAAAAATAAAGTAAAAGGAGGGGCAAAGTTTTGGATAATTTAAAGTATTACGACACAAGTTTGGCATATAATTTCGAACTATTTATGCCTGCAGAAAAGCGCAAAGCCGAAGTTTTGCCCATGCCTAACAATAAAACAGGAGCCAAACGTCGTGCGAAAACACGTTCAAAGGCTAAAGCAAAGGCTAGACCTAGGTTTGGCTTAATTGCAATTACAGGTCTATTTTTAATAATGTTGTGTTGTAATTTAGTGTTGCGTGCACAAATTACCGCAACAGAATCGAGAATTGAAGCAATAGATAAAGAAATTGCTGTTATGGAAAGTGAAGCTACACGCTTAAATGTTGAACTTGAAAAGAAACTTTCTTATAGCAATTTAGAGCAAGAAGCATATAGTTTAGGTATGCGCAAAATGGACAAAAGTCAGGTTGTCTATATTAAGACAAATGAAGAAAATAAGGCCATTACTTCCGGTGGGTTAGAACTCGCCGAGAATAATTGAGCCTAAAATAACATAAATTGATATGCGAGGGCTGTTTTTCGGCTCTCGCATTAAGTGTTATTTATTATATATAATATAAATTATACTAAAGGTGGTGAGCGCGGTGGCACAAAATGGTCCAACAAAACAAATGTTAAACAGAATGCTTTGTATGTTAATGTTTTTTATTATTCCGGTTGCAATGGTGGGCGGCAGTTTAATTAATATTACCATCATCAAAGGCGCAGAATATCAACAAAAGGCCACCGAGCAACAACTTTATGATGCAAGAATAACAGCAGAACGCGGAGATATTTACGATAGCAATATGAATTTGCTTGCAACCAGCGCTCCTGTGTGGACTGTATTTGTAACTCCAAACGCAATTGCTTCAATTGCTGATGAATCGGTTAAAATTCAGGTTAAAAACGCAATTATAAACGAACTTTCAGAAATTTTAGAACTAGACAAAGAAAGTATTGCAAGCGATATTGAAAAAACTTCAAGTTATTACGTTGCAATTAAACGCAAGGTTGAAAAAGACGTTACCGATAAGGTTCGCGAATTTATTACAAAGCACGAAGATCTTTCAATGTCTTCTTACATAGGCCTTGACGAAGCTACCAAGCGTTATTACCCCAACCAAGAACTTGCTTCTACTGTTTTAGGTTTTGTAGGGGATGATAACCAAGGACTATCGGGTCTTGAACTTCAATATGATGAAGAATTAACCGGTACACCCGGCCGTATAGTTTCAGCGAAAAATGCTCACGGTAACGCAATGACCTTTACATACGAAAAGAAGGTTGATTCAAAACCGGGTAATTCTCTTGTTTGTACAATCGATTCGTATATTCAGTACGTTGCTGAAAAATATTTAAACCAAGCAGTAATTAATAATAAACCCGCCCAGCGTGGTGCCGTAATTGTTATGAACGTAAAAACGGGCGCAATTAAGGCAATGGCCACAAAGGGAGATTTTAATCCTAATACTCCATTTGTACTTTCAGAGGCCGATCAAGCCGAAGTTGATAAACTTGAGGGCGAAGAAAGAACAAAATTACTTTCTGACTTAAGAAATCGTCAATGGCGCAACAAAACCATTTCCGATCCTTATGAACCTGGTTCTGTTTTCAAAGTTATTACGGAAGCTATTGCGTTAGAAGAAGGCCTAACAAACGTTAATCACAGTTTTAACTGCACGGGTACAATCTTTGTTGCAGGTCAAAAATATAATTGTCATAAAGACGGTGGACACGGAATTCAAAATCTATCTCAAGCAACACAAAATTCTTGTAACCCCTTCTTTATTTCGTTAGGTCAAACGGTTGGTGTTAATATTTTCTCCAAATATTTCGACGCATTTGGATTAACATCAAAAACGGGTATTGATTTACCCGGCGAAGCAACTTCTCAGTATTACAGCGAAAGCAAAATGGGACCTGTTGAATTAGCATCTGCTTCTTTCGGTCAAACGTTTAAAGTAACACCAATTCAGTTATTAACAGCACTTTCTGCTACTGTTAACGGCGGCTATTTAGTAGAACCACACGTTGTTAGCAAAATTATTGATAGCGAACAAAACGTTGTTAAAAACTTTGATACAAAGGTTAAACGCCAGGTTATTTCTAAAGAAACCTCAAAAATAATTTGTGGAATTTTAGAAGACGTTGTAGCAGTGGGGGGCGGCAAAAACGCCTACGTTGCAGGGTATAGAATAGGCGGTAAAACCGGTACCTCGCAAAAGGTTCGAGAAATGCAAACTACCGGTCAAAGCGGACTATATGTTGCATCATTTGCCGGTTTTGCTCCAATGGATGACCCGGAACTGGCGGTTTTAGTTATTATTGACGAACCAACCGGTAACGAATATTACGGTGGTAACATATGCGCACCTGTGGGCGGACAAATTTTTGCCGACGTTCTTCCTTATTTAGGATACGAACCTAAATACACAGAAGACGAACTTAAAACCTTGGCAATTACAGTTCCTAATGTTGTGGGCATGTCGCTTAAAGATGCGAAAAACGTATTAATTAACTCATCATTAAAATATTCAGTTGTAGGGCAAGGAGATACCGTTACAAAACAATTGCCCGGCAGTACACAATCAATTTATAAAAACGGTGTTGTTATACTTTACACCGAAGAAAATCCGACAGTAGAAAAGGTTAAAGTTCCAAACCTAATAGGTTGCTCAATTTCAGAAGTAAACTCTATTGCAACAAATGCGGGACTAAACGTAACCTTTAAAGGAAATACTTTAACACAAAGCATAGTTGTTTCTTACTCTCAAAGTATTAAAGAGGGAACAGAGGTTGACGAAGGCTCTGTAATTGAAGTATATTTCAGAAGCTACGAAAGCGGAGATATGACACAATAATTTTAAAGAGAGACCTTAAATGAAACTAAAAGAAATTTTACCAATTTGTTCAAAAGATATTGAAATTACTAACCTTACTTGCGATTCGCGTGAGGTAGAAAAAGGCAGCTGCTTTGTTTGTATTAGCGGCGCTAAAGAAGATGGCCATAAATATGCACAAAGTGCTATTGAAAAAGGTGCTGCGGCAATTGTTTGCGAAAAAGATATTGGCTTTGAAAATCAAATAATTGTTGAAAACGCAAGGGTAACATTTGCTCAAATGTCGGCAGCATATTATGGCAATCCCTCTAAAAAGTTAAAGTTAATTGCAGTTACAGGAACAAACGGTAAAACTTCGGTTACTTATATTATCAAAAGCATTTTAGAAGAATTAGGCCATAAGGTTGGTTTAATAGGCACAATTCAAAATCTAATCGGCTCAAAAGTGGTTGACTCTAAAAACACCACACCTTCTCCTTTAGAACTAAACAAATTATTCGCAGAGATGGTAAAAGAAGGTTGCGAATATGCAGTTATGGAGGTTTCTTCGCACGCATTAGATCAAAATCGAGTTTATGGTCTTGAGTTTGAGGTTGCCATTTTTACTAATTTAACCAGAGACCATTTAGATTATCACGGCAGTATGGAAAATTACTTGGCTGCTAAAAAGAAATTGTTTACAATGTGCAAATCTGCAGTAATTAACGCAGATGATAAATATAGTCAATATATTTGTGAAAATCTAAATTGCAAGGTTATAACATTTTCACTTAAAGAAGATACCACAACCTACTCAGCTAAAAGTATTAATTTTAAAGCGCGTGGTGTTGATTACGAATTTGTAGGCTTTAACTGCATAAGCCGCATTAAATTTTCAATTCCGGGTAAGTTTAGCGTTTATAACTCAATGTCGGCAATTATTGCAGTTATGCAATTAGGCTTCGATATTGAAGATATAACCAAAGCAATAACAAAGGTTAAAGGCATTAAAGGCAGAGCAGAAATTGTTCCAACCGATACACCTTATACTGTAATTATAGACTATGCTCACACGCCCGATGGCTTGTTGAACATTTTAACAACTTTTAAAGAGTGCCCTAAAAACCGTCTTGTTTGCGTGTTTGGTTGCGGCGGCGACCGCGATACAACAAAACGACCCATAATGGGTGAAATTGCGGCAAGAAATTCAGATTACGTTGTTGTAACAAGCGATAATCCACGTAGTGAAGAACCGCTTTCAATTATTAAAGATATTGTTGCCGGTATGAAAAATACCGTAACACCTTATAAAATTGTTGTTAACCGTGCAGAAGCTATAAAATTTGCGTTAGATAATGCAAAAGAAGGCGATATTATAGTTTTAGCGGGTAAAGGACACGAAACCTATCAAATATTAGATTACGGTACAATTCATTTAGACGAGCGCGAAATAGTAGCGGATATTTTAAAGGAGAAGAAGTAAAATGGATTTTTCTACTTTAATTGCAGCATTAGTAGGATTTTTGGTAGCCTTTGCATTTGGCTATCCACTAATTCCTTTACTTAAAAAACTAAAATTTGGGCAAACCATTTTAGAAGAAGGCCCATCTTGGCACGCTTCAAAAGAGGGAACACCCACAATGGGCGGCGTTCTTATTGTAATGGGTACGGTTGCAGGCCTTGGAATTGCACTTCTTTTAGGACCTGTTATTGGTGGTAGTGTATTTTCTGCTAACATTGTAAAAACAGCAAGATGGCTTTCAGCGCTAGGTCTTGCTATATTAATGGGCTTTATAGGATTTTTTGACGATTATATTAAGGTTGTTAAAAAACGCAATTTAGGTTTAACCGCAAAACAAAAAACCTTTTTGCAACTTTTAGTTGCGGCCGCTTTTTTAGCAAGTTTAGCATTAAGCGGCATGGACACAACCTGGATCCCATTTATTGGTGAAGTTTCTATTACGAGCGGTGTTGGTATAATTTTCTGGCCAATATCACTTATATTTATTTACGGCTTTACAAACGCAGTAAATTTAACTGATGGTCTAGACGGACTTGTTAGTAGTGTTACGGTTATTGTTGCTTGTTTCTTTTTACTTGTAGCAACATATAGCGGCTTTATGGGTGCTAACGTTTTATCAGCCTCTCTTGCAGGTGCACTAATAGGTTTTTTAATGTGGAATTCATATCCTGCAAAGGTATTTATGGGAGATACCGGTTCACTATTTTTAGGTGGCGCAGTTGTTGGTATTTCTTTTGCAATAGGAAAACCCGTATTGCTTTTACTTGTAGGTGTTATTTATTTAGTAGAAGCAATATCAGTAATTTTACAGGTTTTATATTTTAAAAAGACAAAGAAAAGATTATTCAAAATGTCTCCGCTTCATCACCATTTTGAAATGTGTGGTTGGAAAGAAGAAAAAATAGTATTAGTATTTTCTTTTGTAACCTTTATTTTTGCAGTAATTGCATATCTTTTATTTTGGTTTGGCAGATAATTAAACAAAATTTTCAGTTAAATAAAACTATAATATTTTGAAAGGAGAACCGACTATGAAGAAAAATAAAATAAACAGCAGTTGGATATTACCCGGCAAATTAGATGTCGGTTTTCTAGTTTTAGTTTTAAGTTTATTGGTAATTGGCCTTATAATGTTATTTTCTGCAAGTTACCCTTATGCAGAAGCATATTTTGGCAATAGTTATCACTTTATAATAAGGCAAGCAATTTTTGCGGTTGTAGGCGTTATAATAATGCTCGCAATTTCAAAAATAAACTTTCATAAATATAAAAGATTTGCTTGGATTTTATATCTTGCAACACTTGTAATATTAGCCGTTCTTTTAATAATGCCGGCTCAAATTATGGGGGTTAAACGTTGGATAGTTGTTGGTTCGTTTAACTTTCAACCTTCCGAAATTGCAAAGTTTGCAGTAATTTTATTATTTTCTGCTTTAATTGCAAACCACCACGAACAAATGCAAAATGCAAAATTCGGTATTTTATTTATGGGTGGACTTCTTGCAGTGCCTTGCTTATTAGTATTTTTTGAACCCCATATTTCTGCAACAATACTAATTTTTGCTATTGGTTTAATGCTAATGTTTGTTGGCGGTATTAAAAAAAGATATATCGCAGCAGGCGGTGGAGTTGTTGGTGTTGCAGGTTTAATTTTTGTTTTAAGTGGAGCACTAGGATACGCAGCCGACCGCTTACAGTATTGGTTTAACCCTTGGAGCGATGCTTCGGGTAAAGGATATCAAACAATTCAATCTCTTTTAGCAATTGGATCCGGCGGTATTATGGGGCGCGGTTTTGGTAAATCACGTCAAAAATATCTATGGCTACCCGAACCACATAACGACTTTATTTTTTCAATTGTTTGTGAAGAACTAGGCCTTATAGGTGCATTAATTATAATTGCTCTATTTTGTGCTTTGATTTGGCGTGGATTTGTTATTGCAATGCGTTGTCCCGATAAATTTGGTTCACTTTTATCGCTTGGTATTACCTTCCAAGTTGGACTTCAAGTAATGTTAAATATTTTAGTTGTAACAAACACAATGCCAAACACAGGTATTAGTTTACCGTTCTTTAGTTACGGTGGTACGGCATTACTCATATTGCTTGCTCAAATGGGTATCGTGCTTGCGGTTTCGAGAACGAGCACAATAGAAAAGAACTAAAGGGGAAGAGTTATGCATATTTTATTTGCAGGAGGCGGCACAGCAGGACATATTAATCCTGCTTTAGCAGTAGCAAATTACATAAAAGATAAACATCCAACTGCCAAAATTTCCTATATTGGAAAAAAAGGCGGTATGGAAGAAAGACTTGTTTCTGAAGCTGGATATGAATTTTATCCAATTGAGGTTGCAGGTTTTCAAAGAAAAATTAATTTAGAAAATATTAAAAGAAATATTAAGGCTATAAGCCTTGTTTTTTCTTCAAGTAAACGTTCAAGAGATTTACTTAAAAAACTTAAACCCGATTTGGTAGTGGGAACAGGCGGGTACGTTTCGGGCCCCGTTTTACGTGAAGCGACTAAACTAAAAATTAAAACCGCAATTCACGAACAAAATGCTTTTCCTGGCGTTACAACAAAACTTTTAATTAATAAAGTTGATCTTGTAATGCTTGCAATGGCGGATGCAAAAGCACGTTTGAATTTAAATAAAGAGCCTGTAATTACCGGCAATCCCGTTCGTCAAGAAATGCTTTTATTAGATAAAAAAGCTGCTAGAGAAAAACTGGGTATTACTCATAATAAAAAAATTGTACTGTCAATGGGTGGTTCACTAGGTGCCGAGAAAATAAATAATGCAATGCTTGAAATTATTAAAAAGCATTGGTCAAACGTTGACGTTATGTTTGTTCATGGTACCGGCCGCGCAAATTATACTGAATTTGCTAAAAGCTTAGATGAAAGCAGAGTAATAGTAGATAATCAAAACTTAATTGTTAGCGATTATTTAGATAGCACAATATGTCTTCCTGCAGCAGATTTAGTAATTTCACGTGCAGGTGCAATTTCTTTAACAGAGATTGGCGTTTGTGCAAAACCTTGTATATTTGTACCTTCTCCAAACGTTGCAGAAAACCATCAGTATTTTAATGCATTGTCATTAAAAAATGTTGGGGCTGCAGAAATTGTTGAAGAAACCGAAATTAACACTTTAGAAGATAAAATATTTAGTCTTATAAATGATGACGCAAGGTTAGAAGATATGTCAATTAAAGCTAAAAACGCAACAATTTCTAACGCAACAGAAATTATTTATAACTCTTTAATGAAACTATTAGAAAACTAATCACCAAAGACAAAGGCTTGCATAATATAGAATAAACGGCAAAAGTATTTATTCTATAAAGGAGTGCAACCTATGTCTAAACTTGTAATAAACGGTGGCAATAAAGTAGAGGGCGAACTTTTGGTTCAAGGCTCAAAAAATGCAGCTTTACCGATACTTGCGGCAACCGTTTTAGTAAAAGGTGAAAGTATAATACATAACTGTCCACATTTATTGGATATTAATGCGGCGATAAAAATTTTAGAGCATTTAGGTTGCACCGTAAAGCGTGAAGGCCAAACAATAATTGTTAATTCTTTAGGGGTTAATAATTATGCAATCCCTGATGATTTAATGCGCGAAATGCGTTCTTCAATTATATTTTTAGGAAGCATTTTAGCAAGAACAAAAATGGCTAAACTTTGTAGCCCCGGGGGCTGCGAATTAGGTCCAAGACCTATTGATATACATATATCTGCATTAAAACAATTAGGAGCCGAAATAAACGAGCAACACGGCAGTTTAAACTGCAAAGTAAATGGCTTTTTAACCGGAAATGAAATATTTTTGCCAATACCAAGTGTTGGGGCAACAGAAAACGCAGTAATTGCGGCAAGTGTAGCAAGTGGTAAAACAATAATTCATAATGCTGCTAGAGAACCCGAAATTATCAATTTAATTGATTTTTTAAATAAAGCAGGCGCTAAAATTTATTATAATAACGGGTACATAGAAATTGAAGGCGTTAACGAGCTAAAAGGCACTACTCACACCGTAATTCCCGATAGAATTGTGGCTTCAACATATATGTCATGTGCCGCAATAACGGGCGGGGAACTGCTGCTTAAAAATACTAACACAAGCCATTTATTACCCGTGTTAGACGTTTTTAAAACTGCGGGTTGTAATATAAAAGCAGAAAGCAATATGCTTTATATAAATGCACCTAAAAGGTTAAATAGCGTTGATACCATTAAAACCCATTATTACCCCGGTTTTCCAACAGATGCCGCCCCAACAACCCTAGCTATGTTAAGCTTAGCTTTTGGCACTTCGGTTTTTGTTGAAAACATTTTTGAAAACCGTTTTAAATACGTTGATGAATTAAAGCGTATGGGCGCAAAAATTAACGTTGAAGGTAGAGTTGCTATAGTAACGGGTGCAAATAAACTTTGGGGCAGTAACGTCCGTTGCACCGATTTACGTGGTGGGGCAGCATTAGTAGTGGCAGCATCAAAAGCAAACGGAGTTACAAATATTGAAGAATTACACCATATAGACCGTGGTTACGAAAATATAGAGAAAAACCTATTGCAAATAGGAATAGATATAAAAAGGAAAAGTTATGGAAGTTAAATATACAAATCCAAAACCGAATAATGCAAAAAATAAAAAGAAAAAGCGCAAATCATCAAAACTATTAATTTTACTAACAGTTTTATTATTGCTTGCAACTATTCTTATAGTTTTAGTTAAAACTGTGTTCTTTCCAATTGAAAACATTTCGGTTGATAATATCGTAGATACACCATATACTGTCGAAGATGTAATTACCGCTTCGTCAGTAAACGTGGGGGACAAGCTTTTTGGTGTTAGCGAATCAAAGTTAAATAAAATAATTACTAAAAAATTACCATATATAAAAGAAGTTAAATTAGAACGTGAATTGCCTTGTAATTTAACAATTGTTGCAACACCCGATTATTCAAAATATTCGGTATTAAGTAATGGCAAATATATTGTAATTTCAGATAGTTATAGGTATTTAGAATCACTTGTTAGCGCAAAACCTGTAACAACCGTATTAAAGGGTGTTAGTATCAGCATAAAAGAACTCGGTGCAGAAATTGTATTTAACGACGAAAAGCAAAAAGAGACATTTGCAAAGATTAACGAATACGCAACTAAGTATGAAATAACCTTAAACGAAATTGATATTACAAACACAGCTAAAATCAGTTTGGTTGTAAATAATACAACAACCGTGCAATTAGGCTCTGTAAAAGACCTTGAATATAAAATGCAATACCTAAAAGGTATGCTAAAAGAAATACCCAAAAATGAAACAGGCATAGTAAAATTAGAAAATTATAGCAGCAAAAATCCTAAAGGTTACTATTCAAAGACAGAAAACCAATAAAAAGTTAAAAAAATATAACAAAAAAGTTAAAATTTTTTAATAAATATGTTGAAATTTGAGATTGTTCGTGCTAAAATAGTTTATGTGTATTAGTATGTTCTCATTTTAAAATAAACAAGAATTGGAAGGATGAAAAAAATGCCATTCGAAGTATCAGAAGATCGCATTGTTGAAATTAAAGTTATAGGTGTAGGTGGCGGCGGGGGTAACGCTATTAACCGCATGGTTGACGCAGGCGTACGCGGCGTTGAATTCGTTGCTATTAACACTGATAGAGCAGCTTTATATCAATCTAAAGCAACTCAAAAAATCCAAATTGGCGAAAAGGCTACTAAAGGTCAAGGCGCTGGTGCTGACCCTGCAAAAGGTCAAGCAGCTGCTGACGAAACAAGAGAAGAAATTACCGCAGCTATTCGTGAAGCTGATATGGTATTTATTACTGCCGGTATGGGCGGTGGCACAGGTACAGGTGCTGCTCCCGTAGTTGCACAAATTGCAAAAGAATTAGGCATATTAACTGTTGGTATCGTTACAAAGCCTTTCGGTTTTGAAGGTAAACGCAGAATGGAACAAGCTGAAGCTGGTATTGCAGCATTAAGCGAACACGTTGATAGCTTAATTATAATTCCTAATGAACGCTTAAAATTCGTTTCTACTGAAAAGATTACACTTAAAAACGCTTTCGAAATTGCTGACGACGTTCTACGTCAAGGTGTTCAATCAATTTCCGAACTAGTTAACGTTACATCTTTAATCAACCTAGACTTTGCTGACGTTACAGCTATTATGTCTGATAGTGGTTGTGCACATATGGGTGTTGGCGTTGCAACAGGTCGTGAAAAAGCAGAACAAGCAGCAAGAGCAGCTATTTCTAGCCCACTTATCGAAACATCTATGGAAAATGCAAGCGGTGTTATCATCAGCATCACAGCTAGTGAAGATATCGGTCTTGAAGAAGTTACACTTGCAGCAGATATCGTTAAAGAAATGGCACACGACGATGCAAACATCATCTGGGGTGTTCAACTTGACGAAAATCTTGAAGATACAGTTCGTATCACTGTTGTTGCAACCGGTTTAGGTAAAGATAAGAAAAAGGCTACCGATTCTAAATTTATCGATATTCTAAGCACTGAATCTGATAACGATGATGACGGCGCATATAACGAATTATTCGATATGATCAACAATCGTAACTAATTAAAATAAGGACTTAGGAAAACCTAAGTCCTTTCTTTTTGCAAAAATTTAGGCCGAGAAATTCTCGGCCTTTTGTTTTTTATAATAAATGCTTTCTTAAATTTTCATCGTTTTCGGGGTGAATATAAGATGGGGGAACGTCAAACACGGTTTTGCATCCACTTAAACCTTCCTTATTCATCCTTACGGCCGCTCTTGCATAAGCAATAAGTACGCTTGAAGTAAATTGCGGATTAGAATCAAGGGTTAATTTATATTCAATAACGTGGCTGTTTTCGTTATTTAGTCCGGTTTTGCCGGTTCTAATAACAATACCGCCGTGAGGAAGTCCACTGTGGTCTTTTTTCATTTCTTCCATAGTTATAAATTTAACTGTGGTGTCGTAATCAGCAAAATAGTTTGGCATTGTTACAATTTGTTCTTCAATTTTTGCTTTATCTGCATTATCTTCTGCAACAACGTAAACAAGTCTTGTATGCTTTTGACGTGTTGTAAGTTCAGGTTCACTGCCGCTTCTAACTTCTTTTAAAGCTTCCTCAACGGGGATTGTGTATTGACGTGCATCAATAACACCTTCAATATTTCTTACAGCATCGCTGTGTCCTTGGCTTACGCCCTTGCCCCAAAATGTATAATCTTTACCGTTTGGCAAAATAGCGCTTGAATATAGTCTTGCTATTGAAAACATGCCAGGGTCCCAACCAACTGAAATAATACCAATTTTGCCGCTTTTTTTACAAGAAGTATCAACGTTTGCAAAATGTTCGTTAATTTTTGCATGGGTGTCAAAACTATCAATAACGTTAAAATACTCAGCAAAATAGGGGGTTTGCTTGGGTAAATCGTTAGCGCTACCAGAACAAATAATTGCTACGTCAATTTCGTCTTTATATTTATCGATTTCATCCATATTATAAACAGTGGTATTAGTTAATACTTTAACTGTTTCTTTGGGGCGTCTTGTAAATATACCAAAAAGCTCCATATCGTTAGTTTTTGTTAAAGCAACCTCAACACCTTTGCCAAGGTTACCGTAGCCAATAATTGCTACACGTGTTTTCATTTTAGGTTCCTCCAAACTTGTGGGTTAAAATGTAAATATTAATTAGTTTTTGTTTTAATTTTAAATAATAATTTTGCTAAAAATAATGGTACAAAAGCCAATTTTTATTGCCTATAAGATATAATATAATATTTTTTAGTAAAGTACAAGAAAAATTAAGAAAAAAATTAAAAAAAGTTCTTGATTTTTATATTTCAATATGATATATTGTTCCTATATCAAAAACAATCGTGCGTGCGAGGTGGACAATTTTTATGGATGAACAACGTTATTATCTTGTTAAAGAAGATGCAATGCCTACTGCATATTTAAAGGTTTTAGAAGCCAAAAAGCTTCTAAGTACAGGCGTTGCTCAAAATGCAACGGCAGCCGTAAAAATGGCCGGAATTTCACGCAGTGCTTTTTATAAATATAAAGATTCTGTTTTTGTATTTAATGAAGATGCCGGCGCATCAATAATAAGTATTACCGCAATACTTTCTGATAGGTCGGGTATGCTTTCACTTTTTATAAATAAACTTTATGCAATGGGCGCAAATATACTCACAATTAACCAGGGCACACCAATAGATGGTGCTGCAGCCGTTACTGTGTCGTATAGAACCCTTCATGCAGAAAAGACCGAAAAGTTTTTAGAACAACTTAGAAAGTTAGATGGTGTTATTTCGGTTAATAGGGTTATTAAAGGAGAATAGTAATGATAAATATTGCAGTTTTAGGCCACGGTGTTGTGGGTTCAGGTGTTGTTGAAGTTGTTGATCAACACAAAAATAGTATTTCAAAAAAAGCTAAAGAAGAAATTTACGTTAAAAAAATCTTAGATATTAGAGATTTTCCAGGCCTTTCTTATAGCGATAAATTTACTAAAGATTTCAATGAAATTTTAAACGACGATTCTATTCAAATTGTTGCCGAAGTAATGGGCGGAATTCATCCCGCTTATGAATTTGTAAAACAATGTTTAGAAAATGGCAAAAGTGTTGTTTCAAGTAATAAAGAACTTGTTGCGGCAAAAGGTCAAGAACTTTTAGAAGTTGCTTTACAAAATAACGTTAACTTTTTATTTGAAGCATCTGTTGGCGGTGGTATTCCTATCTTAAGACCAATCGTTCAATGCTTAGCCGCTAACGATTTATATGAAGTTTTAGGCATTTTAAACGGCACCACTAACTTTGTGTTAACCAAAATGGCAAAAGAAAATATGTCGTTTGATGATGCTTTAAAACTCGCTCAACAGTTAGGTTACGCAGAACGTGACCCATCTGCCGACGTTGACGGCCATGATGCTTGCAGAAAAATTTGCATATTAGCTTCAATTGCTTTTGGTAAACACGTTTATCCCGAACAAGTAAAAACAGAGGGTATTCGCAATATAACCTTAGCGGAAAAAGAATATGCTGATATTTTTGGCGGTGTTATTAAACTAATTGGTCGTTGCAAACTTTTAGAAGACGGCAAAATTACTGCCGACGTATATCCTGCAATTGTATCTAAAGATAATCAACTTTCTTCTGTTGATGACGTATTTAATGCTATTATGGTACGCGGCGACGCTATTGGCGACGTTATGTTCTACGGTAGAGGAGCAGGCAAAATGCCAACGGCTAGTGCGGTTGTTGCCGATATTATAGATTGTGTTAAACATCTTTCAGCAAGAAAATATCTTTACTGGGAAGAAGGCTATAAGGATTACGTTGTTCCATCAACCGTTAACAGTTCAAAATTCTTCATTTGCTTAAAAGCTGAAGATGGTTTAAAAGAAAAAATCAACGCTTCTTTTAATAACGTAAAATATCTTGAAAGAAACGGCGCAAGTGATGAAATTGCTTTTGTAACTGATAAAGAAAACGAGGGCGAACTATTAAGCAAGATTGATTCATTAAATGCCACAGTAATTTCAAAATTGCATATAATATATTAAAAAGTTTATAATTCCTATTTTGGGGGTCCAAATATGTCACTAATTGTTAAAAAGTTCGGCGGAACAAGTGTGAAAGACGCCGAAAGGGTAATGAACGTTGCCCGCATTGTTACTGAAGACTATAAAAAAGGTAATGATGTTATAGTTGTTGTATCTGCTCAAGGCGATACTACTGACGATCTAATTGATAAAGCACACGAAATTGATACTTCTGCAAGTAAAAGGGAAATGGATATGCTTTTATCTGCAGGTGAACAAATTTCAGTTGCATTACTTGCTATGGCAATTGGTAAATTAGGTTATCACGCTGTTTCGCTTCTAGGCTGGCAAGCAGGCTTTAAAACCGACTCTAACTATAGCAAAGCAAGAATAAAGAAGATCGACGGCGAAAGAATACGTTCTGAAATAGCCAAACATAACATTGTTATTGTTGCAGGTTTCCAAGGACTTAATAAGTATGACGATATTACAACTTTAGGTCGTGGCGGAAGCGATACAAGTGCGGTTGCTATTGCAGCGGCTTTAAAAGCAGATTTATGTCAAATTTATACCGACGTTGACGGCGTTTATACTGCTGATCCACGCAAGGTTAAAAATGCTAAAAAAATGGACGAAATTTCTTATGAAGAAATGCTTGAACTTGCAACTTTAGGTGCACAAGTTTTAAATAATCGTTCTGTTGAAATGGCACAAAAATATGGAGTAGAACTAGAAGTGCTTTCGAGCTTAGAAGAAAAGCCCGGAACTATCGTTAAGGAGGTTGTAAAAATGGAGAAAATGTTAATTAGAGGTGTAGCTTGCGATAAAAACGTTGCTCGTTTATCGGTAGTAGGTTTAAACGACTCGCCAGGTGTTGCCTTTAAAATATTTAATGCTTTAGCAATTAAGAAAATAAACGTTGATATTATTTTACAGTCGGTTGGTCGTGACGGTACAAAAGATATATCCTTTACCGTTCCTGCTGACCAAGCTAAAGAAGCAACCGAAGCTATTGAATCAATGAGAGATGTTTTAGGTTATTCTTCTTTTGTTGTTGATGAAGACGTTGCAAAGGTTTCAATTGTTGGCACAGGTATGGAAACACACCACGGCGTTGCTGCAAAAATGTTTGAAGCTTTATACGATGCAAACATCAATATTCAAATGATTTCTACTAGCGAAATTCGTGTTTCTGTTCTTATTGAAAAAGAAAAAGCAGAGCGCGCAACCAACGCAATCCACGATGCTTTTATTAAGTAATTGAAAATTATAAAAAACCGCTGAATTTTTCGGCGGTTTTTTTGTTTTTTAGTGCAAAATTAATTGTCAAACTTTTATGTTTGTGGTATAATAACTATGAATAAATATGTGGGGGATTAATCTTTTTGGAAAAAGTTGTTCAGTTTAAAGAATTAGACCAAATTGCAGGCCTTTTTGGTAGTTTTGACAGCAATATTAAACGCTTGGAAAAACGTTTTTCTGTAACCGTTACAAATCATAACGACGAAATTAAAATTTCGGGTAGTGAACCAAACGTTTTACAAGCCGTTAAAGCAGTAGAAGCTTTAAAAGAATATCTTATAAAAGGCGAAAATTTAACCGATCAAAATCTAGAATACGTTTTTTCTTTAGTTGATGATGGCGAAGAAGATAAGGTTTCTGATATTGTTAGTAGCGATATTGTTTGTTTAACACATGTTGGCAAACCTATAAAAGCAAAAACTTTTGGCCAAAAAAGATATTTAGAAGCAATAACTAAAAACACTATAACGATTGGTGTTGGACCTGCCGGTACAGGCAAAACCTATTTAGCAGTTGCAATGGCGGTTAAAGCTTTTAAAGCTAAAGAAGTAAGCCGCATTATTTTAACCCGTCCTGCAGTTGAAGCAGGGGAGCATTTAGGCTTTTTGCCGGGCGATTTACAAAGTAAGGTTGACCCATATTTAAGACCCCTTTACGATGCGCTTTTTCAAATGTTAGGACCCGAGCTATTTGCTCGTTGTCAAGAACGTGGCGATATAGAGGTTGCCCCCTTAGCATATATGCGCGGCCGCACTTTAGATGACAGTTTTATCATTTTAGATGAAGCCCAAAACACCACAAAAGAACAAATGAAAATGTTTTTAACCCGACTAGGTTTTAACAGTAAGGTGGTTGTAACGGGTGATATTACCCAAACTGATTTACCGGATGGTAAGAAATCGGGACTAAAACAAATTATATCAATACTTAAAAATATTGATGGTATTACAACCGTTAAATTAACGGCTAAAGACGTTGTAAGACACAGACTTGTTCAAGAGATTATTAAGGCTTATGAACGCAGCGAACAAAAGGAGCAAAAAATTGGAAAAAATCAAGGTTAATATAAGCGATAAAAAAGAAAGCAAACTTCCTTCAGGACTTAGAATTTTAATTCGTCGTGCTTGCCTTGCGGTTTTAATGCACGAAGACTTTCCACTTCCCGCAGAAGTTGAGGTTAGCTTTGTTACAAAAGAAGAAATAAGACAGTTAAATTACGAATTTCGCAACAAAGATTCAGTAACCGACGTTTTGTCTTTTCCACTAGGTGAAAACGGTATTTACGACATAAACCCCGAAAACAATATGAAACTACTTGGTGATATTGTAATTTGTACAGACGTGGCTTTTGAACAAGCCGATACATACGGACATTCCGTTAAACGCGAAATATGTTTCTTAACAGTTCATTCAATGCTTCATTTATTAGGTTACGACCATATCGAAGAAGAGGATGGTATAATAATGCGTAACAAAGAAAAACAAATTATGACTGCCCTTGGCATTGAGAGGTAATTTATGAAAACTAAATCAGCATTTATTGCAGTTGTAGGCAGACCAAACGTTGGTAAATCATCATATATAAACTTAGCGGTTAAGCAAAAGGTTGCTATTGTATCAAGTAAACCTCAAACCACAAGAACAAGAATTATGGGTGTTTTAACAAGAGATGAAAATCAACTTGTTTTTGTCGATACACCCGGTTTTCACAAACCAAGAAACGTTTTAGGCGAACAAATGGTAAAGGCTACTAAAACCGGCCTTTCTGACGTTGATGCGGTTTTACTTGTTGCAGATGCCGCCCCCGATTTTAAATTAAAAGAAATACCTGCGGCAGAGGAAGAATTAATTAAAGAAATTGAAAAAAGAAATCTTCCTTGTATTTTAGCACTTAATAAAATTGATAAATTAGAAGATAAATCTGCCTTGCTTGAAATTATAACCCTTTATAAAGACAGATATGATTTTAAAGAAATTTATCCAATTTCAGTTAAAAACAGTAACGGAACAGATGGACTTACTGATAAACTTTTTGAATTTTGTACCGAATCGGTTCACTTTTTCCCTGATGATACCGCAACCGACCAACCCGAAAAGATAATGGTTGCCGAAATGATTAGAGAAAAGATTTTACATTTATACGATAAAGAAATTCCACATGGCACCGCCGTTGATATTGAACGCTTTTTTGAAAAAGATATGCAAAACGGCGAACCTATTTTAAACGTTGAGGCCACCATTTATTGCGAAAAAGAAAGCCATAAAGGTATAATTATTGGCAAAAAGGGTGCAATGCTTAAAAAGGTAGGCAGCCTTGCTCGTAAAGATATTGAAGAATTTTTTGGAATTCAAGTTTCTTTAAAACTTTGGGTTAAGGTTAAAGAAGATTGGCGCAATCGTTCGGGACTTATTCATTCGTTTGGACTAGACAGTTAAATTTTTCCTATAATTTTACCTTTAAAATATCGCAAGATATTTTTAGGTGATATTATGGATAATAAAAATAGTTTATGGAACAAATTTGTTGCAACCGGTAAAATTAGCGATTATTTAGCTTACTCACAAAAAAAGGAAGAACAAAGTGAAGGTAAAAAAGAAGTCGAAGAAGATACAAACAAACGGAATAGTAATAAAAACTATTAACCTAAACGAAAGCAATAGACTGTTGGTTATTTTAACCGACAGTTTGGGAGTTATTACGGCCTTTGCAGGTGGGGTGCGCAAACCCACCAGCCGTATTGGTGGTGCTTGCGGACTATTTGTTTATTCTTCTTTTATTCTTACTGAAACTGACGGCAAATATAAGGTTGACGATGCTATAAGCAAAGAACTTTTTTATAAGTTAAGATATAACGTTACTTCGGTGGCTTTAGCTTCATATTTTTGCGAGCTACTTTCGGTTTTAATTCCTGAAGGTACAAAAGCACCCGAGTTTATACCCTGCATATTAAATGCACTGCATTTAATTACAGAAGAAAAAAAGCCTTATTTACATATTAAAGCTGTAACAGAAATGCAGTTTATGGTGCTTTCGGGCTTTATGCCAAATTTACACGAATACATTTGCGAGCATAACGAAAATCCTTGTTTTTCTTATGTTGACGGCGGTTTAATTTGTGATAAATGTGCTAAAAATTCTCTGCAATTTAGAGGACATAGACTTAATAAAACACTTCTAGATTGTTTGCGCTTTATTACTGAAAGCGATAGTAAAAAGGTATATAATTTTTCTATACCCGAGCAAGATTTAGTAATGCTTAGCAAAATTTGTGAAAACTACGTTATTGAACAAATTGAGTATAGATGCAAAACCTTAGATGGTTTTAAACAACTTTATTAAAGGGTGAATATTATGGTAAATTTAAAAAACGACAGATTAGAAATTAACGTAAACGAAGTAGGAGCAGAACTTTTTAATTTAATTAAAGATGGCAAAGAATATCTTTGGCAAGGCGATCCTACTTTCTGGAAAGGCAGAGCCTATAATCTTTTTCCAATTTGCGGCGGCTTAAAAGATGATGAATATATTTATAACGGCAATACATATTCACTTAAAAAACACGGTTTTGCTAAAGAGGCTGAGTTTATAGTAGAAGAAAAAACCGATACAACAGCAACCCTTTTACTTTCATCTGAAAACTATAAACACGAAGGTTATCCATTTAATTATGAACTTAGAATTGTTTATGAACTAAGTGGTGAAACCTTAAACGTATATTTTAAAATTAAAAATTTAGATAAAAATGAAATGTTCTTTTCAATAGGCGCTCACGAAGGTTATGCCCTTACAAATGATATTTCTGATTATTCAGTAATTTTTGAAGCCGATAATGAACTTTCAAGGTATATGGTTGATGGCAATTTGGTTAGTTACAATACCGTTAAATTACCTTTTTCTGATAAAAAGGTTTTACCATTAAAAAGAGAATTTTTTAATGACGACGCCCTTATTTTTATGGACCATAAATCAAGAAAAGTTGAGCTTAGAAACAATATCACAAATGAAAGTATTTTAGTTGAATTTAAAGATTTCGATTATTTGCTTATCTGGACAAAAGAAACAAATGCCCCCTTTGTTTGCATTGAACCATGGACCGGTATGCCCGATATGGTGGACAGCAACAAACAAATTAAAGATAAAAAAGGAATTACACGTTTAGAACCAATGGGTGAAAAAACTTTCCTTCACTCAATAACAGTTGGTGCTACTTTATAAAAGAATATGAATTTAAATTTAGAGAAACACTCAAACACGCTTGAACTAAATAAAGTATTAACCTTACTTTCTGAAGAAGTATCTTTGCCCGATACAAGAGAATTAGCTTTAAGTTTAAAACCAAGTTTTGATTATAACGAGGTACTATTTTTAAACAAGCAAACAGAAGACGCATATATGCTTTCTTCACGTTTTGCATCTCCTTCGTTTGGTAGGGTTCAAAACTGCATTTCGCCGCTAACACGCGCTGAAATGGGCGGTTTGCTTACTATGTCTGAACTGCTTAAAATAGGTGAACTTTTACGTATTAGCCGCACAGTAAGTATGTGGCGCGAAAATAATGGTGCGGAAATCACCACTAGTTTAGACGATATTTTTGCAGTGCTTTCTCCGAATAAGTTTTTAGAAGATAAAATTTTATCTTCAATTAAATCTGAAGATGAAATGAGTGATAACGCTTCGGTAACTTTATATAATATCCGCACAAAAATTAGAAAAGCATCTTCTTCTGTTCGTGAAAAGCTAGATAAAATGATAAAAGGCGGCAGTTCTAAATATTTGCAAGATGCAATTGTTACTCAGCGTGAAGGTCGTTTTGTAGTGCCTGTTAAGGTTGAACATAAGTCTGACGTTCCGGGCCTTGTTCACGATACGTCTTCTTCAGGAGCAACGCTTTTTGTTGAACCTATGGCAGTTGTTGAAATTAATAATGAAATTCGCGTTTTAAAATCTAAAGAAAAAGAAGAAATTGAACGTATTTTATACGAACTTTCTGCCGACGTTTCTGTTTATGCAGAGGTTTTAAAAAAATCTTTTCACGCTCTTTTGCAATTAGATTTAATTTTTGCAAAAGCATCTTTAGGCTATAAATTAAAGGCAGTAACTCCCAAAATTAATAATATCGGTAAAATTAATCTGGTAAGAGCAAGACATCCACTTTTAAATAAAGATACGGTTGTTCCCATTTCTTTAAGTTTAGGGTACGACTATAAAATGCTTATTATCACAGGCCCTAATACCGGTGGTAAAACCGTAACTTTAAAAACAATAGGCCTTCTTACTTTAATGACACAGTGCGGTCTTATGTTACCGTGCGACGATGGTACCGAAATTTCGGTATTTAAAAAGGTTTTAGCAGATATTGGCGATGAACAAAGCATTGAACAATCTCTTTCAACCTTTTCAAGCCATATTAAAAATATAATTTCTATTTTAGAATATGCCGATAAAGACACACTAATTTTATTTGACGAACTTTGTGCAGGTACCGACCCTGTTGAAGGGGCCGCTCTTGCGGAATCTATTTTAGAAGAAGTATTAAATAAAGGAGCCATTTCAGCGGCCACTACGCACTATGCAGAACTTAAAGGTTATGCTCTAGAACGCGAAGGGGTACAAAATGCAAGTAGCGAATTTGACGTTGAAACCCTTCGTCCAACCTATCGTCTATTAATTGGTGTACCGGGCCGTTCAAACGCTTTTCAAATTTCACAAAAGTTAGGTTTAAACCCACAAATTGTTGAAAATGCAAAGGGCTACGTATCGGTAAAAGACCGTCGTTTTGATGACGTGGTTAGTAAACTAGAGCAAGCAAACCTAGAAGCTTTGAAAGACCGCGAAACCGCAGAAAAATTAAAGCAAGAATTAATTTTAAGCAAAAAATCTGCAGATAAAAAGTTAAAAGAAATAAACGCAGAAAGCGAAAAAATCGTTGAAAAGGCACGCGAAAAAGCAGAAGATATTTTAGATTTTGCAAGACAAGAATCTAATAGGCTTTTAACAGAACTTGAAGAACTAAAGTCTAAAATTAATAAAGAAAACGCAAGCGATAGTATTATAAAAGCTCGCGGTTCAATTAATAAAACCTTAAAGCAACTTGAAAAAAGTAACGATTCTGCAAAAACCGAAGATGACTTTGAAGATTACGTTTTACCAAGAAGCCTAAAAGTAGGGGATAAGCTAATTGTTAAAGGTTTTTCTAAAACGGCCGACCTTATTAAAATTGACGGCGAAAAACTAACCGTTTCAATTGGAAACATAAAAACCACCGTTAATATTAAAGACGTAAAACTTGAGCTTATCGATAAATCACCAAAGCAAAGAACTGTTAGCGGTATTAAAAGTAAAGCAGAACGCACAATATCACGTGAATTAGATATACGTGGCTACGCTTGCGATGAAGGCTTAATTGAAGTTGATCGTTTTATTGATGCTTGCTTAATTTCGGGTGTAGATACTGCCACTATTATTCACGGTAAAGGAACGGGCGTTTTAAGAGATGCCGTAAGAAATCATCTAAGAGGTTATAAGCGCGTTTCTTCATTTAGACCGGGTAGTTTTGGTGAAGGTGAAAATGGGGTTACAATAGTAACCTTTAAATAGTGCAAAATACTTGCAACAATATAGCTTTTATAGTATAATAAATTAAGTATTAATCGGTTTTATTTAGGCATAATAAGGGTTGAAGGGAGACGCTTTATTATGCCAAAAAAGAAGGAAACCGAAAATAAAGAAACAAACAGTTTAGAAGAACGACTAGACGAGATAAAGGAACTTGGATCCATTACAGAAACCAATGGTAAACACCCTATACATTGTTTAACAATAGTTGGTGAAATTGAAGGGCATTATAATCTGCCTTCAAATGCGAAAGCCACACGATATGAACACGTTATTCCGCAGCTTATAGCCATTGAGGAAGACCCCAAAATTGAGGGACTTTTAATTGTGCTTAACACTATGGGAGGCGACGTTGAAGCGGGCCTTGCAATTGCAGAACTAATTTCGGGGATGAAAAAGCCAACCGTTACTTTAGTTTTAGGGGGCGGCCATTCAATAGGCGTTCCACTAGCCGTTTCTGCAAAAAAATCATTTATTGCAAAAAGCGCCACAATGACGGTGCACCCGGTTAGAACTAACGGGCTTGTGGTTGGTGTTCAGCAAACCTTGGATTATTTTGAAAGGATGCAAGAAAGAATTATAAACTTTGTTTGCGAAAATTCAAAAATCAGTAAATCTAAACTTACAAAACTAATGATGAAAACCGGTGAACAAGCAACCGATATGGGTAGTATTTTAAGTGGCGAGACGGCAGTTGAAATTGGTCTTATTGACCATTTAGGTAAATTATCAGACGCAATTAAAGCACTTTATGATTTAATTGAAAAGGGCGCAAAATAAAAGCGCCAGTACATATTATGGAGGAATACATAAATGGCGGCAAAAAGTAAAGCCAAAAAACAAGCAGAACCTTCTAAAAAGCGTAGCAGTACCGCAACAGGTATTCGTAAACGCGAAGCCGAGAATTACAAGGCTCAAAAAAATCAAAGAAATAAAGAAATTAAAGCCATTATCATTTTTGCGGTAGCGGTTTTGATTTTATTTGTTGTACTTATAAAAGGAGATAGCTGGTGGCTAGGTGTACATAACTTTATGTACGGTATGTTTGGTATTTGTGCATTATTCGTACCCATTTTTACAATGGTTGTAGCAGTTATGTATTCACTTAAAAAAATATCGGGTAACGCAAGCGAAAAGGTTATTGAAACAGGACTTTTGTTTTTATGTCTTACAACACTAATTAACGTTGTAGCATTTTCTACCGAAAATATTCAATACACTGATTATTTAGGCAAAGTATATACTTCGGGTGTTGATGGTTTTGGCGGTGGTTTAATAGGCGGTTTATTAAGCTATTTATTAGAAGCTATTACAGATGTACCCGCAGTTATCATTTTAGCATTGGTATCTTTTGTTTTAGTAATGCTAATATTCGATTTAACAATGGGTATGATATTTAACTTCTTTGCCAACATTATTAAACGCAGAAAAGAAAAGAAAGCAGAACGCGAAGAAGAAACCGAAGAAAAACGCGAAATTCCTGAATATTTTGACGAACTTGAAACCGAAGAAGATGAACCCGATTCTTCAAAATATGATATTTCTGTTGACGATATACCCGAAGAAAGTCGTAATTACGAAAAAGGCACTTCTCAAAAAGGTAAGAAGTTAATTGCTTCTTATCACGATGAAAAAATGCCCGAAGAAATTTTAGATGAATTAGAAGAAGAAAATATCGAAGCTGAAATAGATGATGAATATATTGACGGTGAAGAATTAAGAAAAGTAAACGAAGAAACAAAACCATCTAAAAAGGTTAAAGAAGCTAAAGTTGAAGTGGTAGAAGTACCAAAATATAAAATGCCTCCAACAAGTTTATTAGAAGATAAACGTACAGCTTCTAATAAAAATCAACACGATATAGAGGTTACTGCTAATCGTTTAGTTGACGTTTTACGTAGTTTTGGCGTTGAAACAAGAGTAATTAACGTAAGTTACGGCCCAACTGTTACACGTTACGAATTACAACCTTCTGCCGGTGTTAAAATCAGTAAAATAACAAACCTAGCAGATGATATTGCATTAAACTTAGCAACTGCAGGTGTTCGTATAGAAGCACCTATTCCAAATAAAGCGGCGGTTGGTATTGAAGTACCAAATAAAAAGACCTCTGTTGTTGGTATCCGTGAACTTATTGAAAGCGATGGATTTAAAAATGCAAAGAGCAATTTAACGGTTGCAGTTGGTAAAGACATTGGCGGTAATATTGTTTTAGGGGACATTTCTGCGATGCCTCACGGACTTATTGCAGGTGCTACGGGTTCAGGTAAATCTGTTTGCATTAACTCTATGATTATTAGCTTACTTTATAAAGCGCATCCGGACGACGTTAAACTTTTAATTATAGATCCTAAAATGGTTGAACTTGGCCAATATAACGGTATTCCACACCTATTAGTTCCGGTTGTTACCGACCCACGCAAAGCTTCGGGTGCACTTGCTTGGGCTATTAACGAAATGGAAAGACGTTATAAGATTTTTGCAGATAACAATGCAAAATCGCTTTCTACATATAACAAAATTGCAGAAAAGAACGATGATCTCGATAAAATTCCTCAAATGGTTATCATTATTGATGAGCTTGCCGACCTTATGATGACCGCTCCAAAAGAAGTTGAAGATTCAATTTGTCGTTTAGCACAAAAGGCAAGAGCTGCTGGTATTTATTTAGTAATTGCAACACAGCGTCCATCTGTTGACGTTGTAACCGGTCTTATTAAAGCAAATATTCCATCTCGTATTGCTTTTGCAGTGTCTTCACAAGTAGATAGCCGCACAATTTTAGATAACGCTGGGGCTGAAAAACTATTAGGTAAAGGCGATATGCTATATAGCCCAATAGGTTCTAATAAACCAATGCGTGTTCAAGGTTGCTTTGTTACCGATAAAGAAATTGAAGCGGTTATTGATTACGTTAAGAAAGACCATACTTTTGAATATGATGAAGACGTTATGGAAGAAATTGAAAAAAATGCTGCTAAAGAACTTGCTAAATCGGGTAAATCAGCAGCAGATGACGATATGGATGAAGACCCAATGATTGAAGCCGCTATCGACACTGTTGTAGATGCAGGACAAGCTTCAACTTCATTACTTCAAAGAAAGTTAAGATTAGGCTATGCAAGAGCCGCCAGAATAATTGACCAGTTAGAAATTAAAGGTATAGTTGGTCCGTTTGACGGTGCAAAGCCAAGAAAGGTTCTAATAACAAAGGCAGAACTTTTAGAAAAACGCGCTGGGGAAGAATAATAAATGGCATTTTTACCAATTACAAGAAAGGAAATGATTGATTTAGGGTGGCAGGAAGCAGACTTTGTGTTTGTTACCGGCGACGCCTACGTTGACCATCCTTCTTTTGGTACTGCTATAATTTCAAGAATATTAGAAAGCAAGGGCTACAAGGTTTGTATTGTAGCCCAACCTGATTTTAATAGCGATATAGATATTGCGCGTTTTGGTAAACCTCGTTTAGCATTTTTAGTAAACGCCGGGGTAATAGATTCTATGGTAGCGCACTATACTGCCGCTAAAAAAAGACGTTCTGATGATGCATATACTCCGGGTGGTAAAGCAGGTAAAAGACCCGATAGGGCAGTAACCGTATACTCTAGGCTTATAAAAAAATATTTTCCCGATAGTTTTGTAATTATAGGTGGCCTTGAAGCCTCGCTTCGCCGTTTTGCTCATTACGATTATTGGAACGATAGTGTAATGCCCTCTGTTTTAGAAGATTCAAAAGCCGACGTTTTATCTTACGGCATGGGCGAAAAATCCATTTTGCAATTAGCAGAGGCTTTAAATAACGGCACTGATTATAAAAATATCAGAGGTATTTGCTATTTAGAAAATGATATTTCAAATACTAAAGGCATCGTGCTTCCAAGTTTTGAAGACGTATCATTAAATAAAGAAGATTATGCCGTTGCTTGTAAAAAAGAATATGACGAGCACGATGAAGTTTATGGTAAAAGATTAATTCAAAAGCAGAAAAACGCTTATTTAATTCAAAATCCGCCAATGCCTAGTTTAACAACCGAAGAACTAGACGAGGTGTTTAACCTTCCTTATGAACGCTACTACCATCCAAGTTATGAAGCACTTGGTGGAGTAGATGCTATTAAAGAAGTTGAGTTTTCAATTAACCATAATCGCGGTTGCTTTGGCGCTTGCAACTTTTGTTCAATTGCATTTCACCAAGGAAGACGCGTAAGCGTTAGAAGTGAAGAATCTGTTTTAAAAGAAGCAAATCTACTAGTTAAAAATCCACACTTTAAGGGCTATATTCACGACGTGGGTGGTCCTACTGCAAACTTTAGGGCACCGTCTTGTACTCGCCAAAAGAAGTACGGACTTTGCCGAGGCAAAAAGTGCTTAGCACCAACACCTTGTGAAAAATTAGAGGTTTCGCATAAAGAATATTTAAGTTTGCTTAAAAAGATTTCTGCAATTAAGGGTGTTAAAAAGGTATTTATTCGCAGTGGTATTCGTTTTGACTATCTTATTTTAGATAAAGACGAAAGCTTCTTTAAAGAACTTGTTAAAAACCACGTTAGCGGCCAACTTAAAGTGGCTCCCGAACATTGTTCAAGTTACGTATTAGATAAAATGGGTAAACCCCATATTGATAGTTATAATAAGTTTGCAAAGCGCTTTTACGATATTACTAAAGGCATTGGCAAAAAGCAGTATTTAGTACCATATTTAATGTCTAGCCACCCGGGTAGCAGAATAGAAGATGCAATAAATTTAGCGTTATTTTTAAAGAAAAATAAATTGCATCCCGAACAAGTTCAAGACTTTTATCCAACACCCGGCACAATTTCTACTTGTATGTTTTATACCGAACTTGATCCATATACCTTAAAACCGGTTTACGTTCCCAAAACTGCAGGTGAAAAGGCAGAACAACGCGCTTTATTACAATACTTTAAACCCGAAAATCAATCGGTAATTATAAAAGCTTTAATTAAAGCCAAAAGGCAAGATTTAATTGGTTTTTCGGAAAACTGTTTAGTTAAACCTAATAATTCTTATAGAATTAATACCGCTAAAACTGCTCGTAATTCTTCTAATAAAAAGGTAAAAAGACAAAACAAATGGACTCCCCAAAAAAGAAGAAAATAATTATTTTATCTATAGCCACGGTAGTTATAGGCTTAATTGTTTTTATTTTGGAAAGTTGCGGCGTTGTTGATTCTTTAAAAGAAAAATTACTTTTTACTTATGATACTAATGGTCAAAATAAAGTAATCTTTGTTGACGTTCAAGATGGTAACTGTGCAATAATTCAAAGTGGAGATAAAACCGCAATAATAAATTTTGGTGGGGTAAAAGATGGCGGCAATTCGCTAATAAAAGCCATTAGAAAGTATAGAATAACCAAAATTGATTATGCTTTTATAACAATTACCGATGAATATCATTTAGGCGGATTTATGGCGCTTTGTGATATGGTTACAATTGATAAAGTAATAACACCCAATTTTGACGATTATGTTTTAAACAATTCTCCAACAGCACTTATTGTTAAAGACAAACTCAATTCTTTAAATTGTGAAATTGTAGAATTAAATAAAACCTATGTTTTGGGAAATTTTTCTTTAAAGCCAATATATTATTATCATAAAGCCTTAAGTAGTAGCGGCAGGGCAGTGCTATATCAAATTACTGATGGTAAGCACTCATTGGTTTTGGGCGGTAATTTTAGTGATGATATAATTTTTGAGCAGTATAAGAAAAATAAATTATTTAAAACGGATATTTTGTTATTACCCGGTTTTTCTGATAGTTTTGGTTGGAATTACAATTATTTTAAAGACGTTGGAGCAAAATACTTGGTTTCATCTTCGGCTTATTATAATGATTCTAATATTCAAAACGATTTTGATTCGTTAAGTAAAAGGTATAACCTTTATCGTACAGATATTAATGGCGATATAACATTTTATTTTAATGATGAAATAAAGGTTGTAACAGAAAAATAAAAAGGCCGCATAAGCGACCTTGTAAATTATTTACATATGATCTGCTACTTGATGGTCGTGTGCATCATCTTTTCTAAATAGTAATGAAATGCACCAAATACCTGCAAGAGCAATTACTGTGTAAATAATTCTGCTTATTATTGAAGCAGAGCCACCAAAAAGTGCGGCAACTATATCAAATTGAAATAGTCCTATGCTGCCCCAATTAAGCGCACCAATAATTGTAAGCACTAAACAAATTTTATCTAACATTTTTTCAACTCCTTTAATGTTTCAATTATATTTTGCGCACAATAAAAGTATATTATTCTTTTTTAGAGAGGTAAAAATATGGAAAATAAAAGAATTTTAGCATTTGACTTTGGTGCTTCTAGCGGACGTGCTATGATTTGCACTTTAGAAAACGGTAAACTCAATATGGAAGAAATTCATCGTTTTTCTAACGATCCCGTAACAATTCACGGAAGACTTTACTGGGATATTTTAAGACTATTTCATGAAATTAAGCAGGGTATTACTAAAGCCACTTTAAATGGCGGCTTTGATTGCATTGGTATTGATACTTGGGGTGTTGACTTTGGTCTTATAGATAAACAAGGCAATCTGCTTGGTTGCCCATATAATTATCGTGACCCAGGTAACGTTGGTATGTATAAAGAGGTTCAAAAGTTAATTTCTAAAACCGATTTATATGCAAGAACCGGTATTCAGTTTTTAGAATTTAATACTGTTTATCAGTTAATGAAATTAAAATTAAACACTCCCGAAATTTTAGATATGGCAGATAAAGCTCTTTTAATACCCGACTTATTTGCTTACTTTTTAACAGGGGAGATGCGCACTGAATATACCGATGCATCTACAACCGATTTATTAGATGCAAAAACTCAAATGATTGATACCGAACTTTTAGAAATTTTGAATGTTAAAAAAGATTTATTCGCTAAAATGATTCGTCCCGGTGAAAGTTACGGTATGTTAAGCGATGAAATTTGCGAAGAACTTCACTGTGAAAAGGTTCCCGTTTTTGCGGTTGCAACACACGATACGGCTTCAGCAGTTGCTGCAGTACCAACCTTAAATAAAGATTATTGCTATATTAGTTGCGGTACTTGGTCACTATTTGGCACAGTAATTGACGAACCAATTTTAACTGAAGATTCTTGTCTTGCAGCCTATACTAACGAAGGTGCTTCAGATGGCAAAATCCGTTATTTAAAAAACATTATGGGTCTATGGCTTATTCAACAATCTCGTAACGAGTGGAAGCGCCAAGGTTTAGACGTATCTTTTGACGAAATGGAAAAAGCCGCAAAAGAAGCAGAAGCTTTTAAGTGCTTTATTGATCCCGACGCCCCCGATTTTGTAACACCCGGTAATATGCCCAAACGTGTTCAAGAATATTGTAAGCGTACAGGTCAATACGTTCCACAAACAATGGGCGAAATTTTGCGTTGTATTTATCAAAGTTTAGCACTTAAATATAAATACGCAATTGAAATTTTAGAAAATATTACAGGCAAAAAATATGAGTTTATTCATATGATTGGCGGCGGCATTAAAGACGGTCTTTTATGTCAAATGACTGCCGATGCTTGTGCAAGACCCGTTAAGGCAGGTCCGGTTGAAGCAACGGTTACCGGTAACGTATTAGTTCAGTTAATAGCGCTAGGTCTTATTAAAGATTTAGACGAAGGCAGAAAAATTGTTTTAAACAGTTTTGAAATTAAAGACTATGATTCAAAAGAAGCAGAAGGCTTTAACAACGCTTACGAAACCTTCAAAAAATATTTATGCAAATAAAAACAAGGCAGAGCTTTAAGCTCTGCCTTTTATTTTAATTTTATTCTTTTGGTTCTTCTTTAAAACCTTTTTTAATAAGGAAATTGTTAATTCTGTCAATTGGGTTAAGTAGGCTGCTAATAGAATTGTCATAGTTTAATCTGTCAATTATATAAGCAATAAATTTTGACATATTAACGTTAGAATACCAAGGTTTTTCTAGTAGTTCAGGTGGGTTGTAAATAAGGTTGGTGGTAAACACCTTTTCAATATATCCTTTTTTATGATACTCGTCAAACTTTTCGAGTCCTTCAACGAATAGTCCAAAAGTAGAGAACACGAAGATTCTTTTTGCACCGCGTTCTTTTAATTGAACGGCAATATCAAAGGTTGATTCACCCGAAGAAATCATATCGTCAACAACAATAACGTCTTTACCGTTAATATCGTTTCCTAAAAATTCGTGAGCTTCAATTGGGTTTTTGCCGTTAACAATTACAGAATAGTTACGGCGTTTATAGAACATACCCATTTCTAAACCCAAAACAGATGAATAATAAATACATCTGCTAACACCGCCTTCATCAGGCGAAATAATCATAGTGTGTTCGCGGTCAAGTTTAATATCAGGCACGTCACGCACGATTGCTTTAATCATTTGGTAGGTCGAACGAACGTTATCAAATCCGTCAAGGGGTATAGCGTTAGATACGCGTGGATCGTGAGCGTCAAAGGTAATAATATTGTGAACACCCATGTTTACAAGTTCTTGTAATGCCATAGCACAATCGAGTGATTCGCGAGTGCTTCTTTTGTGCTGTCTTCCTTCGTAAAGCATTGGCATAATAACTGTAATTCTTCTAGCTTTAGAACCCATTGTAGAAATAATTCTCTTTAAATCTTGAAAATGGTCGTCAGGGCTCATCGGAACGGTTTTACCATACATTTCATAGGTTACGCCGTAGTTAAAACAGTCGCAAATAATATATGCGTCAAGTCCGCGTGCCGTGTGATTTAATACGCCTTTGCTTTCGCCCGTTCCAAAACGTGGGCAAGAAGCCGGAATTACAAAAGATTCATTTTTTGGTAAATCTCTCCACTGTGTAAGATAGTAGTCAACCCTACTGCAAATGTCTTCACAGCCGCGCATGCTTATAACTGCAAGTTCACCGTAGGGCAAATGTTTAAAATGATCTGCCAAAATTACCCCTCCTAAACGATTGCTAAAGATATAATAACACGAAATTTTATTTTTTTAAATAGTTTTTTTAAAATTTTTTTAGAATTCGACCATTTTTTTAATTGATATATATATAAGTTTTTGATATAATTAAATTAATTATAATGGGGAGTGAATTATTATGGCAAAAGTTACTCTACTAGCATATACACCTGAACCTGAAAAAAACGTAGCATCAGCTGCAAAACTTTGTTATGCACAAAGCGATATTGATACTGTTCGCGATGGTCTAACAGAAGAAAAAACTGCAAGTTTTGTAAATATGCTTGCAGAAATTGGACATGAAAGTCCAATAGAACACGCAGTCTTTACTTTTGGTATCGAAGGGGTTTCTCGTGCTTTACTTGCACAAATTACCCGTCATAGAATTGCCTCTTATTCCGTTCAAAGTCAACGTTACGTTAAAGAACATAATATGGAATTTGTAACCCCACCTGAAATTGCCGCTAATAAAGAAGCATTAGATATTTATAACGAAGCCATGCAATATGCAGCCAATACTTATAAAAAACTTAGCGACATTTTAGAAGCAAAACATTATCAAACCTTTATAGATAACGGTTTAGATGAAAAATCGGCAAAGCGTTCTGCAGAAAAGCAGGCAATTGAAGACGCTCGTTTCGTTTTACCAAATGCTTGTGATACTAAAATGATTGTTACTATGAACGCAAGAAGTTTGCAGAATTTCTTTAAACATCGTTGTTGCAATCGCGCACAATGGGAGATTAGAGAAGTTGCTAAACAAATGTTAGAACTTGTGTTACAAGTAGCACCAAATATCTTTAAAAAGTCGGGACCACCATGCTTTAGCGGAGCTTGTCCTGAAGGTAAAATGAGCTGTGGTCATGCCAAAGAAGTAAGAGAAGAATATCAAAATTTAAGGAAATAATAAAAATGGGTAAACTAATTGTTTTAGAAGGTTTAGATGGTAGCGGTAAATCTACTCAACTTGTTAAATTAGAAGAAAATCTAAAGGCCGAAAAGATAGATATTAGAACCGTTTCTTTTCCTGAATATTCAGAACCATCTTGCGAACCTGTGAAAATGTATTTATCGGGTAAATTTGGTAGCAACCCCGAAGACGTTAGTGCATATACGGCTTCTTTATTCTTTGCAATAGACCGTTATGCAAGTTTTAAACTTCATTGGGGCGAGTATTATAATAATGGTGGCACTGTGCTTTCTGGCAGATATACCACAAGTAATTGTATTCACCAAATGTCAAAATTACCCGAAGACGAGTGGGAAGAATTTTTAGATTGGCTTTACGATTTAGAATATCAAAAGATTAAAATTCCGTCACCCGACGTTGTTTTCTTTTTAGATATGCCCTTAGAAGTTTCTAACAAACTTTTATCTAACAGATACGAAGGGGACGAATCTAAACGCGATATTCACGAAAGCAATGCTAATTACTTAAAAATGTGCCGTAAAGCCGCATATTTTGCCGCAGAAAAATTAGGTTGGCAAATTATTAATTGCGCTAAAGACGGTGAAGCTCGCAGTATTGACGACATTGCAAACGAAATATTAAACCTAACTAAGAAAGTGATATAAATGATTTTTTTACTTTTAGCAGATGGATTTGAAGAAACCGAAGCACTATGCACTTTAGATTTACTTAGACGTGCCGAACTTTCGGTTAAATCGGTAGGTATAGACGGCAAAAAACAGGTTACCGGTTCACACGGAATAACCGTTATTTGCGATTTGATAGATAATGAAATTTTCGATATTGAAAACCTAGAAGCCGTTATTTTACCTGGTGGTATGCCCGGCACTTTGAATTTAGATAAATCTGAATTTGTTAGCGGCTTATTAGATTATGCTGTAAGTGAAAATCTTTTAATTGGGGCAATATGTGCGGCTCCTTCAGTTTTAGGAAGGCGTAATATTTTAAAAGATAAATCCGCTTGCTGTTATCCCGGTTTTGAAGATTTACTATATGGCGCAAAGGTTGTAACAGAACCCGTTTGTGTAGATGGTAATATTATTACTTCAAGAGGGGCAGGCACCTCGATTCAATTTGCCGCAGCTATTATTGAAAAATTAGTTGATAAAAACGCAGCACAAAAAGTTAAGGATTCAATTTTATGCGAAATATAGATATAAGAAAATATAAGGTTGATTTGCGCGAACAATGCAAAAAACGTCGTAAAGAACTAGATAAAGAATTAAAGATTTCTATGGACGCCGCCATTGCAGAAAGAGTTCGTAAGCTTTATCAGTATAAAGCCGCAAAAACAATTTTAGTTTACGTTTCAACACCCATTGAGGTTGATACACGTAATATAATTAAAAATGCTTGGGCTGATGGTAAAAGGGTAGCAGTGCCAAGATGTATTCCATATACACGACAAATGGAATTTCATTATATAACTTCGTTTGATGATTTAGCTCCCGGCACCTTTTCTGTTTTAGAACCTAACGAAAATTTACCTGTTGTTACAGATTTTACCGATACACTTATGCTTGTCCCTGCATTTATGTTTAGTGCAAACGGCTACCGCTTAGGTTATGGTAAAGGCTATTACGACCGATATATGTCCCGTTACGACGGCTCAGCTGTTGGTATTTGCTACGTTGAAGATTTTAGACTTAAAATGTACCACGGCAGATACGACCGCCCTGTTGAAACGGTTGTTACTAACGAGTGGATTAGAAACACCAGTAAAAACAGAAAGACCGCAAAATTGCGGCCTTAAAGTCAATGTAATTGATTATTTATTACAGCAACCAAGATATACAATTATTAACACTAAAATCCAAGTGCAGTTACTGCCAAATAAACCATTATTCATAAAAACAACTCCTTATTAAGTTTCATTAATATCTTATGAATATTTGGTTATTTTGTTACAAGGAGATTATATATGTCTGATAACAATTTAGATTTTGAAAAAATAAATAACGATCTAAATAATCAAGATAAAGTTTTAAACACTATTGCTACAAATGAGCAATATGTTGAATCTAAAACTGAAGACATTACAAAAAGACGTGTAAGATTGGCTCAAAAGCGCAAAAGGCGTATTAGAAATGCCATCATTACAATTAGCATTGTTGTAGTGTTATCGGTTGCGTTTGCTATTGGATTTTTATATTTCATTTCTGATTTTATGGGTATTCGCTTTAAAAATCAAGAAATGCACGAAATAAATATTGAACAAGGAACAAGCGCTTCTGAAATTGCTGAAACCTTAGACAAAGAAGGCGTAATTAACAGTGCTTTTCTTTTTAAGGTTTATTGCAAATTAAGTGGAAAAAGCGGACAGTTTAAGTATGGCGTATATAACTTTTCTAATGAATTAGGATATAAAGAAATTGCAACCATGTTACAAGAAAACGGTGCTAAAGCAGAAACCGTTAAAGTAACCATCCCAGAACGCGCAAGTTTAGATGATATAATGCGCATTTTAGAAGAAAAGGGTGTTTGCACTAAAGCCGATTTTAAAGATGCAATGCGTAACGGCTATTATGACGATATTAGTTTTGTAAAAGATATACCAACCGATAAGGTGTATTATCGTTTTGAAGGGTATTTGTTCCCGGACACTTACGAATTTTATAATTATGATTCCAGAAAGTGCGCAGAATCTGCAATTAGAAAGATGCTTAAACGTACCGAAGAACTATTAACCGAAGATTTACTAAAACAAATTGAAGCCGATAATAAAACCCTTCACGAAGTATTAACAATGGCTTCTATTGTTGAACTTGAAGCTTCAGCTTCCGTCGATGAAATGCCAAAAGTAGCGGCAGTTTTTTATAACCGCTTAGTTTGGGACGAGCCACAAAGACTAGGTTCTTCACCTACGATGGAATACCCTTATGGTGACGGCAGATATGACACTAATAAGGTTGAGGGTTTGCCACCGGGTCCACTTTGTTCACCCTCGTTAGCAGCTATTAAAGCCGCGATTTATCCCGAAAAGAATTTTTCTTACACCTATTTTGTAACAGATAGCGATAATAAATTTTATTATAATAACACCTATCGCGAACACAATCAAACAATAGCATCATTAAAAAGCCAAGGAAAGTGGTTAGGTTAATTTATGGAAATATTATCTCCTGCAGGCGATTTAGAGCGTTTATATGCAGCGGTTCAGTTTGGCGCAGATGCCGTTTATTTAGCAGGTAAACAATACGGTATGCGTACTGCTGCCGGCAATTTTGAATTAGATGAACTTAAAAAGGGTATAGAACACGCCCATAATAATGGTGTTAAGGTTTACGTTACTTGTAACACAATACCCCATAACGAAGAGATGGAATATATGCCGTCGTTTTTAGAAGCCCTTAACGATTTTAAGGCAGATGGTGTTATCGTTTCTGACGTTGGCGTTATTGATTTAGCCAAAAAATATGCCCCAAAGGTTGATTTGCATATTTCGGTGCAATCGGGTATTGTTAATCATCACTCAGCAAATTTCTTTTATAATTTAGGGGCTAAACGTGTTGTTCTTGCTCGTGAATTATCGTTAGAAGAAATTGCAGAAGTAAGGGCTAAAACACCAAAAGAACTAGAACTTGAAGCCTTTATTCACGGCGCTATGTGTGTTTCTTTTTCAGCTCGTTGTCTTCTTTCAAGTTATATGACAGGACGTGACGCTAACAGGGGAGATTGCGCACAACCTTGTCGTTGGAGTTACGCTTTGGTTGAAGAAAAGCGCCCCGGTCAATATTTTCCCGTAACAGAAACTAAAGACGGCACTTATATACTAAATGCTAATGACTTATGTATGGCCGAACACCTAAATTTAGTTGAAAAAGCAGGCATTAACAGCTTGAAAATTGAAGGTCGTGCAAAATCTCATTATTACGTTGCCGCAGTTACAAATACATATTATTTAGCACTTCAAAGTTTAAATAATGCAAAAGATAAAGACAACTGGGTTTTAGAAGATAATATAAAAGAAGAATTGATGAAGGTTTCGCACCGTGGTTATTCAACGGGATTTTATTTTGGAAAACCCGAAAATTCACAAAGTTATCAATCTGCAGGATACGTTCGTGATTATGCGGTTGCCGCTATTGTTCGCGATTATAAAGACGGCTGTATTTATGCAGAAATGAAAAACAAATTTTCATTAGGTACAGTTTTAGATTGCTTAGAACCTAAAAAACTGCCATTTACTTTTACCGTTAACAAAATGTTTGATAGTAACGGTGAAGAAATAGAATCGGCAATTCACCCAACAGAAATTATAAGAATTCCTTATGATAGACCTGTAACACCATGTTCACTTTTAAGGATGAAAGCATAATATTTTACCCCCACCTTGTAAACAATAAAAGGGTGGGGGTTTTATTATGTCAAAAATAATTAGTTTTAATAAAAGATTTGCAATTAGAGGGCTTGTTTGTTATTTGTTGTGTCTTAGTTTAAGCTTTGTTGGAATTTTTAGAATTGTCAGTATAAATTATAGTGCAACTAAAGAAAGCGCAAATTCGCCAATTAATTCAATATCTTTTAATTATGGCGATACCCGTGGCAATATTTACGATTGTAACGGTCTTTTGCTTACTAATCATACTCAAGAATATTTAGCGATAATAGCTCCCACAAACAATGCAATAAGAAGGTTAAATACCTTTTATAATTTAGAAGACCGTCGTGATATTTTAAATAGACTTAAAGATAATAAACCTATTTTAGCAAAAGCTAGTAAACTAATTAATATAGATAATATCTATGGTTTTAGCTATACTAACCGATATACAAATTCTTCATTAGCAAGACATTTAATAGGTTATATAAATTTAGAAAACAATGGTGTTTACGGCATTGAAAAAAGTTATAACGATATTTTGTATTCCAGTGAAAGTTTAACCGTTTCATTACCCGTTAACGCAAAAGGTGAAGTTATAAATAACGCTCAGTTAGAATTTTATGGTGTGCAAAATAAAAATGCCGTTTATTTAACAATTGATAGACGTATTCAAGCTATTGCAGAAGAAGCCGCAAAACCATTAAATAAAGGCGCTGTAATTATTGCCGATACAAAAACGGGTGCAATTAAAGCAATGGTTTCAAAACCAAACTTTAACCCCAACAATATTGCCCAAAGTCTAAATAACCCTAGTTCACCCTTAATTAACAGAGCCTTGCTTTCTTATAATGTGGGCTCGGTTTTTAAACCTTGCGTTGCTTTAGCTGGTATAAAATGCGGCCTTTCAAATTATGAATATACTTGTACCGGTAGTTGTGTTATAGACGGTTATACTTTTAATTGTCATAAAACAAAAGGGCATGGCAAAATGAATTTAAAAACAGCAATTGCAAATTCTTGCAATACCTATTTTTATAACTTAGCACAAGAAATTGACAATGAAGTGCTTTATAATACCGCTGTTTCTTTTGGCTTTGCTTCTAGTGAAACAATTGCGAAAGATATAAAAACAAATATGTGTAATATTAGTAGTTTGCAAGAATTAAATTCATCCAAAAGACTAGTTGCAAACTTTTCAATAGGGCAGGGCGATATTTTAATTAGCCCTGTATCAATGTTAAATTTATATAACGCAATAGCAAATGGCGGCAGTTTTACAAAACCTTACGTTGTTAAAAAAACTGTTTCAAGTAAAACCGAAAGTTATGAACCAATTACGGTTAACGCCATTGAAGAAGAAGCTTCGAACCTATTAAAAGAAGCGCTTTTAGAGGTTGTAGAAACGGGTACGGGAACAAGCGCTAAAACACCAAAAATTTTGGTTGCAGGTAAAACCGCCACCGCAGAAACCGGTTGGCAAATTGATGGCAAAACGGCAGTTCACAGTTGGTTTTGCGGCTTTTTTCCTTATTATAACCCAAAATATACCGTTGTAGTTTTTGCGGAAAATAACGATATTGAAAATAGCAGTACAGCAGAGATATTTAAAAATATAGCAGAGCGGTTAAAAAATGCCGACCTTACCACTTGACAAATTTTCAAAAAATAATATAATAAATAATGTTGTTTTGCGGAATTGTGTAAGGGTAGCACAGCAGACTCTGACTCTGTTTGTCTGGGTTCGAATCCTAGTTCCGCAGCCAAAAAAAGACAAGTCTTATGACTTGTCTTTTTTATTTTGTCTATTTTTTATCCTTTATACACTAAATTTTTCTTAATCATTTCATCGGCGTTTTCTTTGTTCCACCAAGCTCCTTCAATATCAACGGTTTTTGTTACAATTTTACCTTCAATGGCAAAAATGCATTGTTCAACTGCCTTATAGCCAATGTTATAACTATCTTGCGCAACTGCACCGTAAAGTTTTGGGCCAGAGGTCTTTTTCATCCACTCAATTTGTTTTGTGCCTGCGTCAAAACCGCAAAACTTAATGTTATTATATTTTGTGCCTGCCGCAATACATGCGTCATATACTTGTTTTACAACACCTTCGTTAGACATAAATACTGCCTTTACGCCCTTTTCATATAAGGCTTCAAGCGCTGTTTTGTAAGCGTTATCTGCGTCTCCCGGTTTTACTTCTTTATATAAAGTGTATTTACCTTTAGTTTCGGGGTTAGTATCCGCAATTTCTCTAAACTTTTCATAAAATCCGTTTGCTCTGTCAATGCCCGTTACTGTTTCGTCGTGTTGAATAATGCCAATAGGGTAGTTTTTGCTGTTTTTAATATCTTCTTTAATTAGATTATAAAACTCTTCGGCCGCTTGTCCTGCCGCTAATTTATTGCTTGTTGCAACGGTAGATACAATTGGGTTTTTACCTAAGCTATTAAGTGCCGATACGTCGGCATCCCAAAGGCCGCTATCAAACTCCACAACGGGAATTTTCATATCGTAAGCTTGTTTCATTAAATCTGTAAAACCTTCGCCAATTGTGGCAATAACTAGGCCTTTAGGGTTATTAGACAAAGCCGACTGCACCATTTCAACCTGGCTTGGTAAATCTTTTGCCGATTCACTTGCAGGGCCTCTAAAGGTAATGGTGTAACCGTATTTTTCTGCGGCATCCTCGGCACCTTTTTTAACCGATTGCCAAAATGCGTGGCTTTCGCCTTTTGCAACAATTGCAATTGTTTTTTCGTTTGTCTTTTTACAAGCCGTTAAAGAAAAGGCAAGCATAAAACATAAAATAAACGCTAGTAATTTGTAAGATTTTTTAATCATATTATTTTCCTTTCTTTATTTTTAAAGCCTTAATTTCGGCTTTTAATTCATTAATTCTTATTCTAATCTCATTTGATTTTTCGTTTTTAACCTGCCAAGGTTCACTTTTAGAAGAAAGAACAATATCTAATTGATTTTCTAATTCTTCAATCTCGTCTTTTTTATTGTTAATCAATTTTTTGTTTTCATTGATTGGCTTTACTTTATCGGCATTTTTATTTTTTATAACGTCTAAAAGTACGGCTACAACCACAATAATACCGGTTAAAACGTAGGTAACGTAGGTAGCATTTAAGTTAATGTTAAAACCTGCAAGTGCAAAGTTTAGACCATTACGTATTACAACAAGCATTAAACTGCCTATTACTGAGCCAGCAATTGAAGCAACGCCACCTGCAGCTGAAGTGCCGCCAATATAAACACCTGCAATAGCATCAAGCTCCATACCGTTACCTGTAGCCGTTGCAACGGTAGAAAAAGATGCCGCCCAAAATATTGCGGCAATGCCTGCAAAAAGACCTGATAAAGTATAAGCGATAATTTTATATTTACTGGTATTAATACCTGAAAGTCTTGTGGCTCCTTCGTTACTACCAATGCTTAAAATGTAGCGGCCAATTTTATTTTTATACATAAGGTACATACAAATAAGTGCTAAAGCCAATACCCAAATAAGCCCAATAGGGAAGTCGTTAGCATTAGAAAAAACCGATTTAAACCAGTTGCTAGAGGGGTAAAAGACGTTTGGTACCGACACAATAAGGGCAGATATACCTCTGGCAAACATCATAATACCTAAAGTAGCAATAAATGGCGGAAGACCAATTTTTGCAACTAAAAGACCATTTATAAGACCAAATATTAAACCAATAAGCATCATTAAAGGTATAGTTAAATATAAAGGAATTATATTATCCGTATATAGTTTTCCGGCAAGGGTTGCAGATGCTATACAAACAGTACCAATAGAAAGGTCAATACCGCCCGTACCAATAACAAAGGTAACACCATGCGCCATTATTGCGTAAGGCGATAATGCTTGCGCCATACTTATAATGTTATATGTGTTTAAAAAGTTGCCGTTAAGCAAAGCAAAAATAAATATTAAACCAATTAAAGCGGCAATTATTATTAGATTTTGCTTTCCCGTTGTTGATAAATAACGCTTAAAATCAGCCGTATTTTTTCTTAACCTTCTAGAAAATATAAGGTTTACTGTGTTTTCATTTTCCTTCATAATTTAACCCCTTTATTGTTTGGTTGCATATTTCATAATTGTTTCTTGCGACGCATCTTTTATGTCTAAATTTGCGGTAATTTTACCTTCACACATAACAATAACCCTATCACTTAAACGCTTAATTTCACTAAGCTCCGATGATATTACGATTATTGATTTGCCACTTAAGGTTAGTTCCTCAATTAAAGAATACATTTCGCTTTTTGCCCCTACGTCAATACCACGTGTGGGTTCATCGAAAATAAAAATATCGCAGTTTTTAAGAAGCCACCTTGCAAGTATGACTTTTTGTTGATTACCACCCGATAAGCTTTTAACTTCTTGCAAAATACTTGGTGTTTTTGTCTTAAGTTTACGGTTATAAAATTCGGATTGTCTATTAATCTTTCCTGTGTTTAAAAAGCCAAAATCAGAAAATTTATCAAGGGAAGCAATAACTGTGTTTTCTGCTACCGATTTATTAAGTAAAAGGCCATAACGTTTGCGATCTTCAGATAAATAGCATATACCGTTTTTAACTGCAATTTCGGGTGTTTTGTTAAACACTTCTTTACCGTTTATAAAAATTTTGCCACCCTTTAGCTTATCAGCTCCGTAAATAAGTCGTGCAAGCTCTGTTCTGCCGGAACCCATTAGTCCCGAAAAACCTAAAATTTCACCCTTTTTAAGTTCAAAACTTACACCCTTTACGGTGTCGTCGTTTGTAATATCTTCAACTTTTAAAACAATGGGGGAGTCTTCTTTAACCTTGCTTTCTTCTTTTTCATCGCCTAAAATTACTCGTCCAACCATCATTTTTACAATATCGTCTTTTGTTGATTCTGAAGTAATTAAAGTGCCAACGTATTCTCCATCTCGCATAACTGTTACTCTGTCAGAGATTTCTTTAATTTCGTCCATCCTATGTGAAATATAAATCATGCCTATACCTTTTTCTTTAAGTTCTCGCATAATTTTAAATAATTCGGTTACTTCTGTTTGAGTGAGTGCTGCAGTCGGCTCGTCTAAAATAAGAATTTTAGAATTAAAAGATATAGCCTTTGCAATTTCAACCATCTGTTGTTTGCCAACAGTTAGTGCACCAAGTTTAATGCTTGGGTCTATATTCATATTTAATTTTTTAAATAATGCTTTTGCATCATTAATCATTTTTTTATCATCAATAAACCCAAAAATTTTTGGCTCTCTGCCAATATAAATATTTTGCGCTACTGTAAGATGGGGCATCATATTAAGTTCTTGGTGTATTATGCTAATACCTGCAGCTTGTGAATCTGCAATGTTATTGAATTCAACCTTTTTATTGAAAAGTGTTATTTCGCCGTAATCTGCTTTTTTAATTCCGCAAAGCACCTTCATTAAGGTACTTTTACCGGCACCGTTTTCTCCCATCAAAGCTAACACTTCACCGCTATATAAATCTAAGTAAGCATTTTTAAGTGCGTGAACACCCGTAAAACGCTTATCAATATCAACCATTTTTAAAATAAGTTCTGGCATTTTATCAACTCCTTTAGGCTATATTCTAATTATTGTCAGTTTTTTCATAAAATATTAAAAATGGCAACAAAAAAGGCAGTATAGAAAAATCTATACTGCCTAATTGCTTATAATTTAATTTTCGTAAGGTCTAATTCTTAAGGTTGCACCCAAACTTTCACAAATTTCTTTTGCTTTTTGTTGTTCTTCTTTACTTGTTACCACGTCAACCACCGTCATAACAACATTTGGTACGTATTTAGTGCACTCTTTTGTAAACTTTTTCATAGCTTCATAAGATTTAATTCCAAACTTTGGTCTAACCACTTTTTCGTAATCAACCTCGTTTGTAGCGTTTAAACTAATTGAAACAGTGTCAATTAATCCTTCGAGTTTTGGTGCTGTATTTTGATTATGAATTAAATCTGAAAGTCCGTTTGTGTTAATTCTTATTTTAATGTTGCTTTTTTCTCTAATATGTTTTGCAACTAAAAGTAGGTCGTCAAGGCGTTCAGTAGGTTCGCCGTATCCACAAAAAACAACCTCTTCGTATTTTTCTAAATCCCAACCGTCAATGCTTTCGCAAACTTCTTTTACTGTTGGCTCGCGTTCAAGCCAGAGCGGATCCGAGCCATAAACGCTGTCAGCATTTTGCCTTAAACAAAAAGTACAACTGCAAGGACAACGATTGGTCATATTAACGTAAATACCCTTTTTTACGGGGTAGGTAATGGTCATCATAAAAGTTTACTCCTAATATTTAGCTTATCAAAAGTTTTTGCTAAAATTACAAAAACAATAGCACTTAACGTAGATTGTGTTAAATACCCTAAAATACCTAGCAACGCAACTGCAAAGTTGCTAATAAAAATTGCTTCGTATAAATAGTAGCCGACAAATGTTATTATTGCGGCAAAAAACAAGGCTAAAATATTTCTTTTACAAATAATATTTTCTTTTTTGTTTGTAAATAAAAGCGCAATAAGTATTTTAATAATAACCGTTGCGGGCGCCCAAATAGCATATCCGGATAAAACATCGGCAAGCATACCACCGATTGCACTGGCACACAAAGCGTAGGGCATAGGTAGTATAGTAGCAGCAAGGTATATAAATGCATCGCCAACGTGTGTATAGCCGTTATGGCTTGGTATATGTATATATGCAGTTAAAACAAATATTATAGCTGCAAATAATCCTGATAAGGTTAATAATTTAATTTTTTTATTTTTCATATATTTCGGTTAAAAACTCCTCAAAACAAATACCATCGGTTTTTGGTATATCAAGTTCAATAGTGCGTCTTAAAACTTTAGCAATAAAGCTTGAAGCGTGGCTTACGGCTTCGCTTAAAGTTTTGCCGTTAACAGAATCTGCAGTAATTATTGCAGAAAACACGTCGCCCGTTCCACTTCTAAAGGGGCCTACTTTATGTTCTTTAATAATAGTGGTTTTGCCGTTTTCATAAATAAAGTTTTCTAAATCTTCACCGCGTTCAAGGCCACTAATTACAATTTTTTTAGGTCCTAGCTCACTTAACTTTTTGCAAATTTCTTCTAAACCTTTTTCATCAATATCTTTGTCATATTCTGTATTAGTTAAAATGCAGGCTTCTGTAAGGTTAGGGGTTAAAATATCTGCAAACGGAACTAGATGCTTCATTTTATCGGCCAAAACGGGGGAGTAGGTGGGGTAAAGTTTGCCATAATCGCCCATTACGGGATCAATAACAGTTATTGTATTTTCGGTTTTAAAATGCTTTAAAAAATCAGTAACAATTTCAATTTGTTCACTAGAACCCAAAAAGCCGCTTAAAATACCATTAAATTTTAAATCAAGCTTTTTCCACTCGTTTATGTAGTTTTGCATATTTTCAGTGTAGTCGTTATAATAAAAGCTTTCAAAACCTGTGTGGTTAGAAAATATTGAGGTTGGAAGCGGACAACACTGAATTTTAAGCGCAGATATAATAGGCATAGCCGCCGCAATAGAACAGCGACCAAACCCACAATAATCATTTATAACTGCAATTTTCTTTTGGTGGTTGTGCATCTTAACTCCTAAATTTAAAGCGAATCAATATATCTTATTGCTTCAATAGCGGCGGTAGCACCATCTGCTGTTGCAGTGGTTACTTGTCTAACGTTTTTAGTTCTGCAGTCGCCTGCGGTAAAAATGCCTTTTGTGTTTGTCAGGCAACTTTCATTAGCGTCAATATAACCGCGTTCGTCTAAATTAACAACGTCTTTAAAGTTTTCATTTTCGGGCACTAAGCCAATTGCCACAAACATACCGTCAACCGAAAGCTTAGTAATTTCTCCACTTTTTGTATTTTTAATATTAATAGCAGAAAATTCTTCTGTGTCTTCAATAGAGTTTACCACATTAGATAGTATAATTTCAACATTTTTTCTTGTATTTAATATTTCTTGAAGCTTTGCTTCGCCTGTTAAAAAGTCTAGGTTTTGAATAACGTAAACCTTTTTGCTTGTTTCACTTAGCAAAATTGCTTCTTGTAAAGCAGAGTTTCCGCCGCCAATTAAAGCAACTGTTTTATCTTTGTAAAAGGCGCCATCGCAAACGGCACAAAATGAAATGCCTTCACCAATAAATTTTTCTTCGTTAACAAGACCTAAATGTCTGTGTTTAGCACCTGTTGCAATAATAACTGCTTTGCCTTCAAAACAACTGCCTTCTTCAGTATAAACTTTTTTAATAGAGCCATCTTCAATTTTAATTGCATTTTCAATTTCAACATCGGCACCAAGACCTAATGTTTGTTCAACCATTTTATCGGCAAGTTCATTACCGCTTAAAGATTCAAAACCGGGATAATTTTCAATTTTAGGTGAGAAGGTAATTTGACCGCCAAAAACAGATTTTTCAAGTAGTAAAACGCTTTTGTTGGCGCGTCGTGCGTAAATTGCGGCAGTAAGACCTGCGGGTCCTGCACCAATAATTATAATATCGTACAAAATTAACACCTCATTAAAAAACGGGCTAAATAGCCCGTTTTGTTATTTAGTTTGCGTTTGCTTGAATAAATGCTTTAACGTTAGCAATAGCGGCGTGTTTTTCAATTTCGCCGTTTTTAACAACAACCATTGTTGGTGCTTGCTTAATACCTAGTGCTTCGGTTAATTCTCTGTTGTCTTCTGCATAAAGTTTTTCGTATTTAATATCTGTCTTTGCAAGTAATGCTTCGGCAATTTTGCAGTTAGGACAGGTTTTAGAAGCAAACATATAAATACCATCGTTTAAAATGGCGCCGTTAGAATCATTGTTTGCACAATCGCAAGCAGTTTGTTCTTTTGGTCCTTCGTGTGTTAACACGCTTGTAGCAATATTATATGTTTTTCTTTCTTTATATTCTTGGCTCTTACCATCGTTCCAGTTTTTAACGGGACGATAATAACCTGTAATACGGCTGTAAACTTCTGCGTCTTTACCACAGGTTGGGCAAGTGAAATGTTCACCAGCAATATAACCGTGGTCAGCACAAACAGAATATGTTGGAGAAATGCTGTAATAAGGTAAACGATAGTTTTCAGCAATTTTTCTAACGATAGAAGCAGCGGCTTTCCAGTCAGGTAGTTTTTCACCTAAATATGCGTGGAAAACAGTACCCGAAGTATAAAGTGTTTGAAGTTCGTCTTGAACGTCAAGTGCTGTAAAGATATCATCTGTATAACCAACGGGTAGGTGAGAGCTGTTGGTGTAATAAGGTGTTTCGCCATCACTTGCACAAATAATATCGGGATAATATTTTCTATCGTGTTTAGCAAGTCTAAAGGAGGTGCTTTCTGCGGGTGTTGCTTCAAGGTTGTATAGATCGCCATACATTTCTTGATAGTCAGAAAGTCTTTCTCTCATGTGGTTTAATACTGCTTTAGAGAATTCTTGGGTTTCTTTATGGGTCATGTCCTTCTTTATCCATTTAGCGTTTAAACCGGCTTCGTTCATACCAACTAGACCAATGGTGCTAAAGTGGTTGTTAAATGTACCCAAATATCTCTTTGTATATGGATATAAACCTTCGTCTAAAAGTTTTGTAATAATGGTGCGTTTGATTTTTAAGCTTCTTGCAGAAATGTCAAGTAAGTGGTCTAAACGCTTGTAGAAATCCGCTTCGTCTTCTGCTAAATATGCAATTCTAGGCATATTGATAGTTACAACACCAACAGAACCGGTGCTTTCGCCACTACCAAAGAAACCACCACTCTTTTTACGAAGTTCTCTTAGGTCTAAACGTAATCTGCAGCACATAGAACGTACGTCACTTGGTTCCATATCGCTGTTAACGTAGTTTGAGAAATAAGGAGTACCGTATTTAGCGGTCATTTCGAATAATAACTTGTTGTTTTCGGTTTCTGCCCAGTCAAAGTCACGAGTAATTGAATAGGTGGGAATAGGATATTGGAAACCACGACCGTTAGCGTCGCCTTCAATCATAATTTCAATAAAGGCACGGTTAACCATATCCATTTCTTTTTTACAATCTTTATACTTAAAGTCCATTTCTTTGCCGCCAACAATAGCATTAAGTTCAGCTAGGTCGGCAGGAACTGTCCAGTCAAGTGTAATGTTTGTAAATGGAGATTGTGTACCCCAACGAGAAGGGGTATTAACGCCGTAAATAAAGCTTTGAATACATTGTTTCACTTCTTTATAAGTTAGGTTGTCAACCCTTACAAATGGTGCTAAATATGTGTCGAAAGATGAGAAAGCTTGAGCGCCTGCCCACTCGTTTTGCATAATGCCTAAGAAGTTAACCATTTGGTTACAAAGTGTAGATAAGTGGCTTGCAGGAGCAGATGTGATTTTACCTGGAACACCGCCTAAACCTTCTTCAATTAGCTGTTTTAAAGACCAACCTGCGCAATACCCTGTAAGCATTGAAAGGTCGTGAATATGAATATCGGCGTTTTTATGGGCGTTAGCAATTTCATCGTCATAAATTTCGCTCAACCAGTAGTTAGCGGTAATGGCACCAGAGTTTGATAGAATTAAACCACCAACAGAATATGTAACGGTAGAGTTTTCTTTAACACGCCAGTCAATATTTTTAACGTATTGATCAACAACGTCTTTGTAATCTAAAATGGTAGATTTCATATTACGTAGTTTTTCACGTTGACGACGATATAAAATATAAGCCTTTGCAACGTCAGCGTAGTTTGCTTGAACTAAAACAGATTCAACGCTGTCTTGAATATCTTCAACGGCAATAATACCATCTTTAATTTTTGGTTCATACTCGCTTGTAACTTTTAGAGCAAGAAAATCAATAATATTGTCGTTATATTGTTTTTCACAAGCATCAAAAGCAAGTTTGATTGCGTCAGAAATCTTAGCAATATCAAAATCAATTATTTTTCCGTCTCTCTTTTTAACTCTATACATTCTACCATTCTCCATTTCTAATTAATTCCGCGAAGCTCTGCTTCGGGTATATTTTGTTGTACCTCTATTAAAAGCTCTTGCATTTCGTTTTTATTAAAGCCGCATAGTCCGTCTTTAATTAAATTGCCCGAATCTACAAATTGCTGAATAAAGTATTTATTAGCGACCTTTAACCAAAGACCTATTTCTTTAAAATCTTCTTTAGTGTGCAGGTGCTTTACTGCCGTTGTTCTAAATTCGTAGGGAATACCGCTTTGCATTAAAATATTTATGCTTTCTTCAATTAAAGAAATATCAAAATTAATGCCTATTAGTTTAGAATAACCCGCCTTTGAAGACTTAATATCCATAGCAACGTAGTCTAAAAGTTGTTTATCAATTAAAGACTTAAGCTTTTTAGGATTACTGCCGTTGGTATCAAGCTTAACTAAAAAGCCAAGCTCTTTGATTTTGACAATAAAATCTTCAATATCGGGTTGAAGTAGCGGTTCGCCGCCCGTAATGCACACGCCGTCTATAATACCTTTTCTACTGGATAAATAGAGAAAAATATCTTCTTCAGCACTTTTATACTCATTAGGAGTAAGCACTAAAGAAGCGTTGTGACAAAAAGGACATTTAAAATTGCAACCGCCTGTAAATACCGTGCATGCCACCTTACCGGGGTAGTCTAGCAAGGTTAGCTTTTGATACCCTTGTAGGTTCATTTTTCCCTCCGAAAAATCAGGCGTATTTGATAGTATAACACAATATATTCGACTCTGTCAATACTAAAAAACACAAAATATTGTGGTTAAAATGCCGAAATTATGGAATATTTAGTGTTCAAAATTACTAAAAACTCCCGCAAGTGTCTATTTATGCGGCTTTAAAAAATAAATTGGCTTTTTAAAAAAATTCAAAAAAATTATTGTAATTTGTAAAAAGGTTGTAATTTTTTGTCAAAGTGATATAATTGTCATGCTGGGAGGTATTGTTATGAGAAATAAAATCAGATGCAAAAAATGCGGCTTTATTTACGAAAAGGGTGCAAAATGTTGCCCGAATTGTTATAAAAATGCGCCGCTTAGTTTTAAAGAAATAATATATTTAATTATTGCTATTGTTGTTGGTATAGCATTGCTTGTTGGTGCAGTTTTAATGTTTTTAGACGATGGGGTAGATGATGAACTTTCTTCAAGTGATGTTAAAACTCCCTCTTCTTCAAATATTACAGAAATCGGTAATTCATCGGTAGTTGAAAACAATAATAGTTCTTCCATAATTAATACCTCATCAAATATTGATAATAGCGGTTATAAGCAACCAACCGATAGTGATGGTAACGTTATAGTAAAATCTGATGGTATCGTTAACATAACAATTCCCAAATGGTTTTTATTATTGATTGAACCTAATTACGATTATAAACTAACCGATAAAGAAGCTAATATGTATAACTTTAAATCGGTGAGTAAAAATAATGACGGCTCTGCTACTTATACTGTTTCTTATAACGATTATCATAAATTTTTACTAACCGCAAAAAGTGCTGTTAATGCCGTAGTATATGAATACAGTAATAATACTTGGTTCTCCAAAATTGAGGCAGATGAAGGGTATAACAACATAAAAATATACACTAAATACGATTCACTTGATTCATTTGATGACGGTTTTGGAATATACATAGTAGCGTCGGGGACACAAGCAACTTTTTATCAATATATGCATTACGATTATTCGGTTGGAACAACAATAACAGTATATAATAAAGATAACAAGCTTTTAGCAACCTATGAATTCCCGGAATTTATAAAATAATTAAAGGCCCGAACAAATAAGTTCGGGCCTTTTTGTTATTTGTTATTATTCTTTAAACGCTGTTTTGCTTCTTCAATTGTTTCGTTTTCTTCGGTTAAATATTTTTCAACAAACTTGTTTTCAACTTTCTCGTAACCATTAACAACCGTTTTTTCTACTGTTTTATAACCATTAACAACAGCGTTTTCTACAGTTTTATAACCTTCTGTTACGGTTTCGGCAATTTTTTTGTTTGCCTTTACAAATTTAGATTCAGCCATTTTAGTTCTCCTTATTAAAACTAAATTAATACCCAACAACATTACAATAATACAAGCTCCGCAGCCCGTTAATAAATTAAATAAATCAATATCACTTTGCGCCATTTTTTCAAAAGATACAAGCATGGATGTTTGCAAAGAAAAAATGGTGGTTATGGCATCGGCCAAAGATATAGACCTTAACGCTTTAAATATATGCGTATTTCTTTTGCTTTCTTTAATAAGGTTGATTATTGCCAGTGTTATTTTAACAAACGAAAACAAAGCTATGGTAATCATTGCAATTTTGTGGTACTCTGTACCATGTTTATTTACGATGGTTAGAGTAACCGTTCCAATTAAAACAATGCTTAAAATAATCAACATTATTCCGGTAAATCTTTTAATAAAGAGCCCGTTATTATCTTTGTGTTTCTTATAAGAATATACAATGCTAAATCGCATAACACTTAAAATAATATAGTAAGCGGCAAGGGTTATAAACCACCAAGAAGTTGTATAAAAGCCCAAAATAACGTTATATAAGGCATAAACCATATTAATAATTAAAGAAAGTATAGACTTGTTTATTGTATTTAATTTAATCATTTTATTCCTTTAATAATAGGTAGTAAACAAATTAATAAAATTATTCCAACTAATCCAACAATAGTTCCCAATAGGTAATTTTGCCAAACCAAGCATAAGCACATACCTGTTCCTAATATTAATGCTCCAATTGTTGCAAGTAATATAATGCCAACCGTCTTTTTATTTAGTTTAATAGGTGGCTTTTTCTCCATTTTGCGCCAAACCAATACTGTGATAAGGCCAATGATCAACCCAATACAACCTAAAATGACGCCTGTTTGTAGCATGTTCCATTCGGGTAGTAGTGACATACACATACCTAGCGCAAAGCACATGCCGCTAACTGTTCCTAAAATTAGTGCAACAAAACTGCTTTTTTTCATAATAATTTCTCCTTTCATTATACCAACACTTGTTTTTTTATTGCAAATAAAGTATAATACTTTTATAAACTGGAAAACAACCATCAATGTTTTAAAAAATGTTGGAATAAAGGAATTTTTATGAACACACCAAATAATAAACGCAAAAAAGAATCAAAAGAAAAAATAGAACGTGTTTTTGTAAATATGCTTCAAACAAAAGAACTAAATGAAATTACTGTTTCAGATATAATAAAACAAACAGGGCTTAATAGAAGCACCTTTTATGCTAACTATTTAGATATTTATGATTTGGCCGATAAAACGCGTGAAATATTAGAAAATGAATTTTCAAATCTGTTTGCCGACTATGATTATTTTAATGAGCGCACAGGTGCTGAAAAAATGTTTGAGCATATTAAAGATAATCAAATTTTTTATAAAACCTATTTTAAGCTTTGTTATAAACAAGAGCATTTAATTTCTACCTATGATGAAAAAAGAGCAGAAAAAGAAAAAATCACCAAAAATATTAACTATCATATTGAATTTTTCCGTAACGGCTTAAACGCCATTATAAAATTGTGGCTAAACGGTGGCTGTAAAGAATCGCCAAAAGAAATGGCGGATATTTTAAAGCAAGAATATAAAGGAAGATAATTCTTTTAATATTGAATTATATAAATAATAATGTTAAAATACTTACATTATAACTGCCCGTGGCGCAACTGGATAACGCAACAGATTCCGATTCTGGAGATTGGGGGTTCAACTCCCTTCGGGCAGACCAAAATAAAACCCCGCCGACTATGTCGGTGGGGTTTATTCTGCAAGAAGGGAGTTGAAGCCTAAGAGGGCACCGCACGTTAAGCAAAACAGTTCGGTGAACTGTTTTGTAGTAAGGTGGTGCGCAGTCGGGTACCGAAAGGCAAGGCCTTTGGGTCGACAAGCAAGGAATACGCGCAAGCGGATTTCTCCCTTCGGGCAGACCAAAATAAACCCCGCCGGCTATGTCGGTGGGGTTTGCATTATGAGCAGAGATTTTCACTAATGTATTATAATATATTATATGATACATAAAAATTTTAGAATAAAATGTACCAATTTACTTGACCTTGCTAAACAAAAGTGGTACAATATAGCAAGATATCTATAAACTGAACGTATTGTGTCCGTTTATAATTATTGTAGAAACTAACGTCGCGTGACGTGTTTTAAGGAAAGGTAGAAAATGAGTTCTAAAACATTATTTTACATTGGAAAACGTATACTGTTAGCCATTTTAACAATATGGGTTGTTATTACGGTAACGTTTTTTGTTATGCATGCCGTACCTGGCGATCCATTTACAAGTGAAAAGGCGCTTCCGGATGCAGCAAAAGCTAGACTTGAGGAAAAATTTGGTTTAAACAAGCCTCTTGAAGAGCAATATATTGATTATTTAAAGGACATAGTAACAGAGTTTGATTTTGGTCCTTCACTTAAAAAAGACGGAATGATGGTTCAAGATATTATCGCTGATGGTCTTAAAACTTCAGCAAAACTTGGCGTTATGGCAGCTGGCATTGCAGTTTTCTTCGGTGTTATTTTAGGCTCTATTGCAGCGCTTAGAAGAAATAAGTTTATTGACCGCGCTATTATGGTTTTAACTACTGCCTTCGTTTCAATTCCTTCATTTATTATGGGCACACTATTACTATACGCTTTTGCAGTGTTGTTGAATCTGGTGCCGGCAAACGGTGCTTCGTCAGAAGGGCTAATATTACCGGTAATTACGCTATCATTAAGCCCAATGGCGCATATTACACGTTTAACACGTTCGTCTATGCTTGACGTTTTAGGCCAAGACTATATTCGTACCGCTAAGGCAAAAGGTGTTTCAGGTACTAAGATAATTTTTGGACATGCTCTTAAAAACTCTCTAATTCCGGTTATTACCTATTTAGGCCCAATGTTAGCTTATATTGTTACCGGTTCATTAGTTGTTGAAAAGATATTTGCTGTTCCAGGAATTGGACGTGCTTTTGTTAATAGTATTACTAACCGCGACTACACATTAATTATGGGTACAACAATAGTTCTAGCAACACTTATAGTTGTTATGAACCTTCTAAGCGACATTATGTATAAAGTTGTTGACCCACGCATTAATCTTGAGTAAGGAGGATAAAAATGAAAAAGAATCTCTTTAGCATGCAACTTGACGTGGATTCATTCCTCCCTGCAACAGACAAAGAAAAAGAATATATGGTGCAAATGCGCCCTGCTTCTACCTTCTTTAAAGACGGTGTAAAAAGGCTCCTTAAAAACAAAGTTGCCACAGTTAGTTTTTTTATAATTGTATTTATAGTTCTAACCTCAATATTCTTACCAATGTTTTGGCCTTACGGATATGAAGAACAACTTGGTAACTCACTATATGGTGTTGATGCATCATATAACAATTTAGCTCCCTTTAAACTAGGCTCAACCGAAAGGTATGAAACTTTAGGCGCTGCCGACCTTCATTATGTTCTTTTTGAAGAAAAAGAAGATGCTCAGCAGTTCCTTACAACCTATAATAAATCCGGCAAAAATATCGAAAATTTCCAAAAACTTGCAGTAGCAGCAGTGGGTGAGTACACTCATAAAAACGGTGCTACTTCCGATACGTTTGGCCCCGGCTGTGCAGCAAACGACTGGATTTGGGAAACAACAGGTTTATCGCATAAAGCAGTTAGAACTTCTGGCGATGCCGCTGTTTTTGAAACAAAAGATGGTTTTTACGTTATATGTGTTAATTCATTTGCTGGCGGCAAATCTGTATTCCCACATATTTTTGGAACCGACTCTCACGGACGTGATTATCTTATTCGTATAGTTTACGGAACAAGAATTTCACTTCTAGTTGGATTCTTTGCAAGTATAATCGTTCTTGTTATTGGTATGGTTGTTGGCTCTATTGCAGGTTACTGCGGTGGTAAGGTTGACCTTGTTATAATGAGAATTGTTGATATTATCTATTCACTTCCAGATATGTTAATGGTTATCTTATTAGCATCTGTTATGAAACTTTTACTTGGTCCCATAATAGATGGAACCATCCTTGCAGATTTAGGAAGTAATATGATAAGCTTATTTATCGTTTTCGCACTTTTATATTGGGTTTCTATGTCCCGTCTTATCCGTGGACAAATTCTATCCCTTCGTGAGCAAGAATACGTGCTTTCAGCTAGAGCTTCAGGTGCAAAGAGCTCCTGGATTATTAGAAAACACTTAATTCCAAACTGCATCAGCGTTATTATTATTTCAACTGCTTTGCAAATTCCAAGTGCAATTTTCACAGAGAGTTATCTTTCTTTCTTGGGTCTTGGTGTTAATGCGCCAATGCCTTCACTTGGATCTTTAGCATCTGACGCGCTTGATGGTATTTCTACTTATCCTGAACGTTTGATTATTCCGGCAGTAGTTATATCTTTAATCGTTCTTTCGCTCAACTTGTTCGGTGACGGACTTCGCGATGCGTTTGATCCGAAGCTAAACAACTAAAGGAGACGCAAAAATGGCTTTATTAGAAGTTAAAAACTTACGCACCTCGTTCTTTACCGACGCGGGTGAAGTAAAGGCTGTTAACGGCATTTCCTTCAACCTCGATTATGGTAAGGTGCTTGGAATAGTTGGTGAATCGGGCTCGGGTAAGTCCGTAACCGCTTATTCAATTATGCAAATACTCGCTCCAACTGCAAAAATTGACCCAAATTCTTCTATTAAACTAGATGGTCAAGAACTTGTAGGGGCTGGCGAAAAGGTTATGAAGAACGTCAGGGGAAATAAGGTATCTATTATTTTCCAAGACCCTATGACTTCTTTAAACCCCACATATACTATCGGACATCAGTTGATGGAAGCAATTATGCTTCACACACCACGCAATAAAAAACAAGCAAGGGAAAGAGCTATTGAAATGCTTCGCCTTGTTAATATCAACGAGCCCGAAAAACGCATGAAACAATATCCTTTTGAGTTCTCAGGCGGTATGCGTCAACGTATTGTTATAGCAATGGCTCTTGCTTGTGAACCCGATATACTAATTGCCGACGAGCCTACAACGGCTTTGGACGTTACTATTCAAGCTCAGATTCTTGAACTTATGAATTCCTTACAAAAGGAACTTGGAATGGCAATTATAATGATTACTCATGACCTCGGAGTAGTTGCACAAATGTGCGACGAAATCGTAGTTATGTATGCAGGTTCTATTTGTGAACAGGGAACAGCAGATGAAATTTTCTATAATCCCTCTCACGAATATACAAAAGGATTGCTTCGTTCAATTCCAACAGCAGATACAGATAAGAGAGAAAAGCTTCAACCTATTACAGGTTCGCCTATCGACCTACTAAATATGCCTAAAGGATGTCCTTTTGCACCACGTTGCGACGCAGCTATGAAGGTTTGCTTAAATCATAGAGCAAGCTCACAAGTTATTAACGAAAATCACTATGCAGCTTGTTGGATGAACGTAAAAAAGGACGTTGAAGCGGGAAAAATTGATATTAAAGCAGATGAAACTGCAGCTAATACCGAAGAAGAGGGAGGAGAAAACAATGAGTGATAATACAAAAAATCTCAAAGAAACTCCTCTTGTAGAGGTACGCAACCTAAAACAATACTTTAATATTAGTACAGGTATGCTTAAATCTAAACCATTAAAGGCTGTTGACGACGTTTCTTTTTATATAAATCATAAAGAAACGTTAGGACTTGTTGGTGAGTCGGGCTGTGGTAAAACAACTGTTGGACGTACACTTATGAACCTATATAAGCCAACAGCGGGTGAAATATTATATAATGGTAAACCCATAGTTACAAAGAAAGATATTTTTGAGTTTCGCAAAAAAGCGGCTATGGTGTTCCAGGATCCATATTCTTCACTTAACCCACGTATGACCGTTTCTGATATTATTGCAGAACCTTTAGATGTACACAAAATGTATAGTTCTGTTGAAGAAAGACGTGAAAAAGTGCTTGAACTTATGGGTCACGTTGGCCTAAACAGTGAACACGCATCACGTTATGCCCACGAATTTTCGGGCGGACAACGTCAGAGAATAGGAATTGCTAGAGCACTAGCTATTTCTCCCGATTTTATCGTTTGTGACGAACCGGTTTCTGCGCTTGACGTTTCTATTCAAGCTCAGGTTATAAATATGTTCGAAGAACTTCAAGATAAGTTAGGACTATCATACTTATTTATTGCTCACGACCTTTTGGTTGTTCGTCATATTAGCCACCGTATTGCAGTTATGTACCTTGGCAAAATTGTTGAAATGGCAAGTTCTGATGATATTTATAATCATCCGTTACACCCATATTCAAAAGCACTAATCTCTGCAGTTCCAATACCTGACCCTAATATTGCAAGGGCAAATCAGCGTATTCCACTAGGCGGAGATATTCCAAGTCCACTTAACGCTCCTTCGGGTTGTCCCTTCCGTACACGTTGTCCTTATGCAACAGAAATGTGTGCAGAAGCAATGCCTGAATTTAAAGAGGTTGAAAAAGGACACTTTGTTGCTTGTCACCACGTTGACAAGATAAATTAATTACTTTGTTTCATTAGGTATTTTCTTTCGGCGTGCAATCTGTTAGAAAATGCCATGAAAAATAAAATCACAATAAGGAAAGGATTAAAGAAATGAAAAAGATTTTAGCTCTCTTGCTCGTTCTTGTAATGCTTGTAGGAACTTTTACTGGTTGTGCCAAAAAAGAAACAGGCGAATTTCCTACCATTACATACCTTTACAATACCAGTGATAGCCATAAGGCTATAGGTGAATACCTACAAGCTGCTCTTGCAAATGCAGGTATTACTATGAACCTAGAAAACCAAGAATGGAACACCTTCTTAAATACACGTAAAGAAGGTAAATATTCCATCGCTCGTAACGGTTGGTTAGCTGACTACAACGATCCAATCTGTTTCTTAGATATGTGGACTTCCAACTCTGGTAACAACGACGTTCAATTTGGTAAAGGTGCACATGCTACTCTAAAAATGTACAACCTAGATCTAACCAAATGGGGTTATGACATTAAGGTTGAAAATGGTACATGGGCTGAAACTTATGACGTTTTAATTTCTACCATTAAGTCTTGCACAGATTCTACAAAACGTTACGAATTAATGCACTTAGCAGAAGATATGCTTATGGCTACAGGTTGTATCGTTCCTTTATACTACTATACTGATCTATACATGATCAATAAAGACGTTAAAGGATTCTTCTCCAACCCTCTAGGCTATAAATACTTTATGTACACTAGCGTTGCTGGTAAAACTGACTCCATCAACGTTTGCTTAGCTTCTGAACCTGACACTCTAGACCCAGCACTTAACTCTGCTGTTGACGGCGCTACAATGATTTCTCACTTATTTGCCGGTCTTGCAAAATGGTCTCAAGATGCTGAAGGTAAATTAGTTCTAGTTCCTGACTGTGCAACTGCACTTCCTGAAGGCGTTCAAAATGCTGACGGTACTGTAACATATACCTACACTCTAAAAGATGGTTTAAAATGGAGCAACGGCGACAAACTTACTGCTGCTGACTTCGTTGAATCTTGGAAGAGAGCAGCTTCTGCAGATCTAGCAGCTGACTATGGTTACATGTTTGAAGTTGTTAAAGGTTACGGCACTAATGATTTAGCAGTTGAAGCTGTTAACGAAAAGACTATTAAAGTTACTCTTGCTAATGCAGTTTCTTATTGGAACGAATTATTAGCTTTCCCAACCTACTTCCCAGTACACTCCAGCTGCAGAAATAGCGATTCTTGGGCAACCGAACCTGCAACTTATATCTGCAACGGTGCTTACACAATCGAATCTTGGACTCATGACAGCGTTATCACATTAAAGAAAAACAACGCATATCATGGTGCTGCTGAAGTTACAATGAAGAAAATTAACTGCTACCTATCTGATGATGCTAACAACATGCTAGCAAACTTCAAAAAAGGTGACTGGTTATTAATCGATGACGTTCCTACTAACGAAATCGCTACTCTAAAAACTTCATATCCTGATGAATTTGTAATTGCTGGTCAAATCGGTACTTACTACGTTTGCTGGAACATTAACGAAAGAATTCTTCCTGAAAACAGCAAATTAGAAGGCGTTGAAGCTGAAAAAGCTCAAGCTGAAATCCGTAATGCTATCTCTCTATTATTCGACCGTAACTATATTGTTGAATCTGTTGCACAAGGCGGACAACTTCCTGCTTCTTCTTTCGTTGCTATGGGTATGACAAATCCCGACGGTACTGAATTCTATAAGACTGCTAACGGCGGCGCAGCTAAAAATGGTTACGATGGTTACTATGACGTATCCAAAGAAGCTCACAAAGCTAACGTTGACAAAGCTTTAGAAATCTTAGGTAAATACTACGATATCGAAAAGAAATAAAAGTTAATAACTTATAATTAACTTCTTTTGACATCTATTGCATACTTTATATAATTATAAAGATTGATTCTTAGAAGTTAAAATTTGTTATAAACTAATTAAGGACAGAGAATTTTTATTCTCTGTCCTTTTCTTATTGTTTATTTATGTACTTTTCTCTTTAAAATGGAATAAAGCTATGTTATAATAATAAAAAACGTTTGGAGTAGTTATGTTAAAATTCATTTCAAGACATAAAGGTATTGTGAGATGTATTTTAGTAATATGCTTCGTTATTATTACTATTGCATTAATAAAATATTTTAATAGTCAAATTTTAGGTTTGGCTGTTAGCTTTTTAATTTTCTTTATATTTTTTATGCTTCTTGCTTTTATCGATCTTCATCTTACAGTCAAGGCGATGGAAGAACTTTATACGTCTTGTGATTGTATGCCCTTATACAAACGAAATGAACAATTCTTAAAAGAAAAGAACCCACCCAATGTAAAACAAAATCATATCATTAATTACGCTTTATGTCTTCATCAAATGGGAAAGTTTAACGATGCGTTAAATTTGCTTTTGAGCATTACGGTAACAGAGCGTTCTCTAATAAATTTAAAACTTATTTATTATAATAATCTTAGCAAAGTATACGGATGTTTAAAAAATAAAGATGAAGCAGAAAAATATTATTCAATTTCAAAAGACATTTATGATAATTCTTTGAATAATAAACTAAAGAATAAATATAAAATTTTATTTACTCTTTCAGAAAGTGAACATTTTTATAGAATTGGTCAATATGAAAAAGCACTTTCCGTTATTAAATCGGTAGAACCATCAAATCTATATGAAAAGGTTTCAAAAAGCTATTTGTTAGCTCGTATTTCTTTAAAATTAAATGATATTGAAACGGCTAAAAAAGAACTCGATTTTGTTATTAAAAATGGCAATACACTTTACGTTGTAAATGAGGCTAAAGAAATTCTAAAAAAAGTATAAAGTAGAGGTTTATTATGGATTTTTCAACTTTAAAACAAAATTTAGAAAGCAAAAATTATAAGGTTTGCTGCTTTGAAAACTCACTTGAGGCCGTAAACTATTTAAAATCTGAAATAGTTGGTAAAACTGTTGGTATTGGCGGCTCTGTAACAGTTGATGAAATGGGCCTATTTGAAGCTATAAACGGACAAAATCAAGTTTTTTGGCATTGGAAGGATAAATCAACGTTATCGTGGGAAGATACCCTAAAAAACGCTGCTAATGCCGAAATTTACATTACTTCTGCAAACGGTGTTGCAGAAAGTGGTGAAATTATCAATATAGACGGCACTGGTAACCGTGTTGCCGCAACAATGTTTGGACACAAAAAAGTGTATTTTGTTATAGGTAAAAACAAAATTGCAAAAACCTATGATGAAGCACTTTTTCGCGCAAGAAATATTGCAGGGCCACTAAATGCAAAGCGTTTAAATAAAGATACGCCTTGCGTAAAACTTGGTGAATGTGTTGATTGTAAAGCGCCTCAAAGAATTTGTCGCGGCCTTTTTGTATTATGGCAAAAGCCCACGTCTTACGAGTGTGAAGTAATATTAATCAACGAAAATTTAGGTTATTAAAAAAGGCCACTTAGGCCTTTTTTTATTTACATAATTAATTGCTTATGGTAAAATATATTTATAGTTTTAGGAAAGGGGAAAATTATGGATAAATTTGTGCTTCATTCAAAATATAAGCCAACCGGTGACCAGCCTGATGCTATAAATAAAATTGTTGAAAGTATAAATGCTGGCAATAAAGAACAAGTTTTATTAGGCGTTACGGGTAGTGGTAAAACCTTTACAATGGCAAATATTATTGAAAAAGTTAACCGTCCAACTTTAGTTCTTGCTCACAATAAAACCTTAGCGGCTCAGCTTTGTAGCGAATTTAAAGAATTTTTCCCCGAAAACGCGGTGGAGTATTTTGTTTCCTATTACGATTATTATCAACCTGAAGCATATATACCGGGTTCTGATACTTATATTGAAAAAGATTCGTCAATAAACGATGAAATCGATAAATTAAGACATAGTGCAACCTGTGCTTTAAGTGAACGCCGCGACGTTATAATAGTTGCATCTGTTTCTTGTATATATTCTTTAGGCAACCCTATTGATTATAGAAATATGGTTATTTCTTTGCGTCCAGGTATGGAATATTCTCGCGATAAACTTCTTCACCGCTTGGTTGATTTACAATATGAACGTAACGACCTTAACTTTGTTAGAAACAAGTTTAGGGTTAGGGGAGATACGGTTGAAATTTACCCTGCATATTCTAACGATAATGCAATTAGGGTTGAATTTTTTGGAGACGAAATTGACAGAATTTCTGAAATTAACGTTGTAACGGGTGAAATGAAGACCTTACTTGGACATATCGGAATTTACCCTGCATCTCACTATATTGTTCCGCCCGATGAAATGGCGGCAGCCCTTGAAAGAATTAGGGCTGAAATGGAAGAACGAGTTGAGTTTTTTAATAAAAATGATAAATTAATCGAAGCACAAAGAATTCGCCAACGTACTGAGTATGATATTGAAATGCTTCAGGAAATTGGAGTTTGTAAAGGCATTGAAAACTATTCTCGTGTGTTATCAGGCCGTCCTGCAGGGAGCGTACCTTTTACACTTTTGGACTATTTTCCCGATGATTTCATATTATTTGTTGATGAAAGCCACGTTACTTTACCACAAGTTAGGGGTATGTATGGAGGGGACAGAGCAAGAAAAGAAAATCTTGTAGAATATGGTTTTCGTCTGCCATCTGCGTTTGATAATCGTCCACTTAATTTTAACGAATTTTACGAAAAATTAAATCAATCTGTTTTTGTTTCTGCAACACCTGGTGATTTTGAAAAAGAACGCGCCTCAGTTATTGCAGAGCAGGTTATAAGACCAACAGGACTATTAGACCCCATAGTAGAAGTTCGTCCAATTAACGGCCAAATTGACGACCTTATTGGCGAAATTAATGAAAGAACTGCAAAAAACGAAAGAGTTTTAATAACAACCTTAACCAAAAAACAAGCAGAAAGACTAACCGAATATTTAGAAAACGTTGGAATAAGGGTTAGATATATGCACTTTGATATTGACACCATTGAAAGGATGGAAATTATCAGAGATTTGCGTCTTGGTGAATTTGACGTTTTAGTTGGTATTAACCTTCTTCGCGAGGGCCTAGATCTTCCCGAAGTTTCTTTAGTAGCAATTTTAGATGCCGATAAAGAAGGCTTTTTGCGTAATGATACAAGTTTAATTCAAACAATTGGTCGTGCGGCTCGTAACGCAGGTGGCAAAGTTATTATGTATGCCGATGAAGTTACAAAATCAATGCAAAAAGCAATAACAGAAACCTTTAGACGCAGAGAAATTCAAATGAAATATAACAAAAAGAACGGCATTACACCAAAAACAATTATTAAAGACGTTCTAGATATTATTGAACTTACTCCAAAATCTAAAGAAGATGAAAATATTGCAAACAAAAAGCTTACAAAATCTGAACGCGAAAAACTTGTTGCAAGTTTAACTGCTCAAATGAAACAAGCCGCAAAAATGCTTGAATTTGAGCATGCCGCATATTTAAGAGATAAAATTCAAAAACTACTTTCAAAATAGGATAAAGGCTGTAAAAATTTTTAATTACAGCCTTTATTTTTTATTTACATTATAAAAATTTTGAGTTATAATAATTATGTATAGTTATATACTGGGGGAAATGTTTTTGGCAATAGACAAAATTATAATTAAAGGTGCTAATGAGCACAACCTAAAAAACGTTGACGTAACAATTCCAAGAGATAAACTAGTTGTATTTTCTGGTCTTTCAGGGTCCGGAAAATCTTCGCTTGCTTTTGACACTATTTTTGCTGAGGGTCAAAGACGCTATATGGAAAGTTTATCTTCTTATGCACGTCAATTTTTAGGTCAAATGGAAAAGCCAAACGTGGACAGCATTGAAGGGCTTTCTCCCGCAATATCTATTGATCAAAAAACAACCTCTAAAAATCCCCGTTCAACAGTTGGTACTGTAACCGAAATTCACGACTATTTGCGTTTATTATATGCAAGAGCAGGTGTTCCGCATTGTCATATTTGCGGCAAAGAAATTAAAAAACAAACAGTTGACCAAATTGTTGATAAGGTTTTAGAACTTAAAGAAGGCACTAAATTTCAAATTTTATCTCCTATTGTTCGCGGCAGAAAAGGTGAATACGTTAAAGAATTAGAGCGTGCTAAAAAGCAAGGCTTTGCAAGGGTGCGTGTTGATGGTATTATTTACGACCTTACCGAAGAAATAAAAATGGAGAAAAATAAAAAGCACGTTATTGAAATTGTGGTTGACCGTCTTATTATGAAAGATGGTATTAAAGGCCGTATTGCAGATAGCATTGAAACTGCCGCAGAACTTTCGGGCGGTTTGGTTGAAGTGCTTTTAAATGATAACGAAATTTTAGAATTTTCTCAAAATTATGCTTGTCCTGAGCACGACGTTTCTTTACCTGAACTTACACCACGTATGTTCTCGTTTAATAACCCTTATGGTGCTTGTCCAACATGTACGGGTCTTGGTATGTATTTAGAGGTAGATGAAGATTTACTTATACCCGATAAAAATAAATCCTTAATGGAAGGCTGTGTAAAGGCCTTTGGTTGGGGCGGCGGTTGGCTTGGTGTTAAAAGCCAAAACTCAATTGCCGGTATGTATTATGAAGGTCTTGCTAAAAAGTACGGCTTTTCTGTTGATATGCCGTATAAAGATATTCCAAAGGAAGCAAAACAAGCAATTCTTTACGGTACAAATGGTGAAAAATTAAATATGACTCGCCGTAGCGAGTGGGGCGGCGGTAAATATATTGCGCCTTTTGAAGGCTTAATTAATAACCTTAATCGTCGTTATAAAGAAACACAAAGTGAATATTCTAAAAAAGAAATTGAAAGCGTAATGTCTGCTCATCATTGTCCCGATTGCGATGGCAAAAGATTAAGACCCGAAGCCCTTGCTGTTACAATTGGCGGCAAAAATATTTACGATGTTTCAGATTTAAGCGTATCAGAATCGCTTGAATTCTTTAAATCTTTAAAATTTTCTTCGTCAGAAGAATTAATTGCAGGCCCCATTGTCAAAGAGGTTTGTGAGCGTCTTGCGTTTTTAAAGAGCGTTGGACTTGAATATTTAACCTTAAACCGTGCTAGTGGCACACTTTCTGGTGGCGAAAGTCAACGTATTCGTTTGGCAACACAAATTGGATCTTCTTTAATGGGCGTACTATATATTCTTGACGAGCCAAGCATTGGCCTTCACCAACGCGATAACGAAAAACTTATTGAAACTCTTCATCGATTAAGAGATTTAGGTAACACCCTTATTGTTGTTGAACACGATGAAGACACAATGCGCGAAGCTGACTATATTGTTGATATTGGACCTGGGGCAGGTGTTCACGGGGGACATATTGTTGCTGTTGGTACCCCAAAAGAAATTGCAGAAAATGAAGAATCTATTACAGGTGATTATCTTTCTGGAAGAAAAACAATTCCCGTACCTAAAACAAGAAGAAAACCAAACGGTAATTATCTAACAATTAAAGGGGCAGCAGAAAATAACCTTAAAAACCTAACGGTAAAAATACCGCTTGGTGTGTTTGTTGCAGTAACCGGTGTTTCAGGTTCTGGCAAATCATCCTTAATTAACGAGATTTTATATAAAGAACTTTCTTCAAAATTAATGCGTTCTAAAGAAATACCCGGCAAATTTAAAGCAATTGAAGGCCTAGAATATTTAGACAAGGTTATTGCAATTGATCAGTCGCCAATCGGAAGAACTCCAAGAAGTAACCCTGCAACCTATACGGGTGTTTTTAATGATATTAGAGAACTTTTTGCACAAACAAAAGATGCAAAACTTAAGGGCTTTAATCAAGGAAGATTCTCCTTTAACGTTAAGGGCGGACGTTGCGAAGCTTGTGAGGGTGATGGTATATTAAAGATTGAAATGCACTTTTTACCCGACGTTTACGTTCCTTGCGAAACTTGTGAAGGCAAGCGCTATAATCGCGAAACCTTAGAAGTAAAATATAAAGATAAAAATATTTACGACGTTTTAGAAATGACGGTAGAAGAAGGTATGCATTTCTTTGAAAGCATCCCTAAAATTCACCGCAAATTAAAAACACTTTATGACGTTGGATTAGGTTATATAAAAATTGGTCAAAGTGCAACAACACTTTCGGGCGGTGAGGCACAACGTGTAAAACTAGCTACCGAACTTTCTAAACGTGCAACCGGTAAAACCATATATATTTTAGATGAGCCCACAACGGGACTTCACACACACGACGTTAAGAAACTTTTAGAAGTTTTAGAAAAATTGGTTGAAGGCGGCAATACCGTATTAGTTATTGAGCATAATCTTGACGTTATAAAAACTGCCGATTATATCATTGACCTAGGACCTGAAGGCGGTAATAAAGGTGGTACGGTTGTTGCTTGTGGTACACCAGAACAAGTTGTTAAAAACGAAAATTCTTATACAGGTAAATTTTTAAAAGAAAAATTAAATAGTTAACACATTGTTCATTGTTTTGTTAATTAAGTATTTTAAAATATTAAAAAGGGGTGAAGGCTTTGTTTGGTTACGTTCAGCCAAAACGTGAAGAACTCAAAATAAAAGAGTTTGAAATGTACAAGGCGGTTTATTGCAGCCTATGTAAAGTTTTGGGCAAAAATTACGGTTTTTTTGCAAGAATTTCGCTAAGCTATGACTTTACCTTTTTAAGTATGCTTAACCTTTCTTTAGAAGACGGTTGTAACAATATTACTCGAAAAAGTTGTGTTTATAACCCTTTTAAAAAATGCAACTATTTAAAAGAATCTGCTTTAAAGTTAGATTATTCTGCAGCAGCGGCCGCAATACTACTATATTTTAAAATGCAAGATAACGTTTTAGATGAAAAAGGCGTTAAAAAACTTTTATACAAGTTTGCTTCAATGGTTTATAAACCTTATTATAAAAAAGCAAAAGTTAAATATCCTAATTTAGCTTTTGACGTTGAAGAATATATTAAAACTCAAACCACATTAGAAAAAGCCAATTGTTCTAATTTAGACGAGGCGGCAGAACCCACAGCAAAACTTTTAGGAAATATATTCAAATATTTAGATTCATCCCAAGAAAAAGCACTTTATCATTTGGGATATAATTTGGGTAAATGGGTTTATTTAACCGATTGTTTTGCTGATATTGAAGATGATTATAAACATAAAAAGTTTAATCCGCTTTTAAAAGAAGGCAACACAAAACTATATGCAAAAGATAGGCTAAACTTTGTACTGGATTTTTGCCAAGTAGAAGCCGCAAAAGCCTTTGAACTTTTAAAAATTTATAAATATAAAGATATTTTGGGCAACGTAATTTATTTGGGCCTAAATGATTCTAGAGATAAGATTTTAAAGGAGAATACAAAATGACAGATCCTTATCAAGTATTGGGCGTTTCTAAAAACGCAACAGATGATGAAATTAAAACGGCATATCGTAATTTAGCAAAAAAATATCATCCCGATAATTATAGTGATAATCCACTTTCTGAATTAGCAGAAGAAAAAATGGAAGAAATTAATGCCGCTTACGATAAAATTATGAACGAAAGAAAAAGGAAAAAATCTTCTTCTAAAAATGGTTATTCAGTTAATTCTGATTTTCCCAATATTCGTTCATTAATCAACAGTAATAGACTAGAAGATGCTCAAGCTGAACTAGATTCTATTCCGGTTGAAAACCGTAACGCCGAGTGGTATTTTCTAAACGGTAGCGTTTTATATAAGCGTGGTTGGTATGATAATGCTTATACTTGTTTTAGCACCGCCGTAAGGATGGAACCCAATAACCCTGAATATCGCGAAGCATTTAATAGAATTAACCATCAAAGAACAGGTTATACAAATGCAGGCAATCCATATCGTTCAAACGCTAATATGGGCGGTTGTTCAACCTGTGATATGTGTCAAGGACTTATTTGTGCCGACTGTTGTTGCGAGTGTATGGGCGGCGACCTAATTAGGTGTTGCTAATGAAGAACACTAAAAAAATGGTGTTTTGTGGTCTTATGGCGGCAGTAGCTACGGTAATAATGCTTTCGGCATATTTTCCGTATTTAACCTATGCAATACCCGCAATTGCCAGTTTAGCTATTATGGTAACCTTAATTGAGGTTGGAATAAAATGGTCTTTAATGACCTACTTAGCTTCAATTTTACCAATATTCTTGTTATGTGAAATTGAATCTAAAATTTTATATTTAGTGTTTTTCGGATTTTACCCAATAGTTAAAGCATTAATTGAAAAAATCAAAATTAAAGCGGTAGAGTGGGTTGTAAAATTTGCAGTATTTAATTCCATTGTTATTGCAACATATTCAATTTTTTCAAACTTTATTGTTGGCTTTAAAATTGAAGAAATTAACTTTGTTGGCGGTTATACTTTAGCGTTATTATTGTTATTAGCCAACGTAGTATTTATTTGTTACGATATTTGTATTGAACGTATGGCAGCTTTATATATGGTTAGGTTGCATAATACGGTTAAAAAACTATTAAGTAGGTAGATTTATGTTAAAGGTTGCGGTTATAGGTGGAGGTGCATCGGGTTTAATGGCGGCTATTACGGCTGCACAAAACGGCGCTTTAACCTACATATACGAAAAAAACGAGCGCATGGCTCGTAAATTAATGATTACCGGCAAAGGTAGATGCAACGTTACAAACGCAAGTGATAGTGAAGCATTATTAAAGTCTGTTATTCGCAACCCTAAATTTTTATATTCTACCTTTTCTGAATTTAATTGTGATAGTACAATTAAGTTTTTTGAAGAACTGGGAGTTGCATTAAAAACCGAAAGGGGAGGCCGCGTTTTCCCGGTTTCTGATAAAGCGGTTACAATTGTAGATGCACTTGTAAATAAAGCAAAAACTTCTGGTGTTAAGTTTATACATAAAGAAGTATTTAGTATTTCTGAAGACCTGGTTATTAATAAAACCGATAAGTACGATAAAGTAATAATAGCAACGGGTGGGGCAAGTTATACCGCAACCGGTTCTACAGGGGACGGCTATAAATTTGCAAAACAATTAGGCCACACAGTTACAGAAATATTGCCGTCTTTAGTGCCTGTTGAAAGTGATGATGAGTGGTGCTCGGCACTATCCGGACTTTCACTTAAAAACGTTACTTTAAAAGTTTTCAATAAATCTAAAAATAAAGTTGTTTTTTCTGAAATGGGCGAAATGCTATTTTGCCATTTTGGAATTTCGGGTCCATTGGTATTATCTGCTTCATCACACCTAAACTTTAATAACGATGGTTATTATGCTAATATTGATTTAAAACCTGCTTTAGACGATGAAACTTTAGATAAACGATTAATTCGCGAGTTTAAAGATGGCGGCACAAAAGAAATCCAAAATATTATTGGCAAATTAGCGCCAATAAGTTTAGGTAAAGTTTTGTTATATTTAAGTAATATTCCGCTTAATACAAAGGTTTGCGACGTTACTAAAGAAATGCGCAAAACTTTACTTAAAACAATTAAAAACTTGCCAGTTAATTTAACGGGTTTTAGACCAATTAACGAAGCAATTATTACTCGTGGTGGCATATCCGTTAAAGAAATTAATCCTAAAACTATGGAGTCTAAGATTATAAGTGGACTTTATTTTGCGGGTGAAGTTATAGACGTAGATGCCTACACAGGCGGTTTTAATTTACAAATTGCGTTTTCAACCGGATTTACTGCCGGTAAAAACGCTAGCTATAAGGGAGAGTAAAATTATGAAAATTAACGTTGCTATTGATGGACCTGCGGGCTCGGGTAAAAGCACCATAAGTAAGGCTGTTGCTAAAGAACTGGGCTTTATTTATGTTGATACGGGTGCACTTTATAGAACTGTTGGCTTAAAACTTGTAAACTGCGGCAATAAAGCAGAAGACGAAGATTCTGTTGCAGAAATACTTAAAACTACTAAGGTTGATATTAAATATATTAATGGTGAACAAAGAGTATTTTTGGACGGTCAAGATGTTTCAGGTCTTATTAGAACACCCGAAATGTCAATGATGGCTTCAAAATGTTCAGCATTACCGGTTGTTCGTGCATTTTTACTTAATATGCAACGAGAAATTGCGGCTAATAATTCAGTAATTATGGATGGCCGTGATATTGCTACGGTAGTTTTACCTAATGCAGAAGTTAAAATTTTTCTAACAGCATCCCCTGAAGCTAGGGCAGATCGAAGATATAAAGAACTAATTGAAAAGGGCGAAAATGTTTCTTATCAAGAGGTTTTAGATGATATAATTAAACGCGATTATAACGATTCACATCGAGAAATTGCACCCTTAAAACCAAGCGAAGAATCTGTTTTTGCAGATACTTCGAACCTCAACTTAGAAGAATCCATTGCACTTGTTCGTGATATTATTTTAAAATATATTAATGCATAAAGGATAAAATAATGACTTTATTATACAGAATTATTCGCGGCATAGTTTTTGTATATGCCTATTTAGTTTATCGCGTTAAAATTACGGGTTATGAGAATCTTCCTAAAACGGGTGGTGCGGTTATATGCGCAAACCATCAGTCTTTTAATGACGTTATTTTAATTGCGATTGTCACAAAAAGACAACTTCATTTTATGGGTAAAATTGAATTGTTTAAATTTAAACCCTTAGGTTACTTGTTTAGAAAATTAGGCGCAATTCCGGTTGATAGAGGCAAGGGCGACGTTAATGCAATTGAAGCCGCTAAAGAAGTTGTTAAAAGCGGTAAATTGTTTATGATTTTTCCTGAAGGAACCAGAACTAACGGAGAAATGATTAGAGCTAAAAGCGGAGCTGCAATAGTTGCTTCGTCTTGTGAAAGTGATATTGTGCCTGTTGCAATAAAATATAGCAAAAAAAGGCACTTTTTCTGCACGGCAACTCTATCTTTTGGTGAACCTTTTTCTGTTCCTAAGGTTGATATGGAAAATAATGGCCGTAAAACAATTCGTGAAGTTTCTACTAAAATTATGGGCAATATTAAGGAGTTATACGATAAAATATGAATGTAACTTTAGCAAAAACTGCCGGCTTTTGTTATGGTGTTAACCGTGCTGTTAATATGGTGGAAGAATTAGCAAGTAGCGGTGAAAAAGTTTGTACTTTAGGCCCAATTATTCATAATGCTCAAATGGTTGATAAATTAAAAGAAAAAGGCGTTAGAATTGTTGCGTCCCCAAATGAAGCCGAAAAAGATGAAATCTTAGTAATTCGTTCTCATGGTGTACCAAAAGAGGTTGAAATAACAGCACAAAATACTTGTTATAAAGTTGTAGATGCCACCTGCCCATTTGTTTCTAAAATACATAAAATTGTAGATAATGATGAAATTGTTTTAATAGCAGGGGATGAGAAACACGAAGAAGTTATAGGTATTATAGGGCATCATGGTGGTCCTGTTTTCACCTTTAAAAATGAAGAAGAACTTAAAAAATTATTAGAAAGCAATAATTTTTTATGCGAAAGTAACATAATTGTTGTTGCTCAAACTACTTTTAATCGTACAATTTGGGAAAAATGTTTAAATTTTTTAAAAAAGGTATGTACAAAAGCTAAAATTTTTGATACAATATGTAATGCTACGGCAAGCAGGCAAGAAGAAGCAAAAACCCTAGCTGAAAGTAGCGATATTATGTTTATAGTGGGCGGTAAGCACAGCTCAAATACCGCAAAGCTTTTTGAAATATGCAGCAGGTCTTGTCCTTCTTATTTAATCGAAACAGCCGCTGAAATTGATTTAAGTCTTTTGCAAGGTAAAAATAACGTAGGCGTAATTGCAGGGGCATCAACCCCGGCGTTTATAATTAAGGAGGTCATTAAGACTATGTCAAATTCAAACACTGAGGAAAAGGTATTAAGCGCTGAAATAACCGACGATATGTCGTTTGAGGAGGCGCTAGAAGCCTCGCTCAGCAGTTTAAATACCGATCAAAAGGTTAAAGGCATTGTTTTAGCAGTAGGTCCTACTGAAATTCAAGTAGATATCGGCCGTAAGCAAACAGGTTATGTTCCCGCAAGTGAATATTCTTGGGACAATGTTGATTTAACCAAAGAAGTTAAAGTTGGTGACGAACTAAATTTAATCGTTATGAAAACCAACGACCTAGAAGGTACTATTATGCTTTCTAAACGTAGATACGATAACATTGCTAACTGGAGCAAGGTTGAATCTGCTTATGAAAACAAAGAAGTACTAGAAGGTACAGTTAAAGAAGTTATCAAGGGCGGTATTGTACTAAAGGCATTAGGTTATGACGTATTTGTTCCTGCTTCTCAAGCATCTTTAAATAAAAATGACGATCTTTCTGCTTTAGTTGGCACAACAGTTCCTTTTAGAGTATTAGAAATTCGTCGTAGAAGAAGCATTATTGGTTCTGTTAGAGACGTTTTACGTGAACAAAGAAAAGAAGCTAACGAAAAAATTTGGAGTTCTATTGCAGTTGGCGATAAACTAACGGGTACCGTAAAATCATTAACAGGCTATGGCGCATTCGTTGACCTTGGCGGTGTTGACGGTATGGTACATATTTCTGAACTTTCTTGGCAAAGAATTAAAAACCCTGCAGAAGTAGTTGCAGTTGGCGATACCATTGAAGTTTACGTTAAAGCTTTAGATACCGAAAAGAAAAAGATTTCTTTAGGTTATAAAAAAGCTGACGAAAATCCTTGGGTTAAATTTATGGAAGCTTATGAAGTTGGCTCAACCGCAAACGTTACAATTGTTGGTCTTGCTCAATACGGCGCATTTGCAAGAATTTTACCTGGTGTTGATGGCTTAATTCACATTTCTCAAATTTCTTATGAACGTATTGCAAAACCTGCTGACGTATTAAAAGTTGGCGACGTAGTAGCAGTTAAAATTACTGCTATTGATACCGAAACAAAACGCGTTTCTTTATCAATTAAAGAACTTTTAGAAGCCCCTAAAAAAGAAAAAGCTGACGAAGTAGTTGCTTCCACAGAGGAAACTGTAGAAGTAGCAGAAGCTACCGAAGAAGCTGCAGAATAATTTATAAATTTAAAGCCGCCTAAATTGGCGGCTTTTTGTTTTATTAAGAAAGGAGATACTTATGACTGAATTATTACATATTGAAAACGGTAGTTCTTTACAATCCGCTTCGCTTGTAAGTAAAGACACTACGTATTCTGTTTTATATACTATTTTACATAGAAATTGTGAGCATATTTTTACTAATAATAGCAGTGTTATAATTTGTCACTCTAACCCTCCATATCCTGTGTGGGTTTGGTGCAAGGATGCAGAAAATCAAGAAGATATTATATCTATAAGTAATATTCTTTCTAAGTATTTTCCGCTAAGTAAAGGTTATAACGTTATTATTTCTGATAATATTTTAAATGCTTTATCAAAAGTAAATAGTGAGTTTGCTGATTATACTGTAAAAATGGAGCTTTTTTCTTATCGGTTAGATGATATTAAAGATATTAAATATGATTATAAAGGTTCAATATGTTTAGCGAAATTAGAAGAAGTTGATGAACTTTCGTTAATTTGGCATGACGCTTGTTTAGAAATGGAATCAGTTGACTTTGATATCGAGTTTTGCAAAAAAGAAGTAACAGAAAAAATAAAAAACAATTCTTTATTTTTACTAAAATTAGAAAATGGCGAAGTAGCGTCATTAACCGGTAAAGATAAAACAGGGGAGTACTCCAAAATTTCAACCGTTTATACCTTACCTCATTTGCGCCGCAATGGCTATGCCATAAACCTTGTGCATCACGTTACCAAAACAATTTTAGAAGATAATTTGATCCCAATTCTTTATACTAACGGTAACTATAACGCATCTAACGAATGCTATAAGAAGATTGGTTATTATCAAGTCGGAAGGTTATTTAATATACAAAAATAAAAAGCAGTCGTAAAGACTGCTTTTTTATTTCTTTTTATTCATTACCCAACTGATTATATATAAAACTAATGCCGCAATTAAAAACGCTAAAGAAAAATAATTTATAATAATTAGTTCTTCATTAAAAAGCTCAATAATATCTAAAATTATTGATACTAAAAATAACAATGATGCTAAAAAGTCTAAGGTCTTAAATTTTTTCATATTAAAACTCCTTTGTAGTTATATTAACATATTAGCTAAATAACTTCAACTTACAGTTTTAAAATTTAACTATTAAAATTAACTCTGATTTATACACAAATGCCCCACTTATTGATAACACCGCAATTAACCACCCATGGGCTTAAAAACTGGTGTTCCATTTTCAACAACTACTGAGCCAAGTACACCCGTTGCAGTATAAGATAAATCTGCAAGATTATTGTTGTTGATTTCAATATTTGCAGTATAGACTTGATAGTAGGTTGGAAGATCTTGTGGATCTTTTGAAGACAATGATGGCATAACAGCCGCAACAAACAAATCTACAGAAGGATTGTCTGTGGTTGAAGTATCATAAACAATAATAGATTCCTTTGTGGTTGTATTAAAAATAGAAATTATAGAACGGTGTAATCCCGAACCCCATGAAGAAGCAATCAATAAGTCGAGATTTCCATCATTGTCATAATCCCAAGGTACTGCATTTACAAAACCGTATCCACCAAAAGATTCACAAATGGAATACACTTTACCATCGATTAGTGCGAGTGAAACACAAGAATCACTAAATTTGAAAATCTTAATATCTGTTTGTGCGGCAACTGAAAGCGGAGTTACATTATAACAATGTGCTTCGTCAAGTTTAATTTCTGCATATAAGCCACCCAATTCAACCTCGCCAATGATGGACATGAATTCATCTACGGAATCCTTAGTGCATGATATAGTCATATAGTCGACATTGTTTTCGTTTTTATCTGAATTATCGGTGTTTGTTTGACAAGCCGTCAATGAAATCAATACAATTACTGTTAAAAGCAAGCAGAATAGGCGTTTCATTGCAGATAACCTCCTTTGAAATTTATAATTATAGTATATAAGAAAAATATAAGCATTTCAACTACTTCTTCACTATTCACTATTACGTATTATCTAATCGACAAGTTGCGAAAGAGATGAGTAAAAGTGTAGAGTGAATAGTGAAAAAGCAAAATCGACAAGCTTCTGTTGAAACTTGTCGATTTTTGAAGACTGACCCTAATTTTAATACAAATGCCCCCCCTTTTTGAGCTAAGGGGGTGCAAAGTCATTTTAGGGGGTGCATTTTGAGCCAAAGGGGGGGCAAATCGGGTTCAGGGGGGTGCAAATTATATTAGTTCAACTCTGCTTCGATACGCAGTAAGTATATTTGTCGTAACCAGTTCGGCTGTTTATCGAGTTCGGATTTTAATTTAGTAAGTGTTCGCTTGCCGACCCTTCTGTCAAAAATCGCAAACATTCTGATTAGCGGATTGTTTGAGCGTAGACTTTCTTGGATATCCTGGTTGCGATAATTCTCGAGGGCATTGCAAAATTCTTCATCAGTATATTCCGTTCGATCAGTTACAGGATATTTATCAAGTAATGACCAAAACTCTGCCCAATACTCGCCTATGCCACTTGGATTCTTATTACTCGTATATCCGTTATCAATGAAATAGGAATTGACGGTTTCCCACGAAAAGCGTTTCACTTGTTTGCCGTCAATACAAATCTCGAAGATGTGGCACCCGTCCATCCCAACATAAGAAGTACAGGCATATCTGATTCTTCCTTGTAAAGACTCCGCAAGCATCTCCTGTTCTAAGTATTTTCTCATTCCGCTCCAAGAACCAAGTATTTTATTCACACAATCACCGCCTTTTACTCATTATATAATAAAAAGAAAATAACCGCAACTTGTATCAAAGTTGCGGTTATTCTTTGGCGGAGTAGGAGAGACTCGAACTCTCGCACCAGTTACCCGGCCTACACCCTTAGCAGGGGTGCCTCGTCACCAACTTGAGTACTACTCCATAATTGTTACGTTTTAAAAAAATATTAAGTTAAATGGCGGAGAGGAAGGGATTCGAACCCTTGGCTCTTGCGAGTCACTGGTTTTCAAGACCAGCTCCTTAAACCGCTCGGACACCTCTCCATGTGTGCCAAAAGATTATAACACAATTTTTAAGTGGTGTCAACAATAAACTTTTAATTTTTTAATTGAAATTTTTAGCTTATAAATTTATTAAATAGTGTTGAAAATTAAACTTTTTGTGTTATAATTAAGGTTGATATAAGTTGAAATTTAAACTATTATAAATTTATGTTAAGGAGATAACTTAATTATGCAAAAAAATATTGAAATATTTAATTCAAATATTTTTGTGCGCTCTGCTTTAAATCTTTCAAACTTAAAGCACAATGATATGCTTTGTGGATTAGAACATAGATTTATTTATATTCTAGATGGCGAAGCAACTGTTAACGTTTCAAATAATAAGATAACCCTAAATAAGCGTGATATACTTATTATTTCGGCAGGAGTGCCATATAAAATACAAGACTCACACGGTAAATTATTGTTTTTCTATTTTGATTTAACTAATGAAAACAATAACGTAACCAATAGAATTTTTCCGTGTATAGAAAATCACTTTTCAAATGAAAAACTTTTATGCAAATATAAACTTTTATATAATAGTGAAACCTTTGAGTTTTTAACTTTTAAATGTGTTTATGGGCTATCTGATATACTTTTAAAAGTGTGCAACGTTAACGATAAAACAGATTTAGTTGCTCAAAAATATAAATCTTCACTTTTAACTGCGGCAATAACAAAAGCCTTTTTAAATGAAAGTATTACAAACAACAAAAATCAAGTAGGCATTAAAGTTAAAAAGTTTATTGATGAAAACTATAATAAAGATATTAATATAAAAGACGCATCAAAAGAATTATCTTATCACGAAAGTTATATAAATCGTCAAATTAAAAAAGAAACGGGTTTTGCATTTCATAGCTATTTACTTAACGTTCGTCTTAATAAAGCGTTAGATATTTTAAACGGACAAGGAAATATAAGTATTGAACGCGTTTCAGAATTAGTCGGTTTTTCTGACCCCAAATATTTCGCAACATGCTTTAAAAGGCATTTTAAAATAACCCCATCAAAAGCAAAAAAATTATTTTAAGAGGTATTTTTATGGATTACAAAACATTATATTCAGCAGATGTAGTTGTAGCAGGCGGCGGCCTTGCAGGTGTTTCGGCAGCTATTGCCGCAGCAAGAGAGGGCTTAAGCGTTTGCTTAATAGAAGCAAGTGGCGTTGTTGGCGGTGCTGCAACAAATGGTTTAGTTGCGCCAATTTCTTCGTTAAACGGTAATATAAGTAATGTTAAATTTGGTGGTATCGGCCAAGAATTTGTTGATTTAAATATTGAAAAAGCTAAGGAATTTTGCAAGGCAACAGAAGCACCTGCAAATTCACTACATACAACAAAATATGTTTTATTAGAAATGTTATATCAAGCCGGTGTAAAAATTTTATTCCATACATTTATAGTTGATGCTATTTTAAACGATGATGATAGCTTAAATGCTGTTTTGGTAGCCACAAAAGCGGGCGTTCAAAAGGTTGAAGGTAAGTTATTTATCGATTGCACAGGCGACGGTGACCTAGCATACAGAACAAAAGCAACAATGGTTTATGGCAACGGCGATGGCGAACTTTCATCGGTTGTTAACGCAGGCAATAAGGATGACGTTGATGGCGATTATAAGGGTCAGGTTCAACCTTGTTCAATTATGTTCACCATGGGTGGTGTGGATATTGAAGAAGGCAAAAAGCTTATGAACCGCACAATTACATATGATATGTTAGGAATCACTAAAGAAGATTTCTTAAAGTGGGAATATGCCAATACTCTTGGCTTTGAAGTTGATGATAGCGATGTTGTTCCAATGCCACAAGGTCGTGTTTGGTTGTGCAAAAGCCTTCGTAAAAACGAAGCGGTTATCAATATGTCGCGTGTTATCGGCGTTAACCCAACCGACCCGCTTTGCTATGCTGATGCCGAAGTAAAGGCAGGTCGTCAAGTTTTAGCTATTGTATCTTATTTACAACATTTTGTTCCTGGTTTTGAAAACTCGTATTTAATGGATAGCGCGTGCTCATTAGGAATTCGCGAAAGCAGAAGACTTTCGGGTGAATATATGCTAACCGGTAACGATGCCATTGATTGCGTAACCTTTGACGATACAATTGCTCACGGTTCTTATATTATCGATATTCACGACCCAACAGGTAAGCGTAAAGCACTAGGCGGTAATATTAAGGGTGACTTCTATAGTATTCCTTATCGCACACTTATCACTAAAAAGTGTAAGAACCTTTCGGTTGCAGGCAGATTAATTTCAGCTGACCACGTTGCAATGAGCTCCACACGTATTCAAGGTACTTGTATGTTAACTGGTCAAGCTTGCGGTACTGCAGCTGCATTTGCAATTAAAAATGGCAACAGTTTTGTTGATGTTGATGTTAAAGCGTTGCAAAATAGACTTGTTGAAAACGATGTATTCATTTACGGTATTTCAAAATAAATTTTACTTTAAAGCCACCAAAAATGGTGGCTTTTTTTCTTGCAATAAAAAATAAAACAAATTTGTAACTTTTTTGTAACTTTTTCGAAATTATATCTTGCTTTTTTTGGTGGTTTTGTGTAAAATATATTTAGAAAGTTTGTATAATATTATAATTATATATAAATTGGGGGAATATGGATGTCAAACAGACTTTATCAAGGTGTTGTTCACCAAATGAAAGAGGCGATTGACCGCACAATTGGTGTTATTGATGAGAATAATACCATTATTGCTTGTAGTGATCTTCCACGCATTGGTGAAACTTTAGAAATTGATACCTTTGCAATGAGCGAGGAAGCTTTTATTAGCGGCCATTATACATATAAACCGTTTTCCAGTAACGGTGTTGATCGTTCAACAATCTTTGTTGAAGGTGTTGACCCGCAAGCAGCAAAATATGCAGCAGTTTTAGCAATTGCATTACAAAACATTAAACAATATTATGATGAAAAATACGATAGAAGCAATTTTATCAAAAACATTATTTTAGACAATATCTTACCTGGCGATATCTATCTAAAGGCAAGAGAGCTTCACTTTAATAACGAAACAAATAGGGTAGTTCTTTTAATTAGATTAATATCTAAAAACGATATTTCTGTTTGCGACATAATCAGCAAATTATTCCCCGATAAAAATAAAGATTTTGTTATTAGCATTAGCGAAACAGATATTGCATTAGTTAAAGAAATCAATTCTAATATTGAATCTCAACATTTAGAAAAACTTGCAAAAAGCATTGTTGATACACTAGCAGGTGAACTTTATATTCACGCTGTGTGCGGTATTGGTATTGTTGTTGATAATCTTAAAGATTTAGCACTTTCATTTAAAAACGCTCAACTAGCTTTAGAGGTTGGTAAAGTGTTTGATACCGAAAAGAGTATTGTAAACTACGAAAACTTAGGTATTGCTCGTTTAATTTATCAACTTCCAACAACACTTTGTGAAACCTTCTTGCGTGAAGTATTTAAACGCGGTTCCATTGAAAGTTTAGACCAAGAAACCTTGTTTACAATTCAACGTTTCTTTGAAAATAATCTTAACGTTTCTGAAACTTCAAGAAAGCTTTTCGTACATAGAAATACCCTTGTGTATAGACTTGAAAAAATCAAGAAGATTACAGGTTTAGATTTACGAGAATTCGACCATGCAATTATATTTAAAATTGCATTAATGGTTAAAAAATATTTAAAGAGCAACCCAATTAAATTCTAAAAGAAAAGAGTGAGTTAAAATAGATACCGCAAACATTATAAACGAAACCCCGCTAATAGAATTCAGAGGCGTATCTAAAACCTATCCAAATGGTAATACACACGCTTTATCTGATGTGAATATAAGAATTAACGATGGCGAATTTGTTTTCGTAGTTGGTGCTTCCGGTGCCGGTAAAAGTACCTTTATGAAGCTTATTATGCGTGAAGAAAAAGCAAACGCAGGCGAAATTATCGTTAATGGTTATAACTTAAATAAAATTAAGAGAAAACATATTCCAATGTACAGAAGAACAATGGGTATTGTTTTCCAAGACTTCAGACTGATTCCCACAATGGACGTTTTTGATAACGTTGCTTTTGCAATGCACGTTGTAGGCGCAGATAAAGCCACAATTCGTCGTGAGGTTTCTAAGGTTTTAAACCTTGTAGGGCTTCAACATCGTGCACGTGCTTTACCCGATCAGCTTTCGGGTGGTGAGCAACAACGTGTTGGACTTGCTCGTGCAATAATTAATAGACCAAAACTATTAATTGCCGATGAACCTACAGGTAACGTTGACCCAAATATGTCTTATGAAATTATGGATCTATTAAATCAAATTAACCGTGCAGGTACCACAATTTTGATGGTTACACACGAACATAACTTAGTACGCGAATTCCACCACAGAGTAATTATGCTTGAAGGCGGTAGAATTGTTGCTGATAATGCGGAGGGTATTGAAGATGAAAAAAGGTAGTAGTTTTAAATATCTAACCCGCGAAGGTTTAAAAAACATTTGGGCTAATAGACTTATGTCATTAGCATCTGTTGGTGTTTTAGTTGCTTGTATGGCAATTATAGGCGTTGCAATTTTACTTACTTCAAACCTAAATAAAGTTATGTCTTCTCTAGAAAAAGAAAACGTTATTATGGCGTTTTTGGAAGATAAAAATAGCGCTTTATATCCAACTGATGGTTCAACACCAATTGCTGCTGATAAAATCACAGATAACGATTATTTAATTCATAACGAAGAAGAAGCAAAAGCTGTTTGTGAAGAAATTGAAAAATTAGAATACGTAGAAAAGGTTGAATTTATTACTCCCGAGCAAGCATTAAAAGACGGAAAAGATTTTGTCGATAAAGAAATGTTTGTTGATGATGAAAATCCACTTTCTATGAGTGCAAGGGTTACATTAGTTTCGTTAGATAATTATTCAGAAGCTAAAAAAGCAATCGCTAAAATTAAAGGCGTAGATACAATTGTTTCTTCTGATGATATTACAGAAAAAATTACAAGCATTAAAAATGCAGTTGGCATAGCAGGTGTTTGGATTATCGTAATTTTAATGATAATTGCCCTTGTTATTGTTTGTAACACAATTAGAGTTACAATGTATAACCGTAAGCTAGAAATTAGCATTATGAAGGCTGTGGGTGCAACCGACTGGTTTATTCGTTGGCCTTTCTTGGTTGAAGGTGTAGCACTAGGTGTTATTTCTGCATTTGTTTCATTAGTTTTAACTTATGGTATTTACTCATTTGCAGGTCAACCAATTAAAGATGCATTAGGTATTAAAAACTTAGTTCCGTTTAGACAAGAATTATTAAATATTTCTTTAATATTCTTAGGAATTGGTTTATTTGCCGGTGTTGTTGGCAGTTTAATTATTCTTAATAAATACTTAAAGAAAGAGGGAAGTGAATTCCGTGCGCTTTAACAAGAAATTGACTGTTGTTTTTTCTTTGTTGCTTTGTGTATGCTTGCTAATTGGTAGCGTACCTGTTAACGCTGCGTCCAACAGCTTAACAGAACTTAATAAGCAGTTAGCTGATTTACAAGCTGAAGCCGATAGAATTAACAATAATATCAATTCCTTAAAAGGCGACATTAATAACGCTTCCGCATTAAAAAAAGAATATCAAAAACAATTAAGCAATATACAAGAGCAAATTGATGCTTGTGAAACGCATATTGCTAAATACGAAAAAGAAATCGCTGAAATCGAAGCAGAAATCGCAAAAAGCGAAGCCGAAATGGCAGTTAAAAAGGTACAAATTAAACAAAGAATACGCGCATTAATTATGTCGGGTAATAACGAGCTTTCTATATTACTTGATAATTCAGAGTTTGCCGACCGCCTTTCTACTGAAGGAGTGGCTAAACGTATTTCTGCTTACGATAATGCACTGATAAAAGAAATTAACGCACATATAGAAGAAATTGAACTTAAAAAGCAAGAAATCGATAAGCAAAAGAGCGAAATGCAAAGCATAAAACAAACACTAGATGCTAAATATTCTTCACTTTCTGCAAAAGAAGAAGAAGTAAATAGAGAACTTGCTAAATTATATAGTCAAAATAAAGATTTACAAGCCGATTTAGACCGCGTAGAAACCGCAAAAGCAGAGTTTGAAAAAATGATTTCAGATTTAATTGCGGGCGAAAAAGGGGACGATAACCCTGAATATTCGGGCGGTACTTTTACTTGGCCCGTACCCGGCTTTCATAAAATCACTTCTTATTATGGCAACCGTAAAGACCCGTTTGACACAAGCAGTAATGAATTCCATAAAGGACTTGATATTTCGGGTAGTGGTATAGGTGGTAAACCTATTGTTGCTTGTGCTAGTGGTAAAGTTACGTTTGCAGGATTTAATCAATGGGGTTATGGTAACTACGTTGTTTTAAATCACGGCAATAATGCAAAAGGACAGTTACTTACTACGCACTATGCTCATATGCGTTCTGTTGCGGTTTCAAATGGCCAATATGTTGCTCGTGGTCAAATTATAGGATACGTTGGAACAACCGGCTCATCAACAGGAAATCACCTTCACTTAGAAGTTAGATTAGATGGTAAACATACAGATCCTTTACCATATTTACAATAATTAAGGAGAAAATCAATGAAAAAAGTATTAGCTTTGTTTCTTGCATTTAGCATTTTCTGCGGTGTTTTTTCAGTAGCACCAGTAGATGTAGTTGCGGCTTCAAAAGAAGAGATGAAAGAAGACCTTAAAGACTTAGAAGCCGAATCTGCAAGACTTGAAAAAGAAATTGCAGAACTAAAAAAGCAGGTTAACGCACAAGAAAAAATTAAGAACAACTATATTGCTCAAATTAATAACTTGCAATCTCAAATAAACGTTTATAATGACACAATTACTGAACTTAATAATAAAATTGCAAGCAAAAAAGCAGAAATTGCTGAAAAGGAAAAAGCTATTGAAGAAACAAAAGTTATGCTAAAACAACGTATTCGTGTTATATGCATGAGCGGTGGAGCTAATAGTGAATTGCTATTACTTTTAAATAGTGAAAACTTTGCCGATTTTTTAGCAAGCCAAAGTTTAGCCAAAAGTCTATCTGCTAAAGATAAAGTTTTAATTAAATCTATTAATGATGATATTGCAGCTATTGAAGCATCATTTGCAGATATAGAAGCTTCGATTCAAGAACAAAATGCGGCTAAAGCTGTATTAGATGAGAAAAAAGCAGAACTTGATAAGAAAAATGCAGAAGTTAAAAAAATCATTTATGAACTAAGTCAAGATAAAAAACAATTAGAAAAAGATAATCAAAAAATTGAAAACGAAATTAATCGTATTCAAGCTGAAATTAATGCAGGCATGCAAACCAACGGTAACCAAAACGTTGTGTTTAACGGCACTTTTGGCTGGCCCGTTCCAGGTCATTATTACGTAAGTAGTGAATATGGCCAACGTTGGGGCAGATTGCACAAAGGTCTAGATATTGCAGCCGGCGGTATTTATGGTAAACCAATTGTTGCTTCTGCTGATGGTAAAGTTTTAGTTGCCGGTTGGAGCACCGGTGGTTACGGTTATTACGTAACAATTAACCATGGTTATTTAAATGGTAATTATTACACAACTCTTTATGCTCACATGAAACAAAAACCATCTGTTAAAGCAGGCCAAACAGTTAAAAAAGGTCAAGTAATTGGTTACGTTGGCTCAACGGGAGATTCAACCGGACCACACTGCCATTTTGAAATTTGGGTAAATGGTAGTCCTAAAAACCCAAGAAATTATCTATAAAAAATAAGGCGGCTAAATGCCGCCTTTAGTGTTTTAAAGGTTATATATGCTTAAAAAGAAATTTTCATTTTTAACAGTCTTAATTGTTGCAATACTTGTTGCCGTAATTTCAATTACAGGGACTTATTTTTTAACACCCAAAAGTAATCTATCTAAAAAAACCGAAGAAATTATGAATATTATTAATAATAATTTCGATGGTGAGGTTAACGAAGAAGTAATTGATAAGGCGATGTTTACAGCCATTATTAATTCTTTAGATGATAAATATGGCGCATATTATTCCAAAGAAGATGCAACAACATTTTTAAAAGGCTATGATAAAGAAAATCAAGGTTTAGGCATTAGTTTTCTTCAAAGTGAAAATAGCACTATGTTAGTAGTTGAGGTAACAAAAAATAGCCCTGCAGATAAAGCAGGGATTAAGGTTTATGACGAAATTATTGCTGTTGATGATTTAACTGTAAAAGATAACGGTTCTGATAAAATTGTTGAATATATTGCGGGTAAATCTCACAATCAAACCATTACCTTAAAAATTATTAGAAATAATAAAGAAATTACTTTAAATGCAACACTTGGTGTTTATGAGAAACAAACAGTTTTTTATGAAAAGGTTGACGATATAGGTTACGTTAAAATAACACACTTTGATGATTCAACTTTAGAAGGTTTTAAACTTGCATTAAACACTTTAAAATCGCAAAACGTAAAAGGTTTATTGTTCGATTTAAGAAATAATCCCGGAGGCACTGTTGACTCGGTTAGTGCGGTTTTGGATTTATTATTACCGGAGTGCGATATTATTTCTGCAAAATATAAGAACGGCCAAAGTAAAGTGCTGTTTAAATCTGACAGCAAAGAAGAAACCTTACCAATGGCTGTTTTAACTAATAATGCTACCGCTTCTGCCAGTGAACTATTTGCAGCCGCTATTAGAGAAATTAAAGGCGGAAAGCTAATAGGCGAAAAAACGTATGGTAAAGGTAAAATTCAAACCATTTTTAATGTATCAGATGGTTCGGTAGTTAAAATTACTGTTGGAAAATTTTATAGTCCTAAAGGTAATAACTGGGATGAAGTAGGCATTGAACCCGACATTGTAGTAAAACTTACTGAAGACCAACAAAAGAATTTTTATTTACTAACCACCAAAACCGACCCCGTAATTTTAAAGGGAATTGAAAGTTTAAAACAATAGCTTTTGGAGATACTATGAATAGAAGAGTACGTAAAGCAATTTACACCATTTTAAGTGTAATTATAATGTTAATAATATTTTATTTTTCCGCTCAAGAAGCAACCCTTTCACAAGGTGTTTCAGATGGGTTTATTAATAAAATATTATTTATAATTTTTCCAAAATTTAATAATCTATCGTTAGCAGAACAAACAGATTTGCTTTTTAATCTATCAATCGTTGTTCGTAAAACGGCACATTTTTTAATTTATGCTTTGCTAGGATTTTGCTTAAATGGGGCTATGTATAATGATTTTAAGATAAGCCGCAAAATTAAACCCGTCTTGGTTTTATCTGTTGGTTTAATCTATGCTATATCTGATGAATTGCATCAGTATTTCGTGCCGGGTCGTGCGATGAAATTAACCGACGTTCTAATTGATTTTTGTGGTGTTATTTTTGGTGCTTTCGTGCTTTTTGTTATTTATTGTGTAATAAAAAGGGGAAGGGCCTTGAACTTAAATAACGTGGATATTTATGAACTAATAAATCGCGATTTAGGCAAAATTATTCATAAAAGTAAAAAAGGAGTAGTAGCAACTACTCATGATAAAGAACTTGTAATAACCGACCTTAATAATTATGAAGATTTAAAAGAGATATTAATTAAAAATAATATTACTCCGGAAACTTTTACAGTAAAAAATGAGAATTTAAAAAATGATATTGAAAACACTTTAAAGGTAAGACGCACTCTTTGTTGTTCTCAGTGGGTATATACAAAACTAACCGCGCCAAAATACGAAAAAAGCGATATTAGAACATTAACTTTAAAAGATATTGATATAATTTTAGAACATTATAAACTTGTTAGCAATAAAGATTATTTGGTTTCAAGAATTAATGATAAAAGCATTTTTGGAATCTACGAAAATAATACTCTTGCGGGTTTTATTGGTATTCATAGCGAAGGTAGTATTGGTATGCTTGAGATTTTTCCAGAGTTTCGACGCAAGGGTTACGGCTATATCTTAGAGGCCTTTGTAATTGAACAACTTTTAGATAAAGGATATACACCATATTGCCATGTTGTTGAAGGTAACAACCCATCTTACAAACTGCAAGAAAAGTTAGGGTATAAAAAGGCTACTAAGCCTTCAATTTGGATTAATATATAATTAAAGCCTGAGCTTTTGCTCAGGCTTAGTTTATTTATATCTTTTAATTTCAGTTCGTTTATGCTCGGTTTTACGGTGCATATTTTCAATTTTTTCAATTACCTCGGCTTCACCCTTACCATAAAGTAAAAATGCGTCAATATCGCTATATTTAACCCCCATGTCGTCTTCATCGGTTTGGCCTTCAAATAGCCCTGCTGACGGGGCTTTTTTTATAATAATTTCAGGTGCACCTAAATACTCTAAAAACTCGTAAACCTCTGTAACGGTTAAGTCATAAATAGGATTAAAGTCGTGTCCGCCATCGCCCCATTTTGTAAAGTAGCCAACGTAAACTTCACTTCTGTTTCCGGTTCCCGCTACAAGCATATTATTACTTGCGGCATAAGCGTAAAGAGAGGTCATTCTAAGTCTTGGCGCAATATTTGTAAGTGCAACACTATTTGGGGTTGCAATTTTTTCAAGTTCAGTAAGTAAAGCTGTTTTTATGGGAGTTACGTCAAGTGTTTCGGTTTTTATATTAAATTTATTTGCAACAGCTAGTGCATCTTTAGTGTCTTCTTCATAATTTCTTTTTGAACTGCAAGGAAGAATAATGCCAACCGTGTTTTCACATGCGGCTTTGCATAAAATACCAACAAGTGCACAGTCTTTACCACCGCTATTGCCAAAAACTATACCGCTAGCACCGCTCTCTTTAATTACGTTTTTAATAAATTCAACGCGTTTTTCAAATTCAAGTTTATAATCTCTCATATAAACACCTCTAATTTATTTTAAACTACTTTTTAAATTTATTCAATCCCAATTTCTCTTGCAATCAGATTTACCGTAATATTTGTGTTTAATTCCATTGCATCTTTAGGGTAAATCTTTTTAATGGTTTCATTATTAAATTTATTTAAAAAGAATTCAACGGCTTTTTCTTTACTGCCGGATGTCTTTAAAATTTCGGCAATTTCGTTATAGGTTTTAATTGCACTTTCTTCGGCTTTATCTAAATAAATTTTAGTTTGTTCTTTATTTAATAATCCAAAATGAGGTAATAAAATATAGTCAATATCTAGCTCTTTAACCCTTCTAATAGAATTAAATGCCATTTCTGTTCCTACTAAATAAGAGGGTACAACGGTATTTTCGCCATCAAAAACACCAATAGTTTCACAACTAAGCAATAGCTTTTCTTGTTTTAAATAAAAACCAAAAGAACATTTTGTATGGCCGGGCAAAGAAAGACAGTTAAATTCCATATCACCTAAAGTTATAACGTCATTATCGTTAACGGCAATATCAACCTTAAGATTATCAATTAAATCTTCATATTTCATTACGCCGCATTTGTTTGCATATTTTTTATCAAGATCACGCATAAGAGCTTTTGCAGAATCTTTACTAAATATTTTTGCGGCATATTCGCAGGCAATTACCTTTGCGTTTGGCCAGTATTTTAAAGCGTAGCAAGAACCTAAAGCATGGTCGTAATGCGAGTGGGTTAAAAGAATATAATCAAGTTTTCTTTCTCCTAAAATTGCTTTGATCTTATCAGCAACTAAAAAGCCTGTAAAAGCAAAACCGCTATCATATAATATTGCAGTTTTGCCATTATCAATTAAAAATGCACTGTCTCCGGCATCATATCTTACGTCATGAATTTTTATCTTCATAATATAGTCCTTTTTCTGTTTTTAATTATTATAAATTAATTAAAATTAAATTGCAATAGGCACAAAAACACCGAACAAATTTATTTTTTAACCGCTTACTTAAATTTACTTGCAAAATAAATAAATTGATATTATTATAGTTTTGCAAGGAGGAAATTTTATGAAATTAAATATCTTTATCGATAAAGAACGTGAAGAAGAAATTCAAATTTACGTGCACGAAAAAACAGAGCTTATTAAAGAAATAGAACAGCTTGTAATAAACAATAATACTTCTTTAATTGGATTTAAAGATAGGGAAGCTGTAAATCTAAATTTAAGCGATGTATATGCTTTTTTTATTGAAGACAACAAAGTATATGCGCTTTTAGAAAAATATAAATACTTATTAAAAAGCCGTCTCTATATTTTAGAAGAAACTTTGCCGAATAATTTTTTAAAAATTAATCAGTCCTCAATTGCAAATTTAAACAAGATAAAATCATTTGATACATCAATTTCGGGTACCTTAACTGTTAATTTTAAAAACGGTTATAAAGATTATGTATCTAGACGAAACCTTAAAAAAATTAAAGAAAGGCTTGGGATATAATGAATAAATATTTAAAATCATATTTACAACGTGGTATTACTTTTGGTGGCTTTGGACCAATTGTTATGGCAATTGTTTTGTTAATTATTGAACTTAGCGGCGTAAATATTACAATGAACGCTTTTGACGTGTTTATAGCAGTTATTTCAACCTATGTTTTAGCTTTTGTACAAGCGGGAGCTTCGGTGTTTAACCAAATTGAACATTGGTCAATACCAAAATCAATATTCTTCCATTTTTTAAGTATATACTTAGCTTATAGCGGTTGCTATCTAATAAATTCATGGATACCGTTTGATATCAACGTTATATTAATATTTACTGCAATTTTCGTTGTATCATATTTAATTATTTGGGTAACAGTTTATTGTATTACTAGAAACCTTGGTAAAAAACTAACTCAAAAATTATAATTAAAAGGCAAGTGATAATCACTTGCCTTAATTTTATATTTTCACTGCATGTTTCTTGACCCATATTGCAGGTCTGATTCCATAAACTTGACCACTATATTCTTGAATTTCAAAGCCACCGCGTGGTCCGTTAATAGTGGGGAATACAGTGTTAGAACGCACCCAAAAGTCTGCCATGCCGTTATATTCAGTTGTATCTACATTATTATAAATATAAGTGTCATTTATGTTTTGCGCGTAGTAAGATGCTACACAAAAATAAAATGATGAATTCTTAATTGCTGTTGAAAAATAATTAAGTTCGTGTGTGGAAAGGGTAAATACTAAGTTTTCGTTAGTGTATTGTTTTTTATTACCTAAATATTCTGAATCTAAAGTTTCTTTAACAAGTGCAGCCTTTTCGCTTTCGGAAAAAGCAGTGTTTATAAATTCGTTATTCAACCAAGCAGAAATTATTGTATCGTTCCACTCATCAGTTTGATTATCAGAATATTTCAAAGCATATAAAACGCTATTGCTATATAGTAAATACTGATCGTTCTTTTCGCACATAATTGTCCAAGCAATTGGTTCTTGATTACTGGTTAAATTATTATCTTGCTCAAAAATACCAAAATAAACCGTTTTACCAATAAGTTCGCCACTTGTTTGTTCTGCAATATTTTCAGTCTTACAAGCAGTAACAATAAAAGTTAAGCATATAGCAAGTAATAAACAAAGCGCTTTTTTCATAGAATTACCTTCTTTAAGTTAAATCTTAAATATTATAACATAGTATTTAAATCTATTCAATAACAACATTTAAAAAAAGAGCCTTAACAATTTGTGTTAAGACTCTTTTGGTGCGGATAACAAGACTTGAACTTGCACGATATTGCTACCACCAGCCCCTCAAGCTGGCGTGTCTGCCGATTCCACCATATCCGCAAATTTATGTGTTTGTTATTATAGCATTAAGAAAAAATCTTGTCAACCATTTAATCTTAAAAATACAAAATATTTCTGCGTTTTTATTGACAAAACAATATAATTTTAATATAATAATTTAGTCGTTCAGATAACGAGGTGTGGCTCAGTTTGGTAGAGCGCTGCGTTCGGGACGCAGAGGCCGCAGGTTCGAATCCTGTCACCTCGACCAAACCCGTGAACTTTTAGTTCTCGGGTTATTTTTTAACTAGCATTGGAGAGTTTAAGTTGGCAGAAAAAAGAGGAAGTTTTTCGGGTAAATTAGGATTTGTTTTAGCGGCTGCCGGTTCTGCTGTGGGACTGGGTAATATTTGGCGTTTCCCATACCTAGCGGCAAAATATGGCGGCGGTATTTTCTTATTAGTATATATTGCATTGGCGGTTACTTTTGGTTTTGCATTAGCTATTGCAGAAATTGCTATTGGTCGTAAAACAGGTTTAAGCGCAATTGGTGCATTTAAAAAACTTGATAAGAGATTTTCTTTTATTGGCTATATAGCAGCCATTGTTCCTATAATTATTTTGCCATATTATTCTGTTATTGGCGGCTGGGTCACTAAATATTTTTCAGGCTATGTAATGGGTGAAGGCTCGTTAATGGCTCAAGACGAATACTTTACTACTTTTATTGCTCAAGTTGATGAACCTATTATGTGGTTTTTTATTTATCTTGCAATAACTGCTATTGTTGTTTTGTTTGGTGTTGAAAAAGGCGTTGAAAGAATTAGTAAAATATTAATGCCTATTTTAATAATACTTTCAATATTTATTGCAATATATGCATTGTTTTTACCCGGAGCTACAAAAGGCTTACTATATTATATTACACCCAACTTTTCTAAATTTTCTATTATGACTGTTGTTGCCGCTATGGGTCAACTATTTTACTCTATGAGCCTTGCTATGGGTATTATGATTACCTACGGTTCTTATATGAAAAAAGACGTGTCTATAGAATCATCTGTTCATCATATTGAAATTTTTGATACCGGCATTGCTTTTTTAGCGGGCCTTATGATTGTACCTTCCGTTATTGCCTTTAATGGTGGAGATACAACTTCTGTTAATGCTGGTCCCGGTCTTATGTTTGCAACATTACCAAAGGTTTTTGAGAGTATGCCGTTTGGTAATTTTATTGGTGGAGCATTCTTTTTACTAGTATTATTCGCTGCTCTTACGTCTTCAATTTCTTTAATGGAAACTGTTGTATCCATTGTGTGTGATAAACTTAAATGGAATAGAAAAATCACTTGTTTAGTTGTATTTATTTTCTCGATATTATTAGGTATTCCATCATCTTTAGGCAATGGTGCTTGGAAGAACGTTACAATTTTAGGTAAAGACTTTTTGAGCTTCTTCGATTTTATTAGTAATAATTTAATTATGCCGGTTGTTGCTTTATTAACCTGTATTTTTGTTGGTTATATTATTAATCCTAATATTATTGCTGATGAAGTAAATATTGGAGGTAAGTTTAAATCTCAAAAATTATATAATATAGTTATCAAGTTTATAGCACCCGCATTTTTGGTAATAATTCTTGTATCTTCAATATTAGATGGATTTAATATTGTGAAAATTTAAGAAAGACGTGGATTTTTCCACGTCTTTTTCGCTTTAAAGCGCAAAAAAGTCTGCATAAATACTTGACATTGAGAGTTTTTGGGTGTAAAATATTAAAAAAATTAAGAAAGGCCGTAAGTATAATGTTAAGCAATAATTACTTTTATTACTTTTATTTTAATAACGAGATGGATTGCTGCATTGTACCAAGCCGTATAGCTTAACAGGTAACAATAAGTATTCCGTCTCTGTTAGTCGTTAGATTATCAGCGATGGAATTTTTTATTTAAGGAGCTAATTTATGAATAAATTAGAAATTGCTAGAAAACAAATTAATGAAATAGATAAAGAAATGGCTGATCTTTTTGTAAAGCGCATGCAAGCCGTTAAACTTGTTGCTGAACATAAAAAAGAGCATGGTCTTCCGGTACTTGATGCTTCACGCGAAGAAGCGGTTTTGGAAAAAAATTCAGCTTTTATTCAAGATAATGATATAAAATCATATTATGTTGGTTTTTTGCAAAACAATATGGAGTTATCAAAACAATATCAACATCGCCTGCTTGAAGGGCTAAAAGTTGCATATAGTGGGGTAGAGGGTGCATTTGCAAGTATTGCTGCAAAACGTATTTTCCCTGATGGCACCCTAGTATCATTTGGCGATTTTACTTCGTGCTATAAATCTGTTGTAAATGGCGAGTGCGACTGTGCGGTTTTACCAATTGAAAACAGCTATGCTGGTGAAGTTGGACAGGTTACCGATCTTATGTTTAACGGTTCGCTTTATATTAACGGTGTATATGGCTTAAAAATTACACAAAACTTACTTGGTGTAAAGGGTGCAACAATTAAAGATATTAAAACTGTTGTTAGCCACCCACAAGCATTAAGTCAATGTGCGGATTATATTAAAGAGCATAATTTTAATAAAATTCAAGAAGAGAACACAGCCGTTGCCGCTAAAAAAGTAGCAGAACTTAACGATAAATCTATTGCGGCAATTGCTTCAGCAGAAACGGCAGAACTTTATGGACTTGAAGTTATTGATCACGACATTAACGAAAGTGATGGTAACACAACTAAGTTTGCAGTATTCTCTCGTGTGAAAAATGAAAACGTAAATGCTAAAGGCAACACCTTTTTACTTTTGTTTACAGTTAAAAACGAAGCCGGTGAACTTGCTAAAGCCATAAACGTTATAGGTAAATACGGCTTTAATATGAACGCTTTAAGAAGTAGACCTATGAAAGAACTTGCTTGGCAATACTATTTCTACGTTGAAGCAGAAGGCGATGAAACTTCAAAAGAAGGTAAAGCAATGATTAAAGAATTATTAAATCATTGCGATAAACTAAAAATTGTTGGTCACTTTTCTTTAGAAAATATATAAAGGAAGAAAAATATGATTATTCCAATTAATTTGGGTGAACGTAGCTACGATATTATAGTAGAGCGTGGCGCACTAAATATTATAGAAGAATATTTAAATCTTAACCGTAAAGTGCTTATTGTAACAGATGATGGCGTTCCAGAGTTTTATGCTAAAACTGTAGCAGAAAAATCAAAAGAAGCAACCATTGTTACATTACCGCAAGGCGAAAACACAAAAAGTATTGAGTGTTATTCAAAACTTTTAAGTATTATGTTGGATAAAGGCTTTACACGTAAAGACCTTGTTGTAGCAGTTGGTGGCGGTGTTATTGGCGATTTATCGGGGTTTGTTGCGGCAAGTTATATGCGCGGTGTTGATTTTTATAATATTCCAACAACAACACTATCGCAAATTGATTCGTCAATTGGTGGTAAAACTGCAATAAATTTTGACGGGATTAAAAATATTGTTGGTGCGTTTTATCAGCCAAAGCGTGTCGTTATTGATCCCGATTTATTAAAATCGTTAGATAAAAGACAAATTTCTGCAGGCTTAGTAGAAGCTGTAAAAATGTCTTTAACATCTAATAAAGAGCTTTTTGAACTTTTTGAAACAAAAGACATATATAAAAATCTAGATACCATAATTATTGAATCTTTAAAAATTAAAAAGCAGGTTGTTGAACAGGACGAAAAAGAACAAGGACTAAGAAAAATTTTAAACTTTGGACACACACTCGGACACGGCATTGAAAGCGAATTAGAGCATAAAGATTTTTATCATGGCGAGTGCGTAGCATTGGGTATGATACCAATGTGTAGTGATGCGGTTAGGGTAAGTTTAATAAAGGTGTTAAATAAACTTGATCTAAAAACAAAGGTTTCTTTTAATAAAGATGATGCGATTAACGCAATTAAACACGATAAAAAATCCAATGCTAACACAATAACGGTTGTAAAGGTATTAACGCCTGGTTCATTTGTTTTAGAAGACACAACAATTGAACAATTAGCAGAAGATTTAAATCAAATTAAAATTTAGGAGTTATTTATGAAAAATACATTTGGAAATAGTATTTCGGTAACCCTTTTTGGTGAGAGCCATGGCGAAGCAATTGGCGCAGTTATTGACGGTTTAACGCCAGGCATTAAAATAGATACAGATTATATTAATAATAGACTTTATTTGCGTCGCCCTGCAGGTAAAATTTCAACTGCACGTAAAGAACAAGACGAATTTAAAATCTTAAGCGGTGTATTTAATGGAAAAACAACCGGCACGCCTATATGTATTGTAATTGAAAACAAAGATTCTAAAAGCAAAGATTACGACAAGATGGTAGGGGTTGCACGTCCCGGACATGCCGATTATACTGCAAATTTAAAATATCACGGTTTTGAAGATTATCGCGGTGGCGGACATTTTAGTGGCAGAATTACTGCGGCATTAGTGGCCGCGGGCGCAATTTTACAATTAGCTCTTATTAATAAAGGCATAGTGATAGGTACTCATATTAAAGAGTGTGCCGGTATTAAAGATGATGAATTTTCTAATTTAAAAGAAGAAATTGCTGCTTTAAATAATACAGAATTTGCTGTTATTAATAATGATATTAAACAAACCATGATTTCTGCTATTGAAGATGCTGCAAAAGATAACGATAGTGTTGGCGGCATTTTGGAAACTGCGGTTTTAGGTATGCCACAAGGCGTTGGAGAACCTTGGTTTGATAGCGTAGAGAGTATGCTTTCTCATATTTTATTTAGCGTTCCCGGTATTAAGGGCGTTGAATTTGGCGCAGGTTTTAGTTTTGCTAATATGCGTGGAAGCCAAGCTAATGACAGTTTCTATATTGAAGATGGTATTATAAAAACTAAAACAAACAACAATGGAGGTATTAATGGTGGTATTACCAACGGTATGCCAATAATCTTTAAAACTGCAGTAAAACCTACACCTTCAATTAGTAAAGAACAAGATACTGTGAATTTTAAAGATTTAACCAATGTTAAAACTTCCATAACAGGAAGACACGACCCCGCAATTATTCATAGAGCAAGAGTGGTTATAGATAGTGTTACAGCTATTTGTGTTGCAGATATGCTTGCTTCACGTTTTGGTACTGATTTTTTAAGGGATGATATTTAATGGAATATGGTCTATTAGGGGAACACTTACCCCATAGTTTTTCTAAAATAATACATGAAGAATTAGGTTATTATGGTTATGAACTTAATGAGCAATCATTAGAAGGCTTTAAAGAGTTTATGCAAAAAAAGGAATTTAAAGGTATCAATATTACAATTCCTTATAAACAAACCGCAATTCCTTTTTGCGATGTTATTGATGAACATGCGAAAAAAATCGGTGCAATAAATACAGTTGTAAATAAAAACGGTGTTTTATATGGTTATAACACAGATTATTATGGTTTAAAGTTACTTGCTATAAATAATGACATAGATTTAAAAGATAAAAAAGTTTTAATTTTAGGCAATGGTGGAGCATCTAAAGCGGCTATTGCGGCGGCAGAAGATCTTGGCGCTAAAGAAATAATTAAGTCGGATTTTAATTCTGGCAGCGGCGTTGTTAGCTATGATGAAGCAATAAAACTGCATAATGATGCAGAAATTATTATTAATACCACCCCTGTTGGCATGTATCCTAATAATGATAATGCCTTAATTGATTTAAATGATTTTAAAAGGGTTGAAGGTGTTATAGACGTAGTTTATAATCCAATAAACACTAAACTTGTTTTACAAGCTAAAAGCATAGGAATTAAAGCGGCTGGCGGTCTTTATATGCTTGTTGGTCAAGCAGTAAAAGCGGCAGATTTATTCTTAGGTAGAGATGATATTATAAATCAATTAAACAAGGTTTATAATAAACTTTTGCAAAGCAAAACTAATGTTGTTTTAATTGGTATGCCTGCTTCCGGTAAATCTACAATTGCAAAAGAATTAGCTAAAATAACTGGTAGAGAAGTTATTGATACCGATACGTTAATTGTAAATAAACATGGTGTAATTTCCGATATCTTTTCAAACTTTGGCGAAGAACATTTTAGAAATTTAGAAACTGAAGCCGTTAAAGAAGCGGCAAAATTTAGTGGTGTTATTATTGCTACCGGCGGCGGTGCAATTTTAAGAGAAGAAAACGTTAATGCCTTAAAACAAAACGGCAAATTTTACTTTTTAAATAGACCACTTAATGAACTTCTTCCAACAGATGATAGACCTCTAGCTTCTGATAAAGAAAAAATTATCAATTTATATAATAAAAGAATTAATATTTATAAATCGTTAGCAGATGAAAACATATCTGTGACAACTGACCCAACAGTTGCGATTAATCAAATTTTGAAAACACTAAAATAAGAAGGTTTAAAATGCGTGTAGCAATTAAAAAATCTAATATTTTAGGCAGTGTTACTGCACCGCCTTCTAAAAGCATGGCACATAGATTATTAATTTGTGCCGGGCTTTCTTGTGGCGTTTGTAAGGTGCAAAACATTGCATATTCAGATGACGTTATTGCTACTATTGATTGCTTAAATGCTTTAGGTGTTAAGTGTGAAAAACATAGTGATTATGTAATTGTTTATGGTTCGGATATTTTAAATAATAAAATTTCAAAGCCACTTAATTGCAACGAGTGTGGCAGTACTTTAAGATTTTTTATTCCAATAGCTCTTTTGTTAAATCAAGAAATTACTTTAAAAGGGTCTGAAAAGCTCATTTCTCGACCTTTAAACGTTTACGAACAATTAGCTCAAGAAAAGGGATTTACATTTAAAAAAGATAAAAATTCTGTAACAGTAAAAGGTAAATTAACTTGTGGTGAATATAACATAGTGGGTAATGTTAGCAGTCAATTTATTTCTGGACTTTTATTTGCCTTATCATTAATAAGTGGCGATAGTATAATTAATTTAACTACTGAACTTGAAAGCCGTTCTTACGTTAATTTAACGTTATCTGCACTTAATTGTTTTGGCATAAAAGCTTATTTTGAAAACCCACAAAAAATTGTAATAGTTGGTGGAACTTATAAACCGCAAGATATAATAGTTGAAGGCGATTATTCTAACGCAGCATTTTTAGATGCATTTAATTATTATGGTGGTAATGTTAAGGTTAACGGACTTAACCCTAATAGTCTTCAGGGAGATAAGGTTTATCTAAATTATTTTGAACAACTAAAAACTAAAAATGCTGTTTTAGATATTTCTGATTGTCCCGATTTAGGACCGATTTTATTTGTACTTGCCGCCTATTTAAATGGTGCAAAATTTATTGGGACCAAAAGGTTAAGCATTAAAGAGAGCGATAGAGCTACCGCAATGGCCCAAGAACTTTCGAAATTTGGCGTTAAAACCATAGTAGAAGAAAACTCTGTTGAAATAATTAAAAGCGATTTTTACCCACCTAATACTTCAATTTTGGGACATAATGACCATAGAATTGTTATGGCGCTTACAACCCTTTTAACTAGGTGCGGCGGTGAGATTATAGGGGCAGAAGCCGTTAATAAAAGCTACCCCGAATTTTTTGAAACAATTAAAGCACTAAACTGTGAGATGACCATTTATGAAACTGAATAAAAACACAAAAATATTAATAGTTGGCTTGGGGCTTATTGGTGGTTCTTATGCAATGGCTTTAAAAAAACAAGGCTATTATGTAGAAGCAATAAACCGCAGTCAAAAAGCAATAGATTATGCTTTAGAACATAACCTAATAGATAAAGGTACAACACTGGTTAATAAAGAAACAATTGAGAAAGCTGATTTAATTATTTTTACTTTATATCCTAATATTTTTAAAAACTGGATTAAAGAACACGGTTATTTAATTAAAAGCGGTACAGTTATTACTGACGTTACAGGCGTTAAAGGTGGCATAGTTGAAGAAATTCAAGATATGTTGCCACCGGGTGTTGAGTTCATTTCGGCTCACCCAATGGCCGGTAAAGAGGTTTCGGGTGTTGAAAACGCAACTGATGAAATTTTTGAAAAAGCTAATTATATTGTCGTTCCAACCGAGCGTAATACTGAAGAAAATATTAAAATGTGTGAAGAATTAGGTATGGTTTTAGGCTTTAATAAAATATCACGATTAAGTGTTAATGAACACGATGAAATGATTGGCTTTTTATCTCAACTTACACACTGTATTGCTGTTAGTTTAATGACTTGTAATGATAGCGAACATCTAGTGAAATATACAGGTGACTCTTTCAGAGATTTAACGCGTATTGCAAAAATCAATGAAAATATGTGGACAGAATTATTTTTGCTTAATAAAGATGCGCTAATTAAACAAATGAACATATTTATTAACGAATTTCAAGAGTTTAGAGATTTATTAGTAAATAATGAAGATGAAAAAATGAAAGAAAAAATGCGTTTAAGCACAAAACGTCGCAAATACTTTGATAAATAAGGCAGGCAATAATTATGAATATGAACTTTGTAAGAAAATTAGCAATTCCAATGGAGGTTAAAGAAATGTATCCTTTAACCAACGAACTTGCTGAAATTGTTGAAAAAAGAAGCATAGAACTTAAAAATATTTTAAGTGGTAAGTCGGATAAATTTATGCTAATTATTGGCCCTTGCTCTGCTGATAATGAAGACAGTGTTATTGATTATATTTCTAGACTTAGAACAGTACAAGATAAAGTATCGGATAAAATTTTTATTGTTCCAAGAATTTATACCAACAAGCCAAGAACTACCGGAGATGGTTATAAAGGTATGCTTCATCAGCCAAATCCAAATGAGAAACCCGATATGTTTAAAGGTATTGTAACCATTAGAGAATTACATATTAGAGCCCTAAAAGAAACTGGCTTTTCTTGCGCTGATGAAATGTTATATACAGAAAACACAAAATATTTAGATGACGTTTTAGCTTATGTAGCTATTGGTGCGCGTTCTGTTGAAGACCAACAACACCGCCTAACTGCAAGCGGTTTAGATTGTCCTGTTGGTATGAAAAATCCTACAAGTGGGGATCTTTCTGTTATGATGAATTCTATTACAGCGGCCCAACATAAGCACACATTTATTTATCGCGGTTGGGAAGTGCACTCTGAAGGCAATCCTTATGCACACGCAATTTTACGTGGTTTTGTTAATAGTCATGGTCAAAGTTTACCTAACTATCACTATGAAGATTTAGTTAAACTAAATGAACTATATCAAGAAAAAGGTCTTTTAAATCCTGCTGTTATTGTTGATACAAACCACGCAAATTCAGGTAAGAAATATTTAGAACAAATTAGAATTGCGAAAGACGTTTTACATTCTTGTAGACAAAATAATGATATTAAAAAATTGGTTAAAGGTTTTATGATTGAGAGTTATATTGAAGACGGTGCTCAAAAAATAGGGGAAGGCTGCTATGGAAAATCTATTACCGATCCATGTTTAGGTTGGGATAAGACCGAAAAACTAATTTACGATATTGCCGATCTTTTATAATAAATAAAAACCGCTTTATAGCGGTTTTTTTATTTTAACGGTTAAACTAATATTGGTGATATTATGTGTACGGCAATTACTATGCAAAACTTTTTTGGAAGAAATTTAGATTTAGAATATTCCTATAATGAAAAACTTATTATTACACCCCAAAATTATAATTTTGTCTTTTTTGACAAACGAATAACCGATAAAAAATACGCAATAATGGGCATTGGCATAATAGAAGAAAATTATCCGTTATATTATGATGCATTTAATGAACACGGCATTGCAGGTGCGGGGTTAAATTTTGCTTATGATGATCTTTATTCGCATGACTTTAATGAAAATAAATTAAATGTTGCTCCTTTCGAAGTTTTAACAGTTGTTTTGCGCTGCTGTAAAAATTTAAATGAAGTAAAAGATTTATTAAAAAATACAAATATAATTTGTAAAGATTTTAATAAAGAATTTAAATCTACAAGTTTGCATTTTATGTTTTCTGATGGTAAAAATTCAGTAACGGTAGAAAGTAAAGACGGTGAGATTTTTTTATATGATAATAAAATTAACCTATTAACAAATACGCCTGATTTTTTAGAACAACTTAAAAATAATAATAAATACAATCACTTAACTGCGTTAGAAACTAGTACAAAACTAAATTCAAAAGGTAATGGGTCGGTTGGATTACCTGGAGATTTCACATCAACGTCTCGCTTTATAAAAACAGCTTTTTTATTAAAACATTCAGTTTGTGAAGATAATGAAAAAATTGCTCATTTCTTTCATATTTTAGATGCAGTAGCCGTGCCAAAAGGTTCTATTAATTTAGGAGAAAATAAATATTTTTACACAAGATATACTTCTTGTGTTGATTTAAATAATAAAATATATTATTATAAAACTTACGAAAACAATCGAGTTAGTGCTGCTGTTTTAACAAATACAAACGCTAGTGAATTAATAAAGTTTGAATTATTTAAGAAAAATGATATACGTTATCATAATTAGGAGTTATTATGGTTAAAATTATGTTTGTTTGTCATGGAAATATTTGTCGTTCACCAATGGCAGAATTCATTTTTAAAGATTTAATTAAAAATGAAAAATTGGATCATAAATTCTTTATTTCATCTTCTGCTACAAGCACCGAAGAAATATGGGGAGATATAGGTAATCCTGTATATCCGCCGGCTAAGTTAGAACTTAGCTTACATAATATTTCGTGCGAAGGTAAAAGGGCGGTTCAGTTAACGAAAAGCGATAGTGAAAAATATGATTATTTTATTGGTATGGACTCATATAACGTTATTAATATGAAAAGAATTTTGAATTCATCAGTGCATAGTAATATTTATAAACTATTAGATTTTACAAGCAATTCTCGAGATGTTTCAGATCCTTGGTACACAAGAGATTTTAAGACTTGTTATAATGATATTTTTGAAGGATGCAATGCACTTTTAGAATATATTAAAAAGAATAATCTATAAAAAATAAACGCCCTATTTTTAGGGCGTTTATCTTATTTTCCATCATATTCTACAACAGATTTAACGGTGTAGTTACTTAGTTTATCGCGTCCGTTTAATCCTTTAAGTTCTATTAAGAATAGTACAGCCTCTACAATGCCACCTAATTCTTCGATTAGTTCTGCGCCTGCTTTTGCAGTGCCGCCGGTAGCTAACAAATCATCAATTAAGATTATACGCATACCTTTTTGAATAGAAGCTTTATGTACTTCAATTTCTGCAGTACCGTATTCTAATTCGTATTCTTTAGTAATAACTTCGCGCGGAAGCTTTCCTTTTTTTCTAATAGGAATAAAAGGTTTATTTAAAGCATAAGAAAGGGGAGTGCCGAAAATAAAACCACGAGATTCTAAACCTGCAATTGCGTCGAACTCAATTCCATCCAGTCTTTTTAATAGTTCATCGATTGCAAGTTTTAAGCCCTCAGCACTTTCTAAAATACTTGTAACGTCTCTAAACATAATTCCTTCTTCCGGAAAATCAGGAATAGTAATAATATAATCTTTTAAATTTTTCATAACTTTACCTTCTTATCTTACAATTTCGCCTCCACCAAGACAAATATCGCCATCATAAAATACTGCATATTGTCCGGGAGTAACAGCTCTTTGTGGTTCTGCAAAATCCAAAACAAAATTTCCGTTATCTAACTGGTTTAATTTTGCTTTCGCTTCTTTAGAATTATAACGCAGTCTTGCGTAAACTTCAAGTTCATTTGTAAATTTATCTAGGCAAGTAAAACTAACATTTTTAACTTCAACTCTTGTTTTAAATAAATCAAGGTTGTCGCCTAAAATTACAGTATTGTTAATTGCGTTCTTTTCTAAAACATACATTGGTTTGCCAAAAGATACGTTTAAGCCTTTTCTTTGTCCTATTGTATAATTAATAATACCGCTATGAACACCAATTTTATTGTTGTTTTGGTCTAAAAAATCTCCATTACTACCAAAAAGATTTTCTTTGTTTAAAAAATCAACGTAATCGCCGTTTGGTATAAAACAAATGTCCTGGCTATCCTTACTATTTGCATTTTCAAAATTAAAACTAGCAGTTAGCTCTCTAATTTCGGGTTTTATAAAATCACCTAATGGAAAAACTATTCGAGCCAGTTGTTCTTGTGTTAGCATAAACAAAACGTAGGTTTGGTCTTTAGATAAATCTTTTGGCTTTTTTAAATAATATTTATCGCCATTTTTTTCTATTTTAGCGTAATGTCCGGTTGCAATTCTATCGCAGTTATATTCTTTTGCAATGTCAAACATTAGGCCAAATTTTAAATTTCTATTACACTCAATACACGGGTTGGGTGTTAAGCCGTTTTTATATTTATTTATAAAGTCGTTAATAACAATATTTCTAAATTCACTCTTTAAATCCAAAGCTTTGTGTTCAATATTAAGCCTTTTACAAATTTTTTTAGCGGCTTCTAAATCATCTAACGTTTTTTTCGGATCTCTTTCGTTATGTAATAGCATAGTTGCGCCTATAACGTTATAACCCATTTTTTGCAATAATAAAGCAGCAGCCGAAGAGTCAACTCCGCCGCTCATGCCGCAAAAAACGTTGTTATTAAGGTTTGCCAAAATATCTCTCCTTTAAGTTCTATGATTCTATTATATCTAAAAGTAATAAAAAATCAAATATTAAATTATATATCTTGAAATTATAGTGTGGTTTGTGATATTATAATAACGTAAGTGAGGTGTTTTTATGTATTGCAGAAATTGTGGTGTGCAAATTAATGATAATGATACTTATTGTTTTAACTGTGGTAGCAATCAAAAAGTAATAAGTAACACAGAACAAAATAATGTTGAGACACCACCGGTTAATCCCTATAATAGTGTGCCACCGGTTAATCCGTACATTCAACAACCCTTTAATCAACCTTTTGGGCAACAAATGCCACCGCCTGCGCAGCCACCTTATAATCCTTATACTCAAAATCAACCGGTGATTCCGCCGCAGTATGTTCCTCAACAATCTATTAAGGAAGAAAAACCTAAAAGTGTTATAAAAACACCTTGGTTTTGGATACTAATTGGCGTTTCGGTAATGTTTATTTTTACGTCTTTTTTTGATTATTTTGTTCAAAAATATCCGGACTTTTTTAATGGATACAACACCGATAACCCTTTGGACATTGATGAAGAAGATTTATATGATTACGAATATGAGAATAAAAATGAGTGATAACACAGTCGTGTTATCACTTTTTAAATTATATAGGCTATTAATCCTGCGATACCTAGTAAAATGCTTAAAACTATTGAACCTAACATAAAGCGATTAAAAATAACTCTTCGTCTTCGTTGCTTTCTTTTTATGCTAATGGTCTCGTTACTATCTTCTAATGTTTTTAAGTATTTTCTCGCTTCATTTTTAATGCCTATTTCTGAAAAATTTTTAGCATTTGGTTTTAAAAACAAAATGGCCTTTTCAAACATTTTACTGTCAAATTCGTTAATTTCAATTATAGTTTTATTTACGCCTTTAATCATAAAAAAATTCCCACCTTTAATTTTATTTTGGGCGGGAATTTATTTTTTTATTCTTATTTAATTTTAGCAACAAAATTATCTATTGAATCATCGTTTTTAGGATCAAATTCACAAGGTGTTTTATATAGACTCCACTTTTCATTATGAATTAAAAACTCGCCACTTTTAACCGTTTTAAGTTCTGACAAGGTTTCAATTTCGGTAAAGTCTTTACAACTATAAGTTTCAAAACAAACATTGTTATCTGGATATCTACCGTGGGTATTTACGTCAAATTCCACTTTAAAAGTCGTGTCTTTCACAACATAATATGCTTTGCCTTCGTTTAAGTTAAAACCTAATTTTAAATTTGTTGGGTAGTCTTTTTGAGTAATGGTTGCGTATTTATGACCTAAATAAATGCGGTCGTCTCTTAAATCAGTATAAGGCCAAACAGAAATTTGTCTGTTGTGCAATAAACCCGTATCATTTGTGTTAAGAGGTAAAATTTCAATGCCATTTAATGCAGAAACGCTTAGTGCCCAAACCGCAAAGGTTTTATCATTATTAGAAATATTAATTACTTTATGAGAAACAACTAAATTTTCATTTTCGTAGTGAATATCAATTACGTATTGAACGCCGTTTTCAGTTTGCGCCTTAGGAGTAAAAACAGCACCGTTATCTGTTAATTCGTATTTAAGCGGGTCGTTATCGGGGTAGTAGGTTTCGGGTAAGCTTTCAGGAGAAATCCAAAGCCTATGACCACCATAGTTATTCCAGCATGCGCCCTTATAATAGTGCTTGTCAAAACTTTCGCCGCAAAGCGGTGTTTCTGTTTTGTGCATTGTATCACACATAATGTTTTCTTTATCGATAAAGCCGTAACGAATAATTCTTGGCCCAAAATCAATTGTCACAAATGCTTCGGTTAAACCGTCGCTTATTTTTAAACAATTTCCAAATTCTTTGTAACTTACAACTTCTTTTGTAATCATTTTAATTCTCCTTGTAAACCTTATATTTATATTCGTTAAAATCTTCTTTAAAGTTATAAGCTAAGCCGTAAAGTTTACCTGCATTTTGTTCTAAGGTTGCAAACTTTTTGGCGTCGCTACTAATATCTTCTGCGGCTTTTAGCGAACTTATTACTTTTACACCGTTTTTTCTTGCCAGTCTTATTAATTCTTCGCCTTTTTTATTAAAAGCAAGAACCCTTATATATGGAATTTCCACGTCATAATAGCTTTTATCTAACGCCAAATAACTTGATAAAATAATGCGTCTAATTCTAGAAAGCGCATAACGTTTTGTTTTAATAGCACTATAAAGTTCATCTAAAGTGGTAGCATTATCCACCGCTTTTTTAATTCTGTTATGAAGACCTTCTGAAACGTCTAAATAATTTAAAAAATCCTCACTTGAAAAACGTTTTAAGTGTGAAATAATACTGTTTTCAATATTTTTAATATTTGCAATTTTTCCTGAATTTATCTCTTTGTTTAAGATATTAAAAGCAGAGTTTGGCATATAACCTTTAGCAATATCTAGGTTTTCTCTTATATGAGTTGCACTACAAAATTCATCAGTTTTAAAGTTTCCGTTATGATCTGCGCCAATTCGTTTTATAGGATAAAAGTTAAAATGTTTATTTAATTTTTTAGCCTCTAAAATATACTCAACGCCTAAAGTATCATTTGGATTGTTTAAAATTTCTGCCACTGTGTTATTTATATCTTTTACAGCATTATATCTAGAAGAAGCAAAACTATTGCCGGAGCTTAAATAAACATCTAATTTTTCTTTAAATTCTTTAGTATTTAAAATATCAATTACATTGTTAAAGTTATCTAAATTTCCGCACTCGCTACCGAAAATAAGGTTGTCAGAAAAGTGGCTTAAAATGTTTATTCCACCAAAAGCAAATCTATTTGCAGTTGCAAGAGAATAGGGCAGGGGTAATTCTAAAACTAAATCCGCTCCGCACTTTAAGGCCATTTCAGCTCTTTTGAATTTTGATACAATAGCTAAATCTCCGCGTTGAACAAAATTGCCGCTTAAACATACGGCTAGGTGTGTAGCTCGAAGTTCTTTTGCAGTATTAATTATATAATTATGTCCATTATGTAAAGGGTTAAATTCGGCAATTATACCAAAGCTTTTCAAAAAATCACCTCTAATTCAAAAAATGCTTGAAAAGATATATAAAATATATTATAATCTTAAAGTGTGGGTTATTTTTGCTTATAGTACCACATAGACTGATTTTTTTCAATATTATTTTAGTTTTAAAATTTAAAAATATTTGTTTAGGAGAATGTGAAAATGAAGGTTTTAGTTGTTAATGCAGGCAGTTCGTCAATGAAATATCAACTCTTCAACATGGAAACTGAAGAAATGATAGCAAAAGGTAACTGTGAAAGAATTGGTACCGATGGTTTTATTGGCCACAAAACTAGCGATGGTAGAGAATATGAAGCTGAAATTGCAATGCCTACTCACTCTGAAGCATTTGAAGCATTAGTTTATGCATTAACTCAAAGTGATGCTAAAGTAATTGACAGCATGAAAGAAATTGCCGCTGTTGGTCATAGAGTTGTGCAAGGTGGTTCAATATTTAAAGAATCATGTTTAGTAACAGATAAAGTTATTGAAGACATTGAAAGCTTAATTCCATTAGCACCATTACATAATAGTGCACACGCTTTAGGCATTAAAGCTTGTCGCAAAGCATTAGGCAATGACGTACCTCAAGTTGTTGTATTTGATACTTCTTTCCATTCAACTATGCCCGAAAAAGCATATATCTTTGGCGTTCCTTACGAAATGTATGAAAAATATGCAGTTCGTCGTTATGGTTTCCACGGAACCAGCCATAGATATGTTAGCGATAAGGTTGCTGAATTAGAAGGCAAAGATAAAAAAGATATGAAAATTGTTACTTGCCACTTGGGTAACGGTTCTTCTATTACCGCTATTAAAGACGGTAAGGTTATTGATACATCAATGGGCCTTACTCCACTAGACGGTATTATTATGGGTACACGTAGCGGTACGCTTGATCCTTCAGTTGTAACCTTTATTGCAGAAAAAGAAAATATGACTCCAGCTCAAATGTCTGACTACCTAAACAAAAAATCAGGTTTCTTAGGCATTAGTGGTGTTTCAAACGATAATAGAGACGTTACAGAAGCTGCCGAAGCTGGCAATAAACGCGCACAATTAGCATTAGATATTTTACACTATCAAATTGCAAAGTTTGTTGGTGGATATACAGCTGCTATGGGCGGTTTAGATGCTTTAGTATTCACAGGTGGTATCGGCGAAAACAACTATATCACAAGAGAAATCGTTAGTGATTATATGAGCTATTTAGGTTGCGAAATTGATAAAGAGTTTAATAAAGCAAATAATAAAATTAAAGGTAAAGACATTAAAATCTCTACACCTAACAGCAAGGTTGCAGTTTATGCAATTTCAACTAATGAAGAATTAGTTATCGCAAGAGATACAATGGCTATTGTTAACAAATAGTATGAATATTACAGAATTAAAACAAAACATTAATAGCGGCTATTTTAATGATGATTTTGTAAAGTTATATTCTGATATTGAATTTGCAAAAAATCGTTATTTAAAAGCTTGTGAAGATTATACTGAATATTTTAATACTACCGATAATATGAGTATGTTTTCTTCACCTGGTAGAACTGAGGTTGGAGGTAATCACACCGACCACGAACACGGTTGTGTTTTAACCGGTAGTGTAAATTTAGACGTTATTGCGATTGTTTCTAAAAACAATGATAACGTTGTTAGAATTAAGTCTGAGGGCTATCCTTTAGATGAAGTTGATCTTAATAATTTAGAAATTAACCCAAAAGAAGAGGGTAAAGCAATTTCATTAATTCGTGGCGTTTTGGCCTTTTTTAAACAAAAAGGTTATAATATAGGCGGTTTTAATGCTTATACTACTTCTAACGTGTTAAAGGGTTCTGGGCTATCTTCTTCAGCCGCTTTTGAAGTGTTAATTTGCAATATTTTAAAAGGTTTATTTAATAATGATATTTCTGCTGAAGAAATTGCAAAAATCTCTCAAAAGGCAGAAAACGTATATTTTGGTAAACCTTGTGGCCTTTTAGATCAAATGGCTTGTTCGGTTGGTGGCTTTACTGCGATTGATTTTAAAGATCCTGAAAATCCCATCATTGAAAAGGTCGATTTTAATTTATCAAGCTTTAATCACTCACTTTGTATTGTAAATACAGGCGGCAATCACGCTGATTTAACTGATGATTATGCGGCTATTACTCGTGAGTGTAAAGCAGTTAGTAGATTTTTTGGTGAAGAATTTTTACGAGACGTAAATATTAATGAGTTTTATTCGAAAATCTCTGTTGTTCGTAAAGAATTAGGAGATAGAGCAGCGCTACGTGCAATTCATATTTTTGATGAAAACGAACGCGCGATTTTAGAAAAACAAGCTTTACAAAACAATGATTTTGAAAGTTTCTTAAAACTTGTTACAAGCTCGGGTAATTCTTCTTATAAGTATTTACAAAACGTATTTTCTGTGTCTAATGTTAAAGAACAAGGTGTCTCATTAGGCCTTGCAATAGCAGAAAGAATTTTAAATGGCAAAGGTGCTTGCCGTGTTCATGGTGGCGGATTTGCAGGAACAATTCAATGCTTTGTACCTAATGATATGTTAGACGATTTTAAATCAGAAATTGAAAAAGTATTTGGCAATGGTAGTTGCTATATATTAAATATTCGTTCTTATGGCGGTTTTGCTTTTAAGAACTAGATGAGGCGATAGTATGTTTTTAGCAAAAATTGACTATGACATTATGACAAACGTTACACTAGCTGGTTTTGTAATCGTTTTTGCAATGCTAGTTTTATTAGTGGTAATAATTAGCATTTTTGGTTCAGTTATGTCAGGTGTTACAAAAAAATCCAAAAAAGAAAAGGCACCAAAGCCGGTAAAAGAAAAGGCAAAACCTGTTGTTGCTACTGCTCCGGTTGCGCCTAAAGTTAATGACGATGATGAAATTATTGCCGTTATTTCTGCGGCGGTTTATTCAATGTATGAGGGAACAGGCGTAAAACCCGTTATTAAGGCGATTAGACCTTCTTCTAACGTTAATCCTTGGAAATATGCCGGTGTTCGTCAAAATATGAGGTCGTTTTTTTAAGGAGCAATAAATTATGGATGTTTTAGTAAATTTATGGGATACTATATGTAGTATTTTTAGCCAATCGGGTATAGCAGGATTTTTTGGCGCTATTGAAGGTTATGACTGGCGCAACTTGGTTATGATTGTCGTTTCTTGCTTGCTTATTTATTTAGCTATTGCAAAGCAATTTGAACCATTACTTTTATTACCCATTGCATTTGGTATGCTTTTAACAAACTTACCGGGAGCTGGAGTATTCCATCCTGAACTTTGGGACGTGCAAAAAGGCATAGACTATGGCGCTGTTTTACATGATGGCGGTATATTTGATATACTTTATATTGGTGTTAAAGTAGGTCTTTTCCCACCGTTAATCTTTTTGGGTATTGGTTGTATGACCGACTTTGGTCCTCTAATTTCTAACCCCAAAAGCTTTTTACTTGGAGCCGCAGCACAGATAGGTATATTTATTGCTTATGTTGGTGCATTACTTTTAGGTATGGATGCAAGAGTTGCAGGTTCTATTGGTATAATTGGTGGTGCAGATGGTCCAACAGCTATATTTGTAACAAGTAAATTAGCTCCTGAAAAGCTAGGGCCAATCGCTGTTGCTGCATATTCTTATATGGCCTTAATACCATTTATTCAAAAGCCTATTATGAAGCTTTTAACAACTAAAAAAGAGCGTCTAGTTAGAATGGAACAACTAAGAACCGTTTCTAAAACAGAAAAGATTATTTTCCCAATAATGGTTACTATCGTTGTATCTTTACTATTACCCGATGCCGCTTCTTTAGTTGGTATGCTAATGCTAGGTAACTTAATGCGTGAATGTGGCGTTGTTGATAGAATTTGCAAAACTGCTCAAAATGAGCTTATGAATATTGTTACAATCTTCTTAGGTTTATCTGTTGGCGCTACAACTAGTGCTGCTACCTTCTTGAATTTAGATACGTTGAAAATTGTTGGTATGGGACTTGTTGCTTTTGCAATTGGCACAGCCGGCGGCGTTTTATTTGGTAAACTTATGTATGTCGTAACAGGTGGTAAGGTTAACCCACTTATTGGTTCGGCAGGTGTTTCTGCTGTTCCAATGGCCGCTCGTGTTTCACAAAAAGTTGGTCAAGAAGAAGACCCCGGCAACTTCTTATTAATGCACGCTATGGGACCAAACGTTTCGGGTGTTATTGGTTCGGCAGTTGCTGCTGGTGTTTTAATAAATATGTTATCAAGTTATCCTGTTTAATAAAATTAAAAGCCGTGAACCAAAGTTCACGGCTTTTGTTTGTTAATTTAATTATTTAATGTCTTCGGGCATTTCACCATAAAGGTTAAATCTAAAAAGCATTGTTTCATCATCTGGGTCAACGCAACGAAGTGTAGCTTCTGTAACACTTGCACCCTTTAAAATGTTTGCAATACCTACAATTTGACTTAATTTTGATTTTAAGTTTAAAGAGTCGCCATCTTTGGTTTCTAAAAACACGTCGTGCTTGCAACAGTCAAGCACCTTTATAAACTTATTAAAATCAATATCTCTGAGCTTTAAATCTTTTTCCATAATTATCGCTCCTTTCATCAAGTGTATTATATTCACATAGTTTTTAAAAGTCAACATATTTTTCTTGAATTAACAGAAAATTCATATTATAATATTTTTGGTGATAAAATGCAGTCAAGAACTGAATTAATTTTAGGCAAAAAAGCAATGGAAAAACTTCAAAATTCTAAAATTGCTGTCGTTGGTATCGGCGGTGTTGGTGGACATTGTGCAGAGGCACTAGTTCGCGCAGGTGTTGGCAATATCACCTTAATCGATGGCGACGTTGTAGCACCATCTAACATTAATCGTCAGTTATTCGCATTATCTACTAACGTTGGTCAAAATAAGGTAGATGCCGCAAAAGAACGACTACTAAGCATTAATCCCAATTTAAATATTATTACCCATAATATTTTTTATTCTAAAGAAAATAGTTGTGATATCAATTTAACTCAATTTGATTATGTAATTGATGCTATTGATTCTGTTGCTTCTAAGGTTGAATTAATTGTAAATTGCAAAGAATTGAACGTGCCTATAATTAGTTCGATGGGGGCAGGGAATAAGCTAGATCCTACAATGTTCGAAGTAGCAGATATTTATAAGACTTTGGTTTGTCCTCTTGCAAAAGTTATGCGCAAATTATTAAAAGAAAATGGTGTTAAAAATTTAAAGGTTGTTTATTCTAAAGAAGAACCTAAAGTTGTTAGCAAAGATAATATTCAAAACAAAACAATAGGCAGTGTTTCTTTTGTTCCTAGCGTTGCAGGCCTTATTATTGCGGGTGAGGTTATTAAAGATATTGCTCTAAAATAATTTTAAAAAACTTAAAATTTTTACTTGACATTTAAGATAATTTATAATATTATATTTAAGTGCTCATTTGCCGCTGTGGTGGAATAGGCAGACACAAGGGACTTAAAATCCCTCGGTAGCAATATCGTATCGGTTCAAGTCCGATCAGCGGCACCATTAAGACTTTCTACATTTTGTAGGAAGTCTTAATTTTTTTATGCAAAAAAGTTTAAAATAATACTTTATTTTTTTGCTATTATATAGTATAATATTTATAATTATATTATAAGGGGGAGTATTGTGGTTTTAAACGAGCAAAATATTGACTATTTTAGTCAAGAAAAATATATACCGTTAGTTCGTAAAATTGCTTTAGAACTATATGGCGAAAACCCCAAAGCCCTCGTATCAACTTACGGTTGCCAGCAAAACGTAAGCGACAGTGAAAAGCTAAAAGGTATGCTTTATGAAATGGGTTTTTCTTTTACAGAAGATGAAAACGAAGCAGACTTTATTATATTTAATACCTGTGCTGTTCGTGAACACGCTGAAGACCGTGTATTTGGCAACATTGGTGCATTAAAAAATCAAAAACGAAGAAAACCAAATTTATGTATTGCAATGTGCGGTTGTATGGCCCAACGTGAACCGGTTAAAAACCGTATAGAAAAAAGCTTTCCTTTTGTAAACATTTTGTTTGGTACCCACGTTATACATAAATTACCTGAATTTATGTATCGTTATTATAAAACCAAAAAACGCGTGTTTGATATTTCTAACGATAATCACAATATTATTGAGGGCGTACCCTTAAAGCGTGATGGCACCTTTAAAGGTTGGCTTCCAATTATGTACGGTTGCAATAACTTTTGTTCTTATTGCATTGTGCCTTATACACGCGGACGTGAGCGTTCACGAGACCCACAAAATATTATTATAGACGCTAAACGTTTAATTGCTTCAGGATGTAAAGACATAACCTTACTAGGTCAAAACGTAAACTCTTATAATTTTGACGGTATAAACTTTCCAAAACTTTTACGAGAAATTAATAATTTAGATGGCGATTTTAGAATTAGATTTATGACATCACACCCTAAAGATTGTACGGAAGAGTTATTGTTAGCAATTAAAGAGTGTGATAAGGTTTGTAAGCATTTGCACTTACCATTTCAATCGGGTAGTAGTAGAATTTTAAAACTTATGAACCGCAAGTACGATAAAGAAAAGTACTTAAACTTAGTTTTAAAAGCAAAAGAATTAATACCAAACTTAACTTTAACATCTGATATAATTGTTGGCTTTCCGGGTGAAACATACGAAGACTTTTTAGAAACTGTTGACGTGGTTAAAAAAGTTAAATTTATGTCGCTTTTTACTTTTATATTTTCAAAACGCGAAGGTACCCCGGCCGCTACTATGGACGACCCAGTACCTGCAGCTGAAAAAAGCAAGTGGTTCCAAGAACTTTTAAAAGTGCAAGCTGAGATATCAAAAGAAAACGATAAAGATTTGATTGATAAAGAATATCGTGTGCTTTGCGATGAAAAGGGAAGACGTGAGGGTTTTATGGCAGGCCACACAGATAACAACATTTGTTTTGAATTTGTCGGCGGCGAAGAACTGCTGGGACAATTTATAAATATTAAAACATATCAAGAAAATGGCGAAATTTTAGCCAAAATAAAGGAGTAATAACAATGGACGTAATTCAAGCAGCTAGAGAAATGTGTGTAGAACTAACAAAAGATGAAAGATTTATTAACTATATCGAAGCTAAAAAAGCTAACGATAACGATAAAGAACTTCAAGAACAAATTGGTGAATTTAATTTAGTTAGACTTTCTTTAGATAAAGCATTATCTGCTGAAGAAAAAGATAATGAAAAAATTGAAGAATTAAACAGCAAAATCAGAGAGATTTATATCGCTATTATGGCTAACGAATCTATGATTAACTATAATAACGCTAAAATGGAATTAGACGATGTTATAGCACAGGTTAATCAATTAATTTCTAAAACTTTAAGCGGTGCCGACCCACTAACTTGTGATGCAACCGTTAGTTGCGGCGGCAACTGTGGTTCTTGTGGTGGCTGCCACTAATTTTAATTAACTTTCGGGGGAAGAACGATGGCTGAATTATCGCCAATGATGAAGCAGTATTTCGAAATTAAAGAAAAGCATCAAGACTGTATTTTAATGTTCCGTTTAGGAGACTTTTATGAAATGTTTTTTGATGATGCAATTACTGCATCTCAAACTTTGGGTCTTACTTTAACCGGGCGTGATTGCGGTTTAGAAGAGCGCGCCCCTATGTGCGGTGTTCCTTTTCATAGTTGCGATACATATATTGCACGTCTTCTTGAAGCCGGATTTAAAATTGCCATTTGCGAACAAATGGAAAACCCTGCAGAAACTAAAGGCCTTGTTAAGCGTGAAGTTATTAGAATTATCACCCCCGGTACTGTTATTGAAGACAGTATGTTGGATGAATCTAAAAACAATTACTTAGCTTCTGTTAGCATTATTGATAATAAAGCAGCTATTTGCTTTATGGATATTTCTACGGGTTCTGTTCAACTACTTAAAGTTGATAATTCTGATATTGAACAAAACCTAATTAATGAAACCGGAAGATTAATGCCAAGAGAAATTTTAGTTGATTCTTCTATTAAACTTTTTCCACTTTATGAAAAGTTTTTAAGAGATCGTCTTTCTTGTGCAATTACAATTCTACCCGACGATGCTTTTATTGAAGGTAAGCTTGGAGCCAACGTTTTAGAATATTTCAAAAAAGAAAAACTTGATGAACTTAACTTAGAATTACTTTCTCCTGAAGTTGCTGCTTTTGACGTTGCTATTAAATACGTTAAAGCTAATGGTATGAAGGAAGTTAATAGTTTAAATCAAATTGAATCTTTCTCTCAAGAAAGGTTTATGCGTTTAGATATTAATGCAGTAAGGAATCTCGAACTATTTGAAACAATGCGCTCTAAAGCTAAAAGGGGAACTTTGCTTTGGGTTTTAGATAAAACTAAAACTGCAATGGGCAAAAGAATGTTGCGCACCTTTTTAGAACAACCCCTTATGAACCAAAATGAAATTATTAAGCGTCAAAATGCTGTTACAGAAATTTATAATAATACCGTTTTACGCGGAGAATTAAGAGAACTGTTATACGGCATTAATGATGTTGAAAGATTAATGACAAGAATTTTTTATGGTAGTGCAACACCAAGAGAAATGCTTGCAGTTTCTTATACTTCACAAAAATTTGGTCCAATTAAAAAAGCATTAAACGGTGTTAAAACAAAATATTTAAATAATATTTTCAATTATATTGACGATTTAAACGATATTATTACTCTGATTAACGATGCAATTAAACCTGAACCTGCCAAAACCATCAAAGATGGCGACATTATTAACGATGGCTATTCTGCTGAACTTGACGAACTTCGTTCTGCTTTAAAAGGAGATAGCGATTTCCTATCAAAAATTGAAGCTGATGAAAAAGAAAAGACAGGCATAAAAACTTTAAAGGTTCGTTATAATAAAGTTTTTGGTTATTATATTGAAGTTTCAAAATCTTTTATCAATATGGTCCCAGAAACCTATATTAGAAAACAGACTTTAACTAACTGTGAGCGTTATATTACAGAAGAATTAAAACTTTTAGAAGGACGTATTTTAGGGGCTAAAGATAAAGCCGCACAGTTAGAATATGAAATTTTTGAAAAAATTAGAAAACAAGTTGCAGATGCATACGGACGTATTAAATCTTCAGCAGAAGCAGTTGCTCGATTAGATGCTATTTGCTCACTTGCTGAAGTAGCTGTAATAAATAACTACGTTTGTCCTGATTTAAATAATAAAGGCATTATTAATATTAAAGACGGCAGACACCCTGTTGTTGAGCAACTTGGAAATTCATTATTCGTTGCTAACGATACCATTTTAGATATGAAAGAAAATCGTTGCTCAATAATTACAGGGCCTAATATGGCGGGTAAATCTACTTATATGCGTCAGGTAGCACTTATTACTTTACTTGCTCAGATTGGTTCGTACGTACCCGCAAAATCTGCTGACGTTTGTATTGTTGATGCTATTTTTACTAGAGTCGGCGCTTCTGATGATTTAGCTTCGGGACAATCTACTTTTATGGTAGAAATGAGCGAAGTTGCAGATATTATAAAAAACGCAACTAAAGATAGTTTAATTATATTTGATGAAATTGGACGTGGAACATCCACTTACGATGGTATGGCTATTGCCCGTTCAGTTTTAGAATATACTTGTGATCCTAAAAAAATCGGTGCAAAAACTCTGTTTGCAACCCACTATCACGAACTAACCAATATGGAAGCAGAAAACGATTGTATTAAAAATTACAATATAGCAGTTAAAAAGCGTGGAAACGAAATTACATTTTTAAGACGTATTGTTCGCGGTGGTGCGGACAAGAGTTATGGTATTGATGTTGCAAGGCTTTCGGGTGTTCCTGAAAAGGTTATTTCTCTTGCTAATGAACATCTTAAAGCATTAGAAAGTCAAAATCCAACAGTAATAGTTAAAAACGAAAGAAACTATGACAGTAATCAACTATCGTTTGAAACTAACAATTTTAATGAAATTATTGATGAATTAAAGACAATTGACGTTAATACTTTAACTCCTATTGAAGCTATGAAAAAGCTTTACGAACTTTGTGATAAATCTAAACAATTATAAAGGAGTGAATATTTATGCCGCAAATTAAATTGTTACCAAAGCATCTTGCAGAACTTATTGCAGCAGGCGAAGTTGTTGAACGCCCCGCTTCTGTTATAAAAGAGCTATTAGAAAACTCGATAGATGCAAAAGCAACTGTAATTACCGTTGAAATTAAAAACGGTGGCGTTAGTTTTATGCGCGTAACTGATAATGGATGCGGTATAAATAAAGAAGACGTAAGAACTGCCTTTTTACGTCATGCAACAAGTAAAATTTCTTCTGAATATGATCTTGAAAGAATTGCTTCTTTAGGTTTTAGAGGTGAAGCATTAGCATCTGTTTCTGCAGTATCTCGTGTTGAACTTTTAACAAAGGCAGAAAATAGTGAAGGCGTTAAATACGTTATTCACGGTGGGGAAGAAATAGACTTTTTTGACGTTGGTTGTCCAAACGGAACAACGATTATCATTAGAGATATTTTTTATAATACTCCTGCTAGGATGAAATTCTTGAAAAAAGACGTTACAGAGGGTAATGCTGTTGCTGCAGTTGTTGAAAGATTAGCTTTATCTCACCCTGAAATTTCATTTAAATTTATTCGTGATGATAAACTTGTTTTAAACACTTCGGGTGATAATAAACTTTTATCTGCAATTTATTCTTGCTTAGGTAAAGAGTTTAGTTCTAATTTAATTGAAGTGAACGATAATATTGGCGGCATTAAAGTTTATGGTTATACTTGTAGCCCCTTTAATTGCCGTGCTAACAGAAACGGTCAGTATTTCTTTGTTAATAAACGATTTGTACGTTCCGGTACTGCAATGGCGGCAGTTGAACAAGCTTATAAAAATGTGTCGATGGTTGGTAAATTTCCTGCATTTGTTCTTTTTATAGATATACCGTTTGAAACTGTTGACGTTAACGTACATCCCGCAAAAACGGAAATTCGTTTTTCTAACGAAAAAATGGTGTTTGATGCAGTTTACGTTGCAACTAAAAATGCAATTTTTGCTAAAGATGAAAGACCAACTTTATCTTTTTCAAAACCTATTGAGCAGTTTGAAAAAGAAAAGGGCGAACAAACAAAACTTGAATTTTCTTTAGAAAATAAAGAACAACCTAAAAATGAATTTAAGTTTGAAATTAACATTAACGACGTTGCAAACAAAGTTAATTTTGAAGAAGTATTTAAACCTGAAAATACAAAAGTGTTGGTTAGTGATGAAAAACCAGTTGTACCAACCTATGAAGTAAAAGATACTAAAGAAGATACTAACGATTTTGATGAGTTTGCTTTAAAATATATAGGCGAAATTTTTGGCACCTATATTGTTGTTCAATATAAACAAAGTGTGTATTTTATTGATAAACATGCGGCTCATGAGAGAATCATTTTTAATAATTTAAACGTTAAAATAGATCAACAACTTCTTTTGGTACCAATAATGGTTAAACTTTCAGGTGAAGATTATAACGCTATTATTGATAACATTGAAGTTTTAAAAGATTATGGTATTGTTTTAGACGATTTTGGCGATGGACAAGTAATGTTAAGGGCTGTACCTTCTGTTATTACAGATAATTTTGAAGATGTTGTTTACGAAATTGCTGAAAAATTGCGTAATTTTAAACGTCCAATTACGTCAAAAGAAGAGGACGTTTTGCACTCAATTTCTTGTAAAGCAGCAATAAAATCTCACGACTATTCAACAGAAGCTGAACTTTTAAAACTTGCTGCAAAAGTGTTATCTGATAAAAATGTTATGTACTGTCCACACGGCCGTGCAGTTGCTTTTGAACTAACAAAATCAGCCATAGAAAAACAATTTGGCAGGATAAAATAATGCAAAAAAATAAAGTTATAGTAATTGTTGGTCCAACTGCAAGTGGTAAAACTTCGCTTTCAATTGAAATTGCAAAAAAGTATAATGGCGAAATAATTTCTGCAGATTCTATGCAGGTTTATAAAAATATAGAAATTGCATCTGCAGTGCCAACAAAAGACGAAATGTGTGGTATTAATCATCACTTAATTTCTTTTTTAGAACCAAATGAGCAATATTCGGTTTGCGATTTTGTTAATGATGCAAATGAAAAAATTGAAGAAATAATTGCTAACAAAAAATTACCCATAATTGTTGGGGGAACAGGACTTTATATTGATTCTTTGCTTCAAAATATCGACTTTGGAGAAAATTCTGATACCGAAATTAGAAAAAATCTTGAAAAAGAAGCAGAAGAACTGGGCGTTGATTATCTTTATGAAAAACTTAAAGATGTTGATGTGAAAGCGTATAACCGCATAAAGCCTAACGATAAAAAAAGAATTATTAGAGCGTTAGAGGTTTATTATTCTACCGGTGAAACCATTTCTAATAGAAACGAACGTTCTAAATTAATTGAAAGCAATTTAGACCCTTTAATTATTGGCATTTCTTTTGAAAATCGCGAAATACTTTATGAGCGTATCAATAATAGGGTAGATATAATGGCTAATAATGGATTAGTTGAAGAAGCAAAATCTGCTTATAACAACCCTAAATTTAAAGGTGCGAAATTTGCTATTGGCCACAAGGAACTTTTTGAGTATTTTAATGGTAACATTACGTTAGAGCAAGCCTTAGAAAACCTTAAAATGCAAACCCGTCGTTATGCAAAAAGGCAAATTACTTGGTTTAAAAGAAATAAAAATATTAATTGGCTTAATGCTGATGATAAAATGCTTTTAAAAGCAGAAGAACTTATTGAAAAATTTTTAAGAAAGGAGTAAACGTATGAAAGGCGGCAAATTTTTAAGAACTTTTTTAATCATAGTTTTAGTGTTTTTCTTTGTGTATCAAATAATTGTCGCTTTAAATAATCCGTTTACTACAGTTTCTGCATCATATTATGAAACTTTTAAAGGAATAGACGCAAATGCAACCCTAATTCGTGATGAAACAGTTATTGAAAGTGATGCAACGGGTGTTAAAAGTTTTACCATTGAAAATGGTGAAAGAGTTGCTAAAAATGGTGTTCTTGCAAACGTGTTTATGAGCGAATCGGTTTCCAATATCTATTCACAAATTAACGATCTTAACGATCAAATTGAATCTTTAGAAAATCTTGCGCTGTATCACGATAGTACAACTGATATAAATATTGTTACAGATAATATTAATTCAAAAATTATTGAGTTATCTGAAAATTGTAAAAATGGTAAGTTTTCTAATGCTGATAATCTTTCGGCTGAACTTTTTGCTTTATTAAGTTCCAAACAGAGCGTTTTAGGTATCGGTAGCGATGCGCAAGGTTATATTGCTTCATTAAAAGCAAAGGTGGATTCCTTAAGTGCTAATGCACCAAGTCCTGAGCAAGTTATATACTCTCCAATATCTGGCTACTTTATCAATGAAGTTGATGGTTACGAAAACTCATATAAGGTTGAAAACATTTTAGATTTAACACCAACTGAATTTAAAAATTCAAAACAAGCATCATCTTCAAATAGTACAATTTGTAAAATTGTTTCAGATCACACTTGGTATTTTGCAACAGAAATTTCACCGGATGATGCATTAAAATTAAAGGAAAATTCTAGTTATAAAGTTTTAACTAATCAAAATAGTGAAAAAGAAATATCAACTAAACTTGTTGCACTAAATTCTGATGAAAAGAGCGATACAGTTTTAGCGATATTTAGTTTTAAAGATACTGATAAGGAATTAGCTTTAGTTAGAAATATTCCAATAACAATTGTATTAGAGCAATATAATGGCATTAAATTGCCTAACAGATCAATTAGAATGGTTGATAATAAGCTTGGCGTATATGTTGTTTATGCAGGCATTATTAAGTTTAAACCTGTAAACGTTTTATACTCTACCGATACGTTTACTGTTTGTGAAATTGATAAAACAGGGGAGAGCAATTCGCTTAGACTCTATGACGAAGTAATTGATAAAGGAAAAAATCTCTATGACGGTAAAACAATCAATTAAAGAAAATTTGCAAGAGATTTTTGATAATATAAAAAAAGCGGCTAATGGTAGAGAAGTTATATTACTTGCCGCAACTAAAACTGTTGATATAGAATATATAAATTATTCAATATCGCAGGGTGTAAAACATATTGGAGAAAATCGTGTACAAGAATTCTTACAAAAAGAAGAATTTTATGATAAAACCGCCCATAAGCACTTTATTGGGCATTTACAAACCAACAAGGTTAAGGATATTGTTGGAAAAGTTGAACTTATACACTCTGTTTCTTCATTAAGACTAGCTAAAGAAATAAGTAAAGTATCTGCAAAGAAAAACGTTATTAGTAATATTTTACTTGAAGTTAATATTGGTAATGAAGAAAGCAAAAGTGGTTTTAAAGCTGATGAATTGATGGAAAATGCTGAAATAATTAGCAAATTAGAAGGTATATGCATTAAAGGATTGATGGCAATACCGCCAATATGTGAAAAATCGGAAGAAAATCGCAAATATTTTTCTGAAATGAATAAACTATTTGTTGACATAAGGGCAAAAAAATTAGATAATAGTAGTATAGAATATTTGTCAATGGGCATGACTGATGATTATGCCGTTGCAATTTCGGAAGGTGCAAATATCGTAAGAATTGGTACCGGAATATATGGCAAACGCAATTACAATGTATAATTAGAATAGAAAGGAATTTTAGCACTATGGGTATGATGGACAAAATCAAAAAAATGGTTAGTTTAAATGATGAAGATTACGATGATAGCAACATCGTAGAGGAAGAAGAAAAAAATTACTTCGCTCCTAAAAAGCAAAGAGAAGAAGAACCTGCTACAAAATCTTTCTTTGGTAAAAACAATGCAGCAGGTAAAACAGTTCAAACTGCTCCACAAATGCAGGTTGTTTTAGTAAAACCTTCAAGATTTGAAGACGTTACTGCAATTGCTGATCATCTTAATGATCACAAAACAGTTGTTTTAAATTTAGAAATGGCAAACCGCGAAACCTCAAGAAGATTAATTGACTTTTTAAGTGGTACTGCTTATGCACAAAAAGGTAGTATTAAAAAGGTTGCACACAGCACATATATTATTACACCAAGCCACGTTGACGTTTTAGGGGATTTAATTTTAGACGACATTGATGGCTCAATGTATTTTGAATAATAGGAGGTTTTTATAATGATTACTGTTGACGATATTAGAGAAATAGATTTTTCTACTTCTATGAGCGGTTACAAAAAATCTGAGGTTGACGATTTTTTAGATGAACTCGCAATTGATTATGAAAAACTTTTAAAACAAAATCAAGAATTATTAAATAATGCCGGTGCTGCAACAGAAGTTGTTGCACCAAAAGAAGTAAAGCCTGAAAATACCACCGAAGCAGTTCACGGTATTTTAGAAAGTGCACAGCGTTTTTCCGAACAGCTTATTTCTGAAGCAAAACAAAAAGCAGAAGAAATTTTAACTGCTGCAGCTTTAAAAGCTAAAGAATTAGAAGAAAAAGTTGAAAACGATAAACGTGACCATGAACAATTAATGCTACAATTAAAAGCTCAGGTTGAAGCTGAAGCTGCAGATAAATTAAAAGCAGCAGCAGAAAAATCTGAAAGCTTAATTATGGCAGCTAAAGACAGCGTTGCACGTCAACAATTAGTTTATGATAAAATTCGTGTTGAAGCAGATAACTTTAAATCAGGTTTATTAAACAGCTATAAAAAACAGTTGGAATTATTAAACGAATTCCCAACTGCAGTTCCTTTTGAAATGAAAAAACAGGTTGAAGCAGCTGCAAAAGTCGAAGAAACAAAAGAAGAAGTAGCAGCCGAAGAACCTGCAACAGAAACTGTTGAAACTAGCGAAGGCGCAACATTTTTTGAAGGATTAAAAAATTAATTGCATTTAATTGCAAATAAGGAGTATTAATACAAATGCAGCAAGATTATAATAAGACTCTCAATTTACCGAATACTGAATTTCCAATGAGAGCAGGACTTCCCGATAGAGAACCGGAAGCTTTAAAATCATGGCAAGAAAATGACCTATATAATAAACTTATGAAACATAACGAAGGTAAACCATCTTATATTTTACACGATGGTCCTCCTTATGCTAACGGTATTATTCATATGGGTACTGCTTTAAATAAAAGTTTAAAAGACTTTGTTTTAAGATACAAAAATATGACCGGTTTTAAAGCACCTTACGTTCCCGGTTACGATACACACGGTCTTCCTACCGAGCTAAAAGCTAGAGCAAAAGCAGGTATGAAGAATAACGAAACTGTATCTCCGTTAGAAATTAGAAAAATTTGTCGTGAATTTGCAATTGGTTTTGCAGATGACCAACGCAAACAATTTGAACGTTTAGGCGTTTTAGGTGATTGGGATCATCCTTATCTAACACTAACTAACGATTACGTTGCAAAACAAATTGAAGTTTTTGGTGAAATGGCAGAAAAGGGTTATATTTATAAAGGTTTAAAACCTGTTTATTGGTGCCCTGAATGTCAAACTGCACTTGCAGAAGCTGAAATTGAATATGCAGACGATACTTGTTTTTCAATTTACGTTAAGTTCCCGGTTTTAAACGATAAAGGTATTTTATCAAACTTGGGCGTTGATAAGAATAAAGCCTTCTTCGTTATTTGGACAACAACAACCTGGACTTTACCTGCTAACCTTGCAATTTGTTTAGGTCCTAATTATAACTATGCTGTTGTTAAAGTAAATGACGAATATTTAATTATTGCTGAAGAACTTGTTGAAACAACAATGCAAGCAGGCGGTGTTGAATCGTTTGAAATTGTTGGTACAGTTTTAGGCAAAGATTTAGAACTTGCAACTGCAAAACATCCTTTCTTAGATAGAGAATCTTTAATTATCGTTGGCGACCACGTTACTTTAGAAAGTGGTACAGGTTGTGTTCATACAGCTCCAGGACACGGTTTAGAAGACTTTGAGGTTTGCAGAAACTATAAACAATTACCAATTGTAGTGCCTGTTGATAATAAGGGTTATTTAACCGAAGAAGCAGGCGAGTTTGCTGGTCTTCACGTTGATGATGCAGGAAAACCTATAGCTCAAAAATTAGAAGATGATGGTAATCTTTTTGCTATTAAAAAGTTAAGCCACCAATATCCACACTGTTGGCGTTGCAAAAAACCGGTATTATTTAGAGCTACTGAACAATGGTTCTGTTCTATTGCTGACTTTGCTGATAAAGCTGTTGAAGCTATTAAAACAGTAGAGTGGATTCCCGGTTGGGGTGAAGGCCGTATCACAAATATGGTTAAAGATAGAAGTGACTGGTGTATTTCTCGTCAAAGAACTTGGGGTGTACCAATTCCAATCTTCTATTGTAAAGACTGTGGTAAGGAAGTAATTTCACCTAAAACCATTAAATATATTGCTAACTTGTTCCGCGAACACGGACCTAACATTTGGTACGAGTGGGACGAAAAAGATTTAATGCCTGAGGGTATTACTTGCGAGTGCGGTTGTACTGAGTTCAAAAAAGAAACCGACATTATGGACGTTTGGTTCGACTCAGGTTCTTCGCACGCTGCAGTTTTAGACGAACGTGATAATTTATCTTCACCTGCAGACCTATACCTAGAAGGTGCTGACCAATATCGTGGTTGGTTCCAATCTTCACTTTTAACCTCTGTTGCAACAAAAGGTGTAGCGCCTTATAAAACTGTTGTAACTCACGGTTGGGTTGTTGACGGTGAAGGTAAAAAGATGTCTAAATCTTTAGGTAACACCATTATTCCTGATGATATCGTTAATCAATTTGGTGCTGATATCTTACGTTTATGGGTTGCTTCTAGTGATTATCATGCTGATATTCGCGTATCGAAAGATATCTTAAAACAATTAAGCGAAGTTTATAGAAAAATTAGAAATACAGCTCGTTTTATTTTAGGTTGTATTCCTGATTTTGACCCTGATAATGATGCAGTTGAATATGACAAACTAACAGATATCGATAAATACGCTTTAACAAGACTTGATAATTTAGTTCAAGTTTGTCGCGAAGCTTATGATAAGTTTGAATACCATATTGTTTATCATGCGCTTCATAATTTCTGTGTTGTTGATATGTCTAACTTCTATTTAGACGTAATTAAAGATAGACTTTACGTTGAAAAGGCTAATAGCCAAACTCGTAGAGCCGCTCAAACAGTTATTTATAAAGTTTTAGACACTTTGACAAGACTTGTTGCTCCAATTCTAGCCTTTACATCTGAAGAAATTTGGCAGTTTATGCCTCATTCTAAAGATCACGATACAACAAGCGTATTATTTAACGATATGCCTGAAGCTAAAGGCAACTATGATGCAGACTTTATTGCATATTGGGAAAAAATTCACAAAATTAGAGACGACGTTAAAAAAGCTCTTGAAAATGCTAGAAATCAAAAGATTATCGGAGCTTCTCTTGATGCTCACTTAGTGTTAACTGCTAATGGTGAAATGCTTGATTTCTTAAAATCGGTACCAAATCTAAAAGATATTTTCATTGTATCTTCTTTAGAAATCTTAGAAGGAGATTCGGGCGAATTTAAGGGCGAAGAAGACTTATTTGTTACAGTTAAAGCCGCAACAGGTAAAAAATGTGCTCGTTGTTGGACTTATAGCGATACAGTTGGTCAAAACGCTGAACATCCCGAAATTTGCGAAAGATGCGCAAGAGTTATAGGAGAATAGTTTTTATGATTTATGCTATTGCAACTGTATTAACAGTATTTATTGTAGCGCTCGATCAAATAACTAAAGATTATGTTGTAAGAAATTTACCAATGCATCTTGCAGTCGAAGATGTTGGCATACCAGGAATTATTGATTTTATGTATGTGCAAAACCAAGGCGGTGCTTGGGGCTTTATGGAGGATTATACCTGGCTTTTAATAGCAATAACAATTTTAGTTATGATTATCTGTTTTGCGCTACTTGTTAAATACGGACTTCATAGTAAAATGTTCTTTTTTAGCATTGTTTTAGTGCTTGCGGGTGGCATTGGTAATTTAATTGACAGAATTGCTAATGGTTTTGTTGTTGACTTTATTCGCTTCTCTTTTTGGCCAGATTTCCCGGTATTTAATATAGCAGACATATCGGTTTGTATAGGTGTTGGACTTTTACTTCTTTACTTTATTTTAGATATAATTAAAGATTTCAAAGCCAAAAAGGCCGTATCTGATATTAATAAGGTTATAGCAGAAGAATCAGAAGAAATCATTAATACAACAAATGAAAACTGAAGTAATTAAATTTTTAGAAGATGAAGAAATAAGGGCAGATAGTTTTATTGCTTCTAATTTAAACGTTAGCCGTTCTTCAGTAGCTAAGCTTATTGAAGACGGCAACGTTTTGATAAATGGCAAAGCTATATCAAAGTCTAAGCCCTTAAAATATGGCGATCTTTTAGAAGTTTCAATACCCGAACCTGTTCCGCTTGAAATTACTCCTTGGGACGTACCTTTAGATATTATATATGAAGACGACGATTTATTGGTTGTTAACAAACCTAAAGGTATGGTGGTGCATCCTGCTCCTGGTCATTATGAACAAACGTTATGCCACGCACTTATGCATCATTGTAAAGATAATCTTTCGGGCATTAACGGTGTTTTAAGACCTGGTATAGTGCATAGAATTGATAAAGATACTAGCGGTTTATTGATAGTTGCTAAAAATGATAATGCTCATAATCATTTGGCTGAACAAATAAAAGAACATTCTTTTTTTAGAGAATATATTGCTGTTTGTCATGGCTTTTTTAAAGAAACTAATGGTACAATTGAATTACCAATTGGACGGCATTCCGTTAAACGAAAGCAAATGGCAGTTACCGATAAAAATTCTAAATACGCAAAGACTGAATATATTGTAGAAAAACAATTTAAAAATTTAGCTTTGGTAAGGTTTAGATTATACACAGGAAGAACCCACCAAATAAGAGTTCATAGTTCTTATATAGGACATGCTGTTGCAGGGGACGAAGTTTATGCACCAAATAAAAAAACCTTTGGCTTAAGCGGTCAATGCTTGCATGCACAGAAAATTGGTTTTATTCATCCTGTAACTAATGAATATTTAGAATTTTCTTCTTCATTACCTGAATATTTTGCTGAGTTTTTGAAAAGGTGTGAAAATTTATAATGGGTATTTTTGATAAAGCAATCTTAATATCTGATATAGATGGAACACTTTTATATGATGGCATAGTCCCTAAAGAAAATATTGAAGCAATTGAGTATTTCAAAAAAGAAGGCGGCTTATTTACGTTTGCAACCGGCAGGGGTGCAATGGCCGCACAAGAAGTATATGATGTAATTAATTGTAACGCTCCTGCTGTTGTTTTTCAGGGCGGTGCTATTTATGATTACCAAAAACAAGATTTTTTAAGTCAAGACACTTTAAGCATACAAGACAAAATGGTGGCGGTTGATCTGCTTAAAAAATTCCCTGACATTGGTTTTCAAGCACATAACGGTTTATTAATTTATGTAATTAACGAAAACGATGGTGTTTGGCATCATATTAATTATGAAAGCTTAAAATATAAAATCGTATCTGTTGAAGAAGTTATTAATTCGAGTTGGAATAAAGTTGTATTTTTCTGTGATAATGAAAAACTATATTTAGAATTTAAAGATTATTACGAAAAATTAAATTATAAGGATTGTTTTTGTTATCATACAATGACCTACAATTGCAAAAGCGGAACAATATCAAAAGCTTTTGAGTTTTATCCTTCACGCGTAAACAAAGGTAATGGGGTTAAGTTTTTAGCAGAAAAATATAATAGAATTCCGTTTACCATTGGCGATTATTTAAATGACGTTGATTTAATTTCTGCGTCAGAATATGGAGCTGCAACGTTAGAAGCTCCAGAAGAAATAAAAAAACTGGCTAAACATATAACTTGCAGCGTTAAAGATGGCGCGGTTGCAGATTATATTGGCTATATAAAAACAATTTTGAGAGGAAGTTAATTTATGGATCTTAATACAAAAAAAGATTTACAGATTACCGCTTGTAAAATTAGAATGGGCGTAATCGATGCTGTTTATGCGGCAAAATCCGGCCATCCTGGCGGTTCACTTTCAAGTGCCGATATTTTAACTTATTTATATTTTAAAGAGTTAAATATCGATCCTAAAAATCCAGATAAAGCTGATAGAGATCGTTTTGTTTTATCAAAAGGTCATATAGCCCCAGGTTACTATTCGGCATTAGCAAATCGTGGATTTTTCCCGGTTGAAGATCTTAAAACATTAAGAAAAATCGGCTCTTATTTACAAGGACATCCCGATAAAAAGGGAACACCCGGTGTTGACATGTCTTCTGGTAGCTTGGGTCAAGGTATTTCTTGTGCAACTGGTATGGCACTTTCTTCAAAACACTTTAACGATGGTTATCGTGTATATGCACTTTTAGGTGATGGTGAATGTGAAGAAGGTCAAGTTTGGGAAGCTGCAATGTTTGCTGCAAACAAAAATCTAGACAACTTTGTAGCAATTGTAGACTATAATGGCCTTCAAATTGACGGTCCAATTTCTGAAGTTAACTCTCCACTACCATTAGATAAAAAGTTTGAAGCATTTAACTGGAACGTTATTGTTATTGATGGTCATAATTTTGACGAAATTGAAGCAGCTTTTAATAAAGCTAAAGAAACAAAGGGCAAACCTACCGCTATTATTGCTAATACCACCAAAGGTAAAGGCGTTTCCTTTATGGAAAATCAAGTTGGCTGGCACGGTGCCGCTCCTAACGATGAACAATATGCAACTGCTATGGCTGAATTAAATGCACAGCTAGAAGCACTAACAAAGTAAAGGAGAGAGAATAATGGCTGATATTAAAAAAATTGCTACCAGAGAAAGCTATGGTAATGCTTTAGCAGCTCTTGCCGCTGAAAAAGAAGACTTTGTTGTTTTAGATGCTGACTTAGCTGCAGCTACAAAAACAGGCACCTTCAAAAAGAGCTTTCCTGAAAGATTTTATGACTGCGGTATTGCAGAACAAAATATGGTAAGTATTGCAGCTGGTATTGCAGCAACAGGTAAAAAAGTATTCTGTAGTTCTTTTGCAATGTTTGCAGCTGGTCGTGCTTTTGAACAAGTTAGAAACTCAATTGCGTATCCACACTTACACGTAATTATTGGTGCTACTCATGCAGGTATTTCCGTTGGTGAAGACGGTGCAACACACCAATGTAACGAAGATATCGCTTTAATGAGCGTTGTTCCCGGTATGACGGTTATTAACCCTGCTGACGATACAGAAGCTAAAAAGGCTGTATATGCAGCTTACGAACACGATGGCCCTGTTTACATTCGTTTCGGCAGATTAGCAACACCTGTTATTTTCGATGAAGATTATAAATTTGAAATTGGCAAAGGCGTTAAGTTAACTTATGGTAACGACGTTGCTATTATTGCTACCGGCCTTTTAGTTAATGAAGCATTAATTGCTGCTGAAACCTTAAAAGAAGAAGGTATCAACGCACGCGTTATTAATATTGCTACCATTAAACCAATTGATAGAGAGTTAGTTTTAGCAGCAGCTAAAGAAACAGGCGCTATCGTAACCGCAGAAGAACACTCTGTTATTGGTGGTTTAGGTTCAATTGTTAGCGATTTAGTTTCAGAAGAATGCCCCGTGCCGGTAATTAAGGTTGGCGTTCAAGATACTTTTGGCGTAAGTGGTCCTGCTGGCGACTTATTAGTTAAATATGGTCTTAAAGCAACAAACATTGTTGAAGCTTGTAAAAAGGCTATTGCTAAAAAGTAATATATAATAATTTAAGCTCCTATGAATTTCATAGGAGCTTTATTTATTTTAATGTTACCAAAGCAAAATCAATATAACCGTTATTAGGATTAATATTTGGTATATTGTACTTTTTAGAAGCACCAAAAACAGTAGAACTGAACACAAGCGGTATAATTGTTTTTTGGTTATAAATTGAAGCAAGAATAGTTCTTGTTGAATTTATCTTTTCAAGTTCATTATTTGTTGTTTTAAGGGCGTTTAGCATAGGGGAGTAATCTGACTCGCCAAAGTTTAAATTATTTAAATATGCGTAAATATCAGCATCTTTAGCAGTAAATGGTACAATAGCAAAGTCATAATCTTTATTAACAATAGCGGTATTGAATTCTGAAGAATTATCATATTGCTTAATATTTATGTAACCGTTAATTGTTTGTTGCCAGGTTTCTGCGAGCGTAGTAGCCAGAGTTTTTAGGTTAGGGTCGTTATAATATGTAATTTCTAGACCCGAAAGGTTATAGTTTTTATATTCTTTTAATGCGTTTCTATAATGCTCACCGGCTTCTGTTGCGTTAAAGCCAAGATAATTGACGTTAACTTTATCAGATAAAGACTTTCCACTAAGTTTAATTGATGGGGGAAGTATTGTTGATGCATTAATAAAGCAACTTGGTAGATTTGTTTTTATTTTGTCTCTATCAATTGATTTTTCAATTGCTGAAAGCATTTCATTGCTTTGTAAAAGGCCTTTTTTATTTATTAAAAGTAAATATGCCGTATCATAGTTGGAAATGTAAGAAACCTTTTCTGAAACTTTGTTTGCGTTAGTATAATCAACAAAACCAAATTCTAAAAATTCTTTTTCCATCCTGGTTTCGCGCTCATCAATTTCACCTAACGAAATGTTTACGGCAGATGCATTTGAAATAAAGTCTCCTTTGTAATTTTCACTAGCAATTAATTTAATGGAATATTCACCATCTTTAACCCATTTCTTTAAAGAAAACGAACCATTTGTTAATACTGAATTGATATCTAAACCATATTTACCTTTAGTTCCATTAAAAAATGCTTCATTACAAGGCATGCAAATTGGTTTGCACAATGTATTAATAAAATCGCTGTTTTTCTGTTTTAATTTAACAATGAATTGATAGTTCCCATTAGCTTTATAGCTTGCAACGTCGCTAAGCAAATGAACGTAAGGTGATTTTGTAACTGGGTTTAGCGCACGTTCAAATGCAAATACAAAGTCTTTTGCAAGTAATTGCGTACCGTTAGACCATGTAAGATCTTTTTTTAAATTAAAAGTGTATGTTAGACCGTCAGAACTAATCTTGTAGTTTTCTGCAGCTCCACAAACTACTTTTCCGTCTTTATCTTCACGTAAAAGACCTTCATATAAATTGCGTACCAGTAACTTATCTTCGGCAGTATTTGCAAGTTGAGGGTCTAAAGTTGTAACTTTGTTATCAATTTCTAATGTTGTAATAAAACTATTCGTTGAACTGCAACCGCTGAAATTTAACAATATTAAGATTAAAGAGATGCATAAGCAAAAAATCTTTTTCATTAAATCACCATATATAATTTATAATAAAATTATAAGATAAATTTAACTTTTTTTCAATATCTTTTTATTTGTAAAGGAAAAACCTTGACAGTAATATAATTATATGTTATAATTCTGTCTGTAAAGTAAATAACTTAACAACCAAAAGGGGTATTATAATGCCAAAAAATCTAAAGGTTGCAGAACTACTTGATATTTATGGCAATCTTTTAAACGAAAAGCAGCGTACATCCTTAGAATATTATTATTATGACGATCTTTCGCTATCTGAAATTGCTGAGAATATTGGTGTTTCAAGACAAGGTGTTAGAGACGTGATTAAAAGGGCAGAACATTTTTTGTTTTTTGCTGAAGAAGAACTTAAACTTTTAAAAAAACGTGAAGTTTTTAATGAAGTTTTAGATGGGCTTAAAAACAAAGAATTGCCTAATGAAGTAAAAGAACTTGTTTTAAAATTAGAAAATTTAGCAAAGGAGAGTTAATATGGCTTTTGAAAATTTAGCTGATAAATTGAGTGCGGCATTTAAAAAGTTAAGAAGCAAAGGTAAAGTTTCTGAATCTGACGTTAAAGATGCAATGCGCGAAATTCGTTTAGCTTTACTTGAAGCCGACGTTAACTATAAAGTTGCTAAAGATTTTACTAACACCGTTGCAGAAAAATGCATTGGTGCAAAGGTTATGGAAAGCCTAACTGCCGACCAAATGATTATTAAAATTGTTAGAGATGAGCTAACAAATTTAATGGGTGGCGAACAAGCAAGGCTAAAAACCTCTTCAAAACTACCAACAGTTATTATGATGTGCGGTTTACAAGGTTCTGGTAAAACAACCCACAGTGCAAAACTTGCTAAAAAGTTAAAAGCGGACGGTCATAGACCGCTTTTGGTTGCTTTGGATATTTATCGTCCGGCTGCTATTGAACAGTTAAAGGTTGTTGGTGAAACTGCAGGCGTTCCTGTTTTTGAAATGGGAAAAGAAAAACCTGAAAAAATTGCCGATAAAGCAATTAAACACGCAAGAGATTATGGTAACGATTACGTTATTTTAGATACGGCAGGGCGTTTGCATATTGATGAAGAACTTATGCAAGAGCTTGTTAGAATTACAAAGACAATAGATGTTCATAACATTTTACTTGTTATTGACTCTATGATTGGTCAAGATTCAGTAAACGTTGCTAAGAGTTTTAACGATATTTTAGAAATTGACGGCGTTATTATTACTAAGCTCGACGGTGATACAAGAGGCGGTGCTGCTTTATCTGTTAAAGCTGTAACCGGAAAACCCATTATGTACGCGGGTGTCGGCGAAAAGATTGATGATTTAGATGAATTTCATCCCGATAGAATGGCATCACGTATTTTGGGCATGGGTGACGTTTTATCTTTAATTGAAAAAGCAGAAACCGAATTAGACCATAAAAAAGCTGAAGAAACGGCTAAACGCTTGGCTGAAAATAAATTTGACTTAAACGATTTATTAGAACAGTTCCAAAGCATCAAAAAGATGGGATCTGTAAAAAGCATATTATCTATGATGCCTGGTGGCAATAAAATTAATGATGCTGACATTGATGAAAGACAAATTGATAGAACTCAAGCAATTATTTTGTCCATGACAAAAAAAGAGCGTGAAAAACCTTCAATTTTAGCGGCTTCTCGTAAACGCAGAATTGCAGCTGGAGCCGGTGTTAAGGTTGAAGACGTTAATAGATTACTTAAACAATACGAACAAATGAAAGCAATGCTTTCGGGCTTTAATAAAAAAGGTAATAAAAAAATGCAACGCCTTATGAAACAAATGGGCGGTATGAATGGCATGGGAGGCATGAACGGCTTCGGCGGTGGCGGTTTCCCGGGATTTTAGTCAATTAAGATAACAATATCTTTTTGAATAATTTTATTGTATGGAGGTGTAAAAATGGCAGTTAAAATTAGACTTCGTCGTATGGGTTCTAAGAAAAATCCATTTTATCGTGTGGTTGTTGCTGATTCACGTTTTCCAAGAGACGGCCGCTTTATTGAAGAAATTGGTTATTATGACCCAACCAAAAATCCTGCAGAGGTAAAAATAGACGGCGAAAAAGCAAAACAATGGATTGGCAATGGCGCTCAGCCCACCGATACCGTTAAAGCAATTCTCAAAAAGAACGGAGTACTATAATGAAAGATTTATTAGTTGCAATTGCTTCAGGTTTAGTTGAAGAACCTTCAGAAGTTAATGTCACAGTAGACGAACCCAATGAGGAAGGCATTATCATCTATCATCTTCATGTTGCCGACGGAGATATGGGCAGAGTTATTGGAAAGCAAGGTAGAATAGCAAAAGCTATTAGAACCGTTATGCGTTCCGCAGCAAATAGAAATAATCAAAAAGTAATGGTAGAAATCGACTAATTACTTTATTAGCGCCGTAAGTTTAGATTTACGGCGCTTTATTTCAAATTAGGAGAATTTTATGAGAAAACAATATTTACAAGGTGGCAAAATTGTGGGTACACATGGTGTTCGAGGATTTGTTCGTGTTCAACCTTGGTGTGACAGCAATGAAGTTCTTTGTGGATTTAAAAAAATATATTTAAATAACGGCTCTGAGGTTTTAAATGTAGAATCTGCAAAGCCTCACGGTAATATTTCTTTAATGAAAATTAAAGGAATAGAAACCATAGAAGAAGCCGAAAAACTGCGCGGTAAAATTGTTTATATAAATAGGGAAGACTATAAATTACCCGATGGCGCCTATTTTATTGAAGATCTTATTGGTATGCCAGTTTATAATTCAGAAAATAGTGAATTTTTAGGCGAACTTTCTGATGTTTCTTCAACAGGTGCTAACGACGTTTGGCATATTAAAAACAACGATAAAGAATATCTAGTTCCTAAAATTAACGATATAAACGCAGTTGTTGATTTTGAAAATAACAGAATTGAAATTACACCTTTAAAGGGGATTTTCGATGATGAAGATTGATATATTAACATTATTTCCGGATGCTTGTAACGCATTTATGTCTGAAAGTATAATTGGCAGAGCAAGAGAAGCCGGACTTATTGAAATAAATTTTATAAATATTCGTGATTTTTCAAAAGATAAGCACCATAAAGTTGATGATACTCCTTATGGGGGCGGTATGGGTATGGTAATGGCACCACAACCAATTTATGATGCATACTTATCCTTATTAAACGGCGATAAAAAGCCAAGAACAATTTATATGTCGCCTAAAGGACAACCTTTTAACCAACAAAAAGCAATTGAACTTTCAAAAGAAGAACATATTGTTTTAATTTGTGGACATTACGAAGGCGTTGATCAACGAGTTTTAGATAAAATTGTTGATGAAGAAATTTCTTTAGGAGACTTTGTTTTAACAGGTGGTGAAATTGCCGCTATGGCAGTATCAGATGCCGTTGCTAGACTTATTGACGGTGTTTTATCAGATTCTGTTTGTTTTACAGAGGAAAGCCATTTTAACGGTCTTTTAGAATACCCACAATATACAAGACCTTTTGAGTGGGAAGGGGAAACCGTGCCTGAAGTTTTAATTTCAGGCCATCACGAAAATATTGATAATTGGCGTTTAACAGAATCGTTAAAAATAACCAAACAAAATAGACCTGATATGTTAAAAAACAAGGTATTATCGGATAAAGAAAAGAAAATTTTGGAAAAATTAGATAAATAAATACTAAATATACAACAAATTGCACAAACTGGTGCTTTGATATACAAGGTTTTGTTAGAAAAAAGTGAAAAGTTTTAAAATATTTAGTTATTTTTATTGACCCTAGCAAACTTTGTGTTATAATATATATTGTAGAATTACGAATTTATTTGTAAGGAGATTAGTTATGTACGTTAAGGATGTAACCGTTCAAAATCAAGGCGGCTTAAGAGCAAGACCTGCTACATTTTTTATCCAAAAAGCTAACGAATTTAAAGCTTCCATCTGGATTGAAAAAGATGAAAGAAGAGTAAATGCAAAATCTTTACTTGGTGTTTTATCTTTAGGTATCATCGGTGGCACTTCAATTCGTATAAGTGCAGACGGTGGCGACGAAAAAGCTGCTGTTGATGAACTTGTAACATTAGTTCAATCTGGTTTTGTTGATTAATATTTTACCGCCAAATCTTTGGCGGTAATTTTATGAAAAAAGACTTGCTTTTTTATAGCAGATATGCTAGAATAATTTCTGCTATGTAACTGGGTGTGGCGCAGATTGGTAGCGCGCTACCTTGGGGTGGTAGAGGCCGTGGGTTCAAATCCCGCCACTCAGACCATATAAAAAGACCTGTTCAATTGAACGGGTCTTTTTTATATTTCATTTTCAATATAGTAAGACGGTGTATGGCCGGTGGCTTCTTTAAAATATTTTGAAAAATAATATATATTACTAAAACCGCATAACTCTGCCGTGGTGCTAACGCTAACTTGACCCGAAGTTAATAGTTTTTTAGCCATATTAATTCTTTCTTTATTTACGGTTTGAATTGGCGATTCACTATATATACTTTTATAAATCTCACAAAATCTGCTTACGGAATAACCGCTTTTTTCTGCTAACTCTTTGAGTTGCCATTTTCTTTGTGGGTCTTTACAAATTTCATTATAAATCATTGTTATTCGATAGTTTTCGCTTTTTACAGGTTTTACAATATTACAAGTATAATCTCTATAAAGATTTATAATTAGTTGAGTTACAAGAGATTTTATAATATCATTATAACCTTTCTGCTCATTTATGAATTCGTTTTCAATTTTCTTAAAATATTTTTTAGCATAAAAAGATGGACTAATTTTAAATGGTTTATTAAGTGGTAGGGGATAGTGTTTTAATAATTCGCCAAAATCTTCACCTGTAATATGCATCCAGTCGTTAATATAGCCCGTTTTTGCGTTTTTTCTTGGTCCGTGATATAAATACCGGTTTGGTTCGTTAATTAAAATTTCGCCTTTATTTCCCTCTAATAAATTACCGTTATATTCATATACAAAATCCGTATCAAAAGAGCAAATAGAATAGGTGGTTTGCCTAATAATTCTAGGAGAAAATTCTTGCGGCTTATGACCAAAGTCTGTTCCCATAGTTTCAAGCTTCATTATTATGCGCCTTTCGTAAAATAATATAAACAATTCGTAATATTATATATTGTTATTACAATATTATCATAATAAAATATAAATAACAATATATAAGTTGGTGAAATTATGAGAAAATATTTAAATGGCAGTTGGAAGTTTAAATTTACAGAACCTAAAACAAATAACATTATAACAGATTTTGCAAATGTTCCTGGCAACGTTGAGCCAGAGCTTGTTAGGTTGAATTTATTAGATGATTATATGCCGCTTGAAGACCCCAACAAAACCGATTATCTAATGGCGGTTGATGATTGGACATACGTAACAAATTTTAAAAAAGAAGATATAACAGAAGATACTGATAATTTTTTAGTTTTTGAAGGTATTGATTGCATTTCTGAGATTTATTTAAATGGCGAACTTATTGAAAATACTAATAACACATTTTTAACATATAAAATACCAGTAAATAATAAGTTAAAAGAAGATAATGAACTAAAGGTTATAATTAAAAGCTTTGAAAAATATTCAAGACAATTTGAGTGCAACTGTTCTGATGTGAACTATTATAATAGTTTGTTGGCTCACGTAAGAAAACCGCGCTATCAAATTGGCTGGGATAACGCACCACGGCTTTTGAGCTATGGTATTGTTAGTGATGTTTATATTGAGAGTTTACCAAAAGAAAGAATATTTGATACTTATTTTCACACAAAGCATATTAAAGATAATTGTGTTACCGTTCAAGCAGTAACAGAATTTCAAATTCCTTATGAATATTCACTTGATGGCTATACCTTAAGAACAACATGGTATCAGTTTGGAAAAGAAATAAAGTATGCAGAAAACAAACTTACTAGCGTACGCACAATAACCGAATATAATTTTAATATTAATGAAGTAAAGCTTTGGTGGCCAAGAGGTTTTGGTGAACCAAATCTTGTTGATGTTAAGTGCGAGCTATACCATAACGATAGAAAATGTCATGAAGTTATAAAAAGAATAGGTCTTTCAACAATAAAACTTTTACACGACCCACTAATTTTAAGCGATGACGATAATTTTATATTTATTGTAAATGGTGAAAAATGCTATATAAGAGGCACCAACTGGAAGCCATTAAACCCATTAATGAGCCGCAGAAATGAAAATATGGAAAAAGCATTTGAACTTATGGAAGAGTTAAATTGCAATATGGTTCGTGTTTGGGGTGGCGGTTATTATGAAGATGAAAAATTTTATGACCTATGTGATGAAAAGGGCATAATGGTTTGGCAAGATTTTATGTTTGCTTGCGAATATATGCCAATGGATGACGAATTTTGTAAATTAGTTGAAAAAGAAGCAATACAAATTATTAAAAAATATAGAAATCACGTTTCACTCGCTGTTTGGTGCGGCGACAATGAAGTAGATTGCAATGCTTTTTATGGAAGTAAATTTACAGATAGATGGCTAATGCCTTCAGATAATAAAATAACGCGAAATGTTTTAAAAAATTGCGTATTAAGATTTTGTCCACATATTGAATATTTAGAAAGCTCACCGCTTTTTGTAGATGAACTTATTAAAGATAGAAGAAATAATCCTAATTATCACGCTTATGCGGCAGAATTTCACCATTATCCCGATATTTTCTCTTTTAAAGATGGGGGTAGAGAAAACAATGCGCGCTTTTTTGCCGAAGCAGGGCCTTTATACATTTGTGCTATGAGCGACAATAAAAATATGATTGAGTATGAAAGGCCGCGTTTTGAAAGATTATGGGATGAAAAACGTAGTCCAAATGAATTTGCAAATGGCTATCATCAGTGCGATGGTTATTTTTTAACCTGGCTTAATGAATCTCGCAAGGTGATTAAACAATGGTTTGATAAAGAATTTGGCGTTAACGAAATTGAAGATTTTGGTATTGCAATTAATATTATTTGTTCTAATTTCTTTAAAGATTTTATTGAACTTTATAGGTGCAAAAAATGGACCAAAACAGGTGTCATTTGGTGGTCGTTACTTGATATGTGGCCCATGATGTTTAATTACTCTGTAGTTGACAGTGAATTTCACAAAAAGATGCAATACTATTGGATTAAACAAATGCAACAAGACGTTTGTCTTATGATAACTAGTGATGAAGCATATGGTAATCCCGAACTATATATTGCTAATGATACGTTAAATGAAGTTAAAGGTAGTTATAAAATTTACGAAGTTGACGGCAAAGGCAATAGAAAACAAATTTATCAAGGGCTATTCAATCAAGAGGCAAATAGTTCAACAAAACTCAGTTCTATATATTCTAATAACCCAAAATCTTTGCTTATTTTAGAGTGGGAAATTAACGGTAAGTTTTATTATAACCATTTTGTAACCGGTTGGTTTAAATATAATTTTGATGAATATAAGCTTTGGTGTAACATTTTATACGACTTATATAAATAATTAAAGGACGCATCTTGCGTCCTTTTTTATTGTGTTGTATAATTATTAAAAAGATTATTGGTGAAGTTATGAACTATAATAAATGGTTACAACTGAATACTTCAAATTTATCGGGTAAAACCATAGCAATTACCGGCAGCACCGGTGGACTTGGTTTTGAAATCTGTTCATATCTTGCAAAGCTAAATGCAGATTTAATTTTATTAGACCGCAACTATAAACGCTCAAAAGAATTTGCAAATTATTTAATTGAAAAATATAATGCAAAGGTTAGTTGCATTACTGTTGATTTAGAAGGTTTTGATACCGTAAAAATTGCAACAAAGAAGTTATCTGAATTAAAGGTTGATATCTTTATTCATAATGCGGGAGCATATAGTATTCCGCGAAAAACCTGTAGCACCGGCTTTGATAACGTCTTTCAAATTAATTTTGTATCGCCATATTACATAATTAAACAACTTAGAAGAAATTTAGAAAAAGTAAATGGTAAGGTTATTGTAGTATCAAGTATAGCGCACAACTACTCAAAAATTAATGAAGATGATATTGATTTTAAAAATGTTAAAAAAGCTTCTCTTTGTTATGGCAACGCAAAACGCTTTTTAACCTATTCATTACATAAATTATTTCAAAACAACAAAGACATTTCATTTAGTGTGTGTCATCCCGGAATAACATTTACAAACATAACGGCTCATTACCCAAAATTAATATTTGCCATTATAAAGCACCCAATGAAAGTTATATTTCATAGCCCTAAAAAAGCGGCTTTATCGATAATTTATGGTGTTTTTAATAATACAAAATATAAACAGTGGATAGGTCCAAGATTTTTTAACGTTTGGGGACTACCCAAACTTATGAATCTTAAAACAGCAACCGAAGACGAAATAAATAAAATTTTTGAAATATCGGAAAATATAAATATAAATTTAAGCGAGGAATAATATGGACTTTTTAGAATTAGCAAAAACTCGTCAATCTTGTAGAAAGTATGATCCATCAAAAATTATTGAGCAAGAAAAAATTGATAAAATTTTAGAAGCCGCACGTTTAGCACCATCTGCTTGCAACAGCCAACCGTATTTTATAACCGTTTGCAAAGACAATGTTAAAGATAAGGTTGCAAAGCAAACACAGGGTATGGGTATGAATAAGTTTGTATCCGATGCAAACTTATTATTAGTTATTTCTGAAATGCCATATAATAAAACCGCGGCAGTTGGCGCTAAATTTAAAAATAATGATTATCGTTCAATTGATATTGGAATTGTTGCCGCTTATATCACTGCAGAAGCCGAGTCGTTATGTATTGGCAGTTGTATATTAGGTTGGTTTGATAACGCAAAAATTCGCGAAATTTGCGGTATTTCAGGAGACGTTAGATTAGTTATTTCATTAGGTTATGCAGATAATGAACCACTAAGAAACAAAAAGAGAAAAGATAATAATGAACTTTTTAAAACCATATAAAAAAGACGCTCTAAAATGAGCGTCTTTTAATTTTATAAACCTAATGTTTTAACCATAGAGTCACGCAATGTGAAAGATAATTCTTCTGCAGATTTTTCGTCAGAACCAACTGCAGAAACATATACTTTTATTTTTGGTTCTGTTCCTGATGGTCTAACGGTAACTGTAGAATTATTTTCTAATTCATAAGCTAAAACGTTTGACTTTGGAAGATTAATTTTAGCTGTTTTGCCGTTTTGCAAGTTAGTACATAATGAATTATTATAATCTTTTACGTTAATTACATTAATTCCGGCAATTTCTTTGGGTGGGTTAGCGCTAAGAGTTTGCATAGCATTTTTCATATCTTCCATACCGCTAATGCCTTCACAAGTAATGCTGTGTTGCAAGTTTTTATAATAGCCAAATTCCTTATAAAGTTCATCTAAAACTTGTAATAGGTTTTGTCCCTTCGTTTTAAAGTAGGCAACCATTTCGCAAATTAACATTGAACCAACAACTGCGTCTTTATCTCTAACGTAACTGCCGGATAGATAACCATAGCTTTCTTCAAAACCTAAAATATAACGATTTTCTTCGCCTTTTTGTTCAAGTAATAAAATTTGTTCGCCAATAAATTTAAAACCTGTTAAAACGTCAATTAATTCGCAACCATATTTTTGGCATATTGGTTTACAAAGTTCGGTTGATACAATTGTTTTAACTGCAACAGGATTTTTTGGTAAGGTGCCCATTTCTGTTTTGCGTCTTAATAAATAATAAAGCATAAGCGCGCCAATTTCGTTACCGTTTAGTAGGGAATAGGTGCCGTTATTTTTAACTGCAACACCAACTCTATCGCTATCAGGGTCAGTTGCTAATAAAATATCTGCATCAAAACTTGAGGTCATTTTTAACGCTAAATCAAAAGCTTCTTTAAATTCGGGATTAGGAAATGGTACGGTTGGGAAATTACCATCAGGTAATTCTTGTTCTTTAACTATTTCAACGTTATTAATACCAATTCTTTTTAAAATTGCTCTAACAGGTTTATTGCCTGTGCCATGTAGAGGGGAATATATAACCTTTAGTTCGTCTAAATTATAACTTTCGTCTATACAACTTTGTGCATATACGTTGTCTAAATACGCATTAATAACGTCTTCGCCAATATATTCAATAATACCTTCGTTTACTGCAGTTTCAAAATCGCAATCTTTTACGCCTTCAAAAATGTCAACGCTGTTTATAATAGATGTAACGTAATCACTTTCTTTAGGTCCTAATTGACAACCGTCATTGCCATAAGCTTTATAACCGTTGTATTTAGATGGGTTGTGGCTTGCGGTTATTACAATACCTGCGTCACATTTTAAATATCTAACTGCAAAAGAAAGCATAGGTGTTGGCATTAATTCTTTGTAAATATATACCTTTACACCATTTGCGGCTAAAACTGAAGCGGCTTTTTTAGCAAATACCTCAGAATTAATACGGCAGTCGTAAGCGATTGCTACTTTTCCGTTCTTATTAACCGATTTTACATATTCTGCAAGACCTTGAGTTGCGTGGCCAACTGTGTATATATTCATCCTATTTGTTCCGGCGCCAATAATACCACGAAGACCTGCTGTACCAAATTCTAAACTTTTATAGAAACTGTTTAAAATTTCTTCTTCATTGTCCTTCATTTGGTTAAGTTCTTTTAGTAAAGTTTTGTCTGTAACCTTATTTAACCACTCTGAATATAGTTTTTTATGCATAAAAACGCTCCTTTTTTGAACATTTTGTTACAATGATTATACATATTTTTATGTAAAATGTCAATAAATATGGCTTGACAAATACATATTTTTGTTGTAAACTTATAATATATTTTAACAATATGTGGTTTTGGACGGTCATTATGCTACAATATAACACAATATCTGATGAAAAACTTGTTTCAATGATTCGTTCCGGCGACGATGATGCTTTCAAAGCTCTTTATGAAAGATACTTGCCAAAGATTAAAGCAATGACTTATCCTTTTCAAAGTCTTTCTTATGATATAGAAGATTTAATGCAAGAGGCTTCGGTTGGTTTTTATACGGCAATTAACGCTTTTGATGAATCGCAATCTTCGTTTTCATCCTTTAGCTATCTGTGTATGAGAAGAATGCTTATTGAACTACTAAAAAAAGCAGTTCGTAAGAAGGAAATACCAAATAATCAAATTGTAGTTTTTGAGGATTACTCAGCAGCTTTTGCTGACGACCCCGCAAAAATTCTTATAGCTAATGAAGATTTTAAAAATTTAAAATCTAAAATTTTTTCAAAACTTACACCACTTGAACGAGACGTTTTGTTTAAATTCATAAACGGCAACAGTTATAACAAAATTGCTGATGAATGTGGTATTTCATATAAATCGGTTGATAATGCTTTACAACGTGTAAAGAAAAAACTTCAGAAATAAGCGCGAAAGCGCTTGATATGCCTTAGGTAGCTTAAATAGCAGAGCGTTGTTTACAAAGATGCGGTGCAATTCCGTCCGGGGCAAAAAATACTATACCAGATCGAGAGAGGAAAAGAAAGATGTTTGAAGACAAGACTCTAACTTGCAAGGATTGTGGCGAAGAATTCGTGTTTACTGCAGGTGAACAAGAATTTTACGAATCTAAAGGATTTGTAAACGAACCTCAACGTTGTAAGGCATGCCGCGATAAGCGTAAAAATGCTGGCAGAGCTCCTAGAGAAATGCACGAAGCAACATGTGCTGCTTGCGGTGGCGTAGCAAAGGTTCCTTTTGCACCCCGCGATGATCGTCCTGTTTATTGCAGCGAGTGCTTTGCAAAAATGAAAGAAGAAGCATAATTTAAGTTTTTTCGTATTTTATCCGTTTAGCACTCTTAGTGCTAAACGGTTTTTTCATAATTGTTAATTTTTTATTAACAATTATTGGTTTTTTATAGTGTAATATTTATTAGGGTGAGTGTATGGGAAACTTTAAAATTTTAATTGTTGACGACGATAATAATATTTGTGAGCTTTTAAGATTGTATACCGAAAAAGAAGGTTTTTCTTGTGTTGTGGCTAACGATGGTAAAACGGCACTGAAACTTTTTTATGAAGAAAGTCCAAGCCTTGTATTATTAGATATTATGCTACCATTGATGGATGGTTGGCAGGTTTGTAGAGAAATTAGAAAGAAGCATAAAACACCTATAATAATGCTTACCGCCAAAGGAGAAACTTTTGATAAAGTTTTAGGTTTTGAATTAGGCGCTGACGATTATGTTTCTAAACCCTTTGACTCCAAAGAATTAATGTATAGAATTAAAGCTGTATTAAAGCGTTGCTATCCTAATGAATTTGGCAATAATAAAATTGTTGAGTTTGATAAACTACAAATTAATCTTTGTACATATCAATTAATTATTGATGGCGAAACTGTTGAAGCGCCACCTAAAGAAATGGAACTTTTATTCCATTTAGCAAATAATTCTAATAAAGTTTTCACTCGTGACCAGCTTTTAGATGAAGTATGGGGCTTTGATTATTATGGCGACTCTCGTACTGTTGACGTTCACGTTAAACGTCTTCGTGAAAAATTAGAAGGTGTTTCGGATAAATGGGCGTTAAAAACAGTTTGGGGCGTAGGTTATAAATTTGAGGTTTCTAAATAATGAGATCAAAATTCTTCAGAAAATTCTTTTTCACTACTGCAATTTTAATCATTATTAGTATAGCCTTGATTTTATCTTTGGTAAACTATTTTATTAACGATTATTTAATTCGTGAAAAGCAAAAAACACTCTATGATAACTGCCATGCAATAGCAGTTATTTCAGCTAATAATGATGACGTTGAAAATTATGACGTTGTTCGTGATACAATGCATGCCCTTGCTGAATCAAATGATAACGTAATTTTTGCTGTTGATGAAAACGGCAAAATGCTTGCGTGTGGTTGCGATGATTGGTTCGTGTATGAACGCTGTCCACACAGTGAAGGTAAGGTTAGCTCTAAAATTACAAAAGTTGCAATGAACGAGCATTATAACGGAACCGGTACCTTTGGTGGTAAATTTCAAGAAAAACACGTTATTTCGGGTATTCCTTTACAAAATAAGTTGGGAGTTACTGTAGGTTCAGTTTATGCAGCTTCACCGGTAAGCTCAATTAACACAATATTTTCTGATCTAGCAACAGTATTTTTCTGGTCATCCGCTATACCGATTTTTATTCTTTTTATTGTTGAATATATAATTTCATATCAATTTACAAAGCCGTTAAAACTTATGGCCCAAGCTGCTAAACTTATGAGCGAGGGCGACTTTTCAACTAAAATCCCTGTTAGGACAAAAGATGAAATTGGTGAATTGTCAAAAAGTTTTAATGAAATGAGCGAAGCGCTGGCGTTAAATGAAAATATACGCAAAGACTTTGTTGCTAATGTTTCACATGAACTAAGAACACCTATGACTAGTATTGGTGGTTTTATTGATGGAATATTAGACGGCACAATTCCTGAAAAAGATACAAAAAAATACTTGGATATTGTTTCTAATGAAATTAAACGTTTAACTCGACTTGTAACTTCTATGTTTGAATTGTCAAAATTAGAATCAGGAGAAAAACAATTAAATCTTCAAGAGTTCAATTTTACAGAAACATTAATCTCAATATTGATTTCTAAAGAAAGTGATATATCTAATAATAAAATTCAAATTTTAGGTATTGAGGAAGCGCCGCCAATAAATATAACTGCTGACAAAGATTTAATTCATCAAGTTATATATAATTTGGTTGACAATGCAATTAAATTTAATTGTAAAAATGGGTTTATAAAATTTAAACTTTCTAGTGATGATAAAAATTTATCTTTTAAAATTTCTAATGGTGGTTATATTATATCTAAAGAAGATTTACCCTATGTATTTGACAGATTTTATAAAGGGGATAAGGCTAGATCGATTGTTAAAGATAGCACAGGTCTTGGATTACATCTAGTTAGAACTGTTTTAGATATTCATGGCGGTAGCATTACCGTTGATTCTGTTAGAAATGAATATACTGAATTTTCAGTTATTTTACCTTTAAAATAAGGAGATTTTTATGTCTGAAAATAATGTAAATGAGTTTAATAATGAAGACAACACTATTGAAACAAACGTTTCTGCAGTTTCTAATGAAACTGGTGACATGTTTATAACGTCACCTGAAATTGAAGGTTCAACAGTGGATGAAAATAATACCGACAATGATATTGACCCTGTTGTTGTTTTAAATATTAAGCCTAATCGTTTTAAAAGGGCGATGAGTAAATTAAACGGCTTTATGACTTTTGCGCTGATTTTAGCAATCTCACTAATACTAATAGCAACTTTTTCTGCCGGCTATTTTGTTGGACAAAACAGTTTTCAAAATGTTTCAAAAATTGCTTTAGACGAGCGTCCAACGGGGGAAACATTAACAACTAGCGAAGTATATCAAAAGGTAAATCCATCTATTGTTGGAATTATAATATATAATTCTGAAGGTAAAAGTTCAATGGCTAGTGGCGTTGTATATACTAAAGATGGTTATATTATTACTAACGATCATATATACAGTGGAATTCCTAATGCAAAATTTAAAATATATACTTTTGATGGTAAAGAATACGAAGCGAATTATATTGCAGGAGATACAAGAAGTGATCTAGCTGTTTTAAAAACTGATGCCAATAATTTAAAACCTGCTGAATTTGGAAACAGTGATTCTTGTATAGTTGGCGAAGGCGCTGTGGCTATTGGCAGACCTGCGGGAGCTACCAATAATTCTAATATTTCTAAAGGAATAATTTGTGGTCTTAACGTAAGAGTTAGAAGTAGCTCTACTTCGTATAGTGAACAGTTTATTCAAACAGATGCTGCCATCAACCCCGGTAGCAGTGGTGGCGCACTTTGTAATATGTACGGCCAAGTAATTGGAATTACATCTTCAAAACTTGTTGGTAACGCTTATGAAGGTGTTGGATACGCAATTCCTACTGTTAAAATGAAAACAATAGTTGATTCGTTAATTAAAAATAAAAACGTTGTTACAAGAGCAAAAGCAGGTATATCTTATACTGAAATTGATAGCGTTATATCTGAACTGAATGATATGCCGCAAGGCCTTTACGTTGCATCTGTTGACAAAACAAGTAAGTTTTATGGTAAACTTAAAGAAGAAGATATCATTATTGAGGTTAATGGTATTCCTGCAACCACTGAATCTGTATTAGACGTTGTAGAATCTTCAAAACCCGGCGATACAATTGAGTTTACTGTATTTAGAGCTGAAAGCAATAAAACCTTTAAAGTTACTGGTAAATTGCTAGCGGATAAGGGTACGAGCAGTTACAAAACAAAATCAGAAAAATAGCTAATAAAAAAGCCTTACTAAATTAGTAAGGCTTTTATTTTTATGAATTTTTAATTTCAATCCATAGAGATTCATAGTAACTTCTAACAGTTGGAGTTAAGTCGTGGAAATACTCGGTTTTAGGCATTTGAGCTTCGTTTGGATATAGAATTTCATTGCCTTTATAAGTATATTCGTCGTTATTAACAACAGCTGTATTTGGTGACGCATAGCAAAGTTTTTCTGCATTAGCAAGAGCAATATCTGGTTCTAATAAATAGTTGATATATAACTTTGCGGCTTCAATGTTTTTTGAAGATTTTGGAATACAAATAGAATCAACAAATATGTTCGTACCTTCTTTAGGGTAAACAAATGCAAGATTAGGATTATTTTCAATCATTTGTAGGCAATCACCGGCATAGTATGCTGCTATTGCGGCATTTTCGCCTTCCATTTTGTTATAAACTTCGTCCATAGCATAAGCTTGTAAAATTGGTTTTTGTTCTTTTAATTTTAAGGCTGCTTGTTGCCACTCAGATTGATTTGTTGTATTAATATCTATACCTAACAAGAATTGTGCAATAGCAAATGCATCACGCGGGTTATTGAAGTTTAAAATGTTATTGCTATATTTTTTATTCCACATAATGCTCCAACTGTCTGGTGTGCCTTCAACCATAGTTGTATTGTAAAGAAGGCCTACCATGCCAACGTTATATGGAACTGAATATTTATTATCGGGGTCGAAATATAGATTTTTATATTTTTCATCAATATACTTGTAGTTTGATAATTCGCTTGGATCAAATTCAACAAGCATATCTTCTTTTATGAGTCTTTCAATCATATAATCAGAAGGAATAACTATATCGAAAGAAACGCCGCCGCCTTTTAATTTGCTATACATAGATTCATTACTGTCATAAGTTGTGTAATTAATCTTAATGCCGGTAAGTCTCTCAAATTCTTTATTAACATTTAAGGTTCCTTCTGAACCATCAGAAATATATTCGCCCCAGTTAAAAACGTTAAGGGTAATACCTTCAAATTCTCTTGTGTATTCAGCTTCATAATTAACTACAATGTTAACAGGTTCACAGGCCGAAAAAACAAAAATTAATGTTAAAGCAAGTAAAATAGAAATTATTTTTTTCAATTTTTTGCCCCTTTCATTTTCTTATCAGATTTTGCTTGAGAAACGTTTATTAATATTAGTAAAATTAGCACCGCAACAAATATTAATGTTGATAGCGCATAAGTGTCTGGTGTAACAGATTTTCTTGTCATTGAATAAATGGCAATAGGTAGTGTATTAAAGGTACCGTTAGTAAAGTAACTAATAACAAAGTCGTCTAACGATAATGTAAAAGACATCATAAGGCCGGTAACAATACCTGAAGTAATAGAAGGCAATACAACCTTAAAAAAAGCTTTAAAAGGTGTGCAACCTAAGTCTCTGGCGGCTTCTGCTAAATGCGGATCTGTTTGGTTAAGAACAGGTAAAACAGATAATATAACATACGGAATATTAAATGTTACGTGCGCAATTAATAGGGTGCCAAATCCTAAAATGTCGTTTAATCCAAATAGAGCGCCAGCAAAAACAAATAAAAGCATTAAAGAAACACCTGTAACAATATCCGGATTAACCATTGGAATATTGGTTACAAACATAACAGAACTACGCAACCATTTTTTCTTATAATTATAAATACCAACAGCCGCAGCAGTACCTACAATCGTAGCTATTATTGCAGACAAAACGGCAAGTATTAAAGTGTTTTGTAACGCTTGAATTGTTGCTTCATCTCTAAATAGTTCTTGATACCATTTTAAAGAAAAACCTTTAAATAAGTTAGTTCTTCCTTTATTAAATGATAAAAATATCATTACTAAAATTGGTGCGTATAAAAAGAAATAAATAAGTGCTGAATAAATTTTTAGGGGGAGACTTTTTTTCATTATACTATAACCCCCTGATCCTCATCACTAGAATAGCGGTTCATAAGCATAATGCTAAATAAAATAAAAATCATCAAAATAAACGAAAGTGCTGCCCCAACGTTATAGTTGCTTCCGCCACTTTTAAATTTACTTTCAATAATATCGCCAATTAGCATTGTTTTGCCGCCTAATTTTTGAGAAATATAGAAAGTACTAATGCAAGGTACAAATACCATAGTAATACCCGATACAACACCCGGAATACTCATAGGAAGTATTACACGTCTAAATTTTTGAAAACCGGTTGCACCTAAATCACTTGCGGCTTCAAGCACCGAATTATCAAATTTAGTCATAATAGAATAAATTGGTAAAATCATGTAAGGTAAATAATTATATATCATACCTAAAATAATAGCGCCTGGTGTACCGATAAGGGTTGCTTTAGGAAGGTTTAATGATTTTAAAATGTTATTTATAATTCCGTTATTCTCTAGAATTATTGATAATGAATAGGTTCTAATAATTAGGTTCATCCACATTGGAAGCATAGCAAGCATTACCATTGTGCTTTGAACTGATGTTTTTAAAGTTGAAATAAAATATGCAAGGGGATAAGCAATAATTAAGCAAATGATGGTAGCAATTAATGAATATTCAATTGATAACCATAATGACTTTAATATTGATTTATCTAAAATTGCGTTTAAGTTTTCTAAAGAAAAATTACCCGAAACATCAGTAAAAGCAAAATAAGCCATCATTAACATTGGGACAACAATAAAAATAACTGCCCAAACCAAATATGGAGAAGAAACTAAAATTCCTGAAGATTTTCTTTTCAATTTATTGAGTCCTCCTTATCAAACACTAAAGGCTCAATTTCATCACTAAAACTACTATAATCTCCATAAAGGTTAGAATATTTTGATTTTTTCATAACATGAATTGCATCAGGTTCAATTGAAAGTCCAACCTTGTCACCAACTTGCTGTTCGTCGGTTGTTTGAATCATCCATTTAAAACCGCCAATATCAACAATTATTTCATAGTGAACTCCTAAGAAGGTAACACTTGTAACTTCTCCTTCGAGCATACCCATAGAAGGAGGAACAATATCAACGTCTTCAGGACGAACAACAATATCAACTAATTCGTCTTTATCAAAACCTTTGTCTAGACAAGTGAATTTTTTACCCGAAAATTCCGCCAAAAAGTCGTTTCTCATAACACCTGCGAGAATATTGCTCTCACCAATAAAGTCAGCTACAAAGGCGTTTTGAGGCTCATTATATATGTCTTTAGGTGTGCCAATTTGTTGAACGTTTCCTTCGTTCATAACAACAACTGTATCAGAAAGAGTTAATGCTTCTTCTTGATCGTGTGTAACAAACACAAAGGTAATACCTAAACTCTTTTGAATGTTTTTTAGTTCAACCTGCATGTCTTTTCTTAACTTTAAGTCTAGTGCTGCTAAAGGCTCGTCCAACAATAATACTTTAGGGCGGTTTACAACAGCACGTGCAATAGCAACACGTTGTTGTTGACCACCTGATAGTTTATTGATATTTCTTTTTTCGAATCCTTCAAGGTTAACAAGCTTAATAATTTCGCTAACGCGTTCTTTAATTTCTTTTTCAGGAATCTTTTTAACGCGAAGACCAAAAGCTATATTTTCATAAACGTTTAGATGGGGAAATAGGGCATACCTTTGAAAAATGGTATTAACCTGTCTTTTATGAGCAGGAACGTTTACAATACTTTCTCCATCAAATAAAATATCGCCCTCGTCAGGAGTAGCAAAACCTGCAATAATACGTAAAGTAGTAGTTTTGCCGCAACCTGATGGCCCCAGCAATGTTACAAACTCTCCGTCTTTTATCGACAAATTAAGCTGGTTTAAAACCTGCTCCTGCCCAAAAGCGATTGAAATATTTTTTAACTCAACAATGTTAGTCATTTAAGCATCCCCCTTTGCGGACACTAAGTGCCGCGTAAGCTTTTTTAAGCTCTGCGCGATACCCGCACCGCTTTTGCTGTACTACCTCCGCAAAGAGTTTATTTATAGCATATAGCTAAGTTGTACCGCTTGGACGGTGCTCAATGGCACAGATGCGTAAACGTATATATTTTAATATATATTCATAGACAAAAATTGTCAAGTTTTTTATTTATTTTTTTATAAATTTTATAATATTTTTTATTGTCATATTAAAATATATATGATATAATATTCTAAATTATTATGGGGAGTTGTGCTTTGTGCGTATTTTAGGTATTGACCCTGGCTATGCAATAGTTGGTGTTGGTATTGTTGATTATAATAATATCAATTTTAAACCGGTTTATTATACGGCGGTTACAACACCCGCTAAAACTGATTTTCCGCTTAGACTTCAAATGATTTATAATGCAATAATGCAAATTATTGATAATTTCAAACCCGAAGCTATGGCTATTGAAAAACTATATTATAATACAAACTCAAAAACAGTTATTGACGTTGCAGAAGCTAGGGGAGTAATCCTTTTAGCGGCCCGTAACAAAAATATTCCTATTTATGAATACACACCCTTGCAGGTTAAATCTGCAGTGACTGGATATGGTAAAGCAGACAAACACCAAGTTATGGAACTTACACGTCAGTTGTTGAATTTAAAAGAAGTTCCAAAGCCGGATGATACGGCAGATGCTTTAGCTATTGCAATATGTCACGCCCATAGCTACTCGTCTTTTAGATATGATTTAGGGAGATGAACTAAATGATACATTCACTTAATGGAAAACTTATTTATAAAGATAATTCTACCGCAGTTGTTGAGTGCGGCGGCGTTGGACTAAAGTGTTCTGTTTCTTTAAAAACAAGTGTTGCATTACCCGAAGAAAACAGTAATGTGTTTTTACTAACTTATATGCAGGTTCGTGAAGATGCCATTGATTTATTTGGGTTTATAGATAAAGCGGAACTTGAAACCTTTAAACTATTAATTTCGATTAATGGCGTTGGTGCTAAAGCAGCGTTATCTATTTTATCATTTTATTCACCAGACAAAGTTTTGTTGTTTATTGCAACGGGTGATAGCAAATCTTTAACTGCGGCTTCTGGTATTGGTGCAAAAATTGCAAGCCGTATAGTTTTAGAATTAAAAGACAAAGTTGGAAGCATTGACGTTAGAAGTGAAGATGTAGCTGCGGCTACTGAACTTAACAATAATTCAACATCATCTACAAAAGATGCAATCGATGCTTTAATGACATTTGGATTTACGGCAAGCGAAGCAAGTGTGGCGGTATCTAAATGTGATACTAAATTACCGGTTGATGAAATTATTAAACAAGCTTTAAAACTTTTATCAAGGAGGGTGTAATTTATGCAGGAAATGGATTTTGAAAATAGAATTGTCGCTCCTGAATATTCTGCCGAAGATGAAACTATTGACGTTTCTTTGAGGCCTAAAACTTTGGATGATTATGTAGGTCAAGAAAAAGCAAAAGAAAACCTTTCCATTTATATTAAGGCCGCGAAATTTAGAAATGAATCGTTAGATCATTGCTTAATTTATGGCCCTCCGGGACTTGGCAAAACAACACTTGCGGGTATCATCGCTAATGAAATGGGGGTTAACTTTAGAGTAACTTCCGGGCCTGCAATTGAAAAACAAGGCGATTTAGTAGCTTTGCTTACAAATTTAAATGAAGGCGACGTTTTATTTATAGATGAAATTCATCGTTTATCTCGCGCAGTTGAAGAAATATTATATCCAGCGATGGAAGATTATTCGTTAGATATAATTATTGGTAAAGGTCCTTCTGCTAGAAGCATAAGATTAAATCTACCACACTTTACCTTGGTTGGTGCCACCACACGTAGCGGACAATTAAGTGCTCCACTTAGAGATAGATTTGGTGTGTTGCTAAGATTAGACCTTTATTCTCCAAAAGATTTAGCTGCAATTATTAAACGTTCTGCGGGCATACTTGATATAGAGATTGATGATGCTGGTGCATTAGAAATTGCATCACGTAGCCGCGGTACACCACGTATTGCCAATAGACTCTTAAAAAGAGTTAGAGATATTGCTCAAATTGAGTATAATGGAAAAATTAATAAGGAGGTTTCAATAGCTGCACTAAATCGATTTGATATTGACGAACTTGGCTTAGACGATTTTGACCGAAGAATGCTTACAACAATTATTGAACTTTACGACGGCGGTCCTGTTGGACTTGATACGTTATCTGCCGCCCTCAGTGAAGAAAGTGTAACCATCGAAGACGTATATGAGCCATATTTGATGCAAATCGGATTTTTATCTCGTACCAGCAGAGGAAGGTGTGTTACAGGGGCTGCTTACAATCACTTAGGGATTATTAAGCCCGGACAACAAACTTTTTAAAGAAAGGTACTGATAATTATGGGAAGACTATTTGGAACTGATGGAGTTAGAGGAATTGCGAACAGAGATTTAACTTGTGAACTTGCGATGAACATAGGCAGAGCTGCTGCTTACGTTCTTGCTAGTGAAAAGGTTAAAAGACCTAAAATATTAATTGGCAAAGATACACGTTCAAGTTCAACTATGCTTGAAAGTGCACTATCTGCCGGAATTTGTTCAACCGGTGCGGATGTTGTTTTGGTTGGTAATGTTCCAACGCCTGCCGTTGCTTATTTAGTAAGTAACTGTGGCGCGGATGCCGGTATTATGATTTCGGCATCTCACAACCCTTGTGAATACAACGGTATTAAAATTTTTGATTCTAACGGCTATAAACTTCCCGATAAAATGGAAGAAGAAATTGAAACGCTTGTTTTAGATGATATTAGTCCAATTTCAATGCCAATTGGTGGAGAAGTTGGTAGTGTATATAAGCGTGAAGATTATTTAGAAGATTACATTAAACACTTATTATCAACAGTTAACGTTGATTTTAAAGGTTTGAAAATTGCTATTGACTGTGCAAACGGCAGCGCTTTTTATACTGCTGAAAAAATATTTAATGCTTTAGGGGCAGAGTGCTATATGCTTCATGCTAAACCTAACGGCACTAATATTAACTCTGAGTGTGGTTCTACAGATATGCGCGACCTTATTAGATTTGTTAATGCAAACGGTATGGATTTGGGTCTTGCGTTTGATGGCGACGCTGACAGATGTTTAGCAGTTGATGAAAAAGGCCAAATTATTGATGGCGACAAATTAATTGCTGTTTTTGCTAAAGAATTAAAGAGCAAAAATAAACTTAACAATAATACTGCAGTAGTTACAGTTATGACTAATATCGGCTTTACAAAGTTTGCCGAAGAAAATGATATTTTTGTTGATGTTACTGCTGTGGGTGATCGCTACGTTTTAGAAAGCATGGTCAAAAACTGCTATAAAATTGGTGGCGAACAATCAGGCCATATAATTTTTAAAGATTATGCATCAACTGGTGATGGCCAACTAACGGGTATTCAGTTTGCAGCGGCAATGGTTAGAAACAATAAAACTGCTTCTGAATTAGCGTCCGTTATGAAAAGTTACCCACAAACAATGATTAACGTTAACGTTACAGATAACGTAAAACAAATTTTAAATACCGATAATGATATTAAAAAAATTATCGAAGAAAAATCAAAACTACTTGGCAAAAATGGTCGTGTTCTTGTTCGCGCAAGCGGCACAGAACCACTTGTAAGAGTTATGATTGAAGGACCAAACATTAAAGAAATTAATAATATGGCTAAAGAAATTGCGGCCGTAATTGAAAGTAAAGTGTAAATGAGATATTCAAAAGATTTTAAAGACTATGAATTAATTGATGCAGCAAATGGTAAAAAACTTGAACGCTGGGGCGATATTATTTTAATTCGCCCTGAGCCTCAAGCAATTTGGGATAACCCCAAAAGCCCTCTTTGGCATAAAGCTCATGCTATTTACCACCGTAGTAATTCAGGCGGTGGATATTGGGAAATGCTTAAGAAGGTGCCTGAAGTTTGGAGTATTAGTTATAAAGATTTAACCTTTAATTTAAAGCCTATGGGTTTTAAACACACAGGTCTTTTTCCGGAACAGTCGGTTAACTGGGATTTTATTAAAGAAAATACAAAAAATGATATGAAAGTTTTAAACCTATTTGCATATACAGGTGGAGCTACTGTTGCAGCTTTAAGCGCAGGTGCTTGTGTTACACACGTAGATGCATCTAAAGGTATGACATTATGGGCAAAAGAAAATGCTGCATCCAGTAAACTTGCTGATAAAAGTGTGCGTTGGTTAGTTGATGATTGCATTAAGTTTTTAAAACGTGAAATTCGTCGCGGCAATAAATATGATGCTATTATTATGGACCCACCGTCTTATGGACGTGGTCCCGGTGGAGAAGTCTTTAAAATTGAAGATAAACTTTCTGAACTTTTAACACTTTCGGGTGAACTTTTAAGCGAAAAGGCAAGCTATTTTTTACTTAATACATATACAGCAGGTCTTTCGCCAACAATTTTAAATTATATGGTAAAAGAATATGTTTTAAAAGGTAAAAACATTGGAACGATTTCTACTGATGAAATTGGACTTAAAACTACTTGCAGAGATATTATTTTACCTTGCGGCAATACTACTATTTGGAAAAAGTGAGACCATTGGAAAAAATTATAGAAATTAAAAACCTGTCTTTTAAATATAGTGGCGAATCTAATAATGAGGAGCCTACTTTAGATAATATCACTCTTACAATTAATAAGGGTGAATTTATCGCGTTTTTAGGACACAATGGTAGCGGTAAATCTACCTTAGCTAAAATGCTAAACGGTTTATTAAAACCTGATAGCGGTTCGGTTTTAGTAAATGGATTAGATACTAAAGATGAAAAGAACGATATTTTAGTTAAAAAGACTGTTGCTATGGTATTTCAAAACCCCGATAATCAAATTGTTGCTTCGATTGTTGAGGAAGACGTTGCTTTTGGTCCTGAAAACCTTGGCTTTTCATCAGAAGAAACTCGAAGAAGGGTTGATAACGCCCTAAAAACCGTAAATATGTATGAATATAAAGATTTTCCACCATTTAGACTCTCTGGTGGGCAAAAACAACGTGTTGCAATAGCAGGCGTTCTTGCTATGGAGCCTACTTGCATTGTTTTTGACGAAGCTACCGCTATGTTAGATCCAAAAGGCAGAAAAGAAGTTATTGATACAATTATTAAACTAAATAAAGAAAAAAATATCACAGTAATTTTAATTACTCACAATATGGAAGAAATAGAACAATGTGATAGAGTTGCTGTTATGGATGCTGGTAACATTATTGCATTAGATACGCCTGAAAATGTTTTTTCTAATCTGCCGTTACTTAAACAAGCGGGCTTAAGTTTACCACAATCTTCAGAACTACTTTTAAAACTTAAAAATAATGGTGTTGATTTAGAAACTAAAGCTGTATCTATTTCTAAAACGGTCGATATTCTAGCAAATATACTTAAAGGGGGCACACCACTTTGAGTATTATAGAAGTTAAAAATTTAAGTTTCACTTATGCAAAAGACAGTGCAATTTCTAAAGCAGCAATTAAAGATATAAACTTTTCTGCTAACTTGGGCGAAATCATTGGCGTTATTGGTCACACCGGTAGCGGTAAATCAACATTAATGCAAATGCTTAATGGTTTATTAAAACCCGCAAGTGGTGAAGTTTTATACGATGGCATAAACATATGGAACAACCCCAAAGAAATATATAAATTCCGTTTTAACGTTGGTTTAGTATTTCAATATCCCGAATACCAATTATTCGAAGAGACCGTTTATAAAGATATTGCTTTTGGACCAACAAATATGAATTTAACGGCTGAAGAAATTGATGCTCGAGTAAAAGAAGCCGCATTTTCTTTAGGTTTAACTGAAGCGCATTTAAGTAAATCTCCTTTTGATTTATCTGGTGGAGAAAAGCGCAGAGTTGCTATCGCAGGCATTTTAGCTATGAAGCCAAAAGTTTTAGTTTTAGACGAGCCTACTGCCGGTTTAGACCCCGAAGGCCGCGATAATTTAATTAAAACAATAATTGAATATAAAGAAAAAGAAAATGCTGCCGTTATTATGGTTTCGCACAGTATGGAAGATATGGCTAAAATAGCCGATAAATTACTTGTGCTAAATAATGGTGAAGTTGCATATTTCGATCAGCTTGATAAAGTATTTGCTAATGCTGATGAACTAATTAAAATGGGTCTTGACGTTCCGCTTATAACCAGAATATTTATTGAGTTAAAAAATAGGGGATTGGTTTCCAATTCTAACGTATATACTGTTGATGATGCAATTAATATTATTATTTCTTCTTTAAAAGGAGGAAATAATAATGATTAAAGACTTTTCTTTTGGACAATATTACCCAGAAAACTCAATAATTCATAAACTTGACCCACGCTTAAAACTTTTGCTTTTAGTTGCTTATATAGTTTTTGTATTTTTAGCATTTAATTATTTTTCTTTAGCATACATTACTATTCTTATATTTGCGGTTGTAATAATTTCTAAAGTGCCAATAAAGGTTTATTTAAAAAACTTTAAGGTAATTTTACCCGTAATTATTTTAACCTCAATTTTAAATGCTTTATACGTAACCGATGGCAACTTATTATTTGGCTACGGAATTATACAAATTTATGATCAAGGCTTAATAAAAGCGGCATTTATGTCGCTAAGAATTTTCATTTTAGTGCTTTCAAGTTCTGTTTTAAGTTACACAACAACACCTACAGAACTTACCGATGCAATTGAAAGTGTTCTTTCACCATTAAAATATATTGGCCTTTCATCTGTTACTCATAGTTTAGCTATGATGATGACAATTGCTTTAAGGTTCATACCAACACTTATTGAAGAAACGGATAAAATTATGTCTTCGCAAAAAGCTCGTGGCGCTTCTTTAGAAAGTGGAGGACTAATTAAAAAAGCCAAAGCATTGATGCCAATTTTGATTCCTCTTTTAATATCGGCTATTCGTCGTGCTTATGAATTAGCAGAAGCTATGGAAAGCCGTTGTTACAATGGTGGAGAAGGCAGAATTAGGATGAAAAAACTAAAATTTGCAAAAGCAGATTATTTTTCATTATTTATTTCACTTTTAGGATTAAGCATTGTTATTTTATTAAATTTCTTATTTTAGGTGAGAAAATGTCTCGAAAATTACTCACAATTTCATTTATTGGTACCAATTATTGTGGTTGGCAAGTGCAAACAAACGGATTAACTGTTCAAAAATGCGTTTGCGATGCTTTTGCTAAGCTTTATGAAACCAATATTAATGTTTCGGGTTGTAGCCGTACAGATTCGGGTGTGCACGCTATCAAATACTGTTTACATTTTGATGATATTAAAGGATTAGATAATAACAGTATTGTTCGTGCACTTAACGTTTATTTACCTGAAGATATTTCAGCAATTTCTTGTGTTGACGTAAGTGATGATTTTCATGCAAGATACTCTTGTAAAGAAAAAACATATAAATATAAAATCTATGTTGGTGAACGCAATCCATTTTTGCATAATCGTGCTTATAGGTACTATAAACCTATTGACATTGAGAAAATTAATAGGTTTGCTAAAAATCTTTTAGGTACGCACGATTTTTCTTGCTTTTGTGCGGCTAATTCATCGGTTGATGATAAGGTTAGAACGTTAAAAGAAGCAAAAGCCAGCATAGAAGATGGCATTATTACTTTCACATTTACTGCTGACGGCTTTTTATACAATATGGTAAGAATTTTATCTGGTACGTTTTTAGCAGTAAATGAAGGCAAAATAGACGAATCTGAAGCACTAAAAATTATAGAATCTCGTTCAAGAGAAAATGCAGGACCTACGCTACCTGCACATGGTTTATATTTACACGATACTAAGTATTAAGGAGGTATAGCTTTGGCAAACATACGTAAAAAGATTAAAAGAAATAGTGCTAAAAAGCCCAAGTTTGACAATATTGTTTTTTCTTCTAAAAATGATAAACAAAAAAGTTTGCCTAAAGCAAAGAAGAAAAAGACAAGCACTGAAGTAATTAAAATGAATCCTCCTAAAAAAGTTAAAGAATCTTCTGAAAATTCTTTTAATTTTAAAGATAATATCGCTGCTAAATTTTATAATTTAAAACTTTTAAAGGGCGGTAAGAGATTTTTTCATAAAAAAAGATTAATAGCGTTTATAGTTTGTTTTGTATTAATAATAACTTTAGTAGTTTTAATTGTTGCAACTCCTACCGGTTTGCCGGAATATATGAATAATTTATTTGCTTCCATAAAAGGCGGTCAGGGCTATCCTGTACATCCAGAAGGCGGTAAAATACTTTATACTAATACTTCTAACGACGTTGTTTTTTCGTTAACAGATACTAACTTTATAGGTACCAATAAAAACGGTTGCGAAATTTTATCAATTCAACATGGATATGAAAATCCTTCTGCTGTTGTTTCTGATGCAAGAAGTTTGGTTTATAATTATAAAAATAAAAAATATTTAGTAACAAATTATAATTCTAAAGTATTAAGCGGTGAATTGGATAACGAAATTTTATTAGGTACAATTTGTAGAAATGGTAACTTTGCGTTAGTAACAAAATCAACAGGATATGAATCTAGAGTTGACGTTTTTAATAAAAAAGGGAAAGTGATATATAGTTGGTTTTCAGCTAATGCCCCAGTTTCTAACCTTGCTTTATCGGATAACGGCAAGAGACTAGCAACTGTTACTGTTTCAGCGTCAAGTGGCTATATTAAATCAAGTGTATCGATTTTAAAATTTGATTCTGCAACACCATTATTTAAATATGAATTAGATGGTGTTGTTTTAAAACTTGAAACCTATTCAAACGGTTTTGTAGCTATTTTATCTAATAAGGTTGTATATTACGATTGGAAAAAGGGAGAAGTAAATTCTAAAGATATCTCGAATAATCAATTATTCTTTTATAAGATTAACGAAAAGAATCAAAGTGTTTTAGTTTGTCAAAAAGGTATTATTACAAATTCATATACTATTACCGTTAGCAAAAAACATGAAGAAAAATTTTCAATTGATTATAATGGTGTTATTACTGACATAGATGTTCATAATAATTTAATATATATTTTATCAAATAAAAAAGTTTCTGTTATAAACTCTAAAAATGAGGTTGTTGAATTTTACGAACTTGACAATTTATCTCATTCTTTAAATGTTTCTAAAAACGGCAAAATATACACTTATAATGATACGGGTGTATTTAAATTAAATTAGGAGAAAGATAATGAGCATTTTATTGGACTTAATAATTGTTGCAATAATTGCGTTTTTCGTTTATACTTCTGCTAAACGTGGCTTTGTTCGTACTGTAATTGAGCTTGTTGGCTTTTTTCTAGCATTACATATATCGATGCTACTAAGTACTCTATCTGCAAATTTTGTGTATGATAGTTTTGTCAAACAACCACTCTTAACGCAGATAGATCAAAAAATTGACCTTTTAACGATTGAAAATCCAGAACTTGATTATAATAAAATGTTTAACACTTTGCCCGAATTATTTATAAACTCGGCTGAGAATTATGGCATTTCTGCAGAAGGTTTAGAAACAGAGATTAAAGCTAAAGAAAATAACACAAATTATGCAGAAATTTTGATTGATTATGCTGCAAAACCTATTGTTGTAAACGTGGTTAAACTTATAGTGTTTATAATTTTGTTTTTAGTATTATCAATTATTGTTAGATGGCTCGCACGTGTCGTTAATAGAATATTTAATATTCCAATAATTGGTGGTTTAAATAAAACGCTGGGCGCGGTTTTTGGTCTTGTTAAAGGAACAGTAGTTGCGGCAGCAATTTGTATAGCAATAACAATGTTAATTTCTTTTACAAAAAACGGTTTTTTAATTTTTACTGTGGATAATATAGAATCAACGTATTTATTCAAATTTTTATCGGCTTTTAGTCCGTTAAAATAATTAACTAAAGGGAAGTTATAAGGATGTTCAAAAATTTATTTACTATTCCAAACATTTTGTCGTTTGTAAGAATTGGCCTAATTCCATTTATAATTATGGCTTATTTTAATAACGATTACGTCGGTGCTTTTTTACTTATCTTAGCATCTGGCTTTACTGATGTTGTAGATGGCTTTATTGCAAGACACTTTAACCAAGTATCTGACTTTGGCAAGGTCTTGGATCCAATTGCCGATAAGCTTACTCAAGTAGCTGTAGTACTAATGTTACTTATTGACTTTTTAGATATGTGGGCAATTTGGACGTTGCTAATAGTTTTATTTGTTAAAGAACTTGCAACTTTAATTTTAGCAATTTATATGCTTTCAGGTGGTGCTAATGCCATTTCTGCAAAGTGGTGGGGAAAAGTAGCAACTGTTTGCGTATATTCAACAATTCTATTAATGGTTCTTTCTAAATGTGGACTTTCCTTTATTAGTGATATCATTATTTCTGTTGCAGCCGTTATTGCTACAATATTTTTAATCGTTTCTATGTGTGGATATTTTAAAACCTTCTTTATTCCATACGAAAAGAATCAAGAGGAGAAAAAATAATGCTTAAACTGTGCTCTAAATGCGGTAAAAGACCCGCTGTCGTTTTCGTGTCCGACCCACAACAAAAAAGTGGCGAACCCACAGGTCTATGTCTTGTATGCGCCAAAGAAATGGGCTTAAAGCCTGTTGACGATATACTAAAAAAAATGAATATTTCTGATGAAGATATAGCGGGTATTAGCGAACAGATGATGGAAATGATGAATATGGGCGAAGAAGATGAAATGGACGATGATCTTAATGGTGGCGCACCATCTTTTCCATTTTTAAATAATATTTTTGGTTCTGCAGAAGAAGACAAGAAAGATAAAAATGATGATTCCAAGCCTAAAAAGAATAAAAGAAAATTTTTAAATAATTATTGTATCAACCTTTCGCAAAAAGCAAAAGAAGGAAAAATTGATGCAATTGTTGGTCGTGATGATGAACTTTATAGAACAATTCAAATATTGTCTAGGAGAACTAAAAACAATCCATGTTTAATTGGTGAACCCGGCGTTGGTAAAACTGCAATTGCAGAAGGTCTCGCTTTAAAAATTGCTAGCGGCAATGCACCTGCAAGACTTTTAGATAAAGAAATTTATTTATTAGATTTAACAGGTCTTGTTGCGGGAACTCAATTTAGAGGCCAATTTGAAAGCCGTGTAAAAGGATTATTAGAAGAAATTAAGACCGCAGGCAATATAATTCTATTTATCGATGAACTTCATAATATAGTTGGTGCAGGTAATTCTGACGGTGCTATGAACGCAAGCAATATTTTAAAACCAGCACTTTCTCGTGGGGAAATTCACGTTATTGGTGCCACAACATTAAAAGAGTATCGTCAGTATATTGAAAAAGATGCTGCATTGGAACGCCGTTTTCAACCAGTAATTATTGATGAACCTTCCATTGAAAATTCCATTTCAATGATTAATGCTGTTAAAACCTATTACGAAGGTTATCATAATGTTAAAATATCTGAGGAAATTGCCAGAAAAGCTGTTTTACTTTCTGAAAGATATATAACTGATAGATTTTTGCCGGATAAAGCTATAGATTTAATTGACGAAGCTTCTGCTTGCTGTAGTTTAAAGAACAATAGTATTGATAAATTATACGTAGCTAATAAAAAAGTTGCAGAACTTTTACAACTTGAAGAGCAATTAAAAAGCGAAGTTGACAATCCCAATTATGAAGAATTAGCTCGAGTTCGTTCAGAACTTGCGGTTAATAATGAAATTATTGAGTCGCTATCTGCAAGTGCCGCTAATAACATTGTTACAGAAGATGATTTAGCACAAGTTATTGAACTTTGGACTGGAATTCCGGCTTCCAAAATTAAAGAGAGTGATCTTGAAAAACTCAATGGCTTAAAAGATGAATTAAATAAAAGGGTAAAAGGACAAGATGATGCCTTGAACAAGGTTTCTCTTGCTGTTAAGCGCTCTAGGGTGAAAATTAATAATTCTAAAAGCCCTGCATCTTTTATTTTTGTAGGTCCTACCGGTGTTGGCAAAACAGAACTAGCGAAGGCTTTAGCTGAATATTTATTTAATACTCCTGATAGCCTTTTAAGGTTTGATATGTCTGAATTTATGGAAAAACATTCAGTTTCTCGTCTAATTGGTTCGCCTCCCGGTTACGTTGGTTTTGAAGAGGCCGGTCAGCTAACAGAAAAGGTTAGAAGGAAACCATATTCGGTAATACTATTTGATGAAATTGAAAAAGCTCATCCCGACGTTTTAAATCTTTTATTACAAGTTTTAGATGATGGTCGCGCTACCGATTCGCAAGGTAGGGTAGTGAACTTTGAAAATACGATTATTATTATGACTTCTAATGCTGGAAGCGAAAAGACAGATTCATTACTTGGTTTTGGAAAATCTGCCAATGCTGCTTATGGTGAAAAATCCATTAAAGCTCTTGAAGAATTTTTAAGACCTGAATTTTTAGCTAGGGTAGATGAAACAATAGTATTTTCTTATCTTTCAAATGAAGCACTTATAGAAATTGCAAAATTGTCTTTAGATGAACTCGCAGCGTCTTTAAAAGAAAAAAACATTACTTTTAAATATAAAAAGAATGTCTGCGAATACTTTGCAAATAACTGTAATTCTATTAAACGTGGAGCAAGAGATCTTAAAAACAATATAAGAAAATCTGTAGAAGACGTTATTATAGAAGAAATGATTAATAACCGCGATAAGGCTTTAGATTCTATAGATTTATCCTATGAAAATGATCTCAAAATTTTATATAAATATAAGTAAAAATTGCTTGACTTAGGGCGAGAAATGTGCTAGAATATTTCTTGCTTTAATGCGGGTGTAGTTCAATGGCTAGAATTCCAGCCTTCCAAGCTGGCTGTGTGGGTTCGATTCCCATCACCCGCTCCATTATGCGCTTGTAGCTCAGCTGGATAGAGCATCTGCCTTCTAAGCAGAGGGTCAGGGGTTCGAGTCCCTTCAAGCGCGCCAAGGTGCCTATATAGGCACCTTTTTTATTTTATATATTTGACTTTTAATAATATTTATACTATACTAAATTAAATTAAAAGAAGGTGTTTTTATGCAATTAGAAGGTAAAATTATAAACTTTTTAGGAGATAGCATTACTGCAGGTTCTGGCGTTAGTTCTCAAGATAAATTATATTTTAATTTACTTAAAGAAAATGTCGGTTTAAAACAAGCAAATGCCTATGGTATTGGTGGAACGCGTTTTGCAATACAAAAGGGCACCGACTTTAGACCAAAAGACGATTACGTTGACGTTAATTCTTTTAGCGAAAGATTTTCTTCAATGACAGATGATGCAGATGCTGTCGTTGTTTTTGGTGGGACTAACGATTATGGTCACGGTGACGCACCGCTAGGTTATTTTGATGATAGAACTCCAGATACTTTTTACGGTGCATGCCATTATTTGTTTAGCAATTTAATTAAAAAATATATCGGTAAGCCTGTAATTATTATGACACCCTTACATAGAGTTGGGGATACTAATGCAGAGCGTCCTGATAAAGCATACGCTTATGGCACTTTAAAAGATTACGTTGAAATAATTCGTGAGGTTGCGGAGTATTATTCTTTGCCTGTATTAGACTTATTTAAATACAGCGGATTACAACCCGAAATTCCTGAAATTAAAGAAGAATATATTCCGGATGGTCTTCATCCAAACGATAATGGACATATAATTATAGCAAATAAATTACAAAAATTCTTAGAACAACTTTAGAGGTAATTATGAATATTTTTGATATGCATATTCACGCGTTAAATACCGAAATTAATCCCGAAAAACTCATCAAAAGATTAGATGATTCGGGAATTTTCGGTGCGTGCGTTTTTTCTAATTGGCCTAAAAGAGCAAATGCAGAGCTTGGCACTTCATTTGATGAAAGGCTAGAAGAAGTGTTAGCTTGGACAAAAGGGCACGAAGATAGAATTTATCCTGTACTTTGGATTCATCCTTATGAGGAAAATATCATAGATAATATACATAAAGCAGTAGAAAAGGGTATTGTAGCTTTTAAGATTATTTGTACCGATTTTTACGTTTATGAAGAAGAGTGCTTAAGGGTTTTAAGAGAAATAGCTAGTCTTAATAAACCTGTTATTTTTCACTCTGGTATACTATGGGATGGTAAAGTTTCGTCTAATTTTAATAGACCATTAAATTGGGAAGCGCTTTTAAGTATTAAAGGATTGCGCTTTTCAATGGGACACTGTTCGTGGCCCTGGATTGACGAATGTATTGCAATGTATGGCAAGTTTTTAAATGCATTAAGATATAATGGCGATAATAATGCAGAAATGTTTTTTGATATAACTCCGGGCACACCTGAAATTTACAGAGAAGAGCTTTTAACCAAACTTTACACCATTGGTTACGATGTTTCTAATAACGTTATGTTTGGCACAGATTCTAATGCACATGATTATAGTTCCTCTTGGGCTAAAAATTGGTTAACAATTGATGGAAAGATATTTGAAAAATTAGGTGTGAGCAAAGAAAATATTAATAAACTTTACAATCTTAATTTGATGCGCTTTTTAGGTAAATCGAACGACATAATTTCGATTAATACACCCACCACAGATAATTCAAATGCGTGGTCTTGTAAAAATGAAAATGTACTTAAAATTATTGAAAAATGGTATAAAAAATTAGGTTTTCCTTCTGAATTTAACAATGAATTTTATAAAGCCTTAAAAGAAATTCCCATCTCTGATAGTATTACTATTGAGAATTATGATTTATCTTGTGAAGATGGCAAAAGAAACTTATTATCCTTCCTCTTTATGTGTGAAGATTTAGAAGCTAAATACAAAGAAAAGGGAATAAGTGAAGAAATTTTACTTGATACGTTAAGCGACATTGTTATTTGGACAAAGACGTGGAGTGAAATTAAAGGCGAACTTTATTTAGGAGAAATTGATTGGCTTAGTAGACATTTAAGTATGCGTTTATTTAAACTTGGCAGATTACAATTTTGTTTTGGTAAAGCAGAGATAAACCATATTGGTACTGATGTTATAAAGGGTGATAATGTTTTAGAAATTCATATACCATCGACTGGTGTATTAGATTATGAAGGTTGTAATGCTTCAATTGAAATGTCTAAAAAATTTTTTGATGAATTTTATCCGAATTTTATATTTAATTCTTATACTTGTCACTCCTGGTTATTAGATTCTTCATTAAAGGCGTTATTACCCGAAGATAGTAATATTATCAAGTTTCAAAACAGATTTACAATTTTAAAAGAAGACGAATCTTTTGATATATTGAAATATGTTTTTAAATGGAATACCACTCCATTAAATTTAAGTAATTTTACGGTTAATAGTAATTTTGCTAAAGACATTTATAATAAAGTTATTAATGGAGATAAATTTTTTGTTTCATATGGTTATTTTAATAAATAATTTAGAGCGCTTTAATGCGCTCTTTTATTTTTAAAAATTTGGTCAAAAAAAGACAAATGAAATAAGTTATTTTTAAACCTTTACTTATTAATTAAAATATGTTAAAGTGAAAATATATTATATTTAAGGGTGATTTTATGGTTATTACACGTCCTCCAATGGGTATGAATACTTGGAATTATTTTGGTCCCAACATTAATGAAAAATTATTATTTGAACTAGCAGATGCAATGGTTGAAAAAGGCCTTATTGAATTAGGCTACAATTATTTAGTAATTGATGACTGTTGGGCTGAATTTGAACGTGATGAAAATGGCATTTTGGTACCAAATAAAGATAAATTTCCAAATGGTATGAAAGTAATTTGTGACTATTTGCACGAACGCGGTTTAAAATTTGGTATGTACTCTTGTTTGGGCACTATGACTTGTGCAAGTTATCCGGGTAGCTTTGGTCATGAATATACCGATGCGAATACTTTTGCAGAATGGGGTATTGATTTTTTAAAATATGATTATTGTTTCCGTTCTAAACAAGCTAATCCTGATGATTTATATAGAAAAATGAGCATAGCTTTAAAAAGTACAGGTAGAGAAATTTTATTTTCTGCTTGTTCTTGGGGTAGAGATAAAACAGAAGATTGGATTGATACAACAGGTGCTAATATTTGGCGTTTAGCCGGAGACATTAAGGATGATTGGGATCACATTAAATGTCAAGCCTTAACCTATCATAAATATAAAGGCGTAAGTTTTATGAATTGCTTTTCTGATTTAGATATGCTAATTGTTGGCATGAACGGTGAAGGATACTGTGCAATTCCAGGAGCAAAACCTACTATTGAAGAATATAAAACACATTTTGGTTTTTGGTGTTTAGTTGGTTCACCATTAATGATAGGTTGCGATATTAGAAATATTGATGACGCGTCGTTGTCATTGTTATCCAATAAAGATTTAATAGCACTTAATCAAGATAAAGCTTTTAATAGACCTTGGTTAATTCAATGCTCTGACGAAATTATTGATTCACCTGAAATTTGCTGTTATGGTAGAATATTAGATAATGGCGATATTGCTGTTGGTTTCTTTAACTTTAGCGAGAAAACCGTATATAATCGATATGTAACATTTGATATGCTAGGCTTAAATTCTGATTTACCATTAGATATTACAATAAAAGATTTATTCACCGGCAAAAATGTTGAGTTCAAAAACGAAATGCTAAACCATTATTGTTTAGAGCCACATCAATCTGCTATTTACAGAATCTCTATTAAACAAAAATAATGAATATTTGTATAAATTGTAGCAAAATTTTAACAACCAATGATATTGGCCTTTATAAACGTTTAGTATCTATGGTAAATGAAGAATATATGTGTAAAGAGTGCTTGGCAAAAAGATTTAATTGTGATGTTTCTGTGCTAGATGCTAAGATAAAACAATATGTTGATATGGGTTGTACTTTATTTGAACTAGATAATAAAGAAAGGACTAAATAATATGTCGGAAATTAATTTAGATGTTTTTGAAGTAAATGATGTAAATTCGGGCGTATCTGCAGCAGTCATTAATGGTAAAGATGGTAGGGTGTATCAAAAAGTTGCCTTAAAACCAAACACAAACTATATTTTATCGTGCTATTTAAAGTTAAAGGCTGCTAATCCGCTTGGCATTAGCGGTTATGATTTATTAGGTGCCTATACTGCAGATAAAAATGATATAATATCAGGCGATTATCCTACAAACCGCATATCAGTTAATAGCACACTTTTAATTCAACTTTCGGACTTAGAAGAAACTTATAAAAACTATTCATTCACTTTTAATTCTGAAAATAACAGTGAAGCGATTATTGGTATTTTCCATTGCTCAAGAGCTGTAAGTAACGTTTTATTTGTTGATGATTTTAAGTTGAGTGAAGAAGGGTCTGAAGAAAATTTATTGTTAAATTCTAGCTTCGAAAATGATGAAGCATGGATTTATGTTGAAGGCTTCAGAAAAGAAATATAGGAGGTATGGTTGTGCGAAGTTTTAATCCTGATTTTACAAAACCTGTTCAAGAAAACTTTTTAGGTAATAACGCTGTTTATCACGGTTACGCAGGCTTTACAGATAGATATGGCAATACATATACTGATGAAGAGTGCGATATTGAGGCAAATAGAGCGGCAGAAATGGGCCTAAAAATTGCTAGAACCTTCTATCGTTGGTACTCTTGGGACGAAGAAAATAGATGTTGGGACTGGGAAAATAAAGAAATAAATATTTTCTATAATTGGTGTCAAAGGATGAAAGATCGTGGCATTGATATTGCTTTACAAGCAGGCTGGAATAACCCAGGTTGTGTATTAGGCAATTCTTGGACCGGTAAAAGCCCATTTAATGTTGACGGTACTTTTGAAACTGCAGTAAAAAATTATGCTAAATGGGTTAGCGAATCTGTCCATCAACTTATTGAAGTTCATGGATTTACTAACATTAAGTATTTAATTTTCTTTACCGAACCACAAAACAATTGTGGAGGCACTAAAGGAACTTACGATATTGAGTGCTTTGAAACGTGGAAGGCATCAATTAAAGCAGTTCACGAGCAGTTAATTGCAGATAATAGACGTGATTTAGTAAAATTAGTTGGTCCGAACGAAGGTTCAACCGAAACATCACCTATGTTAAAATGGTGTTATGATAATGCTGATGAATATATCGATATTTATTCAAGTCACAATTATTTGTGGTCTCCAAACGTGCGTAAATGCGACGTTCACTCTGGTAAACGCGCATTAAATATTTCAACACCGGGCGGACGACCCGAACAGCTAGTTGAATTAAAAGCTAATACAGAATACGAACTTTCTGTTTATTTAAAATATGACTTTAAAAATAAAGTAAATTCAACGGGTTATTGCATTTTTGGTGCCTTTAGTTATAGAGATGGCATGAGAAATACTATTGATTCTGGGGGACAAGTAACTAATAGGCTAACTAAGTCAAGTACAAAAATGTTGGAACTTGCTAAAATGCCTAATGAATTTAAAAAGTATTCAGTTACTTTTAAAACAAATGAGGCTTGCAAAGCTTTTGTTGGCGCGTTTTACGACGGTAAAGATGGATTTGGCATATTATCTATTGACGATTTTTCTTTAACAGAAAAGGGAAGTGACGAAAATATCATCATTAATCCCGGATTTGAAGAAGGTGAAAAGGGTTGGAAGTATTGGGTTGCATGCGATATTGTATCTGATACTTATGATAACTGGCAAGAGTGGGTTAAAGAAGCGCGCAATTACATTAAAAATGGTAAGCCATATTGGTACGATGAATATAATATTCAATACGATGACCGTTTTAATGATGTAAGTCATGGCACTTTAAATGCGGTTGCTGCAATATCAATGATGAACGCTGGTTGTGAAACTTCGTTAGTTTGGACTGCGCTAGACCAACAATGGCCACGCTCAACATCTAATAATGCAGATAACTTTGTTAATGGCGATCATCGTTGTGGATTTATACCCAAAGTAACACGTTCGCTAGTTCCATACCCAAGCTTTTATGCCTTTTCACTAGTTACTAAATACTGTGGCGGCGGTGAGGGCACTAAAGTATTTAATGGTGGAAGCATAGATGGAGTTTGTTGTACACTAAGCATTGATAAGTGTGGAAATAAATATATATTAATTGCAAATGAAAATCCAAATTCAGAAGAATTTGAAATTAATCTTGGAGATATGTTTAACGACACCTATTATAGGCATTTGTGTGACCCGGAAAAAGTTATAGCGGATGAAAATTGTAAAGTTATTGGAATTGACAAAACAATCGAAGCAAATGGTAAAATTTCGGATACAATACCCGCATATGGTGTTATAGCATATACTACAATTAAATAGTAATAAGGACCGTAATTTACGGTCCTTATTTTTTAGTGTAATAATAAATAAGATGCTTGAATAAAATTAAACAGAATAGCATTTAAAGGAGAAATAATTATGAATATTGATAAGCAAAGCCGTGCATATTCTGTTCCTAAAAAAATAAAGTTGCCAAGTATTGAGCACCCTATAGAAAGTGAATTTTTAATACCGGAATATTGTCCTGACATTATCAAAATTTTAAGGTGCGACATTAATAGCACAGTTATGAAAAAGAAAATTACTGATGATTTATTAGAACTTGATATTTGTTCTGAAATCACCATAATCTTCTGTGGTACTGAAAATAAGATTTCATCTGTGATTACTAAATATAATTTTACAAAATCGATCGAAAATAAAGAATTCATCAATAATACAGTATCAGTTTCCTTATCAAAAAACTATTTGAATTGCAGACAAACCTCTGCAAGAAGAATTGATATTAAAGGCGCTTTGAATATTGACGTTACAATTAATAGTTTTGATGCAATAGACGTTATATGTGATATTCAACGTGACGACATTGAAATTTTAAGAAATAATTTAGATGTAGCGTGTTTAATATCAACAAAGGAAAAACAAATTATAATTGAAGATGAATTGCTACTTTCTAGTAGTAACCCCGATGTGAATTACATTATTAGACAAAAGGCTATTCCAACCATTACTGAATGTAAGTTAATTGGCGAAAAAGCGGTAGTGAAGGGTAACGTAAAAATTGAAGTTTTATATTGTTCTATTGAAGAAAAAACCGCATATTTTAGTGAGATAATACCTTTTAGTCAAATAATTGAAATTGAAAATGCAGACAAAACTTGTAAAATTATTCCTGAAATAGATTTATCCGGTTTATCTATTAAGCCAATAATATCTAATAGTGCTAATGCAGGTTTTTTAGTTGAAATAGGTCTTAACATTATCTTAAAATCTTGTTGTAATCTAGATTTACAAATGATTTTGGATTGTTATTCAATTAAGAATAAAGTTGAAACAACAAAAGAAAAGATAAGTTTTAACAAGCTGGAAGAAACATTAACTGAAAAATTTGTCTTTAAAAAGAATATCAACTTAAACGAAACACAAATATTGTCTGTTATTGATTTCTGGGGGCAAGAAAACAAAATAGATGCATCTATTAATGGCGATGAAGCGAATTTTTGTGGTAATATTGACGGCAGTTTATTATTTATTAATGTCGATAATTCGCCTGAATATCATAATGTAAAAATTGATTTTGATTTTTGTAAAAAATTCAATGAAAACTTAACAAACACTATATTTGAATCGGAATTTTTCATTAATAATTGTTCATATCGCTTAGTTTCTGACAATCAAATTGAAATTCAAATTGAGGTAATTATTAATGCTGAAATATATAAGAAAGTAGAAATTGACGTTTTGAAAGAAGTAATTGATCTAGAAAAGCCTGTCGATAATAATGAGTCAATTATAATTTATTATTCAACTGATGAAGAAGACGTATGGAGTGTTGCAAAAAGATTTTCAACACCATTACAAGTATTTAAAGAACAAAATAATTTAGTAGAAGATACTATCGATTCACAATCTGTACTTGTGATTTCCAGAATGTGAGGTAATAAAGATGAATAGCATATATAACGATATTGAAAAAAGAACAAATGGCGATATATATTTAGGTATTGTGGGGCCTGTCAGAACAGGTAAATCTACGTTCATTAAAAGATTTATGGATACTTTGGTTGTTCCTAATATTAGTAGTGAATATGCAAAAGAACGCGCATTGGATGAAATGCCTCAATCTGCAGCAGGAAGAACAATTATGACAACCGAGCCTAAATTTATACCCGAAAATGCGGTTGAAATATCTCTAGACGGTAATGCGAAATTAAAAGTAAGGTTAATTGATTGTGTTGGTTACATAGTACCTAGTTCGTATGGATATATAGAAGACGGTAACCCCAGAATGGTTAAAACGCCTTGGTATGAAGAATCAATTCCATTTAATATGGCGGCCGAAATTGGTACAAGAAAGGTTATAAACGAACATTCTACAATCGGACTTGTAATTACTACGGATGGCAGTATTGGTGAAATTCCACGTGATGAATATAAAGAGTGTGAAGAAAAGGTAATTAATGAATTAAAGTCCATAAATAAGCCTTTTATTGTGTTGCTTAATTCAACCCACCCTAATGATGAAAACACCAAAAAAATGGCATTACGACTATCAGAAGAGTATTCTGTTAAGGTAATGCCGATTGATTGCGCAAATATTGATGAAAATGACATAAAAAAGATATTAGAAAATATTCTATTTGAATTTCCTATTAAACAAATTTCAATTACTTTACCATCTTGGTATAAAGCCCTGCCTAAAAACAGCAACGTAAGAAATAATATTTTATCTGCAATTAATAATAGAGCAAAAGATCTTAAAAAAATATCTGATTCTGTATTACTAAATAACGAACTTTTAGAATGCGACGAAATAGAATATATAAAAACAGAACTTGTTGATTTGGGTAGCGGAACAATTAATATATTTGCCGAACTTAAAAAAGAAATATATTATAACGTTATTAGTGAGGCAGCAGGTAGCGTAGTTAGTGATGAGGCTGATTTACTGGATTGCCTTGTGAAAATGTGCGAAATTAAAAATAAATATGTAAAAATTAAAGATGCGCTCGATGAGGTTGAAGCAACCGGTTATGGTATTGTTATGCCATCTATCGAAGAACTAACCCTTGAAGAGCCCGAAATAATGCGTCAAGGAGGAAGATACGGTGTTAGGCTAAAAGCGAGCGCTCCATCAATCCATTTAATGAAAGCTAATATTACCACCGAAGTCAGTCCTATTGTAGGTAGCGAAAAACAGTCTGAAGATTTAGTATTATATTTACTTAAAGAATTTGAAGAAAATCCGTTGCAAATTTGGAATTCTAATATCTTTGGCAAAAGTTTGCACGAACTTGTTAACGAAGGCCTTCATACAAAACTTTCAAGAATGCCTCAAGATGCGCGTATAAGAATGCAAGAAACAATTGAACGCGTTATAAATGAAGGTTGTAGTGGGTTAATTTGTATAATATTGTAATAAAAAAGACCGTTACTAAACGGTCTTTTAATCATTATTAGTTAATAAATCTATAAATTCATCATCGGTAATGCCAATAATATATTCATTAACGTTTTTAATTTTTGATTTTAGATATTTTCTACTATGTTCTAAACCTAAAAGGCTATGCTCCAATTTACTTATATCTTCTTTATTAAAGAAATCGCCGTAAATTTTTGCATCGATTATTAGCCCTTTTTCAACATTTAAGTTAATTTCAACAATGCCGGCACTTGTCTTTTTTACGTTTTTATAGTTATAACTCGGTGATTCTCCATATATCCAACTATAAGTTGAGTATTTATTATCCACAAGTTTGTTTACATTTGCGATATCTTCATCAGTTAAGGAATACTCAGTTAAATTGTGGCGGTTCTTTAAAAAGTTTTTAAATTTTAAAATAAAATCTTCAACTGTAATTTTGGGCTCAATTAAATCAATTAAATTTGTAACTCTTGATTTAACGCTTTTAATAGCTTTTGAGTTATATTTTAATTCATTAACCTTTAAAGCACTGGAAAGGGAAGAAATGTCAGCTGAATATAATATACATCCGTGGTGAATAAGCATATCACCTTTTATCGCTTGTGCATTACCGCATATTTTGCGCTCGTTTACTAAAATATCGTTTCTTCCGGAAAGGGTAGATTCTATACCTAGTGTAAGTAAAAAAGCTCGTAAATCGCTTGTAAACGAATCATAGCGCCCAATATCATCTGTTTTATTAGTTATAATAGTATAATTAATATTACCCAGATCATGAAACACAGCTCCACCGCCTGTAATCCTACGAGCTACAACAAGATCATTTTCAGAAACAAACTTTTCGTTTATTTCTAATGATGTGTTTTGATTTGCACCAATAATAACTGACTTTTTGTTACGCCACAGCATTATTACAGGCTTTTTTAGCCCCCGAAGGAGATATTCTTCGAGGGCTAAATTGAAATACGGATTTAAATTGTTATTAACAATTAATAGCATTAAACACCTTTTCTTGCTTTTCTAAGTTGTTCTTGAGGGGTATAGTTTTTGGTAGAAACGTAATCTTTTAAAGGAATTAGTTTTTCGTTTATTGCATCTAAGAACCAAGAAACTTGTGGGAAGAACTCTGCATCATATTCAAAAGCGGGAGTAATCCAGTTTTCACTTGCTACAACGGCGGGAGGACAATCTAGGTAATCAAATGCCAATTCTGTAATTGTTGCAGACATTTCTTTTAAGATTGAACCACGGTCAACAGCATCAGAAGCTAGAATGATCTTACCGGTTTTCTTAACAGATTCAATAACTTTATCATAATTAAATGGAACAACGCTTCTAGCATCAATTACTTCTGCAGAAATACCGTATTTTTCTTCTAATTCTTTGGCTGCATCTAATGCTCTGTAAAGAGTAGAACCAATTGTTAAAATGGTTAAATCTTTACCTTCACGTTTAATATCGGGTTCACCAATTTCAACTTCATAATAGCCTTCAGGAACGCCTTCTTTATGGAATTGTTCGCCAATATCATAAATTCTTTGACTTTCAAAGAATACAACGGGGTCTGTACCCATTAATGCAGCATTCATTAAACCTTTTGCATCGTAAGGTGTGGTTGGGAATACAACTTTAAGACCAGGAATATGTGCGCAAAGAGCTGTCCAGTCTTGAGAGTGTTGTGCGCCGTACTTAGAACCAACGGATACACGTAGTACAACAGGCATTTTTAATCCGCCTGCGCTCATAGATTGCCATTTAGCAAGTTGGTTGAAGATTTCATCACCAGCGCAACCAATAAAGTCAGCATACATTAATTCAACAATAACACGACCACCGGCCATACCGTAACCTACTGCTGTACCTACAATTGCAGATTCAGAGATAGGGGAGTTGAATAATCTGTTATAAGGTAGAGCTTCTGTTAAACCACGGTAAACTGCCATAGCACCGTTCCAATCTCTTAGGTCTTCACCATAAGAAATTAATGTTGGGTCGGTATAGAATTTATTAATGATAGATTCAAATAAACCGTCACGAATATTATATACTTTTGCTTTGGAATAAGGTTTGCCGTTTTCATCAAAAGCATATCTTGCTTTTAAAGCAACCTTTTGAACTTGTGGATTTTCTTCAATGGGAGTTAGAGTTTCACATTCTCTGTCTTCCATTTTTTCTATTTTTTCATTAGAGAACATTAAATCTTCTAAGAAATGAGGATTCTTCTTATAATCTGTATAAGGAGAAAGTTCAAGGTCACTTGCTAGTTCAAACATAGCGCGGTTTCTAGCGCCGATTTCTTCTTTAATTTTTTCAATTTTTGCTTTAGTAACAACCTTAGATTTAATTAACTCTTTAGGATATACTTCAATTGGATCGTACTTATACCATTCATCAATTTCCTCTTTTGTTCTATAAGAACTAATATCAGAAGTAGAGTGTCCACTCATACGATAAGTAATTACGTCTAATAATACTGGGCCTTCGCCGTTTTCTAGAATTGGTCTCTTTCTACGATAGCAATCAATTAAAGCAAGTGGGTTCCAACCGTCAACGCGTTCTGCGTGCATTTGGTTTGATGCCATAGCGCCTAAGCGAGCTAGTTCGCCATAAGCCATAGTTTCGCCTTTAGTTTGGCCGCCCATACCATAACCGTTGTTATTAAAGTTATAGATAATTGGAAGACCGCCCTTATAATCATCGGGCCATAATTCGCGTAATTGGTCCATATTCGCAAAGTTCATAGATTCATATACAGGACCACGTGCGGCTGCGCCGTCACCTGCGTTAGCTACGATAATACCGCTCTTTTTATTGCATTTTTTGAATAGAGCAACACCGGTAGCAACTGGAGCTGAGCCGCCAACAATAGCGTTGTTTGGGAAAATACCAAAAGGTAAGAAGAAGGCGTGCATCGAACCACCAAGACCACGAGAGAAACCGTTGTCTTTAGCAAAAAGTTCTGCCATTAAGCCGTATAAGAAGAATTCTCGAGCCATATCTTTGGTATTTGTGGCTTTAGAATGTTCTTTAATTAATTTATAAATTCTGCCATCTTGAACGCTTTCCATAATCTCGATTAATTTCTCATCGCTTAATTTTCTAATAGCAGATAAACCTTTAGCAATAACTTCGTGGTGACTTCTGTGGGTACCAAATATAAAGTCGTTTTCATCTAGGGTATATGCTTGACCAACAGCAGTTGCTTCTTCACCAATAGCTAAGTGAGCAGGACCTGGATAGGTAAAGCTTTTACCATTGTAGTTAGCTTCAACTTTAATTGTCATTAACATTGATTCGAACTCGCGAATAGCGAGCATATCTTCATAAATACCAATTAAATCTTCTTTGGTAAAGTTACCTTCTGCAAGTTCTTGTTCTATAGTTTTGTTATATTGATTTACAGGGATATCTTTAAACTTAATTTTACCCGCTTTACGTAAACCTTTAGGATCAATAAATTGTGATTTTGGCATAATAATTACTCCTTTATATTTTATTACATGAATAAAGCTTCACGAATTATTTCACAAACTGTGGGGTGGGGAAATACAACTTCTTTAATATCGTCAATTTTCATTTCAGTTTCAATCATCATGGCTGCACCATAGATAATTTCGCTAGAATAGTTACCAATCATGTGAACACCAAGTAAACGGTCGTTATCCTTATCAATAACTAGTTTACAAATTCCGTCTCCGCCTTCATTTTCAGCAACGTAACGACCTGAGAACATCATTGAGGCTGTATTTACTTTGACATTGTAGCCTTGTTTTTTAGCATCTTCTTCTGTTAAACCAACAGAAGCTACTTCGGGGTTAGTATAAATAACAGAAGGAATTGCGTTATAACGCATTAAATCTTTCTTACCGGTTAAATTATTAACTATTACTTCGCTCTCTCTATAAGCTGTGTGAGCTAGCATTAATATACCGTTAACGTCACCTGAAGCATAAAGACCTGAAATATTTGTTCTGCCTATTGAATCTGTTTTGATGGCCGCTCTATCCATTTCGACGCCTAGTGTTTCAAGACCAAAACCTTTAGTAACTGGTCTTCTACCAATTGAAAATAGAACTTTATCGGCTTTAATTGTATTTAAAGAGCCATTTTCTTCATATTCAACAGAATCGGTGCCAATTTTTGTAACCTTACAGGAAAGCTTAAAAGTAATGCCTTTTTTCTCGTAATTCTTTTTAAGAATACCACTGATTTCTCTATCTGTATTGCCGGCGATATGGTCTAGCATTTCAATAACTGTTACTTTACTTCCAACAGAATTAAAGTAGGATGCCATTTCAAGACCAATAACTCCGCCACCAATAACTACAAAGTTATCTGGGATTTCCTCTAGATCTAAAACTTCGCGGTTGGTAAGTCCAAAGCCCGATTCATAAGCTTCTTTTAAACCCGGAATAGGTGGTAAAACTGCCTCGCTACCTGTTGCAATTATAAGCTTTCTACCGGTAAATACTTTGTTATTTACCTTTAATTTAAAACCATCAGCATCTTTACCTAAAATTTCGCCAAAGGCCATTTCAACGTCAACGTGATTTTTTTTCATTTGCATACCAATACCGCCAACCAATGTTGAAACGACTTTGTTTTTACGAGCGATTACCTTCTTTTGATCGATTTTTGCATTTTCTGCAGTAACACCGTATTTTTCACCGTGTCCGTTGCAGTAGTCAAAAATTTTGGCACTATATAAAAGAGCTTTTGAAGGAACACATCCCTCATTTAGACAAACACCGCCCAAAGCACGCTTTTCAATTACTAAAGTTTTTAAACCCGCATGCCCGGCTCTTTCACCGGCTAAATAACCAGCAGGTCCTCCGCCAAGAACTATTAAATCATAAATATTTTCCATTTTATTACCTCTATTTTGCTAAATATGCAGTAAAGTTTTCTAAAATGGTTTTTAATTCCATTAAGAATCTTGCTGCAGGTGCTCCATCAACAGCTCTATGGTCATATGTTAAGGATAGACCCATTGATTTATAAGGTTTGATTTCGCCGTCAACAACCTTAATTTTATCAGTTACTGTACAAACACCTAAAATACCGGTTTGAGGAGGATTAATTACAGGTGTAAAGCTTTCAACACCTAAGGTTCCTAAATTAGAGATGGTGAAAGAAGCCCCTTGTAAATAATCGGGTTCAATAGAACCGTCTTTTGTTTTATTAATAAGAATTTTTGTATTTTCAGATATTTCTGCTAATGACATCTTATCTGCATTAAATAGGGTGGGAACTAATAAACCACGAGGTGTATCAACTGCTATACCCAAGTGGACACCATTAAAATAATGCATTTCATCATTAATTAAATGTGCATTTAAATCTCTATGATTTTTAAGTGCGCGAGAAACCGCAAATAAAATAATGTCATTGATGGTAATTTTAGAAAGACCCAATGCTTCATCAGTATCTTTTAGTGCTTTCCTATAGTTCATAATTGTAGTTGCGTCGAAGCTTGAACTATTTGTAAGTTGAGCTGTAGTAGAAAGTGAAGTCATCATGGATTTAGAAATTACTTTTCTAATATTAGATAACTTAACGATTTCAATATCTGCAACTGTTGGAGCAGAAGATATATCTTCTTGTTTGTGAGATAAATCTTTAACAGTAATTCTGCCACCAATACCGGTACCAACAACACCATTTAAGTCTTTATTAAGTCCTAAGGCAGCACTAGTAAGAACTGGGCCTTCTTTTTCTGCCCTAATAACGTCGGCTTCAACGATTCTGCCATAAGGACCGGTAGGAGAAACAGTAGTTAAATCAATACCATGTTTTTTAGCATAATTTTTAGCTCTTGGAGAAGCTTTAAAATTTTCTGATTTTTCAGCAGTTGCAATAACTTCTTCTTTAACTTCAGCTACAACCTCAACAGATTTTTCTTCTTTAACTTCTTCTACTTGACTGTCTTCAGTTTTAGGAATTAAGTCAGAATAATCTTCGCCTTCTTTACCAATAACGGCTACACCTTCCAAACAAGGAACGTCATCACCTTCAACCCTGAAGATTTCTAAAATTACGCCGTCTTCCTTAGCTTCTTCATCAACAGAAGCTTTATCTGTTTCATAAGAGAATAATAAATCTCCTGCTTTTACAGTATCACCTTTAGCTTTGTGCCACTTAGTAATAACACAGCTTTCAACAGTAATACCAACTTTGGGCATTAAAATTAAACTTGCCATACAAAAATTCCTTTCTTTTTTATATTTCTAATGCTTTTGCATTTTTTAATAAATATTTTTCTGCTTCTCCCGACCATAAGCCATTATTTTGCTTAACTAATTTGTCCAATTCAGCAAACAAGGGATCAGTTTTACCTAATTCCTCAAAATCAGAAATTGCGGTAAGCGGCATACTAATGTGCGTGTAAATTAATTTTTTACCGCCTTTAATATTAGGTAGATTCTTAGTTGCCTCAATAACACTATCTAGTCCGCCAATGTGTGTAATCATTGCGGCAGGGTCAATGGTTTTGCTTTCCATTAACTTTAAAGACTCTTTCATATCGTCAGTATTACCGCCACTTGTGCCAACAATATGAGTAAATGCGTAGTGAACGTTATAGAAATTAAAGTTTGCAGAGAAATTAGGATCGGTTGGTCCTGCAAAGAAGTTTAAGCAACCGTCTTTTTTGAGAAGTGCATCGCCCATTTCAACAACTGGCTTTACGGGCGCATAAACAAATACGTCGTTATATCCTTCATCATCGGGTGTTAATGATTTTAAATACTCAACCGGGTTTTCAATTTCAGTTGTGTTAACGTATATTAATTTTACACCATTTTTCTCAGCTTCAGCGGGGGATAGGATTTCCTTTGCACGTTCTATTCTAGCCGCATCAATATCAGTAACAACAACTAATGCCGGTTTTCTATCGCAATGTATTGCGTAGTCAATTGCGCCTAGTCCCATAGGTCCTACACCTGCAAGAATTGCCATAGAGCCGCCTTCTACGATACCCATAACGTGCTCATATTCGCCTTGTTTTTTATAGTGATAGTTTGCGTGATAACCGCCAACAATACAACTCATAGGTTCTGCTAATGAACCATAAAAATAACTATCACCTTCATAAGGTAAAAAGCATCCGATTTCCATAACAAAACCAGGAATAATAATATAGGTGCAATCGCCGCCATAATATTTAAATGAATAGCCCGGTGCAGCAAGTGAACCTTTATAATTCATTGAAGGTTGAACAACAAATTTACTGCCAACCTTATATTTATCCTTTAATTTAGCTCCAACTTCTATGATTTCGCCGCAAAATTCATGCCCAATAATTACAGGATTTTGTGCACAATCGTCGGGAACACGTTTGTGTTTAGCACCTTGTATTGTAGCCTTGTAAGAAGACATACATAAGCTATCAGATACAACCTTAGCTAAAATTTCATCATCTTTTAGCTCGGGTAAATCAAATGTTTCTAGTCTTAGATCATTTTCGCCATATAATCTAACTGCGGTTGTTTTCATATAATTCTCCTATACATTAATAATATTTACGTTTGCCTTAAAAGCAAGTTTAGTAAAGTCTTTAGAAAGTTCACCATTTGTTATAATAACGTCAATATCTTTTAAAGTAGCAAAGGTGAAGGGTAAAGATTTATTTATTTTTTCTTGCTCCATTAACATAATTACCATATTAGCTTTTTTTATAACCGCTCTTTTTACTTCACATTCGGCATAATTACCAACAGTAAAGCCGCCGCTGGGGGAGTAACCCGAAGGAGCGATAAATGCTAAGTCAATGTTAAAGTTTTTAATACTTGATAATGCTGTAGGTCCAGCAACAGAACAGTTATCTGAATTAATCGTACCACCTAAAATATTAACTGTGGGGTTATGGTTTTTTGTTATTTCTAAGGCAATATTAGGTCCACTTGTGATTATCGAAAGATGAACATCGGGTAATATTTTAGCTAGCTCCATAATTGTACTACCCGAATCTAAAAATACAGAACGTCCAATTTCAATGAACTGCAAGGCATTAGAAGCTAGTAATTGTTTAGCTTCAATATTTCTATTAGCTCTTTTTGAATATAAATCTTCACGTTCTTTAGACTGGTCTACTTTTTTTGCACCTCCGCGTATTTTCATTGCAAAACCTTCATGTTCTAGGCGTTCAATATCTCTGCGAAGTGTCATAGTAGAAACGTCGGGGAATTGCTGCTCTAAATCTTTAAATGATAGAATATTCCTTTCTATCAACATTTGTTTGATAATTTCAAGACGATTATAAGTCAAAATAACACCCCCTATATAATTATTTATTATATATTACCATATTAAAGTTTGACAGTCAATGATAAATTCACAAAAGTTCACATATTTTTACAGTAAATTTCACAAATTTTCATGTTATATTTAAAAAAACTTTGTTGTAATTACGATGTATTGATGTTATAATATATTAAAGGAGTGAAGTTAATGAAAGATAAGATTGTTATATGCATTGGAAGACAATTTGGAAGTGCTGGTAAAGAAATAGGGGAACTTGTTGCACAAAAGTTAGAAATTCCTTGCTATGATAAAGAAATAATAGGCGAAATGTCTAAAAAAAGTGGTGTAAGCAAAGAATTGCTTGAAGAGTACGATGAAAAACCAACTAACAGCATTTTATACTCTCTATCTTTAGGTTCTTATTCATCTCATAGCAGTTTGCTTTCTAATATTTCAGATCTACCTTTGTCAGATAAAATTTACATTATTCAATGTGATACAATTAAAGCATTGGCTTCAAATTCTTGTGTAATTATTGGAAGATGCGCTGAAAACGTATTAGCAGATGATCCCAACGTGCTAAGTATTTTTATTCACGCAGATTTTGATAAAAGATTAGAACGTGTTATTACAAAGCAAAATCTAAAAAAAGATCAGGCTATATCTCTTATTAAAAAAATGGATAAGAAAAGATCAAGTTTTCATAACTATTATTGTGATACACGTTGGGGAGAAGCTTCTACCTACGATTTGTGTATTAATAGTCAATGCAATGTTGAATATGCTGCCGATTTAATTGTATCGGCAATAAAACTTAGATAAATTTTGCACCTAAAATATATTTTTTTAATAAATTATATTTAGGGTGCTTTATATGAAAAAACGAAATATACGCAAATTTTTATATGCAATAACTGCATTAATTTTAGCAATCCTTTCTCTGTTTGTTATTACTGATAAACTAACAAGAGATATAATAATTAATAATATTGAATCTGCAGCCGCCAATAAATTTATTGATATAACAAATAAAGCGGTTGCAAAGGTATTAGATATTTATAATTTGAAATATAATGAATTATCTAACCTGCAAATTGACAGTAACGGTAACGTGGTATCAATATCTTGCGATACAGTTAAATTAATGCAGATAAAAACTATTATCGATGATGAAATACAGAATTGTATCTCCAAAGAACCGACAATAAAGTTTTCAATTGCGTTAGGCAGCTTTTTAAGTAACGAATATTTTGCCGGTCGTGGACCTAAAATACCTTTTGAATTCACCTATGATTGTGCAACAATTGCCGAATATAAAAGTGAATTTTATGATGCTGGAATTAATCAAACTATACATAGAATTGTTTTGCATTTATCTGCTGATATTGCAACAGTTATACCTTGGAATTATGAAAAAACAACGGTAAATACTACGTATATAATTGCAGAAACTGTTATTGTGGGTAAAATACCTTCAAGCTATACTAATTTGGATTTAAATAAAAATTAATATTTAAGGAAGCAAGTATGACAGAAGTTAAAACTAAAATTGAAAATTTAACTGCAAAGCTTTTACATTATTCGGATATGTATTATAACAATGATAATCCCGAAATTAGCGATTACGAGTATGATATGCTACTTAGGGAACTTGTTAAACTTGAAAGTGAATATCCAGAATTTGCGCTTGAATATTCACCAACAAAACGTGTTGGTGGAAGATCAAATAGTCTATTTACGCCCGTACAACACCGAGTTAAAATGGAAAGTTTGCAAGATGCCTTTTCTTATGAAGAGCTATTTTCATTTGAAGATAGAGTTAAGGAAGCGATTTTAGAAGATTATTCATTTTCTTTTGAACCTAAAATTGATGGTTTATCCGTTTCATTAGAGTATAAAAACGGCGTTTTTATTCGTGGTTCAACACGTGGTGATGGCGAAGTTGGTGAGGATGTAACTGCAAACCTTCTTACTATAAAATCAATACCTAAATCTATTGATTTTAAGGGTGAATTAGAGGTTCGTGGTGAAGTATATATGTCTAAAGATGCCTTTGATAATCTTGTAAAATTACAAGAAAATCAAGGGATTGCGCCCGCTAAAAACCCTAGAAATGCGGCTGCCGGTTCTTTAAGACAAAAAGATTCTAAAGTAACCGCAGAACGTAATCTTTCATACTACGTTTTTAATTTACAATATATCGAAGGTAAAACATTTACGAATCACATTGAAACTTTAGATTTTTTAAAAAATTTAGGCTTTTCTATATTGCCTTACTATAAAAAGGTTGACTCTATTAAAAATGCTATATCAGAAATAGAAAAACTAGGCGAAAACAGGGGAGAGCTTGACTGTGATATTGATGGCGCTGTAATAAAGCTTAATAATTTAGAGCAAAGAATAACGATGGGCAGCACATCAAAATGTCCGCGTTGGGCCGTAGCTTATAAATATCCGCCAGAAGAAAAAGAAACTAAATTATTAGATATAGAAGTTAACGTTGGTAGAACCGGTGTACTAACTCCTGTGGCTATTTTTGAACCGATTACTCTTGCAGGAACAACAGTAACAAGAGCGGTATTGCACAATGAAGATTTTATTAAAGATAAGTCGATAAATATTGGTGATATTATTGTAGTAAGAAAAGCCGGAGAAATAATACCTGAAGTTTTAGGTGTTAAAAAATCTAATAATGATAAATGTTATGAAATGCCACAGGTTTGTCCTTCGTGCGGTGCTAGCGTATATCGTGAAGAAGGTGAAGCTGCAATTAGATGTTTAAACACAGAGTGTCCTTCTCAGATGGCTAGACATATTATTCACTTTGCTTCAAGAGACGCTATGGATATTGAAGGATTGGGACCTGCGGTAGTTGAATTATTAATCGATAATAATTTAATCCATCATGCATATGATCTATATAGTCTAAATTTCTTTGATTTATCTACTCTTGAAGGTAAAGGAGCAAAATCTGCACAAAATCTTTTAGATGCTATTGAAAAAAGCAAAGGAAATGATTTATATAAATTCATTTTTGCTTTGGGCATCAGACACATAGGAATAAAAGCCGCTAAGTTACTTGCTAATAAATTTAAAAACATCGATAATTTACTTAACGCTTCAATTGAAGAAATTACTTCAATTGAAGGTTTCGGTGAAATCATGGCGAAAAGTCTTTACGACTATCTAAAATTAGAACAAACGGTTGAAATGATTGATAAATTCAAAAAAATTGGAATCAATATGACAAATCTTTCTGCTGCTACAAGCAACAAATTTGAAGGTTTAACGTTTGTGCTAACAGGAACTTTACCTACATTAAAGCGTAGTGAGGCTTCTAAAATTATTGAATCGTTAGGCGGTAATGTTTCAAGTTCAGTATCTAAAAACACCGATTACGTATTAGTGGGAGAAGACGCAGGTAGCAAACTTACAAAAGCACAAAGTTTAAATATTAAAATTATAGACGAAGAAACTTTTTTAAATATGACAAAATAGAAAATAAAGCTCAATATGAGCTTTATTTTTTTATGCTTATAAAATCAAAAAATCTTCATAAAATATTTTTTAAGAAGGTGAAATTTTTGAAAAAACTTGTTATTTTATGTTCTGTTTTTATAATTACTATCTTAATAATAACTTTACTATCTACTATTAATTTTATTAATCCAATAAACGTTGCTGCAGTTACTCCAAAAATAAATGATTATGAATTGACATGCACTGCAATCGGGACTATTAAAAGCACCGAAAAAATAGATATTAATTTAGAGTATGATGTAGTTATTAAAAAAATATGTAAAAATGTCGGTGAAAAGGTAAAAGTAGGGGATACGTTATTTATTATTGATAAAGAAAAAACTATAGAATTATTGAAAGAAACTTATTCAGAGAGTGAACTGGCATTATATAAAGATTATATTAATAATTATCCTACAGAAGTTAAATCTGAATTTGATGCTACTGTAAAAAAAGTAAACTTAAATAATGAAATAAAAGCTAAGGAAAGCGTTGTGGAACTATCAAGTGGTAGTGGCTATATTGCTAACGTTTATGTACTGGAAAATAATATTTCAGATATAGAATTAGGCCAAGCCGTTACAATTACCGGTGATGCATTTAAAGAGAAAGAATATAAAGGTTTTGTGACGTTTATTGCTGACGTTGCAGAAGAGCAGTTAATAGGAAATCAAAAAGAAACAGCGGTTAATGTGAAAATTGAAATACAGAATCCTGATGAAGATTTAAAATCAGGCTATAATATTAAGGCTAATATTTGTTATGGTGTTATTAAAAATGCAATTTCTATCCCATATGAAGCTTTAAAAGAAGATTCAAATTCATATTATGTTTATAAGCTTTTTGATAATTATGCATATAAAAGCAAGGTAGATATTGTGCTAGAAGATAAGGACTTTGTTATAGTAAACGGTAATATTAATGACAGCACAAAACTATGCATTATAAATAACAATACTAATGATAACTTTGCGTTAGTTAACGTCACAAATGAAGGTATTACTTACTGATGAATATAAAATATTATATTAAATCATTAACAAGAAGAAAAATAAAAACATGGCTAACAATATCTAGTATTGCAATAGGTATTGCCTCTGTATTAATTATCGGTTCAATTTCTAATACAGGTAAAAATTTAATTTCTCACGAGCTTGATTCTTTAGGAGTAAATGGAATTACCATTAAATCTAACGACACTTCTGTTTTAACACTAAATAATGAGCATCTAGGCCTTTTAAAAAGACTAAATTTTGTAGATAAAGCAACACCGGTATTAATGAGTACGGGTCATTTAAAAACAGAAAATGCTCAAAATAGCGTAATATTATGGGGAATTAGCGAGGAACAAGAACAAGTTTTAAAACTAAACGTTTTAAGTGGACGAAATTTTTCACAAAAAGATATAAAAAGTAATAACATGGTATGTTTACTAGATAATGCTACCGCAAAAAGCGTTTTTCCAAATTCAGAGGCTGTGGTTAATCGAAATATTGATGTATTTATTGGCGGAAATACTGTAACTTATAAGATAATAGGAGTAGTAGAATCAGATAGTGGATTATTACAAACTGCAGCAGGCGAGTTTATACCTAATATCATTTATTTACCTTATACAACGTTGCAACAAGGTAATGGCAACACAGATTTAACACAAATTTCATTACAAGTAAGCGGTACAAATGACAGTTTAGAACAATATAGCAAACAAATAAAAAGAGCTTTATACAGTGAAATTGGAGTAAATAGCGCAATAAAAATTGAAAATATGGCAGCACAGAAGACAAAATTAATGGGAACACTCGATACGGTTTCACTTTCATTAACAATAATCGGTATAATTTCTTTGATAGTATCGGGTCTTGGTACTATGACAGTTATGCTTTTTTCCGTAAGTGAACGCACTAAAGAAATTGGAATTAAAAAGTCTATAGGCGCAAGAGGGAAGGATATAGTTAAAGAATTTTTGTTTGAAACTTTAATTTTATCATTAAGTGGTACTTTAATAGGAATATTTATTTCTTTTTTGCTAACCAAGATTGCATCTTTAATTTTTAATATTAATTTATCATTTACTTTAGATCAAATTATTACAGCATTTGTAATATCATTTATCTTTGCAATTGTGTTTGGAATATATCCTGCTATACATGCTTCAAGGTTAAATCCGGTTGAATCATTAAGAAGGGAGTAAGATTTGCCATAATTTTACTCCTAAAAAATTATACACAAAATTATACAAAATGAATATTTTGTATAATTTAGGGAAGCGTTAAATGTCAAAATATCTAATAGATGCCCAAACAGCTTATATTAATAATGTATTATATATTAAATATTATTATATTTAATATTACGTATTTAATATTTAATTAAAATAAGTTATAGTTTGCTTATATAATATTCTCCTTTTTTTAAAT
>JAZQHT010000003.1:0-6267 GCA_045540715.1 Acutalibacteraceae bacterium | reverse complement strand
AATTAAATTTAAAAAACAATATTTATTCACAAATTCGTAATTTTTTAAGCACATAGTTTTTAAAACTATGTAATATAAAGAAAATAACTTTTTAGTCTTGTAATTTAAAACTAAATAGTGTATAATAATAAAAAATTATGTTAGAGGTACTAAAAATGGATTATAAATTTATACTTTCGGCGGAATCTACTGTCGATATGCCATATAAATACGTAGAAAGCCGCAATATACCCGTGCTTTTTTACACCTATCAAATTGAAGGTAAAGAATATTTTGACGATATGCTTCGCGATGAAAATGCTTTGCCACTCTTTTATAAAAGCATAGAAGACGGCAAACTTCCTTCAACTTCTCAAATTAACGAATTTCGTTATTACGAATATTTTGAAGAACTAATTCAAAAGGGAGACGTTTTGCATTTATGCTTAAGCTCGGGCCTTACGCCATCGGTTAAAAATGCACAAAAAGCAGCGGCAGAACTTATGGAAAAATACCCCGATAAAAAGGTTATCGTTATAGATACCCTTTGCGCTTGTTCGGGCTTTGGTCTGGTTCTTGATAACGCCGCAGATTTAAGGGATGAAGGTAAAACTTTAGAAGAAGTTGCAACCTTTGTAGAAGAAAATAAAATTAAAATTCAAAGTCAGTTCTTTTCAACCGATATGAGTATGTTCCGCCGTTCGGGTCGTGTATCGGGTGTTGCGGCCTTTGCCGCTACCGTGCTTGGAATTTGCCCACTTATGCATTTAGACAATAACGGTAAAATTGAAGCATATAGAAAGGTTAGAGGTATTAATAACGCAATTACTGAAACAGTTAAAGCAATAGTTAACAATTTTGATAATACCGGCTTAAACAATAAAATATTTATTGCAAATTCTAATTGTCCTGATTTAGCCGAAGAAGTAAAATTAGCCCTAGAAAAAGAAAACCTAACCAACGATATTAGAATTTTCGATATTGGTACAATTATTGCTTCTCATTGTGGCAAAGGCACGGTTGCAGTATTTTTTAACGGCAAAACAAGAGAAGTTTAATATTTTTAAATTAATAAAGACCGCTTTTTAGCGGTCTTTATTTTTGCTCTTTTCTTTTGTATGAATATATGTTAAAATATGTGTGATATAATTTTTAGAAATGAGTATATAAATGCAAGAAGATAAAAATAAAAAAGAAAACCCACATAAAGGGCATAGAGATAGAGTTAAAAAGAAATTCTTAGCTAACGGCTTTACCGATGCCACTCCCGACCACGAAATGTTAGAAATGTTGCTTTTTTATAGTGTCCCACAAAAAGATACTAACGAATTAGCACACGATTTGCTAAATCATTTCGGCGGCTTTTCAGGGGTGCTTGAAGCCAGAGCCGAAGAATTAATGCAGGTAAAAGGCATTAGCGAACATAGTGCCGCCCTAATTAAACTGCTTTTACCGTTAAATCACCGCTATATTGACAGGAAACGCGGTGAAAAAATTAAACTTACAAGTTTAGAAAGTTTTGCAGAGTATATTCAAGAACTATACGTTGGCGAAACAAACGAGGTTGTAAGGGTGTTTATGTTTAATAATAAAAACGAACTGTTAGGTAAAGAGATTTTAAGCAGGGGAGATTTGGTTTCTGCAGAAATTAATCCGCGCAAGGTTGTTGAAATTGTATTAAAATACGATGCAACCGCTATGATTTTGGCCCATAATCATCCACAAGGTTTTGCCGTTGCAAGTAAAGATGACCTTAGAGCAACCTCAAGAATAAAAGCAATTTTAAGGGACGTAAACGTGCATTTTTACGACCACGTAATTGTTGCAGATAATAAGCACCTGTCAATGCGTGGATTAAAAGAATACGAACCGTTTTTTAGTTAAGCAATAAAAAAGCCGTGAATTTTCACGGCTTTTTGTTTTTAATGATTGGTTTTATTGGTATTTACTGAGCATTACTTACAAAAAGTTTGGGGATTGCAGCAATACAACAGGCAAGTATTAATGCAAAATATGCAAAAGTAATTGGTTCGTATGTAGGATGGCATAAAACAACCAAAATGATGCCTTCTATACAATATAATAAGCTAAAAAACACACATAAAAATGCGGAAATATTATATAAAGTTTTATCACATGTTCCTTTTATAGTGTTGAATATATTTAAAAGCAAAAAAGTTAGAGAAATACTGAGTATTCCAACATTAACTATAGATATTATATTTGAACCTCGGCCCCACCATATTGATAACATATCTAATTTCAAAAAAGTATCATAACCATTAATAATTAAGTGGTGGTTTTCTGACCAAATAGAATCATAAGTAATTTGAAGAGGAATAAAAAACATCAAAAATGGGAATAAAGATGCAAAAATAGAAAAAACACCTAAACTTCTCTTTTTATGTGTAGAATTTTTTTCTTTTGCAAGAATAATATTAACTTTATTGCCACAAGTCGGACAAAAGAGCATAGCATCATTTAGCTGATTTCCGCAATGCGAACAAAATTTCATTTAAACACCACCCATTTCCCTATAAAAAACTAATATATTAACCGATATTGGTTAATATAATTATACACCATTTTCGGTTAATATGTCAATAGGGAGGAATAATTTATGATTTCCTATGATAGATTATGGCAAACAATGAAGCGCAAAGGGATTACTCAGTATTCGCTTATTAAAAATTACGGTATAAGCCCCGGTCAAATAACCCGACTAAAAAGGAACGAAAGTGTTAGCACCCACACAATAGAAATGTTTTGCAAAATTTTACAATGCAACGTAGAAGACGTTATGCAATATATTGAAGAAAATAAATAAAAGCCGTGAATTTTCACGGCTTTTTGTTTTTACATAATATTTACTTTTAAAGCTTTGAAAAACCATGGCTGTTTACTAAAGCATCAATTTTTTGTCCGGCTTTACACATTGGGCACTCGTGTGCCGGATAACACTTATAATCATCTAAATCATTAGGATCAAATACCGAATGTACGGGGATACCACGGCATTCTTTTGCGGTAGAGAATATAGAAGAAATACCGGTTACGGTTCCGCCGTAATAATTTACTGCGTCAAATGCGGCCTCTACCGTTTTACCTGAAGCCACCGATACCGCTAAAATCATAACGTGCTTGCCGGTAATCATAGGAGCAATATTATCTCTAAACAATAGCTGACCGCTTCCTGTTGTTTCGGGGGTTACAACGTATATGGATTTATGGGCGTTCATATTTAAAAAATCTGCTTTTGAAAGACTATCTGCAAGGCAAGCACCTATTACTTCGGTACCGTCTAAACACAAAATAGTATCTACTACGGTTTCCATATAATAGTGCGAACGAAGCGCTTCGGCTACTGCCTTTGCTTCGGAAAGTCGCGTTTTTTGAGCCACAACATCAATATAGTAATTGCTGTGGCAGTTGCTGGTAGCAAAATGTCCCATTGCTACACGTAAAAATAAATCACTGCGTTTGGTTGAATACTTCATAACGTTTAATGTAGGCATAACGTGACCTCCTATATTTTATTGTAATTTAATTTTACACTATTTTGATATGTATAGCAAGAAAATTTTGCAAAAGAATAAAATCTATGTAAAAACAATAAATAGTATATTCCTTAATTAAATTAATTTATAATTTTCAATGCAGAAAGATTCTTTAGTTGTTGCTTTTTTATATTAACCCCAACAAGTTTGGCAATTATTATGGTTGGCATATATAAAACTATGTAAGCACAAACCATATAAATTAAACAGCGTTGGTTTAAAAGCTGTTTTTCGGTGGCAAAAGTGGACGATAGATTATCAACAATATAACTTGCTAAATAATCAGTTGGCCCCGAAATATAAACGGCGCGGCCAATAAAACTAATAACAATAATTAATAAAATTAAAAAGGTTACGGCGGCACACAAAAAAGGCTTAATTTCAAGCTTATTTGCTTTATAACCATAAATAAACGATAGGGCAAACATAGCAATTATTAGCCCAATTATACCAACAAGAAAATTAGTTAAATTATTATAATCTTTAATTATAAATTTTAAAGGTATATTTAGCAATGTTGACGCAAGTAGCGATAAACCCATAGAGGCAAAGTAGATAACAAAAATTCCTTCAAGCGCTTTTAAAAACCTTTTCATAAGTTCACCGCCTTTAAATGTATTATAGCATTAAAGCGGCGAAGCCGCAATTTCAAATTCAAGTCGTTAGTTCAAGTCTGAGAAGTTTACCAAACTTATAAAAACTTTTAAATATTGGTATCATTGTAGTCAATGATTAAACAGCTTATTGTCATCTTTTTCGTTCATAACTGTATATACATTTGTAGTATATAACCCTGACTCTGATGGTTCTACTACCTGAACAGAATGATGCACTTTGTGGGTATACATATCTTTTGTGTAATTTAGTTGATATTGGTTTGTTTCCTCTATCCAAGTATGCGTAAAATTTCCAACGCTCTTATCCCTAAAAAAAGCTTCATGTTCTGCGGTGAAATTTTTATGCCTATAAAACGTAGTAAAAGAAACACTTTCTACGTTTTCAAATTTTTTTATGGTTCTTGGTCTCAAAAGTTCGCGCTTACATTTTGCTTTGCTGCGTTCCTCAACTGAAGCGCTGCACATTTCGGCCAACAGTTCCATATCGGTAGGAGATTCCAAGAATTTTTGAATATCACGGGCTAACAAAATATCGTCAACAATATACTGCAAGTTTTTTCCGTTCTTCAACACAATATCAACAATAGTATATGACACATGACCGAAAAGAAGCAGATTAAACCAACCTGTGACCGGATTCCAATTAAGTGCGTGCCATCCAATATGCATTTTTATATTGAAATATTCTTTCTGTAGCGTGGTACTATTTAACAACTTAAAAACACATTCGCTAACACCTTGAAATAATCTGCCTCGATATTTGATAATTTCGCAATTGGGGAACATTTCTGCGGCTTTAACAATGTCAAAGTCCCAAGCAACACCATGCTTTGAACAGGTGAGTGTTGAAAAAGCTCCTTCTTGAACTGTCAAAAATTCTAGCGGATCTTTTTCTGAAAAAAACTGATTTGATAATGCTTGAATATCCTCTTTTGGCCCAGTAATATAAAGAAAACCGCATTCCGGATCAAATGTTTTCATACTTTTATCACTCCTAACAAGATATATCTTATCATAATGCCATGTGACACTTTTGGTACTTATTTGATTATAGCATTAAAGCGGCGAAGCCGCAATACTTATTACCTCTTACTTCTTACTTATTACTTCCCAAAAATCCCGAGCAAAACTATATTTGAAGTAAGAGGGAAGAGGTAAGAAGTAAGAAGTAAAAATCCCGCCCACTTTCGTGAACGGGATTTTATAATTATTTAACCAAAGCACTTGGCAAATAAGATATGCTTTAGTCTTTGCATTTTATACACATGCTTTTTTTAAACGTTTTTTCATAACAAGCTTAACGACAAACAGACTGATTATATCGGCACAAAAAAAGAATTGACAAATCATAGCAATTATTAAAAGAGGTTTAGCACAAAGCCCGTCTTTCTTTAATGATTGTGCTATTGAATATATACTTATCATCCCGCTTAACCAAAGAGTAATTAAATCAACCAGAATTAAAAATAAAATAAAAGGAAGAGTCATAAAAAACATTAAGCTAAGTATAAATCCCAATATAAATATCAGTATATAAGAGGGAATATGTATTGCCTTTATTATGAAAGCAGTGTTTAGTATTTTATCGGCGGGTTCTTTTAAGGTGGTGAAGATATAAATTAAATTACACACAAAAGAAAGCACCAAAGTTACTAATGAAAGAATACCCAGTATTGCAATAGGGGTATCAGACCAACCGAAGTTATAACCATAGCCAATACATAAGCAAACTGTATAAGGGAATATAGTTGTTGGTATTAATAATAACTTTTTCATATTTTCACCATCCTTAAAATTATTATAGCATAAAAGCGGCAATAAATCAATGCGAAGCCACACCTTTTCTTTTATCTCTTCTCTCTTATCTTTTATCTGGAAAAGTCACACATTGTTTTAGAGAAAAGTGAAAAGTGAAGAGAGAATAGTGAAAAGTATAAAAAGAAAAAGCCACACGATGTGTGACTTTTCTTTTTGGAGGCGCCACCCAGACTTGAACTGGGGAATAAAGGTTTTGCAGACCTCTGCCTTACCACTTGGCTATGGCGCCGTATTCAGTTAAAATAAAAGGACGCTAAAAGATTCCTTAAAGCGTCCTTGGAGCGGATTACGAGGCT
>JAZQHT010000002.1:0-57002 GCA_045540715.1 Acutalibacteraceae bacterium | reverse complement strand
TCGTTAACCAGACGCTTTTCAATCGTCTGACGAACATATTCTTCAGGCGTATCATTTCTAAATTTACCATCTATGTAGTCGCAAATCTTACCCTCTGGGATAACGATTATTTTTTGATCATCCATTTTTCTTTCCTCCTGTAATTTTAGAAACAAGTTCAGTATATTTTTGTGGGTTTTCAAGATATGCCTCTGCGGCAGAATTGAATAAATCTGCCATACTGAGCATATCGTCATCATTTATTACTGCTATGTGCAGTTTTTTGAATGTATCAGGGTTCATTCTAAACTGAACTTGCCTTGTTCGTTCAGCTCGAAATGTTGCTTTTCTACTCAACTTGCAACCTCCTTTTAATGATATCATTTAATCATAATTTAATGATATCATTTATTGATAAAAAAGTCAACAAATGATTTTTAAATAACCGTATAATTTTTCTTTGTTGACAAATAATAGTATCACGATTTGAAATTAAAGGAGTTTTTTATATATGAAAGCAACAGGAATAGTTCGTAGAATAGACGAACTAGGGCGTGTGGTAATACCAAAAGAAATACGAAGGGCATATCAAATTAGGGTTGGCGACCCGTTAGAAATTTACACCGACAACGAGGGTGGCGTGGTTTTTAAAAAATACAGTCCTGTTGGAGAAATGGGCAAAGCCGCAAAAGACTATGCCGAGGCCCTTTCTAAAGCCACAAATAAAACCGTAATAATTTGCGACCGCGATAAATGTATTGCAGCTTCCGGCAGCGGCAAGGCAGGTTTTTTAAACCGCCCCGTTTCTTCTTATTTAGACGATTTGGTTGTAGAAAGAAAAAACTTCTTTTTATCCGAAAACACAGCTACAACCCACGCTTTAAACGGTGTAGATTCTTTTATTTACTGCTTAACGCCCATCATTTCTCAGGGCGATATTTTGGGCTCGATTTCTTTTATTAGCGATAAAAATTCCGAAGCCGTAACCGAAACCGATAAAACGTTAATTACGGTTGCTGCAGAGTTTTTGGGAAATAGTTTGTCTGAATAAAAATAGGGGTTGCTTTTTTATATATAATATGTTATAATACGCAAGAAAAGGAGAGTGGGTTTTACAAAACCCGCTCTTTGATTTTGTTAGGAGGAATTGTTTTGGCAAATATTGCTGAAAAAGTTTTTGAACTTGTAAAGCCCACGGCAGAAAGTTTAGACCTTACTTTGTGGGACGTTAAGTTCCTAAAAGAAGGGGCTTCTTATTATTTAAGAATCTTTATTGACAAGCCCGAAGGCATATCTATTAACGACTGTACCGATATGTCGCACGCGGTGGACCCACTGCTTGACGAAGCCGATTTAATAGACAAGGCCTATTATTTAGAAGTTTGTTCAACAGGACTTGAACGTGAACTTACAAGACCCGAACATTTTGAGTATTTAAAGGGTGAAGAAATAAAAATTGCTCTTTACAAAGCCAAAGACGGTACCAAAACCCATATAGGCATTTTAGAAAGTTTTGATGGTGAAACATTAAAAATCACCGCCGAAAACGAATCGAAAGAATTTCTAAAATCTGAAATATCAAAAATCAAATTAAACGATGGAATAAATTAGAGGGGGACTCAAGAAAAATGAATAAGGAATTTTTTGAAGCATTAAGAATTATGGAAGAAGAAAAGGGTATAGATCAAGAGTTTTTATGCGAAAAGATCTCTGCCGCTATTGTTACTTCTTTAAGAAAAGATTACGGCGGTGCCGACGTTGTATTTTGCGACATTAACCGCGAAAAACAAAACGTAAAAATTTACGTTAAAAAGACAGTTGTTGAAACAGTTGAAGATGCTTTTGCAGAAATGACTGTTGAAGAAGCTTTAAAACATAAGAAAAATCCCAAAATTGGCGATACTGTTAAAATTACACTTAACCCAAAAACATTTGGTAGAATTATTGCTCAAACAGCAAAACACGTAATTCGTCAAGGTATTCGCGAAGGTGAAAGAAGCAAAACCTTAGCAGAATTCCAAAGCAAAAACCATGAATTAGTTTCTGCAGTTGTTAATTCTATCGACCCCAAAACAGGTAACGCAGTTATCACTATCGGCAAAGGCGAAGCAAACCTTGTAAAAGCCGAACAAGTACCCGGTGAAGTTTTAACAGAAGGCGACCACATTAAAGTATTTATCGTTGACGTTAAAGACAGCGAAAAAGGTCCAAAAGCAATTATTTCAAGAACCCACCCCGGTTTAGTTAAGAGATTATTCGAACTTGAAGTTCCTGAAATTGCAGAAGGTATTATTACAATTAAAGCTGTTTCTCGTCAAGCAGGCGATAGAACAAAACTTGCAGTTTACTGCGAAAACCCAAGCATTGATGCTGTTGGTGCTTGTATTGGTCAACGCGGCGAACGTGTAAACAGAATCGTTGACGAACTTGGCGGCGAAAAAATTGATATTGTTAAATATTCCGAAAACCCTGCAGAATTTGTTGCCGAAAGCTTAGCACCAAGCAAGGTTGTATCTGTTGAAATTTTATCAGAAAACCCCAACGCTTGCCGTGCAACAGTACCCGATAGCCAACTTTCTTTAGCTATTGGTAATAAAGGCTTAAACGTTCGTTTAGCAGCAAAGTTAACAAACTTTAAAATTGATATTCGTCCTGAAAGCGGATATTACGGCGAAGACGACGATTCGGTAATGTAAAATGAAAACAAAAAAATTACCCGAAAGAATGTGTATAGGTTGCGGCAATATGAAGCCTAAAAAAGAACTTGTGCGCATTGTTAAAGAAAAAAGCGGCGATATATCTATTGACGCAACCGGCAAAAAGTCGGGACGTGGCGCATATATTTGCAATAATTTAGAGTGCTTAAAGGCCGTTAAAAAGAAAAAAGGTCTTGAACACAGCTTTTCTATGAAAATCGATGAAGAAATTTACAATACGTTAGAAAGTGAGCTTAAAGGTATTGAATAATCCGTACCTAAACTTTTTAGGCATTTGCAGAAAGGCCGGCAAACTTGTTGCAGGTACCGAAAAATGCAAAGCGCTTATTAAGAAAAATCAAGTATATTTATTAATCATAGCTAACGACATTTCGCAAAAAACCGAAAAAGAATTCGTGTTTTTATCTAAAGACGAATTCAAGGTTATCAGAACACCCTATAGTTTAGACGAACTTGCTTCTTATTTAGGAGTTAAAGCGGGTGTTTTTGCGGTAACCGATAAGAATTTTGCACAAGAAATATTACTAAAGGGAGGTTCCTTTTAATATGGCAGTTAAATTAAAAGTGAGCGACGTTGCAAAAGATTTTGCATTATCCGGTAAGGAAATAGCAGAGCTTATAGAACCTTATGTTGGTGAACTTAAAAAGAGCTCAAATTCCCTTAGCGAAGAAGAATTAGATTTAATATTTGAACTTTTAACCCGTAAATACGAGGTTAAGAGTTTTGATGACTATTTTAAAATGGGCGAAGCAGCTAAAGAGCAACGCAAGAAAGAAAAAGAAGCTGAAAAACAACGTAAGCTTTTAGAACAAGCCGCAATTTTAGAACAATTTAAAGCAGCGGCAGCAGCTGAACTTGCAGCTAAAAAGCAACCCAAAGAAGTAAAACCTGAAGAAGCTGTAACAATTGAAAAGGCAGAACCTAAAAAGGTTGAAACTAAAAAGGTTGAGCCTAAAAAAGAGCCTAAAAAGGCTGAAGTTAAAAAAGAAGAAGTTGCAAAACCTAAAAAAGATTCTAAGCCAACTCAAAGTTACACCGAAAAACTTGTTGCTTCTAAAAAAGCTGCTAATAATTCAAGCAATAACAACGTTGAATATGTACCCGTTATGCAGAAAAAAGAAAAACAAGGCGGTCCCGCACCTAACCGTGGTCCCGCTACTGTTCGTTTGGTTGATACAAGCGCAAGTTTCGTTGATATGGACAAATACAACGAAAAATATGAAAATATTGCTCCCGCAAACACCATGCGTGACAATATGCAAAGAAAACAAAAAATCAAGCAAAAATCTCAAGAATATCGTCGTCCTCAGTCTGCTAAACGTGAGACCGAAGCCGACAAAATGAGAAGATTACAACTTGAAAAAATCAAGAAAACACCAATTACAGTTACAGTTCCCGAAGAAATTACCGTTGGTGAACTTGCCGCTATGATGAAAAAGACTGCGGCAGAACTTATTAAGGTTTTAATGAAATTTGGCGTTATGGCAACAGTTACCCAAACTATAGATTATGACACTGCCGAAATCATAGTTACAGAAATGGGTTGCAAAATTAAAAAGGCCGTTGTTGTAACAATTGAAGAACAAATTATGGATATCTCTGAAGATACCGCAGAAAACCTAAAAGAACGCGACCCCGTTGTTGTTGTTATGGGCCACGTTGACCACGGTAAAACTTCACTACTTGACGCTATTCGTAACGCAAAAGTTACTGAAGGCGAAGCAGGTGGTATTACACAACACATTGGTGCTTATAGAGTAAATCACGAAGGCAAAAATATTACCTTCTTAGATACACCAGGACACGCCGCATTTACAACAATGCGTCAACGCGGTGCACAAGCTACCGATATTGCAGTTTTAGTTGTTGCAGCAGACGACGGTATTATGCCTCAAACTATTGAAGCTATTAACCACGCACGTGTTGCAAACGTTCAAATTATTGTTGCAATCAATAAAATGGATAAACCCGAAGCCAACCCTGATAGAATTCTACAACAATTAACCGAGCACTCTTTAGTTCCTGAAGAATGGGGCGGCGACGTTATCTGTGTTCCCGTATCTGCAAAAACACATATGGGTATTGATAAACTGCTTGAAAATATTTTACTTGTTGCCGAAATGGCTGAACTTAAAGCTAACCCAGACAGACGCGCTCAAGGTATTGTTATTGAAGCTCGTTTGGATAAGGGCAGAGGTCCTGTTGCAACACTACTTGTTAAAAACGGTACACTTAACGCAGGAGATATTTTAGTTGCAGGTACTTCTGTTGGCCGTATTAGAAATATGACTAACGAAAACGGCAAAGCCTTAAAGACTGCAGGACCTAGTGTTCCTGTTGAAATTACAGGTCTTGCTGAAGTTCCTCAAGCAGGCGACACTTTTGACGCAGTAAGCGATGAAAGATTAGCTCGTCAGTTAGTTGAACAACGCCGTCAAAAACAAAAAGAAGCCGAATTTAACGCATTAAGCAAGGTAACTTTAGACAACTTGTTTACACAACTTAAAGAAGGCGAAATGAAAACACTTAACATTATTGTTAAAGCCGACGTTCAAGGCTCTGTTGAAGCAGTTCGTGAAAGTTTAGAAAAACTAACAAACGAAGAAGTTAAGGTTGCAGTTATTCACGGTGGCGTTGGTGCCATTAACGAATCTGACGTTATGCTTGCCGGCACTTCGGGTGCAATTATTGTTGGCTTTAACGTAAGACCCGATTCTATTGCTAAAGAAACAGCCGAACGCGATGGCGTTGATATTAGAACTTACAGAGTTATTTACGAGTGCATCGAAGAAATTGAAGCCGCTATGAAGGGCCTAAAAGCTCCTAAGTTTAGAGACGTTGAATTAGGTTCTGTTGAAGTTAGAATGGTTTACAAAATTTCTTCTGTTGGTACAGTTGCCGGTTGTTACGTTCAATCGGGTAAAGTAACAAGAAACAGCAAAGTTCGTCTTGTTCGTGACGGTATTGTTATTGTTGAAGACGATATCGATTCACTTCGTCGTGGTAAAGATGACGTTAAAGAAGTAGCACAAGGTTACGAATGTGGTATTAGCTTAGTTAAGTTTAACGACATCAAAGAAGGCGACATTTTCGAAATTTTCGCTGTAGAAGAATACAGAGATTAAGAAAGGAATTAATATGGCATCATATAAAATAGGCAGAGTAACTTCTGATATACAAAATGCTTTATCAATATTACTTCGCGACGTTAAAGACCCAAGAGTAAGCAAACTTTTAAGCATTGTAAAAATTGATTTAGCAGCCGACCTTTCTTATGCAACCATATACGTTAGTGCGATAGAGGGTTTTGATAAAACAAAAACCTCTGTTGAAGGACTAAAAAATGCTGCAGGCTTTTTAAGAAGGGAACTTGGCGCTTCGTTAAAACTTAGAAAAGTTCCTGAACTTAAATTTGTTGCAGATGATTCTTTAATTAAAAGCGCAGAAATAATGAATACCATTAAAAGCTTTGAAAAATAGGAGAAAAGTATTGTTAAATAAAGTTTGTGATTTTTTAAAAGAAAAAGACAATTTTTTAATAATAACTCATCGCAGTCCCGATGGGGACACTTTAGGCAGTGCTTATGCACTACTTATGGGTTTAAAGCAATTAGGTAAAAAAGGTAAGATAATTTGCGGTGATGAAATTCCCTTAAAATATTCTTACTTTACTTCTGCCGTAACAATGGATAACGTTAAAAGACCTACCATTATTGCGGTTGATATTGCAAGTACAAAATTGTTTGGTTCTTTAGAAGACGAATATAAAAACAAGGTCGCTTTATCAATAGACCATCATAAAACCAATACAAATTATGCTAAAATCAATTATGTTGATGATAGCTTTGGTTCTAACTGCGAAATAATTTATAATATTTTATTAAAGTTAGAAGTAACAATAACCAAAGTTATGGCCGATGCTTTATATACCGGCATTTCAACAGATACAGGCTGTTTTAAGTTTTCAAATACAACCGCAACTTCACACCTAGTTGCTGCAAAATTGATGGAACTTGGCGTTAATACCCACGAAATTGATAGACTAATGTTTGATACTAAAAGTTTAAGCCGTATTGAACTTGAAAAAATAGCATATCAAAACTTAGAAATATACAGTCACGGCAAAATTGCCATTGTTGCAATCACTAACGACGAGTTTAGAGGTTGCGGCTGTATGGACGACGATTTTGATGGAATCACCACAATTTCTCGCTCGGTTGAAGGGGTAGAAATTGCTATTACAATGCGCGAACTTGGTAATGGTGAAGTTAAGGTTTCTGTTAGAACCTTCAATAATATTGATGCCGCACTATTTTGCAAACAATTAGGCGGTGGCGGACATAAGGGCGCTGCCGGTTGCGAAATTAAGGGTAACGTATTTAAAGCAAAACAAATCATTATAAACCTAGCCAAAAAAGCAATTTCAAAGTAGGAGAGCGCTTATGCAGGGGCTTTTGGTAATAAACAAGCCTAAAGATATAACGTCTTTTGGCGTTGTTTCTAGGCTTAGAAAAATACTTGGCGAAAAGCGTATTGGCCACACCGGTACTTTAGACCCACTAGCAACTGGGGTGCTTGTTTGCTTAGTTGGTAGGCCTTGTGTTCTTTCTAACTACATCATGAGTAGTCAAAAAACCTACGTTGCAAAAATGCAACTTGGTATAAAAACCGATAGTTACGATATTACGGGTGAAGTAATAGAAAAATCATCGGTTGCTGTTAGCAAAGAAGAATTTATATTGGCGGTTAACTCCTTTTTAGGAGAAAGTATGCAACTTCCACCAATGTACTCAGCTAAAAAAGTTAACGGCCAAAAACTGTATGAGATTGCTCGTAGTGGCAAAGAAATAGAAAGAACGCCCACAAAAATTAATATATCTAATATTTCGGTTTTAAGCTTTAAAGATAATATTGCTGAAATTTCGGTTACCTGTTCTAAAGGTACTTATATTAGAAGTTTAATAAACGATATTGGCGAAAAATTATCTTGCTTTGCTACTATGACCGCCCTTACAAGAATTGAAAACGGTGGTTTTAGCATTAATAATGCCGTAAATCTAGACGATCTTACAACCGAAAATGCAAAAGACTATATAATTTCAGCAGAAAATGCAGTTAAAAATTATAAAGCAGTTAACGTAACAGAAAAACAAGCTATTCGTTTTTATAATGGGGGAGAGCTTGACGTTAATCGTATTTATGGTTTTAGTGCAAATGAAGATGAAATTATTAGAGTTAAATATTTAAATAAATTTATTGGACTTGGCATTTTAAAAGAAAATTCTTTAAAGGTGCTTTGCCCAATAGAAAATCCAAACGAATAATTTTGGGGGAATAAAAATGGGAGGTACAGCGCTAGCGCTCGGCACTTTTGACGGACTGCACTTAGCACATATTGCGGTTTTAGAAAATGCGTTAAATAGTGGTTATAAACCAATTTGCTTAACCTTTAAAACCTCTCCAAAATTTTTGATTAATAATAAAAGCGGCAATATGCTTTTACCCCTAAAACAAAAGCAAAAAGCAATAAAAAAAATGGGATTTAAGGTTAAAACCTTAAAATTTGAAGATATTAAAGATTATTCACCAAACGAGTTTTTAAGTTATTTAGATAAAAAGTATTCTCCAAAAGTTATTTGTTGTGGTTATAATTTTAAGTTTGGTAAAAATGCCGCAGGGGATGTTAATACTTTAAAAGAATATTTTAATAATAAAGCTGAAATTATTGTTTGCGATAAAATGCAAATTGATACTGAAACTATTTCATCCAGTAAAATTCGTTCTTTTATAGAAAATGGTGAACTTGAAAAAGCGGCACAAATGCTAAACGATAATTTCTCATTTACCGCTAAAGTAATAAATGGCGATAAGCGTGGCAGAACAATAGGTTTTCCAACAATAAACCAAACATATCCAAAAGAACTTGTGGTGCCTCGTTTTGGCGCATATATTACCAAAACAGTTATAGATAATAACGAATATAATTCAATTACAAATGTTGGTATAAGACCTTCTTTTAAAACAGAAGGCATTTTAGCCGAAACCCACGTTTTAAATTACAATAAAGAAATTTACGGCAAAAAGGTTACAATTAAATTTGTTTCGTTTTTAAGGGATGAAACAAAGTTTGATTCAATAGAAGAACTAAAAAACCAGTTAGAAAAAGATAAACTAAGCTTATTACGAAAGGAAGAAGACAATGTTTGATTTAGACCGTTTATGTATGGGCTGTATGGGCGACAACGAAGGACAAGAAATTTGTCCCGTTTGTGGTTTTGACAAGGCTGCACCAACACCACCTCACGCATTAGACCTTAAAACTGTTTTACAAAACAGATATATTGTTGGTAAAATGCTAATTTACGGTGGCGACGGTATAACCTATCTTGGTTTTGATAAAGTAGAAGAAAAAATTGTTAGAATTAAAGAATATTATCCTGCCGGCGTTTGCCAACGTAAAGACGGTGTGGCTGTTCGTGTTAAAAAGGATAGCGCATTTGCCTATAATTCGGGCATTATGGACTTTTTAGAATTATCTGAAAAACTAAGAAGCCTATCTGATTTAAGCGGAATTTACCCCGTTATAAACGTTTTTGAAGAAAACGGCACTGCTTATAGAGTTACAAAACACACACACGGCATTAATTTAAGAGATTACTTGCTTCGTCAAGGTGGCACTTTAACCTGGGAACAAGCAAAACCACTATTTATGCCTTTAATTTCAACCCTAATTCGCCTACATAAAATTGGCATAATTCATAGAGCAATTAGTCCCGAAACATTAATTGTTGGTCGCGACGGCAAATTAAGAATTACCGATTTTTCAATTTCTTCTGTTAGAACAACAAAAGGGGATTTAGCTCCTCAACTTTATGCAGGATATGCCGCAATTGAGCAATATGGCCACGCAAAAACCGAAGATGGTGTTCACACCGACGTTTATGGTCTTGCAGCAACCTTATTTAAAGCATTAATAGGCAACCCACCTGCAGAAGCTACCCAAAGAATTGAAAACGACAATATGTCTTTTCCAAAGCGCTTAGCAGATGAAATTCCTCATAACGTTTTAATTGCTCTTGCTAATGCTTTGCAAATTATGCCAAGTGACAGAACAACTTGTATGGAAGAATTTAAACGTGATTTAAGCGATGACGATGATGAGATTTTACCTGTAATTATACCCAAAAAGGAAAAAACACCAAAAGCTAAAAAAGAAGCCGCCCCTAAAAAAGAGGCGCCAAAGGTTAAAAAACAAGATAAAATTTTAGCAATTAAAGCGGCCGCAATTACTGCCGGTGCATTAATTGTTGTAATTGCAATTATATTAGCAATTTTCTGGCCATATTTATTCCCGGAAGAACCCACAAAAAATCCCAACTTAGATGATTTAACAAGTTTAAAACCAAATTCAAGTCAAGTTATTATGACACCCAGCAACAACGAAAAAACTTACGAGGTTGACGATTTTACCGGTAAAACCTTTGCAGAAATTTCCGGTGATGCCAAATACAGCGGTCAATATTCCTTTAAAGTGGCAGCCAAAGAATATTCCGATACAGTTCCAAAAGGCAAAATTATTCGTCAAGAACCTGCAAGGGGTTCACAAGTAACAAAGAATAGCGTTATTTCTGTTTACGTTTCTTTAGGACCCGAAAAAATAATGGTTCCAAACTTAAAGGGCAAAGAATATTATAAAGAAGCAAGACTTGCTTTATTAGAACTAGGTATTGATCCTGAAGCTATTGAGAAGAGAGACTTTTATGATGATTCTGACCCATCTATTGCTGTTGGAGAAGTAATTAAAACTAATCCTGCAATTGGTTCTTTTGTTTCTAAAGATGAAAGAATAGTAGTTTTCGTTAAAGCAAGTAACGAAACTTCAAGTGGCGAACAACCCGAACAATAATATAAAATAAAAAGATGCACAAACGTTAAGTTTGCGCATCTTTTTTTAATAGGGAAGGGTGTTAACAAGCGCCAAACATTAAGTTTGAAAATTGTTCTAAAGCTTGTTTTTTTAGCCTATATACCGTGCTTTTTTCAACCGCAAACAAGGTGCAAATATAGTCCACGTGGTCTTTATGCGGTGTTATATAAAATTCAGTTAAAATTTCACGTTCAAGTTGCGGCAAAGAAAGTAAGGTCTTTTCGCAAATTTCGGTAAGCTTGAAAGTGGCCTCTAACTGATTATATAGTTCTAACTGTTTTAAAGTGTTTTCTTCAGTTTTGGGAAGCTTACTTATAACCCCTATTCTCTCTTTAAGGTTTTCGGTTGCTTGTAACCTAAACCTTTGACTTTTTAACTCTTTTTCTGCTTCCTTTAACCAGTTCAATTTTTTACCTACCTTTCTGTTGACATTTACAAAATTTTGTAATATAATAATTTCAGAACAAAACAAATGTTCGGTTGACAAAGATATTATATTACAGTATAATGTAAATGTCAATAGCGTATTTACAAAATTATGTAAATATTTTGGGGGATATGGAATGTCAGAACTATATAAGAATATAGAAGAACTTTGCAAAGCAAATTCTGTTTCTATGAATACTGTGTGCACTGCTACGGGTATTAGCCGCAGTACGCTTTCAGAATTAAAGGCGGGCAGAAGTAAATCTATTTCTAGCGATAATCTTGCAAAACTTGCAGATTATTTTAAAGTTCCAACCGATTATCTGCTTGGCAAAATGTCAGCAGAGAGTAAAGAACTAAACGAATATTTAGAGGTTTTAGCTTCAAGAGAGGAACTTAGGATGTTGTTTAAACTTGCTAAAGACGCCAGCAAAGATGACGTTGATAAGGCAGTAAAAATAATAGAAGCACTTAAAAAATAAGAGGATTAAATGTACGACGTATTTGTTAGAGTTTTAAAGTTACCCAAAAAAGTAAAGGGCGTTACCGTAACTGATAGTGACGGTGCATATTGCGTGTTTATTAATTCTGAAATTTCAGATAACGAACAAAAACAAGCCCTTGAACACGAATTAAGACATATTAAATTTCAGCATTTTTATAACAATTTACCGGTTTTTGTTAACGAGAAGGAAAGTGAAACCCATTTAGTGCCAATTAAGGTGTGCGCAGAAAATAATCTGCTAATAATTTAAGGGAGAAAAGGAAATGTCGTTTAAATTAACAGAAAAAGAGAAGTCGGTTTTTGAACTACTTAAAAGAAAGTTATCATCGGGCCTTCCGCCAACCGTTCGCGAAATTGCAAAGGATCTTGGCATAAAATCTACTTCCACAGTTCACGCATATTTATCTTCGCTAGAAGAAAAAGGCTATATTATTAGAGATAAATATAATAGCCGTGCAATAAAAATTGTTGGACAAAGAGAAGTAAGTCAAATTCCCGTTATTGGCAAGGTTACTGCAGGTAACCCAATTTTAGCGGTTGAAGAAATTGAAGATTATATTCCTTACGATATTGGCGATAACGATGGTGTTTTTGCCTTGCGTGTTTCTGGTTTATCTATGAAAAATGCAGGAATACTTGATGGCGATATTGTTGTAGCAGATAAAAATGCTTACGTTAAAAATAACGATATTGTTGTAGCCTTAATTGAAGACGAGGCTACCGTAAAAAGATTGAAAAACGACAGCGGCAGAGTTATTCTTATGCCCGAAAATGAAGATTTTGAGCCCATTATAGCCGAAAATCCTCAGATGCTCGGAAAGGTGATAGGATGCATAAGGAAGTATTAAAAACAAGGTACCATCTGCTTGACGAAATACGCGGCTTTATGGTGGTTTGCATGGTGGTGTTTCACGGTTTTTATGCCGTTAAAATGGCACTACCGGAAGCAAGGCCGTTTGTAAACCTTTTAATTGATTTTTTTATGCCGGCAGAACCCTTCTTTTCGGGTGGCTTTATTTTACTTTCAGGCCTTTGCTGTAATTTCTCGCGTTCAAATTTAAAACGCGGTTTAATTTTAGCGGTAATTGCAATAGGGTTTAATGTAGCAACCTATATAGGAGAAGAATATTTAGAATTTTCGGGACTATTAATTCAGTTCGGTATTTTAAATCTTCTTGCTTTTTGTATGGTGTTTGTAGGTGTTTTTGACAAACTATTAAAAAAGGTTAACCCTTACGTTGGTATAATAATAAATTTAATAATTTTCATTTTAACCTATATTTTCATTTTAAACGACTACGATTATATTATTGTTGAAAGCAAAAACCTATTTATGTTTGGTTTTATTTATCGTGGTTTTACTGCAGCCGATTATTTTCCTATAATTCCTTGGGTATTTTTATATTTAGTTGGTTATTATTTAGGCAAAACCTGTTTTATAGAAAAAACCAAAAAAATTTTAATAAAAAAATGCATAATTCCATTTAGATTTGTTGGAAAGTATGCTATAATAGTATATATCCTACACCAACCCATTATTTTTGGTGCCACATATTTAATAGGGAGCTTTATAAATGGATAAAGTTATTATTTATACCGATGGTGCTTGTAGCGGTAACCCAGGCCCCGGTGGCTATGGCGTGGTGCTTTGCGCTAAGGGAGTAAGAAAAGAACTCTCGGGTAGTGAAGAACAAACCACCAATAACCGTATGGAACTTACGGCCGCAATAGTGGGCCTTTCGGCATTAAAGCGCAAGTGCGAAGTAACGCTAGTAACAGATAGTAAATACGTTTCTGACGGTATTAGCAAAGGCTGGGCAGAATCGTGGCGCAAAAACGGTTGGCGCAAAGCCGATAAAAAACCTGCATTAAATGCAGATTTATGGGAAAAATTACTCATTTTAATTGAACAACACAACGTTACGTTAGAATGGGTTAAAGGACATAACGGTCACCCCGAAAACGAGCGGTGTGATACCTTGGCGGTTATGGAATATCAAAAGTATTTATAAAGGAGCAAAAAATTATGAACATTGCAGTTGCACAAAGTGGGGGACCAACCTGCGCTATTAACGCATCTTTACTTGGTGTTTTAAAAGAAGCGCTTAACCACAAAGAAATCGAACACGTTTATGGTTCTGTTAACGGTATTGAAGGTATTATTAATGGTCAAGTTGTTGATTTAAAAGAAGAAATCAAAACTGAACTTGATATGAAAATTTTACGCGCTACACCTTCAACCGTTTTAGGTTCTTGCAGATATAAATTGCCTGAATATAGCGAAAAACCCGAAGTTTATGATACAATTCATAAATGTTTTGATAAATACGGTATTAAAGCATTTTTCTATATTGGCGGTAACGATTCTATGGATACTGCTAATAAGCTTTCAAAATACTTTAAGGCCCAAAATGCAGATATTAAGGTTATAGGTGTTCCAAAAACTGTTGATAACGACTTATGCGAAACCGACCATACCCCAGGTTTTGGCTCTGCCGCAAAATACGTAGCAGCCACTTTACAAGAAATTACTTGCGATAGCTCTGTTTACGGTGTTGCAAGTGTTACAATCGTTGAAATTATGGGTCGTCATGCAGGTTGGCTTGCAGCATCTACTTGCGTTTTACATGCAATTGGTTTATCAAGCCCACACCTTGTATATTTACCCGAATCTAACTTTACTTTAGAAGGCTTTTATAAAGATGTTGAAGAACAATTAAGATTACATAAATCGGTAATTGTTTGTATTTCTGAAGGTATTGACCTTTCAACCTTTGGTATTGATTATACTTCAGGTAAGGTTGATAACTTTGGCCATAAATATCTTTCAGGGGCCGGCAAAGCATTAGAAAACCTTGTTGGCGATAAATTTGGTGTTAAGGTTCGTTCAATTGAACTTAACGTTATGCAAAGAAGTGCAAGCCATATTGCTTCTAAGACCGACCTTGACGAAGCCGAAGCTATTGGTTCTGCCGCAGTTGCCGCCGCCCTTAATGGCGAAACCGGCAAAATGATGGCCTTTAAGCGTGTTTCAAATAACCCCTATAAAGTTGTTATTGAACCGGTTGACGCAAACCTTGTTGCAAATAACGAGAAGAAATTCCCCATTGAGTGGATTAATGAAGAAGGCAATAACATTAAAAATGATGCCCTAGAATATTTCTTACCACTACTTGAAGGTGAAAATGAAGTGGTTTACAGTAAAGGTTTACCCGTTCATTTAAAACCCTTTAACCCACAAGGAAGTCTTTACAATAAATAATATTTTACCCGATGCGCTTTTGGTGTGTCGGGTATTTTTTATAAAAAAGTTACCCATAATATTTTTATGGAGGTAATATTATGAGTAACAGAACAAAAATTGATTTTCCCGTAATAGGAATTCGCCCTTGTATTGATGCAAGGGAAGGGGCACTAAGAGTAAGACAAAGCTTAGAAGAACAAACAATGAATATGGCAAAAGCCGTAAAAGACTTATACGAAAAGAATTTAAAATATTCCAATGGCTCACCCGTAAAGGTAATTATAAATAAAACCACAATTGGCAGAGTAGCCGAAAGTGCCGAGTGCGAAAATTATTTTAAAAAACAAGGGGTATCAATAACCCTTTCGGTAACACCTTGTTGGTGTTACGGAAGCGAAACTATGGATATGAATAAAGATACCATCAAAGCGGTTTGGGGCTTTAATGGTACAGAAAGACCGGGCGCTGTTTATTTAGCATCGGTACTGGCTTCTCACGCACAAAAGGGGTTGCCCGCTTTTGGCATTTATGGTAAAGACGTTAAAGATTTAACCGATAATCCACTTTCCCCCGATATTGAAGAAAAATTGCTTCGCTTTGCAAAAGCGGCGGTTGCAGTTAAATCTATGCAGGGTAACTCTTATTTACAAATTGGCTCAATTTGTATGGGCATTGCAGGCTCAATAATTAATACCGATTTCTTTGAAAAATATCTAGGTATGCGTGTGGAATCGGTTGATGAGGTTGAAGTCTTACGCAGAATAGATAACGAAATTTACGATAAAGAAGAATATAATAAAGCGTTAGAGTGGACTTTAAAGCACTGCAAAATCGGTTTTGATAAAAATCCCGAGCATTTAAGAAAAAGCGATGAACAAAAGGAAAAAGACCTTGAGTTCGTTGTAAAAACTGCCGTTATTATTAAAGACCTTATGCGCGGCAATGAAAAAATAGCCGATAAGTTTTACGAAGAAAGTTTGGGTCATAATGCAATTGCGGCGGGCTTTCAAGGGCAAAGACAATGGACCGACCATTACCCAAATGCCGACTTTGCCGAGGCCATATTAAATAGCTCGTTCGACTGGGAAGGTGCAAGAGAGCCTTATATTTTAGCAACCGAAAACGATACACTTAACGGTGTTACAATGCTACTTTTAAAGCTTTTAACGGGACGCGCTCAAATGTTTGCAGACGTGCGTACTTGTTGGAATACGCCAAGCGTTGAAAGGGTAACTGGGTATCAGTTAGAGGGTAATGCTTTAAAATCTAATGGCATTATTCACTTAATAAATTCCGGTGCTTGTTGTTTGGATGCTTGTGGCGAAGCCAAAGATAAAGACGGTAATGCTGTTATTAAGCCTTTTTATGAAATGGATGAAAATGATATTACTAACTGCTTAAAAGCAACCGAGTGGTGCCCTGCAGATAACGGCTATTTTAGAGGCGGCGGTTTTTCTTCGCGCTTTGAAACAAAAGCAGAAATGCCCGTAACAATGGCAAGACTAAACTTAATTGATGGCCTTGGCCCTGTTATACAAATTGTAGAGGGCTATACTGTAGAGTTGCCAAGCGAGGTTTCTAATACCCTTTGGAAGCGTACTGATTACACCTGGCCATCAACCTGGTTTGCACCAAGGATGAGTTTTAATAGTGGTATAAATTCAGCTTACGACGTAATGAATAATTGGGGGGCTAATCACGGAGCAATAAGCTATGGACACATTGGAGCAGATTTAATAACTCTTTGCTCAATGTTAAGAATACCTGTTTGTATGCATAACGTAGATGAAGAAAAAATATTCCGCCCTGCTGTTTGGAACGCCTTTGGTATGAATAAAGAAAATGCCGATTACTTTGCTTGTAAAAATTTTGGACCATTATATAAATAAAAAAGACCGAGATTTCTCTCGGTCTTTTTTTACTCTTTAAACTGTGGAACGTAATCTTTATCGGTCAATTCTATATAGGCTTTTTTGTCTTTTAAATATGCCCTTGTTCCTAAAATACCAACCGCTAAAACAAATATCGCACAAATTGCAAGCGGTACAACGTATTTAAAAATATAGTCTTTAAGCACGTCGCCAGTCGGGTAGGGGTTTGTAAAATCATCTTCTTTAACGTACAAATTATAATAGGTAAACATAAGTGCCGTTATAGAAGCAACGTTTGTTAAAAGCCCCTTAAAAAAGTGTTCTTTAAGGGTTAGAATTAAGCCAACAATAAAAATGACCCAAAGCACAATTACAAGAATATTAAAATTTGTAACCCTTGCATATTCTGTTTGAACTTTTTGAGAGGTGGGGGTTTCTGCAAGTATAGCATTGTTAAAGGCCATATAAGACCAAACCGTTAAAATGGCCAAAATTAAATTACAAATAAATGTAAAAACGTAAATTCTTTTTAAATATATAAATGATTTATCAGTGGGCTTTATGTAATAAATGCAACGTTTGTTTTGGTATCTGCGAACTTTTTGCATAATATCTTTATCAAACTTCATAAGTTACGTCCTCCCATTTATAATTGTGTAATTCTCCAAAGTTTTGTAATTTAGGAAAGTCCCATTGTCTTAAAACTTCGTAGGCGGCAATAGCAACCGTATTAGAAAGATTTAAACTTCTTGCAGTTTCTATCATAGGCATTCTAACGGCGGTTTTCTGATATTTAATGATTAACTCTTCGGGAAGTCCCTTTGTTTCTTTGCCAAAAAATAAATAGCAGTTATCGGGGTAACTAACGTCAGAATAAACCTGTTTTGCCTTTGTGGTGAACATATAAAATTCACCTTTAGTTTTATTTAAAAAGTCTTCTAAACTATCGTAAAAAGTAATATCTAATAAATGCCAATAATCAAGACCGGCACGTTTTAACTTTTTATCGTCGATTTTAAAACCCATAGGGCCAATAAGGTGAAGCCTTGCTCCGGTAGCGGCACAGGTTCTTGCAATGTTACCTGTGTTTTGCGGAATTTCGGGTTCAACCAAAACAATATTAAGTGTTGCCATTATTTAAACTCTACTTTCTATAATGGTGCCGTTGCCTAAAATTTCAAAATCATTTAATCCTGAAGGCACAAATGCACATTGACCCTTATTTAACGTAAAATCAAATAATTTAACGCTACCTTCTATACATAAAATTGATACAAAAGAATCTTCATCGGCAAAAGAGGTTAAACTGCCGTTTACTTTTCTTTTTTTAACGTTAAAATATTCGCAGTTTGCTAATGTTTCGGGGTCTATCATTTCGTTTTGTGGTGGGGGAGTAAGGTTTGTTACGTCAATAGCTTTATCAATATGTAAAGGCCTTAAATTGCCGTTTTTGTCCTTACGGTTATAGTCATATACACGGTAGGTGGTGTTAGAGTTTTGCTGAATTTCTGCAATTAAAATACCACCGCCAATTGCGTGTATTGTACCTGCAGGAATAAAAAAACAATCTCCCTTATTAACAGTTACAGCATTTAAAATGCTTTCTAAAGTTCCGTTTTTAATATGATTTTCAAATTCTTCTTTAGTAATATTCTCTTTAAAACCGTAATAAAGTTTAGCGCCTTTTTCAGCATCTAAAATATACCACATTTCAGTTTTGCCAAATTCGCCCTCGTGTTTTAACGCATATTCATCGCTTGGGTGAACCTGCACCGATAAATCAGCCTTAGCATCAATTAATTTTATAAGTAACGGAAAATACTTAAAGGTTTTACCTTTTTTACCCAAAGCGTCAGCTCCCATAATTTCAATAGCTTCAGTTAAGGTTTTACCCTTTAGTTCGCCATTTAAAACAGTGCTGTTGCCGTCTTTATGGCAAGACATAACCCAAGCCTCTGCAATATTAGAAGCTTCTGTTTCAAGTCCATATTCATCAATTAATTTTCTGCCACCCCAAATTATTTCTTTTAAAGCAGGGCCTAGTTTTAAAGCGTACATATTTTCACCTATTTTAAAGTTTTAACGTATTCTTCTAAGCAAAGACCTTTTTCGTTCATCTTTTTGGCGTGTTCTACACCAACGTATCTATAATGCCAGGGTTCATAGTTAATGCCGGTTATTGCTACTTTATCTTTAGGATAACGGTTAACAAAACCATATTTTTCGGCATTTTCTTTTAGCCACTTAAATTCAGCAGTGTTTTCGAAACTTGTTTCAACGCTGTTAAAATCAACAGCAAGACCAAGTTGATGTTCACTAGTTCCCGGAATTGCTACGTTTTTACCCGCAGCGGCTTTGGCTTCTTCCTCAGAATATTCAGGGTGAGCGGCTTTTTGTCTTTCAACTTCTGCGTTATAAAGGCTTTCTTGTTTGCTTGTTGCTCTAAAAGCCGAAATAACGTAAAGTGTTAAACCCTCGTCTCTGGCATCCTTTAAAAGTTGATTTAAACTATCAACCGCTTTTGCATCAAAACTTAAAGAATAAGGGTTTAAGTCTTCATCACCATTTGCAATAACTTTAGTTTCAATACTGTAATTTGAAGGTAAAAGACTTGTTGTATTTACTAAAGTTAGGTTAGTGTAATTGTTAACGTTTGTAACGGTACTGCTTGTACTAGTGGTGCCACTAGTAGTAGAATTATTGGTAGTGCCGATGCCTAAACTTGCAATTGAAGTTGTAGGTTTGCTGTCATTTTCTCCGTTGTGAGTAGCCAAATAAAATACTAATACAAAAACGAGAACAACGGCGATAAGCCCTAAAGCGAGCTTACCACCGTTCATTAAATTTTTGCGGCGAGTGTGTTTACTTCTTGCCATTATACTATTCTAACCCTAATAACGCCTTCAATTTTGTTTAACGTATCGATAATTAATTGATCATCACACTCGTTAACGTCAAGAATGCTGTAGGCGTATTCCTTTCTGGATTTATTAAGTAGATTCTCAATGTTTGTGCCTTTTAATGCAGATGTAATTTGTGTTAAAACGTTTGGAATATTTTTATGAATAACACAAATACGTTTTTCTGCTTGACGTGCTGTTGCAACGTTTGGTAGATTAACCGAGTTTCTAATGTTACCGTTTAAAATGTAATCGGTTAGTTCTTCTGCAGCCATAAGTGCGCAGTTATCTTCACTTTCAGGAGTAGAAGCGCCAAGGTGGGGAATTGCAATAACGCCGTCAACGCCAATCATTTCGTCGGTTGGGAAGTCTGTAACGTAAGATGCAACCTTACCGCTTTCAAGTGCTTCAATCATATCTTCGCTATTAACTAAACCGGCACGAGAGAAGTTTAAAATTCTAACGCCGTTTTTCATTTTAGCAATAGTTTCTTTGTTAATTAGGTTCTTTGTTTCTGCATTTAGCGGAACGTGAATTGTAATATAATCGCTTGTTGCATAAATTTCATCAATATCTTTAGCTTTGTGAGCGTGGTGTGTTAAACTCCAAGCGGCATCAACAGATAAATAAGGGTCGTAACCCGAAACCTTCATAGCAAGTGCGTTTGCAGAGTTTGCAACTCTAACGCCAATTGCACCAAGACCAATAATACCTAAGTTTTTACCCATAATTTCGGGGCCAACAAAAGCGCTTTTGCCTTTTTCAACAAGTGGACCAACTTCTTCGCCTTTGCCTTTTAAGGTTTTTACCCATTCAATACCAGGAACAATTCTACGAGAACTAATAAATAAACCTGCAAGAACTAATTCTTTAACGGCATTTGCATTAGCACCGGGGGTGTTAAATACAACAATACCTTCTTCAGAGCATTTGTCAATAGGAATATTGTTTGTACCTGCCCCTGCTCTTGCAATGCCTAAAAGGGTTTCAGGAAATTCTGTTGTGTGAAGGGATGCCGAACGAACAACCGCACCAACGGGTTCTGTTACGTCGTCTCCTACTGTAAAGCCGGCATTACGTAAAACGTCAAGACCGCATTCGCCAATTTTGTTATAGGTTTTAATATTCATTACGCATTTTCCTCTTCAAATTTCTTCATAAATTCAACTAGTGCTTCAACGCCTTCAATGGGCATAGCATTATAAATAGAAGCACGCATACCGCCAACTGAACGGTGGCCTTTAATGTTAACAAAGCCTGCTTTTTTAGCTTCTGCAACAAACTTTGCATCTAATTCTTCGTTGCCGGTAACAAAAGGTACGTTCATAAGTGAACGGTCTTTAGGTACAACTGTGCCTTTAAATAATTTGCTGTTATCTAAAAAGTCGTATAAAATTTTAGCCTTTTTCTCGTTGTGAGCTTTTAGGTTTTCTAGGTTTCCAAAAGTGTTCTTAATCCATTTTAATACTAAACCTGCAATGTAAATTGTGTAGCAGGGTGGGGTATTAAACATAGAACCGTTATCAGCGTGTGTTTGGTAGTTAAACATTGTTGGAGTAATATCCATAGCTTTACCAATAAGGTCTTTTCTAATAATAACAATTGTTAAACCTGCAGGAGCAAGGTTCTTTTGAGCACCTGCATATAAAATACCGAACTTCTTAACGTCAATAGGTTCAGATAAAATGCAAGAAGAAATATCACCAACTAGTGGTACGTTGCCGGTTTCAGGGAATTTATTCCACTTTGTACCATAAATTGTATTGTTAACGCAAATATGGAAAAAGTCTGCGTCTTTAGTAAAAGTAGATTCATCAAGGTCGGGAATATAGCTAAAGGTTTTGTCTTTGCTTGAAGCAACAACGTTTGCTTCGCCATATCTTGCAGCTTCTTTATAAGCTTTTGTTGCCCATTGACCGGTTAAAACAAAGTCAGCCTTTTTAGAACCGTTAAATAGGTTTAAAGGAATCATGGCAAATTGGCTTGAAGCGCCGCCTTGTAACATTAAAACTTCATATTCATCGGGTATTTCCATAAGTTCGCGAAGTAAAGCAACTGTTTCATCAAAAATAGCTTGATACTCTTTGCTTCTGTGGCTCATTTCCATAACGGATTGACCGGTTGTGCCAAAAGAAAGCATTTCTTCTGCAGCTGTTTTTAATACTTCTTCGGGTAACATAGAAGGACCCGCACTAAAATTATATACTCTTGACATTATTATCTTCCTTTCAGAAATAAAAGATTATTACTATTATATTAAACTAATATTTAAATGTCAATAGGATTGACAAAACTTTAACAATCTTTTTTGTAAAATATATATGAACAAGGCAAAACATTGACAAAACTTTAACAAAGTTCCAACAAAAGACAAATTGCGATATAATTGGTAAATTTTAACTAAATATGGTAGAATTTAGTTGACAAAGGACCAGATATATTGTATAATTATGTCAAAGAAAAATATTTTAAGGAGTATTATTATGAAACTTACAGGCATGGAACGTCCGGTTGACGTTTTAGGTAGAGTTGTTATTCCTCGCGAAATTAGAAAAAGACTACAAATTGTAGATGGCAAAGATAGTTTTGATATCTTTTTTGAAGACGATGCCATCATTTTAAGAAAGCATCAAGAAAAATGCTTTATATGTGGTGGAACAGATTGCTTAAAAGAATTTAAAGACCAAATGATTTGTGAAAACTGTTTAACAGAAATTAAGGCTTTAGATTAATGAAGGTAGCAGTTTGTATTGATAAAGACGGCGGTATGATGCTTTTTGGCCGTAGATTAAGTATGGATAGAGTTCTGCGCGAAAAACTTTTATGCTTAACAGATGGTCAACTTTTTGTGAACGATTTTACTGCCGACCAATTTGATAATAAAGAAAGATTATTTATATCTGAAGACTTTTTAGATAGTGCAGGGGAAGACGACCTTTGCTTTGTAGAAAACGTTAAGTTTGATATTAATAAGGTAAAAGAACTTTATATATTTAATTGGAATAGACGTTATCCATCTGATGTAACTTTCGATTATGACCTTTCGGCTTTTAAAAAGACCAAAACCGAAAAGTTTGAAGGTTACTCACACCCTAAAATCTCTTTAGAAATATATACTAGAAAGGATTAATTAGATGAATTCTCTCTGTAATTTTTTAAATAAAAAAGGCAAAACCATATTAAGTCTATGTCTTGCAGTTTTAATGGTTTTATCACTTTCTGCTTGCGGAAACGATACTGCAAATTCTTCTTCAAACTCTGGTGGACTTACCGAAGGCGATAATTCTTCTTCAACCACAACAAGCTTAGTATTTATTGATGATGACCGCCGTGAAGAAGACGATAATTCTTCTGACAAATATCAGCAAGAACACCCCGACCAACCCGATATTAGTTCAACCGGTGGCGGAGTAAATAGTACAGTTAGTAGCGGTGGTGGCGATACCACAACGATTAAACCTGTTGGTAAGGGCAAGTTTACCCCTGTTAAACTTTCTGATTTACCTGGTTTTACCGGCAGCAAATATTATGTTGTAAGCGGCAATATTCCAAACTTCTCGGTTGCAGAATTAACTACAAAGAGCTATGAAAAATATAGTCCGCTTGATTCGCTTGGTCGCGTAGGTCCTGCAATTGCTTCTTTAAGTAAAGATACAATGCCAAAAGCAGGTGAATCTAGAGGAGATATTAGTTCTGTTAAACCAACGGGTTGGGTGCAAGGTAAATATTCAATAGTTCCAAGTAGCTGGTTATATAACCGTAGTCACTTAATTGCTTGGCAACTTTCTGCAGAAAACGCTAATGCACAAAACCTTATGACAGGTACACAATTCTTTAATCAAACCTGTATGAAACCTTGGGAAAATATGGTGGCCGACTATATTAAAGAAACCGGCAACCACGTAGCATATCGCGTAACACCAATTTTTGAAGGTAATAATAAATTAGCACACGGTGTTCAAATGGAAGCCTATTCTATAGAAGACGGCGGCAAAGGCATTCAATTTAACATATTTATTTATAACGTTCAAGACGGTATTACCATTAACTATGCAACAGGTCAAAACTCATTAGCTAGTTAAATAAACAATAAAAGCACCTAGAATAATCTAGGTGCTTATTTTATAGCTTTATGCTAATTTCACCCGAGCTTAAATTAATAAGCTCGTTTTCTTTTAAAAGGGTTAAAGAAAAGTCTTTTTCAATATTTTTTGCAACCGCTTTAAAACTTTCGGTTTCGGTTATAACGGTTACTTCTTTATCAATGCAAAGAGAGTGTTTTAAATAAGTTTCGTAAAAATTGCCGTTATTTATAAGAGTATATATTTCATTAATAATTTCTGCAATAAGTTTGGCGTTATATTTATAAGAAACTTTTTGGTTTATAAAGCCGTAAATATCTTTAATATCATCTGGGATATTTTTAGGCTTTGCAGTATTTATACCAATACCAATAACGGTGTATTTTAAGGTCGAAATCTTTTCACAAAGAATACCGCAAACTTTTTTATTATTAATGTAAATATCGTTAACCCATTTAATTTGGGGATTTATATTTGGATTTAGCTTTTTAATTGCATTTAAAACTGCAACGGCTGCAAGGGCTGTAATTTGCGGAATTTCGTTAGTTGTGTTTTCTTTAACAACCAAGCTAAAATAAATGCCGCCTTTAGGCGAATAAAAATTTCTTTGCTTTCTGCCTTTGCCACCCGTTTGGGTTTTTGCAATAAAAACACAGTCGCTTTGCGCGGTTTTAGAATATTCTTTTGCAACTGCATTTGTAGAAGCGGCATAATTATAGTATTTAATTTTTGGGCCTTTAATTTCTTTTAATAAAAAGCTTTTATAAAACATTTTGCCACTCCTTTATAATTTAGTAAAAAAGGCGGTGAAAAAAATCCACCGCCTAATATTTATTATGCTTTATCTACGCAACCTAATACGTTAGAAATCTTATGTTTAACCATATCTTTAATAGCAGTTCTGCCATCACCTAAGTATTGTCTTGGGTCAAAGTGATCAGGATGTTCGTTTAGGTGTTTACGAATTGCAGCTGTCATAGCTAAACGTAAGTCAGAGTCAATGTTGATTTTGCAAACTGCCATAGTTGCAGCTTTTCTTAACATTTCTTCAGGAATACCAATAGCATCAGGCATTGCGCCGCCGTTTTCGTTAATCATATCAACAAATTCAGGAACAACTGAAGAAGCACCGTGTAATACGATTGGGAAGTTGGGTAGGCGTTTAGAAACTTCTTCTAAAATGTCAAAACGTAATTGTGGGTTTTGACCGGGTTTGAATTTATAAGCACCGTGACTAGTACCAATTGCAATAGCAAGAGAGTCAACACCGGTTCTTGTAACAAAGTCGTAAACTTGATCAGGATCTGTAAATTGAGCGTCTTCAGCAGAAACATTAACGTCATCTTCAATACCTGCTAATTGGCCAAGTTCACCTTCAACAGTAACGCCGCGTTCGTGAGCATAGTCAACAACTTTTTTAGTTAATGCAATGTTATCTTCATAATCTAAGTGGCTACCGTCAATCATAACAGATGTGAAGCCGCCATCAATACAAGATTTGCAAAGTTCAAAAGAATCACCATGGTCTAAGTGTAGAGCAATTGGAAGGCCTGTTTCTTGAACAGCTGCTTCAACTAATTTAACTAAATATGTATGATTTGCATATTTTCTAGCACCCGCAGAAACTTGTAAAATCATAGGAGCATTTAGTTCTTTTGCTGCTTCTGTTAAACCTTGAATAATTTCCATATTGTTTACGTTAAAAGCACCAACAGCATAGCCGCCTTCGTATGCTTTTTTAAACATTTCTTTTGTGTTTACTAGTGGCATAATTAATTCCTCCAAAATTTTTCTATTTAAAATTATACTACACTTTTTTCAAAATTAAAAGCATTATTTTAAAAAATATTGACTAAATTTGTTAAATATTTTACAATGTATTTATAGGAAGGTGCTAAAAATGGATAAAATTGACCTAAAAATTATTTCCTTGTTGCAGCAAAACGCAAGACTTCCATTAAAGCAAATTGCAAGCGAAGTCTTTTTGTCTTCGCCGGCCACCGCTGCAAGAATTGAAAGATTAGAAGAAATGGGCGTAATAAAAGGGTATAGCGTAAAAGCCGATAATAAAAGTTTAGGTTATGCAATTACGGCGTTTATTAATTTAGAAATGCAACCAAAACAAAAAGAAGAGTTTTACCCATTTGTTTTAAGCCACCCAAACGTTTTAGAGTGTAACTGTGTTACGGGGCACTATTCAATGCTTTTAAAGGTGGCATTTAAATCTACCGAAGAACTTGATAATTTTATTGGTAAACTGCAAAATTTTGGCAACACAGAAACACAAATTGTATTTAGCCAAATTAAAAGCAATTATGCAGTAGATATTGCAAAATTAGAAGAATAATAAAGGCAGGTCGTTTGACCTGCCTTTTCAAATTAAAATCTTAATCTTCCCATAGGGGCTTTTTCTCTAAGTTGGTTTTCTAAGGTTGTTTGAATTTTTTTATATTTGCCGTTAACTTGAATTAATATTAAAATGGGTAGCGGAACGTTAAAAACATTTGCAAAAATAAACCAAGGAGTTTGTCCTTTAGGTATAAATATTAGGCCTAATATTGTAACGCTTACAGCAAGATATATTAAACAAATAATTCTTGCAATTAAGCGTTTGCGTTTATAGGTCTTTTTTATTTCAACCATTTTTTCTTCGTGTTCTTTACGTTTAGTGCTTAAGTCCATTGTTTTCACCTTTTTTTCTTAACTTATGTTTTTCTCCGTCGGCTTCAACAACGGTAATGCTGTCAAGCTGTGCCATAAGAGAACGTTTATAACTTTCAATATATTCTTTTCTAAGTTCAAACTGTTCTTGCTTTTCTTCTTCTGTTAAACCTTCTGCTTTAGATTTTCTTGCTAAAAAGTTTATTCTGTCAATTTTCTTTTGTTCCATTTTTTATTCCTCATCTATAATATCAATTACTTCAACAATGCCGCTTGAAGCATAAAGGGAAGGGGTAACGTTAATTGTAAAGCCTTTGCCAAAGCCACAAGACCACTCGTTTAAAGATTGGCGGCGTGGAAGGGCTGAAATTGCAAGTAAAGTCATAATAGCGCCCCCGTGCATAACGGCTGATGCTTCATAAACACCCTTGTCCATCATAACCTGCACCGCCTCGCGAAGCCCTAAAGCTAAACGTTCTGCAAACTCGTGAAAGCTTTCGCCATTTTTGGGGCGATCGGTTTTGCCAAGTACCCAAGCCTGAAAATCGGGGTCATCAGAAAGTTCTGGCATACTTTTGCCTTCGTAATCGCCAAAGTTTGTTTCTTTAAAATTGTCTATAATATATGGCGTAGCTTCGGGGTAAAAAATACCTGCAGATTCTAATGCTCTTGTCATGGGGCTTGAAAAAACCAATGGTACGTTGGGGTAAATACCCTTATTTTTAAGCCTTTTTAGCTCATTTATACCATTTGTAGTAAGTTTTAAATCGGTAGCACCTATATATAGTCCTTCTTCATTGCCTTTAGTCGCTCCGTGGCGCAAAAAATGGATTTTATAACTTCTCATTTATGTACCTTCTTTATAAAAAAATATATTACATTTTGTATATTTTCACTATTTACAATCGTCGAATAATGGTTTATAATAGAGTTTACAAAATAAAAATGAGGTAATATGCGTTATGATTTGCGGCTTTCCTAAAATCATATCTGAATTAAGAAAGAAAAAAGGGGTATCCCAAAAGCAAGCAGCTTTAGATTTGGGGATATCTCAAGCTTTGCTTTCCCACTATGAAAAGGGCATTCGTGAATGCGGCCTTGACTTTCTTATTACCCTTTCTAATTATTACGACGTAAGCGTTGATTATTTGCTTGGCAAAAAAAGTGGCGAATCAAAAGCCGATACCGAGCAAATCAAAGCTCTTAAAAAAATTATTAAAGATGCAGAAGAGCTTTTGCAAAGTTTAGAATAAATTATTTACAAGCTCTGCAATAATTGCATTTTCTAAAAGCGCACCCTTATCTGTTAGGGTTATAATATCGTTATTATAATATATTAAACCGTTTTTCGCAAGGCGAAGAGCGGTATTTTTTATTTTTGGATAGTTTTTAAAGTTAAAGCCAATGTTTGTTCTTAATGCTAGCATTATATCTTCTTCTAAAGAACCGGCTTCGCCTTCAATTAATTCGGTTGGATTATTTAAATAACTTTTAAAATCTCTATCATAATAAAAACGCTTATTATCAATTCTAGAGTGTGCGCTAGGGCCTAAACCTAAATAATCGGCCCCTAACCAATATTTTAAATTGTGTTTGCTTTCAAATCCACCTTTTGCAAAGTTAGAAATTTCATATCTACTATACCCATGCTTTTTTAAATAATCACAAGTAAATAAATATAAATCGCAGGTTTCATCTTCAGATAAAAAGGGGAGAGTGGATTTATAAAAAGGTGTGTTTTCTTCTATTTTAAGCATATAGGTTGATATATGCGGTATATTCAAATTAATACAAAAGTCCAAAGTTTTTTGTAAACTTTCTTTGGTTTGGTAAGGAATACCAAGCATAACGTCTAAAGAAATATTATCAAAATATTTCTTTGCTTTTAAAAAGGTTTCTTCAGCCGTTTTACTGTCATGGCGGCGATTTAGTGCTAAAAGCTCGTTATCGTTAAAGCTTTGTAGCCCAAAAGAAAGGCGGTTTGCCTTTAAAACACTAAAATCAATATCGTCAGAAGGGTTGCACTCAACCGTAATTTCGCCATTTATATTAAACTTTTTAGTGGCTGCATCAATTATTTTATTAAGCCTTTTGGTGCCAAGAACGCTAGGTGTGCCGCCACCTATATATAAACTATCGGCAGAGCGACAGGTTATGTCACTCCACCGATTAATTTCAGATATAATTTTATCGCAAAATAAGTCCATTTCGTCGCCATTTGGCGCGAAAGAATAAAAATCACAGTAACCGCATTTACTTAGGCAAAAGGGTATATGGATATAAATACCAAGATTTTTATTATTATTTAACGATTGTACCAAAAACTTCACCCTTGCAGCCTGCAGCGTTGCTTTCATCAGTATCGATATGCATTGCTAAGGCGTATTTATCGCTAACGCGAACAACAACGTCACCAAAAATAGTAGTTCTATCTTCAGATTCAATTTTAACGTTTACAATTTCGGTATCTTTAACACCAAATTTTTCTGCAGAAGCAGGTTCCATATGTATATGTCTTTTAGCAGCAATTACACCTTCGGTAATTTCAACTTCACCACAAGGACCAACTAATTTACAAGGTGCAGAACCTTTAATATCACCAGATTCACGAACAGGAGCATTTAAACCAATGCTTCTTGCATCTGTTAAAGAGATTTCAACCTGTGTTTCAGGACGAACCGGACCTAAAATAGATACGCCTGCTAAGGTTTTTTTAGGACCAACAACGTCAACACGTTCAGTACAAGCAAATTGACCTGGTTGAGAAAGATCTTTTTTAGGGGTTAGTTCATAACCTTTACCAAAAAGAATTTCTAAATGTTCTTTAGATAAGTGCATATGTCTTGCAGAGGTTTCAACAATAAATTTATCCATAATTATTTCCTTTCTAGTTTAAAAAAATAAGCTTAAAGATTAATAATTCTTTAAGCCTACTTTTATGTAATTATTCAGCTTTAATAGCGTCAACAGGACAACCGCCTTCGCAAGCGCCGCAATCGATGCAAGCGTCTGCATCAATAACGTATTTGCCGTCGCCTTCAACAATAGCTTCAACAGGGCAAGTAGCTGCGCAAGAACCGCAACCAATGCATTCGTCTGTAATGATATGTGCCATTTTTATTACACCTCCGAATAATGTCTAAAAATATTATAACACTTCTTTTAAAAAATTCAAGTGGTAAAGGTTATTTTTTTAAAAACAGATTTTTAATTGAATTAAAATCTGTTTGCGAAAGTAAAACCGAAGCAAACACTAAAATACAACCTATAATTTCATTGGGGTTCATTTTTTCGTTAAGCAAAATTACACCTGCAATAGCTGCAAAAACACTCTCTAAACTCATAATTAAAGAAGCTTTGTTAGCTTCCTGCATTTTCTTTTGCCCAACAACCTGAAAAGTATAGGCAATACCGCTAGAAAACAGGCCTATGAAAATTATAGGAAAAATTGCGTTTCTAAATCCTTCAAGTGTTGGCTTTTCAAACAAGAACATAAAAATTAAAGAATAAATGCCGCAAGCCGTTAATTGCACAAAAGAAAATTTTATAGGGTTTGCCTTAATGGTAAAGTGGTCCACAAGTAAAATTTGAACTGCAAAACTAATTGCACATGCAAGTATAAGTAAATCTGCAATTTCAATAGTAAAGTTATTTGTAACGCAAAGCATATACATACCGGGCAGTGCAATTAATAAACTGATAAAAATCATTAAATTGGGTTTGCGCTTTAAAAATATAAAAGAAATAATGGGCACAAACACCATATAAAGAGCAGTTAAAAAGCCCGATTTGCCGGCCGCCGCATCACTGTCGGCATATAAGCTAATACCAAATTGTTGAAAAGAAGAAGCAACAAAAAGTGCAAAACCGCTTATAGAACCGCTAATAATGGTGTATTTATCAATTTTAATATCATTTTTAATGGCTAAAAACAATAAAAGAAATAAACCGCCCAAAATCATTCTAACGCCGTTAATTGCAAAAGCGCCTAAATGCTTTCCCGCCATATCTTGAAAAACAAAGGCAAAGCCCCAAATAATTGTAGCGCTAAGAAGTATTAAAGCACCTTTTGTGTTATCTGTTATTTTTTTAAACATAAAACACCTATTTAATATATTCGTGGCTATAACCGCCGTGCATATAAAGTAATTCTAACCCTTTTTGGCCGTTAACCTCTAAAGAGTTAAGCTCGGCTTGTTTGCCATCACTAGATACAAAAATAAATTCAAAATCTTTATATTTAATAACGTTGCCTTGAGAAAACTCAATAGGTTTTTCTTCGCCAATGTCAATTTCAATATCAAGCATTAAATAGTCTTTATATCCGGTTGGTCTGTAACCCACCTTTTCAATTTCAATATCCATTGAATTTTTAATGATAAAATAATAAGGTTCTTCGCCGTCTAAAACACTATCCCAGTCGGTTTTAACGGGTTTTGGACGAGGGGTAGAAGAAAGGTTAGAGGTAACTGTTGGTACAGAAAGCATAGACGAATAGTAATATGTATCGCCACCGGAAATAGAAAGATCGCTTTCTTTACAAGCGGCAAGACCTAAAATAAATAGTAAAGATAAAATGATACAAAGTTGTGCTTTTATTTTCATAATAACTGCCTTTCAGAATTAATAAAATGATTTTAACATATTTTTAATTATAATGCTATACTTTTTAATAAAAGTGTGCTAAAATATTTTTACAAATTAATTAAGAGGTAGGTTTATGTTATTAGATTTTATTTATTCAATAATATATGGCATAATTCAAGGCATTACCGAGTGGCTGCCAATAAGTAGCACGGGGCATTTAATTTTAGCAGAAAATTTTATTCCATTAGAAGCGGCAAAAGGTAACAACTTTTTTGAAATGTTTGAGGTTGTTATTCAGTTCGGCTCAATTTTAGCGGTTCTCATAATTTTTTGGAATAAACTTTGGCCCTTAAAATACGAAAAGAAAATTGGCATAAAAGCAAAACCGGAAACTTTTAAACTTTGGAGTAAGGTAATAGTTGGTATAATTCCAGCACTTATCGCAGGCGTTGTAATTAAGGTTACAGACTTTGATAAAATTATGGATTCTAACTGGGTAATTGCAACAACCTTAATTGTTTACGGTGTTTTATTTATAATTGTAGAAGCGTATAATAAAAACAGAAAAACAAAAATTAACGAGTTAGAGAATATTACATATAAAATGGCATTAATGGTTGGATGTTTCCAAGCGTTAGCCTTAATACCAGGCACTTCTCGTTCCGGCGCTACAATTTTAGGCGCAATTATTTTAGGCTTTTATCGTCCTGTTGCGGCAGAGTTCAGCTTCTTTATGGCAATACCAACAATGGCGGGGGCATCGGCTCTTAGCATTTTAGATTTTATTTTAGAAGACGGAAAATTCACAAGTGAACAAGTAATTGTTTTAATTACCGGTACTGTAGTAAGCTTTTTAGTATCTGTCTTTGCAATTAAATTCTTAATGAGCTTTATTCAAAAACGCGACTTTTCAGCGTTTGGTTATTACCGCATAGCATTAGGTATTATAGTTTTAATATTGTGTTTCACTAACGTTTTAAAATTAGCATAAAAAGGAAATATAAGTTCCACTTTAAATTCCAGTAAAAAAAGATGCACGAAATTTTCGTGCATCTTTTATTTTCTTATATAATATTTAAAAGTTTATTATTCAAAATTTGTTTTTTCTATAATATTCATAAAGCAGTCGGGGTATTTGTCTTTTGCTAAAAGATATCTTGTGCCATCAACAGTCATCATGTCTAAATTCTCTTTTATTATAGTTCCATCTAAATATTCAATTTCCACCCAATAAAAACCGGTGCCAGCAAGCACATCTTCATCAGTGGCTTCTCTAACAAATTTAAAAGAGTCTAACCAAGTTGTAATTTCGTCCATATTTTCTGAAGGAACTTTACTACCCGTACTCTGTCCATAATAAGCATAAAAGGTAATACTAACAATATTTTTTGTGTTAAAAACCGGTCCTTCAGGAATAGAGTGCTCAATTTGGTTTGTAACATTACTAGAACTTGATTGTGTGTTAGAAGCACTATTATCTGTTTTATCACAAGCCGACAAACAAAACAACAATAATATACACGTTAAAAAGGATATGTATTTTTTCATAATACCAAGACCTCCTTTACAATTACATTTTAGCAAATTTTTTAAAAAAACACAACTATTATATCAAAATCCTACACAATTTTTTAGTCAATAGATGGCCCCTTTGTGTAAAGGGGGCTGTCTGCGAAAAGCAGACTGGGGGATTGTATTAAAAAACAAAAATTCCCACCAATTTTTTGGTGGGAATAAATGTTTTTACAAAGTTGTTTTTACGAGCAAAAACGGTGTTTACCAATTGTGGTTATAAGTGGGCGCGACCAAATCCATTTGCTGGTTGCGGTTTTTGGGTTGAAGTAATAAATTGCACCACCGCTAGGGTCCCAACCATTTAAAGCATCTCTTGCCGCTTTATATGCACTATCTGCAACCGGTTTATTCCATTGTCCGTCGTCTAAGCAAGAAAAAGCGCCTTTTTGATAAATTACACCCGAAATGGTGTTTGGAAAAGATGGGTGGTCAACGCGGTTTAAAACAACCGCACCAACCGCTACTTGTCCAACGTAAGGCTCACCTCTGGCTTCTGCAGAAATTAAACGTGCAAGTAAATTTACGTTAGCGTTACTGCTGCTGCCACTACTACTGCTAGATGATATGCCCATTTTTGCCAAGGTGTTTTTACCGGCAATACCATCTGCTTTAAGTCCGTACTTTTTTTGAAATTTTATAACTGCGTTTTTAGTAGCCGTTCCATAAATGCCGTCAATAGTTCCGTTATAATATCCCCATTTTTTAAGGCGGGTTTGAATTTCTCTAACTTCAGCACCACGAGAGCCATATTTAGAAAGCGCCGAAACCGAAAATACTGCTGAGCATATTAAAACCGCAACTAGAAAAACGCAAATTATAGGTTTAAATACTTTCATATTTATATGCCTTTCATATTATTTATTTTTAGCATACCAAATTTTTAAAAAAATATTCAAATTGTTACGAAAATGTGGGCAAAATATTAAAGGTCAGTAAAGGTCAAAAAAATTTTTCAAAAAACCCTTGACTTTATAGAAAAAGGGGTGTATATTATCTATGTTAGCACTCGAGGTCTTAGAGTGCTAAAACATAAAAAATATATGAAAGGTGGGGAATAATGCTTACTGAAAGACAAAAGAATATTCTTTATCTTATGGTAAAAGCTCACATTATGTCGGGCGAGCCAATAGGTTCTAAAACCTTAAGCGAGGTTTTAGAAAACAAGGTTTCTTCTGCAACAATTAGAAATGAGATGAGCTTTTTAAGTGAGCAAGGTTATTTAGAACAACCTCACACTTCAGCCGGCAGAATTCCAACCTCTAAAGCATATAGAATGTACGTAAACGGCCTATTATTAAACGAGGCTGATGAGCAAACAAAACGTATAATTGATAGCCGCTTAAATAGTATTGGTAGCGATTTTGAAGGAATTAATGAAAAGGCCACAAAAGCATTAAGCGAAATTACGGGGCTTCCAAGCGTTTCTTTAATTTCACACGAAAATACAACCTATATTAAAAGAATTGAAATTTTACCAATGGGTAAAAGAACGGTTTTAATAGTGCTTGTTACTAGTGATACGCTAGCAAAAAGCCGTATGTGTAAAAGCGGTTTTGATTTAACAGCCGACCTTCTTTCCCGGTTTGACAGAATTGCCGCTAAAGAAATTGTTGGCACGGAACTAAGCGTGTTTAATGCAGGTCTTATGCAAAGAATTGCCGCTTCTTCGGGTGAAATTGCATTAATACCATTTTTTAACACGGTGTTCGATATGATTAACGAACTTAAAACAATGCAATTAAGTTTAAAAGGTGAAAACACTATTTTAGAAGCAGAAAATGCCGATGCACTAAAACTTATGGAATTTATTTCAAGGCGCGATGCAATTATTTCTGTTCTAGCCGATGCCGAAGACCCCATAAGCATAGTGCTGGGGGATGGCACACAAAACGCAAACAATAACACAAGTTTAATTATCGCAAAGCATAGCGGCGGTAAAATCGGTGTTATAGGGCCAAAACGTATGTCTTACGAAAACGTTATTCCGAGTATTGCTTACTTTGCACAAAAACTCGGTGATATAATCAATAAGGCAATAAATGATATGGAGTGAAAATTGTGAGCGAACAAACTAAAAAACGCAAATCGCCAACCGACAAACTAAAAGAAGAAATAGCTTTACAAAAAGATTTAGTTTTACGTACGGCAGCAGAATTCGATAATTACAAAAAACGCACCGAAAACGAAAAACTAAAAATTGCTGAATATAGTAAAGCACAGCTTGTAAAACAACTTTTACCCACAATTGATAATGCAAACCGTGCCTTATCATTTGAGGCAGGAAGTGAAGAATATAATAAAGGTATAGAACTTATTGCAAAACAACTTGTTGGCACAATCGATGCACTAGGTATTGTTGAACTAGCTAAAGTAGGCGATGAGTTTGACCCAAATATTCACGAAGCAGTAATGCAAGTAGATAATGAAGAACTTAAAGAAAATCAAATAGCACAAGTTTTACAACAAGGCTATAAATTAGGCGAAACAGTTATAAGACCGGCAATGGTTTCGGTTGTAAAATAACTTTTTAAAATATTAATTTCTATATAAAGGAGACTATTTAAAATGGGAAAAATTATTGGTATTGACTTAGGAACAACAAACTCTTGCGTAGCAGTTATGGAAGGCGGCGAAGCCGTTGTTATCGCTAATGCAGAGGGTGGCAGAACCACACCTAGCGTTGTTGCTTTTTCTAAAACAGGCGAAAGAATGGTAGGTCAAGTAGCAAAGCGTCAAGCTATTACTAACCCTGACAGAACCATCTCTTCAATTAAAAGAGAAATGGGTAGCAATTACACCGTTGATATTGATGGTAAAAAATATACCCCACAAGAAATTTCTGCAATTACTTTAGGCAAATTAAAAGCAGATGCTGAAAGCTATTTAGGCACCACAGTTACAGAAGCAGTTATTACTGTACCGGCTTACTTTACCGACGCTCAACGTCAAGCAACTAAAGACGCAGGTAAAATTGCAGGTTTAGACGTTAAAAGAATTATTAACGAACCCACAGCTGCAGCTTTAGCATATAGCATTGATAAAGAAAACGACCAAAAGGTTATGGTTTATGACCTTGGCGGCGGTACTTTCGACGTTTCTATTATCGAAATGGGCGACGGTGTTCAAGAAGTACTTGCAACTGCAGGTAACAACCGTTTAGGCGGCGACGACTTTGATAAGCGCATTATGGACTATATCATTGCAACCTTTAAAAATGAAAACGGCATTGATTTATCTACCGATAAAATGGCAATGCAAAGAATTAAAGAAGCAGCAGAAAAGGCAAAAATCGATTTATCAGGTATGACAACTACCGATATTAACCTACCTTTCATTACTGCAGATGCAACAGGTCCTAAACACTTTGAAACAACTTTAACTCGCGCTAAATTTAACGAACTAACAAACGACCTTGTTGAAGCAACAATGGGACCTGTTCGTCAAGCTTTAGCAGATAGCGGTTTACAAGCATCTGAAATTAATAAAGTTTTAATGGTTGGCGGTTCTTCAAGAATTCCTGCTGTTAACGAAGCTGTTCAAAAGTTTATGGGTAAAGAACCATTTAAAGGCATTAACCCCGATGAGTGCGTTGCCCTTGGTGCAGCAATTCAAGGCGGCGTTTTAGGTGGCGACGTTAAAGGTCTATTATTATTAGACGTTACACCACTTTCTTTAGGTATTGAAACAATGGGTGGCATTAACACAAAAGTTATTGACAGAAACACCACAATTCCTACTAAAAAGAGCCAAATCTTCTCAACAGCCGCTGATAATCAACCTTCTGTTGAAGTTCACGTTTTACAAGGTGAAAGAGAATTTGCTAAAGACAATAAAACTTTAGGTGTGTTCCACCTAGACGGTATTGCACCGGCTCCAAGAGGAATTCCTCAAATTGAAGTTACTTTTGATATTGACGCTAACGGTATTGTTAACGTTGCCGCAAAAGACTTAGGTACAGGTAAAGAACAAAAAATCACAATTACTTCTTCAACAAATATGTCTAAAGAAGATATCGATAAGGCTGTTAAAGAAGCAGAAGCTTATGCTGCAGAAGACAAAAAACGTCGTGAAGATATTGATACAAGAAATGCTGCAGACCAAATGGTATATACCTGCGAAAAAGCATTGGCAGATATGGGCGACAAGTTAGAAGAAGCAGAAAAAACCGACGTTCAAACAGCTATTGATGCATTAAAAGAAGCATTAAAAGGCGAAGATATCGAAGCAATTAAAACAAAAAAAGAAGAATTAGAAAAGAAATTCTACGCAATTAGCGAAAAAATTTATAAAGCAGCTGCAGAAGCTCAACAAGCTGCAGGTCAAGCAGATGGTGCACAACCAAACGCAGACAACGTTTACGAAGCAGATTTTAAAGATGTAGAAGACGAAAATAAATAATTTTAAAACAGGAAGGCGAAAAATCCTTCCTGTTTGGCTTAGCCAAACCTTTAGTTTTTAGTATTAGGAGAGAACTCTGTGGCAGATAAAAGAGATTTTTATGAGGTTTTAGGTGTTGATAAATCAGCAAGCGAAGCCGACATAAAAAAAGCGTACAGACAAGCGGCAAAAAAATATCACCCCGACTTAAATCCGGGCGATAAAGAAGCCGAAAAGAAATTTAAAGAAGCAGCCGAAGCCTATGAGGTTTTATCTGATGCCGATAAAAAGGCAAGATACGACCAATTTGGTCATGCAGGCGTTGACCCAAACTTCAATGCAGGTGGCGGCGGTTTTGGCGGCGGCTTTTCGGGATTTTCAGATTTTGGAGATCTTGGAGATTTGTTCGGCCAATTCTTTGGCGGCGGTTTTGGCGGCTTTGGTGGTGGCAGAAGGAGTAATCCAAATGCACCCAAAAGCGGTAGAGACCGCGAAACAATTTTGCATATTTCTTTTGAAGAAGCCGCAAAGGGTTGTGAAAAAGAAGTTACTTATCAGAAAATTGACTCTTGTAAAGAGTGTGGCGGCAGTGGTGCAAAAAAAGGAACAGGCAAAAAGACCTGTTCTAAATGTGGCGGTAGCGGTCGCATAAACGTAACACAACGTACCCCAATTGGCATTGTTCAATCTCAAACGGTTTGCGATGCTTGTAGGGGAGCCGGCAGTATTATAGAAGAACCTTGCGAACATTGTAACGGTACGGGAAGAATTAAAAATAGCGTTAAAAAGATTATTGAAGTTCCTGCTGGTATTGATGATGGTCAAACCTTAAACGTTCGCGGAGAAGGGGATGCAGGAATTAACGGTGGTCCAAACGGCAACTTACGTATTGAAATCTCTGTAAGACCTCACCCCATTTTTGAAAGGGACGGTTACGACGTATATTGTACTATTCCAATAACCTTTGCAGAAGCTGCTTTGGGCGCTAAAATTGTAGTGCCAACCTTAGACGGTAAGGTTGAATTTTCTATTCACGAAGGCACACAACCCGGTGAAAAGTTTAAACTTAAAGGTAAGGGTATTCGTAAATTAAACGGCAGCGGCAGAGGTGACCAATACGTTATAATTAATTTAGAGGTTCCGCGCAATTTGTCAAAACAAAGCAAAGAAGCGCTTAAAAAGTTCGATGAACTTTCTGATAACAATAATTATCAAGAGCGTTCGGGATTTTTTGATAGACTAAAAAAATATTTTAACGAGTAGGTAAAACTATGGAACAAAGTAAGGTTACAAGAAAACAAATTAGTTCTAATATGTGTTTTATTTGCGGCATACATAATAAGGCGGGCCTAAATATTCGTTTTTACGAAACCGAAAATAACGAAGTAGCTTGTCGTTTTACAGCAAGAGATGAGCATCAAAGTTACCCCGGCAGATTACACGGCGGTATTGCTTCAACCATAATGGATGAGCTACTTGGCAGAACAATTCAGTTAATAGAGCCTGATGCTTGGGCGGTTACTTGCGATTTGTCTATAAAATATAAAAAGCCGGTACCATTAGATACCGAACTTAAAGCGGTGGCACGTTACACAAAATATACCCACGGTCTTTTGTTTGCAGAAGGCGAAATATATTTACCTGACGGAACCGTAGCGGTTACAGCAACAGGAAGATTTTTAAAAATGGCGCTTGATAAAATCGTTAACGGTGAAGGCGGTAACGAACACGAAGAAATGTTTGTTGTAGAAAACGAGCAAGACCCCGAATTTATATAATAAAATAAAGCCTTGAGCGTTGCTCAAGGCTTTTTAATTTATTTATACACCCAATCTCATGTCGCCATCTTTAATAAGATTTAGTTTTCTCATCGCAGTTGCAATACCATAAGAAAGAACTGCAGGGGCAACAAAATACATAAGTAAAATTTCTAAAATTGCAATTAGTGGGTCGGTGCCCACTTCGGTCATTGTGTTAAATCCCATAATGGGACCAACAAGACCGCTAGTGCCCATACCTGCACCTTGACTATTATTTACAAGTTTAAATACACAAGTAGAAATGGGACCTAAAATTGCACTTGTTAAAATGGCAGGTAGCCAAATAATAGGCTTTTTAACGATGTTTGGAATTTGTAGCATACTTGTTCCAAGTCCTTGAGAAATAAGACCCGATACTTTATTATCTTTATAAGAAGCAACTGCAAAGCCAACCATATTAGCACAGCAGCCAATACAAGCAGCCCCTGCCGCTAGCCCCCCTAAATTAAGGGATATACCAATGGCCGCAGAAGAAATAGGGAGGGTTAAGAAAATACCCATTAAAACGGCAATAACAATACCCATTAAAAATGGTTGTTGTGTGGTGGCCCAGTTAATTATTTCACCAAGACTGTTCATAAGAGTAGCAATAGGTGGGCTTAAAATTAAGCCAACGCAAGAGCCTGTAAAAATGGATACAAAGGGTACTAAAATTATATCAAGACCTGTTTTGCCTGCAATTAAATGTCCTAGTTCAATACCGATATATGCCGCAACAAAAGCACCTAAAGGTTCACCAGGTCCATTAAAAGCAAAATAATTTATTGCTTTTTCGCCTGCTTGAACGGTTACAATAACACCCATACTAAGTATTTGTTTTGCATAAGCGCCTACCATACCACTTACAGCAGCAGAAAGTACAACAAGGGGTGTTTCTTTAAATTTATAAGCAACACCACAGCCAATGCCGGCGCCCGTTAAAGCTTTTGCAACATTAGAAACACTTATTAAAATGCCTCCAATATCACCGCTAATAAGCTTGCCGATTTGTTCTAAAATTGTACCAATAATAAGGGTTGAAAAAAGACCCAATGCCATACCGCTAAGGCCATCAATAAAAAAGCGGTTAAGCCATTTTTTAATTGCTCCCATAACTATACTTCCTTTTATGGTTTTTTGTTAAAAAATATTATATTACTAAAGCCAATTTTTGTCAAGGAAGGTTGAATTATAAAAAGAATTAATATATAATAAAGCACGGAGATGATATTATGACAAGAATATATATTGTTCGTCATCCACAAGCAAAGGGAAATGCTAATAGAATTTTTCAAGGTCTTTATAATGCCGATGTTACTGAAATAGGAGAACGTCAGTTATCTGCTTTAGCAGAACGCTTTAAAAAGGTGGAGTTTGACGTTATTTATACAAGCCCGTTACTTCGTGCAGTTAAAACCGCCCATGCCGTAAATAAATACCATAACGCAGAAATTATTGAGTATAATGGTATAATAGAAATTAACGGCGGAGATTTAGAGGCAAAGCCGTGGAGTTATTTTGAAGAGACTTATCCCGAAAAATATTCAGAGTGGAAAAACGAGCCTTATAAATTTGTAGCTCCAAAAGGCGAAAGTATGCAAAACGTTTATAACCGCGCAAAAGAATCGTTAACCGATATTATTAGTAAAAATAAAGGCAAAACGGTTGTTATAACTTCGCACGGTTGCACAATAAGAAATATGTTTTGCGTGCTACACGGCTTAAATATTGAATCTTTAAACGATATAAATTGGGTAGAAAACACCGGCGTTAGTTTAATTGAAATTGAAGATAACACCGCAAAATTTGTTTTTAAAAACGATTTATTGCATTTACCCGAAGATATTAGACCCATAAAAAGAGATACCAAAGAATACGATTGGAGAAAATAATTTATGATTATAATGTCGGTAGATTTAGGACTTGCAAGAACAGGTATTGCAGTTTGCGATAAAACTGAAACCCTGGCTTCTCCTAAAACCGTTATTAAGGAATATAACAGAGAAAAGCTTTATCAAAAAATTGCCGAGCTTTCAAAAGAATATAATGCAGAAGAAATTGTTGTGGGCCTTCCTAAAAATATGGATGGCAGCGAAGGTTTTAAAGCAGAAGAGTGCAAAGTGGGCGCTAAAAGAATTGAAGAATTAAGCGGAATAAAAACCGTTTTATATGATGAACGATGCACAACGGTTTTAGCACATAACGCACTAAGTCAAAGCGGAGTTTTTGGTAAAAAGCGCAAAGAAGTTGTAGATGCTGTTGCGGCAGTAAACATTTTAGAAGACTATTTAAAATTTAGAAAAAATAATAAATAATTAATATTATTTGTATTATAAATAATTGACTTATGATTTTTTCCGTGATATAATAAATTTACTATAGAAGTTCGGAGGATTTATGATGACACGTATTAAAACTTTAGAAACTAAAAATCTTTGCGAAAGTGCAAAAAAAGGCGGCTGTGGCGAATGTCAAACATCTTGTCAATCTGCTTGTAAAACCAGCTGCGGCATTGCAAACCAACAATGCGAAAACACAAACAAAAAATAATAGTTTTTATGCCGCTTTAAGCGGCATTTTTTATAGGGGAATAAAATGATTCATTGTTATAAATTAGGCGGTTTAAATATTGTTTTAGATATTTTTTCGGGCTCTGTTCACGTTGTTGATGAAATTGCTTACGATATTATTGAAAAGTACGAAAGTTCCGATACCGAAAGTTTAATTGCAGAAATTTTAGAACTACACAAAGACAAGGTTACTCGCGAAGAGATAATTGAGTGTCTAAACGATATTGAAGAATTAAAAAAAGAAGGCAAACTTTTCACAGAAGACAGTTTTTCAGATTATGCCGATAGTTTAAAAAGAAAAACTTCGGGTGTTGTAAAAGCCCTTTGTTTACATATTGCACACACCTGCAACCTTAACTGTTCTTATTGCTTTGCAAGTCAGGGCAAATACAAGGGAGATAGAGCCCTTATGAGCCTAGAGGTTGGCAAACGCGCGTTAGATTTTTTAATTGAAAATTCAGGTAGCAGAAGAAATTTAGAGGTTGACTTTTTTGGCGGCGAGCCTCTTATGAATTTTGAGGTTGTAAAGCAGCTTGTAGAATATGCAAGAATTCGCGAGAAAGAAGCAGGTAAAAACTTTAGATTCACTTTAACCACAAACGGTATGCTAATTAACGATGACGTTATTGATTTTGCAAACCGTGAAATGAGCAACGTTGTTTTAAGTTTAGACGGCCGCAAAGAAGTGCACGATAAATTTCGTGTAGATTATAACGGCAAGGGCAGTTACGATAAAATTGTGCCGTTATTTCAAAAATTAGTAAAAGCAAGAGATAATAAAAATTATTATATGCGTGGCACCTTTACACATAATAATCCCGACTTTTTAGAAGATATAAAAACAATGCTTTCTTTAGGCTTTACAGAGCTTAGTATGGAGCCGGTTGTTTGTGCTAAAGACGACCCATCGGCTTTAACTGAAGAAGATTTACCAATTGTTTTAAAGCAGTACGAAGAACTTGCAAATCTTATGATAGAACGCCAAAACGAAGGTAAACCCTTTACTTTTTATCACTATATGATAGATTTAAAAGGCGGTCCTTGCATTTATAAAAGGGTGTCGGGTTGTGGTAGCGGTACCGAATATATGGCGGTTACACCTTGGGGCGACCTTTATCCTTGTCATCAGTTTGTTGGCGATGAAAAGTTTAAGCTTGGTAACGTTTACACAGGTGTTGATAATACAAAAATTCAGGACGAATTTATGGCTTGTAACGTATATGCAAGAGAAGAGTGCAAAGACTGTTGGGCGAAACTTTATTGCTCTGGTGGATGTGCCGCTAATGCATATCACGCAACGGGAAGCATTACGGGCATTTACGAATATGGTTGTAAACTTTTCCGCAAGCGTATGGAATGCGCAATTATGATTGAAGCTCAAAAGGCTTTAAAGGAGTAGTTATGAACACCCCAATTTGTGATTTTGTAAAAAAATACGCAAAACAAAAAAGCACTCGCCTTCATATGCCGGGGCATAAGGGCAAGGGCTTTTTTGGTGTTGAAAAATTTGATATTACAGAAATTGATTCAGCCGACGTCTTATATAGCGCAAACGGTATTATTTTAGAAAGCGAAAAAAATGCGGGCAAACTTTTTAATACCGCAAAAACCTTTTACTCAACCGAAGGTTCGTCTTTATCAATTAGGGCTATGCTATATTTAACAAAGTTATATTTAACGCAAAATGGTCAAAATATCACCATTTTAGCTGGTCGTAACGCGCATAAAACCTTTGTAACTGCAGCGGCCCTGCTTAATATAAATGTTAAGTGGCTATATTCAAAAGAAAATACCGATCTTCTTTCTTGTAATATTACTGCAAAAGATATTGAAGAATATTTGCAAAAAAGCAAAGTAGGAGCCGTTTATTTAACCACTCCCGATTATTTGGGTAATATTTTAAATATTAAAGAAATTGCAAAGGTTTGCAAAAAATATAAAGTTCTTTTAATTGTAGATAATGCTCACGGTGCATATTTAAACTTTTTGCAAAATTCCTTGCACCCAATTTATTTAGGTGCAGATATGTGTTGCGATTCAGCTCATAAAACCTTACCCGTTTTAACAGGCGGCGGTTATTTACATATTTCAAAAAAGGCGCCTAAAGAATTTGTAAATAATGCGGAAAGTGCAATGTCAATTTTTGCAACAACAAGTCCATCATATTTAATTTTGCAGTCTTTAGATATGGCAAACAGTTATTTATATAACGGTTATAAAGAAAAACTAAATTGTTTTATAGAAAAAGTTAACGCATTAAAACAAACCTTAATTAATAACGGTATTAATTTAGTAGGGGATGAACCCTTAAAAATTACTATTTCAACTAAACAAATGGGTTATTTTGGTAATGAACTAAAGGATATTCTTTTATCTTTTAATATAGTTGCAGAATATTACGATAACGACTATTTGGTTTTAATGCTTTCTTTAGAAAATGACAAAGACCTTAAAAAAATAGAAAAAGCGTTATTGCAAATACCCAAAAAAGAAGCAATAAATATTTTACCGCCCAAAATGGTAAAACCCAAAAAGGTTTGCTCTTTAAATAAAGCGCTATTTAGTGATTCTGAAGAACTGCCCTTATCAAAAGCGGCAGGTAGGGTATTAGCCGCCCCAACCGTAAGTTGCCCACCAGCAATACCCGTTGCAGTTTGCGGTGAAGAAATAACCAAAGAAGTAATAGAAATTGCAAAATATTATAATATAAAAACCTTAAAGGTTATAAAAAAATAAAAGTCCTAACGCTCCGTTAGGACTTTATTTTTTGTTAAAATTCGTATTTACCTTCGTCGGTCATTTGCTTTAATGCATTAACAATTGAAGGTTTGTCTTCTTTGTAGGTCATACCATACCACTTGTCTTCAGCAACTAGTACGTTAACCTCTTTTTCGCCTGCTTTAACAAGATCATCAACCATAAATGGTAAGAAGAATTCAGACTTTAATTCTTGGCCTTTTTCTTTTAAAAATTCAACAAAGCCTTTTTCTAAATAATCAAAAATGTCAGGTTGGAAGCCCCACATATTCATAGATACAACCGTATCTGGAGATAGGGGATGCCACTCGTCGTTTTCTAAATATTTGCAATCGGCAATTTTGGTTTTTTCTTCAACGTCTAAAAGCTTACCGTCTTTAATTGTGCAAACACCACGAGAAACCGTGCCGTTTTCTGTTAAAGTATTGGCAAGTCTAAAGCCAACCATACAGTAGTTGTTTTTATCGTCTAAACCTTTTGCAATTTGTTTATAAGCAGAAATACCATAATAATCATCGGCATTAATAACTGCAAATGGTGTTTTAACAATATCTTTGCAACATAAAACAGCGTGTCCTGTTCCATAAGGTTTTTCGCGACCTTCCGGTGCTTTAAAACCTTCAGGTAATTTATCTAACTCTTGAAAGCAATATTCAACGTCAATCATTTTTTCAACGCGTGCGCCAACAATTTTTTTGAAATCTTCTTCAATTGCTTTTTTAATAATAAAAACAACCTTGTCAAAGCCGGCACGTTTTGCATCATAAACAGAATAATCTAAAATTGCTCTGCCGCCTTCATCAATAGCTTCCATTTGTTTTAGTCCACCAAAACGACTGCCCATACCTGCAGCCATTACAACTAAAGTTTTATTGCTCATCTTTATTTGCCTCTGCTTTCTTTAAGGTTGCACCAACTGCACTGTCTTCTTCGTCAAAACCTTCGGTGCTTTCCTTTTGGAATAAAATCTTAATAGTCATTACAATTAGTTTAATATCTAAAAGTATTGAATATTTTTCAATATAAATAAGATCCATATTAAGCTTATCTTGTGGGGTAGTGTTATATTTACCATAAATTTGTGCGTAACCTGTAAGTCCGCCTTTAACACGATGTCTTAAATCAAATTCAGGATAAAGCTTAGTATATTCGTAAACGTTTTCGGTTCTTTCAGGTCTAGGGCCCACAAAAGACATATCGCCAAATAAAATGTTTAGTAACTGTGGAAGCTCGTCTAAGCGAAGCGGACGAATAATTTTACCAATAGGGGTAATGCGGTCGTCGTTAGAAGTGGCTTTTCTTAAAGCAACCTTATCGGCATCTACAATCATAGAACGGAATTTTAAAACGTTGAAAATTTTACCGTTTTCTGTAACGCGATTTTGCTTAAAGAAAACCGGGCCTCCATCATAAAGTTTAATTGCAAGTGCAATAATTATCATAAACGGAGAAGCAATAATTAAGCCAATACCCGAAATTAAAAGGTCCATAATACGTTTAAGAATTTTTTGTTCGTTTGTAAGACCTTGATTACGGCACATTAAAATTGGGGTGTCAAAAATTTGACTTTGAACGGTATTACTTAAAACAATATCGTTAGAAGAAGGTAAAAAGTAAATACGTTTTTTGGTTGCGTAACTATATCTTAAAATTTTATTTTGCAGCGCTTTGTCAAAGTCGCAAATTAAAACGGCTTCATGTTCGTCAATAGCGCTAAAAATTTCGTTAATAGGGGTAGAAATGTCCATAATCATATTGATATTATAACGTTTTTTAATTTTAGACATTTTTTTAATAATCGCTTCGCGACCAACAGTTGCATCTTTAATAGCAATAATTTTTCTGGGGCTGTGAAGTTTAAAATAAACTGTATCAATAGCGTAAGCGCCAAATAAAACAATTACAAACTGAATTACTGTACAAATTAAAATGGGAATAGGAGAGAGCATTAAACGAGCAATAAGTGAAAGCTCTAAATATATAAAGAAGTTGGTAATAACCAAAGATAGTGCAAGGCTGTAAATAACGTCATAAAGCCTTGAAACACCAATTTTAAGACCCCCGTAAACAAGCGTAAATGCCATAAAAATTGCAAAATATGAAAGAACAACAACGTAGTTACCTTTGCTTGAAAATAGGGCGTTGTCGTAACTTGTGGTCCAAAATGATATAAAAGTGCAAATCAAAGCAACAATTAGCAAAATCTTTTGAATTGCAAGAATAGATTTTCTAAATTTAATGAGATTTTTCATAAATAAAATTCCTTTAATAGACATTATTTTTTACTATTAAACCTAAAGATTATAATACTCTAAAACGGCAGTTTTGTCAAGATGGCGGGTGGTATTACATATATTTAATATATAAATATATGGGGAGTGGATTTTATTGTTTTTAAGTATAATTTCGGGCATTTTGTCTTCCTTAGTTTTTATAGCGTTGCATCCAACCAATGCCGGCAGTTTTCCAATGCCGCTTTCAGCTAAAGAAGAAGCGGAACTTATTTTAAAAATGCAAAAAGGTGATAATATCGCAAGGGGCAAACTAATTGAACATAATTTGCGGCTTGTTGCTCACGTTGCTAAAAAGTATATAGGGCAAGGAACAGATCAAGACGATTTAATTTCAATTGGAACAATAGGGCTAATAAAGGCGGTTTCTTCTTTTAATTCCGAAAAGGGAATAAGACTTGCTACTTATGCCGCAAGATGCATAGATAACGAAATATTAATGCATTTTAGAACAAATAAAAAAGCAAACGGCGACGTTTCTATAAACGAGCCTATTGATACCGACCGCGACGGCAACGACTTAACATTAATAGACGTTATAGCAGATGATAAAAATATAGTAGAAGAAATAGATACAAAAATTAGAATAGACCTATTACATAAATATATAGATAGCGCGTTAAGCGGTCGCGAAAGGCTTATTATAAAAATGCGATACGGCCTTATTGGAGGCAAAGAATATACCCAACGTGAAGTGGCAAAACACCTTAAAATTTCGCGCAGTTACGTTTCGCGTATAGAAAAGAAGGCTTTAACTAAACTATATGAGAAATTTATCTCAAAAAATAGTTGACAAAACGCAACTTTAATGGTAATATAATTAAGTCGCAAATCTTAAGACAGTAGGTGCTTTAAGCGTAACGTAAACCAACCTACCGAGGATGGGCTAAACAAACTTTATTAGTTTATGTTTTTCCGCCTGTTCTCTAAGAACAGGTTTTTTTGATTTTAGCGGCATAAATAATGTCGTAAAGGAGGAAAAAAATTGCCTAATCAGAACGTTTTAGAAGCTAAAAAGGCACTCGTTGCTGAACTTTCTGAAAAACTTACTAACTCTGTAACCGGCGTTGTTGTTGATTACAAAGGTATTAACGTTGCTGACGATACAAAGCTTCGTAAAGAGCTTCGTGAAGCAGGTGTTGATTACTTCGTAGTTAAAAACACATTATTAGCTCGTGCTATTACTGGTACCGATTTAGAAGGCATGAAAGATGTTTTAGAAGGCACAACCGCTATTGCAATCTCTAAAGAAGATTACGTAGCAGCCGCTCGTATTTTATGCAAATACGCAGATACTCACGATAATTTCAGCGTTAAATCAGGTTATCTTGATGGCAAAGTTATCGACGTAGCAACAGTTCAAAGTTTAGCAAAACTACCAAGCAGAGAAGTTCTACTTGCAACCGTACTCAGTGCGTTCCAAGCACCAATCGCTTCTTTTGCTCGCGGTGTTCAAGCTATTGTTGACAAAAACGGTGTAGCTGCAGCCGAATAATTGCAACTAACAAAATTTAAAAATAAAACAAAATAAAATAGAAAAAATTATTGGAGGAAAATTAAAATGGCAAACGAAAAAATTACTGCTATTATTGACACTTTAAAAGAACTTACCGTTTTAGAATTATCTGAATTAGTTAAAGCCGTAGAAGAAGAATTCGGCGTATCTGCTGCTGCAGCTGTTGCTGTTGCTGCTCCTGCTGCTTCTGACGCTCCTGCTGCTGAAGAAAAGACTGAATTTGACGTTGTATTAGCAAACGTTGGTGCAGAAAAAATTAAGGTTATCAAAGCTGTTCGCGAAATCACCGGTTTAGGTCTAGGCGAAGCTAAAGCTTTAGTTGAAGAAGCTCCTAAAGCAGTTAAAGAACAAGTTTCTAAAGATGAAGCTGAATCCATCAAAGCTAAATTAGAAGAAGCTGGCGCAACTGTTGAACTTAAATAATTAAGTTAAATTCTAAAAATAAAACCGTGGTAAATTCTTACCACGGTTTTTTATTTTGCAAAAAAATAAAGGCCTAAAATATAGACCTTTAAAATTTATATCATAGAAAAGACAATTCCCATAACCGCACCAATTCCTATAAATACAACGGGGTGCAACTTTTTAAACCATTTTAAATTACTTAAAACAAGTAGGCCTAAAAACAATAAAATGTTTTGAATATTAAATGCACCGTTAATATAAATATTACTAATAACAAGATTTATGGCGGTTACAACAATAAAGGCTAAAACAATGGGCCTTACTCCGTAAAACGCGCCCTTTACAAAACGGTTTTCGCCCCATTTTGATAGAAATTTTGCGATTATTGTAATGATTATTATTGATGGTAATATAATTGCTAAGGTTGCAACTAACGAACCCCAAAAATTACCCGCGGCATTAAAACCTGCGTAAGTGGCCATATTAATACCAATTGGCCCTGGTGTAGATTCAGAAACTGCAAGCATATCTGCCACCATTTCTTTTGTAAACCAATCGGGGTGTTTTTCGGCCATCTGATATAAAAATGGTAAGGTTGCAAGTCCACCGCCAACCGCAAAAAGACCGGTTTTAAAGAATTCCCAAAATAGCAAAAGGTAAATCATTGTTTTTTACCTCCCGCGCATTTGATTAAAATTCCAATAGCAGCGGCAGCCACAATATAAATAGGGGATACCCCTAAAAAGAAGCATATAACACCACTTATTAAAAACAAAATGGCAGTATAAATATCAACCACAGAGTTTTTGCTTAGTTTAATAATAGCATTTACAATTAATACGCTAACGGCAACCCTAATGCCTTTAAAAGCATTTTGAACAACAGCAATGCTAGCAATGTTTTGTAAAACTAAAGCAATAATACTTATAATTATTATTGAGGGTGTAATAATGCCCAAAGTGGCAGCAATACCACCTAAGGTTTTTTTGCGTTTATAACCTACAAACGTAGCGGTATTAACCGCAATAATACCGGGTGTGCATTGACCAATAGCAAAGTAATCAATAATTTCTTCTTCTGTTACCCAACCACGTTTTGTGCAAAGTTCATTTTGCAAAAAGGGTAACATAGCATAGCCACCACCAAAGGTGATGGCTCCAATTTTGAAGAAAGCCCAAAAAAGCTTTAAATATTCCTTCATTTATTAGTTAGAAGAACCGGGGATTGGTTGTTTTAAGCTTGCTCTTGTTTTTCTAACTTCTGCTAAGTTAGCTGTTAAACCTTCATCTGCGCGTTGCATAATATCGTCAACGAATTCTTGAGCAGCTTTTCTCATTTCACGGCTCTTGCTTTGTGCAGCAGCAATAATTTCACGAGCTTTTTCGTCAGCCAAGCGTGTGATTTCTTCTTGTGCTACCATAGCTTGTGCGCGTTCATCTGCACGTTTGATAATTTCATCAGCTTCAGCTTTAGCTCTTGTGATAATGTCAGTACGATCATTTACAATGCTTTTTGCTTGCTTGATTTCTGCAGGTAAATTTAGACGAATATCGTCAACTAATTCTCTTACCTTTTCAGCGTCTAAAAGTGTGCGCTTACCGGGTAATTTCATACCTGAATCTAGTACCTCGTCAAATTCTTCTAATAGTTCTTCAATGCTCATCTTATTTTCCATCCTTTCTATTTAAACGACTTAATACTGCTTTGTGAATTACAGGGGGAACAAAATCACTAATATCCCCACCCATAGTGGCTATTTGCTTAACCATACTAGAACTTAAATACATGTTTTCAGCCTTTGTGGTTAAAAACAAAGTTTCTGTTTCAGGATTAAGCTTTTTATTTGTAAGAGCCATTTGGAATTCATATTCGAAGTCCGACATAGCTCTAAGGCCCTTAACTATTGCCCTTGCTCCTACTTTTTTGGTGTAATCTGCTAAAAGCCCGTCGTAAGAATCAATAACAACGTTATCTAAATTAACGGTTGCGGCTTTTAACATACTAATACGTTCTTCAGTAGAAAACATAGGGGTTTTGTTTGCGTTTGTGCTTACAAGTACAATAACTTTTGAAAACATACCGGCCGCCCTTGTAATAATATCAAGGTGCCCAACTGTTACAGGGTCAAAACTACCGGGGCAAACTGCCGTAACATTATTCATAGTTTAGTCCTTTCTGCGAAAAATCGTGGCAGCGGTTTTAGAATATTTATATCTTTTTGTAACGCTAAAACCACAAATTTCATCATCTAAGATTAGTTCAGTGGGGTGTTCGGCAATAATAATTGCATAGTCGCTTAAAAAGGGAATAACTCCTTTAATAGCATCTTCTAAAACACCTGCTTTATATGGTGGGTCTAAAAAGACAATATCAAAAAGGTCTTTATTAGCGGCTAGAAAACTTTTGTAATCTGTGTTATAAACCTTTGTGTTGTTTTTAAAACCGCAACTACGAATATTTTCTTCTATCGTATAAATGGCGGCTTTAGAATTATCAACAAACACAGCACTTTTAGCACCACGGCTTAAAGCTTCAATGCCCATAGCACCGCTTCCTGCAAAAAGGTCTAAAATTCTTCTGCCTTCAATATCAAATTGAATAGCCGAAAAGAGACCTTCTTTAACCTTATCAGAAGTAGGTCTCGTTTCAAGACCGTTTGGGGCAATAAGGCGTCTGCCTCTAGCTGTTCCTGTAATTACTCTCATTAGCTTTCTACTGCCGAATCAAGACAAAATTCAATGGCTTTTTCCATTGTTAGCTTAACGCGAGTATTTTCAAGTTCTTGTGCGGTATATTCTGAACCGTAATCTTTAATTGCTCTATCAACAACGTCTTTTTCGTCTAATTTTAAGCCTTCTTTACGGAAGATATAATAACCAACAAGTTCTTCTTTTGTACGTGCTTGTGCGTTAGAAAGAGCAACGCTATCTACTGTTTCTTGACCATAGGTAGAAACTAGGTTTTGATATAAAGAGGTAAAATATTCTTTATTTGCGTTAAGTTCTTTTTCAGGGTATTTGATAATTGTTGAAAGGTCAACAATTTTTTCGCTCCAAATATATTCGGTTTTAATGCCTTTAATAACGGCATCTTCATAAGCTTTTAGGTTGTCATAACCTAATTCTTGAGCCATAACTTCGCCAACTGAAGAAAGTGTGGGATAAACCTTTCTTGTGCAAGATTTAACGGTTACTGTAAATACAACCTTTTGACCTGCAAGATCAGCATTGCCGTAATCTTTAGGGAAGGTAAGGTTAAGGTCAACTGTTTTACCAACGTCAACACCAATTAGGCCGTCTTCAAAACCGTCAATATAGCTATCAGAACCAATTACTAAACTTTGACCGCTTGCAGTGCCGCCCTCAAAAGCTTTACCGTCTTTTTTACCAACGTAGTCAATAATAACGGTGTCGCCATCAGCAACCTTTGGAACGTCAATTGTGTTATGAAGGTTTAAACTTTCCATATCTTCATGATATTTTTTCTGAACTTTCTCAATTAATGCCTTATCAGTATTTAGTGGGAAGGGAAGGTTTTTGTATTGAGAAACAGTAACGTATTCGGCTAAATTAGCATAGCCCATTGTGCTTTCATCATAATAAACAACAGTTTCTTCCTTACAAGCAGTAAAGGTTAAAACCACTAAAATTAAACATAAAACTAAAGATAAAACTTTTTTCATAAAAACTAACTCCAAAAAATATTATTTGCATTATATTTATCATAGTATAACACACTTTTTCAAAAAAGTAAATATAATTATATATAATTAATAATATTAGTGGAATTTTTTTATAAAGTGTGTTACAATAGTAAAAAATAAAGAAAGGAGAGTGGGCTTTTTGGCAAATACCAAAACCATTACCACCAATAAAAAGGCTTTTCACGACTATTTTGTGGTTGAAAGTTTTGAAGCAGGTATTGAGCTTGTTGGCACAGAAATTAAGTCAATAAGGCAGGGCGGTTGCAATTTAAAAGATAGCTGGGCGTCTATAGATAATGGCGAAGTGTTTGTTAAAGGCATGCACATTTCTCCTTACGAAAAGGGTAATATATTTAATAAAGACCCACTAAGAGTTCGCAAACTGCTTTTAAAGAAAAAAGAAATTTTACGTCTTTTTGGCAAGGTGCAACAAGAGGGTTTAACTTTAATACCACTTTCACTTTATTTTAAAGATTCTTTAGTTAAGGTACAGTTAGGCCTTTGTAAAGGTAAAAAACTTTACGATAAACGTGATGTGGCCGCTAAAAAAGCCGCCAGTCGCGATATTGACAGAGCCTTAAAAGAACAAAACAGGCAATAATCAATTTCCCTTTACCCCCTTGCCTAAAGGGTAGATGGCCGCGCATAGCGTGGCGAGGGGATTTATTGTCAGCCAACGCAATAATTTTAAGTGTATAGCAAAAATTCTATAATAATTACTTCTTCACTCTTCACTATTACTTCTTACTTAATTTGCCTCCCTTGTTTAAAGGGAGGGAGACCACCGAAGGTGGTGGAGGGATTGTAACTTATTACCTCTTACTTCTTACTTCAAATACGGGGATGTAAAGGTTTCGACAGGGATTATGCAGCTATTAAAGCGGGTAGTGGCGCAAAACCACTTAAAAATTTGCACTTTAAATTAAACGCATAATAAATATGCAATTGTGGCCTAATGCGGCCACCGTTCGTTGCTTGAGCACCGCGGCAAGCAAACGGGCGCCATGTTAGCGGTCCATCTGAATTTACTGCTTCTCTTACGGTAAATCAGAACTTTTAAGAGATACTAAATATTAACCCTTGTTGTTTCGGGTTTTGTTTGGGAATTTAAAGAAACAACTGCACCCGGAGAAAAGATAGTGAATTGATTTTTGGACACGGGTTCGACTCCCGTCATCTCCACCAGAAAAGAAACACCTTTTGTCGGTAGACAAAAGGTGTTTCTTTTCAATGAAATAAATCCCTTACGGGCTTTTGTTTTTATTTCGAGCAGATTCTCATGCGGTGGCGAACAAGCTCAATAACGTTTTCACGTGCTTTTTCACCATACTTTTTAGGGTCGTAAACGCTTTCGTCGGCAATAACTTTTCTTGCGGCTTCTGTATAAGCTACGCGAAGCTCTGTTGCAAAGTTTACTTTGCAAACACCCAAGGTTATTGCTTTTTTAACGTCTTCATCGGGAACACCGGAAGAGCCGTGTAAAACAAGTGGAACACTTACTGCATCGCGAATAGCAGCAAGGCGTTCAAACTCTAATTTTGGTGTGCCTTTATAAAAACCGTGAGCAGTACCAATAGCAACTGCAAGACTATCTACACCGCTTTTTTCAACAAATAGGATAGCTTCTTGTGGGTCGGTGCACATATCTTCGCCGTCTTTAACCTCAAGGTCGTCCTCTTTACCGCCAAGTTTTCCAAGCTCAGCTTCAACAGTTGGAGCATAAGCAAAAGATTTTGCTAATTCAACAACCCTTTTTGCAAGTTCAATATTTTCTTCTAAGGGTAATTTTGAACCGTCAATCATAAGTGAAGTGTAACCGTCTTTAGCTGCCTTTTCACATAGTTCAAAGCTACTGCCGTGGTCTAAATGCATAGCAACAGGAACGGTTGCTTTTTTAGCCATTGCCTCTGCCAAAGCCGCAAAAACTGCGGTATCGGCATATTTTAAGGTTGAAGGAGTAGTTTGTAAAATAACCGGTAGTTTTTCAAGTTCTGCGGCAGTAATAACTGCTTGCATCATTTCCATATTTTCAACGTTAAATGCACCAATTGCGTAATGATTTTTTTGTGCATCTAAAAGCATTTGTTTGGTATTTACTAAAGCCATTTTGTTACTCCTTATTTTAAAGTAATATAAGCGTCAAGACCGGTTGGAGCATCAGGATTTCCGCCCATAGAAATTGATTTTAATAGGGCTGTCATTTGTGCTAAATAAATAAAGGGAATACCAAATGCGGCAAAGTCTTCAATGCCTTTAATTTGAATATGTTTAGTAGCCCCGTAAATGTTTTCAGCTTTATCAGATACTGTAACAACGGGTCCACCGTGAGCCATAACGTCGCGCACCATATCGCCTTGTAAAGCATCTTCGCAAGGGTTTAAAAGCATAAGAGTTAAGCTTTGTTTACCGCTAATAACAACAGGACCATGACGATAGTCTAACATACGGAAATATCTGCCTGTTAGCATTGCAATTTCGGTAAAAGCTAAAGCGCCTTCTTCAGCAATACCGCAAACAGGACCATCTGCTAAAACTGTAACGTCTTTCCAGTCAAGAGAAGCAATTTCTTCTAATGCTTTGCGGTTTTCTGCAATAAAGTCAGCGTTTGTGTCAACAGCGGTTTTTACAGAGTTTAATAAAGTTGTGTCGTTAGAATAAGCAGCGGCTAGAAGTAAAACTGCTGCATAAAGGTTTGTAACTGTTCTTGTTTGGCAAACGCTGTTATCGTAACACCAGTCCATAGTAATATCTAATTCACTATAAGCCATAATGTCGTTATCGTCTTTCATAGAAAGAGAAATAACAGGGCAACCATAATTTTCTTTAATATGTTTTACAGCACGCACCATTTCGCTTGTTTTACCTGAACGAGAAATGGTAACAATAATGCTGTTTTTAACGGTTTCTTTCCAAAATAAAGGATTTACAATATAATCGCCTGCAGGAACAGCCGAAGCATAAGTATTTTCTTTTGCGGCAAAAATTGTAGCGGCACTTTTTGAAAGCATATAGCTTGAGCCACAGCCAAAGAAGGTGAATTTACGCTGGTTGTTTGCGGCAAAAAAGTCAGCAATTTCTTTAGATTGCTTTTCAAAAACCTCGTAGGTTTTCTTAAGCGCGTTTGGGGTGTCAAGAATTTCTTTTTCGGTTAAAAACATTTTATATTCCTCCAAGTTTATTTATTAAATGTGTTAATTGCTAAAAGCAGTGCACCTTCGGTTGCAGTCTTTTTAGGGGGCACTAATTTGCAATTATATTTTGCAAGTTCAAATTCAAGAGGTCTTAAAACAAATTCGCCTGCATGGAAAATACCGCCAAAATATGAAACGGTAACCTCGTCTTTAGACCATTTTACTTGTTTAATAATACCCGAAACTAATTGGGCTAAGCGTTCAGCAGCTTCAACGTATAATCTTGCGGCAGATTCATCACCCAGTAGCGCCGCTTTATGTGCATATATTTGAAAAGCCGCAACTTTTTCGCGGTAGGGGGCAACGTTATTTAATACGTAATCAATAAATTCAAAATCGTCTTCAAATTTATATTCTTCTTTAATAATATCGTATAAAGCGGTTTTAGGAAAACGACCGTCTGCTTGTTTAGAAAAAAGGCTCATAACCTTTCTTCCAACCCAGTAGCAAGACCCTTCGTCTCCAAAAAACTCGCACCAGCCGCCTGTTCTAACCATTTTTTTGTCGGCGCCCATACCAAAAGCAATTGAGCCGGTTCCCGCTACTAAGTGCACGCCTTCTTTGCACTCAAGCGAGCCCGCCCAACCAACAACACCGTCGTTAACGATGTAAAGCGGTATAGGTTTTAGCGCGTTTGTTAATTCCTTTTTTAAAAGGACGTCCATTTTTTTGTTTTCTCCATAACAAGGAAGCCCAATGCAACAACCGGCACAGTCACTTGCCAAAATACCGGCTTCGGCAAGAAGTTCATCAATGCCGTTTTTAATTAAGTCAACCACTGCTTTAGCACCAATAGACTGATAAGAACAGCCACTTTTACGCAAGCAGTAGAGAGGTTTTCCATCTTCGTTGCCAAGACAGAAAGCGGTTTTTGTGCCACCGCCATCAATTCCAATGTACCAACCCATCTTTAAAACTCCATATTCAATTTAAAATATGTGTATATTATACGGCTTTTTATGTGTTTTTTCAAGGGTAAAATGTCTATAAATACAAGAAATATTGATATTATTTTTTAAATATGCTAAAATACAACCCAAGGTGATATTATGAGTGTTATTCATACAGAAAGATTAGTACTTCGTCCTTTTAAAGAAGATGACGAAACAGCAATGTTTAAAAACTGGACTTTCGATAATAGAGTTGCAAAATATTGTCGTTGGACGCCGCACAAATCTGTTCAAGAAACAAAAGAACTTTTAAAAATTTATTTAGATAAATCAAAAAACAATTATAAATACCGTTTTGCAATTACCTTAAAAGAATTTGATGAGCCCATTGGTTGCATTGACGCGGTTGACATATCGGAAGATAATAAAACTGCCACAATAGGTTACGTGCTATCTTATGACTATTGGAACAAAGGTATTGTTACCGAAAGTTTAAAAGCGGTAATTGAATTTTTATTTAATAACGGATTTGAAAGAGTTATTGCAGAGCATAGGGTTGAAAACCTGGCTTCCGGTAGGGTTATGCAAAAAAGCGGTATGATTTTTACCCACTTTGGTAAAGCACTTGTAAAGTTTGGCTCAGATGAACTTTGCGATACCGCGTGGTACGAAATAAAAAAATAAAAGGATGGTTAGGGTCGTACTCTAAAGGACAGTAAAAAAGGAAGCGCGAAAAATTCGTGCTTCCTTTTCATTTTGTCTTATACCGTAACAAGCAGGACATTTAGGCGCCCAAATATCACTTGTTAGGAGAACCTAAAACCCTTTATATATAAAAACATTATTTGTCTTTGCTGATTTCTTCAAGATAACCGGCTGTAATAACACCGGATGGTAGTGCAATTATCGCAATACCAAAAGCCGAAGAAAACATTGTGACAATTCTGCCAATTGTTGTTATTGGATAAATATCACCATAACCAACAGTTGTTAGGGAGATGGTTGCCCAATAAATTGCATCAAAAAAC
>JAZQHT010000001.1:0-163706 GCA_045540715.1 Acutalibacteraceae bacterium | reverse complement strand
ATATAATATTCTCCTTTTTTTAAATGCATATTAAATAATTTTATTTTTGTAATACCTTACCTCATTTAAAGTTAAATTATTTAATATGTTCTATTAAATAATAATTTTTGAAATGACCTAACATACGTTTAAAATATTATTATTTGATAATTTATTTGCTTTTTTGCCCATTTACATATATAATATTAATTAGAGGTGCTAAAATTCATGAAGCCTGAAGAATTATATTTATTGCCGGAAATTATTAGAGATTTTTTGGTATATAGTGAAACTATCAAAAATAAATCTGCCCTAACCGTTCAGGAGCAGTTTTTAGACTTGCGCACTTTTTTCAGATTTCTTCTAAAAATTCGTGGTTTAGTGCCTGCTGAAACAGAATTTACAAAAATTACCATAAATTCAATCGATGAAGAATTGGTAAAATCTGTAACTTTAAATGATTTATATATGTTTATAGTTTTTTGTAAAAACGAGTTAAATAATTCACCTAAAACAAGAGCTCGAAAATGTTCTACACTAAAAACATATTTTAAATATTTAACCAATAACAAAGGCATACTAAAAAATGACCCTTCTGCACTATTAGAAACGCCAAAAACTCAAAATGAGATGCCAAAATATTTATCTTTAGATGAGAGTAAGATGCTTTTAGAATCAGTTGATGGTAAGCATTACGAGCGTGATTATTGCATACTTACCCTATTTTTAAATTGTGGACTTCGTTTAAGCGAATTATGCAATATTAATTTTTCAGACATACGTGAAGATAATCTTGTTGTAACCGGTAAAGGAAATAAACAAAGAGTTGTTCATTTAAATAGTGCATGTCTTAAAGCTATTGAGAATTATAAAAAAGTTCGTCCTGTAGAAGGCGTTAGAACTGAATATAAAGATGCTCTTTTTATAAGCCAACAATTAAGAAGAATTTCTAATAAAACAGTTCAACATATCGTTTATACTTTTTTGGATAAATCGGGGCTTGGTGGTCAGGGATTTTCGACCCATAAGTTAAGACACACCGCAGCTACTTTAATGTATAGACACGGCAACGTTGACGTTAGAGTTTTAAAAGAAGTTTTGGGTCACGAAAATTTAAACACTACTCAAATATATACACATGTTTCTGATAAACAAATTAAAAGTGCAATTGATAATAATCCCTTGTCAGAAATCAAACCAAATAAAAAATAGAAAAAGCACCTAAATAGGTGCTTTTATTTATGCTCTTTTAAGCCTTAAACGTAATTTATCAGATATCATAGCAATAAATTCGCTATTGGTTGGCTTACCACGTTCTCCATTAATTGTATAACCAAAATAAGAATTTAAAACGTCAATATCGCCACGATCCCAAGCAACTTCAATTGCATGTCTGATTGCTCTTTCAACTCTTGAAGATGTTGTTTTAAAACGCTTAGCTACTGTAGGATATAATATCTTTGTTACTGCATTAATAATATCGTCATCTTTAATAGCTAACATTATCGCTTCACGTAAGTACTGATAGCCCTTGATATGAGCAGGAATACCAATTTGATGAATAATTTCCGTAACCATTAATTCTAATTCATTATCAGTAATAATATTATTTTCAGTTTTAAGAGGTGCAACTTTATTATTCCAACCCGAAATTTGTATTATTCTTTCGGCCATAACAGTAATATCTATTGGTTTAATGAAGTAATATGATATACCTGCAGAAAGCGCTTCTTGCTCTAATTTTGAATTATCACAACTTGATATTGCAACTAATAATGGCTTATTTTCAATATTTTTTAGTTTGTTAGATATACCTATGATATCTAGCGATGGTAAAAACACCTCGGAAATTACAACATCGGGCTTGTAATTCATAATGCTATTGTAAAGTGTAATACCGTCTTTTTCACAACTGATAACATCCATGCCATAACTTTTTAGTGCGTTCACGCAATTTAAACTAAATTCCGTTTTATTGTCCCCTATTAATATTTTTAATTTCTTTTCCATATTTATTTCTCCTTTTTTCTTGAATTTGTTATATTTTACCATTTATTGTAAAATATTTCAAGATAAAATTTGGTAAATTATGTAAAAAGATTTCGACAACAAAATTCGACATATAACAAAAGACAACGAAAACCGTTGTCTTTTGTTATAATTTAATACTATAAATAGAATTTAATTATATAATATCAAAATTTAGTTATTGCTTCTTTAATATCATTATCAGATGGAATAATATTGGGTAAAGTATTTTGCATATTTAATGCTTCATATCTTGAAGCCGAATAATTATGAAATGGAAGTACCTCTACCCTATCTATGTTTTTAAGTGGCTTTAAAAATTTTGCAATTTTATCAATTTCTTTATCATTAAAGCCCGGTACAAAAGGAATTCTAACGTATATTGGTATATTGTAACCGTCAATTATTTTTATATTTTTTAAAATTAGTTTGTTTGATTTACCTGTACACTTAATATGTAGGTCTTCGTCTATTGCTTTTATATCGTATATAAATAAATCAACATATGGTTTAATTTTTTCAAATACGTTGCTATCAATATATCCGCAAGTGTCAATAGCTACATGTATATTGTGAGCTTTTATTTTTTTAAGTAGTTCCAAGCAAAACTCTGTGTGTATTAAACATTCGCCACCGGAAAGTGTAACACCGCCATTAGAATTATCATAAAAATCTTTATCTTTTAAAATAATTTCTAATAATTCGTCAGTTGAATATTCTTTGCCATAATATACCATTGCGGCCCCTAAACAGTTATCTACACATTTACCACATGCAACACACAAATCAAAATTGAAAGAATGCAACCCTTCTTTTATTGTGTGAGCATTGTTACTGCAAACGTCTTGACAATGACCGCAATTAATACATTTATTTTTAAAATATGCAATTTGTGGTTTTGCGGCTATGCTTTCAGGATTATGGCACCAAATACATTTTAAAGGGCAGCCTTTAAAAAATATAGTGGTTCTTATTCCATCTCCATCATGCACCGAAAATCTTTTTATATCGGAAACATAGGCTTTCATAAACTACCTCGATTGCATCTCTGCTTTTAAAATAAATTCATCTTGAGTTTTCTTATCTAAATCAACAAATCTAACGTTCCAGCCACATAATCTAATTTGTAAATTTTTATATTCTTCTGGATTTAACTGCGCTTTTCTTAAAATATTAGCATCTAAAACGTTGAAATGAATTGCCATACCACCACGAAGCATAAAGGATTTTAGAAGTCCATAAAACGCATTTAAACCTTCAATGCCCTTAGCAGCAGATGAGTGTAATACAGCATCAACAACATATCCATTAGGACATTTAGAGGCATCAAGCTTTAGTATACTATTAATAACAGCTGTGATACCTTCTTTATCAAGACCAACGTTTGCACATAAATTTTTAGAAACAGCTTCTCTTGAAAATCTTCCATCAGGTGTTGCACCTACTCGTGCTCCCATAAAATGAATCCAGTCGATAGATATTTGCGAGTGCTTAAATACACCACCACGGCCGTTTGGCTTGCCGTTTATAAAATCTGCAACAAGATTATATATTTCAACCGCTAAACTATCAGCTTCATCGTTATCATTTGCAAATTTTGGATAATGATTTCTACAGTAAAGGCGTAGTTCTTCATTACCTTCCCAATTATTCTTTAAAATGTTTGTAAATTCAGAAAAACTATATCTTTTCTCATTAAAAACAAGGTTTTTTATAACCATTAAACTATCAACTACAGTAGCTAAACCAAAACAGTTAATAGAAGTATTATTATATTTTGCACCCTTGTTATATACATCAGTACCTGTTTTAACACAGTTTTCAAATGCACCGGAAAGAATAGGAAAAGGTGCAATTTCATCGTATTTACTTTCATACTCTGTTAATGCGTCCATACAATACTGAATAGCATTAATTAACTGCTTTTTAAATGCTTCAAAAAATTGATTGAAGTTGCTAAATTCAGTTCCTGATTCAATTCCAACTTGTTTGTTTAAAATGTAATCATATCCATTGTAAAGTGAAAAGTCTAGTGCTTTTGCCATATTTACTCGACCAGCACAAGTTGGAGGTATTTCTGTACCTTCTGCAGCAATTTCATAACATCCGTATACAATTAAACGTTTAGCATCTTCTTCGCTAATTCCTACCTTTATTAAAGCTTCTTCGGCTTTTTCTACGTTAACAAATACAAAGCTACTTTTGCCATCTCTTATTGATTCTAAAACCCTTAGTACAATATTTTTATCAATATTTTTATGATATAATACGTGAATTTTGGGATCTATAATATCTAGTTTTTGGTATTCTTCTACCATAACAAATGTGTATTCGTTTGTAGCATCTGAACCATCAGGATATTTACCGCAAATATATAAAGGAAGATTTGTAGAAATGCCAATTGAGGTTATTTTCCAGAAGAAATCACTTGTTAATTCTCTAAGTTGTGTTTCTGTAAAGGCACCACTTTCCAAATCATTTTTGTAAAATGGATAATATAATCTGTCAATGCCGCCTAAAGATCTAATAACGCTTGGATCTAAACTTGTTTCAATGTGGTACATAAACATTGTTAACTGCATCGCTTGTGCTAAGGTTTTGGGTGCAGAAACTGCAAGTGTTCTAAAATTTTCTGCAACAAATTTTTGCTTACTTGTTCCAACTATATCAGCATATTTTGCAAAGCGATTTAAACAATTTATCATAGCATTATAAACTAATAAACACTCGTCGTAAAAATGGAGTTTTGCATTATCTTTGCATTTTTTACGTTCACGTAATAACCTGTCAATTACACCAGGTATGCCATTTTTCATCAGAAAATTCCAGTCAGGTGCAATATGGCAAAAATCTAAAGATACGCAAATTGCAGAATGGTTCATATCTTTAACGTGTTCTGTCATATCCTTACAAGAGTCATTTACGATCTTGTCATATCTTGAACAGTGGAATTTATCCATAATAGTATTATATATGGGTCCAAAATTCAATTTATTTTGAATAAATTCTTCAGGAACAATATCAATTTGAGCATTATTTAAAATAAAAGCAATTGCTTCGCTCTTCTTTTGACCCAAAGTTTTATTTGTGTCGTTAAATATCTTACTACATTCTGCATTTAACTCATCAAAACTTAAACCGGACTCTTCAATCCAGTTATCAATTTTATATTGATTTAACAACGCTTCTTTACTTGATTCAAATTTATTCCACATATTATCACCTAAATTCATTATATCTTTAATTAATAAAATGTAAATCGAGAAAACAATTATAATGGACAAAATGAACATTGAAATTAGTTTTATAATATGTTATATTATTTATGGTGATGATATGAAAATATTTGAAAAAGACTTATGTATAAATAAAATTCTAAATGTTGTTAAAGCTACAAGTGGTATTCAAAGTTATAAAACAATTAATAGAGAATCTGATGCACTTGTTTACATTTTATCAGGTAGTGTTAACTATTCTGATTCCAATAAAAACTTTATAGGAAATAAAGGTAACGTTATATTTTTATCACGTGGCAGTAGTTACAGAATCAGCATTAAAGTAAAAGATTATTCATTTATTGTCGTTAATTTTTTATTTGATGAGTCTAATAATACAGTCATTGAAAACGAAGTTTTTACTTTTAATAATTCACTTGAATTAGATAATAAGTTTATAAAATTAAATAAAATTTGGCCTGTATGCACTATTGAAAGTAAAATTAAATCAAAATCAATTCTATACGATATTTATTCTGAACTATCGAAGTGCTCAACAAATGAGTATCTACCGACTGAATCAAAAATAATTATATATACAATTACAAAAGAGATAATTCGTAACGTTTTCGATCCTAGAATTTCAATCTCTAAAATTATAGAATCTTACAATATCAGCGAAGCACATTTCAGAAGATTGTTTAAGAAAATTTACAAGCTCTCCCCTGTTAAATTCGTTCAGAATATTAGAATAAATAAAGCTAAACAATTATTAATAGATAAAAACTTACCCATAAATTTAATTGCAAAAAAATGCGGTTATGAAGATGAATTTTACTTTTCTCGAATATTTAAAAAAGCAACAGGTATAACAGCTAGCGAATATAGAAAATACTCACAAAAATATTATAAATAAAGCACCTAATAAATAGGTGCTTTTGTTTTATTTATTAAAAAAATTGATAATTCCAACTATAAATAAAAGTAAAATTATTGCCGGAAGAACGTAAGTCATATAAATACGCATCCAATTTTGAACTTTTACGCCTTTACCTTTATTTGCTTCTTCTTTAAAATTCTTAAAGCCCCATCCTTCTTTATGGGTACAAAATAGTACAAATGCAAAAGAACCAAGAGGTAAAAGAATATTGTTTACAATAAAATCTTCTAAATCCATAATTGTAGAATTGCCGCCAAACGGTTTAAAACCAGATAATAAATTAAATCCTAAGGCACAAGGTAACGACAATATAAACATTAGAATTCCATTTATTAAACATGATTTTTTGCGGTTAATACCGGTTATGTCCATAAAGCAAGATATAATATTTTCAAAAACTGCAAACACAGTAGAAAGAGCCGCAAAAGACATAAATAAGAAAAAGAGTCCTCCCCATAATCTACCAAGCGACATATTATTGAAAATATTTGGTAAAGTAATAAATATTAATTCTGGACCCGAATTTACAGGAACATCGTACGTAAAACATGCCGGAAAGATTATAAGTCCTGCTGTAAATGCTACAAAAGTATCTAACGAAGCAATATAAATTGATTCACCCATTAATGAACGTTCTTTACCAATATAGCTGCCAAATACAGCCATAGCACCCATACCTAAGCTTAACGTAAAGAAAGATTGATTCATAGCTGCAACTATAATATTTATTAGTCCAGCTTTATTCATAAGTTCAAAGTTTGGTACGAGGTAAAATTTAAGTCCTTCTTGTCCGCCCTTCATAAATATACTATTAATTGCAAGTATTATCATTATAGCTAAAAGCGCTATCATCATATATTTTGTAACACGTTCCAGCCCTTTTTGAAGACTAAAAGAACAAACAATAAATCCAACTACAACTGTAATTGCCATATAAAAAACTAAAACGTTGGGGTTAGCAACAACATTATCATAATGCATTTTTACGCCATTCTCGTTTAATCCAATCATTTTGCCCGAAATTGTATCAACAAAATATTTAATCATAAGACCGCCAACAGTAGTATAAAACATCATTAAAATATAGTTACCAACAACAGCTGCATAACCATGAATTCGCCACTTTTTATCGCTTGGCGCTAGTTTGTGGTACATTCTTGCGGGGCTTTTTTGGCTGGCCCTCCCTAGTGAAAATTCCATTGTCATTACAGGAATGCCAAGTACAACTAAGAAAAACAAATAAATTAAAACAAATAGTCCGCCACCATATTGACCAGCTATATAAGGAAATTTCCATACATTGCCAATACCAATCGCACAACCGGCACTTAATAAAATAAAACCTAAACGGCTTTTTAAACGTTCTCGTTCCATAAAGACTCCTAAAAATTAATATATTAGTATTTTAACACGAAAAATAATAAAATACAATAAAAAAGGAAGCCTTACAAGGCTTCCTAATATTTTAACCAAATATAATATAGTTGATATATAGTCTATACAAAACAATCGCAACTATAACGCCAATAGCTAAAGCAATACCAAGTATCGTATAATTTCTCTTTTCTGTTGCTTTAATTTTCGGCAATTCAAAATTTGGTTTAAATCTTTTTACTTTATTATAAAACATATTGATTGATTCGTTATTAAACACAGCAACATTTACTTGTTTTATGTGATTGAAGTGAATATTAATCATTTTTTCCCAACAAAATACTGCATAACTAGCATAGAAAGAATCGTTAAGACCGAAAATTGTTTCAATAGCATTTCCACATATACACATTAAATTACCTATTTTAACACATCTGTTGGCTGATTCATATCGCAAACGACGTTTGTGATCCATCCTGGAGGCTAAAACAATAGCACTTAATGAAACATCATTATCTATACAATAACTATATAAATTGTAATTACAATTATATAAGAAATCTGAAATTTTATTACACTCTAACACTACTTCTTGAACAGCATTCTTTCTTTCATTTTCATCAGAGATTGTTTCTTTAATTAATTGAAATACCTTTGGTAAACAATTCGATACAGAGATAGCAGCTGTGTCAACTTCTCCTAACTTAATACTTTTTGTCTTCAATGCAACTAAGTAAAAAAATGCTTCCCAATTATTAGGGTCAATCGAACTAATAGTTTCGTAGTGTTTAATAGCTGTAGTTTCATCTTTGGTTTCTTTAGCATTTCTTGCGGCAGTTAATAGGTTTTCAAAATTAATATTAGTGTTTGCGTCCATATTTATTCTCCTTTAAAATAAAAAATGCGGCTACCGAAGTAACCGCACATAAAACGCAAACTCCGATAGTCGCCAAACTAACCGAGTGTGAAATGGGGCGTACCCATCTACCAATCGATGGAATTTGCGTTTTAAACAAACACATATCAATTGGTAGGATATGCAAAAAGTGATATTTTATTTGCAAAAAATAAAATACACCCAATTTCACACAATATTCAGTTAGTTTGGCAAAAATATTATAACATATTTGCGAATAAAATGCAATACAAAAAAGAGTCCTAATACGAGTCGTACTGTTAAGGACAGTTAAACCAACTTATCCCCACCATAGTTATGCTGGGGATTTTCTTGTTATTTGTATTTTTTGTATTAGTGTGTTATAATACAAAAAAGAAACGAAATGATAGGAAGGAAGTAATTATTGTGTGGAAGGTAATATGGAAGGATGTTACTGGATATCCGTTCAAGGAAGAAACTTACGATAACTTTAGTGAAGCAAGGAGAGAATTCAGAATCGCCATTAAAGATGCAGTTGGTAATAGAGTTACAGAAATGACTGACTATATTGATAAATATTGCAAGAAGTTCTATCGCGAAAATGTTCCGCACTCTTTTGAGCAACTCAAGAATTTTATTGTAAAATTTGTCACAGATATCAATTACCCCTCAACCAACTCAGATTGTAACGAAATGGATGCGTTTGAGGATTTCACGGACGAAAAAGTTGAATTTTGGTTTGATGAAAGTTGGGGATTAGAAATATCGCTTAACGATGATGTTAAATTTCCAACTGGGTATATAAGCGCTGAGATTGTTGAGCCAATTACAGACGAGCCGTACTGCTTTATAATTGAAGATTGGCGAAAGCAATTTGCAAACAACCGCATTTTTGCACACATTCTTCTTCAGGAAGCTGACAAGTATGACGAGATGGTAACAAAGAGAACGGAAGAAATGAAAAGAATATTTGGAAAATAAATTCTACTTTTCTCTTTCGTGAGAATACTTCGTTATAAAAAGTAATTTAGGGGTATTAGGTTCTCCTAAAGATCGAAAATGATATACATTTTCCCTGCTTGTTACAGTATGAGACAAAATTAAAAGCTGTGTAGAAAATTTCTACACAGCTTTTTACTGTCCTTTAGAGTACAACTCTTATAGTAGGACTCTTTTTTATGATACTTTATTTAATTTGCTTTCACTATTTTGAGCAGTTTTTAGCATGTTTTCTGCAAATATACCATAACCTTTTGATGGATCATTCACAAATACGTGTGTAACCGCACCAACAAGTTTATTGTTTTGAATTATAGGGCTACCGCTCATACCTTGAACAATGCCGCCTGTTTTATCTAATAATTCTTTATCAGTGATTTTAATAACCATATTTTTAGTAACACTATTATTGTAATTAATCTTTTCAATTTCACAATTATAATATTTTGGTGTGTTACCATCTATACAAGTATATATTTTTGCTTCACCAGCTTTAATCTCTTGTTTCAAAGCTATTTTCTTTAAGTTATTAAATGAAGATTTATTAGTATTTTCGTAAAAAATTCCGGTTTCGTTATTAGTAATTATTTTACCAAGTGATTCATTTAAAAATTGCCCTTTTAATTCACCAGGTGAACCAACTGTTGACTTATCAATATCAAGTATTGATGCTTTTACGGTTTCTCCACTGCTAATAGTTAGTAGTTCACCTGTGTCAACATCGCACACTCCGTGTCCAAGACCTGCAGTAATATTTAAGCTTGGGCAGTAAAAAGTATTTGTTCCAATACCTGCACTACTATCTCTAACCCACATACCGGCTTTATATTTATTTGAAGACACAGATAAAACAGGTGTGATATTAATAGCAATTTTTTTATTATCTCTAATTATAGCTAATTTTAATGTTTTACCATTACTTTGCTCTATGATTGAAGCTACTTCTTCGTTTGTAAAAACACTAACACCATTAATTGAAGTAATTAAATCTCCAAGTCTCAAACCACACATTTTTGCAGGAGAGTAAGCACCGTTTTTACTATCAACGTCGGTTATGCCTACAACCATAACACCGTCAGTATATATTTTAATACCAAATGGAGTACCTAGTACGTTAACTGTATAATCATCTAAAACCTTTACTTTTGCTTCAGAAACTGGAATTAGACCTAAAAACTTTAAGGTAACGCTGTACTCATCTTCGCTTAAAACATCGTTTTTAACTGCATTTATGGGCATATTATTGCCAAATTCAAGCTCACTGCCCTTTATTGTGTTAAAATCACTTGGTAATACGTAGTTGAATATACCAACAGTTGAAAGAACAAATATCGAAAATGCTAACGAAAGCACAAAAACTGCTTTTATTATTTTAAATATCATAATTAAACCTCTTTAAAAGAACTTTAATTATATTATTTGTAAAAGCAGTTAAAGTATAAAATTATAATTTTAGAAAAATTTTTGATAATATAATCTATTTATTCTCCATAAAAATTGCTAAAAAAATGTTTTTTTCTTTTTATTGGTCTATGAATTTCACAATTAACTAAAATAGTGTCTTCTCCAATTACTTCAATATCACACCACGAAATTACAAGATCATCTTCCCTACCAAATAAACCAAAAAACTTGCTTTTTTGTGGAACTATTATAGAAACTAATTTTCCGTTCATTGTATCAATTTCTACGTCATAAACATATCCAAGATAAGCACCGTCTTTTATAGAAATTACTTGTTTGTCTTTTAAATCAACAATTCTGCAGCACATAATTATCACCTCGAAAATATATATGCCACAGAATTGCTTTTAATTATAATTTAATTGTTTTGCCCAAGTATAAAGAATAAATATACCTCTCTTTAATAGGCATATTAAATATTTTTGTGCAGGCCAATGAATAATAATCAAGTTGTTCTTTATAAACAAATATAAAATCCTCTTCTTTTTGCATTTTATCAGTTTTAAAATCAACAATTACTATTCCATCTTTTTCAATAAACATAAAATCTATTGCGCCTTGAATAATAATATTTTCTTCGTTAAGTTCATCCGGTAAGTTTGGGTCGGCAGTTTTTGCAGGTATTTCACTTATAAATTTATATTCTTTATAAATTTTTTCAGAATTCAAAGCACGATTCAACAAGGAGCTTTCTAAAAACGCCTTAATTTGCTCAATATTTAAAGATTTTATCTCATCCTCGGATAAAAATCCATATTCAGATAAATACTCAATTTGGTCGTTTAAATTAGCCTTAGCCTTATTAAAATCAGCGTACTGCATGAACTTGTGTAAAGCTGTTCCCTTTTCTGCAGAAGAAAGCCCTCCCTTTTCTGCAAAATATGGTTTTGCTAAATACGTATAAGAATATTTATTAGATTTATGAACGAGATTAGATACTGAGGTCTTAGCCGTCAGATTTCTTAAATGATTATATGGATATTCATAGGAAAACTTTTCTTTGATTTCTTCGTGTTTTTCAAATGAATATGGTAAATTTGATTTGTTTTCTGAATCATCGTAAATATCTAGCGAATCATCACCGTTTGCATGTTCGTAAAATACTTTAAATAATTTGCCGTCATCACTATTAATGCTTGGCAAACCTAAAATACTTCTAGTTAGGTTACTGCATGATGATGAAAATGCTGCATCTAAAACCCAGTCAGAAAAGGCAAGAATTTTAGTTTTATCCATATAATCTTTTTCTTCAGTTTTATTTTCAAAATTATCTGAAATTAAAACCATTAGTTTTTCTTCTGCGCGAGTAAGTGCAACGTAATATATACGCATCTCTTCGCTTAATTGCTCTGCACGATCTTCAGCTAAAATTTCGTTAAATGCAGGAGTTGAAATTTTAACGTTATCGCCGTTTAAGTACTTAAACCCAACACCTAATTTATCACTAGCTAAAAAGCTTTCTCTAGATTCTTTATTAGAAAATCGTTTAGTGTTTAAGGCAATAATGCATATTGGATATTGCAGACCTTTTGCTTTGTGCATAGTCATAATTTTTACGGTGTTTTCTTTTTTATCTGGTTTTGCATCAGAGGTAAATGATTTTGCAATTTTATCACAAAAAGCAATAAACGCAGGTAGTGAATAAGCATCGTTTTTATCAAAGCTAAAAGCCAATTCTTCAAATAAAGATAAGTTATTTGCCCTAACTTTACCATTATCCATAGATAAAACAATTTCTTTAAAGTTGGTAAGTTTTAAAATATTATAAACTAATTCGCCCATAGAAACACTTGTAGATAAATGCTTCATCTTCTTTAATAAGGCAATTGTATTTGACGCTTTTTTATTACCATCTTTTGAAGACTGGACTAAATCATCATATAAACACGAACGACCAATGAGTTTTAATTCACCTATTTCTTCCATTGTATAGCCAAATAACGGAGAAACCAAAGCCGATATTAATGAAATATTATCTGTTTTTGAATTGATTGCTTTTAATAAAGAAAGCACAGTAATTACTTCATTTGATAATAACGGTGCATCACCACAAACAGAAAACGGAATATCATATTTTGATAAGATTTTTGCCATTGTTTCTATATTACCCATATCTGTTCTAACAAAAACGGCAAAATCTCCAAATTTTGCTTTTCTTAAACCACCGGTTTTCTCGTCTTTCAAAAACGGCGCCTTTAACATTTGTTCTTTAATATATTTGGCAATGTATTCGCCTTCTAATTCTACTTTAGTTAAAACGCCTTGATGATTTAATAGCACAATTTCTGTCGTAGGCTCATTATTTTCAGGAAATTTAGCTTCAAAATTCAACTTTTCATTAGTAGAATAATCAATCGAACCGACTTTTTCTGTCATTCTTCCTTCAAAGAAATAGTTTACAAAGTCGCAAACACCTTTTCTACTTCTAAAATTGCTCTTTAAGAAAATTCTGCGCGGTGTTGTTTCATCAGCATCGTCATAATCTGCAAAACTAACCTGCTTTTTCTTAAAGTTTTCGGGATTTGCACCCCTAAAACGATAAATACTTTGTTTCATATCGCCAACAGCAAATAGATTTTTACCATTGTTTGAAATTGCATTAAAGAAATAGTCTTGTAGATTATTAGTATCTTGATATTCGTCAACCATAACACAGTCAAATCTATTAACAAGTTCTTCACAAGAATTAGGAATAACTTCTTCCCCATCTTCAAATTTACGCAATAAACTTAAGGCTAAACGCTGTGCGTGTTCAAAAGAAACATAACCATTTTCATCAAGTTTAGCATTTAATCTATTAATAAATTCATGCATTATTTCAACGATAGCATTTACAGCAGCTTTACACTCTTTAAAGCTTTCAGTGATGGTTTTTGTATCATAACAATAAATTTTCTTTAATGCTTTAACACAAGCATCGTAAGATTTTTTATAAGATTTTACAGTGTCCATTATATCTTTAGGGGCCTTTTTTGAGACACTTGGCCACTTTGCTTTAAATACCACTAATAATTGATTAAAAATTTCAATGTAATCATTAGATTCTAAAGCTGTAAGTAAATTTCTGCAAACATTTGCTAAATCTTTAATAATGGGTAGCAATTTGCTTTCAGGGTCTAGTTGATAGGCTAAATTTTCAAGCTTTTCGTCAACACCATCTAAAGCACTAATATATTTAACGTTATATCCCTTTAGCCAATGCATAAAGCAAGGTTCATTATACATAGCAGATAAACTATTTAAATAATTTTCTCTCGAAATTTGATTCGCAACTTTTTCATAAAACCTTAAAAGCAACGCTTTAGTTTGAAGATCATCAATATCGCCTGGAAATAATTTTAAAAGAGATGCTAACGCTTCATCATGCGAATTATATCTTTCTTTAAAAATCTCGGTTAAAATATTATATTTCATTAAATAGAATTCGCCGGTATCAATTACTTTTACAGTTGGAGAAACTCCTAAAATTTCAAAATATTCGCGTACCAAACGTAAGCATATAGAGTCAGTAGTACCGATATATGCATTACTTAAAAGCATCATTTGTTCTTCTAATCTAGCGCTATCTTTTTGACTTGCAACTTCTTTTTGAATTCTTTGGTCAATACGAGAACGAAACTCTGCAGCCGCAGCATTAGTAAATGTAACCACCATTAATCTATCAGCAGAAATTTCTTTATTTACAATCATAGATACTATTTTTTCTACTAAAACAGCAGTTTTGCCACTACCCGCGGCCGCAGAAACCAAAATTGGACCTTTAGAGTTTATGGCATTTCTTTGGTCGTCGGTTGGATTAAAAATCATCGCAATTACACCTCATATATTCTAATGCTTCCTCAGTGTTTTTACTTGTATCAATTTTTACAAATTTTCGCTTATCTTCAATTCTACAAATATTTTTAAAATCGCAATATGTGCAAGCTGTAATTAATCCTTGCTCATAAGGCCTAGCCTCAAAATTACCATCTAAAATTTCAGATTCCATTGCAACAATTTTATGATTAACGTACTCAAATAAAGTGTAAAAATCTTCTACGTCAATTTGTGGGTTTTCTTTTCGTGTTTTATCATCGCTAAAGGTTGGAATAAACTCACCACTTCTATCAAGCGCATAGTATAGTCGCGGATCGTTTGGAACAATACCGCTCATCTTCATTTTAGGGTTTTCTTGATTGTATCCACCGTTTGCAGGCAAGTAGAAGATGCCTGCCGGAACACAGAATTCTTTATCATAATTTTTGTGAAATGCATATAGATAAATAAGCATTTGAAGATTTAAACCATATAAAATATTGTTAATATTAATTTTTAAATTACCAGATTTATAGTCAACAATTCTAACGTAATTTACATTATCATTAACTCTGGAGTGAAAAATATCAACACGGTCGATAAAACCTGTAATATTAATCTTGTTTTTGCCCTGAATCTGTAAGGGTGGAATATCTTCCCCAATAGAATATTCACAGTATGTTGGATTAAATTCTGTATTTTTAAATTCTTCAGCAACACGATAAATGGTCTTTTTAGTTAAAGCAGCAATTTTATTAAATATAAACTTAAAACGATTATCTTCTAATAATTTTTCTGCTTTAATTACAGTTAAATATTCATTTAAATAATCGTCAACCAAATTATCTAAATCACTTTTATTAAAATTAGCTAGGTTTATTCCATATTTTTTAATTGATTGTTCTAAAACGTAGTGAACCATCGTTCCACGGTTCATAGTGTCAACTTCTGCAACTTTTTTCGTTTTTAAATTTAAAATGTACTTACAAAAATATGAAAATTTACACTTGTAAAACAGATCTATTCTTGAGGCGCTCATATTAACGTCATGATTAAAGTTTCTATCTGTAAAATCTTTACTTAAATGGGTATCCGTAACCTCTAAAGTTGAATTTAAATAACCGAGTTTATCATTATACTCAGTTTCTTTATAATAAGTTGTTAAAGGCTCGTGATATTCACTAAATTTTGGATTTAGCTCGGCAAGTATAGAAAATGAATTATCTTTTGTTTCAATTTTATCTTCAATATTAGATAAATCAACGCGATTGCAATTTGGAAATGCGTTTAAAGTATTGTTTACTAAGCTTGTGGGCATGGTTTCTCCTGCATTTGAGCATGAGCATAAAAACACCTTTTCGCTCGAACAACAAGAAGATGAATATAATAAAAAGTTTTCGTTATGTAAATATGTTATAAACTTATCAACGATATCAATATCGCAACTAATTAATTCCTTTCTATCGGTGTTCAAAAGCAGATCACTATCAGAAATCGTTGCCGGAAACTCATATTGATTCAATCCGATAACAAAAACTACTTTAGGCCTTGCAGGTCTAATTCGATCAGCACTACCGCACGAAACCTCATCAATCATCTGAGGAATAGTACCAATTGTTTTATTGGCAATGGTGTGTGAAAGTAGTTCCAAAAACTTTTTAGGTTGCATTTCAAAATTTTTAAAACATTTATGTAAAGAAGATAATAAATCCATAAATGGCTCATAGCTGGCTTTACAAAAGTCAGCTTGTTTAAAGTTTTTATCTTCTTCCAGCACTTTTATGTATTGCTCTAATAATTTGTTAACACCTAAGCGAACAATAAAATTATAAATAGCTTCACAGTTTTTTGATGGATTATTCGTTAAGCTATATTTCAACGAAACAATAGGTTCAATAACCTTTTGCCTTATTTCATTAATCTTTTCTAATTTTTTAAGGCCGTTTTCCTTTTCTTCTTCATTTCTAAATTCATCTAGCCCCTTAACGCTCATATTCCAGCTATTAAGCCATGTATCTCCATCAATTTTCCATAAAAATACATAATCCTCAAGCAAGGCAACATCATAATCGCTAACTAGATTAAAACCGCTTTTTAAAAACTCAAAAATATTATCACTTTTTAGTGTTATTGCAGCATTAATAGCACTTATAACAAACCTCGAGATTGGTGAATATTTTAATGATTTTCTCTTATCAAAAAATACTGGTATGTCATATTTTTCGCTATAAGCGGATAAATACCTATCGTATTTGTTAATATCACGAGAAACAATAACAAAATCACTGTACTTATATCCGTTTACTCTTACTAATCTATGGATCATTAAAAGAACTTCATCAATCATATCTGAAGGACTTTTTGAGTGCATAACGGCAACGTTTTCTGCGTTATTTAAGAAAACTTCACCATCATTATTAAATATATGCTTTTCAAAAAAAGCTAAATCTTCATTAACATAAAAAGATTTTTCTAATAGTATAGGTTCTACTATTTTGCAATTTACGTTATTTGCTTCTCTAGATATTTTATCGATTATATTATACACGTTACTAAAAATTTTAAGCCTACGACTAGCCATGTCTAATGGATCGCAACAAAAAGAGATTGTTACATTTTTAGCATCTCTCAATGCGCAGCGTAAAATTTTAATTTGTGCATTTGAAAAACTCTTAAAGCCATCAAAATATACGCATTTATCTTTGAAAAAGTTTTTTGAATTAATTGTCTCATATAATCTTTGAAGCTCATCTGCAGGATCTAAAAACTCTTTAGAAATAATTGCATTATATTCTAGTAAAATTGCGACTAACTCTTTAACTTTGTTTTTTGTAGAGCTAACTTTGATTTTATTAATACTATTTTGAAGTTGGTCAAGTGTTACTGCAGATTCTTTTAATTCATCACTAAGCTTTATTAATTTAGCTGCAAAATCAACATAATCGCAATAATTTTTATAAATAGCCAAAGATTCTTTAGCTTGACTTAAAGCCCTAAGCATTATAATAACTTTATCAAAATTTCCCAACGTATCTCCGGCAGATCCACCATAAGTATTTCTTACAGTATCAATAAGCCTTGTAAAACTTAATACGTTATAATTACCATATCCTTTTCTGAGAAGATTTCTTTCAGTTTCAAAAGTGAATTGTTCAGGCACAATAATTATACACTCGTCAACGTTTTGTTTTGTTGCAAGTTCATATATTTTTTCAGTTTTACCGCTTGATGCACGACCTAATACAAATTGTAACAATGTTGTTCTCCTATTTTATATTTAATAAATTAAGCAAGTTTTCGATAAAAATATCAATAGTAAAATTGTCATAAAAATAATTTTTACCATTTTCACCATAGTCTTGATATTTCTCAGTATTTAAAATAAAATCTTTCATATTATTTGCAAGTGATATATAATCTGACGGTTCGCAAACAACACCGCATTTAGAATTATTTATAATGTTTTCTGCACCTTTTCCAACGCTAGCAAAAACAGGTTTACCTGCAGACATATATTCTTGAAGTTTTGCGGGTATAGTGTTGCCAACCTCGCCGTTTTGCTTTAACGTTAACAAGAAAGCATCAACTTTATTATAGCAGTCATAAAGCACTTCTTTTGGTACTCTGCCAAAAAATTTAATTTTTTCGTTTAAATCTAGATCACTAACCATTTTTTTACAATTCTCTAGTTCACTGCCATCTCCGTAAATCTCTACACTAAAAGATAAATCTTTAATTTCATTAACAGCATTAATGATCGTGGGTATATCTTGAGCAGCTCCAATGTTTCCTCCAAAAGCAAACACCAATTTTTCATTAAAGGGCTTGTCCTCTAAAATTAGCGGTTCACAATGTTGCGGTAAAAAATTAATTTTTTCTTTGTTTATTCCGTTAAAATCTGATAAATAATTTTTAAATGGTTCAGAAGTAACTGCTAATACATCAGCCTTTTTATATGCCCATTTAGAATATAAATGCATCAGTTTAAACAAAGGATTTTTTTCTCCAACGTTCCAAACCTTAAGAGATTCAGGCCACAAATCTAAGCAATATAAAAATAAAGGCAACTTAAATACCTTTTTTGCTTTTATTGCTGCATGAGCCATTAATACAGGAGAAGTTTGATAAGAAAAAACAACGTCAAAATTATTTTCTAGTTTTTTGATAGCTTTAGTAGAAGAACGCATAAAAGAAAAATAATTTTTTGCTCTATTAACAATTCCTGTTTTTCTTTCGGCGGTTTTAACACGAATTATTTTCACACCATTATATTCATCGATGAATTTGGTTTTGTATTCTTCGGGAATAAAGCCGGTCGCATAATCAGGTGTGGAGGTTAATACAGTAACGTTATTACCTCTTTTAACAAGTTCCGTTGCAATTTCATTAATTCTAAAATTATCAGGGAAAAAGTGTTGTGAAACAACCAAAATATTCATAAAACACCTCAAAGATATTATTAAAATAATTATATTACTTTTTTAGATATTTTTCAACAATAATATTATGGTATTAATACTTGAAAGAATTATTAATTTGTAGTAAAATAAATATATACAAATTTATTGTTAGAAGGTGCCTTTTTGAAAAATAAGGTTTTAAATTCGATAATAGTCGTTTTAACATTAGTTGTAACCATAACTAATTTAGTTTTTACCATTATAAATAACTTTGATGCAGACATTGAAGAATTACCTGAAGGCGAGTTAATTCAATCTGTATCTTCAAAAGACGAAACAAGAACTGTAAATATTTATAAAGTTGAAATTCCTAGTCTTGGTACCGGTATTCGCGGCGAACTTGTATCTACCGCAAGCGGAACAACTATAAAAAGAAATATTTATTGGGAAGTAAATCAATCTAGTGTTACAGTTATTTGGATTGATGATAAAAATATAAAAATTGGCGAGCAAACTCTAAACGTATTATATGATACTTATGATTGTCGTAAAGAAATTGATATTCCAGACGTTCCCGCAACAACAAAAGGATTGGTTTAGTGTATAAGAAAAATCAAGAAATATTAATAAAAATTACTGCCACTTCAAGTGACGGTAATGGCATTGGCCACCATGATGATATGGTGGTTTTTGTTGTTGGCGCCATTGTGGGCGATTACGTAAGAGCACATATAATTAAAGTTTCAAAAAAATATTTAGTTGCAAAAGTAGTAGAAATTATTGAAGAATCTAAATTTCGCATTAAAAGTAATTGCGCCGTTAGTGTTAGTTGTGGCGGCTGCGTTTATAGAAATTTAAACTATAAAGAAGAACTAAAAATAAAAAAATCCTCGGTTTACGACTGTATTAAACGCATTGGTAAAATAGACTTAAAGCCAAATCCTATTATATATGGAGAACGCGATTATTATAGAAATAAAGCTTCCTATCCGGTTAACCAAAATTTAGAGTTCGGTTTTTATGCCGGAAAAACACATAGAATAATACCTAATAAATCTTGTGTTGCCACTCCCCCATTATTTGAAAAAGTTTTAAATATAATACAAGATTTTTGTTTAAAAAATAAAATTTCAGCCTATAACGAAGAAACAAATTCCGGTCTACTAAGACACGTGGTTTTAAGATATGGCGAAGTATATAATGAGTTAATGATTACTCTTGTTGTAAATGGTGATAACTTACATAATTCAGACGAATTAATAACTAGTTTGTCAACAGAGTTAAAAGATTCTTTTAAAAGTTTATATTTAAATGTAAATACAAAAAACACCAACGTAATATTTGGTGATAAAGTTATTAAGCTTCACGGTGAAGATACTATTAAAGATAAAATTTTAGATTTAGATTTTATGATATCTCCCCTATCATTTTATCAAGTTAACAGAAAAATGACCGAAAAGCTTTACAGTAAAGTAATTGAATATGCAAATGCTAAAGACAAAACTGTTTTTGATTTGTACTGTGGGACAGGCACAATAGGGCTAAATTTAGCCAAATTTGCTCAAAAAGTCGTTGGTGTTGAAATTATACCGGATGCAATAAAAGACGCAAAAATCAACGCAAAATTGAATAATATTCATAATTGCGAATTTATTTGCGGCGACGCTTTGAAAATTTCTTTAAATATAAATGAAAAACCGGATATTATTGTATTAGATCCACCAAGAAAAGGCGCAGAAAAAGATCTGTTAGAAAGAATAGCAAACTACTATTCACCAGAAAGAATTGTATATGTTTCTTGCGACCCCGCAACGTTGGCTCGCGATGTTGAAATTTTATCTAAATATGGCTATAAGCTTATAGAATATACACCTGTAAATATGTTCCCCGCAACAAAGCACGTAGAAACAGTTGCGCTAATAATTAAAAACAATTAGGGGTTGATATTATGTACGTTTGGCTAGGAGCAAACATAGATGAGCAGTTAATGGATTTCAAGAAAAATATTTTTGGAATTGCAAAACAAAACAACTTAACAACACAACTAGAATATCATCCGGCCCATATTTCACTAATTATAAGTTTTGAAACTAAAGACATAAATTTTGAGAATATAGTTAGTAACGTTTGTGAATATTATAATACACTATCTAACTTTGATGTTGAACCTTCTAAAATTGAAATAGAAAACGACATTTTATGGCTAAGACACGAAGAAAATTCGAATTTAATTAAAATACATAATGATTTGTGTGATCTAGTTTCAACAAATCACAAAATTAAACTACACCCGTTTGATTTTCAATTTAAATATCACACTACCCTATTTCTAAATGCTAACAAAATCGATAATGAGATTATTGATAAAATTAAAAAATTAGAAATACCCGGCAAAATCACTATAAACGAATTGTTTGTTGGTTTTTCAAATGATAACAAATCTGAAAATTATAAAATATTCAAATCAGTTAAATTAAGGAGTTGTTAATATGAAATTACAATATTTAGGAACAGCTGCAGCAGAAGGCTGGCCCGCAGTATTTTGCAATTGCGAATATTGTTTGAAGGCCAAAAAAGCCGGTGGTAAAAACATTAGAACTCGTTCGCAAGCCATTATTGACGATGAGCTTTTAATTGATTTATGCCCCGATACGTATAAACACGCTTTAGATAATAAACTTGATTTATCAGCAGTTAAATATTGTATTGTAACCCACTCTCATATAGACCACTTTTTACCAACAGAACTTTTATTTAGAAACGTTGAATATTATGCACATGATATGAAAGTTGAAACAATGCATCTATACGGTAATGAAAAGGTTTTAGAGTCGTATGATTACTACATTACTAACGCTCCTAACAGTTACAAGGATTTAGGCGTTGAACTTCATTTACTAGAGCCATATAAAGAAATTGAAATTGGCGAATATAAAGTTACACCTATTAGAGCAAATCATGCAGCAGGACAAAATTCTTACGTATTCTTAATTAAAAAGGGTGGCAAAACTTTATTATATCTACATGATACAGGTCGCCCTTTTGATGATTTTTATGAATATTTCAAAAATAACAAAGTTCACGCTGATACCATTAGTTATGACTGTACTTTTGTAATTTTGCCAAGCTGTGCTGGACATTTAGGTATTGATTCAATACAAGAACTTCGTGATAAACTAACAGAACTTGGTGTTTGTGATGAAAATACAAAGCATGTAATTAATCACTTCTCGCATAATGGTAAATTAATTCATGATGAACTAGTAGTTGAAGCAGAAAAATATAATCTTATTACCGCCTACGATGGTTTTACAATTGAGGTATAAAAAATAGCCTACTAAAAAGTAGGCTGTTTTTTTTACTTATCTTCTTTTATTTTAAATAATAATTTTAAAATACCCTTAAAGATTTTTGGACTTTTTACAACTACAACCTTCATAAATACTCCTCCGTTAGCATTTATAATATGTAAACCCTAAATATATAAGCGCAACTGCTAAAATTACGCATAAAAACTTAATAGGCATATAAAATGCCATTATTAAACCCACACCTAAAAAACAAACACATAATGGCGCAAATCCCTTTTTTCTGCGCATATTAGCACCGCCCTTCTTTATAGTATATTAAAAAGTTTTAAAAATGTTAAAAGCACCGAAAAATTCGGTGCTTTTATTAATATTCTTTAATTTGTTTTATCTCGTTATAAATAGTTTTGTAACTTTCGTGACGGCTAACTTCGATCTTACCTTCACTTACTGCTTTTACAACAGCGCAACCTTTATCGTTACAGTGAGAACAACTTGTAAATTTGCATTGATTTATATAATCTTCAAAATCTCTAAAGTAATTACATAAATCATTTTTATCGCACTTTATAAGTCGCTCCATATCTAATGACGAAAAACCAGGCGTATCTGCAACAAATCCTCCATTAACTTTATATAATTCGGTATGTCTTGTAGTATGCTTGCCGCGACCTAATTTTTCACTAACTTCACCGGTTTTCAGTTCAGTTTTGTTTTTGAATATTGTATTTAAAATACTAGTTTTACCAACGCCTGAATTGCCTGTAAAAGCAGATACAGAGTTTGATAATAACGGCAATATTTCATCGCAACTATTATCATTTTTAGTAGAAGTTACAATACACTTAAATCCAGCGTTTTTATATACGTCAACGTATCCTTGCATATCGCCTAAATCAGATTTATTAAATATTAAGATAGGTTCAATATTTTGCTGTTCTGCCACAGTTATAAGCCTATCTATATTAATAAAACTAGGTTTTGGGGTGCAGTAGCAAGATATTATAAATAATTTATCAATATTGGCAATTGGAGGTCTAACAAGAAAATTCTTTCTTTCTAAAACCTCACAAATAACCATATCGTCAATATCCACTAAAACGTTATCACCGACAAGCGGAGTAATCCCCATCTTTTTAAAACTGCCTTTAGCTTTGCAAGTAAAAACGTTGTTGTTTTCTTCAACGTAATAAAACCCTGAAATTGCCTTTATAATTTTACCTTTTATATAATTCATCAAGTTCTCCTAGGACTTTTTGGGGTAAGAATAAGGAATTGTTTCTAAAATTGTTTTTGACTTACAATCAATTTTAAATTTTACAAAGTTATCATATTTACTTGAATCTTTTGCTTTTATTTTTACTAAAACCTCAATTTCGTCATCTTGAGTAACAATATTATAGGTATATGAAGCACCGGTCCATAAATCTAATTCAACCGATTCTTCCTTTTTAGTAAAACCATTGTCAACCCAGAAAGAAACTGAAGCGTATTGTGAAACATAGTCTATAGGTAAATCAACTTTTAAAGATATCCTATTTGCCTTATAACCAAGGCCAACTTTTAAATCAACAGCCGTACCTTTACCAGCTTGGGTTACACTTGCACTGGGTGCGGGTGTTTGTTCTAAAACAATGTCTTTTTTACTAGGATCACTATCAACATATTCAATTTTACCAACAACTAATCCATTTCTATTGATAATCTGAGTTGCATCTTCTAGTGATAAATTCACAACGTCTGGTAAATCTACGTTTTCTAAAACGGCACCCGAACTAATGAAAAGTGTAATTTCTGCACTCAAACTTGTGCTTGTGTGTGCTGCAGGTTGCATATCAATAACAGTATTTGCAGGAGTTGAATCATCCGCTCTTTCTACAGTTTTAATATTTTTAAATCCCGCAGAAATTAGCTCTGCTTTAGCTGCATTTAAATCAAGGTTAATACAATTTGGAAGATTTACCTTCATATCTCCTTTAGATACAACAACTTCAATTTCAGGGTTATTTTTAATCTTTGTTCCAGCCACCGGTGTTTGTCTAATAACTTCACCAACAGGAACGGTTTCACTATACTCTTCGATAAATTTAATTGTATATCTATCATCGTATCTATCGATATCTTCATACTGCATACCAACAAAGTTTGGACACTCAAACGAAGCATTGGGTTTTTTAAATAAATTTGCAATAACAATCCCCAAAACTATTAGTATAATAACGCCAAAAGAAATAGCAACACCCGTTAAAACTGGCACCATTGAGGATTTTTCGTCTTTAGAATTCTTAATATTTTTATCATTATCGTCAGTCTCACCAACAAACTTCGTTGGAGAATCGTCAATAAAAACAGGAGTTTCGAAAGTAAGGTCCGGATCTTTTTTAATTCTTTCTAAATCTCTTAGCATTTCTGCTGCAGAACTATAACGTAGTGATGCGTCTTTACGCATAGCGCGCATTGTAATTTGTTCAACACCTAATGGAATTGTGGGGTTAATTTTTGACGGTAGTTCGGCTTCTGTTTGAAGTTGCATAATTGCGACAGAAACCGCACTGTCGGCTTCAAAAGGAAGCTTACCCGTTAGCATTTCATAAAGCATAACACCAACACTATACATATCGGTTCTTTCATCGGTTTGTTCGCCTTTTGCTTGTTCAGGACTAATATAATGAACAGAGCCAATAGCTTTATCAGTTATAGTTTTATGTTCGTTTCTAGCAAAACGAGCAATACCAAAATCAGTTACCTTAATGGTTCCATCAGATAAAACCATAATATTTTGTGGTTTTATATCACGATGAACAATGCCCTTGTCATGAGCGTGTTGAAGTGCACGTAGTATTTGATTTGTAAAATTAAGAGCGTCTTTCCAAGGAAGACTACCCTGATTTTCAATATAAGTTTTTAATGTAATACCATCAATGTATTCCATAACGATATATTGAAAGATTTCACCAAAGCTTACGTCGTAAACCTTAACAATGTTTGGGTGTGAAAGAACAGCAATTGCCTTACTTTCATTTTTAAAGCGACGTAAAAATTCATCATTATTAGAAAATTCTTCTTTTAAAATTTTAATAGCAACAATTCTATCTTCAATATTATCGTAGGCTTTATAAACAACCGCCATACCACCAATGCCAATAATATCTCTAATTTCATATCTGCCGTCTAATCTTTTGCCAACAAATTTATCCATAGAACCACCTTCTAAACAAGTAAAGTAACTGCGGTAATATTATCTCCACCGCCACCTTTATTTGCACATTCAATAAGTTTATCGGGCGCAAATTCAGCGCTATCTTTTAAAATATTTTTTATGTTGTTTTCTTCTACATAATTGTTAAGACCATCCGTGCATAATAACAATATATCGCCGATTTGTAAATATACTTCACTTAAATCTGCAATAATATCTTTTTCTACACCAAGCGCTCTAGTAATTATATTCTTATTCGGATGAACTTTTGCCTCATCCTCAGTAAGTTTTCCATGATCAACCAAAGATTGAACAACTGAATGATCAACGGTTAACCTATGAAAATCATCTCCTCTTAGAAGATATGCTCTGCTATCTCCTGCGTGTGCAATATGAAGGGTATTATTGTTTATAACAGCAATTACAACAGTTGTACCCATTCCCTTTAACATATCATCTTTTTGAGATTCATCAAAAATCAATGCATTTGCAGTTGTAATAGCAGCTTCAATTAAATATCTAACAGAACTATTTTTCATATTAGGTTTTAAACCGTTTTTTAAACTATTAGAAATATATTCTACCGCTTTACCGGAAGCTATTTCTCCGCCTATAGCACCGCCCATACCGTCACAAACTACCGCAAAAGATAAATCGTTGGAAATGATTTCGAATTTAAATGCATCTTCATTAATTTCTCTTTTTAAGCCTTTGTCAGTATTGCCATAAATAAACATAATATCACTTCCTTTCTTTATTTCTTAGTTGTCCACACGAAGCATTTATATCAGAACCTAAAGTTCTTCTTACCGTTGCATTTAATCCTAAAGATTCAAGCTTGTTTTTAAATTCAAAAACACATTTTTTATTTGGAACTGCGTGTCCTTTTTCTTCAACCGGGTTAGCGGGAATTAAATTAATGTGGCAATTAAATCCTTTAAGATGTTTATGTAAATCTTCAACACATTCATTACTATTGTTAACGCCATCTATGATTGCATACTCAAATGAAATTCTTCTTCCGGTTTTTTTGAAATAATCCTTACAAGCAGTAATTAATTCTTCAACCTTGTACTTATGATTAATTTTCATCATTTTATCACGAATTTCATTATTGGGTGCGTGAAGACTAACCGAAAGCGTAATTGGCAAATTTTCATTTGCTAATTCATAAATTTTAGGAACAATGCCACAAGTACTTAAAGAAATATGTCTTAGTCCGATATTTATTCCATCGCTAGAAGATACTAATTTTAAAAACTTAATAACGTTATCATAATTATCAAGTGGTTCACCCATGCCCATCAAAACAACGTTAGAAATTCTAATATCAAGGTCATTTTGAGCAGTAGTAATTTGCGAAAGTATTTCCGAAGCAGTTAGATTTCTAACTAATCCATAAAGGCCTGATGCGCAAAAGCTGCATCCCATTCTACACCCTGCTTGAGTTGAAACACAAACGCTATATCCGTGTTCGTACTTCATCACTACTGACTCAATTAATTCGCCATCATGCAATTCATATAAATATTTTATTGTCCCATCAATGTTAGATACATATTTATTTTTAATTTTAACATTTAAAATATCATATTTATCATTTAATGTAGCTCTAAGTTCTTTAGAAACGTTTGTCATTTCTTCAAAACTAAAAATACCCTTATGTAACCATGTATAAATTTGTTTTATTCTAAATGAAGGCAAATTAAGCGTAGATAATTCCAAGCTTAATTCATCAAACAACATAGATTTAATATCTATTTTGCTCATACTTCACCTTCTTTTTATCACAGCGGCATAAAAGCCGTCTCCGTTCTTTTCGTTTGGTAACATTGTTTTTTGAATATCTAAATAAAAATCTGAATTATTCTTTAGTATATAATTCACTATATCTTCGTTCTCTTTTTTATTAATTGTGCAGGTAGAATATAATAGTCTTCCACCACTTTTAACATATTTTACAGCATTATTGACTATATTAATTTGAAGTTCTTTAATGCTTTCAATTTCACTTTGATTTTTATATTTAATTTCAGGTTTGCGCCTTATAACACCAAAACCAGTACAAGGAACGTCGCAAATAACTAAGTCATACTCCCCTAAATTCCTATTAAATTTTGTAGCATCGTTAATAACTGTATTGATTTTAAAACCAAGTTTATCTGCCGTTTCTCTGACTAAAAATAATCTTTGAGCATATACGTCGCAAGAAGTTATATCAGCTTTTCCATTACTTAATAAATATGCGGTAAAGCTTTTACCACCGGGCGCAGAACATAAATCTAAAATTCTTTCATTTTCTTTTGGATTGGCCAAATATATGCTGTTCGCGGCACTAATATCTTGAATATAATAATAACCATTTTTAAAAAGTTTATCATTAGTACTAAATGTGGGTAATTTATATACGTTATCTAAATCGGTTTTTTCAAAATGACTAGGTATTTCAATATTGCCTTTTAGATGATTCCAAACTGCAAATACGGGAGCCGCATTAAAAGAATTATTAAAAAAATCAACTGTTGCTTCTGTACCTATTGTTTCTTCAATAGTATTAAATACAGCATCGTTTACAGAATATTTTACTGAATTAGGCTTGTTTTCTAAATATTTAACATCATAACTACCCGCTTTTCTTAAAACCGCATTTATAAGACCTTGGGCAGACTTGAATTTACTATTTTTAGCGATATTTACATATTTGTTAGTAATAGCATATAAAGGCGCAGACATAAAAAGAGCTTCATAAAGGCCCATCCTTAAAATCGTTAAAACTTCGATTTTTAACGATTTTATGCCCTTATCAATATATTTGTCCAAAATATAATCAAGCGTAATTTTACGTTCAATAACGCCATAATATAAAGCAGTAATAAAAGCAGAATCGTTGCCGTCATAACTATTAAGTATGGAATTAAGAATGATTGTAGAATACCCATCATTTTCAACCTTTGTTAAGGCATTAAAAACAACTTTTCTAGCTTTCATAATAACCTCTAATTACTAAAAATTCTCCCAATTACTGCGGATTTACCACTCATCCTTTTAGAACCTTCAGGACAAATTTCAATAAGTTCTAAAAGCTCGCCATCTTTACAAGCAACAAAAGGTCTGTCATCAATAATTGTAATCGTTCCTGGTTTGAGATCGGAATTTTCACCAACTTTTGCAGAAAATACTTTAATTCTTCTGTCAGTTATAAAATAGCAGCAAGGCCAAGGATTAAATCCTCTAATTAAATTAAAAAGTTCTCTTGCAGACTTGTTAAAATCCAGCTTACCCATTTCTTTATTAATAATTGGCGCATAACTTGAATTTTCATCATTTTGCTTTTGTGGAGTAATAGAATTGTTTTCTAAGCCTTCTAACGTTTTTATAATTAAATTAGCGCCCATAACGCCTAATCTGTCGTGTAATGTTTCAGCGTTATCATTATCTGAAATTTCTGTTGCTTCTGTAAGTAAAATATCGCCCGTATCGAGTCCTTCATCCATAAGCATAGTTGTAACACCAGTTGTTTTTTCACCAGTAACAATTGACCATTGAATTGGCGAAGCACCACGAAGTTTGGGTAAAAGTGAAGCGTGAATATTAATACAACCTAGTTTTGGAATATCTAATATTTTTTTAGGCAAAATTTTGCCGTAAGCTACAACCACAATTGCGTCGGGCTTTTCACTTGAAATAATTTCAAAAGCTTCATTTGTCTTTAAGTTATTCGGTTGATAAACCTTAATATTATTTTCTATAGCTACGTTTTTAACGGAAGGAGCAGTTAAAATTTGTTTTCTACCAACAGGCATATCAGGTTTTGTAACACACAAAGTTACCTCATGTCCGTTTTTAATTAAACTTTCTAAACAAGGCACCGAAAAATCAGGCGTACCCATAAAAACTATTCTCATTTAATTAGCCTTTCTTTATATAAAATACCATCTAAATGATCAATTTCATGACAAAAAGCTCTTGCTTTTAAGCCTTCACCTTCAATAAAAAAGGTTTTGCCATATCTGTCTTGAGCTTTTACCTTTACCCACATTGGTCTAATAGTAATACCGCTTTCACCAGGTATTGACAAGCAACCCTCGGGTTCGTTTTGAACGCCTTTCTTTTCAACAATAACAGGGTTTACTAGTTCAATAATTCCATCTTCATCTTGAACGTCTACAAGACACACTCTTCTTAATACTCCAACCTGTGGAGCGGCTAAGCCCGCACCTTGAGCATCAACCAAAGTGTCTTTCATATCATCTAATAATTGATGAAGTCGATCATCAAAATTTAAGACTGAACGACTTATCTTTTTTAATACCGGATCTCCCAATTTAACAATATTTCTTAATGCCATAAAATCACCTAAATCATACTTTCGGGATTAATATCAATAAATAAATTACACTGTTTTTCTTGTTCGTAAAAAGCTTTAGCAACATCATTAATAAACTTTCTAAAACTCTTAGAATTTTTTGTTTTTAAGATTATTCTATATCTATATTTTTTTGCAACCACAGGTACGTTAGCTGGCGTTGGCCCTAAAGCGATAAATTTTACGTCAGGATAATTTTCAGAATATTCTTTTAGTAGCGACAAAGTAAAATTTGCAGCTTTAAACGAAAGGTCTTTTTTATTTGATATAAATCCCAAAACAACAATATCGCAGTATGGTGGGTAGGTCATTAGTTTTCTAACCCCAATTTCCTTTTCGTAAAAAGACGTGTAATCCTGCTTTGTCGATAATTTAATAACGTAATTTTCAGGGTTTGATGTTTGAATTATTGCTTTTCCAGCATCAGTTCCCCTGCCAGACCGTCCAAAGACTTGAGTAAACAAAGAAAAAGCACGTTCAAAGGCTCTGTAATCGTCAAAGTACATTGCATTATCTGCTTGTAAAACACCAACTAAAGTTACGTTAGGAAAATTTAAACCCTTAGCAACCATTTGTGTTCCAATTAAAATATCGTACTTTTTATTTGCAAAATCATCTAAAAATTTTTCTGCACTGTCTTTTTTAGAAGTACTATCTGCATCTAAACGTAGTATTTTAGCATTTGGAAAAAGCAGTTCTAATTCTTCAACCGCTTTTTGCGTGCCATAACCCGAATAACGAAGCCTTTCATTATTACAAACAGGACATTTTTGTGGAACTTTATGTTGCGCACCACAGTAATGACACATAAACTTACTAGTATTTGAGTGATAAGTTAATGAAATACTACAATTATCACAATTAAACACATAACCGCAACTAGGACAAGAAATATAGGTGTTATGTCCCCTTCTATTTAACAGCAAAATAACCTGTTTATTATTTTCTAAAGTTTTTGTAATCTCATCAATTAAATATTCACTAAAAATGCCGTGATTACCATTTTTTACTTCTTCGCGTTCATCAACAGTTATAACTTCAGGTAATTTTGCTGAACCGTATCTATTCTTTAGTTCATATAAATTGTATTTTCCCGCCTTTGCTAGCGCATAGCTTTCAAAAGAAGGAGTAGCTGATGCTAACAACAATAAAGCATTGTGTTCGTTGCACCTAAACTTTGCAACGTCTCTAGCGTGAAAACGGGGGTTCTGTTCTGATTTATATGTATGCTCTTGTTCTTCATCTATAATAATTACACCAATATTTTCTAAAGGAGCAAATATAGCAGAACGTGTACCAACAACCACTTTAATTTTACCAGACTTTACTTTTTTATATTCATCAAGCCTTTGTCCTAAGCCCAATGCACTATGAAAAACAGCAACTTGATCTTTATATCTTGAATAAAAAAGTTTTAATGTTTGTGGTGTCAAGGCAATTTCGGGAACCATAACAATCGCAGTTTTTCCATCCTTTACGGCCTTATCAACTAGTTTTAAAAATACGCTTGTTTTGCCACTACCAGTTATTCCGTAAAGCAATGCTGCAGAAGGTTTATTTAGTAAATATTGTTTTTCTAAACCTTTATAAACTTCTTCTTGTTCTTTGGTTAAATTAATTTTTTCGGCCTTTAAGCCAGTGTAATTAATACTGTTTCTAAAATATTCCTGCTCTTTTATTGTAATTAGGCCTTTTTTTTCAAGAGTTTTAATTGTTGAAGGAGAAACACCTAATTCTTCTTCAATTTCAACAAAAGTTGCAGATTTATACTGTTTTATATATTCGTAAACCGCCTTTTGGTTTTTAGTCAAACTTTCTGGCTTTTCATTTTCGTTAAAAACAGCTGTTTTTAAAAATAAATCACCTACAACCTGTTCTGCTATAGCTGTCTTAATAAAAACGCCATTTTTAATTAGAGACTTAAATAATGAGCCATCTGATGTAATTCCATGTTTATCGCAAAACTCTTCAATTTTAACAGTTTGATTTAGAGAATTAGCAAGATATATCTCTTCGTTTGTTTTTGCTTTAGATTTATCACCAAGCTTTATTGCTTCAAAAATTTTAAAGTTTAAACCAGATGGTAATAAACATTTTAAAGCATCAAAAAAGGTACAAAATGTACGTTCTTTTAAAAAGTTAACCAATTTTAAAGCTTCTGCATTTAAAATTGGTAAATCGTCAATAACCGAATAAATGCTCTTAAGGTTTTTAGCTTCGCTATTTTCTGTTACAGAAGTAACAAATCCAAGTCTTGCAGAATTGTTAATACCAAAAGGAACAGTAACCCGACAACCAACAAGGATTTTCTCCTTATCATCATCGGGTATTTTATAGTCGTATTCTTTGTCTAAATTATAGACAATTTTATCTACTACGACTTTCGCAATCATTAGTTGTTTTCTTCTGCAATTTTGTTGATTGCTAATGTTACAGATTTTTCAACGTTTTTATCGTTATCGTTTTCATTTTGAACAGCAATTTCTCTTGCTTCTTTCGCAACGTCTAAAACTAATTTATAACGATTATCATATTCTTTAATAAGTTTACCAATTGCTGGATTTAGCATTGTTTTAACACCCTTTCAACTAATTCTTTGTTGTTTTTATATTTTAATCTTTCGGTTAAAATTATTTTTTCAAAGTCCTCAACGGCTTCATTTAAATCGTCGTTGACAACTATAAAATCAAATTCATTTGCACGTGCAATTTCATCAAGTGCCGCATTTAACCTTTTTTCAATTTGTTCAGGTTTTTCTGTGCCACGCGAAGTTAACCTAGTTTTTAATACATCAAAAGAAGGCGGCATTATGAAAATGCTTATTGCTTCAGGTAAGATGTTTCTTATGTTTTTTGCACCGTTAACATCAACTTCAATTACCATATCTTGCCCATTTTCTATACAATTAAGCACCGGTGTTTTTGCAGTTCCATAATAATTGCCGGCATAGAAGTTATATTCTAAAAATTCACCTTTAACTAAGAGTTTATCAAATTCTTCTTTTGAAATGTGGTGATATTTTAAATCTTGCACTTCGCCTTCACGCATCGGACGTGTAGTGTGAGAAATTGAAAAACAAACCTCTTTATGTCTTTCAAAGAATTTTGCCATAACCGTATCTTTGCCAGAACCGGATGGCCCTGCTATTAAGATAATATTGCCTTTATTCATTAACAACACCTCTTGAACGTTCTTCAAACATTTCAACAGTTAAGTAAGATAAAACTATATGATCGCTTTCGGTAACAATTACTGATCTTGTTTTTCTGCCGCCACTTGCATCTATCAACTTATTATCTTCTTTAGCAAGCTTTATCATACGTTTAATCGGGGCTGCATCAGGAGAAACAACAGATATAATTTTATCACTAGAAACTAAATTTCCAAAGCCAACGTTTATAAGTTCCATAATTACCTCTTATTCGACGTTTTGAATTTGTTCACGAATCTTTTCAATTAAAGATTTAATATCAACTACTATTTGTGCAATCTTCACGTCTTGTGCTTTGCTTCCAATAGTATTTGTTTCGCGATTCATTTCTTGAATTAAAAAGTCTATCTTTCTACCAACAGGTTCGTCTTCGTTCATTAAACATAAAAATTGATTTATATGGCTATTTAATCGAACTGTTTCTTCATCAACTGCAACTCTGTCAGCAAAAATAGCGACTTCTGTTACAATTCTTTGCTCATCAACTGATTTATCGCCCAAAGTTTCTTTTATTTTTTCATATAGTCTATTTTTATAGGCATTAACAGTTTCAGGAGCTTGAGCCTCAACAATACCAACTAATGATTTAATTTCATTAACTTTATCTTTTAGATCTTCATAAAGTTTTGCGCCTTCAGCTTTGCGCATTTCTAAAAATTGATCTATAGCCTTATTAGCGGCATTAGTAGTAGCTTTCAAAAATTCTTTTTCATCAACATCAGCACGTTCAATTAAAAATACGTCGTGATTTGATGCTACAGTTTTAACAGTAATATCATCTTTCAACCCATAACTGTCTCTTAATTCATATAGCGCCGATAAATATTCTTTCAAGTATGTGTGGTTAAGGGTAATTTTTGTATCGCTTGATTCAGTAGCACTTACTGAAACAAAAACATCAATTTTACCGCGATGAATTTTTTCAGCAAAAACAGGTTTTAACGCTTCTTCTAAAAACAAGTAAGCTCTTGGTACCCTGCAATTATATTCAAAATATCTATGATTAACCGCCTTAAGTTCAACAGAAATTGTAAGGCCATTATACAATTCTTCACCACGGCCAAAGCCGGTCATACTCTTAATCAAAACAAAACTTCCCTTTATAATATAATTAGTTATTATATATAATAGCAAAATAGTGTATAAAAGTCAAGAAAAAACGCCCGTTTTAAAGCAAAAACGAGCGTTAATTTTATATAATTATTTTACAATTTTATGGAAAACTTTTTTACCTTTTTTGATTACAACAAAGCCATCTTTAAAATCTTCGTCCGTAAGAACTCGGAGTGGATCAGAAACTTTAACGTCGTTTACAGACACGCCGCCTTGTTGAACAAGTCTTCTTCCCTCACCTTTAGAAGGTATTAAACCTGCTTTTAACATAGCGTCTAAAAGGCCAATATTTCCATCAACTAAATCATCTGCTTTTAATTCTGTAGTTGGCATGTTTTCAGTGTTATTTACACCACCAAATAATGCTTTTGCTGCTTCTTCAGCCTTTTTAGCTTCTACTTCACCATGAATCATATTGGTAAGTTCAAATGCAAGCTTTTCTTTTGCTGCGTTTAGTTCGCTACCTTCTAATTTTTCATACTCTTTAATTTCTTCTAAAGGAACAAAAGTTAACATTTTTAAGCATTTAATAACATCGGCATCGCCAACATTTCTCCAATATTGATAAAAATCGTAAGGAGAGGTCTTGTTTGCATCAAGCCACACAGCATTACCTGCAGTTTTACCCATTTTATTGCCTTGAGAGTCGGTTAAAAGTGTGATTGTCATGGCGTGTGCATCTTTACCGAGTTTCTTTCTTATTAATTCGGTACCTCCAAGCATATTAGACCACTGATCGTCGCCGCCAAATTCCATATTACAACCATACTCTTTAAATAGATAATAAAAGTCGTAAGATTGCATAATCATATAGTTGAATTCTAAAAAGCTTAAGCCCTTTTCCATTCTTTGTTTATAGCACTCAGCTCTTAACATATTGTTAACAGAGAAGCAAGCTCCAACTTCGCGAAGTAAATCAACATAGTTAAGTTTTAATAGCCACTCTGCATTGTTAATCATCATTGCTTTGCCATCAGAAAAATCAATAAATTTTTCCATTTGCTTTTTAAAACACTCAGCATTATGATCAATATCTTCTTTTGTAAGCATTTTACGCATATCTGTTCTACCAGATGGGTCGCCAATCATAGTAGTACCGCCACCAATAAGGGCAATTGGTCTGTTACCAGCCATTTGTAAACGCTTCATTAAAGATAAAGCCATAAAATGTCCCGCAGTTAGGCTATCAGCAGTGCAGTCAAAACCAATATAAAAAGTGGCCATACCTGCATTAACCATATCTCTAATTTCTTCTTCATTTGTTACTTGCGCAATAAGTCCACGCTCTTTTAATTCGTCAAAAACAGTCATTTTTTATACTCCTAACATTTCTTTTGCTGAATTATATACGCTTTCGGTAATTTCTTCACCCGAAATAATTCTTGCAATTTCTTTTATTCTTTCTTCCCCACTTATTTGTGTAACATTTGTATAAGTTTTATCGTTTAAAACTTGCTTGTTAATTAATAAGTGATTATCAGCTTTTGAAGCAATTTGTGCTAAGTGAGTAACACAAATTGTTTGGAATTTTGATGAAATATCACGTAATTTTTTGGAAATTTTGCCTGCCGCAAAACCGCTAATACCTGTGTCAATTTCGTCAAAAATTAAGGTTTCTGCATCTTCTTGCAAAGATAATACCGACCTTAAAGCTAGCATAATTCTAGATAGTTCACCACCGGAAGCTACCTTAATTAAAGGTTTAGGGCTCTCACCCGCATTTGCAGAAATTAAAAATTCTACAAAATCACAACCAGTTTTCGTATATCTGTCTTTATTAATTGAAATTTCAAACTTAACATTATTGAAGTCTAAAAATTCAAGTTCTTTTAATATTTTTTCTTCTAAAATTTTTGCATATTTTAACCTTAATTTAGTTAAAATTTCGCCTTTATTTATTAATTCATTTTCGGCAATTTCTAGCTTTTCTTCTAGCTCAATTCTTGCATTTTCGTTGAATTTAATTAACTTTTGTTCTTCTAACGCTTTTTCTAAAAATTCAAGAGTTTTTTCTTCAGTACCGCCATACTTTACCACAATGCTATTTAACAAGTCAAGTCTCAATTGCTTTTCTTTAAACTCATTTTCATCAAATTTAATTGAATTTTCCAGTTTCTCATACTCAGCATATACTGCATATAGCTCATTTTCTGCATTAGAAAGTAACTTTAGAATTTCATCATCTAATGAAGCAATTTTCGATATTTTTTCGTTATTTTTATTTAGCTCTGCAATTCTTCCCAAAACACCTAAATCAGCATCATCAAAACCTTTTAGCATTTTTTTAGCATTTGTTACGTTTTGTGCTATTTTTTCTGAATTTTTAAGAAGATTAATTTCATTTTTTAACTCATAAATTTCATTTGGTTTAATATTTGCGCTTAAAATTTCATTTATTTGATAATCTAATAAATCAAGTTTTCTAGTTTTTTCATCTTCATCAATATCTATTGAACGAAGTTTATTGGCAATTTCTTTTAAATTTGTAAAAGCCTTTTTATAGTCATCATAAGCCTTGTTTTCTCCGATAAAACCATCAAGGAAACTTAAATGATTGGTAGCATTTAATAGCTTTTGACTATCATGTTGTCCATGAATATTAACTAAATAACTTCCAATTTCTTTTAAAACAGATACAGTAGCAGGCATACCGTTAATTCTTACCGTATTTTTACCCTCTTTTGAAAGTTTTCGTTGAATAATCAATTTACCATCTTCAAGAATAAAGCCCGAATTTTCGATAATTTCAACTACCTTGTTCGATAAATTAGAAAAGCAAGCAGAAACAACGGCAGCATCAGATCCAGAACGTATAAGTTCTTTGCTTGTTTTTTCACCTAAAACAGCATATATAGCATCAATAACGATAGACTTACCAGAACCGGTCTCGCCTGTTAAAACAGTAAAACCAGCATCTAATTCTATACGTGCGTTTTCTATAACCGCAATATTATCGATGTACAAGTAATTTAGCATAATTTATCCTTATTATAATAGTTTATTTAAAGCATCTACCAATTTTAAAGCATTTTCTTCAGATCTCGTGATAATAAAGATAGTATCTTCTCCTGCTAACGAACCAACAATCTGATTGGAAAACATTGCATCAATAACAACGCATGCTGCTTGTGCCATACCTGAATAACATTTAACAACAACATCGTTCATGGCACTGTCAATTGAAATTACAGTATGCTTAAATGTTTCGATATATCTTGAATTATCAATATTTGAGTGATCCTTTTTATTTGATAGCGTATAGCAATAATTACCTTTACCGTCTGCAGCTTTATATAAATGCAATTGTTTTATATCGCGTGAAACAGTAGATTGCGTTACGTCGTAGCCATCCTTTTTAAGAAGCAATAATAAATCTTCTTGTGTTTCTACAACATTACTAGAAATTAATTCAATTATTCTTTCTCTTCTATTCTTACTCATTATTCTCCCGCCATCAACTTTTCTGATATTTTTTTATAAAAACTCTTGTTTTTAATCTTAATTAATCGAACTTTGCAATCATTTTCTTTAAATATTTCAACTTTATCAGTTATGTTTAATTTTTTTGCAATTTCACCATCAATTGTTAAATATGCTTCTGTGTTATCAGGACAACTAACGGTCAAGCAAATCGAAGTATTGGAGTTTATTGCAATACTTTTTGCAAAAGCCTTTTGCGCACAAATAGGTGTCAAAATTATTGCATCAATACTTGGTTCAATGATAGGTCCGCCGGCTGATAACGAATAAGCTGTTGATCCGGTTGGAGTTGCAACAATTAAACCATCTGCTCTATATAATACACTTTCACCATTGAGAGTAGCTGTAATATCAACCATTCTAGACGCAGCGCCTTTACTTATAACAGCATCGTTTAAACAATAAAAAACCTCATTATTTAATTTAACCTTTAGCATAGAACGTTCTTCAATTGTATATTCGCCCTTTAAAACGTAAGTTAAAAGGTTTAGTTCGTCTTTTTCAATCTCTGTTAAAAAGCCAACTCTTCCTGCATTTATGCCCAAAATTGGTTTATTAAAAAATGCCGCTGATTTTGAGTGGTGAATTATTGTACCATCACCACCAATTGTAATAATAAAATCAGCTTGTTTGAGAGTTTCTTCGGAATAATCATCGCAAAAAACAGTTACGTTATTTTCTTTTAAAATCTCAACAACTTTATTATGTATTTCTTTTGTATTTTCTTTAGAATAATTAGAATGTATTATAACAGTCATATATACACCCCTTTATTATTTATCTAGTTCACTATGAGAGGATTCAACTATTTTAATAGCATCAACTTCAAATAACCCATCATATTGTAAATTATTAATGTTTGAAATAAACGCTAAATATTCAATATTTCCTTCAGGCCCTTTTATTGGCGAATAAGTAAGACCTAAAATTTTTAGTTCACATTCTTCAAGGTATTTAAAAACATTGTTGATTACTTCAAGATGAACGTTTTTATCTCTAACAACACCCTTTTTACCAACCTTTTCTTTGCCGGCTTCAAACTGAGGCTTAATAAGTAAAACCGCTAGTCCATCATCCTTTAAAAGATGCTTTAGTACGGGTAAAATTAACTTTAAAGATATAAAAGAAACGTCAACTGAAGCAAAATCTAATTTATCAGGCACTTCTTTTTCGGCAACGTATCTAAAATTAGTGCGTTCTAAATTTATAACACGTTCGTCGGTTCTCAATTTCCAATCAAGTTGACCGTACCCCACATCAATAGAATAAACTTTCTTTGCACCGTTTTGAAGCATACAATCTGTAAAACCACCGGTGCTAGCCCCAATATCAGCACAAATGAAATCATTTAATTTAAGCTTAAATAATTCCATTGCCTTTTCAAGCTTTAAACCACCGCGACTAACGTATTTAAGTGGGTTTGAACGAACCTCTACACAATCGCCAATCTTTAACATAATACCAGGTTTATCAGCTTTTTGATTATTAACGTAAACAGCACCAGCCATTATTAATGCCTTTGCCTTTTCCCTGCTTTCAGCAAAAGAATTTTGAAAAACAAAGGTATCAAGTCGTTCTTTTTCTAAAACTTTTATCATAGAATCTCCAACATTGCGTTTTTATCAAGTTTTAATTTTTTCAAAATACTATTTACTTCGCCTTGAGGTACGAATTCATTATTAATTGCATGAATTGTGGCATTTGTTTTAAGATTTGATGATATATATTCACCTATGCCGCCACTTTTAATTCCTTCTTCAAAAATATGAACTTCATTAAAACTATTTAATAAAGAAAACAATTCATTATCTAACGGATATATTTTATTTAACTTTACTAGACAAAAGTCGTCGTTTTTTTCATGAAGAAGTTCATCTGCAAAATAAAATAATCTTCCAAAAGTTACAATTACTTTTTTGGACTTTTTGTTTCCTAAAACATTATAATTTAAAGATGAATCTACTTTTGAAAACAGCTTTTTTTCGGTGCCTCTTGGGTATCTTACAACATTAGGACCATTATCTTTAGATACAGATTCATTAATCATAACGCGTAAATCTTTATAATCAGTAGGCGAATAAATGCTAATACCCGGTACGGTGCGTAAGAAAGCAATATCAAAAACACCTTGATGTGTCTCGCCGTCCTCTCCAACAATTCCAGCCCTATCAACTAAATAAGTAACCGGTAATTTAGATATTGCAGTATCGTGAATAATTTGGTCGTATCCACGTTGCAAAAAGGAGGAATATATAGCAACACAGGGCTTTAATCCTTTTGAAGCAAGACCAGCAGCAAAAGTAATTGCGTGTTCTTCAGCAATTCCTACATCAAAAAACCTAGACTTGAACTTTTCAGCAAAACGGTTAAGACCTGTTCCAGATACCATAGCAGCAGTAATTGCACATATTTTATTGTTATTTTGTGCTAACTTACAGAGTTCATCTCCAACGTTAAATGAAAAGTCGTTTTTTATAATCTTAGAACCGCCCTCATCAACATTAAACGGAGACATGCCATGATAATTTTGAGGATCATTTTCTGCAAAATCGTAACCTTTACCCTTAGTTGTTAAAACGTGAATTAATACGGGTCTTGTCTCTTCTTTTGCAATTTTCAAAATACTAGAAAGTTTATCTAAATCATGCCCGTCAACCGGACCTAAATAGTGAAAACCAAAATCTTCAAAAATATTGCTATGATAAATTGCATTTTTAAGCATTCTTTTAGAACGAAAAATATTTTTTCGTAAAAACTTACCAATTAAAGGTGTATATAAAAGTACACGTTCTAAAAAGTGTTTAAACTTGTGATAAGACGGTTTTGTTCTAATTAAACTTAAATAACGAGCAAGACCACCAACGTTTTTAGAAATAGACATTTTATTATCATTTAAAATAACAATCAAACGATTCTTTTCTCTACCTGCGTTATTTAGGCCTTCAAAGGTTAAACCGCCTGTCATAGCGCCGTCACCAACAATCGCTATTGTATAACCATCTTCTTCCTTGATTTGTTTGGCTTTACAAATGCCTAAAGCAGCAGAAATTGCATTACTGCTATGTCCTGTAACAAAAGGATCGTGTTCACTTTCATCAGGACGCATAAAACCTGAAATGCCGTCTTCTAAACGAATTGTTTTAAATTTGTCATATCTGCCCGTTAAAAGTTTATGTGTATAACACTGATGGCCTACATCAAATAAGATTGAGTCATTTGGTGAATCAAACTCACGATGTAAAGCAACGGTTAATTCTACAACGCCCAAATTAGATGCTAAATGACCACCGTTTTTTGAAATAGTATCAATTAAACAGCCACGTATTTCTTCGCAAAGAACGGGTAATTCTTCTTTATTTAATTTTTTAACATCTTCGGGAGAGTTTATATTATTCAAAAAATCAAGCAAAATTTGCCCTCCAAATTAGAATTCACGAGAAATTAAACTATTTGTTAATTCAACTAAGCCACAAGCTTTGTCTCCAAATGGATTTAAAGCGTTAATAGCCCTTTTAGAATAATCAAATACGTCCTGTATTGCTTGTTCAACGCCAACAATACTTACATAGGTATTCTTGTCGTTTTTAACGTCGCTTCCAACAGGTTTGCCAAGTTTCTTTTCATCTCCAAAATAATCTAGTAAATCGTCTTGAATTTGAAAGGCAATTCCTAAATTATATGCAAATTCCTCTGCTGCATTAACTAACTTGTCATTAGCTCCTGCCAAAACACAGCCCATCGTAGCGCTTGCCATCAATAAATTAGCGGTTTTTAATGTGTAAGTTTTTAAAACAGTTTCTAAATCACATGATTTTTCTTCGTTTAATAAATCAATTACTTGTCCGCCGATCATGCCATGTACACCTGAATAGGAACTAAGTTTCTCAATAGCTTTAATCTTAAATTCGGGGTTTATTTTTGAAGTTGAAGCTAAATAAAACGCATGAGTTAATAAACCATCGCCTGCTAAAAGAGCGTTTGCTTCACCATACTTTTTATGACAAGATGGTTTACCACGTCTAAAATCGTCATCATCCATACATGGTAAATCGTCATGGATTAATGAGTAGGTGTGAATCATTTCAATTGCAGCCGCAAAGTCTAAAGCATCTTCAGTACCACCGCAAATATTATAAAATTCAAGTAAAACAGAAGGTCGAATTCTTTTACCCCCTGCTAATAAACTATAATCCATTGCTTCTAACAAAAGAGAATATTCCCCTTCTTTATTTGCAAAAATAGAAGCAAGTTTTTCTTCAATTAATTTGTTATATTTATTTGTTATCATATTCAGCTACCTTTAACTTAGCATCTTTAATAGTTACTTTACACTCTTTAATTAATACTACACCTTCAGAAAAAAGTTCCATAGCTTTTTCTAACTCACACTCACCTTTTTCTAAAAGGTCTGTAATTTCTTCAAGTCTTTTAATTTTTTCATTAAAATTCATATTATTCACCTTTTTTAACTTCAATAGCTTTAAAAGAAACTTTATTATTTTCTGTTCTAATAGTTAATTCATCGTTATCATTAATGTCAAAAGCGTTTTTTAATAATAAATCGTTTTTATATACTAATGAATATCCACGTGAAAGAATATTAAGCGGATTTAAATCATTTAATCTTGCTGCAGATACGTTTAGGTTATTTTCTTTTTCAGAAAGAAATTTTTCAAATGCTTTTGATAAAAGTTTAGAACTAATATCAATCTTTTCGTCAAACAAATTATATAATTTGTTCGGATTAGTATATACTTCTTTTTGGGATATAACGTCAATTTTATCAGATAAATCAGAAATATACTCACTCATTAATTGTTTAATTTTAATTTCATAAGCTTCAAAAGTTGAGTATATGTCAAGTACGTTTGGAACAGCAATTTCAGCTGCCGCAGAAGGCGTTGGTGCTCTTAAATCTGAAACATAATCAATTATAGTATAATCTGTTTCATGGCCTACCGCTGAGATGCAAGGTATATCGAGTTTAAATACAGTTCTTGCTAATTCTTCATCGTTAAATGCTTCTAAATCTTCTTTAGATCCACCGCCACGACCAACAATAATAATATCCGCACCGGATTTATCGGCTAAATTTAAAGCATTAATAATACTACTTGGGGCTGTTGCTCCTTGAACTAAGGTTGGATAAACAACAAGTTCACACAAAGGATATCTTCTAGATAAAACGTTTATAATATCTTGTAACGCGGCACCATCTCTAGAAGTAACGGCTGCTATTTTATTTGGTAAAGTAGGAATTGGCTTTTTAAATTTAGAATCGAACAAACCTTCTTTTTCTAGTTTGTCTTTTATTAATTTGTATTTTAAAGAAACGTCTCCCTCACCATCTTGAATAATGCTTTCACACATTAGTTGGTAGGTTCCATCTTTTTCGTACAGTGTAATTTTGCCTTTTGCAATTACCTTCATACCATCTTTCGGTATAAAATTTAATCTCGCAACGTTTGAAGCAAACATTACGCCTTTAATTAAACATTCACTCTCGCGCAACGAAAAATATAAATGACCGGAGCTGTAAATTTTAATATTAGACATCTCTCCGCTTATACAAACGGATGCTAAATTAACGTCGCCCTCCAGTAAAGAGCGAACGTAAGTATTTACTTGTTTAACTGTTAAAACGGTCAAATTCATAAAAAATTCCTTAGCTTAACTTCTAATTAATGCTCCTAATAAACCATTAATATAAGAAGCATCTTTTTCTAAACCATATTCCTTAGCAAGTTCTACAGCTTCATTAATAGAAACGCCATTTGGAATATCATCTAAAAACTTAATTTCAAAAATTGCTAAACGCAAAATCGATAGTGCGACTTTTGAAATTCTGTCAATTGTCCAGTCAGTACTAAATTTCGAAATTAAAGAATCAATTTCTTCTTGATTTTCAAAAACGCCAAAAAATACTTTCTTAATATAGTCGGTGGTTTCAAAGTCTCTGCAATCTTCTGCTAGTTCTAAAATTTCTTCTAAACCGTCATCAGAAAAGCACTTTTCGAATATTAAATAAAAGGCCTGTTCCCTCTCTTTTTTTCTGTTCATACTAAACCTCACAAATAAATATGCATAATTATAATATATTTTACAATATTTATGCATAAAATGCAAGGCATAATATTTATAAAATATATCTTGACATTTAAAAAATTTTGGTTTATAATAATCAAGCTGTCAAATGCGGATGTGGTGGAATGGCAGACACGCTAGTCTTAGGAACTAGTGCCTACGCGTGCAGGTTCAAGTCCTGTCATCCGCACCAACCCAAGAACAATTTGTTCTTGGGTTTTTTATTTTACCAATTTATTTAACAGTATTTGGATTATTCATTTTTAATCTCGTTTAAGATATAATTTACATGCTAATTAGCAAGAAAACGAGGTGAAAATATGAAAAAAATATTTACTGTTTTATTATCAATCACATTATTGATTACATTTTTACTCCCCACTAAAGTTAACGCCGCAACAAACAGTTCTAAAGCAGGAATTGTGAATATTACTAGTGGCTACCTTAACGTTAGAAGTAATGCAACTACAAACTCAGCAATTAAAACAACATTAAAAAAAGATAGTTACGTTACTTTAATTTCAAAAAACGGTAACTGGTGGTACGTAGAATATGCAAAAAATTCTTATGGTTATTGTTATGAAAGTTATATAAAAAATGTAAATGGTACTGTTAACAAAGTTAAAATTTCTTCCGGCAGTTTAAACGTTAGAAATGGGCCGGGTAGTAATTATTCAAAAATAGCAAGTTTATATAAAGATGAACTGGTTATTGTATTAGAAACTAATGGAAATTGGAGTAAAGTTCTTTATCACGGCAGTAAAATTGGTTACGTTAGCAAAACTTATTTAACAACTTCACAAACACAAACGTCAAACTTCCCCACAATTAGCTTAAAAGTTCCAAGTTTTAAACAAACTGATAGTCGTTGGGCAAACGTAAAACTTGGTAGCAGCGGTAAATCTATTGCACAAATTGGATGTGCAACAACCGGTATTGCAATGGTTGAATCTTATAGAACGGGAACAACTATATACCCAAATGCAATGGCAAAGAAATTGAAATACACTTCATCGGGTAACGTTTATTGGCCTAGTCATTTTATTGCAACTACAAGTTCATCGAACTATTTATCAAAAATATATAATAGCTTAAAAAACGGCAAATGTGTGCTTTTTGGTGGTAAAAATTCTTATGGCGCGCAACACTGGGTTGTTATAACAGGTTATAAAGGCGGCTCAACTTTAACTGCGTCGGGTTTTACAATTAACGACCCCGGTTCAAACACACGAACAACACTGCAAAGTTTTTTAAATAGCTACCCAAAATTTTATAAATATTTTACCTACTAAATAAAAAGGAAGTCCCTTAAGGGCTTCCTTTTTAATATTTTTAATTTTAATTACATATATATTTAAAAAAAGATTTGAGGTAAAATTATGAAAAGATTACTTATTGTTATAACATGTGTTCTAATATCAACATTATTGTGCATCAACATCTCTGCGGCACCAATAACCGAACATTATACAGAAGATATTTACACAATGCCAACAGCCGTTAACGAAGTTGCAAATATTACAGATTTAAACATAAAGGCAAAATCATGCTTTTTGTTAGAAGCAAAAACAGGAACAGTATTATATAAAAACAATGAAAAAGAAAAACTAGCACCTGCTTCTATTACAAAAATAATGTCTATTTTGATTTTTATGGAAAAAATTGAACAAGGTTATTTTACACTTAACACAAAAATAACAGCCAGCGAGTATGCTTGTTCAATGGGTGGTTCTCAAATTTGGTTGGAACCAAATGAAACAATGACGGTTGATGAACTTTTACGTGCTACAATAATAGCTTCTGCAAACGATGCAACCGTTGCTTTAGCAGAAGCTGTGTCGGGTAGCGAAGAAGCATTTGTCGAACTTATGAATCAAAAAGCAAAGGATTTAAAAATGCATAATACGAACTTTAAAAATTCAACAGGACTAGATGAAGAAGGACATTATTCTAGTGCAGAAGACGTTGCAATAATGTCAGCAGAACTTATTAAATATAAACTCATCAAGAAATATTCTACTGTTTGGATGGATGCGTTAAGAAATGGAGAAAGTGAACTTGTAAATACAAATAAATTAGTTCGTTATTATGAAGGCTGTACCGGACTTAAAACAGGCACAACAAGTAAGGCCGGCTATTGTTTATCTGCAACAGCAGAACGAAATGATATGTCTTTAATAGCAGTAATTTTAGACGGTGAGACAAGTAACGAAAGATTTAATGGGGCTAGAAAATTATTAGATTATGGCTTTGCAAATTATTCTTTTATAGAGATTAAGCCTGACTTATCATTGCTTTCAAATTTAACTTGTAAAAACGGTTTAAAATCCCAAATACAAGTAACCGCAACAGATACTATTAGTTTATTATTACCTAAGGGTAGCCAAAAAGAAATTATTCAAACTTTAAATATGCCCAACTATGTATTAGCGCCTATATCATCTGGCGAAACTGTTGGTAAAATTAATTTAACGTTAAACGGCAAAGATATAGGAAATATTAACGTGGTTTCTAAGGAAAACGTTGCTGAACTTAACTTCTTTTCGGCTCTTTTAATACTAATTAACTGTATTTTGTTGCCTTAACACAATATTTTTTGTTTTTTACACAATTTATGGTTGAAATATTGCTAATTATATTGTAAAATATATATAAATAAAGTAAAGGATTGATGTGTTGTGGCATTAACATTAAACGATAAATATACTAAAAACTTTTTAGCTGCAAATGATATCGTAGGTCTTAATGTTCAAGTTAAGGCCGCACACGACATGCTTCATAATAAAACTGGTCTTGGGAACGACTTTCTAGGTTGGTTGTCGCTCCCTTTTTCGTATGATAAAGACGAGTTTGAAAGAATTAAAAAAGCAGCCAATAAGATCAAATCTGATAGCAATATTTTAATAGTTATTGGTATCGGCGGTTCCTATTTAGGTGCTAGAGCAGCCATTGAATTTCTAAAATCAAATAATTTTAATGATTTAACAAATGGTACAAAAATTTATTTCACAGGAAATTCTATAAGTGGTTCTGCTTTAAGTGAGCTTCTTCAAATTTGCGAAGGTAAAGATGTTTCTGTAAATGTAATTTCAAAATCAGGAACTACTACTGAACCCGCAATTGCATTTAGAGTTTTTAAAGAGTATATGGAAAAACGCTATGGTAAAGATGAAGCCGCTAAAAGAATTTACTGTACAACAGATAAAGCACGCGGCACCTTAAAACAACTTGCAGATTCTGAAGGTTACGAAACGTTTGTTATACCTGACGATGTTGGCGGAAGATTTTCAGTATTAACTGCAGTTGGGCTTTTACCAATTGCTGTTTCAGGTGCAGATATAGATGCAATTATGAAAGGTGCGCAACTTGCTGCAAAAGAATATGAAGTTTGTGATATTGAGAAAAACGACTGTTACAAATACGCAGCACTAAGAAATGCATTTTATAGACGCGGCTATACAACTGAATTACTAGCTTGTTATGAGCCACGCTTTACTTTAATGAACGAGTGGTATAAACAGCTTTACGGCGAAAGTGAAGGTAAAGATAATAAAGGCCTATTCCCTGCTTCTGTTATTTTTTCAACAGACCTTCACTCTATGGGTCAATACATTCAAGATGGTAGAAGAATGTTGTTTGAAACTGTAGTTAACCTTAAAAACTGTGGTGATGATATTATAATTAAAGAAAATGCAGATAATGGCGACGGATTAAACTTCCTAGCTGGCAAACCAATGTCTTACGTTAATGAAAAAGCATATTTAGGTACCGTTTTAGCTCACACTGACGGAAAGGTTCCTAATATTATAATCACACTAGATAATACTGATGAAGAACATCTTGGAAGATTAGTTTATTTCTTTGAGAAGGCTTGTGGTATTTCAGGTTATTTATTAGGAGTTAATCCTTTTGATCAGCCCGGTGTTGAAAGTTATAAGAAAAATATGTTTGCATTACTTGGCAAACCCGGTTATGAAAACATTAAAGAAGAATTAGAACAAAGATTAAAATAAGCAAAGCATTTCCCGCTTTTAGCGGTTAATAATAAAAAGGAGTGACCAATATGATTAAACTTATTATCGGAAACAAAGGCTCTGGCAAAACTAAAAGACTTATTGACTTAGTAAACACCACAGCAGCTGAATCTAAAGGTGATGTTGTTTGTGTTGAAAAAGGCGATGTTTTAACATATAGTCTTTCACATAAAGTTCGTCTTATAGATGCAGAACGTTACGGTATTTCTGGTTATGGTGAACTTTACGCATTACTATGTGGCACAAGTTGCACAAACCACGACGTAACAGACGTTTTTGTTGATGCAACATTACGTCTAGGAAGCCGCAATTACGATGAACTTGTTGACTTCTTACACAGACTATCAGCTGTTAGCGAAGATGACAATGTAAACTTTACATTCACCGTTTCTTGCGCAAAAGAAGATTTACCTGCTTCGATTTTTGATATTGCAGAAGAACTTTAAATCTATTTTAGGCGGGACTTCGGTTCCGCCTTTTTATTTTAATAAGGAATTGTGAAAAATGAATATTGCACAACAATTATCATCAGAATTAAAAATTGCAGTTTGGCAGGCAGAAGCCGCATTAAAATTATTAGAAGAAGGAAATACTGTTCCTTTTATAGCCCGTTACAGAAAAGAAGCAACGGGCTCTTTAGACGACCAAACTTTACGTGAATTTAATGAAAGATTAACAAAAATTAAAAACTTAGAGGCTCGTAGAGAAGAAATCATTAATGCTATTGTAAAACTTGAAGCAATGACTGACGAGCTTAACGAAAAAATCTCAAATGCGAAAACAATTAGTGAGCTTGAAGATCTTTATATGCCCTATAAAAAGAAAAAACGCACAAGGGCAACTATTGCAAAAGAAAAAGGTCTAGAGCCGCTTTCAAATATAATTTTAGCAGAAACAAAATCTACAGATTTAATGCAAATAGCTAATGAATTTGTAAATTCAGAATTAGTAGTTGAAACAGCCGCGGACGCTATTTCCGGTGCGTTAGATATAATTGCTGAAATAATATCAGAAAATGCTGACATTAGAGGCGCTTTAAGAAGCTTTTTACTAGAAACAAGTGTAATTAAAAGCAGTTCAAAATCAGAAGAAAAAACACCTTATGAGCAATATTATAATTATTCAGAATCTGTTAAAACCATTGCTTCTCACAGAATTTTAGCAATTAATCGTGGCGAGAAAGAGAAGGTTCTAAAGGTTTCTCTCGAATCTGATTTAGAACGTGAAATTGACATTGCAAAAAACATTTTTATTTCTAACAAAGCATTATCTTTTGAAAATAAAATCACAGACGCAGTAATTGACTCTATTAAACGTTTACTACTTCCCTCTTTAGAAAATGAAATTAGAAACATTTTAACAGAAAAAGCAGAAGAATCTGCTATTAGAGTTTTTGGTCTGAACTTAAAACCTTTATTGATGCAGCCTCCACTAAAATCAAGCGTTATTATGGGATTTGACCCCGCATATAGAACTGGCTGTAAAATCGCCGTAGTTAACGAATATGGCAAAGTTTTAGCAACGACCGTTGTTTATCCAACCCCACCACAAAACAAAACAGAAGAAGCAAAGGAAAAGTTGCTAAATCTAATTAAAAAGTTTGGTATTACAACCATTGCTATTGGTAATGGCACAGCAAGTAAAGAATCTGAAATTTTTATATCAGAATTAATTAAGGGTACTAACGTTAAATATATGGTAGTAAGTGAGGCGGGCGCTTCTGTTTATTCCGCTTCAAAACTTGCTGCAGAAGAATTCCCTGAGTTCGACGTTTCACTTCGTTCTGCAGTATCAATTGCAAGACGTTTATTAGACCCATTAGCAGAACTAGTTAAAATTGAACCAAAAGCAATCGGTGTTGGTCAATACCAACATGATATGCCACAAAAACAATTAGAAAATACACTAGCAGGCGTTGTTGAGGGCTGTGTAAATAGCGTTGGTGTTAATTTAAATACTGCTTCGCACTCTTTGCTCTCTTATGTTGCTGGTGTTGGACCAAAACTAGCAAAAAATATAGTAGAATATCGCGAAGAAAACGGTGCTTTTAGAACAAGAAGTGATCTTCTAAAAGTTAATAAGTTTGGTGCAAAAGCTTACACACAATCAGCAGGTTTTTTACGCATTGAAAATGGTGATGAACCACTCGACAACACAGCGGTTCACCCCGAAAGCTACGATGCTGCAAGGAAATTAATTACTCTTTGTGGTGGTGAACTAAAAGATATTGGTGAAAAATTAAAAAGCATTGATATCAACAAAATAAGTACTGAAATAGCCATTGGTAAAGAAACACTAAACGATATTGTATTAGAACTTTCAAAACCAGGCAGAGATCCTCGCGATGAACTTCCAAAACCAATGTTCAGAAGTGATCTTTTGGAATTGAAGGACTTAAAACCTGATATGATATTAAAAGGAACTGTGAGAAACGTTGTGGACTTTGGGGCCTTTATTGACATAGGCGTTCACCAAGATGGTCTAGTTCATATTTCAAGAATATGTGATAAGTTTATAAAGCATCCAAGTGAAGTTTTATCTGTTGGTGATATTGTTGACGTTAAAGTTTTAGATGTTGATGTTGAAAGACAAAGAATTTCATTAACAATGAAAGATATATAAGGTGTTATTTTGAACAGTAAGATTGATTATTTGAGAAAAAAAGCAAATAGTTTACCGTCTCTTCCCGGAGTTTATATTATGAAAAACTCCGAGAAGCAGATTATTTATGTCGGAAAAGCAAAAATTCTTAAAAATCGCGTTACTACTTATTTTAGAAATATTCCAAATAAATATTCTAAAGTATATAAAATGGTTCTACAAGTTGATGATTTTGACTATATAATTTGTGATACCGAATACGAAGCCTTAGTTTTGGAATGTTCTTTAATTAAACAAAATATGCCAAAATATAATATCTTGTTAAAAGATGACAAGGGTTACAGTTATTTAAAAATCACTAACGGTGACTGGCCATCAATTAAAGCAGTTTTTCAAAAAGATGATAAAAATGCAAAATATCTTGGCCCATATTATTCTCATTACACTATCAAAACAGCACTAGATGAAGCTGTTAAAATATTCAAAATTCCAACTTGTAACAAAGTTTTTCCTAGAGATTATAATAAATCGCGCCCTTGCCTAAATTACCATATTGGTTTATGTACCGCACCTTGTGCCGGTAAAGTTAATAAAGAAGATTATAACCTAGCAATTAACAGTGCAATAAATTTTATTAAAGGTGAAAAATCAAACGTAATTAAAGAATTAAAATATCTAATGGAAGACGCTTCTAATAACTTAAAATTTGAAGAAGCTGCTAAATACCGCGATCAAATAAGATCCCTTGAACAATCCATTGAAAAACAAAAAGTTATTAGTAGTACTGTTAAAGAGTTAGACGTTATTGCAACTGCAAAATTAGACAACACCGTTTGTATTGCTGTGTTTATTTTTAATAACTTTAGTTTATATGACTGTCGTCATTATATATTTAAGGACGTTGAAAGCACAGAAGAACTAGTATCTGATTTTATAAAACAATTCTATTTTGATAAGGATTCTCCTTCGAAGATTTTTATTGATAAAATATTAAATGATAAATCATTGCTAGAAGAATTTTTATCAAAAAAATCAAATAAAAATGTATCTATCATGCAACCCAGCAAAGGAAAAAATGCAGAACTAATTAAAATGGTTGCATTAAATGCGGCAGAACATTTAGCAAAAAACATTGGCACAAACACACACGAAACTGCAGCTTTAGATGAATTAACTAAAATTTTAAATCTACCTTCCTCGCCAAAAATCATCGAGTCTTACGATATTTCACATACGGCAGGAACAAACAGCGTTGGTGGACTTATAGTTTTTAAAGATGGTAAGCCATATAAAAAAGGTTATCGCAAATTCATTATTAAAAGTGGAGTTGGCGGAGATGACTTTGCCTCTTTAAAAGAAGTATTAATAAGACGCTTTAATGAATATAGAAGCGGTAGTAGTGATGAGACCTTTTCTACCCTTCCTGATTTAATTTTAATCGATGGCGGCGAAGGTCAAATTAATTCTGTTTTACCAATTACGGAAGAATTTAATATTCCTGTTTTTGGGATGGTCAAAGATTCAAAACACAAAACTCGTGCTATAACACATAATGGCGAAACAATTTCAATAAAAGCCAATAAACGCGCTTATTCTCTTGTTTTTAATATTCAAGAAGAAGTTCACAGATTCGCAATTACCTATCACCGTTCATTAAGCACAAAAAAAGGATTAACAAGTGAATTATTATCAATAGAAGGCGTAGGTCCAAAGCGAGTTAAATTGCTTTTAAAGCATTTTAAATCTTTAACCGCCATTTCAACCGCAACTATTGACGAACTTTCAAAGGTTGTACCCAAAAACACTGCCGAAAAAATTTATAATTATTATAATTAACTATTGATTATATATTAGTTTATATGTTAAAATAAAATAAATATATAATAACGCGAAAGGATGGTTATTTTGAGCGCAATATTAGACGCTATTGTTACCTTTTGGAACTTAATAGTTAGCGTTATTGTTGGCATATCTTTTTTTGATATAATTGATATTGCCGTTGTAACATATTTAATTTATAAATGCATTTGTTTCTTTAGAGATACTCGTGCTACTCAATTAGTAAAAGGTATTGTTATACTTTTAATTGTTTGGATTGTATCTCAATGGTTTGGACTAGTAACGATGAAGTGGTTACTATACAAACTTTTCGACTCTGCATTAATTTTAGCAGTTATTTTATTCCACCCCGAATTAAGACGCGCACTAGAACGTGTTGGTCAATCAAGAATTAATCCATTTTTACGTGGAAACGGAGTAAATAACGAAGCATTAGATAAAACAATTTCTGCAGTTTGCAAAGCTGCCGGTAATATGCAAGATCAAAAAGTTGGTGCTTTAATTGTTTGTGAAAAACATACACAACTAGGCGAAATTGTAAACACAGGAACTTTAATTGATGCCGATGTTTCAAGCACTTTAATTTCAAGTTTATTCTTCCCCAATTCCCCACTTCACGATGGTGCTGTAATTATTCGTGATAACAAAATTGCAGCGGCTGGTTGTATTTTACCGCTAGTTCAATCCAATAGTTTAAATAATGCGTTAGGAACAAGACATCGTGCGGCTATTGGTATTAGCGAAGCATCTGATGCTGTTGTAATTGTTGTTTCTGAAGAAACAGGCACAATTTCAATCGCAGAAAACGGTATCTTAGATAGAAACTTTAATACTGTTACTTTATATGCAGAGCTATCTAAAAGACTAATGCAAGAAAATGAAACAAAAAATGAAAATAAAATTGTTTCCTTCTTTAATAAAATTATAAAAAAGGAGGATAAAAAAGACGATGAAATTTCCGAGTAATTTTTCATTAAAAAAATTATTTTTCAACAATAAATTTGTTATTAGCTTTTCTATTGTAGCGGCAATCGTTTTATGGATGTCTATAAGCATTATTGAAGCACCAAATTCTGAATTTGTTATTCGAAACGTGCCTATAACCATTGAAGTTGAAGGTTCTGCTGCAGAAAAAGCGGGTCTTGATATTGTTAATAAAGATGAAGTTCAAAAAACCGTCAATGTTACTGTAAAAGGTCCAAAATACGTTGTAAGTTCATTAAAGCCAGAAGACATTAGCGTTTCAGCTTCTGTAGCCCCTGTTACAACAAAAGGCACTTACGCTCTAGAACTTATTGCACATAAAATCTCAAACGGCGAATATGAAATTGATAAATCCTCTTTAGGCACAATTCAAGTAAGATTTGATTTCTTTGATATAAACAACTTTGTTGTTCAACCCGAAATTGAAGGTGTTAAATTAACCAAAGAAAGTACTGATCAAGGATTCCTTCTTCGCAACGCAGTTGTAAGTGATAATAAATATACATCAGTGAAAATTTATGGACCCGAAGAAGAATTAGGCAAAATTGATAGGGTTGTTGCAAAAGCTACCGCAACACAAGAAATTTCTAAATCAACTGCATATACAGCAAACATTATGCTTTTAGATGAAAACAATCAAGAAATTTCTAAAAAACCTTTCACTATCACCGCTTCAGATAATTCCGAGGTTACAACAGTTCCTGTAACCGTACCGGTTGGTAAAACTAAAGAAGTTCCTATAAAATTGCAATTCAGCTCTACAAATGGGGTTTTAGATCCAGATAGATTGGAATATATTTCAGATCATCAATCAATCGAAGTCGTTGGACCACCCGAAACGATTGACAAACTTCAATTTTTAGAACTTGAACCTATAAATATGTTTGAACTCTCCCCTGATAATCCCGATCAAAACGTATATGATTTAAAAATTATATTCCCTAACGGCGTTGAGTCGTTAGACCAAATTGAATCTGTCCAAGTAGCATTTCCTGAAATTAATTCATATAGAGTTAGAACATTTACAGTTTCTAATTTTAAAGCTTCCGATGGCGTAAACGCAGTTTTAGCATCGCCTATTAAAAACGTTAAAATTTGCGCTCCCAGAGCCATTATGAACCGTATTACTGCTGCAGACTTAGTAGCTACTGCTAAACTAGAGGGCAAAGCAGCTGGAGATCATTTAATTGAAGTTGTAATTAGCTTCACAAAAGATGATATGGCTTGGCAAGTTGGCACATATACGGCAACCGTTACAGTAAAATAAAAAAATAAGGAACTTTTTTAAGTTCCTTATTTTTTAGTAGCAACATATTTTTTATTTCATAAAATGTGTAGAGGTGAATTTATGTTGTTAACATTACTTACATATGCAGTGATTTTACTTGCGATATTAGGCCTTACATATTTAATAGAAAAAATTTGGCTATATATTATAAGAACAAAAGCCTCCCCTCCCATAGATATTGTAATTCATTTGCAAAACGAAATTGCACAAGCGCAAATATTCGAAATTATTGAAAAGATTTATTGGTGTGGAGATAATAATATAAATAATATTTTTGCATTATATGATAATATATCTGAAAAAGAACTTTTAATTTGCAAAGAAATATCAAAAAATAGAATTAATTATATAAAGGTTAAAAACACGGAGAACTTTAATTGGATACAATAAAAGGCACAATTGAAAGAATTACTTTTAATAATCAACAAAACGGATACACTGTTGCAGAGTTAATCACTGACAACGGTGACGTTACTGTTGTGGGTCCAATGCCTTTTATTCATGAAGGTGATTTAATTGAAGCTGCCGGTGAATACGTTTATCATCCCGTCTATGGCGAGCAATTTAAGGTTGAAGTTTGCGAGAAAAAAGCACCCGAAGGTGCTGCAGCTATTTTAAACTACTTAGCATCCGGGGCAATAAAAGGCATAGGTCCAACAACTGCAAGAAATATTGTTGAAAAATTTGGAGACAAATCTCTTGAAGTAATTGCCAATGAACCAGAAAAATTAGCATTACTTAAAGGTATTTCTGCTTCTAAAGCAATAAGCATTGGTCTTGAATACTCAAGGCAGTTCAATATTAGAGATATTATGTTATATCTATCAAAATATAAAATTACACCAGAAGAAGCTATAAAGATTTATAAAATCTTGGGTGATAATACGGTAAGCGCAATTGAAAATAATCCTTACGTTTTATGCGATGAAGGTATTGAACTAAGCTTTTTGCGTGTTGAAGAGGTTGCATCCTACTTCCCTTCTGCAAAAGATAGCGAATATAGAACTGCTGCAGGCCTAAAATTTATACTTAAACACAACCTATCTAATGGGCACACCTGTCTTCCAATTGACAAACTATGTATTACCGCATCCGATTTAATGAATGTTTCTATGGAAGACTGTGAATTTACCTGCCATAAATTAATTAAATCTTTAAATTTAAGAAGTAAAATGATTAACGACAAAGAATATATCTTTTTAAACGATTATTATGCTTCTGAAGAATATTGCGCCGCACGGCTTGGTGTTTTGATTAACAACCCACCTAAAGAAGAAATTGCAGCAGATATTGAAATTGAACTAGTAGAGAAAAGCAAGAATATTAGTTATGATTCACTTCAAAAAGAAGCAATCAATATGGCAATTAAACAAGGAATTATGATATTGACAGGTGGTCCCGGTACCGGCAAAACCACAACTTTAAAGGCTATAATTGAAATTTTAAAAAATAAGGGCCTTGTTGTTTCACTTTGCGCACCTACAGGTCGTGCTGCTAAAAGGATGAGCGAATTAACCGGACACCAAGCGAAAACAATTCACCGTTTATTAGAGGTAGAATGGAGCAAAGAAGATAAACCCGTTTTTCAAAGAAATGAAAGAAATCCACTTGACTGCAACGTGCTTGTTGTCGATGAGCTTTCAATGGTTGATATTAAACTCTTTGAGGCGCTTTTAAAAGCTTGTCGTTTAGGATGCAGAATTATTCTAGTTGGAGATTCCGACCAATTGCCTAGCGTTGGAGCCGGTAACGTTTTATATGATTTATTAAACTCAAATAAAGTTCCAAACGTTAAATTAACAACCGTATTTAGACAAGCACTTGAAAGTTTAATCATTAAAAATGCTCATGCAATTATTTCGGGTGATGATCCTATCCTTAACGATAAAACATCAGATTTTTTTATGCTTAATAGTTATGATCCAACAGAAGCCGCTCTTCTTGTGCGTTCCCTTGTTACAGAACGTCTTCCAAAAGCTTATGGTTTTTCACCTATAAATGATATTCAAGTTCTCTGCCCTTCCAAACTTATGGAATTAGGCAGTTTTTCAATCAATAATATCTTACAAGATGAACTTAACCCTAAGCTTAAAAACAAAAATCAAATTTCATTTAAAGATTGGTGTTTGCGCGAAGGCGATAAGGTAATGCAGATTAAAAACAACTATGATATTACTTGGAATTCTGATAACGGCGAAAGCGGTAGCGGTGTTTTTAATGGTGATATAGGTATTCTTGAGAAAATAGATAGCAAAAACGGACTCTTTTACGTTAGATACGATGATAAGGTTGCCACCTATTTAAAAGAGCAAATAAGCGAACTAGAACTCAGTTATGCGGTTACTATCCATAAAAGTCAAGGTAGCGAATTTGAGTGCGTTATAATTCCCTTATTAGATGCACCAAAGAAACTTTTATATAGAAATTTACTTTATACCGCAGTTACTCGTGCTAAAAAACTATTAATAATTGTTGGTAGCCAAAAGGTCGTATATACAATGATAAACAACAATAGAAAAACCTTACGCTACACTGCTCTTAAAGACTTTTTGGAGAATCTATATGATTAAGCACATATTAAATGCAATATATCCAACAACTTGTATTTCGTGTAAAAAGTTTACCAAGTCTATTTTTTATATTTATGATGAATGTTTGCCCAAATTTGAGGTAATTGATCTTCCGACCTGTAGAAAATGCGGTTTACCAAAAGATAATTGCGATTGCAACAGATTCTATTTTAGATTTAAAGGTATAGTTTCTCCCTTCTTTAACGATGACGTTGCTAAATCTGCCATTTATAATCTTAAATTCAACCATTATGTTGATGCTGCAGAATTCTTTGCAAAATATATGGTGCAATTCATTAGCAAAAGATTTGATAACATTGATTTTGATTTAATTGTAGCAGTACCAATGAAATTAAGTTCAAAACTACAACGTGGATATAATCAAGCGGAATTGCTAGCTTCAAAAGTTGCAAAACTCATGAAAGTTGAACATTATAAAAACTCTATGATAAAACTAAAAGATGTAAAAGTTCAACACGATTTAAATCTTGAACAAAGATTTATAAACGTTAGAGGCGCGTTTAAGATTAAAAATAAAAATAAATTCAAAGGTAAGACCGTTCTGTTAATAGATGATATTAAAACAACCGGCGCAACCTTAGACGAGTGCGCTAGAATTATGCTGTTAGCAGGCGCTAAAGAAGTGTATTGTGCTACGGCTACAATTACTGAATAATATTATTATTGAAAAATTTATTTACTTATAATATAATAAGTTAAAACAAAGGAGGTGTTTTGTCATGGCTTCAACCGATATTGTTATTGATATGGGTTCAAAAACAACAAAATTATTTTCTTCAGGCAAAGTAGTATTAGAAAAACCTAGTGTTGTAACGGTTGAAACTGAATCATTAGAACCGATTTATTTTGGCGAAAAAGCTCTCGCTACCGTTGGCAGAACACCCGATAGTTTAACTCCGGTATTTCCAATCCAGCACGGTGTTATAGCCGATTATGATGTTGCGGAAGCTATGATTAAAAAATATATGGCAGAGGCGTTTGGTAATAGAATTGTTAAACCAAAAGTTATGATTACTATGCCATGTGACGTAACTGAAATGCAACACCACTCGGTTTCTGACGTTGCAGAATCTGCAGGCGGAAGAAATGCAAGCACTATTGAATCTCCCCTAGCAAGTGCTTTAGCACTTGGAGTTGACTTTTCTAAACCTACTGGCTCAATGGTCATAGACTTTGGTGCCGGAACAACCGATATTGCAACGCTCTCAATGGGTGGCATAGTTGCAAGCGACAGTCTAAAAATTGCCGGCAATAATCTAGATGACAGCATAATTAGATATATTAGAAAAGAAAAACAAATTTTAGTTGGACCTACAACTGCAGAACAAATAAAAATGAAAATTGCTACTGCAGTACCTCATAAATTTGAGGTTGCTATAAAAGCTAAAGGAAGGCATATTAACACTGGTCTTCCAACACTATTTGAAGTTACTTCTAATGAAATTTATGAAGCAATTAGCGACCATTTAATAGCTATCTTAAACGCCATTAGAAAAGTATTAGAAAAAACCGAGCCTGATATTGTAGCAGATATTATGAGTACAGGTATACATTTAACAGGTGGTAGTTCTAAGCTTAATAATTTCACTTTGTTTTTAGAAAAAGCAATTAAAACAAAAATTCACCTTGCTGATGAACCATTTTATACAGCTGTTAAGGGAGCTGCTATAGCATTACAAAATCCCTCATTGTTAGAAAACACCGATTACTTATATCGTTCATTGCAAGAATTAAAAATTGATTATGGCGAATAATAAAAGCTTTTGCAAATTGCAAAAGCTTTTATTTATATCAAATTATATAACCGTTTAACAACTAAATCTGTATTATTTTCATTTGCAGATTTTAGTAAATCACTAAACTCGTGCATAAATTTATCGCTATCAAAATCAATATTATTAACTTGATAAATTTTATCAACGTCGGTTTTAATAAACTCTTCTTTAATACAAGCCTTTTCACTTAGAGATTCACCTGGTCTTAACCCACAAAACTTAATATCAATATCAATATAAGGTTCATAACCACACATAGCTATTAAGTTTTCAGCAAGAGTTAGAATTTTTATAGGTTTGCCCATATCAAGAATATAAATATTATTAGAACTTTCAATAGATAAAGTTTTGATAATAAGCGAAACGCACTCAGGAATTGTCATAAAATATCTAACAATTTCGGGATGAGTAACGGTTAGCGGGCCGCCTTTTTCAATTTGTTTTAAGAACAACTGAATAACCGAACCATTAGAGCCCAAAACATTACCAAATCTAACACTTTTGAAAATACAACTGCTAGTCTTTGCAAAGTATTTTAAGAAAACTTCTGACACTCTTTTAGATGCTGCCATTATGTTGTCTGGGCTACCTGCTTTATCCGTAGAAATAAAAATCATTTCAGAAACATTATATTTATCGGCTAGCAAAGCAAGATTGTAGGTTCCAAGACAATTGTTTTTAACTGCTTCTTCGGGTGAATTTTCCATTAACGGAACATGCTTGTGCGCTGCTGCATGAAATACAAAATTGAAAGAATATTTTTTAAATAGTTCTTCAAGTTTATCATAATCTCTAATAGATGCGATTTCCACTTGTAGTCTAGAACTGTCAACACCAGATATAATTAACTCTTGTTGCAAGTCAAATGTGCTGTTTTCATTAATATCTAATAACACTATTTTAGATGCTTCAGAAGCAGCAATTTGCCTACTTAGCTCAGATCCAATTGAACCGCCAGCACCAGTTACAAGACAAACTTTATCTTTTAATAATTCAAATTGTTTATTATTATCTAAAACTATTTCATCTCTGCCTATTAGCTTTTCAATATCAATTTTTGAAATTTGAGTTAATAATGTTTTTTTATTAACTATTTGATTTCCGGAAGGAATTACAGAAATTTCACAATCGGTCTCGGCACAATATTTTAATATTCTTTTCTTGTCTTCATCTTTACAAGAAGGTATAGCAAAAACAATCGATTTAACATCATATTTTTTTACGATTTCAGGGATAATAACAGTTGGTCCCAAAACTCTCAAGCTCTCAATAACAGAACCAATTTTATCTTCATCGTCATCAACAAAGCAAATTGGTACCAATTTTGAGTTGTAATGATATAGTTCATTATATACCATTTTACCGGTAAAACCTGCACCAATTATAATTGTTGGCCAATAATCATCGCTTTTTCTAAAGTATCTAACTATCAAATGATAACTAAAATAATAAATTAACCTTAAAGATATAGCGCTTACAAAGGAAGATAAGAAAAAGTAAAATAAGTATCTTAATGGTCTATATCCAAATAATAATAAATCTAAAAAGATATTTAATACAAATGATATAACTAGAGAAAACGCAGACAAATAAATTAATCTAAAAAAATTTTTTAGATTTTTAAATTTATATGCGCCAAATATAAATAGGAAAAATACCGGTAGTAAGATACAGGCACAATAGTTAAATATATGTAAGTTATCATTACCTGTTTGAACGTTGAAAACAGGATTCACAATTTCAAATGATACAGCAAATGCTATAACATCTAAAATAATTATTAGACAAACAACTGCCAATTTTTTAAGTTTGGATATATCGCGCGAATATCCTTTTTTCAAACAATCACCTGCTATTAGTAATTTGTTGGGAATTGCTAATGAGTGTTTTCGCTTTAATACTGCCAATCATATTTTTTAACGAAGCAGCAGCTTCTTTAAAATTAAAACTTCTTGACTTTAAATTGTGTGCATCACTTGCAATAAAATCAACATAGTCTTTTTTAATTAATTTTGCAGTAATATTTTTATATTTATCAAGTCCTGCAACAGAAGTTGCGGTTACTTGAGCTAAAAAATTTTCATGATCTAATAACTTTAACAACTTTTTAAAACCTTTTAATTTATGATATCGCTCAATATGAGCAATAATAGGAATTAAACCTAACTGCCAACGAATTTCTTCAATATTATTTATTACATCCTCTGTAATATCGTTAAAATCTAATTCTAAAAGTAAAAAGTTGCTTTTATCTAATGTAAATTTTTTAATTTCAGTAGAATTATAAATGCCTTTAAAATAATGAACTTCATATCCCAATCTTATTTCCGGATAAATTTCACTATTTGTTGTACTTAATAATACATTAAAATTTTCTTCTACTTTATTTTTTAAACTATCAATATCAGTATTAAATGTATAAAAATGAGGGGTGAGATAAACAGTATTTATCCCCTGCTTCTTAGCTTCTTTTAAAAGTGCCAAAGAATCGTCTAAGGACTTAGCTCCGTCATCCACCCCAAATAATATATGTGTATGAATATCAATCATTAATAGCGATAGCCTTTATATTTGTGGTATTTACCTGGAGTATAAGAGCTGTCGTTTAAAACTACACCTAAAAGTCTGATATTTGAAAAGTTGATAGTTTCAAATGCTTTTTTCAATTGTTCGTGAGTAGTATCACGATTTTTAGCAACTAATACTAGTCCACTTGTTTGTTTTGCAACAATCATTGCATCGGTTACAACGTTAATTGGAGGTGTATCAATAATAATATAACTATATACCCTTGTTAACGATTCAAGTAAGGACTTCATATTTTCACTACCCAAAAGTTCGGCTGGATTTGGCGGAATTGGGCCTGAAGTTAAAACATCGAAGTTGGGATTCAAGTGATGAACTGCATCTGCAATATTACAAAATCCAACCAATACTGAACTTAAACCATTATTATTTTGAAGTTTAAGTTTGCGATAAACAGAGGGACGACGCAAGTCAGCATCTATAAGTAATACTTTATTTCCTAACTGAGAAAACGCAATTGCTAAGTTTACTGCACATGATGATTTACCTTCACCCGGTAAAGAACTAGAAATTGCAACAATTTTATCATTTTCTTGAGTTAAAGAAAATAAAACATTTGTACGAATAGCTTTATAAGCTTCTACAACTGCAAATGGAGCTTGCCCCGATTCATTTTGCGCGTTGGAATTTTTATAATTACTTGAATAAGGCTTTTTACTCATATTACTTGTCCCCCTTTGCTGCGTCGGCATAATCAGGAACAACGCCTAAAACGGGATATTTATAACTTGTTTTAAAATCATCTTCATTTTTAATTGAACGGTCAAATAAAGATATAACAATCAAAATTAATACAGTAACTGCAGCAGCACCAACAAACGCAATAATTGCATAAGATACTGGTTGAGGATAATTTTTAGCACCTGACTTTGCGTATTGAATTGGTCTAGCAAAACCACCAAAAACTTCAACAATATATTTAGAACCAACATCTATAAAACTATCAGCTATTTTACGTGCTTTTTCAGGGTCACTATCAACAACAGTAACATCTATAAATAATTCTTTTTCTGAACGAACAGAAACCGTAATTTTGCTTTTTAATTCTGCTGCAGTATAATTACAACCACACACAGCCGCAACCCTATTATACGGTTCATCAGTTTTTAAAATACCAACGTAGGTAGGAACTAAATTGAAAGAAGAAGCTAGGTCTGAGCTCTTAATTGCTTCAGCATTTTCTTCAGTATTTTCAACATCTTTAAAGCCACCGTTACTAGTAATAATAACAGCAGTTGATTTATATGTTGGTTTAACAAACATTGAGAAATATCCAAAAGTTAATGCGGCGGTAAAAATAGCTACTAAAAGAATAATCCACCATCTTTTAGCAAGTAATTTTAATAATTCCACCAATGTAAAATCTTTCATTATAATACCTCCAAACTATACAAATTCATTATAACTTATAAAATATAAAATATCAAGCATAAAATAAATGTTTAATTTTAATAAAAAATGGTGTATTATTATATAAACTGTTAAAAATATTAACGGTGATTATATTGTTAAAAAAATTTTCGTTAATATTCTGCGTTTACTTATTAATATCTGTTTTAGTTATTTTGGTATATCTCATATGGTTTGTAAACATGAGTATTTCTTCATCAAATACTCAATACAACATCCCCTACTCTGAAAAAAATGTTTGTATTGGAGTGTTATTAGAAGAAAACGTTATATATGTTAATATGAATTTGACCGCAAACGAAACTGAAATTTACTGTTATAAAAATTATGATATAAGAATAAAAGACAATTTCGCTTTTTATTCTAATGAAATATATAAATTTAAAATTGACAGAATAGCAAAAGTGAGTTATTCTGATATTGAAAATATTGTAAATAGTTTAGGTGGTATTTCTCTTTTAAATGAAGAAGGAAATGCATTTTTTGCATTTGGCCAAGAAGTTATAGAATTACTTAAAAGTAAAGATTCTTTATATGTTTCATATCTATTTGGTGAAATTATAAAGAACTTAGTAGAACAAAAAAATTTCAGCACAATTTATACTCTGTCTGATATTAGTTCAATAGATATTACAGATAACTATGATGATATAGTATCTTCGTTTAAAATAATGCATTATAGAAGTTAGGAGGTTAATTATGAAAAGAGCATTATCATTAGCTTTATGTTTGCTGTTTTTATGCGGATGTAACTCGAAAATTACTTTAAAAGATTTTTTTGATAATGAATCCGAAATTATTATAGTTAACTCCGATTCTTTTGGAGAAAATACATCAAGTGATCCAATATCATTTAAAACTGGAGTATATTTAGCTAAAAAACTAACCTCTTATAGCGATGATATGATTTACCCCAAAACCGCTTATACTTCTATTCCAAAAGAAGAATATATGTATTACCGTTCTCTTAACAGCAATATGAAAAAACTTTACAACACACTTTGTGAACATATAGAGTGTATGTCTGACGGTTTTATTGATTTGGGAGCTGTTACGGATGACGATATCGCTCATTTAATTACTTGTATTAGAAGTGATAGACCGGAATATTTTTGGCTTGGCAGAGATTACGTTATAAACACTAAATCTAATGGGCAAAAACAAGTAGCATTTAAATTTAAAAGTGAAGATTATAGCATAAATTATTTATATAGTGTTTCAGAAAGGAACAAAATTTTAAGTACAATTAAAAGTAAACTTTCAAGTTTAGAGAGCGTTGTAATAAATAAATTGGAATATGCTCGTGAACTAGCGATACATGACTTTGTAGTTAATAACTGCACTTACGACGATACTGCACTTAAGAATTCAGACAGCAAGCCATACGCATATAATATCGTTGGACCTTTCACTCAAAAAAAGGCTGTTTGTGAGGGCTATGCAAGAACTATACAACTTATAAACAATCATTTTGGAATTAAAACTTCAGTTGTTGTTGGTACCGCAAGTTCAGGCAATCATATGTGGAACATTGTAAAAATAGACGGTGATTATTATTACCTAGACGCAACATTTAATGACTCTAACGATAAAATTATGTATTCATATTTTAATATTTCAACAAAAGTATTAAATAGGTCTCATAAGCTAGATAGTGAACTTTATTCAAAAGTTAAATTACCCGCTGTTAATACACTTGCCAAAAGTTATTTTACCGTTAACAATACACTATTAGATTATGATATGAACCTAACAGTACTTGACGCAATAGAACGAGCAGTTCAGCATTATGAAACAAGCATTGATTTTGGATACAGTGACAATGCTCCTGCAATCGCGAAGTCTTTGGAACAGCTTAAAGAAAACGGCGTAAATATTATGCAATATTTCGATATTATATATAAAAATAGAAATATTAAAGTTTATGATGTTGGTATATCTTTTGCAACTAACGGAAATTTTAAAATTTATTGGTCATATTAAAAGGCTTTCTGTAACAAGAAAGCCTTTTTTTCATAAACTGTAATGAAGTTTAACTTCTAATATTTTAAGGAGGCAAAAACAATGGCGGAAAACACCTGCAAAATATCCTCTGATTTTAAAGAGGCCGTGTGTATTGATGCTGGCAGAATTTATGATTCTTGCTGTGATAGAGATTGTCTAGAAGATTTAAGATGCTATTTTCAAGATTGCGACCAAATGAAGATCGAGCAAGCCAAAAGCGTAAGAGTAAAATCTGCAGAAGTTGCAAAAACTTATATTGACGTTGAACCAATTACATTTAACAAAGGATATTATTCTTGCGATATCACATTTTTCTTTATAGTTGAATTTGATTTATTTACAAAACTTTCAAATTTACCAACAACAATTAAAGGTATTGCAACATTTAATAAAAAAGTAATCTTATTTGGTGGTGAAGGCAACGTTAAAGTATTCTCTAATAACGTAACTTTAGAAAACGATAACGACGAGCAGTTAGAAAGAACAACTAATGGCCCTAGATGCGTTGTTCAAGTTGTAGACCCTATTCCATTATCTGCTAGAATCGGTAAGGAAAAAGACTGCTATAATGGTTGCCATATACCAGAGTGTATTTGTAACTGCTTAGGCGGTAATGTAGTAACTTGTAACAACGGTACACCTGCAATTTACGTAACGTTAGGATTATTCTCTATTGTGCAAATTATTAGAAACGTTCAAGTGTTAGTACCAATCTATGATTTCTGTTTGCCACAAAAACAATGCGATAACACAACCGAAGAACCTTGCGACGTATTTAGCAAAATAAAATTTCCCAATGAAGATTTTTTCCCAACCGGTGAAAATTCTAAACCAATAAATTTTGATTGTTGTAAATAAAAAAGGCACGGTAAAACCGTGCCAAATTTATTTAATTCTTCTATGTCTTTGCTCAGATTTAATTCTGAAATATAGAGTTAACCTGTCTAAAATCCCAGACAATAAGTTAACAATGACCAACGAAAAAGCAACTCCGTGTTCATATAAGCCAAAATATCTTAAAAGCATGGTAACAACACCTAACGCAATGCCAAAAAGAACGCGAGCTGGCGGAAGTTTAGGGGCATTAATTAAATCTCCTGCGATAAAGATTGCAACATAAATAAAAGATGAAGAGGCCAGTTCATAAATAACGGAATATAATGGTGAAACACCTGCTCTATTAATAACAAGAGCAAAAACCGTTACAGTGCCAATCATAGAAAGTGGTACTTGCCAAGCAATTGTTCTTCTAAATAAAAAGAAAATTGTTATTAAGAATATTGCGGCAATACATGTTGAACCCATACCTCCAGGATACATACCGGCTAAAACGTCAAGCATTTTAAAAGGCGGTTTTTGACCAAATTGCAAGTATTGAGCGATTGAAAATTGAGTAGTAAAAATTTCAATATCGTCAAAAATGGGAAAATTATTTGTTAATGAAAAAGCCGGATAGCTCATCATTTTGTTAGGCCAAAAGGTTAATAAAAACAACCAACCAATTGCGGGTGACATAAATAGATTTTTCAAATCTTTTAAAAGTATAATTCTAACGAATAATACAGAAAACGCAACCCCGACAGCTGGCATCCAGATAGGTACTGTAACAGGGCAAAGAAGTGTTGTAATAACACCTAAAATTGCAACACGAAACGATGGCCAAACAAAGTTTCTTTTAATTAAGTTACCTAACGTTTCAACAGAATATGCAACAAAAGCGGAGATTGCACACATAACTAGTACGCGAAGCCCATTTTGTACAACCGAAATTATTACTAGCGGAATAATAGCTCCAAGTAAATCAATGTGTACTTTATTAACTGTATCGTCAGAGTGAATAAAAGGTGATAATTTAGTTCTGTTCATCTTGCACCTTCTTACTTTGAGCTTTATAAGATTTAATATACGATTTTAAAGGTATATTTGCAGGGCAAACGTAACTGCAGCATCCACATTCAATGCAATAATTAAAGGTTTTAAAAAACTTGCTCTCCCCTATTTTATAAGGTTTTTGCAGTATATAACAAGGTGCTAAACCGGCTGGGCAAACTTCTAAACATCTACCACAATTAATACACTCTTGTTGCTTGAATTCAACGTTTTCAATTAATGCAGTAACTGAATCATCGAACTGAGTAATCGGCAAATAAGGTGCTGTTAAATAGCCAGCAATAACGCCGGAAGATATGATTTTGCCAATGGTTTTATTAGCATCACAAAAATTTAATATATCGTTAACCAAGGTACCAAATGGTAATTCGATAATTTTAGGATTATTTAACGCATCGCCCCACGCAGTAATAATTTTAGTAACCGTTGGCTCTTTAAAGAAAGAAGCTCTATAAACAGCTCTACACATTTCAGGTGTAACAATTAGAGCAGATTCACGATGTTCTCTCTTGCTAAAATAAGAACTTACGGGATATTTCATTTTAGATTTAGTAACCCTTATATCTTTTAAATTACCTTTTAAAATTTTATTTACAATAAAATTTTTAAAGATAACTGCTTCTTTATATTTAATATTTAAGCAACTTTTAATTAGTTCTAAGCCGCCAAGAACTTCATCGGTATAATTCATCAAGGTTGCGGTTTTAGATAAAACGTAAGGTTGGTCATCACAACAATTTAAAATTACTTTCTTATATTTTTTTGTAGAATATAAGGTTTCAATAAATGGTTGCTTTTTAAAATCGTCTTGAATTGCTGCATCAACAAGTAACTTTTTAAAGGTAAAAATATCAGTTGGTTCTTCTTCATGTTCTAATATAGGGTAAGAAGGCGGTTGAACCTCATCAATAATAATTGTACAAAAAACAGATTTTTGACCCTTAAATTCAGAAGAATAAACCTTTTCAATTTTACCACCTAATGGTGCAAAAACAGGAATTTCATTAACAACTGCTATTATATCTAATTTTTCAAATTTTTCGTTAACTGAATAATTCCAAACAATGTCGTCATCCGTACTACCAATAAGTAAACATAATTTTTCTTTGGGTGCAAAACCAACAATATTAAAATCAATATCTAAATCGGTAAACAATTTAATTCCGCGATTACTAAAAATACTCATGGTTTCACCCTTTCTGTAAATAATGAAAAAATTAAATAAATTTGTAATTAAGTTTAAAAATTATAATGACCTTGTATTTTTTAACGATGAAATAAAAAAGATTAAAAATTTATACTGTGCATATTTCTATTTTAAAAATTACTTTATAGGCGTAATAAGTCTTACGCAAAATTTAAATTACTTTCTTCCGCATATAAAAGAATTTGGCACCGTTAAAAAGATTAAGAAAATAGAAATTGCCTATATAAAAGAATATGGCAAAATTATAAAGCTTTAATTTCTTTAGCCGTTTTTTCCATATCTGAAGAATTAAACAAATAACTACCAACAACCAAAACGTCTGCCCCTGCTTTTGCACATAATGGGGCTGTTTCTTTGTTAACCCCACCGTCAACCTCTAATAAAATGTTAAGTCCCCTATTTTTAATTTCTTTTCGCAAAATTTCAAGTTTTTCTAATGCAGATGGTAAAAAGCTTTGCCCACTAAAACCGGGTTCTACGCTCATTACAAGCACCATATCGCAAAGTTCTAAATATTCAAATATTTCTTTTGGTTCTGTTGCAGGTTTAATGGTAAGACAAGTTTTAACACCATAAGATTTTATTAGTTTTAAGGTTTCTTCAACGTCAGAGCCAGCTTCGTAATGAAAGCCCAAAATATCTGCAGAGCGTGCAAATTCTTTAATATATCTATGTGGACGGTCAATCATTAAATGAATATCAAGCGGAATGTTGGTGTGCTTTTTAATTGCATCACAAACAGGAATACCAAAAGAAATGTTTGGTACAAAATTACCGTCCATAACGTCTAAATGAAGCATATCAACACCCGCTTTTTCAAGTGTTTTAATGCTTTCTTTTAGCTCTAATAAATCTGCTGTTAAAATTGATGGTGATAATAACATAAATTACCCCTCTTAATAAATAGTTATATATAATTAAAATACCACATTTATTATAATAAATCAAGTTATTAAGAAATAATAAAAGCAGAACAAATTGTTCTGCTTAAAATACCGCCCATTTTCTTTAACATAGAAAACGCTTGCACAACTTGACCTGCTCTAGTTGCGGCTTCGGTAAGCTCTGCTAAATATTTAACTGTATCTGCAACGTTACCGTTTTCTGCGGCGTGTTGCATTAACTGTTGACCTAAAGCAATTTCATTTTTACCAATTTGTTTTATGCTTTTGTTATTAACGTTAATATATGCTTGCCACTCTGCAACGGCTTTTTCGTAATTATCGTTTAATGCAGTTTTAACCTTTTGTATTGCCGCCTTGTCGGTAATAATCTTATGTGTCTTTGCCGCTCTTAATATTTCGGCTTTTTGTTCATCGGTCATATTAGCATCGAATCTGCCGTTTCTTATAACGTTATCAACAAACGCACTTGTTGCAAAACCTTCTTTTTCGGTTTCTTCACGTGTTAAAACAATATTTTGTTTTGGTTTAAAGCTGTTGGGTATTTTACCATACCTGCGCATAAGCTCTTGTTCGGCTTGTTCTCTTGTTATGGTTTCGTTTTCAACCGCATCAGATAACTCACTATCTGGGAGTGTGGTTAGGTCTATGTTTAATGATTTTCTCTCATCTTCGGGCATAGAAAAAGCAGAGTCTAATTGCTCTGCTTCGCTAATGCTATAGACTTGTCCAGCATCTCTTGTTCCGACTTGCAAGTTTCTATCGCTTGGCAAATCTTCTGTGCCAAGCTTTCTTTCTTGCTCTCGTCTATATTCTTGAAAAGATGCAAAATCTCGTTTCCTTTGTAAACCGATACTTTCTTTTCCATAAAGTTCTTCAATAGTTTGGTACGGTAATGATATTTGTTGTCTTTCATTTTCTAAAATCCACCCCTTTGCTTCATTAGCGTTATAATCATCTAACTCTATTCTAACAATTTTAGTAATTTGTGGGTTTTTAATAGTGCCTTTAATGTATGCAATTATGTTTGGTAAGTCAAAAGAATGTATAACCGCTTCACCCAAACGTGTTACCGGGTATTTATCTTTATTGTGTTTAAAGTCTGCGTAACGAGATAATAAAGTTTCTCGTTCTTGTGGAGTCCATAAATTGTTTGCGCTTACCCACCCAAAATTATTATATTGCTCTTCGGTATAAATGTCAACACTCTTTGAATACCTAATGTCTTCGCTTTCGGTTGGGTTTTCGTTGGTGGTGAGTTTAATTTGATTTGGCTCAAAAGCAACATAGGTTGATTTGTTTTCGCCCCAATCGTGATAAACCACTCCATCAAAACCAGCCGATTCTATATTTCTACGAAGACTCTCACCCTTCTTATCAAAGCGAGTCCCGACTGGTTTATAGTCTTGCTTATATCGGCTTCTGCCTGTGATAACACCATTTTCTTCAAGTAAATGATAAAATTCTTTTTCAGAACTTGATATTCCCAACGAAGTGAGGTCAAGCGGATGCTTTAAATTGAGATATACTGTCTTTATATCTCCTTCGTTACCTCTTGCTTTAGAGTAGTATTCTGCAGTATCGAAGTTATCTGTGAAGAAAAAGCCAAATGTGTTTGGTTGGTCTTTGGAGTTTAGGTTTTCCACCAAGAATTTGAATACAGTTCCAAAGTCTTCGGGACTTCCTCTGTGAAGCACAAGTAATCTGCCGTTATCATCCCTAACCTTACTGTCTTTAAAATATTCTTGTTGTGCTTCGGTTAGGGTATTACCTTCGCTATCAACCGTTAAGGATTTGCGGTTGTCGGTTTTTTCTATAAAAACTTCATTAAATTTTTTGCCTTCTATGTTGACAACGGGGCCTTTATATGATATATTACCTATGTAACCACTTTGTTGCAGAGCGATAGGCGTTTGGAAGCCTATTGTTCTAAGTAACTTAGTGGTTTTGTTTTTGTCTGCAAAAACAACTTGACTACCTTTAATAAAGTCAATGGGATTAAAGTCTTTAATATAAGAACTTGTTACCTTTTGCATATCTTCAATGGTAAGATTATTTTCAATCGGTCTTAAATCTAATACCGAAAGAACGGGGTCGCCTTGTTCAGTTTTTATGTTTCCAAAAATAACTAAACGACTATTGATTTTTATATTATCGTTTTGGCTTTTTAAAATCAATATTGGGTTTTCTAATATTTGCGGAATTTTCTTAATTTCTTTAATAGTCATCTTAGGGTGCTTGTTAAGTATTTCATTTATTTTTTCACTTAACATATAAATATCACTTTCAATAGCACCAAGACCTTGCAAAACATCGCCCGTTGTTCCTAAAACAAAAGTTTCATCATTTGGTTGCTCATTTTGTACCCACGCATCAATTTCGGCTTGAAAACTTGCATTTATTGATTTCCTAACCTCGCCATTTTCGGCAGAGGTTTTTTGTTTTGATAAATTGCTTTCCATTTGTGAAAGTTTTTTAGCAATTTTATTTAGGTCGCGTTGTATATCGTCAGTATCTTTAAATAGGTCATTAACAATTGAAAAAGAACCGCTTAAAATGAGCGGTTCTTTTTTTATTTAAAGTACTTAACGGCTGATTCAAACATTTTAATATCATATTCACCTGGTACGTTTTTATATAAGCCGTTACCAATTCTTTCGCTATGGCCCATTTTACCAAAAACGCGGCCATCCGGTGAAGTAATACCTTCAATTGCAAAAACAGAATTATTTGGGTTAAACTGAACGTCAAAAGTAGCGTTGCCCTCTAAATCAACGTACTGTGTTGCGATTTGGCCGTTTTTAGCAAGTTCTAACACTAACTTCTCATCTGCAATAAAACGTCCTTCTCCGTGAGATATGGGCACGTTATAGATATCTCCAACGTTTGTTAAACTTAACCATGGTGATTTGTTAGAAGCCACCCTTGTTCTTACAATTTTAGACTGATGCCTTGAAATTGTGTTAAAGGTTAAGGTTGGGCAATTTTCGTCGGTATCAATAATTTTACCATAAGGTACAAGGCCGAGTTTAATTAATGCCTGAAAACCATTGCATATACCACACATTAAACCATCGCGATTATCAAGTAAATCGGTAACACCTTCTTTAATTTCTGCATTTCTAAAGAAAGCTGTTATAAATTTACCACTGCCTTCAGGTTCATCACCACCCGAAAAACCGCCCGGTATAAATATCATTTGTGAGGTCTTTAGTACGCTTGCAAATTTTTCAACGCTACGTTTAATGCCATCAGAAGAAAGGTTGTTAATTACTAAAATTTGTGGCTCTGCCCCTGCATCTGCAACCGCTTTAGCGCTATCGTACTCACAGTTTGTGCCGGGAAATGCAGGAATTAAAACTTTTGGCTTTGCAATCTTAATTGCGGCAGTTTTTTGAACTTCCTGCTTATAGTTAAAGTTTTGGCATTTTTCTTTATTAAAATCAATGTTGCAACTAAAAACACTTTCAAGTTTATTTTCATAAAGATTTTCAATTACTTTATAAGAAACTGAATTATTTCCATAAGTAAATTCGCCGTTATTAGTAATTTCACCAATTACAACAGAATCTTCAATTTCATCGGTAACTTCTAAAACAAATGAAGCATAATTGTAACCGAATAAATCTTTTAAGCTTATATTATCGTTAAACTTAAAGCCAAAGCCGTTACCAAAAGACATTTTAATAATTGCCTCTGCAACACCGCCCATACCTAATGTATAGCAAGAAACCGCTTTTTTACTTCTTAAAAGCTCGGTTACTTTATTAAATAAGTTAATTAAAGATTCGGTTTTGGGTAAATTATTCTCATCTATTTCAGGTGATAATAAAATCACCTTATTTCCTGACGATTTAAATTCGGGAGAGACAATATTATTAACCTTATTTGTTGTAACCGCAAAAGATACTAAGGTTGGCGGAACGTCAATATTTTCAAAGCTACCGCTCATGGAGTCTTTACCGCCGATTGAACCAATACCAAGTTCTTTTTGAGCTTTAAATGCACCTAACAATGCAGAAAGCGGTTTGCCCCAACGATATGCATCTTTACGTGGACTTTCAAAATATTCTTGGAAGGTTAAATATACGTCTTTAAAATCTGCGCCTGTTGCAATTAGTTTTGCAACAGATTCAACAACTGCTAAATATGCACCGTGATATGGACTTTTTTCTGTAATAAATGGGTTATATCCAAAAGACATTAACGAACAATCGTCGGTATGTGCTTTTTCAACCGAGATTTTTTGCACCATTGCTTGTATTGGTGTGCGTTGATTTTTACCGCCAAACGGCATTAGTACAGTTCCTGCACCAATAGTAGAGTCAAATCTTTCAGAAAGACCGCGTTTAGAACAAATATTTAAGTCAGAAGCCAACGCTTTAAGATTTTCTTCAAAGTTGCCAACAACATTTTTATCTTCAAATACTGCTTTGGTTGTTTTAATGCTAATATGTTTATCTGCACCGTTAGAATTTAAAAACTCGCGTGAAACATCAACTATTTTTTTACCGTTCCAATTCATAACTAAGCGTGGGTTTTCCGTTACAACTGCAACGGGTGTAGCAGTAAGATTTTCAGAATCCGCTAACTCTAAAAATCGTTCTAAATTTTCTTTTTCAATTACAACCGCCATTCTTTCTTGAGATTCAGAAATCGCAAGTTCCGTACCATCTAAACCGTCATATTTTTTAGGTACTGCATTTAAATCAATTTCAAGACCATCTGCAAGTTCGCCAATAGCAACAGAAACACCGCCTGCACCAAAGTCGTTACAGCGTTTAATCATCAAGCAAGCTTCTTTATTTCTAAATAATCTTTGAAGCTTACGTTCTTCCGGAGCATTACCCTTTTGAACTTCTGCGCCACATGTTTCTAAAGAAGTTGCTGTGTGAGATTTCGAAGAACCGGTAGCACCGCCGCAACCATCACGTCCTGTAGCACCACCAAGTAATATAACAATATCCCCTGCCTCTGGTCTTTCTCTACGTACGTTTTCGCTGGGGGCTGCTGCAATAACAGCACCAATTTCCATACGCTTAGCGGCATAACCCGGATGATAAATTTCATCAACAATGCCGGTTGCAAGACCAATTTGGTTACCATAAGAAGAATAACCTGCTGCTGCAGTAGTAACAATTTTACGTTGAGGTAATTTACCTTTAATTGTTTCATTTAAAGGTTTTAATGGGTCGGCAGCCCCTGTTACACGCATTGCACCGTAAACGTAACTTCTTCCCGAAAGTGGGTCGCGAATTGCACCGCCAATACAGGTTGCCGCACCACCAAATGGCTCAATTTCTGTTGGATGGTTGTGGGTTTCGTTTTTAAATAAAAGTAACCAAGGTTCTTTTTTGCCATCAACTTCCACGGTAATTTTTACGGTACAAGCATTGATTTCTTCAGACTCATCCAGCTTATCTAATTTACCGTTTTGTTTTAAATACTTAACAGCAACAGTTGCTAAATCCATTAAACAAACGGGCTTTGTTCTGTTAAGTTCTTTTCTGGTATTTAAGTATTCGTTATATGTATCTTCTAAAAGTTTATCTTCGAATTCAACATTATCAATTACTGTTAAAAATGTGGTGTGCCTACAGTGATCCGACCAATAAGTATCTATCATCCTAATTTCAGTAATAGTTGGATCACGATTTTCTTTTATGAAATATTGCTGACAAAAAGCAATATCATCAATATCCATTGCAAGACCATACTTATTAATAAAGTTTTCTAAACCATTTTTATCAAGTTTAGTAAAACCAACAAGAATTTCGACCGTTGTTGGAATTTCATAATCAGTTTTTAAAGTTTTAGGTAAATCTAAAGATGCTTCTCTAGCTTCAACAGGGTTTATAACGTATTTTTTAATTTCAGATACTTCATTATCTGTTAAATTACCATACAAAAAATATACCCTTGCAGTTCTAATTGTTGGTCTTTCACCTTTAGAAATTATTTGAATACATTGTGCGGCAGAATCAGCACGTTGATCAAATTGTCCGGGTAAATATTCAACTGCAAAAACCGTAGCATCTTTAGTATCTATTTTTTCATAAACGTTATCTAATTGCGGTTCAGAAAAAACGAATTTTTTTGCATAATCAAAAAGTTCTTCGGTTATATTCTCTGCATCATATCTGTTAATAACTCTAACATCTAATAAAGAATTTATATTTAAAAAAGTATTAACGTCAGAAAGAAGATTTTTTGCTTCTAAAGCAAGTTCTTTTTTCTTTTCTACATAAACTCTATATACCATTATTTCCCCTCCAAAGCTTTAAGGGCTTTTGAGCCAATATCGTTTCTATAATAAGCATTTTCAAACTTAATGGTTTTTACCATTTTATAAGCATTTGAAATTGCTTCATTTAAATTTTCAGCAACTGCGGTGCATCCTAAAACCCTTCCACCGCTTGTTACTAACTTTTCATCTTTAATTGCCGCACCTGCAACGTAAACGCTACTTGAAATATCGTTTGGAACAAATATTTCAAAACCTTTTTCATAAGATGATGGATATCCTTTTGAAGCCATAATTACACAACAAGCCGATTCTTTTGAGAATTCAACGTTTATTTCACTCAATTTTTCATCTGTAACAGCTTGCATAACAGAAAGCAAATCGGTTTTAAGTAGCGGTAAAACAACTTGTGTTTCAGGGTCGCGAAAACGACAATTATACTCAATAACTTTTGGACCATTTTTAGTTAACATTAATCCAAAATATAAACAGCCCTTAAAGGTTCTACCCTCTTTATTCATAGCATTAATAGTTGGAATAAAAATTGTATCCATACAAACTTTTGCTATATCATTTGTGTAATACGGGTTAGGTGCAATTGTACCCATGCCACCTGTATTTAATCCAGTATCGTTATCTCCTGCGCGCTTATGGTCCATTGAAGAAATCATCGGAACAACTGTTTTACCATCAGTAAATGCTAAAACCGAAACTTCAGGCCCTTCCAAATATTCTTCTATAACAATGCTATCTCCACTTTTACCAAATTGTTTATCTTCCATTATAGATTTAACTGCATTAATTGCTTCTTCTTTTGTAAAAGCAATAATAACACCTTTTCCAAGAGCTAGACCATCCGCTTTTACAACTGTAGGAACAGGTGCGGTTTGTAAATATTCAATAGCACTGTGTGCATTATTAAACACTTCATATTTGGCGGTTGGAATATTATATTTTTTCATAAGATTTTTTGAAAAAACCTTACTGCCTTCAATAATAGCCGCAGCTTTATTAGGCCCAAAACATTTAATGCCAAGTTTATTTAATTCATCAACGCAACCCAAAACAAGCGGATCATCGGGCGCTACAATTGCGTAATCAATATTTTCTTTTACTGCAAATTTACATATACCATCAATGTCGCAAGCAGAAATATCAACGCAGGTTGCATCATTGGCAATACCACCATTACCGGGTAAAACAAAAATATGTGTAACGTTTTGATTTTCTTTAATTTTTTTAATAATGGCGTGTTCTCTACCACCGCCACCAACAACTAATACCTTCATATAATCCCCCAATATTAATGATGGAATAAGCGCATACCGGTAAATGCCATTACCATATCATATTTATTGGCACAATCAATTACCAAATCATCGCGAATTGAACCACCGGGTTCTGCAATGTATTTTACGCCACTCTTTTTGGCGCGTTCAATATTATCAGAAAACGGGAAAAAGGCATCAGAACCTAAAGCAACGTTGTCTTTAGTTGCTAAATATTCTTTAATTTCGGCATCAGTTAATGGTTCGGGTCTTTTTGTAAAATATTTTTCCCAAACGCCATCAGCACAAACGTCTTCTTCGTTTTTATTAATATAGCCATCAATTACGTTATCTCTATCAGGTCTTCCTAGTCCTTCTTTGAAGGGAAGATTTAAGACTTTTTCGTGTTGACGCAAAAACCAAGTATCAGCTTTTGTGCCTGCTAAGCGAGTACAGTGAATACGAGATTGTTGACCAGCACCTACACCTATCGCTTGTCCGTCTACTGCATAGCAAACGGAATTTGACTGTGTGTATTTTAATGTAATTAAAGCGATAATTAAATCTCTAACGGCAGATTCTGGCATATCGTTATTATTAGTAACTATGTTAGATAAAAGTTCTTTATTAATTTTAAAATTATTTCTTCCTTGCTCAAAAGTAATACCAAAAACTTGTTTTGTTTCCTGTTCAATTGGAACAAAGTTAGGATCAATTTTAACTATGTTATAGTTACCGTTGCGCTTTGTTTTTAATATTTCAAGAGCTTCGGGCTCGTAACCAGGAGCTATAACACCATCAGAAACTTCACGTTTAATTAATTTTGCTGTTGTAACGTCGCAAACATCAGATAAAGCAACCCAATCGCCAAAAGAACACATTCTATCAGTTCCTCTTGCTCTTGCATAAGCACAAGCCAAAAGAGAATTGTCTAATTCTTCAATATCATCAACAAAACAAGCTTTTTTTAATGTGCCTGAAAGTTTTACACCAACAGCCGCAGAAGTGGGGCTAACGTGTTTAAAAGAAGTAACCGCAGGAAGACCTAAAACTTCTTTTAGTTCTTTAACTAATTGCCAACTGTTAAAAGCATCTAAGAAGTTAATAAAGCCCGGTCTGCCACATAAAATTTCAATTGGTAAATCTGAGCCATCTGCCATATAAATTTTTGATGGCTTTTGATTTGGATTGCAACCATATTTTAATTCAAATTCTTTCATTGTTATTCCCCTTATTTATTCTTATTAATAATGATTTCTGTTGGTTGTCCACCATCTAAAGGAACTGCTCTTACAAAAAGAGAAACCTTATTGTCATCATTTAAATTGTTCCAACAAATATCAGCTAACTCTTCAGCTGTATTAGGAAGTTCAATTTCTTCTGGTTCGCCATAAAAGCTCGGAATAGGATTACCATCACATTTATAGGTGTGAATAAAATGGCCGACTCCGTTTTCGGGTTGTAAGTAGTTATAGAAAAATCTTCTGCAAGATTCTTCTCTACCCTCTGCACTTTTTAAAATTGACATTTTATATGCAAAAGTATTACGCGGAAAACAATAATATAAAACGCCTGAAATTCTTGGTGTAAAATTAGGTGAATCGGGTTCAAAACAACGGCGATTACAAGCTTCTTCAAAACCGTAATTATGTTCAACTTCATTTATAACGTCAAAGATAGTATTGGTTTGATCACCATTTGTAATTATATCAATATTACCGCCCTTGGTTTCTAAGTAAGGATTATAGATTATTAAACTTGGGTCTGAAAGTTTAGACTCATCAAAAGCTTTTGTACGCATACCACCGTTAAATCTTTCAAAAATACGGTTTCTGCTATTTTCACTTCTGCCCATAATAAAATATGCAATCATAGCATTTTTTCCATCGGCAGATTTACCTATAATTATTCCCCTACCGGGATAAGTATTATCGGATAATAAATTTTTTAAATCATATAACGCCATTATTTACACCAATCCTTTAATTCTCAGAACATATTTTTTCTAAACTTAAGGGCAAAATTTGCCACTCTGCTTCTTGCATTACGCGTTTTTGTAGTGTTTCGGGAGTATCATCTTCATTAACTATTACTGCTTTTTGCATAATGATTTTACCACCATCAGGAATTTCATTTACATAATGAACAGTAGCCCCCGTTACTTTAACACCATATTTTAAAGCTTCTTCATGAACTCTTAATCCGTAATAACCTTCGCCGCAAAAAGATGGAATAAGCGAAGGATGAACGTTAATAATTTTATCTTTAAATTTATTTGTAAAATTAGAAGATAAAATAACCATAAAACCGGCAAGAACTATATAATCAATATTTTCTCTTTTTAATATTTCAATAAGTTTTTGTTCAAAAAGATTTTTATCGTTATTAAATTGCTTTTTTGTAACAATTTCTGTTTTAATATTAAAATTTTTTGCTCTTTGTAAAGCAAAAGCATTTTCGTTATTAGAAATAACAAGAGAAATTTTACCTGAAGTTAATATACCATTCTTTTGAGCATCAATTAATGCTTGTAAATTTGTTCCACCACCTGAAACTAAAACAGCAACCTTTTTCATTGCAAAATCACCTTATTATCAGATTTAACAATTTCACCAATTGCGTAAGCATCTTCACCGTTGGCCTTTAAAATTTTCAAAGTTTCTTTTACGTCTTTCTTGTCTACAATAATAGCCATACCAACGCCCATATTAAATGTGTTAAACATATCTCTATCAGAAATATGTCCTGTTTTAGCAATTAAATTAAAAATGGGTAAAACTTTAACTGCAGATAAATCAATTTTGGCACCTAAGCCATCAGGAATTGAACGAGGAATATTTTCATAAAAGCCGCCACCTGTAATATGAGAAATTCCTTTTACTTTTATTTTTTCTAATAAAGCTAGTACAGATTTAACGTAAATCTTTGTGGGTGTTAATAATGCTTCACCTAAAGATTTGCCATTAAGTTCTTTGATGGGTGCTTTAAGATCAGCATTTTCAATATCAAAAACCTTTCTAACTAGTGAAAAACCGTTTGAGTGAACGCCACTAGAAGCAAGGGCTATAACAACGTCTCCTTCTATCATTGATTTATTATCAATAATTTTTTCTTTATCAACTATGCCTGTGCAATAACCCGCTAAGTCGTATTCGTCAATTGGATAAAAACCTGGCATTTCGGCAGTTTCTCCACCAATAAGGGCCGCACCAGATTGTACGCAACCTTCACTAACCCCTTTAACGATATCTGCAATTTTTTCAGGAATATTTTTACCGCAAGCAATATAATCTAAAAAGAATAGAGGTTTTGCACCCGAACAAATAATATCATTAACGCACATCGCTACACAGTCAATACCTACGGTATCGTGTTTATCCATTAAAAAAGCTAGTTTTAGTTTTGTTCCAACACCATCTGTACCACTAACCAAAACAGGTTTATTAATGCCGGTTAAATCAAGCTCAAACATACCGCCGAATCCCCCAACATCTGAACAAACACCATCAGTAATAGTTTTAGCAATATGTTTTTTCATTAATTCAACTGCTTTATAACCCGCTGTAATATCAACACCTGCCGCAGCATAACTATCTGATTTTGAATTATTAATCATAGTATTATTCCCTTCCGTTCCAACAATAAGTACAAAGTTTGCACTCGTCAATTCCAATAGCCTTTATTATGCCTTCTAATGTTTGAAATTCAAGTGAAGCAAAATTAAATCTTTTTGATATAGCCTCTCTTAAATTTTTGCCTCTTTCAGTATTGGCATCAGAGTATTCATCTATATGTTTAAATCCTTCTTCACCTTCAAGTTCCATAATAACCCTTCTTGAAAGTAATTCCATATCACTTGTTTGCCTTGAGAAGTTTAAGTATTTACAACCAAACATAATTGGTGGACAAGCCGAGCGCATATGTACAGATTTTGCACCGTTAGAGTATAAAAAGTCAACAGTTTCTTTTAATTGAGTTCCTCTAACTATAGAATCGTCAACAAATAATAAGTTTTTATCTCTAATAAGCTCATGAACAGGGATCTGTTTCATCTTTGCAACCCTACTTCTTTCGGTTTGCTTATTAGGAGTAAAGCTTCTTGACCAAGTAGGTGTATATTTTATAAATGCACGAGCAAAACGTTTGCCACTTGCGTTTGAATAACCAATCGCATGTGGTGTGCCCGAATCTGGAACGCCACCAACATAGTCAATATCAAGATTAATTAATTTATCATATTCGTGTTCTGCCATAATTTCGCCATTTTTATAGCGCATTAATTCTACGTTAACACCTTCATAGGTTGAAGTTGGGTAACCATAATAGCTCCATAAAAACGAACATATACGCATTTCTTTTCTGGGTTTTGAAAGCACGTTTAAGTAATCAGTAGTAATTTCAACTATTTCACCAGGACCTAGTTCTTTATAGTCTTCGTATCCTAATTTTTTGTATGAAAAAGATTCAAACGCAACAGCGAATCCGTCATCAGATTTTCCTATATTTACGGGAATTCTTCCAACTTTATCGCGTGCAGTAATAATAGTACCATCGTCTTTTAAAATTAATACTGATGCAGTACCATCTATTTTTTCCTGCGCAAATTTAATGCCCTCTGAAAAATTACCTTTTTCACTAATTAAGGCTGCAACAATTTCTGTAGCATTAATATTGCCACCTGTCATTGCATTAAAATGACCAATACCACCGTTTAAATATTCATCAATTATTTCTTTAGAATTATTAATTATACCTACAACACATATGGCATAAGTGCCTATTTTAGAAGAAATTAGAAGAGGTTGTGGGTCAAAGTCACTAATGCAACCAATAGCAGAAGTTCCTTTCATTTCATCAAAAACGTCTTCAAATTTGGATCTGAATAACGAATTTTGAATATTATGTATTTCGCGTTGCAAACCAATACCGCTATCATAAGCTGCGATACCTGCTCTTCTTGTTCCTAAATGTGAATGATAGTCGGTACCAAAAAACACATCCGAAATAGCATCGCGTTTACTAACTACGCCAAAAAATCCACCCATGAGTTACTCCTTTATATTTAAGCAAAGAAAAGTTTTGATAATGTCATTGGATCAATATATTGCCCGTCTTTATATACACGCATATTACCCGATGCAATTTCGTCAATTAGCATTACGTTTCTGTCTTTATCGTAGCCAAATTCAAACTTAATATCATAAAGAATTAAGCCTTTTTCTTTTAAATCATCAGCAACAATTTTAGTAATCTTTTGTGTCATTTCTTTAATGTCGTCATATTGTTTATCTGACATTACGTTTAATGCTACTAGCGCATCTTTATTTACTAGTGGATCTCCCTTTTCATCATTTTTAAAGGTAGTTTCAACGTAAGCAGGTAAATCTGCACCTTCTTCAATGTAATCGCCATAACGACGAATAAAAGATCCTACAGCTTTATGACGGCAAATTACTTCTAAGCCGTGCCCAAAAACCCTGGCAGGTAAAACTTCCATAGTTGTATTATTTAAATCTGCTGATACAAAATGTGTTTTAATGCCGGCAGCATTGACTTTTTCGAAGAAATATATGGACATACGCAAATTTACGTCTCCAACACCGTCAATGGTTAAACCAACAGAGTTTTCACCGGGGTCAAAAACACCATCTTTACCTGTACAATCATCCTTAAATTTCAAAAGATAGTTGCCGTTATCTAGGGCAAAAACATCTTTTGTTTTTCCAGTGTAAACTAATTTCTTTTCCATAATAATTTCTCCTTTATAATAATTAAATGCGATTTAAAATATCTTTGTCTTTTTGTAACACTAATTCTTTATCTTTAAGTCTTTTTGCTTCAAGTTTTGTAGCTAATGATTCATCAGATAAAGCTAAAATTTGAATTGCTAAAAGTGCTGCATTTGCTGCCCCATTAATAGCAACGGTTGCAACAGGAATACCGGTTGGCATTTGAACGGTTGACAAAAGTGCGTCTAGGCCATCCAAATTAGAAGATTTACAAGGAATACCAATAACAGGCAATGTTGTATTGGCAGCAATTGCACCAGCTAGATGAGCTGCCATCCCTGCTGCAGCAATTATTACTTTATATCCATCTTTTTTAGCATTTTTAGTGAAGTTTGCGGCCTCTTCAGGTGTTCTATGAGCAGAATAAATATGTAATGAAAACGATACCTCAAATTCCTTTAAAACGCTAATCGCTTTTTCAACGATTGGTAGATCACTATCGCTACCCATAATGATTGCAACTTTATTCATTTTTTACCTCCAAATACTATAAAATAAAACAAAAAATGGGCACACTTAACTTAGGTTAGTTAAGTATGCCCAGACGGTCGGCTAAATAAAATCATATAAACATTTCTGCTCCACGTGGTGCTCCACTTAATTCCGTCAGTCGCAGAAATAAAATACTTATTTAGTATATCAAAACAGCCAAAACCTGTCAAGGCAAAACTAACTATATTTTTCTAACTAATCATTAGATTTTGTTTCACAATAAATGCAACGATAAACTCCATTATTTTTATCTGTAAGCTTGAAAACATGGTCAATTTCTTGTTCAGTAGAAGTTATGCATCTGGGATTTTTGCACTTAATGACATTTTTCAGCATATTTGATTTTTCGATGCTCTTCTTTTCTATTAATTTACCGTCTTTTATTACGTTAACGGTAGCAAGTGGGTCAACATACCCTATAATTTCCAAATTAATCGGAATTGATGCATCGATTTTTATAATATCCTTTTTGCCCTGCTTTTTGCTTGCAACATTTTTAATAATTGCAACAGAACAATCAAGATTATTGAGGCCTAACAGTTCATATAATTTCATGCCTCTACCTGCAGTGATGTGATCTATGACAAATCCATTACTAATCGAATCTATATTCATTATTACGCCTCCGACAATAACTTTAATATTAAAGCCATTCTAATATATTTTCCGTTTAAAACTTGTTTAAAGTAACAAGCACGTGGGTCATTATCAATATCAACGCTAATTTCGTTAACGCGAGGTAGCGGATGCATTATTGATAAATCGCCTTTTGCATTAACTAGTTTATCGGGGGTTAAAATATAGCTATCTTTTAAACGAAGATAATCTTCTTCGTTAAAGAAACGTTCTCTTTGAACTCTTGTCATATATAAAATATCAAGTTCCGGGATCGCTGATTCCAAATCTTCTGTTTGAGTATAAGGTATATTATTCTCTTTTAGAATGTTTTTTACGTAGCTAGGCAATTTTAACTCTTGCGGCGATATTAAAACAACATTAATACCGGTATATCTAGAAAGTGCTGCAATTAAAGAGTGAACTGTTCTACCAAATTTTAAATCACCGCAAAATCCAATTGTAAAATTATTTAGTCTTCCCTTTTCTCTATAAATTGTTAGAAGATCGGCTAAAGTTTGTGTTGGATGATTATGTCCGCCATCACCTGCATTAATTACTGGAATAGAAGCATTCATAGCGGCAACTAGCGGTGCTCCTTCTTTAAAATGGCGCATTGCAATAATATCTGCATAACAACTAATTGTCTTTGCAGTATCTGCAACGCTTTCACCTTTAGCAGCAGATGAACTGTTGCTTTCTGAAAAGCCAATTACGTTACCGCCAAGTTCTAACATTGCAGCTTCAAAACTTAGACGTGTTCTAGTAGATGGCTCGTAAAAAAGCGTAGCCAACTTTTTTCCTTTGCAACTTTCAGAATATTTTTGTGGGTTTGCAATAATATTATTTGCAACCGCAATCAATTCATAAAGTTCATCAACCGAAAAATCAAGAATATCAATTAGATTTCTCATTTATTTAACTCCTATCCAGCTTTCATCTGATGGATTATTTCTAAATTTAATTAATCTTTCAACATCGTCTTTTTCAATATAACCTTCTTCGGCAGCAACAGACGCCACTATGTCAAAATTAGTTAAAGAAATGTTTTTAACATTTGCAGCATTTAGTCTATCAATACCTTTTTGCATACCATAAGTAAATATACTTACAACACCAAGAACTTCCGCCCCGGCATCACGCAAAACGTTAACAACCTCAATAACACTACCGCCGGTAGAAATTAAATCTTCAACAACAACAACTTTTTGGCCTTTTTCTAATTTGCCTTCAATTTGATTTTGTCTTCCATGATCTTTTGCACCTGATCGAACGTAGCCCATTGGCATATCAAGTAAATGCGCTGTAATAGCAGCATGAGCAATACCAGCTGTTGAAGTACCCATTAATACTTCTGCTTCAGGATAATTCTCTTTTATAAGTTTTGCAAGGCCTTTTTCAACATCATTACGGACTTTTGGAGCAGTTAAAGTCAAACGATTATCACAGTAAACGGGGCTTTTAATTCCGCTTGCCCAAGTAAACGGATTTTCAGGACGTAAAAACACAGCTTTAATTGATAGTAAATCTTTTGCAATAAGTTTTTCCATTTTTATTCTCCTAATCAACAAATTCTTCTACACAGCGTTTATATGCTGCAACGGGATCGGGTGCTGCAGTAATTGGTCGACCAACAACAATATAATCCGAGCCGATTTCTTTGGCAGCTTTTGGTGTCATAACACGTTTTTGATCTCCCATATCCCCATCGGCAAAACGAACACCAGGAGTAACTGTAATAAATTCATTTCCGCAAGTAGCATGCACAATACCAGCTTCTAGTGGAGAACAAACAACACCATCAAGACCTGAAATTTTAGCATTATGTGCGTAATGCATTACAACCTTATCAATGGGTTCCTTTATTAATAAATCATTTTCCATACTTTCTTGATCAGTAGAAGTTAATTGAGTTACGGCAATAAGTAAAGGTCGAGTACCATCTTTTCTGGTTAAACCTTCAATTGCGGCTTTCATCATATTACAAGTACCAGAAGCATGTAAATTACACATATCAACGTCTAAATTTGATAAAACAGCCATTGCTTTTTTAACTGTGTTTGGTATATCGTGAAGCTTTAAATCTAAAAAGATTTTATGTCCTCTGTTTTTAATTTCTTTGACAATACTGGGGCCCGCACCATAAAAAAGTTCCATACCAATTTTAACGTAAGGTTTTTCATCAGTAAAGTTATCTAAAAACTTTAATACTTCATCAGCACTTGGAAAATCACAAGCAATAATTACGTCTTTACCCATTATAACGCTCCTCCAATAATATCTTTCAAGTTTTTAACATTATATTTATCCATTACTGTTGGTAAATTTTCAATTATACTTTTACAAGCAAATGGATCAATTAAATTAGCCGCGCCCACTTGTACTGCAGTAGCACCCGCAAGCATCATTTCTATAACATCTTCAGCTGTTGTTACGCCACCCATACCAATAACAGGCACTTTAACAGCTTCAGACACTTCATAAACCATCCTTAGTGCAACCGGGAAAATTGCAGAACCGGAAAAGCCACCTTTTTTATTTGCGATGATCGGCTTTTTAGTTTTTAAGTCAATTCTCATGCCTAAAAGAGTGTTAATTAAACTTATACCATCAGCGCCGGCATCTTCACAAGCTTTGGCTATTTCAACAATATTGGTAACATTGGGAGATAATTTTAATATAATAGGTTTATTAGTGGCTGCTTTTACAGCTTTAGTAACAGCTGCGGCAGATTTATAATCTGTACCAAAACTCATACCTCCGCCATGTACATTAGGACAACTAATATTAACTTCAAGCCATCCAACTTGTTCTTCTTTATCGAGTAATGAAGCAGTATAAACGTAATCTTCAATAGAAAAACCGCTTATATTTGCCATAACTTTTTTATTAAAACATTTTTTAAGTTTTGGTAGTTCTTCCGCAATTACTTTATGAACACCGGGATTTTGAAGACCTACTGCATTAATCATACCACAGGTGCACTCTGCAATTCTTGGAGTAGGATTGCCAAAACGCGGATCTTTTGTAGTTCCTTTAAAAGAAAAAGTACCTAATATGTTAATATCGTAAATTTCAGCAAATTCGTAACCAAAACCAAAAGTTCCGCTAGCAGGAATTATGGGGTTATCTAATTCAATACCACAAAGATTAACGTTTAATCTTCCCATAATATTTCCTCCTTTTGTAATACAGGTCCTTCTTTGCAAATTCTTTTATATCCTGTTATGGTCTTACAGGAGCAACCCATACAAGCACCAAAGCCACAACCCATTCTTTCTTCGAAACTAAACTGTCCCGAAGTATTTAATGTTCTATAAACTGCTTTTAACATAGGCTCAGGGCCACAAGTATAAAAATATGAATAATCAATATTTTTAACTGCATCTGTAACAAATCCTTTAATACCATAAGTTCCATCTGCAGTTGTAACTAAAACATTTGCACCTAACGATTTAAATTCCTCTTCATAAAAAACATCTTCTTTAGAATTAAAACCTAAAATAACGGTAACATTTTTGCCCGTTTCTATTAATTGTTTTGCTAACATATATAATGGCGGAACGCCAACACCACCACCAAGTAAAAGTGGTGTTTCTCCTGATAACGTTAAATCGTAACCATTACCAAGTCCTGTTAGAACGTCAAGTTCGCCCTCTTGCATATTAGAAAGAACTTCTGTGCCGCGACCAACAACTTTATATATTAAAGTTAAAGTATTATTATCGCAATCGCAAACTGAAATAGGACGGCGCAAAAACAACCCATCAATTTTTATATTTACAAATTGACCTGGAGAAGTTATTGCACTAACATCGCCAAAAAGTTTCATTTTATAAACGTCTTTAGCAATTTTTACATTAGAAATAATTTTCAAATTAACTTGCTTCATTATTGCTTCCTTATGAATTAATAGTTGAAATTGTAAGCGTAGTTTCTTCAAGTACGTCTAAAAGCACCTTAACAGTATCTAAGTTTGTAAAGATGTTTACGTTGTTTTCTGTTGCGTACTGACGAATTAGGCGACCATCACTAGCCTGATTTTCAGAACCAATATCTTTAGTATTAACTATATAGGCAATATGACCGTTTCTTATAGCATCATGAATTTCGTCTTCATCTTGATGAATTTTCTTCAAAATATGAGTTCTAATTCCATTGCGTTTTAAAAATGCAGCAGTACCTTCTGTCGCTTCAATATTAAAGCCTAAATTATAAAATCGTCTAATAAGAGGTAAAGCTTCTTCTTTGTCTTTATCCGCAATTGTTACAAAAACAGTACCATAGTTTTTACATTCCATACCAGAAGCTTGTAAAGCTTTATATACTGCACGATAAAATTTATCATCGTAGCCTATTGCTTCGCCCGTAGATTTCATTTCAGGTGAAAGATAAGCATCTAAACCCTTAATTTTGTTAAAAGAAAATACAGGAACTTTAACGTACCAACGTTTTTTCTCTTCAGGATAAATATCAAATATACCTTGTTCTTTTAAGCTTTTACCCAATATAACTTCGGTTGCAATATCCGCTAAACTATATCCGGTTGCTTTTGAAAGGAAAGGAACAGTTCTTGAAGAACGAGGATTAACTTCAATAATATAAACATTTTCATTTTGATCAACAATAAACTGAATATTATATAAACCAACAATACCAATGCCAAGACCTAACATTTTTGCATATTGTAAAATTATACCTTTTACTTTATTAGAAATGCTAAATGTGGGATAAACGCTTATAGAGTCACCACTATGAACGCCGGTACGTTCAACAAGCTCCATAATACCAGGAACAAAAACGTTTTTACCATCGCAAATCGCGTCAACCTCAACTTCTTTTCCCTGAATATATTTATCGACTAAAACAGGTTTATCTTCATCTATTTCAACGGCAGTTTTTAAGTAATGACGCAATTGGCTTTCATTAGCAACAATTTGCATTGCTCTACCGCCTAAAACAAAGCTTGGTCTGACAAGAACGGGGTATCCTATTTCTTCAGCGGCTTTAATACCGTCTTCAATTTTTGTAACAGCCTTACCTTTTGGTTGAGGAATATTTAGAGAAGATAAAACTTTTTCAAAGCTATCCCTATTTTCCGCTCTTTCTATTGCTGCACAATCAGTACCGATAATTTTAACACCACGTTGCATTAGTGGTTCAGCTAAATTAATCGCAGTTTGTCCACCCAAAGAAGCAATAACACCTTCAGGTTTTTCAAACTCAATAATATTCATTACGTCTTCGGTTGTAAGCGGTTCAAAATAAAGTTTATCTGCTGTTGTGTAATCGGTTGAAACTGTTTCAGGGTTATTATTAATAATGATAGCTTCGTAACCCGAATTTTTAATTGTTGTTACCGCGTGAACTGTTGAGTAGTCAAATTCTACACCTTGACCAATTCTAATAGGACCTGCACCTAAAACTATAATCTTTTTCTTTTCGGTTAATTTTGAAGCATTTTTGCCGGAATACGATGAATAAAAATATGGAATATATGCATTTGTGTGACAAGTATCAACCATTTTAAATGCCGGAAATAAATTATTTTCTTTTCTAAAATTATAAACATCTATTTCAGAACATTTCCACATTCTTGCAATATATTTATCAGAGAATCCCATCTTTTTAGCTGAAAGTAAAATCTCTAAATTAAAATCATTTTGTTTTAAAGATTCTTCCATATCAATAATTTTCTTTATTGACTCTAAGAAAAAGGGCGTAATTTTTGTAATATTATGAATTTCATCAATGCTAACACCATGATAAATTAGTTCTGCAATTGCAAATAAGTTATCATCTCTAAATTCACTAATATATGCCTTTAATTCATCAACACTCATATTATCAAATTTGTGATGATATAAGTGATTAATGCCAATTTCTAACGAGCGAGTGCCCTTTAATAAGCTTTCCTCTAAAGTTGAGCCTATTCCCATTACTTCGCCTGTTGCCTTCATTTGTGTACCTAAGCTATTGCTTGCAGTAGTAAATTTATCAAAAGGAAAACGAGGAAGTTTTGTAATAACGTAATCAAGTTTTGGTTCAAAAGCGGCATTAGTATTAGCAATAGAAATTTCTTCTAAAGTCATACCAACAGCAATTTTAGCGGTTACACGTGCAATAGGATAACCACTGGCTTTTGAGGCTAGAGCAGATGAACGAGATACTCTTGGGTTAACTTCAATTAAATAATACTCGCTGCTATGCGGATTTAAAGCAAACTGAACGTTACAGCCGCCTTCAATTTTTAATTCTCTAATAATTTTAATGGCGCTATCGTTTAGCATTTTTAAATCATGATCGTTTAAGGTCATTATAGGCGCTACAACAATAGAGTCGCCGGTGTGAACACCAACCGGGTCGATATTTTCCATGCCACATATTGTAATGGCGTGGTCGTTACCATCGCGCATAACTTCAAATTCAATTTCTTTGTAACCTTTAACGCTTTTTTCAATTAATACCTGTGATACAGGCGAAAGTTTAAAAGCGTTAACACCAATTTCAATTAGTTCTTGTTCGTTATTTGCAAAGCCACCACCGGTGCCGCCCAAAGTAAATGCAGGGCGTAATACTACGGGATAGCCAATTTCTGCTGCAGCTTGTTTTGCTTCTTCAAGATTATATGTAATTTGTGAAGGAATTGTAGGTTCGCCAATAGATTCGCATAGTTCTTTAAAAAGTTCGCGGTCTTCTGCGCGTTCAATACTTGAACTGCTAGTACCAAGTAGTTCAACACCGCATTCTTTTAATATGCCTTTTTTCTCTAGTTGCATTGCAAGATTAAGACCGGTTTGACCACCAATACCCGGTACTATTGCATCGGGTCTTTCATATCTTAAAATTTTCGCAATATACTCTAAGGTCAAAGGTTCCATATAAACCTTATCGGCAATTGTGGTGTCTGTCATAATGGTCGCAGGGTTAGAGTTACATAAAACAACCTCGTAGCCTTCTTCTTTAAGGGCTAAACAAGCTTGAGTTCCTGCATAGTCAAACTCTGCGGCTTGTCCAATAACAATAGGACCGGAACCAATTATTAAAATCTTTTTTAAGTCTTTGCGCTTTGCCATTAAAATTCCTCCGAAGCTAATCTGCTGTAAACAATTTTACCATTGCAAACAGTTAAATAACATTTTGCATAAAGTTCATCATTTTCAAAAGGTGTGGCCCTTCCTTTTGATAAAAATTCGTTAGGGTTAACCTTATATTTTTCTTCTAATTTAAACACCGTAAAGTCGTTATTTATTTTTATATTAAATCTTTTTCGTGGGTTATACACCAAAAGCTCTAATAATTTTTCTAACGAGATTACGTTTGTTTTGACTAAGTGGGTATAAAGAACACTAAAGGCGGTTTCAAGTCCAACAATACCAAATGCACTCCCCTTTAGCCCTTTGGACTTTTCTTCTAAAGAGTGTGGCGCGTGGTCGGTTGCTATCATGTCAATAGTTCCATCAATAATTCCATTAATTAGCGCTTCTTTATCTGACTTTGAACGAAGAGGCGGATTCATTTTAAATCTACCGTCTTCTTGTAAATTGCTATCATCTAAAACTAAGTAGTGCGGTGCAGTTTCACAGGTAATATCTAATCCTTCTGCTTTAGCATTTCTAATTAGTTCAACACTTTCTTTCGTTGATATATGACAAATATGGTATTTGCAACCTGTTTTTCTAACAAGTTCTATATCACGCTCAATTTGTTTATATTCACTTTCAGATGAAATGCTAAGATGGTTGTTCTTCTTTGCATATTCTCCCTTATGAATATAGCCACCGCATAAAAGCGTGTTATCTTCACAGTGGGCAACAATAATTTTGTTAAGTTCTTTTGCCTTTTGCATGGCTTTAAACATTAAGGTTTCTTCCTGAACACCCTTGCCATCATCAGAAAAAGCAACGCATTTATCTTTTAAACCATCAAAATCAGATAATTCTTCACCCATTTGTTTAACGGTAATAGAAGCATAAGGATAAACCTTTATAACAGCGTCATTATCAATTGCGTCTTGTTGTAATTTAATATTTTTTACGCTATCTGGTACGGGGTTTAAGTTTGGCATGGTGCAAACGTCGGTATATCCACCGGCTGCAGCAGATTTAGAACCAGAGAAAATTGTTTCTTTATAAGAAAAACCCGGTTCGCGAAAATGCACATGCACATCACAAAAACCGGGTAAAATAGAATATTCAATTGTGTTAAGGGCACTAACAGAAGGTTGAGACAAAAATTCCAATGCAAAAAGTGAAGCGTCATCGATTTTTTCAAATCCTATTACGTTTGCTTTAAGCTTAGTCTGCATTGTAATACCCTTTCTAGCGCCTTTTTTGTTTTTTATATATTAACATATTAATATTTAATTGTCAATAAATCAAAATGAACAATATTTTAAAAAAATAATAAAAATTTATATACATTTTTAAAAAATATGTTTGACAAAATGCAATTTCTCTACTATAATATAAAAGCTGTCTTAATTAAGCAAAACAATTTAATAATAACGAGGTGTGGCGAAGTTTGGTATCGCGCCTGGTTTGGGACCAGGATGCCGCAGGTTCGAGTCCTGTCACCTCGACCATATCGAGTGTTCATAACCAATTTGAATGTTGGAAATGGACACTCGATTTTTTATTTTCATTTTTGAGTAGATTTCTGCCTACTCTTTATTATTACACACTTTTTAAAGTGCGTAACCCACTATGACACTTTCAATTTTGACTGAAAGATATCGCAGTGGGTTAAGTGGTTATTTTTTATTATTTTTTTGTTTAAGAAAATCCTCAAGAGCCATCAACCACAATTCGTCTTTTTCTTTTTTAGCTCTCAATTTACAATAATTCAACTCATCTTTCAACAATGAGTATGGCATTTTTAACAGTCTATCAAAAATAGTATATGCACCCGGCCAGTTTAAATCCTGTAACCACTCAAATAATAAGTACAAATACGGCTTCAGCTCATCATCAGTCTTTAATGCAATAACTCTTGCACAAGGTTCCCAAATGCATTTTGATTTTTCTGGTATTATCGGTTGAATAAAAGGATAAAGATATTTATATTTTTTTGCCTCATTTATGCCAACGGATATCTTAGATTCATATTCTTCGTCAGTGTATGATGAGTCCCAAATAAACGATTCATAAATTTCATCCAATGTCATAATGGAAAAACACCTCGTTTTTTTAAAATTATAGCACATTTAAGAGCAGAAGTAAATACATTCGCTTATGAACAAACTCACAACAGGTTGGTTATGAACACCCGCACCATTTTAAAAAGACTGATTCGTTTGAATCAGTCTTTTTTATTTACAATATTCAATTATTGCTTTTGAAATATAATCTGCTGTGCCTGTACCAAATTTATCAATATTATTTTTAAAGCGTTCATCTAAAACGTACATTTGGCCAAGCCCTAATAAAACCGTATTATTGCAAGTATAGAAATTGCTTGTTATATAGCTTTGAAGTTCTTTTACAAGTTGTTGTGTGTTGTTTGAATTATGCGTAAAGCCATTATTTTTGCAATCGGCAAACTTAGAAATAACAGTATTTAATCCCTCTTCTGCATTTTGCCATTTATCATCTGAATAATCTTTTGTTTTATCTGCAAACTCTTTATACTCTTTTGTATTCTCCCAACGATTTTTAACTTCATTGTTATATTCTTTTTGAAAATCTATCGATTGCCTTTTCATTATTTAATCTTCTTTCCGTCAGAAAATGCGTTACCAACTTTTTCGCCAAGTTTTATATAAGTATGATGAACAGAATCATAAGTTATAGGTTCAAGTTTATTAACGTCTATTAAACCGTTTTCGTCTAAAACCTTTTCATCGGCACTAACATTAATAATATTACCTATACAAATACCGTCTTCATTAAACTTTAAAAGTTCACACTCAATAGTCATTGAAAATTCATTAATAATGGGTGCATTAACAAATTCAGATTTAGTTGTGGTAAAACCCGCTTTTTGCATTTTGTTGGGTTCATTATTACCGGATACAATTCCAACGTAATCTGCTTCTATGACGTGCTTAGCGTCGGCAATGCTAACCGTAAAAGCACCGCTTTCAATTATATTTTTTGTTGTTTTATGGTCGTCAGCTAAGCACACCATAATTTGATTTGTATCATATATGCCGCCCCAAGCCGCGTTCATACAACATGGCTTACCATTTTTATCATAAGCAGCCACTATAAAAACCGGCATTGGATAACACCAAGTTTTGACACCAAAATTTTTACGCATATAATTCAACTCCTTATTTGAATTATATCACTATATAAAAATTTTAACAATACGTTTATATTAATATTTATACCTTGAAATGTAAAAAGTAATGTTATATAATTATTATGTATTTTTATGTAGTAAAAAGTTGAGGGCAAAATGAAGCAATATATTAAGAAAATACTTAAAACAAATAGTTCACTGCTTGAAAATTCTCAGAAAACTCTTTGCGATATTTACAAAATTATGTTTTCTAATGAAGAACTGATTCTTTGTGAATATAATGATGGTTTTAGAATTAAACGCGAAACTTATGGAGAAGTGGCTAAGAAAATTTCATCTGTTGCTAGTGGACTATACGAAAAGATTGGACCAAATCATAGTTATATTGGCCTTGCCATTGATAACTCGGTCGATTGGATAATTGCATTTTGGGCAATTCTTATGAGCGGCAATAAGCCTTACTTAATTAACCTTAAATATCCGTCTTCCCTTTCAAACGGAATTATAAAAAGGCTTGATATAAAGCATATTATTGCTCACGATAACATTGATTTAGATGCGAAAATTTTGCAGATTTCTAGTTTATACAGCAAAAAAGAAATATCATTAGATAACTTTGAAAACGAAATTGCGTTTTCTTCAAGCGCCACTTCTATGAACGAAGTTGTGTGTTTTTACACCGGTTATCAAATTGCTGAACAAATTTTAAACTTTAAAAAAATTATAAAACTTGAACCCAGAATAGTAAGACATTACAAAGGTCAACTAAAAATACTTGCTTTTCTACCCTTCTATCATATTTTTGGACTATTTGCCGTATATTTCTGGTTTACCTTTTTTGGCAGAACTTTGGTGTTCTTACGTAATTATTCGGCAGATACTATTTTAAACACTTGCAAAAGGCATCACGTTACACACGTTTTTGCAGTACCTTTGCTTTGGCACACAATTGAAAAGAATATACTAAGCACTGTAAAATCTGCCGGTGAAAAGAAATATAACAAACTTATAAAAGGCATAAAGTGCTGTACTGCTATACAAAATATTTTCCCAAGTTTTGGCGCCGATTTATCTAAACTAATTATGTCGGAAGTTACTGGTAAAGTGTTTGGTAAATCTGTAATGTTTTGTATTAACGGCGGTAGCTATATTAAAGACTCAACCTTAGAGCTTTTAAATGGAATAGGATACAGCATATATAACGGCTATGGTATGAGCGAAATTGGTATTACATCGGTTGAGCTTGGTAGAAAGCCAAAATTGAGAAATTTAAATTCAATCGGTATGCCTTTTAGTTCTGTACAATATAAAATTAATGACGATGGTATTCTGCTCGTTAAAGGCAGTTCACTATGTACTAAAAAATTAATAAACGGAAAAGAAATTACACTTGATGATTGGTTTCACACAGGCGACAATATGAAGTGTGAAAACGGAAGATATTTTATACTCGGAAGACAATCAGATGTTGTTATTGGTGAAAACGGCGAAAACATTAACCCGGACAGTATTGAAAAAATGTTTGAGCTTAAAGATGCGCTTGCATTTTCCGTTTTAGGTCTTAGTGGTGAAAATGGACAAGTTTTATCAATGATAGTTCAAATTACGCCATATATTTCTAATGATAAAATTCAGTGCATTCGTGAAGAAGCCTATAGTATTAACAATACTTTACCAAAAACATTTTCAATTAAAAACTTTTACTTTACCACAAATCCACTGGCATCAGAAAATGCAGTTAAAGTAAGCAGAACACAATTAATCAAAAAAATTAATAATGGAGAAGTAGAACTAATATCGTTTGCAGATATGAAAACCTCTGATAATGATGAGATTAACCCAATATTATTGAACGAAATATCAAATATTATCGCAGATACTGTTGGTATTAATCAAACCGATGTTGGCATTAACGACCACATTTTTTATGATCTAGGGGCAACAAGTATTCAATATTTTACAATTATTACACGCATTTCTGAAAAGTTTTCTATAAACGACTATTCTGAAACAGATAAATATTGTTACACATTAAAAGAACTCTGCGAATACGTTTCTAAGCACATATAAAATGAAGAATAAATTTTTTATTAACTTATTTCTAGGTTTTGTTAAAATTACAGGTCTGCTACCTGCCCTAATTCTATTTAAACCAAAAATTTATAAAGAAAATAATGAAGCAAAATATTTACCACGTCCTTGCATTATTGTTTCAAATCACACATCATTATTAGACTTTGTTCTTTGGGTTTTAGTTTTTCCATTTAGAACAATTAGATTTTTAATGGCTGAAGTTTTATATAATAAAAGCAAAGCATTTGCCTTTTTCTTAAATGCAATTGGCGGAATTATGGTTGACCGCGACAGTAAAGATTTTTCTTTTGTTAGCAATTCATTAGAACTTCTTGACAACAAAGGAACGTTAGGTGTTTTTCCTCAAGCAAGATTGCCAATTCCGGGCAAACAGTGGCCGTTTACTACAAGCACTGCTTTTATCGCTATGCACACCGATGCTCCTATTATTCCTGTATTTACAGATGGTAATTATGGTATATTTAAACGCACAAAGGTTTGTATTGGGAAGCCATTATACTTAAATGATTATATCATTGATGGTTTAGATGAAAACGCTCAAATTGAGCACTTAACAAAAGTTTTAGAAGAAAAGGTTATGGGTCTAAAGGAGTTATTAAATGAAAAATAAAAATACAGCCCATCCCCTATTTAGTTTTAAAAAATTACCAATGGACGTAGCGCGTATTGTATCTGCCGTGCTAATTCCTATTTTTAGAATTAAGCGGCTAACCACAAATGGTGAAAAATACACAAAAAAAATAAAGGGCGGCGCCATAATTGCAGCTAACCACACTTCATTTGCAGATCCTTTTATTGTTGGTATAACATTTTGGTATAGAAGAATGCATTTTTTGATTGCCGAAATTGTTATGCAAGGCAAATTGCGTTCTTTATTATTAAAAGGCATTGGCGGAATAAGAATTGATAGAAATCTTGCCGATATTGAAGCTATAAATAAGTCAATTACAAAACTTAAAGAAGGTTATCTTTTAACAATATTCCCCCAAGGCGGTATACACAAAGACGATGATATTGATAATGTAAAATCTGGTGCTGTACTGATGGCTATAAGAGCAAACGTACCCATCGTACCCATATACATCGTGCCAAAAAATAAGTGGTATAAAAGAAAACTTGTTATTATTGGTGAAACCATTTATCCATCTGATATTTGTAAATCTAAATTTCCAACTACAAAAGATATTAACGCCGTAACCGATAGGCTTGTTAGTGAATTAAATAAATGTAAAAGCGCAAATTATAATATTATGGAGAAATAATATGAACACTTTTGAAAGACTTATAAAAGTATTTAACGCCGTGTTTGATAACGAAATTGATACTTCAAACATTTCTACAAGCAGTTTGCTTGTAGAAGATATTGGTATTAATTCAATTGGTATATTATATATGGCACTAGCTATTGAAGAAGAATTTAATATTAAATTCGTAAATGATGATTTTGCAGAAATAAGAACTGTTAACGACGTTATTTCAATTATAGAAAAGAAGTGTAAATAATGCAGTGGATTATAGACACTCCACAGACGGGCAATATAATAAGAACCAAAGTTAGTTTTTATCATCATTACGGGATTTTTATAAGTGAAGATGAAATAATTCAATTTGGTCTTCCTAATGATCTGGGTAAACCTGCAAATGAAATTTTTGTGCTTTCAACAAAGGTTGAAGACTTTCTTTCTGCAGGTGGTGAAATTGAAGTCGGTGTGCCAAACAAAGCAGAAAAAGATAAAATGAGAAGCACTAAAGAAATTATTGAAATTGCAAGAAGTCGTATAGGCGAAAATGGATATGATATTCTTCATAATAACTGTGAGCATTTTGTAAATAGTTGCGTGTTTGGAGAAAGTAATTCAAACTTTATAAACTCTGTAAGAGAAAAACTTAGAAGAAAATTAAAATTATCAGATAAATAATTTATTAATAGGTGGTGTAAAAATGATATTTATATATATTTTAGCTTTTATTGCTTTAATTATTTTTATTATTTGTATGCTACCCGTTTATATAATTATAAAAACAGATGATAATGGTGAGTTGATATTTAGATATAAATTTCTAAACAAAACCTACGGTGAAAATCCCGATCCTAATAATCCTATTTTAAAAACGGTAAAAAAAGTTTCAGGTATTTCAAGATTAGAAACAGAAAACCTTAAAAAAGATATTAAAGAAAATAGCTTTTTCAAGGTTATAAAATATAATTTAGATTTAATTTCTGACGTTATAAAAATTTTAATTAAACTTTTGCAACAATGCACTGCAAAAACATTTAATATTAACATTGTGTGTGCCGAAGGCGACGCTGCCGAAACCGCACTAACTTATGGAAAATGTTGTGCCGTAGTCTACCCTATTATTGGTATTATTCAATCTTTAATTAAATATAAAGATAATGCAACCAACGTTAATATTTCGTGTGATTACGAAGCAATCGACGGCAGTTTTAAATGTGATATACTGCTTGTTGTTCGTGTTGGTCGATTAATATCTGCATTATTCAAAGCGGCTTACGAAGAAGCACAAAGGGATTTGCAAGAAGCTGCAAACAAATAATTATTTTAAAAAGTTCAAAGTTTTGTTAATCACTTCTAATAGTGTGTCTTTGTCGCTTGCTAAAACAGAGTGAGTAGTATTTTTAAGCACTACAAGTTCGCAATTTTTAACATTGTTTGCAAATTGATATTGTAAATCATTTCTAACAGTATCGTCGTTTTCGGCGGTAAATACAAGAATAGGACAATTGATATTATTAATAACATCTTTTTTAAATATTTGTTTATTAACCACTAATGAATTATGCACCCAACCTATTGACATGGGTGTTGATTGATACATCGGATTATTTCTGCGCAAATTCATATTGTAATTAAAGCGTTCCCTGCTAGAACCGTGCTTTGTTTTATAAGTAATTTCCGGATTAAAATCTTTAGATACTGCAAATCTGCTTTTTTTACCACAGAAAAATTTAGCAATTTTTACGCTAGCTAAAGCCAGTTTTACTGAAACATTGCCAACGGTAGGCTCAAACATCGGAGCCGACATTATAGCTTTTTTAATTTTATTGCTATGTTTTGCAAGGTATAATGAGCAAATGGCACCACCCATTGAGTGTGAATATAAATATAATGGTTTATTTTCAATTTTTAAAACTATATTATCAATAAAAAATTCTAAATCTCTAACGTAGTCATTAAAACTATCAACGTGTAGTAAATCCCTATGTTTTGTCAACCTTTCAGAAAGGCCGTGACATCGCTGATCATATATGAAAACATTGTAACCTTGATTGATAAGTATATAAATAAACTCGTAAAATTTTTTTGTAAACTCACTTAATCCATGTACTATGATAACACTTCCCTTGCTTTCTTCTGTTAGAAAGTATTCATAATATATTTCCGTGTTATCAAAAGAATTAAATCGGCCAACATTTACATATTTATATAATTCTGCTTCAATTTTAGAAATATTTAAAGCAAAATTATTTTCATCTGCAATCTCCAATTGAAAGTTGGGCTTAAACCGCATTTATATTTCCCCCGCTGTTTAAAATTTAAAAAATGAGGTGATAATAATGTTGTCTATTAAAAGACAAAAAGTTAAAAAGGCTTTGATAATTATTATTACCACAATATTAGTTTTATCAATACTTTCATTTATAACAACGAAAGTTATTTACGATTCAATTTTCAAACGTTATAATTGCAACGTTAGTGATATCCCGCAAGAACTAAGTGAAGTTGTATCTCAAAGAGAAGAATATAAGTTTTATTCTAACAACAACTTACTTTGCGGTTATTTAAATCGAGCAAAAAGTTCAAATAAAGATACACTTATTGTAATAGCACCCGGACAAAACGCTTGTGCAGATAGTTATTTATGGCAAACTAAAGAACTATTAGAATTGGGTTGGTCAATTTTTACATTCAATGCCACCGGTTGTTGCAGTTCTGAGGGTAAATCTTCTATCGGCTTTTCGCAAGAGCTTTTTGATTTAAATTCAGCCTTGGATTTTTTAAAAACTAGAGACAATTTTGGATTCAAAAACATTGTTTTATTAGGTCATAGTCGCGGTGGTTTTGCCGTTAGTTGTGCAATAAAAGATCATAAAAATGTAAAAGCTATAATATCAATAAGCGGCGCTAACAGTGCTATGGATGCAACAATTGGTACTGCAACAAAGTACGTAGGGCCCTTAGCATACGGAAATTTTGGTTGTCTTTGGCTATATCAATCTTTATTATTTAGTCCAGAAACAGTAAATTTAAAAGCTGATAATATTATTGAAAAAAGCAAAGTTCCGGCCCTTATTGTCCATGGAGCCAACGACGATACCGTTCCGCTTGAAAAATTTTCTATACTTTCTTGCATAGATGAAAATTCAAGTAACGCAAAATCGTTAATTATAGATAATAAAAATAATTCAGGCCACACCAATTTACTTTTTGATAACGACGGCACGGCAAACAATTATTTAATAGCACAGATTAACTGTTTTTTAACAGATATAATTTATTAATGAGGAATGTAGATGGATATTGTTGTAATTCCGGCTTATGAACCGGACAAAGAATTACCAACACTTGTTCACAAACTAGTGGACACAGGCTTTAAGGTGGTGGTAGTTGATGATGGAAGCGGCGAAAACTATTCACAAATTTTTGCCGAAATAAAAGATCTTGCGGATATTGTTACCTTAGAAACTAATTGCGGTAAAGGCGCGGCATTAAAAGCAGGTTTTAAGCACATAAAAACCAATTACCCAAAGTGTAAACACTTTATAACCTGCGATGCAGATGGGCAACATAAACCCGAAGACGTAGTAAGAGTAAATAATTTATTACATAAGGGCAATAAGTTTGTATTAACCGTTAGAAAACGCACCGGTAAAATACCCTTCAGATCTAAATTCGGTAATGATTTATCTAAAATCGTATATACCCTTTTAACCAACCGTTATCTTTCTGATAATCAATCGGGATTACGCGGATTTAACGTTTGTCATTTAGATTGGTTAATAGAAGTTGAAAAAAATAATTATGATTATGAAATGAACGTACTTTATTATGCTGCGAAAAAAGGCCTAAAAATTACTACTTTAGAAATTGACGCGATTTATATTGAAAACAACGCTTCATCTCATTTTAGCCCCGTTAAAGACACGATAAGAATATATAAAAGTCTTTTCTATTTAGCACGTGGTACTATAATTTCATTTTTGCTTGCAGAACTTATAATTTTAATTTTTAATTTTATTTTCAATAATTATTATATTGAATTTACGGTTGCAACTGCAGGTGCATTATCGCTATTATCTTCAATTTTATTAAATCAATATATATTCTTTAAACATATAAAATTAAACGAACACCTTACAACCGTTGTATATTCAATCATTTCTTACTTTGTATATACTTTAATGTGTTCAAACATAGCACTAATGATTCCTAATATACCTTTATTCTTGAATTTTAATATGGTATATATAATTTGTATACCACTAAGGTATTTTTTCCATCAATTAATATTTGTTTCTTCTATTTCGCGAGTAGAATAACACATAAAGACAAACATAAAATTATGTTTGTCTTTATTTTTTATTATTCAGTTAATGCTTTTGTCATTTCTTTAGAAAAACTTGCATTTTCAAGTCTAATAATTTGTTCTATTGAAGCCTTAACTGTATTAATATTTGCACAACCATGCATTTTTAAAACAGTTTTTTTGGTGCCTAAAAACGTAGCAGCACCTTGCGCATTAAAATCAAAAGCTTTAAACACTGCAGTTTTAATTTTATCCAATATTTCTTTATTTTCACCTAAAAGATTTTCAATAATTTCTACAGCTTTTTTACCAACTGCTTCTGTATTTTTAAGCAATATATTACCCGAAAAGCCGTCTGTAACTATAACGTCAGCATAACCCGAAACCATATCACTACCTTCAAGATTGCCCACAAAGTTTAAATTTGTTTCTTTAATCTTTTTAAACGCTTCAATAGTTAGTGCGCTACCTTTAGAATCTTCACGTCCAACCGACATTAAGCCTATTCTAGGATTATCTATACCAACGTAACATTTAGAAAAAATGTTACCCATTTTAGCAAATCTTAATAAATCGTTAGCGGTACAGTCAATACTGGCACCACAGTCAACTAAGCATAAAAGCTTTTCCCCTGCGCAAGGCAAAGCACTGCAAAGTGCTGGAAATTTAATAGATGGTAATAATCCCAATCTGCAAATTGAGCCAACTAATAAAGCACCCGTGTTGCCCGCAGATAATAAAGCACAACACTCATCATCATTTTTAAGTTTTTCAAGGGCTAATACCATTGAACTATTGTCTCTACCTCCGAAAACACAGGTTGCGGGCTCTGTATTTAAAACATAGTCGTTAGTATTAATCACTTCATATTTCGCAGAATCAATATTAAATTCTCCCATAATTTTAACAACTGTCTTTTGACAGCCTACAAATACAGGAAAAATATCATTATGCTGCATAAATTCAGCAACACCGCGAATAATTATTTCTTCGCCGGCATCTGCGCCATAAATATCAACTACTATTTTTTTCACATTTGCACCTTATTCCAATGAAATTATGTAATCGTAAATATCTTGTTTACCTTCAATAAAACCAACATCCACAAGTGGATATTCATTTTCTAAATATTCATTTAATTCATCAATTTCGTTTTGTGAAATATCTTTGCCGTAAAATACAATGATAATTTCTTTTTCTTCCTCTGCCATAATTTGATTAATCAGGCTTTTAAATGTTGAAATTCTATTATCATCACACACTAAAATTTCTTTGTTTTTAATACCTATATATTTATCCTTTTTAATATCAATTCCATTTAATGCGGAATCTCTTATAGCCTTTGTAATATATCCCGATATCACACTTGATAAACCGGAACTCATATCATTAATTAATGTATCAACGTCTTCTTCCCACAAGTTAACCATAGAAAGTGCACTATAACCTTCAACTATTGATTTTGTTGGTATAACTTTAACGTCTGACTTATTATAAATTGAAGCTGCTTGTTCTGCGGTTAAAATAATATTGGAATTGTTAGGTAAAACAATAAAATGTTCTGCATCAAACTCGTCAAAAGTTTTAATAAAATCTTCAACAGATGGGTTATTAGTTTGTCCGCCGTTAATTACAGCTGTGCAACCGATACTGTAAAAATAGTCAATTATACCTTCTCCTGAAGCAACTGCAACAATTACATATTTAAAGTGTTCTTTTTTTGTTGCTACAACCGTTTCATTATGTTGTACCGACATATTTTCAATTTTCATAGTTACAAATTCGCCAAAATTTCTAGCATAAGCTAAAACTTTTTCGGGAGTAAAGGTGTGAATATGTACCTTAACAATACTTTCATTTACAACACAAACTATAGATTCTCCCAATGTTTCTAAAGCCTTGATAAAATTTTCCTTAGAAAATGTTTGAATATTTGTTTTAGAATTTAAAAGTTGTAAAATAAATTCCGTACAATAACCAAATTCCATAACACTATCAGGCCCAAAATTATAATCTAGTGCGTTAGCTTGTGGAGGCACAACCTCAAAATCTTCGATTTCCTCTAAAGATACACCACTAAAATACGAACACATGCCTTCAAAAATACAAATTAAACCGGCCCCGCCACTGTCAACAACTCCTGCTTCTTTTAAAACAGGAAGCATCTCAGGGGTTTTTGCTAATGTATTTTTCATGCAATCTATAAGTGCAGATAATCCACTATTAAAATCTTCATATTTTTCAGCATTTTCATTTAAAAAATCAGAAGCTTCCCTAATAATCGTTAAAATTGTACCTTCTGCTGGTTTTATGACTGCCTTATATGATTCTTCTTTAGCATTAATGAAGGCTTTTGAAAAATCAGCAAAACAAATGGTTTCATTATCTTTAAAGCCTTTATATAGTCCGCTTATAAACTGTGATAAAATAACACCAGAATTGCCGCGTGCATTTAATAGTACCGCGTCAGAAAGGGACTTCATATATTCTGCAACACTTTTTTGTGCCTTAACGGAGCCAAGCCCACCACCAAAAGTGTGGGCCATATTAGTGCCTGTATCACCATCCGGAACCGGAAAAACATTAAGATCATTAATTATTTCAACATTCTTTTTTAAATTGCGATAACCGACAGTAAATGTAAAATTAAGTACAACTCCGTCAATATATTGCTGCATTAATTATTCATTCCCCTCAATAGTAACTTCTTTACCAAATGTAAATGCTATAACGGTACCCGGACCTACAGATGCACCTACAATAGGACCAATATAACCCAATATAACTTCTTTAAAATCTGCTAATTTCAAAATTTCATCACAAATTAATTTTGCTTCTTCTTCACAGTCTGCATGCGAAATATATAAAACATCGTAGTTGCCGTCAGCCGCATCAACAATATGTTCTGCGATTGCTGCACGTGCTTTTATCATTCCCTTACTTTTTTTATATGCATAGTTTTGTCCCTTTATATCAGAAATGATAATGGGTTTTATACCAAGTAAATTACCAAAGAAAGCTTTTGATGCTTTTACTCGACCCGCTCTACGAAGATACTCCATAGATTCAACCGTTCCACATTGATTTACTCTCAATCTAATATTTTCAATATGTTTTGCCGTCTCTTCACAAGTGAGTCCTTCATTGCGCTTTTTAGCGGCTTCTATAAGCAAATGACCTTGACCCAATGAACTAATAAGCGAATCCACACAATAAATATTTCTGTTTGGAAATTCTATTTTTAGTTCGGTTGCTACTAATTTAGCAGTATTAATTGAAGCCGATAAAGCTGAAGAACAAGAAATATAAATAATGTCTTCTCCTTGTTCTAAATGTTTTCTAAAACTTTCGTAATAAACGCTTTTAGGAACCTGTGCTGTAAAAACACGTTTGCCATCACGCATTAAATTATAATGTTCTTTAGCGGGCAAAACTTCCCAGTCCAATGATGCGACATATTCCTTATCATCGACAGAAAAGTTCATGGCAACATATTCAATAGAATATTTATCTCTTAGTTCTTTATTTAAATCACAAGTAGAATCGCCATAGATAACAAATTTATTCATACTTATCCGACCTTATTTTTGATTTTCTAAAATTTCTTGCATAACACTTTTTTCATAAACTAAATCTTCACTTAGTTCTTTGCCCCAATAGAAAGCCGTGCAAAGACCCGGACCTATTGAAGCGCCACATGACATACCAACTTCATTAATAATAATCTCTTTTGGTGAAAATTCTTTAATAATCTTCTCTTTTAACGTTTCTGCTGCTGCATAGCGATTTGAATGCGAAATAAAAATAGTTTGTTCAGAAGGATTTTCAATAGTCTTTTTCATATACTCAATAGTAGCATCAAAAGCGGCTTTTTTACCTTTGAATTTACCTAATACTTCTGAAAGACCATTGCGATTAAAATCGGCCATTGGATTAACACCAACAAGTGTGCCAAAAAACGCTTTAAAGTTTGAAATTCTTCCGGTTTTGCATAAGAAGAATAAATCATCCATTGGTCCCATTTGGTGTAATTTCTGTTTAACTGCGTTAATATGGGCAGCGCATTTCTCTACGTCCATACCTTCATCACGCTTTTTAGAAGCTTCAATAGCTAACATAGCAATTGCACTAGCATAACGCAATGAATCAATACAAAGAATTTTTCTTTTAGGATATTTTTTCATAAGATCGCCCGCAACCATCTCGCTTGTTTGATAAGTTCCTGACAAGCCAGAAGATAATGATAAGCTCAAAATATCCTTTCCATCAGCTAAATATTTTTCAAAAACATTAATAAAATCACCCGTGCTTACAGAAGCGGTTTTAAAAATAACGTTTTTGTTTTTCATTGATTCAAAAAAAGTTTTATGATCGTGCTTTTCCCAATCTAAATCCGCAAATTCAGAATGGCCGTCAGGAAAATATACAACTCCACTAACGTAATCATCAATTTTAAAACGCTCTCTTAATGGACGTATCATATCGGATGACGTATCAACAATAATAACAAAATTAGACATAATAACCTCCACAAAATTATATCTTGACATTTTGAGATATTATAGCATAATATCTTAGATATTGCAACAAATTAAACTTTCCAAAAAAAGGGGTGAAATTTGTAATAATATATGTTATAATGCATAAGAACTTTTTTTGAGGTTGGGTGTTTATGACCATTTATATAATTTTATCAATTATTCTTTTTTTAATATTATCCGGCACTGTATTTATGTTAATTTATACTTTGCCTATTGCAAAAAAAGTATATCAAACACAACTTGTTAGAACCGAAGATGATAAGTGGGGTCACGTTTGTTCTGCACCGGATAATGCAGAGCAACTAGCTATGTGGAAACTAGGTATTGCTTGGGCGGACTTATATAGAGATAAAATTACTGAGGTTCAAATTGAAAGTGAAGGATTTAAACTTTTTGGCGAATACTTTGATTTTGGCAGTAATAAGTGTGTAATTATATTACCCGGTCGCTGTGAAAGTTTGGTATATTCTTATTTTTTTGCAAAACCTTATAAAGAAGCAGGCTTTAACGTGCTGGTTGTTGACACACGTTGTCACGGTAAAAGTGAAGGTAAATATAACACTATTGGTGTTAAAGAATCTAACGACGTTATTGCATGGGCGGAATTTTTAAATAACAAATTTAAAATAGAAGAAGTATGGTGCCACGGCATTTGTATAGGCACTGCCTCCGCTATATTTGCGCTTACTAAATCTAACTGTCCTAAGTGTTTAAAAGGTCTTGTTACAGAAGGCTGTTTTATTTCGTTTCGAGAAACATTTAAACAACATATGATTGCAGATAAACGTCCACTCTTCCCTGTTTTAGATTTAGTTATGCTTTATATAAATAAATATACTAAAACAAACGTATATTTCCAAAAGCCCATAAAAGAAATTCAAAAAATTAAACCAGATATTAAAGTTTTATTTTTATACGGCAAAAAAGATATTTTTTCATTACCACAAAAATCTCAGTTATTATTTGATAAATGCAGCTCTGAAAATAAAAAAATCGTGTGGTTCGATAAAGGCGGACATTCACATTTAAGAATTAATAATACAGAAAAATATGATAATGCAATTATAGATTTTATAGGGAATGACTCTAATGAATAAAAAATACGCCGTATTTACAATGGATGTTGAAAGATTTACCGATACTGAGTGCGTAGCAAATTCCTCCGAAAAAGTTAATGTAGATTTAATGGATGGATTTGATGAGTATCTTAAAATATTAGATAAACACGGAATTAAAGGCACACTTTTTACTGTAGGTTCACTAGCCCCAAAAATTGCAGATAAACTTAAAAAAGCAATTAATAACGGGCATCGATTAGCACTACACAGTTACAAACATATAGCACCTATAGACGTAAAACTTGATACATTTAAAAGTGAAATATTAAAAACAAAAGAGCATCTAAGCAAGCTTTTCAACACAGAAATCGTTGGTTTTAGAGCACCATTTTTTAGTTTAGATAGCGATAGGCTTTCTATATTAAAAGATTTAGGGTTTAAATATGATTCAAGCCATCTAGACTATCAAAAAGCAAGACACACCGTGGAGCTAAGTTTAAAGGGTTTTAAGGAATTTACAAAAAATATATTTTATGACGGTGAATTCTTCGAATTTGGACTTTCTAAACAAAAAGTTTTAGGTATGCCCTTTCCTATTTCCGGTGGCGGTTACGTTAGACTTAGTAACTGGGGATTCGTAAAAACTTTAATTAAACAATATTTAAAAGAAAACGACTATTACGTTTTTTATTTACATCCTTTTGAACTTACTACGCAAAAAATTCCTTACTTAAAAGATTTAAAGTCTTATGATAAATATTACTTGCAATACGGCATAAATTCTTACGGCAAACATATTGAACAAATAATTATAATGCTTAAAAATTTTGGTTATGAGTTTGTTACGTTTGAAGAACTTTCAAGCATTTTAAAAAATAATAAAGCATAAAAGAACTCTCGGTTTGTGAGAGTTCTTTTTTATTACTTTTAATTATTTTTTCTTGGCTTTTTCTTTTGCACGTTTATCGTTAATAATTTGCATATGTTCTGCAGTTATTAATTCAACGTTATTCTCTTTTGCCCAATCAACGCAGCCCTTTAAAACTAGAGGCAAAAATACACGAGGAACTGCTAATACAGTTTTTAATGCGTCGTCTGTAAATTTAACCTTATCATCTGCTCTATCTGCGGCGTATCTTACAGAATCTAAAGACGCTTCACGCATTTGTAAAAGCTCTGCTTTCATGCGAGTTTTTCTATGGAACCAAAAGTTTTTACTATCTCTATAACCATAGTCAACCGGAAGAGCCGGAAAATCTTTAGCTTTAACGCCGTTTATAATTGCATCGCTATATTTTTTCTTCATTAATATTTTATCAATTTTTAAAATAAAGTGAGCACCGAACTTACTTGTAATACCATTAAAATCATGATATGGGCCTTCATAACCGTTAAGTTCCCCTGCTTTATCTGTATTAGCCCCATCAAGTTCGCGCATCCAAGTGCACTCAATGGCTTCTATTGCATCTGTTAAAACCATTGGTCTTTCTTCACCGGTTTCTTCGCTAATTAAACTCTTTTCTAATTTAAATTTACATTTTGGCATTTTTTCTTCGGGCTTATCGCCGGGCCAAGAAAGTTTAACCGCTTCTTTGAAAGTTTTAGGGTTATCGTCAATAAAGTTTAAAGTACATTTGCCGTTACGCAAAATATTTTGAGCTGTATTAGAAGAATTTCTGCAACAAAGAAGCATCGCATAATAATCTTTGCCTGCAACGTAATATGGTTGTACTAGTGAATATGGGCCTAAAGTTGTGGAACCATCCTCGCAAAGCGTACTAATAATTACTGTTGGCATTGGAAAAAACAATGACGTTTGATAAAAATTATCTACTATTCTTAAATTTTCAAAACTACTCACAAAATATTCCTCCCAGAAGTTATAACAAAATTATATCACAATAAAATTTAAAATCATATTTACTTTTCATCTATTAAATCGTAACTTAACGTAATTAATTGTTTTATGTTAGAAAACTTAACGCTTTTATCTAAGAACACTGAAATCCAGTGTTCTTTATTCATATGATATGCCGGATGAATTCCTACGCTATCCATTACTAACGTTTTCATCATAGGGTCAATTTTTATATTAATAACATCAACCCTATCTTCACCAATAAAACCAAATTTGTTCTTAGGCAGTTGTTCCATTAAAACACAAAACCATTTTTTATTGCGCTTATTTCTGAAAATTGAAAAATTGGGTGTATCATCCCACAAAAACTCAGCTTCTATACTATAAAAATCTTCTATAAACTTTATAACTTTCTTTTTCATAATTCACCAACTTTTTATAATTATAGCATTATTTTCATATAATCACTATTAGTTGTTAAAAAAATATTTTTATGTTATAATAATAATAATAAAAAAATTCAAGGAACTTGTATGAAGATAATTGCTAAAATTAAAACTGATTTTCCAACTAAATTTGGAATTCCGCGTCAAAGTGGCATTATAGAAAATGAAGGTCTAATTGTATTTGAAAAAGAATTTAGAAAAGAAGAAGCCTTAAAAGGTATTGAAGGCTTTAGTCATTTATGGCTTATTTGGAAATTTTCTGAAACTGAAATTGATGGCTGGAAACCAACAGTAAGGCCACCACGTTTGGGTGGCAATAAGCGTGTTGGAGTTTTTGCAACACGTTCCCCTTTTAGACCAAACCCTTTAGGTCTCTCATCGGTTAAACTACTAGGCCTAGAAAATACTAAAGATGGATTGTGTTTACGTGTTAGCGGTGCAGATTTAATGGATGGCACACCTATTTATGATATTAAACCTTATTTAGCCTTTACCGATAGCCATCCAAACGCTACAGGTGGTTTTGCACATGAGAATTTTAATAATAATTTAACGGTTATATTACCCGAAGAATTTACCGATATTTTACCGGATGATAAAATTGAAACATTAAAAACAATTTTATCTAATGATCCTCGTCCACATTATATTGATGACGAAAACCGAGAATTTGGATTTTACTATTTAGATTTAGAAATAAAATTCAAGGTTAAAGGCAACCTTTTAACAGTAACAAGCATTACTAAACGAGCAGTGTGAATTGCTCGTTTTTTTTATTTTTGAAAAATATTAAAATTCCATTTTTTACATTTGACATTAGGCATTTTCTTTGCTATAATAATTACAGAACATTTGTTCTTTTTTATTTTGGAGAGTTTATGGACCGAATTATACTACACAGCGATTTAAATAATTTCTACGCATCAGTAGAATGTTTTGAAGACCCCAAATTTAGGGGTCTTCCTGTTGCTGTTACTGGTGATCCCGAAAAACGTCACGGTATAGTTTTAGCTAAAAACGGACTTGCAAAAGCACATGGTATAAAAACAGGAGATGCTTTATGGCAAGCCAAGAAAAAATGCAGCAATTTAGTTTGCATTTCTACAAACTTTGAAAAATATACTAAATTTAGTCAACTAGCAAAAAATATATACGCTGAATATACAAATTTAGTGGAAAGTTTTGGGCCCGATGAATGTTGGCTTGACATAACCAAAAGCGGAAAAGATTTAAATTATGGAAAAGAAATTGCCGAAATTATACGACAAAGAATAAAGGATGAGTTAGGCGTTACCGTTTCTATTGGGGTTTCTTTTAATAAGGTATTTGCAAAACTTGGAAGCGACTATAAAAAGCCCGATGCCGTAACGGTGATTTCTCGCGAAAATTATAAAGACATTGTTTGGCCTATGCCTGTTGATAATCTTTTATTTGTTGGACGCGCAACTTTAAGCAAACTAAAAACAAGAGGTTGTTCTACAATTGGAGATTTAGGTAAAATGCCAAAAGAATATTTAGAAAGACTGCTGGGTAAAAACGGAGCTACTATTTGGAACTTTGCAAACGGCAACGAGTACTCCCCCGTTTTACCGCTTGAAGAAGCCTATCCAATTAAATCAATTGGCAACTCTACAACAGCATTTAGAGATTTAACTACCGACGATGACATTAAAATTATACTTATGACTTTAGCAGAATCGGTTAGCGAAAGACTTCGCAATGCTAAAGCACAATGCGCAGTTGTTCAAGTTAGTATGCGCAATACAAACCTTTATAGTTTTGAAAGGCAACAGCGTATTTCCCCTACAGATATTTCAGGTGAAATTTTCAAGGTTGCTTTTAATCTTTATAAAGCAAACAATAAAGGCGAAGCTCTTAGAAGCATTGGAATAAAAGCTGCAAATCTTATCACCGATATTACAATTCAGCAACCATTATTGGAAACCAATACTGAAAAACTTAAAAAACTAGAAAACTCTATTGATAATATACGCGAGCGCTTTGGACATTTTTCAGTAGGTCGTGCTTTGATGCTTAGTGATACTGATTTATCCGCTTTTAACCCCATAGCCGACCACACGCTTCATTTTGAACCATTTAGATAAGGAGAATATTTATGGTTAAAAAGACCTACGTAGAAGTTGAAGTCAAGTTTGACACAGATGGAAATATTTTGCCATTAAAAATTATTTGGTGCGATGGCCGCGAATTTTTAATTGATAGAGTTTTAGATAAAAAGAGAGCCGCCAGTATGAAGGTTGGCGGCACAGGTATAAGATACACCATTAAAATAAATAATCAAACAAGTTATTTGTGGTATGAAGAACCGGGCTGGTTTGTAGAAGGTAAAATATAAAACGGATAACCCATTTTAGGGTTATCCGTTTATTTATTGAGAGGTGGTAGGTGCAGAAGTAGTAACGTTTGTACTGCTATTATTTGACGTTACGTTACTTGTGCCACCCGAACTCGTACTACCTGAAGTTGTGCTACTTGTTGTGGAACTAGTAGAAGATATTGGTGTATTAATATCACTTTTAGAAGTAACCGGTTCTTTAATATTTCCACCATGTACTGTGCAAGGTGGCAAATAATTCTTTTTATAATAACCGGTGTGTCCTTCAACTATCGGGCAGGTTGAATTTGCAACAAGACCTGTTTCTTCACAATAATAGTGTATTTCCACTTTACTGCTTACCGGGAATTCTTTTGCAGGTAAGTCTTCATGGATTTCTTGCATTATGCTACCCCAAAGTCTTAAAGCAAGTTTATTATCGCTAACAACTGCAGGAGTATCATAACCGTACCAACAGCCTGCAACGTAATATGGTGAACCACCAACAAACCAAAGGTCGTTTTGCCAGTTGGTTGTACCGGTTTTTGCAAAAATCTTTGTATTTTTAATATAAGGACGAACCTCTTTACCGGTACCTCTTGAACCATATACCGGGTAAAGTAAAAGCTTATTCATAATAAAAGCAGTTTCTTCGCTCATTGCGATTTTGGTTTTTTGCGTTGTTTGTAATACCGGTTCATCACGTTGAGTAGTAACTTTTGTATATAAGCGCGGCAAATTATAGTAACCTAAATTACCAAAGGTTGCATAAGCTGCTGTTAATTCTAGGTTTGTAACGCCCTTATAACTACCACCTAAGGCCAAGTTAGAATAGGTTAAGTCTTTACTAGAATCGCGTTCTAGTGTGGTTAAACCAAAATTATTAACTAAAAAGTCAAACGGTTTATCAAAACCCATTTGTTGAACTAATTTAACGGGAATTGTGTTAACAGAACGTTCTATTGCACTGAAAATTGTCTTTTTACCCTCATAGCCTTTATACCAGTTAGGAGGCCATTTTTCCATTTCGCCAGTTTCCCAGTTTTTAACCTCAATCGGCTCGTCAATATAATAACTTGAATAGGTTATTAGGTTGTTTTCAAGGGCCGGTGCATAAGCGCCTATCGGCTTCATTGTAGAGCCCGGCGGCCTTAAAGTTGTAGTTGCGCGATTCAAAGCACGGTTTGCTGTTTTTTCGCCTAGTCCTCCAGCTATGCCTAAAACGTTTCCATTATAATCCATAATGGTAAAAGAGGCTTGAGCTGTTTGACCATCTTTGCTAGTGCTAATCCACTTAGGATCACTAAAGTTTTTATCAACAATTCCTTGAATTTTTGCATCAACAGTAGAATAAATTTTATAACCACCATTATAAAAATTAATCTCTGCATGTGAACGGTCCATATTTTTTTGTTCTACTAAATCATCTACAACTTCATCAATTAAAGCATCAACAAAATAGCTATTAATTTCTTTTTCTTTTAAGTGAGACGAATCAGCAACAATTTTAACATCAGCTTTTAAAGCAGCATCATGTTCGGCCTGTGTAATTTTGCCAAGCTCTAACATTTTGCCTAAAACCAATTCGCGACGTTCTGCATTATATTGTGGATTTCTATCAGGACGATAACGTTCGGGGTTTTTAACAATAGCCGCTAAAGCCGCACATTCAGCTAAATTAAGGTCGCTAACGCTTTTATTGAAATAATAGTTAGAAGCAACTTCAACACCGCATATTCCGTTAGAGAAGGATGCAGTATTTAAATAACATTCTAAAATAACGTCTTTATCATAGTTGTTTTCTAAATATCTGGCGCGCATAATTTCTCTAATTTTACGCATTACGTTTTGATCATTATCGCCAGTTAAGTTTTTAACCAACTGTTGGGTAATTGTTGAACCACCTTGGTTTGACGAATAAATGTCAACAAACATATTAACAAACGCACCAAGTGTACGCTTCCAGTCAACACCATTATGGGCATAAAAACGCTCGTCTTCTATACTAACAAAAGCATCTTTTAAATTTTGAGGCATCTTATCAAATGAAACCCAAATTCTGTTTTCACTACCGTGCACCCTTTGATACTCTACGTATTTACCGGTTGCACTATCATAACCATAAATAGTAGTTGTAAAGTTAAGCTGCAAATCGTGAAGATTTTCTTGAACCTCGTCATCAATAAAAGCAAAAATATAAATAACGAAACTTGCAAGCGCAATTGAGAAAATAATCATAAACACAAGTGCAGTTGTAAGAATTGTTTGCCAAACCGATTTTTTGCCTTTTTTCTTTCTGTTTTTCTTAATCTTTTTCAAAAACTTTTTAGCTTTTAACATTACCTTTTCTAAAAAGTTTTTAGGTTCTTTTTCTTTGGTCTTTTTAACAAAAGAATTTAAATCCAAATTATCAGAATTACTGGTTAAATCGTTATTGTCTTTTTTATCAAAATTCGTGCTTTTCTTTTCTTCGCTCAAATTATAGCACTTCCTTTCCGTACAAAAAATAACAACAAAAAGTATTGTAAATTATATGTGTTAGTTATGAAAAAACAGCATACTTCTGCTTATAACTATTTACATTATACCACATTTTATAAAAAAATCGAGTTACAATTTTTTAACCTTTGTATTTTAGGACATAATATACTTATAATTTTATGATTGAAGGTTAAAATTAATGAATAAAAAACTACTGTTATTAATTGGTTTAATATCATTTACACTTACAATAATTATAGGCAGTCTTTATATGACTTTAAACAAAAAAGAACCCGAAAATTCTTCATCTTCTTTAACCTACGTTTTAAAAAAGTATAATAACACCATTGCTGTTTTTGTTGTTGGCGAAAATTCACCATACCGAGTGTTAGACGTTGCTTATAATAACTTACCTTTTGAAGATAAAGAACTATTAAATAAAGGAATTTATTCTGAAAGTTTATCTGAAATTATGAAACACGCAGAAGATTATGACGGTTAGTATTGAATTTTAATAATAAAAGTGTTATAATGTCAAAAATAAGGATGGTGTAAATTATGGCAACCAAAGGTTTTAGAAGAAGCTTTTTAGGTTTTAACAAAGAAGATGTTTTAAACTATATATCTTCTGAAGATAAGAAAAATGCCGCTATCGTTAAAAGTTTAAATGGTGAAGTTAAAGAACTTACAAATCGCACCATTAATTTAAATAACGAAATTGATAATCTTAATGCACAGTTACAGCAATATAAAGATAAAGAGGATGAAATCAATCGCCTTGCCGAAAGCATAGGCGCTTTATACATAATTGCAAAAAACAATGCAGAACTAATTTTAGAAAATGCTTCCAAAGGAAAAGAAGCCGCTAAAGCAGAAATTGAGAAAAATCTTGAAATTTTAAACAATGCTCAAGAAAATTATTTAGATATTAAGAGCGAAATTTTAAGCATTACTAATAATTTCAGCAATAATTTAGATTCGGCTTTAACTTCTATTAAATCGACCGAAAACACGATTAAAAACAACCTTGAAAACGCAAATGAAGCTGAAAAGGTTTTGCAAGAAACAATAAAATAATGGAACATAAAATTTTCGTTAACGACATAACTAAGGTTATAAAAGATCTTAAATGTGGTGATACGGTTTTTCTTAGCGGAAAGGTTTATACTGCAAGAGATGCCGCACATAAAAAGATTTTTGAACTTATAAAAAACAATCAAGCACTACCCTTTGATTTATTAAACTCAGTAATATATTATGCAGGGCCCACTGCAACACCTAAAAACGCCGCAATTGGTAGTTGCGGACCCACCACTTCTAAGAGGATGGACAAATTTGCTCCTACGCTATATGATATGGGGGTTGCTGCTACAATTGGCAAAGGTGAAAGAAATAACGAGGTTATTAATAGCATAAAAAACAATTCTGCAATTTATTTTTGTGCTATTGGCGGAGCCGGTGCTTTAGCTTCAAAACATATTGTTAGTGCAAAAGTTATTGCATTTGAAGAACTTGGTTGCGAATCTATAAAAATGCTTGAATTCAATGATTTTCCGCTAATTGTTGGAATTGATTGCAAAGGTAATAATATTTTCAAAAAATAAAACTCTCGAAAAATTTCGAGAGTTTTTTAATTTATATTACAAGTCCACCGTTCGGACTAATTACTTGTCCGGTTATAAAGCCTGCCCCTTCACTCGCTAAAAAGTAAATTGTTTCTGCAACTTCAATAGGACTGCCTAATCTTCCTAAAGGTGTTTCTTCAGATAATTGTTCAATAGCACCCAAAGTAATATTTCTATTCATATTTGTTTCAATTACGCCAGGAGCCACACAGTTAACTCTAATGCCGCTAGGGCCTAGTTCTTTTGCAAGTGCTTTGGTAAAGCCAATTACACCTGCCTTGGCGGCAGAATAATGGGTTTCCATAGAAGCGCCTGTTATTCCCCACATTGAAGAAACGTTGATAATTGAACCGCTTTTATTTCTTATCATACCGGGTACTACCGCTCTTGCACAATTAAACACACCCGTTAAGTTGGTAGCTATCATTTCGTGCCAGTCGTTATCAGTAATATCTTGAATTTGCTTAATTTGAGAGATGCCAGCATTATTTACAAGCACATCTATTGAACCAAAAGAATATTCCGCTTGTTTAATCATAGAATTTACTTCGCTTGGATAAGAAACATTAGCACCTACGCAAATGCACCTAGCACCATGCTCTGTAAGTGATTTTTGTAATAACCTGGCTTGACGTTCAGAATTATTATAGTTTATAACAATGTTATAACCTTTTTCTGCAAAAAGACAAGCCGTAGCGCTACCTATACCACCCGATGCCCCGGTTATTAAAACGGTTTTTGCCACAAAAAACACCTCACAATTAATATATATAAAATATACCATATAAAAAAACGCGTTGTCAATAAAATTAAAATTTTTATTGTGTTGCATAATAATTAGTGATATAATATAAAAAATTTTTTAGAAAGGATGCAGATATGAAAATTAAACTTAACTTTCAAACAGCACTATTTTATTTAATCTCTGCGGCCTCTCTATTTTTTATAATTGTTGGTTTACACTCAGCATTTAAAAGCTTAATTATGCTTTTGATATTTTCTTTTTCGCTGTATTTGGGCGGCTATTACTTACAAAAAGAAAATAATGTTAATTCAGCTAAAATTATGAAAGTTACGTTTATAATAATGTTTGTTGTTTATATAGTATATATCTTAGCATTGCTTTTTACAGATGCTTACTATAACAGAAACGCAATTGTAGAGCAAAGAATTAATTTAGTTCCATTTAAAACAATAGCATTATTTTTAGATAGTGCAAACACTCACTCCCTTCCCGTTAATTCAATTATTACAAACCTTTTAGGTAATTTTGTTGCCTTTATGCCTTTTGGCTTTTATTTACCATTGTTCTTTAATAAATTTAAAAAGTATTATTGGTTTTTATTAGTGGTTATATTAATTGTTTCTGCAGTTGAAGTTTTGCAATTAATATTTATGTGCGGTTCTTGTGACATTGATGACCTTATTTTAAACGTATTTGGTGCATTTGTATTTTATTTAATAACAAATAATAAAATAGTAACACCATATATTAAAAAAATAGTTATATTTTAGCAACGATATTATCGTTGCTTTTTTTATTGTTTTTTTAAATAAGATATGTTAAAATTTAATTAGAAAAATAAAGGAGTGGTAAAATGAAAAAACTATTTGCAGTTATTTTAGCTATAATCCTTGTTACTCTATGTGGTTGCAGTAATGCACAAACCAATACCAGTTCAAACGCAACCAGTACACAAACCGTTGAATTTACAAAGCCAAGTAATTACGTTACGGTTGTTAAGGTGACCATTAACCCAGAATTTAATTTGTATTTAGATATTAACAATAACGTGTTAGCCGTTGAACCGGTTAATAATGACGCTAAAGACGTTATTAAAAATATATCCAAACAAACAGGTACTTTAGACGACGTTATTAACAATATTGTTGTTGCAACTAACGATGGCGGTTACACAAAGGCAGATGAAAAAGTTACTGTTAATTTTGAAATTACCGAAATTAAAGATACATCTGTTAAAACAAACACTATTTTAGAAACAGTAAAAGAAAGTGCAACTACAAGTTTTAGTGAAATTAAAATTACTGCAGAAATTAAAACTGCAGTTTCTCAAAATGCAGTTGTTAATAATAACACAAGTACCAGCAGTAATTCTCCGGTTTCAAGTAATCCAGTAAGTTCTAAAACACCAATTCCTTCAACTCCAAATTATACACCCATTTTGCAAAAAGGTGGTTCGTGGGTTGCAGGCATTAAAAGTGGTGACACTTATTATGACGTTACGTTGATATTAACTAATGATATCAAAGAAGCAGGTATGGCTGTTGGCGATAAACTTTCTTCATTACCCGAAGAAGTACAAGAAAATATGAAACCCGATTGCGAATTAAGAGATGGCGAATACTATTATTTCGGTAGAGGCGATGCCGGTGCAATCACAAGCGTTACCGAAAATGGCACAACCATTACATTAATTGACGAAGGCAGCGGCAAAATTGTATTTACCCGTACTGCAGAAAATAAAATCAAACTAAAAAGCGCCTCTGAAAACTGCCTCGTATTTGGCGATATTCCAATTGGCTCTGTATTAAACTTTACTACAGAAAATTAAATAAAGATAAAAAAGACGGGGTTATTCCCCGTCTTTTTTTACTTGCGTACCATCATGTTTTATAACGTAATTTTCTTTATATATTAAATCTGAAATTTTACAAAATGAATAGCCATCTGAAAGTAATTTTTCAATAATAGCCGGTAGAGCATCGGGTGTATATGCCGCTGCATTATGAAAAAGCACTATTGAACCGGGCTTTACTTTTTTTAGTACGTCAGATTTTATTCTTTCTGCGGTATGTCCTTCCATCCAATCACAAGAGTCAACGTCCCATTGTATATTATACATTTTTAAGCTTTCAACAGTTTTAATTGAGTTATTGTTATATGCTCCAAATGGTGCGCGAAATAACTTTGGTGTTACTCCAATAAGTTCGTAAATTTTTTGATTACAACAAATAAGTTCCTTTTTTAACTCTTCTACTGAAATTTTTGTAGAATCGGGGTGCGAATTAGAGTGATTACCTATTTCGTGCCCTGCGTTATGTATTTGTTTTACACTTTCTGGATATTTATCAACCCATGCACCCACAAGAAAAAAGGTTGCCTTGATATTATATTTTTCTAATATTTTTAGTATTTGTTCTGTATCTTGATTACCCCATGCGGCATCAAAAGAAATTGCTATTTTCTTTTGATCGGTTTTAACGCAATATATAGGCAATAATCTATTGTTATTACTTGCCGATACAAAAGAGAAAACCGACACCACAGTTATACTTAAAAGAACTGCAAAAAAGGCAATTAAATGTCTTTTGGTTAAAATTAAATATTTCATAAAAAAATCCCCCAAATCTACAAAATACTATGTAGAAGTTTGGAGGATTATTCTTTTAGTTATTCATAAGAGCATCTCTAATTTTATAAGCAGCTTTATACACGTCTCCGCCGCCCATCGTTACAACAAAATCGCCTTCTTGTGCGGTATCTAAAATAAATTTTGCGGCCTCATCTAAATCTTCAACACAAATTGCATCTTTTAAACCTTTTGCAATATCTGAAGAAGAAATACCACTTGTATTAACCTCTCGCGAGCCCATAATCGGCGGGAGCACTACCCTATCTGCATAAGAAAGTGCCGCGATAAATTCGTTAAGCAAAAGTTCTGTTCTAGAAAAAGTAAATGGTTGGAACACAACCGTTACACGTTTAAACGCAAGTTCTTTTGCGGCTTTTAAAGTTGCTTCGATTTCGGTTGGATGGTGGGCATAATCGTCAAACAAGGTTAAAGTTTTGTTTTCAAAAATCTTTTCAAAACGTCTTCCTGCACCTAAAAATGTGCCAATTGCGTTTTTAATGGTTTTTGCTTCAATACCCATATCGAAACACACTGAAAATGCCGCAAGTGCATTATAAACGTTATGCTTACCCGGAATTGATAGTTCCATATCTGTAATAAATTCGCCGTTTTTATAAACGTCAAACTTAAAGCCTAACGCACCCTGAACTAAATTTTTTGCATAATAATTATTATATTCATTTAAACCGAAGGTAATTTTACTTCCACTATGCGTGCTTGTTGCATTTTTAGATAACTCATCATCGCCATTATAATAAACCATAGTTGCTTTATTAACAAACTTTGTAAAAGATGCCACAAGATTTTCCATAGTTTTAAAATAATCTAGATGGTCATTATCAATATTTAAAAGCACGGCCTTATCGGGAGACAGTTGCAAAAAGGTATCAACAAACTCGCAACTTTCACAAACCATATTTTCGCTTTCACCCGCTCTACCATTTGCGCCAATAAGCGGTAAACGGCCACCAATAACAGCGGTGGGGTCGCATCCCGCAATACAAAGCACCTGGGTAATCATAGAAGAAACTGTTGTTTTGCCGTGAGTGCCGCAAACGCCTATAACGTTATCAAACTGTCTTGTGATAATACCTAGTAAAACCGAACGTTCCATAGTTGGAATATTGTTTTCTCTTGCAGAAACAAGTTCTGGATTTTCTTGGCTTATTGCTGCAGAATAAACAACAAGTTCAGCCCCTAAAACGTTTTCTTTATAGTGCCCCATTGTAACGGGAATACCTAAAGCTATTACTCTTTTAAGTGGATCACTTTCGTTATTATCAGAACCGGTAAGTTTATAACCTTTAGAATGTAAAATTTCGGCCAAGGGGCACATACCTGAGCCGCCTATGCCTATCATATGTATTTTTTTAACTCTATTTAAAATTTCATCCTCTAAAGAAATGATTTTCAAAATTAACACCTCGAAAAATACAAATACTTTATTTGTTTATATTATATAACATTTTTTGAATAAAATAAACATATTTTTTTAATATTTAATTTCACTTTAACCAAAAATTATTCATAGTATATGTTGTAAAGAATTTTTAGGAGTTTAAAATGCAAAATAAGACCATATTACTTGTTGGCGGAGACGCCCGTCAAAAAGAACTTTTTAATATTTTAAAGCAAAAAGATTATAGCGTTTTTAGTTACGGGCTTTTTGAAAATGAAGAAAATGTTTTTAAATCTGATATTATAATTCTTCCTTATCCATCAATAAAAGATGGTTTTATAAATGCGCCGTTTTCAAAACTTAAAATATCTATAGAAGAAATAGTTAAATTTTTAAAACCAGGCACTAAAATATTCGGTGGTGTTTTACCACAAGATTTTTTTAAAACTTACTATGTTTACGATTATGCTAAAAATGAAAATTTATTGTATATTAACGCCGCAATAACCGCAGAAAGTGCAATAAGCATTGCAATAGAAAACTCAAAAATTTCACTTATAAACAGCAAAATATTGATTACGGGTTTTGGCAGAATTGCTAAGATTTTAAGCAAATTTTTAACGGCATTTAACTGCAATATTACAATTGTCGCCAGAAAAGAAACCGACAGAGCATTAGCAAAAACATTAGGATGTAACACGATTTGCTTTAATGAAATTAAAAACCATATACCAGAGTTTGATTTTGTGTTTAATACAGTCCCGAATACCGTATTTTTTGGCAATGAATTGACTAATGCTAATAAAGATACGCTATTTATTGAATTAGCCTCAAAACCCGGCGGTTTTTATTCTAAAGATGGTATTAACTATATTTCTGCGTTAGCTTTGCCTGGCAAATATGCTCCAAAAACTGCCGGTAGATTAATTTTTGAAACAATAAGACCTTATTTAAACAAGGAGGAAAAAACTTGAAAGACTTAAAAATCGGCTTTTGTTTATGTGGTTCGTTCTGCACGTTTAAAGATGCATTTGAAGAACTTAAAAAGCTTAAAGCCGAAAAATATGATATATACCCTATTATTTCTAACGTTGTAAAAATTACCGACACACGCTTTGGAACAGCTTACGAAAACATACGTTTTATTGAACAATGTTGTTCTAGAAGTGTTATTTCAACTATTGATGCCGCCGAACCTATAGGACCTAAAAAAATGCTTGATTTACTTGTGGTTTGCCCATGTACAGGCAACACGTTAGCAAAAATAGCAAACGGCATTACAGATAGTCCCGTTACTATGGCAGTAAAAGCTCATTTAAGAAACGAACGACCTGTTGTATTATCAATAGCTTCTAATGACGGACTTGGCGCATCGGCTCAAAATATTGCAAAACTTTTAAATACTAAAAACATTTATTTTGTGCCTTTTGGTCAAGATGATCCCGTGAATAAATCAAAGTCGTTAATTAGCGATTTTACAAAGCTTTTACCCACAATTGATAAGGCAATTTCAGGTGAACAAATTCAACCAATAATGCTAAAATAGAAAAAAGCGGTTATTTTGCCGCTTTTTCTTTATTTTTACTGAATTTTTTATAAAAAAAGACTTGCATTTTTATTTGTGTTATGGTAGAATTTATAAGCTATTTATGTAGCAAAAAAATACACACGCGAGTTGATTGTCGGGCCGGTTTGTTAAGAAACCCGCCAAGATGAAACTACGCGGAGGAAAAAACCGGAGGAAAAAATTATGTCAGTAGTATCTATGAAACAGTTACTAGAAGCCGGCGTACACTTTGGTCACCAAACCAGACGCTGGAACCCCAAAATGGCCGAGTATATCTTTACCGAAAGAAACGGTATCTATATTATCGACCTACAAAAAACCGTTAAGAAACTTAACGAAGCTTATATGTTCGTTCGTGACATCGCTTCTGAAGGTGGCGACATTTTATTTGTTGGTACCAAAAAACAAGCTCAAGACGCTGTTAAAGAAGAAGCTATCCGTTGCGAAATGCCTTACGTTAATGCTCGTTGGTTAGGCGGTATGCTAACAAACTTTAGAACAATCCGTCGCAGAATCGACAGATTAAACCAACTTCGCAAAATGGAAGAAGACGGTACATTTGAACTTCTACCTAAGAAAGAAGTTATCAAGTTAAGATTAGAAATTGAAAAACTTGAAAAATTCTTAGGCGGTATTCAAAACATGAACAAAATTCCTAGCGCTATGTTCATTGTTGACCCCAGAAAAGAAAGAATTGCTGTTCAAGAAGCAAAGAAATTAGGTATTCCGATTATTGCTATTGTTGATACAAACTGCGATCCTGATGAAATTGACGCAGTTATTCCCGGTAACGACGACGCTATCCGTGCAGTTAAACTAATTGCCGGTGCTATGGCTTCTGCTGTTATTGAAGCAAGACAAGGCGAACAAGCTGCTCCTGAAGTTGAAGAAACAGAAGAAGTAACTGAAGAAACAGCTGAAGAAGCTGCAGAATAATTTAAAATTTAATGCCCACCTTATTAGTGGGCATTTTTAAAGAAAATAAAGGAGTAATACTTATGAATTTTACTGCTAAAGACGTACAATCTTTAAGAGAAAAAACTGGTTGCGGTATGATGGACTGCAAAAAAGCATTAGTAGAAACCGATGGCGATATGGATGCCGCTATTGAGCTTTTAAGAGAAAAAGGTCTTGCTTCTGCAGCTAAGAAAGCAAGCCGCGTTGCAGCAGAAGGTATTGTTGCAGCATGTGCAGATAGCACCGCAGGCGCTCTTGTAGAACTAAACTGCGAAACTGACTTCGTTGCTAAGGGTGCTCCCTTCATTGAACTTTCAGCTAAAGTTGCTAAAACAGTTCTTGCTACAAAACCCGCTGATGTTGATGCTCTTCTTGCTACAAAATCAGTAGATTCAGATAAAACTATTGAAGAAGAAGTTCAGGAAGTTTTCCTTGCTCTTCGTGAGAATATGAAAGTTAGAAGATTTACTGTTGTTGAAGGTCACACAGCAACCTATATCCACGCTGGTGGTTCCGTAGGCGTTATTGTTGCATTTAATACTGATGATGCAACTGCAACAAAAGCTGAATTCGCAGATATGGGTAAAAACATCGCAATGCAAATTGCAGCTATGAACCCTGAATATCTCGGCAAGAGTGATATCTCTGCAGAAGAACTTGCTAAGATGGAGTCAATCACTATTGACAGCGCTCTTAACAAGCCTGATACACTTCCTATTCCCATCCTTACAACTCTTATCAATGAAGCTATTGATTGCAAAAAATGGACCGACGCAGACATCAATGTTTACCAAGGTCTTGACCAAAAACAGAAAAAGAACTTCGTTAACTTCATTTCTAAAGAAGCATATGAAACTCTTATTGAGATTGCAGTTTCTCACAAAGCTGAAATCTCAGAAAATAAGATTTTCGGTGGACTTGTTCAAGGTCGTATTTCAAAGCAAATTAAAGAGGTTTGCTTACTTGAACAGACATTTGTTCGTTCCGACCTATTTGACGGTGACGTAAAAGGTTATGTAGCATCTGTTGCTAAAGCACTTGGTGCAGAACTTAGCGTTGCAAGCTTCGTTCGTTTTGAAAAGGGCGAAGGCATTGAAAAACGTGTAGACAACTTTGCAGAAGAAGTTGCTAGTATGATTAAATAATTAATCTAAACAAAAATTAAGGGTAGTGGTTTTCCGCTACCCTATTTTTTATTCTATATTTTCAAAAATATCTAACAAATCTTCTTTTGTTTCAACTTTAACGTCGTTATTAACCTTAGTCATATCAATAGGTAAAATTTTATTAAACACGCAAGTATGTGTTGGCGTAACCTTTCTATCTTCGTGTAAAGAACCAAAGTACCAATGTCTAAATTTACAAGTGTTAGTAACTTCTTCAAAAAAGCCGTTTAATTTACTAACGTTATCTGATTGGCCTTTTCTAAGAAGCATAGCGCTTTTAACACGTGAAGGTGGCTCGTGAGTTAAAACGTAGTCAATAACGCAATTTTCTTCATCAAGTCTTAAAGCCCCCATTGCCATTTCGTTAGGAGAAGGCAATTCGGCTCTCCACCATTTTTTATGCTCGTACTTAACTTCTTTATCTTCGCTTTCTCCCCCACCAAACACAAAAAATTTAATGCCATCTATATTAAAAATTTGACCACGCATTAAATGAAGAAGTTTATCGCTTATACGATGCACCTTGCCGCCTTTCCAATATGTAACACGACTTTTATTAATTAAATCAAAGTTTTCGTGTGTGCCGTCTAAAAAGCAAACGGTAAATTTGCGGCTACCTAAATATTTAATAGCTTGTCTTTCACGCTCACTATCGTTCCATAAAAAGCCAAAGTCTCCAAGCACTATTAAAATGTCGCCCGCTTTAAGCTTGCGCCACTCTTTATCGTAAAGACGACTTTCGTCTCCGTGCATATCGCCGGTTACGTAAACCATTAATTTTCCTCCAATAAATAACTTTTAATTTCTGAAAGAATATGTTATACTAATATTATACTATACTTTTTAGGAGATTAAAAGTATGAAAAAGACTTTTTTGTGCATAATTTGCACTTTTTTAATAATTTTAGGAATTTGTACACCGGCTGCGGCTTATAACCCTTCTTCTTTTGAGGTGTCAGCAGAAAGCGCAATTATGGTTAGTTTAGATACTGACGAAATCGTTTATCAAAAAGATGCCCATACAAAGCGCTACCCCGCTTCTCTAACCAAGGTTATGACGGCAATTCTTTTAATTGAAAAAACCGAAAATCTTGATACAGAAGTTATTACTGTTTCTGATTATGCGGTTAATAGTTTACTCGGTACTGATAGCAGTGTTGGTGGTCTAGAACCCGGTGAAAAGATTACTGCCAGACAAATGCTTTATTACCTACTTTTAATGTCTGCTAATGATGGTGCAATGGCTATTGCAGAGCATTACGGCAAAACAGTTGAAGGCTTTGTTGATATGATGAATCAGAAAGCCAAGGAATTAGGTCTTAAAAACACCCATTTTATGAATCCACACGGGCTTCATCACGAAGAACACTATACAACCGCTTATGATATGAGCATTATTACAAAAGCTGCTTTAAAATATGATATTTTTAAAGAAGTAGTCTACTCTACAAGATATAAAATGCCTGCAACTAATATGAACGGTGAAAAACTAATGGTAAATACCAACATGTTGCAAGATCCTTCTACTGTTTATTATTATAAATACGCTAAAGGTGTAAAAACAGGTTACACCGACGAAGCTGGAAGATGTTTGGTTTCTACTGCAGAAAAAGACGGATATTCATATATGGTTGTACTAATGAAATGTCCTGTTAGAGATAATGGCGTTCGTGTTAGATATGAATTCAGAGATTCAAAACAACTATATGAGTGGATGTTTAACGACTTTGAATATAAAAACGTTTATGAGACCTCCAGCATTTTAGGCGAAGCAAAGGTTGGTTTATCTTTTGAAAACGATCACGTTGCATTAACGCCCAAAACAAGTCTTTCCGCAATTTTACCTAAAGCCGCAGATTTATCTACGGTTCAAACAAAGATAACACTAATAAACGAAGAGATTAACGCTCCCGTTAAAAAAGGTGATTTGTTAGGATATGCCGATGTATATTATGCAGGAGAAAAACTAGGAACACTTGAACTTGTTGCGGCCGATAACGTTGAAGGTAGTACCATTTTACAAATTTGGAACTATATAATAATTGGTATTAAAAGTGCCGTATTTAAGTATATTTGTTTATCACTTTTAGGCATTATTCTTGTGTTTGTAATTTACGTTATTATAATTAACGTTTTAAAGAAAAAAAGAAAACGCAGGAGATATTAAAATGTATTTGCTTGTATCAATAGCATCTAAAAACATTCACAAAGCCTTATCGGTATGGTATTTAAAAGCCCAAAATGCCGATAGGGCATTTTCTGTGTATGAAACAGATATAAATCAAAACTATTTTGAAATACTCAATAACATTTATTCTAAAAAGCCTAAAGTTATTGCTTTTTCTTGCTATATTTGGAATATTGAATTAATTAAAAGTTTGACTATTGAATTAAAGAAACTATTACCCAATACAATTATAATTGCAGGCGGCCCTGAAGTTGAGCATAACAAAGATAATTTTCCGTTCGATGCCATTATTGTTGGCAGAGAAGCCTCGTTTTCAGCTTTTTTTGATGATTACGAGAAAAACCCCGACGAGATTAAAAAGTTCTATAACGCCCAAAATACGCCTTTTTCAAGTGTTGTCTCCCCTTTTACTGAAGAATATTTTAAATCTTTTAAGAAAGAAAAGATTACTAATATAGAAAACAGGCTTGTTTATTATGAAACAAGTCGTGGTTGCCCATTTAACTGTTCTTATTGCCTTTCAAGTGCAGATGATATAACCGAGTATTTACCGCTTGAACGTGTTTATAGCGAACTTACCCTATTAGTTAATAAGGGTGCTAAGTGTATTAAATTTGTTGATAGAACCTTTAATGCAAATTTAAAAAGAGCAATTGAAATTTTAAAATTTATTAAAGACCTTGATACCGACTGTACCTTCCACTTTGAAATTGCAGGAGATATATTTAGTGAAGAATTTTTTGAGATAATTTCAAAGATGCCCAAGAAAAAGGTTCAGTTTGAAATTGGAATTCAAACAATAACCGAAAAAGCACTAAAGGTTGCTAATAGAAAAACGAACATACAAAAGCTTTGCGAAAATATTAAGCGTTTAACCAATTTAAGCAATTGCCATATACATATTGATTTGATTGCAGGCCTTCCTTTCGATAGTTTTGAAGGCATTTGTAACAGCCTTGATTTCTGTTTTAAAACAAACGCCAATATGATTCAATTAGGATTTTTAAAGCTTTTAAAAGGTTCTGCATTAAGTAAAAACACCTATAACACAAAGTTTTTATCACATCCACCATATGAAGTTATTGAATCGGAATTCTTTAGTTTTGAAGAACTCAACCTTTTACGTTCTTACGATAAAATTATTGACAAATTTTATAATTCAGGTTTATATAAAAACTCATTTAACTTTATTCTAGGCGCTTTTAATAGGCCTTCAAATTTAATTAAAAAGCTAGCGGAGTTTTTTAGTGAATATAATTTATCAAGCATTTCACAAAAAGATTCTTACTTACTGTTATTAAAATTTTTAAAATTATATGCAACCGACGAAGAAGCCGAACATTATATTAAGCTAGATGCTTTAAGCTATAATCCAAAAGGCAAACGTTTAGGATTTAGCACCAATAAAAATATAGAATTGCAAAACGAATATATTGCAAAAACCGGTAGAAAAAACGTTTTGGTTGAATATTTTGATTATGATAAAAAAATTAGGATCTTCGACTATGACGTCAAAGACCCTATAACAAAATCATATTTAATTAGCCCTCAAGATTTTGACGAATAAAATCTAAAGAAGCATTTTTAGTATCAGAAATTTCCAAGTTACCTATTCCGTTAATGGTGAAAAGGTTACCTTCTTTACTAACCAATAATACAAAGGGGGCACCAGAAAATGGTTCTTTATAGTTATATTTTTTATCACTATTAGAAAATATAATTATTCTTTGACCAATTTCAATTTTAACATTATTATTAAGGTGCAAATAACCAAGTCCTGTGATGTTATTTCCCTTTAACATTTCATCAACGCTTAGAGTATATATTGTAACACCATTTTTAGTATCACTTCCAATAATGTCTGCAATTAATACAGCGTTACTTTTCGAAATCATATCTTTAACGGTTACGGTTTGTTCTTCATTACTTGTGGGTGTGAGGCTAGAGCTGCTTATATCGTTATTTTTAGGAATAATAAAATAAATCGTTATCCCTAGTGCAAGTACTAAAAGTATTATAATAACAGGAATAAATTTTTTCATAATTACACCAAAAAACAAGGCACCAAGCTTTTGCTTGATGCCTTTAAATTTTTACTATTTTTTTAGACCTAAGAAACTTGCAACAATAACAAGCACGAAAAATGCAATTGCAATAACTTTAGTCCATTTTGCTAAGAAAGCATCAACTGTTCTTGCTTTGTTTTTAGAAAGGAAGGTATCTGCACCGCCTGAAATTGCGCCGCTAATACCTTGACGACGACCTTCTTGTAATAAAACAACAACGATAATTACTATTGATAAAAGCAATACAAGTGCGCCAACAATAATTTCAGCTACCATAATAGGTTTCCTCCGTTTGAATTTTTAAGACAATTAGTATTTTAACACAAAGTTATATAATTTGCAAGTATTTTATAGTGGATGAACGGCAGATTCTGCATCAGCATGTTCGCCATCTACACCATAAAGTTTATTGTTGCGTTCTTCAAAGAATTTAACAGCTACTTTATCAAACTGTGCATAAGATAAAACGTCTTCTTCTTGAATCATATAACCTTTAACTTCTTCACGAAGTTTATCAAGTTCAGGTGCAATTAAATCTGCAGGACGGCAATCAATAGGTTCTTCATCACCAATGATTTTCTTTCTAAAATCAGGGTCTATAGGAAGTGGTGTTTTACCGTACTCGCCTTTTACTAAGCCCTTAAATTCTTTAGTGGTCATTTTATATCTTTCGCCACCAATAACGTTAAATACCGCTTGAGTACCAACGATTTGGCTAGAAGGAGTAACAAGTGGTGGATAACCACAGTCAGCACGAACTTTTGGAACTTCAGATAAAACTTCAGTTAATTTATCTTCTTTACCAGCTTGTTTTAATTGAGAAACAAGGTTTGAAAGCATACCGCCCGGTACTTGATATATAAGTGTTTTAGCGTCAACACCAAGCATTTTGGTATCGAGTAGGCCGTTTGCAATATATTTTTCACGTAAAGTATTTACGTATTTAGTAATTTCGGTTAAAGCTTCAAGGTCTAAACCTGTATCAAATTCAGTTCCTTGTAAAGCGGCAACCATAGATTCAGTTGCGGGATGAGAAGTACCAAGTGCTAGTGGACTCATTGCTGTATCAACAACGTCAGCACCTGCTTCAATGCCTTTTAAAAGAACCATTGAGCCAAGACCAGAAGTATAGTGTGTGTGAACTTGAACGGGAATCTTAACAGTTTCTTTTAAGGTTTTAACAAGGTCATAAATAGCAGTTGGAGTAAGAAGTCCTGCCATATCCTTAACGCAGATAGAATCTGCACCTTCATTTTCTAAAACCTTAGCATAATTTGCATAATATTCGTTAGTGAAAACTTCGCCTGTTGTGTAAGAAATAGCGGCTTGCATGTGTGCGCCTTCTTTTTTAACTGCCTTAATTGCAGTGCGAAGATTACGAACATCGTTTAAAGCATCGAAAACTCTTAAAATATCAATACCATTTGCAACGCTTTTTTGAACAAAATATTCAACAACGTCATCAGCATAATGACGATAACCTAACATATTTTGTCCACGGAAAAGCATTTGTAATTTAGTGTTAGGACATTCTTTACGAATAGTTCTTAGTCTGTCCCAAGGGTCTTCGTTTAAGAAACGTAAGCAGCTATCAAAAGTAGCGCCGCCCCAACATTCTAAAGAATGAAAACCAATTTTATCAAGTAATGGTAACATTGGAAGCATTTCTTCGGTTGTCATTCTTGTAGCGATTAAAGATTGATGAGCGTCACGAAGGACTGTCTCAGTAATTCCAATTTTCTTTTGCATTATATATGCCTCCTAGCAAATTGTAAGCAAAGCTTTACCGGAATCAACGCTTTCGCCTTTAGATACTAAGATAGCACCTACAACGCCATCTTTATCGGCACAAATTTCGTTTTCCATTTTCATAGCTTCTAAGATAACTAAAACGTCACCTTTAGAGATAGATTGGCCAGCAGAAACTTTAATATCTAAAATAGTGCCGGGCATTGGGCTATTAACGGGTTCGCCTTCACCTGAAGTTGCAGGAGCTGGAGCTGCTGCGGGAGCGGGTGCTGGGGTTGGTGCTACTGCTGCAGGAGCAGGAGCTGCAACAGGGGCAGGAGCTGCAACAGGAGCAGTTGCTACGGGAGCTGCGCTAGCGCCTAATTCTTCAACAGATACATCATAACTTTTACCGTTTACTGTAACTCTTAACTGTTTCATTTTAATTTCCTCCAAAATCTATTACAATGGCATATTTGAATGTTTCTTTTCAATTGTGTTTACACGTTTACCTGCAAGCATTTCAAGTAATGCTGCAACCTTTAATGAAGTATTAACAGGTTCAATAATATCATCAATAAATCCTTCATTAGCGGCAATAAATGGTGAACAATCGTTATCTTCATATTCTTGTTCAAGTTTTTCTCTGGATTCGCCTTCCATTAAAGCATCTTTGCATAAAAGTTGAACTGCACAAGAAGGTTCTAACGTTCCAACAACTGCACAAGGATATGCTAAAACGCTGTCAGCACCGCTTGTTTTACCTGCAAGTGCTATAAAGCCTGCACCGATTGCATAACCTGTAATGATTGAAATTTTAGCAGTAGTAGCTTCTGCATAAGCATGTGTTAAAGTAGAAACTGCTTTAATATCCCCTGCTAGTTCATTTTCAATACCGCCTAAGAAACCTTTGCAATCAACAAAAGTAATTACAGGAATTGAAAATGCATCGCATAATCTAACAAATCTTGCAGCCTTTTTAGCACCGGTTGCAGAAACATATTTATCTTCAGCGTTAGTTGCGACAACGCCAACTGCGTTACCGCAAACTCTTGCAAAACCTGTGACCATATCGCAAGCAAAATCGCTTGAAAGTTCATAGAAAGAACCGCCGTCAACAACACCATCTATAATGCTATACGCATCTTTATTATCAAAACTGTTTGCAGGAATATAATCTGCAAAAGGTGCAACAGATAGGTTGTTTTGTGGTAAATATGTGAAAATGTTTTTAACGGTTAAAATTGCATCATCAATATTTTCTGCTAATTTGTTAACAACGCCATTTTCTGCAGCTGTTTGTGCTTTACCAACCTTTTCGGTTTTATCATCTAAAAGTTTAGGTGAATTAACGTAAATGGTTGATTCTTTAGTTGCTACAACAATGTCAGCAAGACTTGCAAGTACGCAAGATGAACCAATGCAAACGCCTGCGATAACCGAAATTGTAGGAACAACACCTGAAATTTTAGAAGCCGCGGCAATAATTTCACTATATGCTTCTAAAGCTTCAACGCCTTCAGATACTTGTGCGCCATTACTATCGTAAATGCCAACAACGGGAATTCCGTTTTGAGCGGCTAAATCATATAATCTAATAATTTTCTTTGCTTGCATTTTACCCATAGCACCAAAGTTAACACTAATGTCTTGTGAAAAAGCATAACAAGGGCTACCACCTACAAGACCGTATGCAGTGTAACAAGAAGTGGGGTCGCTGCCGTTTTTAGAAAAACGGTCAAGCTCTAAAAAGCTACCTTCGTCAAACAAAGAAATTAATCTTTGCTTAGCGTCAGAATTTTTTAATGCTGATGTTTCTTCTGCAAGCTTATTTAATGCATCATTACAATTCATTTCTTAACCTCCAATGGTCAAAATTAAACCAAAATATATTATATCATTAGATTGTTAAATTTACAACAAATTTTTTATTTATTTTTGCAATTTTCACAACTGCCAATAAGCCCCAACATTTTTAATGATTTTTTATCTAAATCTTCTATAAATCCCAACTTCTGCAACTTGTCTATTGGAGCAGTCTTCTCAAAATATGCTTCTTTAATACAATTTTCAGAAGCGTAATGCAAAACACTTCTAATTAGGCCGTCTAATAGTAAAATATCTTCTTTAGGTTCTAAATAATGCAACACTATTTTTTCAGTATCGGCGTAAAAAAGAGCTTGTCCAATAATATCGCCGTTTTCTGTGGCATTAATTAGCATATCACCTATTTTATATTCTATATTTTTTGCGGCATAAGTGCTTTTTATAACATTTACATCACTAATTTTAAGCACTTCAACCATTATTCTTCCTCCGTTTTTGCTACGCTTACGTTATTTAGGTGTTTTAATTCTTTTTCGTTTAGTTCGCGCCACTTACCTTGTGGAAGCATACCTAACTTAACACCTGCAATTTCAGTGCGTTTAAGTCTTATAACAGTAAGGCCTACTTCTTCACACATTTTTCTAATTTGGCGGTTGCGTCCTTCATATAAAACGATATTTAAAACGCTACGTTCTTCTTTTGCATCTAAAATATTAACGTCGCAAGGAAGGGTTCGTTTGCCGTCAATCATAAGTCCGCCTGCTAATCGTCCAGCTTGTTCTTCCGTTACCTTTTCACGAACAGTTACTCTATAAACCTTTGCAACGTGGCGGCTTGGATGGGTAAGTTTATTTGCAAAAGCACCATCGTTAGTCATAAGTAAAAGGCCTTCAGAGTTGCGGTCTAATCTACCAACGGGAAATAGTCTAACGCCTGCATCTTGAACTAATTCTTCAACGCATTTTCTTCCCATTTCATCTTTTAATGTTGTAACGTAGCCTCTTGGTTTATGTAACATTACGTACATTTTTGTTTTTGTGGGTAGTACGCGTTTTCCGGAAAGCATAATTTTATCACGAATTGGGTCAACCTTGTCACCTAAAGATGCTACTCTGCCGTTAACCTTAATTTTACCTGCAGCAATATATTCTTCGGCTTTTCTTCTTGAACAAACCCCTGCCTCTGATAAAAATTTTTGTAATCTAATTTTATTATCCTTCATAATAACCTCTTAATTTAAAAGTAATTTTAAACAACAAAAATACTTTGAAATAAAATTTATATTAACCGATTTAACATTTTCCTTACTGGTTATATTAAAAGTTTTAACCGGTTTGTTTTTTACGTAATATATAATTTTGCCAACTATCTGTCCCTTATAAATTGGAGCAATAACGTTATGTTGAAGATGAATTCTAACCGTAATTTCTGACTTTTCATCTTCCGTTAATGCAATATCGCCATAATCGAAATTTAAGTTTACTTTTTCTTTTTCGCCATTTAAGACGTCAATGCTTGAAAACTGATTTATATTTTGTGGCGAATAACTCGTTAATGAATTTAAGCCTTGCTCTAAAAGTTTTTTATGGTCGTCCCAATCATCAGGGTCGTTTAAAGTTACGCAAATAACCGTTTTGCCGTCAAACCGGGCTGCCGAAACCAAACATCGTCCACTCTTTTTAGTAAAACCCGTTTTAACACCAATTGCATAATCATATTCAATTAGCAATCTGTTGTGATTAGTATATGTTCGCCTTTGTGGTGGACTTCCAAATGTAAGGGTTGCCTTATAGCTTGAAGCCGCTTTTAAAAAAGTTTCGTTTTTAATGGCATGGGCTGTTAAAACTGCTAAATCATAGGCAGTTGTATAATGATTTTCATCATCAAGTCCGCTAGGTGTTACAAAATTTGTATTTTTAAGCCCTAGTTCTTTTGCCTTATTATTCATTATCTTGGCAAAACCCTCTAAACTGCCGCCCAAAGAAATTGCAACAACGTTTGCCGCATCGTTACCTGAAGCTAAAAGTAAGCCGTAAAGTAAATCGTTGTAGCTAATAACGTCCCCTGTCTTTAGGCCCATAGAAGAGCCTTCAACATTAATCATCTCTTTTGTAACGGTTACTTTTTTATTAGGAGTATTTTGTTCTGCTAAAATTAAGGCTGTCATAATTTTAGTGGTACTTGCCATTGAAAGTTTAAGATTATGATTTTGAGCCTTGATAACGCCTAACGTATCTGCATTAATCAGTACATAAGCTTTTGCAGAAACGCCCTTCACCCGTAAATTCAAGCAGTTTGTTAAAATAAATATCGATAAAATAAAGCAAATTATTTTTTTCATAAATTTACACCCGCACACCAAATAAAATTACAATAAATAATATTATGTGTGGGGTGTAATAATACTAGTTAAATTTAAAGTTCAGGTTCTTTTTCTTCTTTTTTAGACTTAAATAAAGATTTAATTTCTTCAAAAAGATCAGGTACTAAAGAAATAGCTTTAGACGCTAAATCATTACCATAATTAATGTTTAAAATTTTAGCTTCACCATTTCTAACGGCAATAAAGCAAACGGGTACAACACTAACGCCAGCGCCACCGCCACCACCAAAAACTTTGTTTTGGTTGTTTTTGTTGTTTAGATCAACACCACCGGAAGCAAGTCCGTAAGAAATTTTTGAAACAGGAATAACGGTCATATCGCCAACATATATGGGATTGCCTATAATTGTATCAGCATCTACCATAGATTTGATTTCTTCAATAGCGGTTTGCATAATTTCTGAAATTTTATTATTTTGAGCTTCCATTTTAACCATCCTTTATATTCTGTATTTTATCTATTATTCTTCAACTTCATCAATAATTGTTTCGGGCAAGGTTTCATCAATAACTAGTTGCTCAGCTTGTCCCACTAAATCTTTTGGCAACGGCGGTAAGTCTTTAAGACTTTCTAAAGAAAAGCATCTTAAAAAGGTATTAGTTGTGCCGTAAAGTAATGGACGACCGGGTAAATCTAAGCGACCTTGTTCTTCGATTAAATCTTTTTCAACCAAGGTGGATACAACGCCCGTACAATCAACACCACGAACCTGCTCAATAAACGCTTTTGTAATTGGTTGGTTATATGCAACAACCGCCAACACTTCAAAAGCGGCAGATGAAAGTGGGGTTTTTCTTTTAATATCAAACATCTTCTTTATAGGATCTGCATATTTAATTTGAGTAGTCATTTGATATGTATTACCGAGTTTAACAACTCTTAAACCTAATTCTTTTAAATTATCATTAAGTTCTGCAACTAAATTCGAAAGTTCAGATTCTTTTATTTCAAGCACGTCGCAAAGGCGGTCAATTATTTGTGGTTCCCCACCCGCAAAAAGCACAGTCGAAAGTGCCGGGATTAATTCTTTATTATTCACTTTCTTTTTTCTCCTTTATTAAACTTACGGTCATATCATCGCCATCGCCATTAATTTTGACACGATTAGCCTTGCAAAGTTCAAGAACTGCCAAAAAGGTGGCAACAAGTTCTGAACGAGAATGTGATTCTAAAAAGACGTCTCTTAATTTTTCTTTTTTGCCACCCCAAAGTTTGCGCATAACAGATACGATTTTACTGGATACTGACACTATCTTTTTAGCGACAATATTAGTAAAGACTTCGGTTGACGGTGGTTTTTTGCGTTGACCACGTCCAACAGCAGATAAATAACTATCAAGCAAAAGATTTTTATCGTGAGTTAAAACATAAGTGCCTGATGAAAACTTGATTTCATCTTGCTTTTTAACAAAGCTATTAAAACCTTCCGTTCTAAGCGACAATTCGTTAGCCATTTGACGACATAGTTCATACTCTAGAAGTTCGCCTGCAAGCTCGTCTTTTAAAGTATCGGCTTCGTCGTTATGTTTTGGTAAAAGCGAAACCGACTTTAAATATACAAGACGAGACGCCATTACCATAAACTCACTGGCTACATCCATATTATTCTCTTTCATTGCGTTAATATGCTCTAAATATTGATCAAGTAGCAATGAAATTGAAATATCATAGATGCTTAGTTTGTTCTTAGAAAGTAGGCTTGAAAGCAATTCAAGCGGTCCCTCAAAGACCTCTAATTTGTAAGATAATTGTTCCATTATTTACCCCAAAATATTATTAAATGGTAAGCTTGTTATTTCAAACATAAATCTTAAAATTGTCTCTGTGATTCTATTTAAAACACCAGAACCAACAGAAGAAAACATTATTACTAAAACTATAATTCTAAAATAACGTTCATATTCCATAACCTTTAAATAGGCTCTTGTTGGCAAAAATGCAAACAAAATTCTTGAGCCGTCAAATGGTGGAACAGGAATTAAATTGAAGACTGCAAGTGAAACGTTAATTTGCACATAAAATATAACAATATTTAAAACTATTAAATATATCTCAGAATTTGCATAGTTTATATTTTGAAATGCTAAAGCATATACAAAATTAAAAATAAACATAAAGACAAAGGCTAAAAGCAAATTCATAATTGGTCCTGCTGCTGCAGTTAAAGCCATATCTCTTTTAATATTTTTAAAATAGCGTGTATTTACTTGAACAGGTTTTGCCCAACCAACCCCAACAAGTATAATTAAAAGTGCGCCAAAATAATCAATATGCGCAAATGGGTTTAAAGTCAGTCTTCCTTGATAACCAGGTGTTGGATCTCCTAATTTCGTAGCTACAAAAGCATGTGCCCACTCGTGTAAAGGAAGGGTGAAAAATATTACAATAGCAGAAGAAATTAAAAGAGGAATTACGCTTTCTAAACTAAAATCTCTGCTTAAAAGTAGATCGAGCATATTTATCTCCTAACAAATTCTAAGGCATTTGCCTTATCTTCAACCTGACCTAAAAACCAACAATATAAAGCTTCGCCTAATTCTTGGTAAATTGGGTCGCCATCGTGACCGCAAATCATTGCAAAGGTCTGTCCTACCCTTCTTTCACTCTCATTACCGCTTTTATAAGCTAAAAAGTAAAACGAAAAAGCGCCACTATCACAAGAGTGTGTATAAATATTTTCATCAAGTTCAGATAAAACATCATAAAAAACGTTTTGTGCGGTATTTGCAGTAACCGTATCAGGACAACTTCTTTCAAATCCAACTGTTGCCGCAAAAGACAAAAGCAAAATTCTATGTGATGAAAGTGAAGTGGATTCGTCGCCGCCATCAATCATATTGCTTTCTTCCTGGCATGCCAAAACTAAGGCTTTAGCCATTTCTTCGCCCAAAACCTTTGCTCTTTGTAAATTACCGTTTGCGCGGTTAATTTGAAATTCTTCGCTTGTTTGAGGAAAACTATTGTTTTCTACACTTAACGAAGGCTTATCGCCTGCAATTTTAATATCTCTATCGTCAAACACTCTTATCACTCTTTTCTAAGTGTGTATTGTTCTAACGCTGTTGCTAGTTGATCGGGACAAGATGTGGTTTTAAAACCGCATCTAATACCCTTTAATCTTTTAATTACTTCTTCTGCTTTCATACCAACAGCAAGTTTTGAAAGGCCTTGTGTATTGCCATGACAACCACCAATAAAATTAACCGACGTAATTATATTATTGTCATCAATTTCAATTTCTATATTTCTTGAACAAACACCCATTGTTTTATAACTAATTTTGTTCATCCTTTAAAAACTACCTTTCCAAAATGCTGATTTAAAAACTCTGTTGCTTCTGAAAAAACTTCCTTAAACTCACAAATACCGCCAGGCATTGTGCAGCACTCACTATGCTCGCATTTATTTACAAACATCGTACCACCAAAAAGCTCAATAATTTGTAAAAGTGTTATTTCTTCCGGTTTTTTATTTAATAAATAACCACCATTTTTACCTTTAAAACTTTTTACTATGCCATTAACCGACAAGGTGTGTAAAATTTTTAAGGCAAAACGCAAAGTTACACCGGTTTCTTGCGAAATTATTGCGGCGTTAGTTTGTTCTTTTTTCTTGGCTAAGCAAGATACAATGCGAATTGCATAATCAGTTTCAGAGTTTAACAACATAAAAATTCACCAGTTATCTATCTTTAAATTTGTTACTTCTAATTGGATGACGTAGTTTTCTTAAGGCTTTTGCTTCAATTTGTCTAATTCTTTCACGGGTAACGTTAAATTCGCTACCTACCTCTTCTAATGTATGACAACGACCGTCTTTTAGTCCAAAACGAAGACGAATAACCTGTTCTTCACGATGGGTTAATGTTTTTAAAACGGTATCAATATCTTCATTAGTGATGGTTTTAAAAGCTGCTTCATCGGGAGCTAATGCTTCTTCATCACGAATAAAGTCCATAAGCCTTGAATCTTCTTCGGGGCCTATTGGTGTTTCCATAGAAACGGGTTCTTGTGCAACACGCATAATTTCGCGAACACGGTCAACAGAAAGGTCCATTCTTTCTGCAATCATTTCTTCAGTTGGTTCGTTGCCGTTTTCGTGTAATAGTTGACTTTGAACCTTCTTTAAGCGGTTAATAGTTTCAACCATATGAACAGGAATACGAATAGTTCTTGCTTGGTCGGCAATAGCACGAGTAATAGCTTGTCTAATCCACCAGGTTGCATAGGTTGAAAACTTGAAACCTTTTGTGTGGTCAAATTTTTCAACAGCTTTAATTAAACCAACGTTACCTTCTTGAATTAAATCTAAGAAATGCATACCGCGTCCAACGTATTTTTTAGCAATACTTACAACTAAACGAAGGTTTGCTTCAGTTAAGCGTTGCTTTGCATTAACGTCTCCTTCAGTAATTTTAATTGCAAGTTCAATTTCTTCATCGCCAAGTAATAGTGGAACCTTACCAATATCTTTTAAATACACTTTAACAGGGTCGTCTAAAGCGATATTATCCATATTTAAGCTATCATCAAGATTTTCTGCTTCCATCTCTTCGAATTGAAGGTCGTCAAGTGTGGGTTCTACAAAATCTAAATCAAGCACCGGAGGTTCTGCTTCAAGTGATTCCAAATCATCAGGAACCTCTTCAGCAAAATCATCATCCATTTCAGGTTCTTTATAACTTACGTCTGCTTTTAATACTTTTTCTTTCTCATCCATCTTATTTTACCTTCTTTTCTATTAGATTGTTCATATAGGTCTTCCAGTCTTCGTCCCCCATAGACTCAACCGGGCTATCAGTTACTTTTTGTTTTTCTTCTTTTAAAACATTTATGGCATCATTTAACATTTGAATATAGTTTTCACCTATAACACTGTTTAGTGATATACCAGTAATGTATCCTATTTCTTTAGCTGTATATTCACTTGCAATTAAAGAAATATCAATATTAGAACCGCGTTCATCAAGTTCTATTAAGTTATTAAATATTTTTTTACACAAGTCTGATACAAAATCGTCAGCCGTAATATCAATACCTTTAATTATGTCGGGATGTTTTAAAATAATCGATAGTATTGTTTCTTCGGCAGAAACAGCACGTTTATATTTTACACTATCGGGATTAGGCATATCTCTGTCAATTTTTGGAGATATAACCTTTTTAATTTCATCATTACGACGCTTTTTAGAGAATTTTACTTTATTTTCTTTAATCTTTTCTAAAATCGTATTTTTATTAACGGCATATTTTTCTGAAAGACGTCCTGCGTACATGTCAACAGCAATATCATCGGAAGATTCCGCCAAAACTTCGGCCGCTTTATTTAAATAAATAACCTTATCCGAGTTTTTGTTTAAATCTAAACCTTCCGCTGCTTTATAAAGCTTATAGTCAATATCGCTTGAAGCCCCCTCAAGTAATGCTTCAAATTTATCGGCACCATTGTTTTTAATAAATTCATCAGGGTCTTTACCATCAGGAATATTAACCACCCTAATATTTATTCCTAATGCAGATAAAGTATTTAAAGCTCTAGCCGTTGCTTTTTGACCTGCCACATCACTATCCATAATAAGCACAATTTCATTGGTGTATCTTGAAATTAGACGGGCTTGTTCATCTGTAAAAGCAGTACCTAATGCCGCAACTGTGTTTTTAAAACCTGCTTGATGAAGCGAAATAACGTCCATATTACCTTCAACAAGAATAATTCTTTCTTGGCAGTAGGCTTTAGCGTGATTCATACCAAACAAATGATTACTTTTTTTATAAACTAAAGTATCGGCAGTGTTTATGTATTTACCTGCTTTTTCAAAAGTATCGTTTGGATTTTTTCTGCCCGAAAAACCGATTACCCTTTTTTGAAGGTCTATTATCGGAAACATAACTTTATTTCTAAAGCGGTCGTAATAGCCTTTAGGGCCTTTTTTAATAACATCGGCCTCTAGCATATCAATAAGGCTATACCCTTTTGATTTTAAGTGTTTTAATAGGCTGTCCCAACTATCTGGTGCAGCACCCAAACCAAAATGAGTTATGGTATCTTTAGTTAAGCCGCGATCGGTTAAATACTTATATGCCCACATACCTTCTTTGGTAAACATAAAGTTATAATAAAACTTTGCCGCTTCACGATTAATTTCATAAATTTTGGCTTTAAGTTTTAGCATTGAATCGTCGTAACCGGTTTCGGGAATTTGCACGCCGCCTCTTTCAGCTAAAAGTTTTAAAGCTTCAACGTAATCTAAATTTTCAATGTTTTTAACAAAGGTTACAACGTCCCCACCGCTACCGCAACCATAGCAAAAATAAGAATTGCTATCGGGATAAACTGTAAACGACGGTGTTTTTTCACTATGGAACGGACAAAGACCTTTTAGGTTTTTACCCGCTCTTTTTAATGAAACGTAAGGAGCTATAACGTCTTCAATAGGATTACGATATTTAATTTCCATAATAACTTCGTCCGGAATTCTCATTTATAGCCCCACCTTTCTTTTTTGTTTTACCAAGATTTTGGAATAAAAATATCTGAATAAACTGTAATGGCGTAATGATCGGTCATACCTGCAATATAGTCGGCAATTGCTACGGTTTTGCCATCACGATCAATATCAACTCTATATTCTAATGGTAATCTATCAGGGAATTCATTGAAGTAGTTAAATAATCCCTCAATAATTCCAAAAACTTTAGATTCTTCTTTTTTTGCAACAGGATTTAGATAAACGTTATCATAAAGCCATCTGTGCAAGGTATCAAAATGTTTTTGACACTCATCGTCAAATTTAATAACGTAATCATCGCTATTTTGAATTAGGTTAGTAACGAAAGTATTTATACGATTGCTTTTGCCAATACCTAAATATTCTTTTATATCAAAATTAATATCGTCTTCGCTAATAACGTTGCCACGAACCGCATCGTCAATATCGTGGTTCATATAGGCAATTTTATCGGCTATTCTAACAATTTGGCCTTCTAGAGTGTTTGGTAGAACACCTCTTGTATGGTTTTTAATACCATCTAAAACTTCATTAGTTAAATTTAAGCCTTTAAAATTTTTCTCAACAAATTCGCAAACCCTAGCACTTTGATCAAAGTGACGAAATCCACCAGGCACAATTTCATTTAACGCACGCTCACCCGCATGTCCAAACGGAGTATGCCCTAAATCATGTCCCAATGCAATTGCTTCGGTTAAATCTTCATTTAGCCTTAATGCACGAGCAATTGTTCTTGCGATTTGTGAAACCTCTAAAGTGTGAGTAAGTCTTGTACGATAGTGGTCAGATTCAGGTGCTAAAAAAACCTGAGTTTTGTGCTTTAGCCTTCTAAAAGATTTACTATGTATAATTCTATCTCTATCTCTTTGAAATTCAGTTCTTAGTTCGCAAAGCGGTTCGGGATTTTTTCTTCCCTTTGTTTCACAACTAAGTTTTGCATTTTTTGATAAAATAAGTTTTTCGTTTTGTTCGGTAATTTCTCTAATAGTCAAAAAACCACCCCTTATTATACTATCTATATATATTATTAGACAATAATTATAAAATTCCTTTAAAAAAAGTAAAATTCTTCCTTAATTTTTTCAAATTTTATGTTTCCACAGCTTTTTTCTTCAATTTTTGCTAAAACTGACGATTCCAATTCTTTTTTAGCAACAATAACTGCAGTTATTTGTTCGCCATAATCCCCTTCTAAAAGCTTCAACCCCATTTGATTACAAATGTTTTGAATTAACGACATATCTTTGTATGAAAACTCTCCTTTTAAAAAAGAACAAAGTTGCATTTCTATTTTAATAGCAGAATTTAAAGCCTCGTTTGCTGCATCAGAATAGGCATGCGTAAGGCCACCGGTACCTAATAAAATGCCTCCAAAATAACGTGTAACAACAATACAAGCATTGCAAATATCGTTATATTTTAAAACGTCGTAAATTGGTTTACCGGCAGTACCATGGGGCTCGCGATCATCAGAAAATTTTTCGTGATCTTTGGTTATATATGCATAACAATTATGTTTTGCATCGTGATATTTTGAAGATATTTGTTTGATAAAATCTTCCGCTTCTTTTTGTGTTTGACAAGGCGAAATATTGGCAATAAACCTTGAACGCTTAACCGATATTTCTGCACTTGTTGCTTCTTTTATAGTTTTATAAACCAAAATTTCACCCCTTTAAGAAAAAAATCCGCAACAATATCGTTGCGGATAGTGTAAAATGCATATTATTTATTATCCATTTGGAAACGCTTTTTGAATCTGTCTACACGACCGCCTGTGTCAACTAGCTTTTGTTTGCCAGTAAAGAACGGATGACAATTTGAGCATATGTCAAGACGAATGTCTTTTTTTGTAGAACGAGTTGTGAATTCATTACCGCAGGCGCATTTTACTGTGGTTTCTTCATACTTTGGATGGATATCCTTCTTCAATTAAGGCACCCCTTTCAAAATCTTAACAGTGTTATATTATCACATAATTACTATAATTGCAAGTCTTTTTTTATATTTTTTAAGGTTTTTATTTTTATTATTTAAAAAGGCCATTTTTTATACTTTCGTACCACTCAACAACCTTAAATTTTATGCGATATTTAGGGGCATTGTCGGTAATTTCTTGAGAAGAATTTGAAACGTATCCACCTAAATTTTGTTTAGTAGCTGTTGGTAAACAGACTGATGGAAAAATAACACACCACCAATTTTTACCTTTACCTTCACCAATAACCACCTTTAAAGCATTATACTCCCCTGCAGGCAAAGTAAAATTTTCATATACCCTTGTTTCAAAATAGGCTTTGGATAAACTTACTTTTACATCATAATTAAAACCGTTTTGTTTTATAACTTTTTTAGCTTCTTCAGTGAATATAGGCAACATTTCTTTTGCCTTTTGTTCAGCTAAAATTAAGGTTTCTTGATCTTCAAAAGCATCTGCGCCAACTTCTAAAATTCTATCTCTAATTTTTAATTTTAATGCTTGATCTTCTTCACTATCTGAATTAGCTAAAACATGTAGTCTTAAAATGTTTTCTTTTATTTCAACGCAAGAAGCATCAAAACGAGCCATAGACACTAAAATACTAACCATCAATCCCATACAAACTGCAATAATAAATTTTTTAGTTTTCATAAAAAATACCTCCGCATATTGTTGTAACAACAATATTGACGAAGGTATATTTTTTTATTCAATTATAATTGCATTTTCTTGAGTTTTGGCTAAATAGCACTCAATTTTTTCTTCTTTAAAAAAAGAATATGCTTTAAATGCGTCATTAAAATCTTTAAAAAGTCCAAAAACCGTAGGGCCAGCTCCCGAAAGGCCTGCCGCACTTGCATTAAAAGAAGCTATTTTTTCTATTAATCTTTGTTTGTCTTCTTTATCATCCAAAACGTCTAAAAATCTATTGCCGATAGTATTTTTAAATTCAGAATCCTCTTCCAATTTTTTAATAAAATCATTTGTATAAGTTTTAGTTTTAAAACCAACAGAATCAATTTTTTCGTACATTGTTTTGGTTGAAGTTTTATTGCCTTGTTTAACAAGCAATACGCTATATTCCCCAATGAACTTTAAGCCGTATAAGTCTTCGCCTATACCTTTAGCTCTTACAGTCCCCCCCATTAAAAAGAAAGGAACGTCGGCACCAAGTAAAACCGCCATATCTAAAAGTTGTTCTTGGGTTAAAGGGTAATTATAGTACTTATTTAGCGCTAATACTGCAGCCGCCGCATCTGCACTGCCACCCCCAAGACCCGAAAGAAGCGGAATATTTTTTATAACGTGGCATTTAGCACCACCGGGTAATTCTGCCCTTTCAAAAAAAAGTGAAATTGCTTTATAAACCAAATTATCTTGGTTTTCAATAGTTTTAACGTTTGTGGTAACTTCAATTTCACCACTTGTAATATCAATATAAAGTTTATCAGCAAGTGAAATTGATTGCATAACGGTATCAATATCGTGATAACCATCGGGTCTTTTATTTAAAACGTCTAAAGTTAAATTAATTTTTGCGTTTGCAAAAGCGGTTATACTCATTAAGCTTTAAGCTCCTTTATAAACTCGCCAACTCTTTTAATTGCCTCTTTTAAGTGCTCAACGCTATAGCAATATGACGCTCTTACAAAGCCTTCACCACACTCGCCAAAGGCAGAACCGGGTACTAATGCAACCTTTTTAGCGTATAAAAGTTTTTCGCAAAATTCATCACTTGTAAGGCCGGTTGATTTAATAGACGGGAAAACGTAAAACGCACCTTTGGGTTCAAAACAATCAAGGCCAATTTCTCTAAAACCGTTTACAACAATTCTTCTGCGGTTATCATACTCTGCCTTCATTTTTGAAATATCGCTGTCCCCATTTTTTAAAGCTTCAATAGCGGCATATTGGCTTGTTGTTGGAGCACTCATTATTGCAAATTGGTGAATTTTAGTCATAACTGAAATAATTTCTTTTGGCCCTACTGCATAGCCTAAACGCCAACCTGTCATTGAATATGTTTTAGAAAAGCCTGAAATAACAATAGTTCTTTCTTTTAGGCCTTCAATTTCAGCAACAGAACAATGTCTATCGTTACTATAAGTAAGTTCTGCATAGATTTCATCAGAAATTACAAAAAGATTGTTATTTATAATTTCATCTTTAATTCCCATTAGTTCTTCACGCGTCATAATTGCACCTGTTGGATTACCTGGGTATGGCAAAATTAAGGCTTTAGTTTTAGAACTAACCTTTTCTCTAATTTGTTCTGCAGTTAAAACAAAGTTATTATCTGCTTTAAGTTCAATAATTACAGGCACGCCACCTGCAAGTTTAACTATTGGCTCATAGCAAACAAAACTAGGCTCAGGAATTAACACCTCATCGCCGGAACGAACTAAACTTCTAATAGCCAAATCAATAGCTTCACTACCGCCAACAGTTACAACAACGTCGGTTTTATGTGCATATTCTAAATTGTATTTGCGCTTTAAAAAACTGCAAATTTCAATTCTTAGTTCTTCCATACCACGATTAGCGGTGTATCTTGTTTTACCATTATCAAGCGAAGCAATACCCGCACTTCTTATATGCCAAGGAGTGTAAAAATCAGGTTCGCCCACGCCTAACGATATAACGTCGGTCATAGTTTCGGTTATATCGAAAAACTTTCTAATCCCACTTGGCTTAATATTTAAAGCTTCGGGATTTAAATATTTATTATAATCTATCACAGCGAAATGCTCCCTCTGTCGTCTTTGTTATTTTCTTGAAGCATAACGTCAAGTTCTTTATAACGACGTAATACAAAGTGTGTTGCGGTTGATAAAACGCTATGCATGGGTGCTAAAACCTTACCAACGAACATTGCAACCTCTTGGAAGGTTTTACCTTTTACGATTACGCATAAATCATAACCGCCGCTCATTAAATAAACCGATTCAACTTCATCATAGCGCATAATACGTTTTGCAGTTTCTTCAAAACCTGTATCTGTTTCGGGAGAAACTTTAAGCTCAATTAGTGCAGAAACGTAAGCACCATCTAATTTTTCCCAGTCGATAACCGCTTTATAGCCACAAATTAAACCGGCTTTTTCCATATCGGCTATTTCGTCTTTTACAGCATCTTCATTAAGACCTGTCATAACAGAAAGGTCTTTTAAAGAATATCTCGCGTTTTTTGCAAGTAGTGATAAAAGTTGTTTGTTCATTTTTTATTCTCCTTTAGAGCATTTTATAAAATTCGTTTAAAATTTCACCATTAATTGTTTTGTCTGATTTATAGTTTTTATTAAAAGCAAAGCTTAATTCGTTTTTAGTATCACAAAAGCCGAACGAGCCGTTATACCCATTGTGGCCAAAGCGAACTTTGTTTAAATCTTTATCAGAATCCATAAAAGAAAACTGATAACCATAACCTCTATATCCCCATTGTGGAGAAAAACGATTATCTTCTAACGCTTTTATAAGTTGTTTTTTTGATATTAACGACTTTTTATAGCCATTAAAAGATGCATACATTTTTGCTATATCCATAGCGGTTGAAACGCCACTCGCGGCAGGGGCAATACTCATTCTGCCTAACGTGGTATTCATCCAATCGTAAAAAGGACCTCGGCACCAACCTTTATTTATATCAACCTTATCTGAAATTATGAATTTGCCATCGTTAACATAAGGCTCGTCAACAATATCTACAACCTTTTCGGCTACTTCTTTTGGAGCTCCAACGTATAGATTTTTAAGGCCTAGTGGCATTTTAATTACTTCTTCTAAAAGGGTTTGAAAATCTTTACCCGTAACTAAACAAGCAAGATTCCCCGCAAGCCAACCAAAAGTCATAGTGTGATAAGTAAAGTTAACACCGGGTGTTTCAAGCGGGGTTAGTTCGCACATACGCTCTGCCATGTAGTCCCAATCCAAAAAATCAGAAGCAACTAGATCTGCAGGTTCGCGGTAGAGTCCTGCTGTCATCCCTAGTACCTGGCCTACTGTAACGTTTGCTTTAAAATTGGGCCAATAATAAGAAACTTTTTGATTATAGTCGATAAGTCCACGTTCGGCCATTATGTGAACTAAAGTTGAGCATACTCCTTTTGTTGTTGAGAATATTGGGAAAATATGATCTTCGGTAATTTTTTCTTTTTTAGAAAAATCAGTAAAACCAACGTTTGCGTTTACTATGCACTTGTCTTTATGAAATACAACAAACTGCATTCCGTTTTCGCGGCCGCTATCAACCGCTTTTTGCAAATAATCGTAAACCTTACCTTCTAAACTCATAACTTCACCCAAAACAAAATTATGTATATATAGAAATTATATAAAATTATATATAAAAAGTCAATTAAAAAAACGAAGCGCATTGTTTTTACATATACTACAATGGAGAGGAGTTTAAAAATGCAAAGCACCACAAAACTTTTTGAAAGTGAAAACGTAAATAGTTCTATGCTAAAACTTGCATATCCAAGCATTATTGCAATGCTTTTTACTGCATTAGCGCAGATGATAACCACTGCTTTTGTTGGAGTGATTAACGATACCTCTTTGCTTGCAACAACAGCACTTACCTTCCCCGTATTTACTGCTATTAATGCACTGGGGCAAATGGTTGGTATTGGAGCATCGGCTTTAGGTGGCAGAGAACTTGGTAAAAACAACAAACAAAAATTCACGAGTATTGCTGCTTTTAGTATAATATTCGGCCTTATAATTGCTGCGGTTGTTAGTATTTTAGGGTTAGTATTTTTTAAACAATTAAGCGTATTTATTGGGGTAAAAAAAGAAACATCAGAGTATTCAAACACATATTTAAAATGGCTTTTAATTTTTGCGTTTTTACCAATTTTGAATATGATTTTTAATAACCTTTTTAGAGCACTTGGCAAGGTGCTTCACTCTATGAACACCATGCTGGTTGCGGCTTTTTTAAATATTGGTTTAGACGCACTATTTTTATTTGTTTTTAAGCTTAAAGCATTAGGGTTAATTTTAGCACTTATAATCTCACAAGGTAGTGCAGTTTTATATTCGGTAATATATTTTATTGTGCAAAAGCAAATATCTTTTAAATCAATAAAACAAGTGAAAATTATCCAAGTTTTAAAAGAAATCGCTTCTCTTGGGCTTCCAACCTTTTTAATGCAACTTTTTTCCAGCATTGCTTTTTCTATGCTTAATTCTGCGGCATCGGTTATTTCTACAAGCGCTGTTGCCGGCTTTGGAATTGGCAATAAAATATATATGTTAATTTTTCAAACGATACTTGGTTATACACAAGCATTTTTGCCCTTTTGTGCTTATAACTACGGGCAAAAAGCAAACTCGCGCCTTAATAAAGGACTTAAATTTTCTATTATTTTAACGGCGGCAGTTGGGCTGTTTTTTACACTTGTATTTATTATTTTTAAAAAACCTATTTGCAGTATTTTTAGTGCTAAAAATGATGTTATTAAAAATGCCGCACTATCTTTATGGGTGCACTCGGTTCCCTTAACCTTAGTAGCTTTTATACAAACCCTTACGGTATATTTTCAAGGTGTTAAAAAGCCGTTACTTGCGGCAACACTTTCTTTAACAAGACAGGGTTTATTTTTAATTCCGCTTGCCTTTTTTATACCTAAGATTTTTAAAGGTTCATATTTAGCAATAACACTTGTGCAACCAATTGCAGACTGTCTATGTTTTATATTAACTTTAATGATATTTTTAATAAATTATAAAAAAATTATAAAAAAATCAAATAACCCATCTTAAAAAACTTGACACAAACTTAAATATGTTTTAATATTAAATTGCTACACAATCACGAATATTTTTATTCCATCATGGGACAATACCTTGGTAAAAGGTGTTCCCTTTTTTACTCATACCATGATGGGAGAGATTGTGTAGCAACAAGTAAAGGATAACACTTTTTCGGTGCGTTCCTTTACGGAACGCATTTTTTGTTTTGGAGGGTTTTATGGCGGTTGATAGACGAACAACAAAATTGCCTATAAGAAGAACTATTTCGAACAACCTGTTCATATTAAAAGAAATTAACAAAGCTTCAAAAGACCTTGTTTTAATTGATATTTTAATGTTTGCTTTTGCAGGTTTTTCGGACTTTATTTCTTCTACATATTTATTGCGTTTAGTGCTACAAGGAATTGAACAGAAACGCGATTTTTGGCATATTGCAACTTTTATATTAATCTGGCTTATTTTACAGGTTATTTATCAAATTATTTTTGAAGTTTATTATAATGGCACGTATTTAAAAAAGATAAATAAAGTATATTTGCGCATAAATGGTCAAATTTTTTCACATGCTTCAAAAGTTGATCTTTCTTGCTACGATAACCCTGAATATTACGATAAATTTGTAAAGGCCGTTGACGACTGTGCAACACGAATTACTTTTATTGTAGAGATGATAAAAAACATGACATATAGACTTACAAAGTTCATCTCTGCTTTAGTTATGCTTTTTACAATTAATCCTGTACTTTTAATCTTTTTAATTTTCCCATTATTTACAATTCCGCTTAATGCAAAAGTAAATTCATTAAGTTATGCAAGAACAATGGAAACAAGAGAAGTAAGTCGTCATCGCGATTATTCAAAGCGTGTATTTTATTTATCAGATTACGCAAAAGAATTGCGACTTTCCAATATGTCTCCCCTACTTATTACACGTTTTAAAGAAGCAACAGATAAAAACATAATGCTTTTAAAGAAATATGGTGTTTCTTTAATATTTGTCAATCACATTATTGCGTGGATAAATGAGATATTTACAATTTTAGGTGCTACCATTTACGCGATATATTCTACTCTTGTAACTAACACTATGGGCATTGGCGACTGTATTGCCATAATAAACTCTGTTGACTCTATTGCATATACTTTAAGCGACTCTGCAACACAATTTATTAAATTTCAAGAAAACGCCTTATATATTGAAAATCTGCGCCAATTTTTAGACCATCCCGTTACAATTAAAGATGGAAACGCAAAGATACCAAAAGATAAAGGAAGCTTAGAGCTTAAAAATGTTTCTTTTAAATATGACGGTGCCAAAAATTATACACTTAAAAACATAAACTTAACAGTTGGTAAAAACGAAAAAATAGCTATTGTTGGACATAATGGCGCAGGCAAATCCACCTTAATAAAACTTATATTAAGATTATATGACCCCGAAGGTGAAATCACATATTTAGGTAAAAACATTAAAGAATATAATCTAACGGAATATAGAGATATTTTTGCAGCAGTATTGCAAGAATATAATATGTTTGCATTAACGACAGCCGACAACGTTTTATTAAGAAAACGCTTTGATGGGGATAATGAAATTGTTATTGATTCTTTAAAGAAAAGCGATTTATACGAAAAGGTTTTAAAGTTTAAAAACCAAGAAAACTCTATTATGACTAAGGAGTTTGATGAAGAAGGCGAATTGTTATCCGGCGGCGAACAACAAAAGCTTTCTATTTCTCACGTTTATTCAAAAGAAAACAGATTTGTAATTCTAGATGAACCGTCTTCCGCGCTTGACCCAATAGCAGAAGCAGAAATGTATAACCGCATGTTAAAAGCTTGTAAAAACTGTGGGATGATATTTATTTCGCATAGACTTTCTTCTGCCGTTTTAGCAGACAAAATTTATTACGTAGAAAACGGCGAAATCTTAGAAAGTGGTAATCACGCTGAATTAATGCAACTCAATGGCAAGTATGCAAAAATGTTCTTAAGACAGTCTAAAAACTATAAAGGCGGTGAAGTAAATGAGTAAAAACAAAAGCGCCTTAAAAAATAATATATGGTTAATTAAAAAAGTTTTAAAACACACCCCAATATATATTTTTGCTGTTTTGGGGTACGGCATATTGCGCGGTATTTATGCCGCAGTTAACGTTCTTTATGCAAAAGAAGTATTAAGTATGATAAGCAACAAATCGGATTTTAACGACATTTTGAATTTAATTCTTATTTATGCCGGATTTATACTGCTTACAAACTTATTTTTTAATTGGTATTGGCATTATTTATGGGCAGTAAATAATGAAGTATTATTTCAAAAAATGCAGGTTGAACTTTTTAAGCACGCCACTACTCTAGATTTATGTAAATATGATGATCCTGAGTTTTATAACAATTATGTTTGGGCTTTAGACCAATCTTACAATCAAGTAAGAAGTTTAATGAATTATTGCGCTTCTATTATAATTAGTGCTTTATCTGTTATAACACTTACGGGAGTATTAATTACTGTAGATTTTACTGTTACAATTGTTGTATTTGTATTTTGTATTTTAAGGATATTTTTAACCACTGCATATAATAAAATAAATCTTAAATACTCTGAAGAACTAAACCCTTTACAAAGAAAAGATAATTATATACGCCGTGTGTTTATACTACCAGAATATGCCGCTAATATTAGAGCTTCTAAAGTTACAGAAAATCTATTTAATGACTTTAACAAAAATTGTGATGATAAAAATAAAATTGTAGATAAGTTTGCTTTTAAGCGTTCTGCTTTATCTTTTGGAATTGGCCTATTTGGAGTATTTGCTGATACGCTACTGCTTTTATACCTTGCATATAACGTTATGGTAACAAAAACCATCGATATAGGCGGACTTGCTATTGCTGTTGGTGGCGTTTGGAAGTTTTCATTTTGTTTAAAAGATATAATAGACAAAATTCTAAAATTGCAAGAAACTTCACTGTTTTCAGAAAAGGTTATAAAATTTACTGAAACAAAACCAGAAATCATTAGCGGAAATAAATCTGTTACAGAATTTGAAAGTTTAGTAATTAGAGACCTAAATTTTTCATATTCAAAAGATGATAAATTTGTGCTAAAAAATATAAATTTAGAAATTAATAAAGGTGAAAAAATCGCTATTGTTGGCTATAATGGTGCTGGGAAGACCACCCTTACCAAATTGATTATGCGCCTATATGATGCAACAAGCGGCAACATTATTTATAATGGTAACGATATTAAAGAATATAAAATTAACGAGCTGCGTGAAAGATTTGCGGCAGTATTTCAAGATTATAAAATTTTTGCAGCAACAATAAAAGAAAACGTTGTTGGTGGTGAAGCAACACAAAGCGACGACGAACTTGTAAAAAATGCACTTAATAACAGCACCTTCACAGATAAGCTTAACGCCCTAACGAACGGAGTAAATACAATACTTACAAGAGAGTTTGATAATTCAGGCACGCAGCTTTCTGGTGGAGAGCGACAAAAAATTTCAATAGCCAGAGCGTTTTATAAAAATTCTGACCTGATTATTTTAGACGAGCCATCCTCTGCTCTCGACCCGGACGCTGAATATGAGTTAAATAAAGCTATAAGCGATTATGCAAAAGATAAAACCGTTATTTTTATTTCTCATAGACTTTCAACCACTAGAAATGCCGACAAAATTTATATGTTTGCTGGTGGCGAAATTATAGAAAGTGGTAGTCATGACGAACTTATGAAACTAAACGGAAAATATGCTTATATGTTTAATTTACAAGCCGAAAAATATATCGAAAAATAAACTATTTTGTCAAAAAAACAAAAACACCGAAGACTAATCTGTCTTTGGTGTTTTTTATTTTGATAATGGATGAAATCGATTATATGCTTTTGTGTATTTGGATTTAAAAATTTCGGAATAAATTCTGGCAGACGAGATATCTGAAAAGCCCATAATTTCTTTAACGTCTTTAACCCCTGCCCCATTTTCAACTAAATGAGCCGCAAAAGAGTGGCGAATTGTGTGGGGGGTTATTTGCTTTTCAATGCCCGATTTTTCGGCATAGGATTTAATGATTTTCCATAGTCCTTGTCTTGTTAACGGAGAGCCGCTCATGTTTAAAAAGAGATAATCATCATCGTTAAATGCTAGAACATTACGGGTAAATTTTAAATAATCGTAAACAGATTTAACTGCGCGTTGATACATTGGTAAAATTCTTTCTTTTCCGCCGTTTGTAAGTCTAATATAACCTAAATTCAAATTAACATCCGAAACCTTAATGGAAATTAATTCTGAAGCTTTAATGCCGGTTGCATAAAACGTTTCTAAAATTGCTTTATCGCGAAGTCCCTTAAAATCAGAACTATCAGGGGCAGATAAAAGCTGTTCCATTTCTTGAACCGTTAAAATTTCAGGCACTTTGTGAGGATCTGACTTAATATTATTTGTATTTGGTAAACTGTCTATTAACTTTTTTTTATGTAAAAAATTAAAATAGCATCTTAACGAAGCATTTGTTCTAAGTACGGTTGATTTACTTTTACCGATTCTTAATAAATGATTTTGAAATTCTACTACGTCCAAATTACTTGGAAATGCCTTAAACGGTTTAAAGGTTAAAAAGGCATTAACATCTCTTATATAGTTTTCAAAGGTGTTTTTACTAACACGCTTTTCGTATAAAAGATGACCTTTAAACTCTTCTATATGATACGTCAATACCTTCCCTCCTTAAAAATTAAAAAATGATATAAAACCTACAGAAAATATGGCATCAATTAAAGATGCAACTATAAACAAAATTACTAATGCTAACTGACGTTTGCAGTAAAGCATAAAATCGCGATATAAACTTTTATCTTGAACTTTTCCCGGGAAAACTAATTTTAATAAACAAAGCGAAAACAAAAAGGCTTCACGCGACATTAAAACAAGACCAATAGCCGAAATGGTGGCTGTTGGTATAATTAAAATTACGTTAAATACTATACCGTAAAGGCCTTTTGATAAATATAAAAACCCGAGTAATCTGCCAAGCAAATACCCTTTATACAAGGTTAAGACAGGAACTATAAAACTTCCTGCCATGCAAGTGCCTGAAAAAAAGCAGACTGCAATAAATGGTAAAAGTTCTAAAAATGACGACAAAAATATACTAAAAAACGGTTTATTCTGTCGAAGTGTTAAATATTTTGTAAAATCGTTTTCATTAAAAGAAAATCCCAAATTGTTAGAAATACATCCAAAACATAGGCCTAACAGCAAACATAAAAAAATTAATAAAAGTCCGTTATTTTTAATAATTAAACTAATAAACTGTTCTTTTCTCTTTATAGCTTTTGGTCTTATAATGGTTGTCCTTTGCATATAATTCCTCCTTTTTTGAAATTATATGCAACACAATATTAATTGATTACTATAAATTAGAAAGTTCTTTTGAACGGTTTGTTGCTGAAATTACAGCAGATTTTGCAGCATTATTAAACCCATTTTCACGCATTGCTGTTAAACCAGCAACAGTGGTGCCGCCCTTAGAAGAAACCATTGCAATTAATTCATCAACACTTTTATCGCTTTCTTCTAAAACTTTTGCGCTACCTTTTAAAGTTTGAACCAACAAACTTTTGGCTTCTTTATAACCTAACCCCAAACTTGTTGCAGCTTCAATTTGAGAATTTAAAAATTCAAAAACAAATGCAGGGCCACTACCAGAAAGGCCGGTTACAACGTCTAACAAAGATTCATCAATTTTTATTGCTTTACCCAAACTATTAAAAATATTAAAAACAAAGTCTAGTTCATCATTATTTACGTTATAAGAAGATATAGCCGAAGCCCCTTCGTTATACATTAAGCAAAGATTTGGCATAACGCGAATAATCTTTTTATCCGTCTCAAAATACGAATTAATTTTTTTAATTTTTACTCCAGCGCAAATTGAAACTAATACTTTATTTTTTAAAACTTCTTTTAAAGCATTAAGCGGTTCATCAATCGTTTGAGGTTTTACACATAAAAAGATGACGTCAGAATTTAAACATAAAGATGGAATATCTAAACTAACTTTTAGGTTTAAATTGGCTTTAATTGCATTTGTCTTATTTTCATCAATATCGTAAACAAAAATATTTTCAGGAATTATGTAACCTTGGTTTACAATTCCGTTTATTATTGCAGTTGCCATATTGCCACAACCAATAAAGCCGATTTTCTCTAACATCAGTAATATTCCCCTTTATTATATGTAATTAATAGTTTATCATTTTTACTGTTTGTTTGTCAATAGAATTTTATTAACATTTTAACATTATGTAAAGTTATTATGTTAACCACATTTAGCAGTATTTTTTGAAGTTTTTAAACACAACCTGTGGTGGTGTTTTTTAAAGTTTTACATTTTTGTAATAATTAACCATTTAAAAACTTGAGTCTTCACCTCCCCTTTAGGCAATAAAAATAGCGGTGTTGTTCACCGCTAAATAAAAATTATTCTTAAAATTAAAAGTGCAATTACACCAGGTATTCCAAAACCTGCGGAACCCAAAACAGTGTAAGTGTTAATAGGTAAACTTATTTTTGTTATTGGCGCCAATAAATTTATAACCAAAAGGGTTAAAACACCAACCGCCATAAACATAAATATCGTGTACAAAGGCCGTTTTTCTAGTAAAGAAAACACAAGTACAAATATACCATATATTACAAATAAAACAATAAAAACTATCTTTAAAATTTCCATAAGCTACCCTTTGTTTTTTTATAAAGTTTATGCTTATAGATTTTTAGATATGCTATTTTTTATAAACTTCGCAAAGACGATCGATTTTATCTATAACCATACGTCTTAGCTTGGGTGGTGAAAGCACCTCGATATTATCTGCAAACTGCACTAGATAACTTGTTAGGCCTTCACTAATAATGCCATCGCACAAAATTCTAAAGTGATTATCATCATGCTTGATATATACAATATCTTTACCAAACTCATCTTGAACCATTTCAAAACTTTCGTTTTTACATAACAATTCAATTCGCGCCTTTTCCCCACCGAACATATTAAAGGCCTTCGCAGTGTAATCTGCTGTATCAAAAAAGCCGCGATATTCTGATACTTCCTCAAAATTTCTAGCGTCTTTCTTTTGAATTGTAACGCCTTTCATCCTATCCACTCTTAAATGAATAAGATTGTTATATTTATGCATATTACCAATTAAATAATAATTGTCATCAACCCAGGTTAATGCATAGGGGCTAACATAAAACGTGGTTTTATGTTCTTCAGGCTTACCATCAATAATTTTATGGCGAATATATGTAAACTCTACCCTTTTATTTCCTTCTATAGCTCTTTGAATTTTATCAATATTATAATAAATTTCATTATTCTCACACTTGTGAGTATTATCAATAAAAATGCGATTTCTAAAGTTTACGGCATCATGAACACTTAAAAAACCTTCGAGTTTTTTTAATATTTCACCAGTTTTTTTGGGTGTTACAAAATTTGCCGCCATAACGGCATCTGCAAGTAACGACAATTCTGGTTGTTCAAATTCTCGACTTGCTAAAAAATAACCGCTTTTAGGAGTTTTTGTATTAATAATATCGTAACCGGCAATTTGTAATAATTCAATATCGTTATAAAGCGACTTTCTTTCGCAAGTAACCCCGTAAGCCAAAAGCTTTTCTATAATTTCTGCAGAGTTTAAAGGATGGGCTTCATCAGAATATTTTTTAAGTATTTCTAATATATATAATACTTTAATTTTAGAGTTGCCTATTGCCATATCGTTACTCCTTATATGATTCTATAAATTCTGCTTTAGTGTATTTTCTATTTAACACTTCTAAAAGCATATTGGTTGATAGATTTAGCGGAAGGTTTAACTCTTTCAACAATTCTTCCCTTTTTGCCGTTGAGTTCTCTTTACCAACAAGTCCTAAAAAAAACAAATCTGTTTTTGTAATAGAATTTGTTACTGTTTTTTCTTCTAAAACCTCTTTTAATAAAGATAGTATTTCGTCTTTATTTTGGCCTTCAACACCTAAAAAGCCTTCTTTAGAGTAATTGCTTTTTCTTTTTTCTTTGCCTTTTATTTGTGGTGTATATATATTGATAATTTCTATATCTTTAAGTATATTTTTTAAATAATTTCTTATTTGCTTACCGGCATTATCGCTATCAGTTAAAACAATAACCTTATTTTGTTCCGCTAAAAGGTTTATTAAATTATCGAATTTTTTATTCTTATAAATGCCAAAACCCTCGGTAGTAATAATTGTAGCATCTAAAAAACTTTTTAAAAAAGCTTTGTCGTACTTGCCTTCAACTATTATTGGAAATTTAACTCTGTACATTTTACACCTACAAAACCGCGTAAATCATAAAAATCATTTTCTCTAAAGCAAATGCATCATTAGAGGCTTTAATTTCAGTATCAGAAGAAAGTAAAATGTCCAATACCTTTCTTACTTTTGATTCACCCAAACTTCTTGCCTTGCTTATTGCATTTTTAAGTCTAAATGCAATATGTTTGGGGTAGTTTAGCTCATTTGCAGCTTTATCCAATAAAACCCCCGCCTCTATTATTGTTAAGGCATAGTAAATATCAGCAAAAGCCGATGTAATATCACTATAAATAACAGCAGGCTCAATCTTTTGATTAACCAAAACATTAACTTCATATATTGCTTTATCAATTTGTTTGTTTAAAATATGGTTTGAAATATCATAAATTGAAGCCTCTAAACTTCTTGCGCAAAGTTCTTCAACGTCGTTAACCGTAATTTCGCCAGTCTTTTTATATAAACAAAGTTTATTAAGTTCGTTAACTAAAATGTTAAGGTCAGAAGATACGTAATTTATTAAAAATCTAGCAGTATTTTCAGCTAATTTTAAACCACGTTTTCTGGCACCCTCAGATAATATTTTTACAAGTTGTACCTCTGTTCTGTGATTTAGTTCTGCTACAACACCGTTTTGATTTGAAATAATACTTTCAATTTCTTTAAAACGTTTTGAGCGTTTAGTATCAATAACAAAAGAATCAAAATATAATACCAAACAGTTAGATAAACTTGCATTTTCTAACATATTTTTAAATTCTTTATATTCAGAAGCCGAAAGTGCTTCAAAATCTAAATTAGAAACCTTTACACACTTTCTGCCGCCCAAAAAGGAAAATTGCATTGTAGCGTCGCTAATTTCAGCAACTTTTGCATTATAATCTAAAGAGGTTAAATCTAAATCGGCATTATCCCCCACCACAAAATCGACAATCTTATCGGTATAGGTTTTAACTAAGTAAGGATCATCACCAAACAAGAAATAAATATGGCTATTAGCGTTTTTTTGTATTAAATTTTTAAGTTCAACTTCGTTTACCATACTAATCTCCTAAATTAAAAGTTATATCATTATAAAGATAATAAATATCTTCGTCTTCTATTATATTATCTATTTTATTACCACAAACTATTGCCTTCTTATCGAATTTTTCAGGTATATAATTTAAGGTTACTAAAATATCAACATCGCTATATCTATTAAAATACGCGCCAATATTAAATTCGATAGTAGTATCAGGTGTTGAAATAATGGTGCTATATTTATTTACAGAATATTTAATATCTCCTACACTGCCTTTATGTTGGTTTTTAAAATAGGTTATATTATCAAACTGTTTTAAAGCAGAGCTATATGCACCTATGCTATTAGCTACAATGTAATTACTATTTATATTTTCTAAAGTTGTATAGCCGCCACAATACTCTTTTGTTGCATTTGGAATTAATATTAAATCAACACCGCGTTTACCAAGTTTAAATAATCTATCTGTTATTCTCTTATGGTCAGAAAGATTATCGCCAAGTCCTACTAATACTGATGCATTTTTATAGGTTACAATAGCGCAAATGCCATTACCCACTTCTATCATTGTAAGATTTGTGTTCTTTTGTGGTTTTAAAAAAGTTACTCCAAACATAAGTGAGCCAACTAAAAACAAGGATATACTGCTTATAAGAATCGTTTTATATACGCGAATAAAGTCTTTGATTTTTCTTGAAAAAACGTATCCTATAAAAGCTACTGCAATTAAAATCCAAGCTACAACGTGAATAGGCTCAACTTCCACTAATGCAAACTCAAGATTGCCAAACAAATTAATCACAAAATAACTAAATTTGGACAGGCAAGTTAATATAAAGAAGAGAAAAAACGAGAATATATTTAATATTGGTACCGCTGCTATCATTACAGCAAAAATTGAAAATATCAATATGCCGTTAACTGCCGATGCTAATAGCAAATTGGTTATTGGTGATATTATTGAAAAATAACCAAACGTAGCCATAGATATTGGAAGCGTTGCAAAAGTTGCAGCTAAAGTTTGTGCCAGTATAAATGCCGCACCATAATAAATTTTGCCTAAAAATCCCGGTATATAAACCTTTGTAACAAGTCTATAAATAGGCCCTGTTAGTGCAATAACGGCATAGGTTGCAACGTAAGATAGCAAATAACCTATATTATAGAATAAAAACGGGCTATCAAAAAGAAGTATTACAGTAGCCGTGCCTAGTGCATTAAGACCATCGCTCTTTTTAAATACTATATCTCCTACAAAATAAACCACGTAAGTAAGACCTGCTCTAACAACGCTTGCAGAAAAACCACAAACCGCCATTATTAAATATGTAATAAATAACATAAATATTGGTCTTAGTCTTTGCGGAAATTTAATGCGTTTTAAAAAGGTATGCAAGGCCATTGTTATTATTGATATATGTGTACCCGATACAACTAGCATATGTGTTACACCGGTAACTTTTGAATTATTATAAAATTCATCTGTAAGGCCTGTTTCATCACCTAATAAAACAGCAGAAGAAAGAGCTGCATCCTCATAACCCATATTGCTATATAAAAGTTTATTAATGCCTTTTGAAAGCAAATAAGCCGGATAATATATAGGCTTATTTTGCATTTCGTCGCAACTAATAACCTCTGCACTATAACTATTTAAATAGATTTTTTGAGAATAGCTAAAATTTCTAAAGTCACCATAAATTTTATTAAGTTTAATTTTAGCTTTTACATTTACAAAAGAAGAAAATGCAAAATCTCCACTTTCATTAATTCTTATTTTAAACTTTTGCGGTATATCCTTTGTGCTACCGTCAATTTCAACACGGGTTGTGTTTAAAACATAAGAACAATACGAATCGTAACTTTCTGCATCTTCTGTAATATAGCCTTCTACTATTGCAGTTTTGCCGCTTAACTTTTCAATTTTTTGAACCTCTAATAAATTTAAAATTCCGTATATAGAAAAAACTAAACATAGAAAAAGCATAAAAGCGTTATTAAATTTGTTTTTGTTCTTTAAAATTAATACAAGAATAAAACTAACAAATAAAATCGCAGCTAATATTACAATTAAATAAAACGGTAAAAATAAAAAGGCTGCGGAAATAACCAGAGATATTATGCTTGTATAAAATAATACCCTAACCATTTAACACTAGCCCTTTATATTTTATTATTTTAGCCCGCAGGCCATAAGAATTTACGTTTACCCATTACGTGAAAATGAATATGGAAAACTGTTTGTCCTGCGTTTTCACCACAGTTATTAACTATTCTATAGCCATCTTCTAATTTTTCGTCGTGAGCAACCTTAGCAATTGCCTTAAAGACTTCACCTATTAAATGAGCATTATCTTCATTAATCATATCGCAAGATTCAATATGCTCTTTTGGTATAAAGATATAGTGCAGTGGTGCTTGTGGGTCTATATCTTTAAAGGCATAAACGTATTCGTTTTCGAAAACCTTTGTGGAAGGAATTTCGCCTTTAATTATTTTACAAAATAAACAATCGTTCATAATATCACCTATAAAACATTTAGAACTTCTTTTAAGGCATCTGCTGTTTTGCTTGCGTCTTTGCCGCCCGCCATTGCGCTATCGGGTTTGCCGCCACCATTACCACCTGTTACGGTAGCAACGGCTTTTACAATATTGCCTGCATGAGCGCCATTTTTAACAGCTTCTTTACCACAAGAAGCTAAGAAGGTTAATTTTTCGTCGTTTTTAAGGGCAAAAACAATAACTGCATCTTGTTCTTTTTCTTTAATCACGTCGCACATATTTCTTGCAATATTAGGTGCTACGTTATTAAGTTCAGCAATTATTACTTTAAAACCATTATGGTCTTTTGCATTTTTAATAAAATCATCTGTTGAGTTTGCAGCAATTTTACCTTCTAATGCTTCAACCTTCTTTTCGGTTTGTTTTAATTCTTCGGTGATTTGTTTTGCTTTTTGAGGTAATTCAAATGCGTTTTGAAGTTTTAAAGCATCTGCAGTATCAAAAATAATTGATTTATAGCTATTGATTAGTTTTAATATGCCCTCACCTGTAACTGCTTCAATTCTTCTAACACCCGAAGCAACCGAATTTTCAGAAATAATTTTAAACAAACAAATTTCAGAAGTGTTTTTAACGTGAGTACCGCCGCATAGTTCAATTGAAATATCCCCTGCAGTTACAACTCTAACGGTTTCACCATATTTTTCGCCAAATAATGCCATTGCGCCTTTTGCTTTTGCATCTGCTATTGACATTTCTTCTGTTACAACCGTTGCACCTTTTAGAATTTCAGCGTTAACAATTTTTTCAACTGCTTCTAATTCTTCTTTTGTAACGGCAGAAAAATGTGTAAAGTCAAAACGAACTGAATTTTCAGAAACGTATTGACCGGCTTGTTCAACGTGGTTGCCTAAAACCTTTCTTAAAGCGGCCTGTAAAAGGTGGGCTGCAGTATGATTACGCTTAATATTTTCGCGACGAGCGGAATCAATAAAGGTGTTTACAAGATCTCCAGCTTTTACGCTGCCATTTACAAATTTTCCTTCGTGTACAAACACACCTGAAGGAGTTTTAATAACGTTTTCTACCTTAAAGCTACCGCCTTCAAAGAAAATTTCGCCGCTATCTGCAACCTGTCCGCCGCTTTCAGCATAAAAACTTGTAGTATCTAAAACAATGCTATTTGAATTAGCGGCTAAAACTTTTGCGTTAACACTATCGTTTTCGTAACCAACAAAGTTTGTTGCAGCAATACCGTCTAAAAAGTCGTTAGAATCTTTCCAGCCTTCAATATTGCTATTTTTTCTTGCTTCGCGAGCGCGTTGCTTTTGTTCGTTCATTAAAGCATTAAATTCATCTTCGTTAACGGTAATTCCCTTTTCTTCTAATATATCTTTAGTTAAGTCTAGTGGGAAACCATAAGTATCATAAAGTTTAAAGGCATCTTTACCTGAAAGTTCTTTAATATCACCTAAAATTAGCTCATTTAGCATATTTAAGCCCTTATCGATAGTTTTGCCGAAATTTTCTTCTTCAACTAAGATAATAGTTTTGATATGTTCAATTTTTTCAACTAATTCAGGATAAGCTGATTTATTTTCTTCAATAACAGTGCTGCATAATTCATGTAAGAAAGGTTTATTAATGCCTAATAATCTTCCGTGACGAGCAGCTCTGCGAAGTAAACGACGTAAAACATAACCGCGACCTTCGTTTGAAGGCATAACGCCATCACCAATCATAAAGGATGTTGAACGAATATGGTCGGTAATAACGCGAAGTGAAACGTCAATTTTATCGTCTTCTTTATATTTATAACCCGAAATATCCGCTAAATGGGTCATAATTTTTTGAACTGTATCAACTTCGAATAAATTGTTTACGTTTTGAAAAATACAAGCAAGACGTTCTAGTCCCATACCTGTATCAATATTAGGATTAGCAAGTGGTGTGTAATTGCCGTTACCATCAGAATCAAATTGAGTAAATACTAAGTTCCAAAATTCCATAAATCTATCGCATTCGCAACCAACTTTACAGTCAGGGCTTCCGCAACCAAATTCTTCGCCACGGTCATAATAAATTTCAGAACAAGGGCCGCAAGGACCGGAACCCAATTCCCAGAAGTTATCTTCTTTGCCCATACGAACAATTCTATCAGGAGCTACGCCCACTTCTTTGGTCCAAATATCAAATGCTTCATCATCGTCTTGATAAATAGTAACCCATAATTTATCAACAGGCATTTCTAAAACCTTAGTACAAAACTCCCAAGCCCAAGCGGTTGCTTCGTGCTTAAAGTAATCGCCAAATGAGAAGTTACCTAGCATTTCAAAATAAGTACCGTGACGAGCGGTTTTACCAACACGCTCAATATCGGGTGTTCTGATACACTTTTGGCAGGTTGTTACTCTTTTTCTAGGCGGTGTTACTTCACCTGTAAAGTATTTTTTTAAAGGTGCCATACCTGCATTTATTAATAATAATGAATTATCGTCTTTGGGTATTAGCGGAAAGCTAGAAAGACGTAAATGTCCCTTACTTTCAAAAAACGATAAGTATTTTTCTCTTAAAGTATTGAGTGATTGCCATTCCATAAAAAGAACTCCTAAACATAAACAAAATAATACTAAATTATTATATCTAATTAAAAATAATTTGTCAATTATATTTAATAATTATATTTATATATAAAATAAAAAAAGCCACAAAATTTGTGGCTTGGTTTTATAATGATGGTTTAATGTCATAATCACCTGTCCAACCAGAATTTACGGGTTTACTGGTTGTGGTGGTTTGGCTAGTTGTTGTGTTATTACTACTGTTTGGTTTAGAACTACTTGAACCGCTAGTTGCAGATGTTGTAGTAGTACCACTAGTTGTGCTGCTTGTTACCGGATTTGTAGGATTAGAAGAACTTTCATCTTCGCTCATATCAATTTCGGTATCAATAATGGGGTCACTATAAACGTTCTCAGATTGTACGGTTGTTGACGTATTGTTGTTAACGTTTTGTACTTTCTCTTTGCAAGCAACAAAACTTAAAACAAGTATAAAAACAAGAACTAATAAGATTAAAGTCTTAAATAGCTTATTCATTATAGATCAACTTCAATGTCTGTATCGCTTTCGGTCCAAACAAAGTCATCCATAGTACTTGTATTAATATTTTCAATAATTTCAACTTCCGGAGCTAAATATTCTCTCATAAAGTCATTCTCCTCAAAGATATACTTTTCATAAAACCATTGATAATATAATTATACATTTTTATTTCAAAAAGTCAAGTATAAATTATAAAAAAATTTAAACTTTTTTTCTTTGTTTCTTTTCTCCCC